>NZ_JBFTRA010000058.1:0-351 GCF_056399285.1 Mesorhizobium sp. 01N446 | reverse complement strand
CTTCCGGGTCGATGCCCAGGGAGATGTTGATCAGCGATACGCATTCGCCCTGGATCACCGCCGAGCCGCTCGTCGGCCTGTAGATGCCCGACAGCACGCGCAGCAGTGTCGTCTTGCCGGAGCCGTTGTGGCCGACAAGGCCGATGCGGTCCCCCTCGTTCACCGAAAAGCTTACATCCTCCAGTCCGCGACATGGCCATCGACCCGACGGTCGATCGCGCCGCCCGTGGCCACACTCAGTACACGGTTCTTGAGGGACCGGCTTGCCGCGTTGAAGACCGGAAATTCGACCGAGACGCCGGTCAGTATGATGGAAGCCATAGCAGGGATCATAGCCAGGGATCATAGCCA
>NZ_JBFTRA010000057.1:0-354 GCF_056399285.1 Mesorhizobium sp. 01N446 | reverse complement strand
ACCTAACACCACGTACGCCGAAGTGACGGGCGCGGTGATGCTGACCAAGAACTACAACCCGAAAATCATGACCTGGGCGGCGATCTTTGCTATCAGCCTGGCGTTTATCGGCAAGTTCGGTGCGCTGCTGCAAAGCATCCCGGTGCCGGTGATGGGCGGGATTCTTTGCCTGTTGTTCGGGTCGATTGCTGCGGTGGGCATGAACACCATGATCCGCCACAAGATCGATTTGGCCGAAGCGCGCAACCTGGTGATTGTCTCGGTCACGCTGGTGTTCGGGATTGGCGGCATGCTGGTCGGCACCGGTACCGGCGCGCAAGACTTCGGCCTCAAGGGCATCGCGCTGTGCGCTGT
>NZ_JBFTRA010000056.1:0-358 GCF_056399285.1 Mesorhizobium sp. 01N446 | reverse complement strand
TGGCTATGATCCCTGCTATGGCTTCCATCATACTGACCGGCGTCTCGGTCGAATTTCCGGTCTTCAACGCGGCAAGCCGGTCCCTCAAGAACCGTGTACTGAGTGTGGCCACGGGCGGCGCGATCGACCGTCGGGTCGATGGCCATGTCATCGTGCGCGGACTGGAGGATGTGAGCTTTTCGGTGAACGAGGGGGACCGCATCGGCCTCGTCGGCCACAACGGCTCCGGCAAGACGACACTGCTGCGCGTGCTGTCGGGCATCTACAGGCCGACGAGCGGCTCGGCGGTGATCCAGGGCGAATGCGTATCGCTGATCAACATCTCCCTGGGCATCGACCCGGAAGCGACGGGGCGCGA
>NZ_JBFTRA010000055.1:0-361 GCF_056399285.1 Mesorhizobium sp. 01N446 | reverse complement strand
GGGTTGGCATGGTAGCTGTAGCCGCCATTGGCATCGACCGTCAGCACGCCATAGGTTCCCGTCACCGTGGAGCCGGCGATGCCCGTCCAGGCGATCGAGGCGATGCCGTCGGCGCCGGCCGTGTCGGCCGCGCCGGTGCCGTGGGTGCTKGTCCCGGTCTCGACATTGCCGGTCACCGTCTCGCCCGACTGTGCCGCGTCCGTGTCGGGCTTGGCTGTCGGGACGTCGTCCTTGATGTCGATGGAGATGGTCGAGGTGTTGGTGTTACCGAGGCTGTCGGTGACGGTATAGGTGAAGACGTCCTTGCCGGCCTCGATGTTGGTGCTGTTGTTGGCGTCGGGCGTGGTGTCGAAGGGCTTGG
>NZ_JBFTRA010000054.1:0-379 GCF_056399285.1 Mesorhizobium sp. 01N446 | reverse complement strand
GTTGACGGCGCTCTCAGCCACTGCGCTGGCGAGCCTGTCATCGATCCTCGGCAACCTGACGATGTTCGGGATGATCATGCTGTTTCTGGTGATTGGCGCGCTGCGCAAGGTCAAGGTCTACGAAGCGTTCGTCGAAGGTGCCAAAGAAGGCTTCGATGTCGCCAAGAACCTGCTGCCATATCTGGTCGCGATGCTGTGTGCGGTGGGCGTATTGCGGGCGTCCGGTGCGCTCGACTTCGGGCTGGACGGGATTCGCCATCTGGTGCAATGGGCCGGATGGGACACGCGTTTCGTCGATGCCCTGCCGACCGCGATGGTCAAGCCGTTCTCCGGCAGCGCTGCACGGGCGATGCTGATCGAAACCATGAAAACCCAAGGC
>NZ_JBFTRA010000053.1:0-389 GCF_056399285.1 Mesorhizobium sp. 01N446 | reverse complement strand
CCTGACCGAGACGAACTCGGCCACCGACATATCGAGCTCCGGCACGCTGACCATCTCCGATGTCGACAGCCCGGCGACCTTCGTCGCCCAGGCCGGCACCGTCGGGACCTATGGCACCTTCGCCATCGATGCAGCGGGAGCATGGACCTACACCGCAAGCTCGGCCCACAACGAGTTCGTCGCCGGCCAGCACTACACCGAGAACTTCGACGTGGTCAGCGCCGACGGCGCACACACCTCGGTGCAGATCGATATTCTGGGGACCAATGACGCGGCGGTTCTCTCCTCCGCATCGGTCAATTTGACGGAAGCCAACACGGCAGCGGCGATCAGCACTTCCGGCACGCTGACCATCAGCGATGTCGACAGTCCTGCGACCTTGCGACCTT
>NZ_JBFTRA010000052.1:0-392 GCF_056399285.1 Mesorhizobium sp. 01N446 | reverse complement strand
CTTGTTGATCACGGTCGAATTGACGTCGCGGCCGACACGGTTGAATTGCAGCTGGCCGTCGATGTCGTGGCTGAGAATGTCTTTCAGGTATTCCTTCGGCGTCGCCGGATMGAGCCAGGCGTCATAGTAGGCTTGGTCSAGAATGAGCGGCTGCCGGTCGTGCAGGTTCCTCATCGGCTCGCCTGCRGGCTCGGTGATGATGGTGCAACTGGTTATGTCGAGGTTGGAGTTGTGCGCCCARAGCCCGGCGAACGAAAAAGGCGCGTGRCCGGGCAGATAGATGTGCCACGGATCCTTCTTGCCGTCGGCCGGCGAGATCGTCCACTCAAAGAAGCCGTCAGCCGGGATCAAGCATCGTTTCGACTTGAAGGCATCCCGGAAGGCCGGCGCGG
>NZ_JBFTRA010000051.1:0-395 GCF_056399285.1 Mesorhizobium sp. 01N446 | reverse complement strand
GGCGCGGATGGGGCAAAGCGTTCACGCTTTCCCGCGCGGTTTGTCACCGGTTTGACACAGGGAGCGCGTTGCGGATGCCGCCGCATATGCCCTACGTCAACGACAGCACACAGCCCGATGTTGATGACAACAACGTCATCACTTTTTCAGTTAACCGGCAAATACGCCGTTCCCGCATCCCTTTAGCATGCGGGTTCATCTGTCTGCGTGTTAGTCAGCCTCTTATCTGGCGCCCTGTCGTTATCTTGCTGAGCGGGAAACGGGAGAAACTGCGGTGCGTCGAATGTCAGCACAACGCCTTCATCCTCATCCCAACCGAGCGTTAAATGCCGGGGCTTCTGCCGCACAGCCATCTGCTGCAGCAACTGCTGACTCAGTACCGGGAGGATCTGCTG
>NZ_JBFTRA010000050.1:0-401 GCF_056399285.1 Mesorhizobium sp. 01N446 | reverse complement strand
GCGATGGCTCGGTCGAAGTCTCCGGCACGCTCGATGCTTCGGCCAAGGCCGGCGGCAAGGGCGGCAAGGTCACGGTGACCGGCCGCAAGCTGAAGCTCRAGGCAGCCAAGGTCGATGCCTCGGGCAAGGACGGCGGCGGCACTGTCAAGATCGGCGGTGACAAGCAGGGCAAGGGCACGCTGCAGCGAGCCCAGACGACCGAGGTTGATGCCGATACGACGATCGACGCCAGTGCTACCGGTACCGGCGATGGCGGCACGGTGATCGTCTGGTCGGACGAACAGACGAAGTTCGCCGGCAAGATTTCCGCGCGCGGTGGCGAGGACAACGGCAATGGCGGCTTCACGGAAGTGTCGGGCAAGCAGCGCCTCGACTTCACCGGCTCGGTCGACCTTCGACCT
>NZ_JBFTRA010000049.1:0-401 GCF_056399285.1 Mesorhizobium sp. 01N446 | reverse complement strand
AGGTCGACCGAGCCGGTGAAGTCGAGGCGCTGCTTGCCCGACACTTCCGTGAAGCCGCCATTGCCGTTGTCCTCGCCACCGCGCGCGGAAATCTTGCCGGCGAACTTCGTCTGTTCGTCCGACCAG
Organism: Mesorhizobium sp. 01N446; assembly: GCF_056399285.1. NCBI lineage: Bacteria > Pseudomonadati > Pseudomonadota > Alphaproteobacteria > Hyphomicrobiales > Phyllobacteriaceae > Mesorhizobium > Mesorhizobium sp. 01N446. Next base: position 275 of record NZ_JBFTRA010000049.1, on the reverse strand, counting down.
ACGATCACCGTGCCGCCATCGCCAGTGCCGGTAGCATCGGCATTGATCGTTGTATTGGCATCAACCTCGGTCGTCTGGGCTCGCTGCAGCGTGCCCTTGCCCTGCTTGTCACCGCCGATCTTGACCGTGCCGCCGCCGTCCTTGCCCGAGGCATCGACCTTGGCTGCCTTGAGCTTCAGCTTGCGGCCGGTCACCGTGACCTTGCCGCCCTTGCCGCCGGCCTTGGCCGAAGCATCGAGCGTGCCGGAGACTTCGACCGAGCCATCGCCGCCGCC
>NZ_JBFTRA010000048.1:0-431 GCF_056399285.1 Mesorhizobium sp. 01N446 | reverse complement strand
GCCTGGACCTACACCGCAAGCTCGGCCCACAATGAGTTCGTCGCCGGCCAGCAYTAYACCGAGAACTTCGAYGTGGTCAGYGCCGACGGCACCCACACCTCGGTCGCCATCGACATCCTCGGCACCAACGACGCGGCGGTTCTCTCCTCTGCCTCGGTCAACCTGACGGAAGGCAACACCGCAGCGGCAATCAGCACCTCGGGCACGCTGACCATCTCCGATGTCGACAGCCCTGCGACCTTCGTCGCCCAGGCYGGYACTGTCGGGACCTAYGGCACCTTCGCCATCGATGCGGCAGGCGCCTGGACCTACACGGCCTCGTCGGCCCACAACGAGTTCGCTGCCGGCACCACCTACACCGACACGTTCGATGTCGTCAGCGCCGACGGCACCCACACTTCGGTGACCATCAACATCGACGGCACCAATGA
>NZ_JBFTRA010000047.1:0-436 GCF_056399285.1 Mesorhizobium sp. 01N446 | reverse complement strand
GTGTCATTGGTGATGACGTTGCCGGTGGCGTTTGCGCCGCCCGAGCCGTTGGCGGTGCCACCCTTCTCGGTTGCCGCGTTCGCACCCGCGCTGGCGCTGGTGTCGTTCACACCGACAGGCGCGTCGTTGGCGCCATTGATGGTGACCGTCAGTACCGCGGTGTCGGTCAGGGTGCCGTCGCTGACGGTRTAGTTGAACGTGTCGGTGGTCGAACCGCCTGTATTGAGCGCCTGCACCGTGGCATCGTTCTCGTTGACGACGTAGGTGTAGCTGCCGTTGCTGTTGAGCGTCAGCGTGCCGTGTGCGCCGACCAGTCCGACGCCCAGCGAACCGACCGTGCCGGCGCCTTCGGTGCCGCCGGTGCGGATCGCGCTGACCGTCAGGCCGGCGCTGTCGACGTCGGTGTCATTGGTGATGACGTTGCCGGTGGCGTTTG
>NZ_JBFTRA010000046.1:0-437 GCF_056399285.1 Mesorhizobium sp. 01N446 | reverse complement strand
CATTGATGGCAAAGGTGCCGTAGGTCCCGGCGGTTGCGGCCTGAGCGACGAAGGTCGCAGGACTGTCGACATCGGAGATGGTCAGCGTGCCGGAAGTGCTGATCGCCGCTGCGGTATTGGCTTCCGTCAGGTTGACCGAGGCAGAGGAGAGAACCGCTGCGTCATTGGTCCCCAGAATATCGATCTGCACCGAGGTGTGGGTGCCGTCGGCACTGACCACGTCGAAGTTCTCGGTGTAGTGCTGGCCGGCGACGAACTCGTTGTGGGCCGAGCTTGCGGTGTAGGTCCAGGCACCGGCCGCATTGATGGCAAAGGTGCCGTAGCTGCCGGCGGTTGCGGCCTGAGCGACGAAGGTCGCAGGACTGTCGACATCGCTGATGGTCAGCGTGCCGGAAGTGCTGATCGCTGCTGATCGCCGCTGCCGTGTTGGCTTCCGT
>NZ_JBFTRA010000045.1:0-439 GCF_056399285.1 Mesorhizobium sp. 01N446 | reverse complement strand
TCGAACGGCAGCTACACCTACACGCTCAACAATGCCGACACCGACACCAACGCGCTCGCCCAGGGCGCCACGGCGACGGATCAGTTCACCTACACGGTCAAGGATGCCAACGGCGCAACCTCCTCGACCACGCTGACCATCACCATCACCGGCACCAACGACGCCCCGATTGCCGTCGCCGACACCAATGCCGGCGACGTCGTCATCGAGGCCGGCGTCAACCCCGGCAACACCGCCTTCGCCGGCGATCCTTCCGCCACCGGCAACGTGCTCACCAACGACACCGACGTCGACACCGGCGACAGCAAGACGGTTTCGGCCGTCAACGGCGTGGCCGGCAATGTCGGCTTGGCAGTGGTTGGAACCTACGGCTCGGTCATCATCGGGTCGAACGGCAGCTACACCTACACGCTCAACAATGCCGACACCGACACCAACG
>NZ_JBFTRA010000044.1:0-449 GCF_056399285.1 Mesorhizobium sp. 01N446 | reverse complement strand
GGACCTACACCGCAAGCTCGGCCCACAATGAGTTCGTCGCCGGCCAGCATTATACCGAGAACTTCGAYGTGGYCAGTGCCGAYGGCACCCACACCTCGGTSGCCATCGACATCCTCGGCACCAACGACGCGGCGGTTCTCTCCTCCGCATCGGTCAATTTGACGGAGGCCAAYACSGCAGCGGCGATCAGCACTTCCGGCACGCTGACCATCTCCGATGTCGACAGTCCTGCGACCTTCGTCGCTCAGGCCGCAACCGCCGGGACCTACGGCACCTTCGCCATCAATGCGGCCGGTGCCTGGACCTACACCGCAAGCTCGGCCCACAATGAGTTCGTCGCCGGCCAGCATTATACCGAGAACTTCGATGTGGTCAGCGCCGACGGCACCCACACCTCGGTCGCCATCGACATCCTCGGCACCAACGACGCGGCGGTTCTCTCCTCCCTC
>NZ_JBFTRA010000043.1:0-449 GCF_056399285.1 Mesorhizobium sp. 01N446 | reverse complement strand
AAGGTCGCAGGACTGTCGACATCGCTGATGGTCAGCGTGCCGGAAGTGCTGATCGCCGCTGCCGTGTTGGCTTCCGTCAAATTGACCGATGCGGAGGAGAGAACCGCCGCGTCATTGGTCCCCAGAATATCGATCTGCACCGAGGTGTGGGTGCCGTCGGCACTGACCACGTCGAAGTTCTCGGTGTAGTGCTGGCCGGCGACGAACTCGTTATGCGCCGAGCTTGCCGTGTAGGTCCAGGCGCCGGCCGCATTGATGGCAAAGGTGCCGTAGCTGCCGGCGGTTGCGGCCTGAGCGACGAAGGTCGCAGGACTGTCGACATCGCTGATGGTCAGCGTGCCGGAAGTGCTGATCGCCGCTGCCGTGTTGGCTTCCGTCAAATTGACCGATGCGGAGGAGAGAACCGCCGCGTCATTGGTCCCCAGAATATCGATCTGCACCGAGGTGTG
>NZ_JBFTRA010000042.1:0-449 GCF_056399285.1 Mesorhizobium sp. 01N446 | reverse complement strand
TCATTGGTGCCGTCGATGTTGATGGTCACCGAAGTGTGGGTGCCGTCGGCGCTGACGACATCGAACGTGTCGGTGTAGGTGGTGCCGGCAGCGAACTCGTTGTGGGCCGACGAGGCCGTGTAGGTCCAGGCGCCTGCCGCATCGATGGCRAAGGTGCCGTAGGTCCCGACAGTGCCGGCCTGGGCRACGAAGSTYGCMGGGCTGTCGACATCGGAGATGGTCAGCGTGCCCGAGCTCGATATGTCGGTGGCCGCATCGGTCTCGGTCAGGTTGCGCACRTCGGCCGACAGCACGGCGGCGTCATTGGTGCCGTCGATGTTGATGGTCACCGAAGTGTGGGTGCCGTCGGCGCTGACGACATCGAACGTGTCGGTGTAGGTGGTGCCGGCAGCGAACTCGTTGTGGGCCGACGAGGCCGTGTAGGTCCAGGCGCCTGCCGCATCGATGGC
>NZ_JBFTRA010000041.1:0-491 GCF_056399285.1 Mesorhizobium sp. 01N446 | reverse complement strand
GTCCAGTTGCCCGCCGCGTCGATCGCAAACGCGCCATAGGTGCCCGTCGTCGAGCCGCTCCAGGTCGCCGTCGCGCCGTCGTCGACATCGGTCGACGCCAGCGTCCCGCTGGCCGACGGATCGCCGGCGACAACCGTGCCGTCGTCCAGATTGCCCGCCTCAACCACGGTGTCGGTATTGCCGCCAACAACGACCACAGGCGAGTCGTTGGTGCCGGTGATGGTGATGGTCACGGTTTCGGTCGCCGTCGCACCCTTGTCGTCGGTCACCGTCGCGGTGAACGTCTGGGTGTCGCTGGCACCCTCGGCCAGATGATCGGCCGCGCCTTGATCCAGCGTGAAGGTCCAGTTGCCCGCCGCGTCGATCGCAAACGCGCCATAGGTGCCCGTCGTCGAGCCGCTCCAGGTCGCCGTCGCGCCGTCGTCGACATCGGTCGACGCCAGCGTCCCGCTGGCCGACGGATCGCCGGCGACAACCGTGCCGTCGTCCAG
>NZ_JBFTRA010000040.1:0-500 GCF_056399285.1 Mesorhizobium sp. 01N446 | reverse complement strand
GCTCCCGCTGCATCGATGGCGAAGGTGCCATAGGTCCCGACGGTGCCGGCCTGGGCGACGAAGGTCGCCGGGCTGTCGACATCGGAGATGGTCAGCGTGCCGGAGCTCGATATGTCGGTGGCCGAGTTCGTCTCGGTCAGGTTGCGCACGTCGGCCGACAGCACGGCGGCGTCATTGGTGCCGTCGATGTTGATGGTCACCGAAGTGTGGGTGCCGTCGGCGCTGACGACATCGAACGTGTCGGTGTAGGTGGTGCCGGCAGCGAACTCGTTGTGGGCCGAGCTTGCGGTGTAGGTCCATGCTCCCGCTGCATCGATGGCGAAGGTGCCATAGGTCCCGACAGTACCAGCCTGGGCRACGAAGGTYGCAGGGCTGTCGACATCGGAGATGGTCAGCGTGCCCGAGCTCGATATGTCGGTGGCCGAGTTCGTCTCGGTCAGGTTGCGCACATCGGCCGACAGCACGGCGGCGTCATTGGTGCCGTCGATGTTGATGGTCAC
>NZ_JBFTRA010000039.1:0-530 GCF_056399285.1 Mesorhizobium sp. 01N446 | reverse complement strand
GCTGTCGTGCCGCCCTGATATTCTTCCGGCTTCAGCTTGCGGCTGCGGGCGCGGCTGGCCAGATCCTTCATCTCGTTGGAGATGGTCGACAGCGTCTTTTCGTCCGCATGCCGAATGATCGGCGTGATCAGGCCACCGGGGATCGAGACGGCAACACCGACATCGGCGTGCTTGTGCTTGACCATGGCACTTTCTGTCCATGAGGCATTGGCATCCGGCACCGCCTTCAATGCCAAAGCCATCGCCTTGATGACCATRTCGTTGACCGACAGCTTGTAGGCTGGCGCCTCGCCCTTGTCGGTCTTCTTCATGGGTGCCGCGGCATTGATCTGCGTGCGCAATGCCAGGAGCGCGTCGAGCTCGCAGTCGAGCGTSAGRTAAAAATGCGGAATGGTGGATTTTGCCTCGACCAGGCGGCGCGCAATGGTCTTGCGCATATTGTCGTGCGGGATGAGGTCGTAGGAGCCCTGCTCGAACAGCTTCAGCACCTGATCGTCCGACATCGGTTTGACCGCCGGCGCGGAAGCAGC
>NZ_JBFTRA010000038.1:0-548 GCF_056399285.1 Mesorhizobium sp. 01N446 | reverse complement strand
TGCAGTCCCGCGATCAGCGTGTCGGAATGGAATGGCGTCGGCGTGATGCGCAGGCGCTCGGTGCCGCGCGGCACGGTCGGGTAGTTGATCGGCTGGATGTAGATGCCGTGCACGCCGAGCAGGCGGTCGCTGGCCATCTTGCAGAGTTCCGGGTCGCCAACCAGCACCGGCACGATGTGGGTCGGAGACTCCATCACCGGCAGGCCGGCCGCAGACAGGATCTGCTTGGTCCGCGCCGCCTGCTGCTGCTGGGCGTCACGCTCGGCCTGAGAGTTCTTGAGATGGCGGATCGAGGTGGTGGCCGCGGCCGCGATCGCCGGCGGCAGCGCCGTGGTGAAGATGAAGCCCGGTGCATAGGAGCGCACCGCGTCGATCACCGCACTGGTGCCGGTGATATAGCCGCCGAGCGTGCCGAATGCCTTGGCGAGCGTGCCTTCGATGATGTCGATGCGGTCGGCCAGGCCCTCGCGCTCGGTGATGCCGCCGCCGCGCGGCCCGTACATGCCCACAGCATGGACCTCGTCGATATAGGTCATGGCATTGTAGCG
>NZ_JBFTRA010000037.1:0-549 GCF_056399285.1 Mesorhizobium sp. 01N446 | reverse complement strand
TCAACCGAAATAGGCAGGCAGGACCTCATCTGTAGGGCCGTCCATGCGCACACGGCCGTGTTCCATCCACAGGATGCGGTTGCAATTCTTTCGCAGCAGATCGCGCGAATGGCTGGCAAGGACGAGGATCTTGGTCGTCTCCACGATCTCGCGCAGCCGCCGGTCGGCCTTGTGCTTGAAGTCCTCGTCGCCGGTCGAAAGCCATTCGTCCATCACCAGGATCTCCGGCCGGATCGCCGTCGACGTCGAGAACGCCAGGCGAAGCTGCATGCCCGACGAATAGGTCCGGAACGGCATGTCRAGAAAATCGCCCAGYCCGGTGAACTCGGCGATCTCATCGAATTGCTCGCGCAATTCRTTCGGCCGCATGCCCATCATCGCCGCCCGCAGCCTGATGTTCTCGCGCCCCGTCGCTTCCGGGTCGATGCCCAGGGAGATGTTGATCAGCGATACGCATTCGCCCTGGATCACCGCCGAGCCGCTCGTCGGCCTGTAGATGCCCGACAGCACGCGCAGCAGTGTCGTCTTGCCGGAGCCGTTGTGGCCGAC
>NZ_JBFTRA010000036.1:0-554 GCF_056399285.1 Mesorhizobium sp. 01N446 | reverse complement strand
CAGATAGGGACCAAACTGTCTCACGACGTTTTAAACCCAGCTCACGTACCTCTTTAAATGGCGAACAGCCATACCCTTGGGACCGGCTACAGCCCCAGGATGAGATGAGCCGACATCGAGGTGCCAAACACCGCCGTCGATATGAACTCTTGGGCGGTATCAGCCTGTTATCCCCAGAGTACCTTTTATCCGTTGAGCGATGGCCCTTCCATTCAGAACCACCGGATCACTATGWCCTGCTTTCGCACCTGYTCGMSYYGTCASKCTCRCAGTCAAGCGTGCTTATGCCATTGCACTAACCTCTAGATGTCCGACCTCGATTAGCTGACCTTCGTGCTCCTCCGTTACRCTTTRGGAGGAGACCGCCCCAGTCAAACTACCCACCAGACACTGTCCGCAMCCCGGATYACGGGKCCACGTTAGAACATCAAACRTTAAAGGGTGGTATTTCAAGGTTGGCTCCACGCRGACTGGCGTCCRCGCTTCAAAGCCTCCCACCTATCCTACACATCAAGGCTCAATGTTCAGTGTCAAGCTGTAGTAAAGGGTAAAGG
>NZ_JBFTRA010000035.1:0-605 GCF_056399285.1 Mesorhizobium sp. 01N446 | reverse complement strand
GGCGCCTGGACCTACACGGCCTCGTCGGCCCACAACGAGTTCGCTGCCGGCACCACCTACACCGACACGTTCGATGTCGTCAGCGCCGACGGCACCCACACTTCGGTGACCATCAACATCGACGGCACCAATGAYGCCGCCGTGCTGTCGGCCGATGTGCGCAACCTGACCGAGACGAACTCGGCCACCGACATATCGAGCTCGGGCACGCTGACCATCTCCGATGTCGACAGCCCKGCRACCTTCGTYGCCCAGGCCGGCACTGTCGGGACCTACGGCACCTTCGCCATCGATGCGGCAGGCGCCTGGACCTACACCGCAAGCTCGGCCCACAATGAGTTCGCCGCCGGCACCACCTACACCGACACGTTCGATGTCGTCAGCGCCGACGGCACCCACACTTCGGTGACCATCAACATCGACGGCACCAATGACGCCGCCGTGCTGTCGGCCGATGTGCGCAACCTGACCGAGACGAACTCGGCCACCGACATATCGAGCTCSGGCACGCTGACCATCTCCGATGTCGACAGYCCKGCRACCTTCGTYGCCCAGGCCGGCACYGTCGGGACCTACGGCACCTTCGCCATCGATGCAGCGGGAGC
>NZ_JBFTRA010000034.1:0-613 GCF_056399285.1 Mesorhizobium sp. 01N446 | reverse complement strand
AGGTAGTTCAGGTAGTTCAGGATAATGGTATGAATAAGATCCAAAAGAAAAAGCCCCGTGCTTTCGCACGGGGCTCTGTCTGTTTGATGCCTGGCAGTTCCCTACTCTCACATGGGGAGACCCCACACTACCATCGGCGCTACGGCGTTTCACTTCTGAGTTCGGCATGGGGTCAGGTGGGACCACCGCGCTASWGCCGCCAGGCAAATTCTGTTGCCATCCCGCGTTAGCCGGACGACTTAATCTGTATCAGCTGAAAATCATCTCTCATCCGCCAAAACATCTTCGGCGTTGTAAGGTTAAGCCTCACGGKTCATTAGTACCGGTTAGCTCAACGCATCGCTGCGCTTACACACCCGGCCTATCAACGTCGTAGTCTTCAACGTCCCTTCAGGAGACTTATAGTCTCAGGGAGAACTCATCTCGGGGCAAGTTTCSCGCTTAGATGCTTTCAGCGGTTATCTWTTCCGCATTTAGCTACCGGGCAGTGCCATTGGCATGACAACCCGAACACCAGTGATGCGTCCACTCCGGTCCTCTCGTACTAGGAGCAGCCCCCCTCAGTTCTCCAGCGCCCACGGCAGATAGGGACCGAACTGTCTCACGACGTTCT
>NZ_JBFTRA010000033.1:0-750 GCF_056399285.1 Mesorhizobium sp. 01N446 | reverse complement strand
GTGCCGCCGCCGTCCTTGCCCGAGGCATCGACCTTGGCTGCCTTGAGCTTCAGCTTGCGGCCGGTCACCGTGACCTTGCCGCCCTTGCCGCCGGCCTTGGCCGAAGCATCGAGCGTGCCGGAGACTTCGACCGAGCCATCGCCGCCGCCGAGCACGATGGCGCCGGATTGACCGGACACCGTGCGCGCCTCGATGACACCGGACATGTTGACCGCTTGGCGGGCGGCATCGCGCACCGCCGCCGCCTTGAGCTCGACCGTCCCGCCATCGGCGCTGATCTTACCGGAATTGCTGACCAGCGCGTTGCTGCCATCCGCCTTGGTCGGTACCGAGACCTGCAAGAAGCCGTCGCCGGAAAGGTCGAGCGTTGCCTTCTCGCCCGAACCCAGCCCGACCTTGCCCAATGGCACGCTGATCGAGCCGGCATTGTCCACGCTGCCGCCGATCAGTGCGGCATAGCCGCCGCGGCCGATCGAGACGGAGCCTTCGTTTGAAACAGAAGCCGAGGCGCCCTTGCCCTGGAACGTCAGCTTGCCCGCCTTGAAGTCATCATCGCTGATGTCGAGCGAGGAGCCGACGAAGCCGGCGGCACTGACCTTGCCGGTCTTGGAGATGGCGATGCCGTTGGGGTTGACGAGAAACACCTGGCCATTGGCGTTGAGCTGGCCCGCTATGGTCGATTTGGTACCACCGGTGACGCGGTTGAGCATCGTCGAGGACGATGTCGGCTGGTCGATGTTGACCGTCGCG
>NZ_JBFTRA010000032.1:0-928 GCF_056399285.1 Mesorhizobium sp. 01N446 | reverse complement strand
TCCTCGAAGAGGCCTTCGCCGACATAAGTTCTTCGCTGAAGAAACACCACCTTGCCACGACGTTCAGTTGGCAGGATGTGGCCCAGCGCTATCGGCGCTCGCGGGTCGGCGCGTTCTGGCTGACCATCAACATGGGCGTCCTGATCGGTGCGCTCGGGCTCGTCTTCGGCACGCTCTTYCGCACGCCGATGCAGGAATATCTGCCCTATATCTGCGTCAGCCTGATCTTCTGGGGGTTCATTGCGTCGTCGATCAACGAGGGATGTACGGCCTTTGTCGGGGCCGAGGGCATCATCCTGCAGGTGCGCATGCCGCTGTTCACCCATGTGTTGCGCGTGCTCTACCGCAACGCCATCATTTTCGGCCACAACATTCTCATCTACCCGCTCGTCCTGCTGGCCGTCGGGCGCATGCCGACTTGGCAGGTTTTCCTGGCGCTGCCCGGCTTTGTCATTTTGTCGCTCAATCTGCTCTGGATCATGCTGATCGTGGCGGTGCTGTGYGCGCGCTACCGCGACATGACGCAGGTGATGCAGAACCTCCTGCAGGTCGTCATGTACCTGACCCCGGTCATGTGGATGACGCGAACGCTGCCCGAGGGCATTTCAAGGTTGTTGCTGGARCTCAATCCCTTCTACCACCTCCTCAGTGTCGTGCGCGACCCGCTGCTGGGCGAGTTCGCGTCGGCGACGAGCTGGATGACGTGCATCGTGTTTGCGATCGTTGGCTGGGCGGCCGCCCTGTTGCTGTTTGGCCGTTATCGTCATCGCATCCCCTATTGGCTATGATCCCTGCTATGGCTTCCATCATACTGACCGGCGTCTCGGTCGAATTTCCGGTCTTCAACGCGGCAAGCCGGTCCCTCAAGAACCGTGTACTGAGTGTGGCCACGGGCGGCGCGATCGACCGTCGGGTCGATGGCCATGTC
>NZ_JBFTRA010000031.1:0-945 GCF_056399285.1 Mesorhizobium sp. 01N446 | reverse complement strand
GTCTGATCCAGCGCCCTCCACGAGCGAGGTGCTCGGGTGCGGTCGTAACGTGATTGCCATGCTTCAGTTGCGGGGCAGGGACTTCAGTCGGGGGGATCGCCGGACCTTAGCCTCACAGCGGAACGCAAATGCGTGCGTGCCATTGCTCGTCGCCTTCATGGTTCTGGTTTTTGGTTGCCGACGGTTTGGGGCTTGTGGCCGATCTGTTTTCCAGCCCACCAGGGCGCTATCTTCGGACGCCCGGGAACATAATTATTGTCGCGCCGTCTTCGGGATCCAGCGGTTTATGCCCAGGTTCTTCATGGTAGAGGACCTGGCGTAGATCGCGCTGATCGACCAACTGTCCGCAGTAGGGACAGGAATAGAAATGGTCGTCTTCTCGTGCTGGCTCGGCGCCATGTCGCTTGCCGTGAATAGGCGGGCCAAGGTCTGAAAGCTTGGTCATAACGCGTCAACCCGGTTCATCGAGCAGCGCCTTTTTCCGCTTGGGTGGGACGTAGCTCTGGACCAAACGCAGCTTGTCCAGATCAACCGTAACCATCGTCCCCAACGTGACCGTGACCTTGTCACGGTCAATCCGCGTAACGTGGCCGGTTAGCTCGATCTGCTGACCCTTCACCAGCTTGGTGGCCGGATCGATTATCGAATGGGGGAAATTGTAGCTGGGGATCGAGACGCTGACGCGGTCTTCCGTGACGCGCTTCAGCACCGTCGCCATTATCGCCACTTCGTCGCCAATCTTTATTGCCATGCACTGATTCTGGCGCGGCATCCGATGGCGTCAAGGATTAGCGGAAGCTAAATTAATCTCTTTCGACCGCGAACTTGAAAACGTCCCGCCGGCCCTGATCCACCACCCGGAACCAATGAGCCTGCACGGTTCGGATCACGAACGGCCCGGCCGTGATCTTGTTCATGGCCTCCAAAGCACTGGTTCCGTGGGCG
>NZ_JBFTRA010000030.1:0-1094 GCF_056399285.1 Mesorhizobium sp. 01N446 | reverse complement strand
GCCGTAGACGTCGCAGATCTTGACGTATTCAGCGGGTTCCGGCTCGGCGACGACGACGGCGTCGGCGGCGCGCGCACCGGAAACTGCGATCAGGGCCGCAGCGGAGCCGAGAAGAAGGCTCTTGATGTTCATTTTCTGACCTCCAGTCAGAATCGAGAGCGGAGATCGGTGAAAAACAGGTCGAATGGCCGTTTTCTGTTTTAGATCAGATAGATAACATCACGGATCGTCAGCGGGACGCTGTTCGCCAAAAATTGCTTGCTTGCAAATGCCTTGCACGATCCGGCCCTGAACCACCGACCCAGCTGCCGTGCATTGGTCTCGGTTTCGACGGAAACACACGCCTTCAAGGCGACGGCCAGATGAGACTTGGTCGACGTTACACGGCCTGATTGATGTGATTCGAAGCGCGAAGCAGGGTGGCGGAGAGGATGGGATTCGAACCCACGAGAAGCTTTTGACCTCTACTCCCTTAGCAGGGGAGCGCCTTCGACCACTCGGCCACCTCTCCGTTGCGCCGCTGGATAAAGAAAAGCGCCGGCACAATCAACAAGCCCGCGTCATTATATGGAAAAATAACAGGCGAACCGAGCCGCGCCTTTCCCAGGTGGGGCGGTTCCGCGGCAAATCCCTGGCTAATGACTCGCGGCCTTGCCTTGATTCCGTCAGCCGGTTGCCGGATTCGGCTGGAAACAGGCGGTTGCGGCAGCCCCGATGGTTAACGAGAGCTTTCTGAGTGAGGCCAAATCGTGTCATTTGTGCAACAACGCTGGGGGATAGCAGCCGAACAGCCCTTTCGCCGGTACGATCGTGGTTGAACGCCGCCGCCTCATGGGTAATGTCGAATTCGAAGGAGCGGCGCGGTGCGCATCTTTTTCGGTAGTGGGGATGGGGCAGGGAACGCTGTCCTTCAGCAAAGAATACCCAGACCCGTTTTTTAACTTTTGACTGGAGGTCAGAAAATGAACATCAAGAGCCTTCTTCTCGGCTCCGCTGCGGCCCTGATCGCAGTTTCCGGTGCGCGCGCCGCCGACGCCGTCGTCGTCGCCGAGCCGGAACCCGCTGAATACGTCAAGATCTGCGACGTCTACGGC
>NZ_JBFTRA010000029.1:0-1107 GCF_056399285.1 Mesorhizobium sp. 01N446 | reverse complement strand
TGCAGTCCCGCGATCAGCGTGTCGGAATGGAATGGCGTCGGCGTGATGCGCAGGCGCTCGGTGCCGCGCGGCACGGTCGGGTAGTTGATCGGCTGGATGTAGATGCCGTGCACGCCGAGCAGGCGGTCGCTGGCCATCTTGCAGAGTTCGGGATCGCCGACCAGCACCGGCACGATATGGGTCGGAGACTCCATCACCGGCAGGCCGGCCGCAGACAGGATCTGCTTGGTCCGCGCCGCCTGCTGCTGCTGGGCGTCACGCTCGGCCTGCGAGCGCTTGAGATGGCGGATCGAGGTGGTGGCCGCGGCCGCGATCGCCGGCGGCAGCGCCGTGGTGAAGATGAAGCCCGGCGCATAGGAGCGCACCGCGTCGATCACCGCACTGGTGCCGGTGATATAGCCGCCCAGCGTGCCGAACGCCTTGGCGAGCGTGCCTTCGATGATGTCGATGCGGTCGGCCAGGCCCTCGCGCTCGGTGATGCCGCCGCCGCGCGGCCCGTACATGCCCACAGCATGGACCTCGTCGATATAGGTCATGGCATTGTAGCGCTCGGCGAGCTCGACGATCTCCCGGATCGGTGCGATGTCGCCATCCATCGAATAGACGCTTTCGAACACGATCAGCTTGGCGCGTTCGCGGCCCGCCGCCTGAAGCAGGCTTTCCAGATGCGCGACGTCATTGTGCCGGAAGATCTTCTTCTCGGCGCCGGAGCGGCGCACGCCTTCGATCATCGAGGCGTGGTTCAGTTCGTCCGAGATGATCAGGCAATTGGGCAAGAGCCGGGCGATGGTCGAGATCGAGGCTTCGTTGGAGACGAAGCCGGAGGTGAAGACCAGGGCCGCGTCCTTGCCGTGCAGGTCGGCAAGCTCATGCTCGAGTTCCACCAGGGGGTTGGAGGTGCCGGARATGTTGCGGGTGCCGCCGGCGCCCGACCCCATCTTGCCGGCCGCGTCCTGGAACGCGGCGATGACGTCGGGGTGCTGGCCCATGCCGAGATAGTCGTTGGAGCACCAGACGGTGATTTCCTCGGCGCGGCCGTTGGAACGCCATATGGCGCGCGGAAACTTGCCCGCGATGCGCTCGAGGTCGGCGAAGACACGATAGCGA
>NZ_JBFTRA010000028.1:0-1301 GCF_056399285.1 Mesorhizobium sp. 01N446 | reverse complement strand
CAGATTGCGGCGCTGAAGACCATTTCGCCCGCCGATGCGGCCAAGACCATCGATGCCGCGCACAAGGCATTCCAGTCCTGGCGGCTGGTGCCCGGCCCGAAGCGCGGCGAACTGGTGCGGCTGCTCGGCGAGGAATTGCGTGCCCACAAGGCCGAGCTTGGCCGGCTGGTGTCGATCGAGGTCGGCAAGATCCCCTCCGAGGGGCTCGGCGAAGTGCAGGAGATGATCGACATCTGCGATTTCGCCGTCGGTCTGTCCCGGCAATTGTACGGCCTGACCATCGCCACCGAGCGTCCGGGCCATCGCATGATGGAAACCTGGCATCCGCTCGGCGTGGTCGGCGTCATTTCCGCCTTCAACTTCCCGGTCGCGGTGTGGTCGTGGAATGCGGCTCTCGCGCTGGTCTGCGGTGACGCGGTGGTGTGGAAGCCGTCGGARAAGACGCCGCTGACGGCGCTTGCCTGCGAGGCGATCTTCAAGCGCGCGGTCAAGCGTTTCGGCACTGATGCGCCGCAGGGACTGGCGCCRGTGCTGATCGGCGACCGCGCCGTCGGCGARATCCTGGTCGATCACCCCAAGGTGCCGCTGGTTTCGGCCACCGGCTCGACCCGCATGGGCCGCGACGTCGGCCCGCGCCTGGCCAAGCGCTTTGCGCGTGCCGTGCTGGAGCTCGGCGGCAACAATGCCGGCATCGTCTGCCCGACCGCSGAYCTCGACATGGCGCTGCGCGCCATCGCTTTCGGCGCCATGGGCACGGCCGGCCAGCGCTGCACGACGCTGCGGCGCCTGTTCGTGCATGAGAGCGTCTACGATGCCCTCGTGCCGCGCCTGAAGAAGGCCTATCAGAGCGTCTCGGTCGGCAATCCGCTGGAGACCTCTTCGCTGGTCGGGCCGCTGATCGACAAGGCGGCCTTCGACGCCATGCAGAAGGCGTTGAAGGAAGCCGCCGCCCATGGCGGCAAGGTGACCGGCGGTACGCGCGTCGAGAACGGCCACCCGGATGCCTATTATGTGCATCCGGCTCTGGTCGAGATGCAAAGCCAAGTCTCGCCGGTGACGGAAGAGACCTTCGCGCCGATCCTCTATGTGATGAAATATTCGGATTTCGACGCCGTGCTCGACGAGCACAATGCCGTSGGCGCCGGCCTGTCGTCGTCGATCTTCACCCGCGACCTGCAGGAATCCGAGCGTTTCCTTGGTGTCGACGGTTCGGATTGCGGCATCGCCAACGTCAATATCGGCACGTCGGGCGCCGAGATCGGCGGCGCCTTCGGCGGCGAAAAGGAAACCGGCGGTGGCCG
>NZ_JBFTRA010000027.1:0-1851 GCF_056399285.1 Mesorhizobium sp. 01N446 | reverse complement strand
GTGTCATTGGTGATGACGTTGCCGGTGGCGTTTGCGCCGCCCGAGCCGTTGGCGGTGCCACCCTTCTCGGTTGCCGCGTTCGCACCCGCGCTGGCGCTGGTGTCGTTCACACCGACAGGCGCGTCGTTGGCGCCATTGATGGTGACCGTGAAAGCCGTGCTCGTTGAGGCAGCACCGTCCGTCGCCGTCGCGGTGAAGTTATCCGATGTGGCGGCGGTCGCCGCGTTGATGGCGCTGTCATTCTCCTGATAGGTGTACTGGCCCGTCGAACTTTTCACATAAAGCGTGCCGAAGCTCCCCACCTTCGAGACATCGTATGTCACCCCGCCGATAACGGTGCCGCCACCGGTCGTTCCGCCGGTGATACCGTAGCTCAGCGTGTCAAAATCGCGATCCGAGCCGGACAACGTCCCCGACGATGGACTGAACGTGTCGTTGCCCGCCGTGTCGTTGTAGGTCGGGCCAGTCACTGCCGCGAGCGTCGGCGTGTCGTTCACTCCAGCTATGTTGATGGTCAGGGTCTGTGTGGCTGATGCCCCTGAAGCATCCGTCACCGTCATTGTGAAGAGATTGGAAGTATTTGTCTTCTGGCTCTCGATTTGCGAGTCTGTTGGAACGAATATGTAAGCACCCGTCAGGCTGTTGAGGTACAGAGGCCCGTAGAACGAGGCCTTTATGATGTCGTAGTTGTCGCCATTGACAGTGAAGGCCCCCGGAATACCATTGTCGATCGAATAGACCTTTGTGTCACCGGCATCAGGGTCTGTGCTGCTTAGAGTGCCGCTGATTGGAGTAAACGTGTCGTCAGCCGGTGTGTCTGTATAGGTATGCGCCGGCACTGGAGCCAGGGTGGGCACGTCGTTGGTGCCGTGGATGGTGACGGTGAGCGTGGTCGAGGAGGTGGCGCCATTGGCATCCTTGACCGTGTAGGTGAACTGATCCGTCGCCGTGGCGCCCTGGGCSAGCGCRTTGGTGTCGGTRTCGGCATTGTTGAGCGTGTAGGTGTAGCTGCCGTTCGAGCCGATGGTGACCGATCCGTAGGTCCCAACCACCGCCGAGCCGACATTGGCCAACAGGCCGTTGACGGCCGAAACCGTCTTGGTGTCGCCGGTGTCGACGTCGGTGTCGTTGGTGAGCACGTTGCCGRTGGCCGAGGGATCGCCGGCGAAGGCGATGTTGCCGGGGTTGACGCCGGACTCGGTGACCGCGTCACCAGCRTTGGTGTCGGCGACSGCRATCGGRGCGTCGTTGGTGCCGGTGATGGTGATGGTCAGCGTGGTCGAGGAGGTTGCGCCRTTGGCATCCTTGACCGTGTAGGTGAACTGATCCGTCGCCGTGGCGCCCTGGGCSAGCGCGTTGGTGTCGGTGTCGGCATTATTGAGCGTGTAGGTGTAGCTGCCGTTCGACCCGATGATGACCGAGCCGTAGKTTCCAAYCACCGCCGAGYCGACATTGCCGGCCACGCCGTTGACGGCCGAAACCGTCTTGGYGTCGCCGGTGTCGACGTCGGTGTCGTTGGTGAGCACGTTGCCGGTGGCGGACGGATCGCCGGCGAAGGCGGTGTTGCCGGGGTTGACGCCGGCCTCGATGACGACGTCGCCGGCGTTGGTGTCGGCGACGGCAATCGGGGCGTCGTTGGTGCCGGTGATGGTGATGGTCAGCGTGGTCGAGGAGGTTGCGCCRTTGGCATCCTTGACCGTGTAGGTGAACTGATCMGTCGCCGTGGCGCCCTGGGCGAGCGCGTTGGTGTCGGTGTCGGCATTGTTGAGCGTGTAGGTGTAGCTGCCGTTCGACCCGATGATGACCGAGCCGTAGGTTCCAACCACTGCCAAGCCGACATTGCCGGCCACG
>NZ_JBFTRA010000026.1:0-2198 GCF_056399285.1 Mesorhizobium sp. 01N446 | reverse complement strand
TTCTGGACCAAGCCTACTATGACGCCTGGCTCGATCCGGCGACGCCGAAGGAATACCTGAAAGACATTCTCAGCCACGACATCGACGGCCAGCTGCAATTCAACCGTGTCGGCCGCGACGTCAATTCGACCGTGATCAACAAGAAGCCGAATGACCACCCTGCCCTGGTTGGGCCGATCAATCCGCTATGAGCGACGAACCGATCAAGCTCGCCGAAGGCATGACACCTGTGTCGCGAGATCGCGCGAAGGTGCTGGGTCATATATGTGAGCATAGCGGATGCGGGAGGGTTGCCGGATGGGGCTTCGCGCGGCCGCGGATGGAATCGCACTGGTTTTGCTTCGAGCACCGCGCCGATGGCGATCGGTACATTTAGGCGTAGGCTAGTCGGTCAAGCCAGGCTCGAAATGCACGATCCAATCGAACAGTGTGCGGTAGAGGCTATCAACCTCTTCATCGATTTCCTCACGCTTGATACCCAGGGCTTTGGCGTCGGAAAATAACTTGTGAGTGATCTCTGAAATTGACACGGCGTCCGATTTTGCAGTCTCCGGAACATTGTTCTGGATCCACTGATGCAGGAAGTTGATTCCGCGTGTGCTCATTGAGCCTTAAGCTCGACGGGGCCCTTAGGTTCCGGCGGGTGGATCGCTTACGCCGGCCTCGTCAACTTCGGCCTCCATCTGGTCGGCCACAGTCTTTGACTTTCCCATACCCGCCAGGGGAATCTCGTCAAAACCCTGCAGCCAGGCGTCGGCAAACTCCTGCCAGAAATCCGGCACGATGCGTTCCTTGCTGTCCTTGCGAGCCTGTGCGCCATACATCCAGGCATAGTTCGTGCGCTCCTGATCCTTCTTAGGGACGGCCATCGCTAGCGCCCCAAGGGCTGCCTTGACAGCGACACAAGTTCAGCCTCGTCTTTGATGCCGGCCATGTAATTGGCAATGATCCGTGAGGCGATGGCGTCTCGCGCTTCCGGCGACTGGTCTTGAAGCTTCAATTGCTCAAAGACCCTGCCGAGCAGAGCCAACTCCGATGGATCGAAAATCCCGGCCTCATTTGCCTTTGTCCGAATTGGCATAGTTCTCCTCCCTGAAATCTTGCAGCGAAGCGTGCCGCAGATCCTCTTCGCCGCGCAAGTGCTTCACGCGGCCGATGATGCCCGGCTTCACCCACAGCGTCGCCGGCCGCTTCATCCCCTTCGGCGCCGGCCCGGCATGCTCCTGGACACGCTTCCATAGCCGCTCGCGGATCGCGCGGCGCGAATTGATGAAGGCCGATCCCACGTAGCGGCCGGTCGCCCGATCGGCCATCAAGGCAAAGGCCGGCTTGCCGGCTTCACGCTCGACGCCGAGCAGTTCATATTCGTCGACCGAGTAGCATTTCGCCTTCAACCAGTTCGTCGACGGGCCGCTGCGGTATTTGCTGTCGCGCCGCTTCGATACCATTCCCTCAAGCCCTGCCTGGTCAAGCAGGTGAAAGATGGTCTTGGCTTCGCCCGGCAGCGGCTCGCTGAATTGAATACGCCCGCCGGGCTCGATCATGCTGGCCAGGATCTCGCGGCGCTCCTCCAGCGCCATTTCGCCCAGGTCGTGGCCGTTGAGGTGCAGAAGGTCGAAGGCCACGAAATACAGGTCGTGTTGCCGCTTGGTGATCGCCTTTCGCAGCTCGCCGAAGTCGGACAGGCCGGCCTCGTTCAAAACGATGATCTCACCGTCAATGATCGCATTGTCGGCGCCGAGGTTCGCCGCCTCTTTCACCAGGTCGGAATATTTGGCTGTCCAATCGTGACCGTTGCGGGTGTAGATCCGTGTCCTCTCTTCGTCGATGATGAGCTGCGAACGGTAGCCGTCGAACTTGACTTCGTGAATCCAGCCGTCGCCCTCCGGTGGCTTGTCCACCAAGGTCGGCATCAACGGCGCGACGAACTTCAAACGCATGCACGGAACTCACACAAGCCGGCAGTTAAATAAGCTTTGGCTAAAATAGTTCCGGAACTTTTGGCGGGCGATCGAGCAGTGAGGAACCTCTACTGTTCGATGAAGTTAGGGTTAGAACACGGCGGTGAAGCCATGACAACCAAGTACCATATCGACGAAATGCAGGGCGAAAAGTTGCTGGCCCTACACATCGCCCACGGAACCAGTGCTTTGGAGGCCATGAACAAGATCACGGCCGGGCCGTTCGTGATCGTGATC
>NZ_JBFTRA010000025.1:0-2478 GCF_056399285.1 Mesorhizobium sp. 01N446 | reverse complement strand
CGTAACCGCTGTTCTCAGGCCACGGCCTTGAGTGGCGCGGTGGCATAGGCCCAGGGCAGCAGGTCGTCGAGCTGGCTTTGCGGATGGCCTGCGACGATGCGGGTGATGACGTCGGCAAGGTAGGCGTACGGGTCGACGCCGTTGAGTTTCGCGGTTTCTACGAGCGAGGCGATGGTCGCCCAGTGCTCGCCACCGCCGTCGGAACCGGCGAAGAGCGCATTCTTCCGATTGAGGGCGATTGGCCTGATCGAGCGTTCGACGACGTTGGAGTCGATCTCGACGCGGCCGTCGTCGAGGAAGCGACCAAGTCCGGCCCAACGCGAGAGCGGGTAGCGGATTGCTTCAGCGAGCTTGCTCTTCTGGCTGACCAGGGCGAGCTTCTCGCGCAGCCATGGCTGGAGGGTATCGATGATGGGGCGGCTTCTCTCCTGGCGCGCGGTGCGCCGCTCTTCGGGCGAGCGTCCCCGTATCTCGTTCTCGATCTTGTAGAGCTCGGCGATGCGCTGGAGCGCCTCCGTGGCGATCGGCGCGGGCCCGGACTGGGCCAGTTCGTAGAAGCGTCGACGGACATGCGCCCAGCAGAACGCCAGGCTCACGGCATTGCGCTCGGCCAACGCCCGGTATCCAGCGTAGCCGTCGACTTGCAGGACCCCGACGAAGCCCTGAAGGTGCCGCAGTGGCTGTTCGGCCTTGCGGTCGGGTGCATAGAGATAGGCGACGCCGGGTGGATCGATCCCGCCCCAGGGGCGATCGTCGCGAGCATAAGCGAACAGCTGGCCCGTCTTGGTGCGGCCGCGCCCGGGATCGAGCACCGGCGCCGTGGTCTCGTCGGCGAAGAGCTTCCCGGACGCCTTCAGCCGCTCGAACAACCGCTCGTGGATGGGGCGGAGCAGGAAAGCCGCCTTGCCGACCCAATCGGCAAGCGTCGAGCGATCCAGGTTCACGCCTTGGCGGGCGTAGATTTGCGCCTGGCGATACAGGGGAAGATGGTCGGCGTACTTGGAGACCAGCACATGGGCGACGGTCGCCTCAGTCGGGATGCCGCCCTCGACAAGCCGTGGCGGAGCCGGTGCCTGCACCACGACCTCCTCGCAGCTCCGGCAGGCGTATTTCGGTCGGCGCGTGACGATGACGCGGAATTGGGCCGGCACGATGTCGAGGCGCTCGGAGCGATCCTCGCCCATGACATGCAGCATTCCCTTGCAGCACGGGCAGATCTTGTCGGGAATGTCGATGATCTGCTCGATACGCGGCAGATGCGCGGGCAGTGATCCACGGTTGGCGCGGCGCTTCCTGGCGCGAGCCTCGCGCTTGGCAGTATCGGCGGTGTCCTCCGCGGCGAAGCCTTCAGCCTCGATCTGCTCGGCCTCTTCCAGGCCCAGCAGCAGCTGGTCGACCGGCAGGCTCTCTGCCCTGCGGCCGAAGCGGTGGCGCTGCAGTTCCTTGATGATCTGGCGCAGCCGCTCGTTCTCGGCGCGCTCCGTCGCGAGCATCGCCTGAAGCGCGATCGGATCGTTGGTCTGAGGCTCGGCCGGGTTGCTCACAAGGCCGATTCAATCATGCATTCCAATGCTTTGCCAGCGCCTCTAGCCTCCCATGGAATCAACTTGCCGCGACCGGCGCGCGCGTCTCGCGGGCGTCATGCACGCGCCGCCAATCCAACCCTTCCAGGAGCGCCTGCAATTGCGCCGCCGACAACCTCACCACGCCATCGGTGATGGCAGGCCAGCAGAACTTCCCGTCCTCCAGACGCTTCGCCAGCAGGCACACGCCGGTGCCGTCGAAGTACACCAGCTTGACCCGGTCAGCGCGCTTGGCCCTGAAGACGTAGACCGCGCCAGAGAACGGATCGGCGCCCATCGTCTCGCGCACCAGCGCCGCCAGGCCCTCGGCCCCCTTGCGGAAGTCCACCGGCTTCGTCGCGACCATCACCTTGACCACACCCGTCGGCCCGATCACGACGGCGCCTTCAGCGCACGGATCACCGCCGCCACCGTCCTGGCGTCGGCGCCACGACCGACCCGCATGGCGACGCCGTCAATCTCCAGCTCTATCACGCCGGTTTCTCGCGCGGCCTTCCGCTTCCGTGTCGATCTCGCGCGCTTCCCCGCCGGTTCGGGCTCCTGTGCCGCGACCACCGCTGGAACAAACAACGGCTCCGGTGCCGGCGCATTCGCCAACGGCACCCGCGCGGACCGGCGCCAGGCGAACAGCTGCTGCGGGGACAATGCATGTCGCCGAGCCACCGCGCTCACGGTCTCGCCAGCATCGTAGCTTTCCGCCACGATCCGCGCTTTCTCCTCCGGCAACCATTCGCGCCGCCGTCCAGAACCCGTGAATATCTCAAGCCGTCGAACCGGCTCCTCGTCCCTGGACTTAAGCGTAAGCTCTGAAATCGTCATGTGTCGAAGCCCTCAAAGGCACCGAGCATCGTCGCTCACGACAACGCGCGAAAGGTGCCAACGGGACAGCGCTTAC
>NZ_JBFTRA010000024.1:0-4900 GCF_056399285.1 Mesorhizobium sp. 01N446 | reverse complement strand
TCGTCGATCTTCACCCGCGACCTGCAGGAATCCGAGCGTTTCCTTGGTGTCGACGGTTCGGATTGCGGCATCGCCAACGTCAATATCGGCACGTCGGGCGCCGAGATCGGCGGCGCCTTCGGCGGCGAAAAGGAAACCGGCGGTGGCCGTGAGAGCGGCTCCGATGCGTGGAAGGCCTATATGCGGCGCGCCACCAACACGGTGAACTATTCCAAGGCGCTGCCGCTCGCCCAGGGCGTCTCCTTCGACATCGACTGAGAACGCCGAGGCTCGCTCGAGGTCAGCGTAGGGGATGCCCGGCGAGCATCAATTGACGCAGGTGGCGGACATGGCGGATTCGTGCATCCCCCGAGCGGGGGGATGCCGCACCGGTCAGCGGCCGGCCGTCGGACCAAAGGCTTCGGCGAAAGCGGTATCGATGATAGCCAGCTTCACCGCCTGGGCGGTCATGTATTCCTGACAGAAATCGCGCGACACCCACATCACCGAATTGCCGCGCTGGCCGAGCCAGCCGATGCTGCCGAGGTCTTCGGCGGCGCGCAGCTTGCGTGCAAGGTGCGTTCGCGACAATTTCAGCCACTCGGCGAAATCGCCGATCGAGACAATGCCGGTCGGGATCCGATCGAGGCCGGTGTGGTCGGGATCGACGCCTGAGAACAGCCAGTCCATGACGACGCCGCCATTGTTGAGCCAGGTGAAGAGGGAAAAGGTCTGCTTGGGCTCCCGCACCGGGTTGGACGAGAGCAAGCCATCGGCAATCCCTGGCTGCACCATGGCGAGTGCGTCCGGCCGGGCCAGGAACAGGGCCAGCCGGCTCGCACCGTCGAGACTGTCGAGCGTGTGCAGATGCGCCATCAACCAGCCTATGACGGGCCCCAGCGAGGCCGGCGCCGGCTTCAGGGGGCGGATGCGGCCGTCCTGTGTCGCGGGCAAATACTCGATGAAGCCGTAGTGCAGCATCTCCTTGATGAAGGCGTCGGCGGTGTTGCGGCTGGCCACGGAATTCTGGCGGATCACATCGATGAAACGCGCCGTCGTCAGCTCCTTGCGATAGTCGCCGGGCTCCCGCCGGAAATGCAGGGCAAGGCCGATATGGGCCATCAGCCAGCGTTGCTGGGTGGCGAACACCGAGGAAAGCCGCGGGTTCGTCTCATAGATCTGGTTCATCGCCTGCGCTTGAGCGCGGACACAGCGATGCAATGCCGGATGACCGGCAATGTCTTCCGATGATAGCGTCATTCTCCCCCGCTGCGATAAGCCCCCTTGTCGCGACGCGAAAGTACATTTTCAGCCTTCGGGGCTCGTGTCCAGACACCGGCCATCAATAGTGGTTGAATGCGTACGGTGGCACAGTCAAGGACGCAGCCTCAGTGCTGCGCGGAAGCGCAAATCGGTATCTCTTCTTGTGCGGCCTGATTGCGAACGGAAATCCGCCTCGCGCTTTCCCCAAAATCGGCCCTTGCGCGGGGCGCTGCTCAGTCACCGCCTTGCGATGACGGAAAACAAGCCTTGAAGGCGCTGTCGACGACCGCAAGCTTCGCGGCTTGCACGGTCATGTATTCCTCGTAGAATCCATGCGACACCCACATCACCGAATGGCCGCGTTGGCCGAGCCAGCCGATGCTGCCGAGTTCCTCGGCGGTGCGCAGTTTGCGGCCGAGATGGGTCCGCGACAGCTTGAGCCATTTGGCGAAATCGCCGATCGAAACGACGCTGGTCGGAATCTGCTCCAGCCCGGCATGGTCCGGATCGATGCCGGACATCAGCCAATCCATGACGATGCCGCCATTGTTGAGCCAGATGAACAGGGAAAAGGTCTGGTTGGGTTCGCGCACCGGCTTTGAGGCAAGCAGGCCGTCAGCGATCAGCGGCTGCAGCGTGGCAAGCATGTCGGGCTGGTCCAGATACCTGGCCAGCCGGTCGCCGCCATCGATATGGTCAAGCGTGCGCAGATGGGCGGTTACCCAGCCGGTGAACCGCTCGATGGTGGCTGCCGTCGGTTGCAGGGGATGCGTGCGGCCGTCCCCGCCCGCCACATACTCGGCGATGTTGTAGTGCAGCATCTCCTTGATGAAAGCATCCGCCGTGTTGCGGCTGGCCACGGCGTTCTTGTGCACGACCTCGATGAAACGCGATACGGTCAGCTCCGTGCGGCGGTCGTTGGGGTCGCGCCGGAAATGCATGGCAAGGCCGACATGGGCCATCAGCCAGCGCTGTTGCGTGGCAAAGATGGAAGCCAGTCGCGGGGTCTCCTCATAGATGCGGATCAGGGACTGAGACTGTTCCTGAACGTAGCGGTGCAAGGCCGGGTGGGCCGCTATGTCTTCCAGATTCAGCGCGGATCTCCTGATCTCTTGAATCAACTCGGATAGCGAAATTGCGTTCCCTATTTTTCAGCCTTCAACACTTGTGTCCAGACGTACCATTTGCGGAGGACAGGGCCAGCCGAGGCTCGGATCGACAGCGACGGGTTCATGGTTCAGTCCGCTAACTGATTGCTATGGCTTGGAAAACCCCGCCCAATAATAGTCAGCCGAACCGCCGCCCGTTGAATTGACCTTGCTTGGGGCCAGGCATAGTTTCCGCCTCATCCGAGCGGCGGGGGCACGCCTTTCGGACATGAGTGCAGACCAGCCGTGGTTTTGACGAGCGATAAGACATCGCGCGGCGGCGAAGCTTTGCCGCGCTCTACTTCGAAATGCGAGTGACTGCGTGGATTATCGAAAAAAAATCGCGATTGGCAATAATGCCGACGGCCTGCCCGTCTTGGGCGGGCCGTTGGTGCGTGGAATCTTGCCGATCCTGCTGGCCGCCTCGGCATGCCTGTCGGTTCAGACCAGTGCGTTCGCCGAGACCGCCAGCCAGATCACGCCGCCAAGCTTCCGGCCGCCGCCGCAAACCAACACGGTTGGCGTCTCCATCCCGGAAGGTTCGGGCCTCCAGGCGCCAGCAGGCGCCGAAAGGCTCAAGGTCAAGCTCGAGGATGTCAGCGTCGAAGGCGGCCTGCCCGCCATGGCCGAGGCGACGCGCAAGATCGTTTCGGGCCTCGCCCATCGTACGGTGACGGCAGCGGAGATCTTTGCCGCGGTCCGCGCGCTGGAGACCGAATACGGCCGCGCCGGCTATGCGCTGGTCCGGGTCGTGCTGCCGGCGCAGAAACTCAACGACGGTGCAAGGCTCAGGCTCGTCATTATCGACGGATATCTCGAACGGATCGACACCAGCAACCTGCCCGAGCGCATACGCGGGCGGGTCGAGGCAACGCTGGCGCCGCTGGTCGGGCAGAAAAGCATCAAGCTGTCGGCGATCGAGCGCAAGCTGCTTCTGGCCGGCGATACGCCGGGCGCCAGGCTGCGCTCGACCTTGCAAGCCGGCGTGGCGAAGGGCGCCAGCGTGCTGGTCATCGACGGCAAGTATCGCCCGCTTGGCGGCCAGGTCACGGTGGACAACTCGCTGTCGCCATCACTGCAGCGCTGGTCGACGGGAGTCGGCGTCGATTTCAACTCGCTGCTTGGGCTCGGCGAACTCGTCTATGTGCGCGTTGGCGGTTATCCCGAGGGCGGCGAGAGTGGCCTGTTCACGGATGCGCCGCGCAACCGCAACTATGCCGCCGGCATCGTCGTACCGATCGGCTATGACGGGCTGACGCTCAACCTGGAAGTCACCCGCACGCGCGCCAACCCGACCGCCGAGCCCGGCACGCTCGGCTTCGGCAGTGAATTCGAGCGCTATTCGGCCAGGCTTCGCTATCCCTGGATACGCAGCCGCGAGCTGACCGTCAGCAGCGAATTTTCCTTCGACGCGCAGGACGATTTTCTCAATGCGGTGACACCGATCTCGTTGCCGATCGCCGAGGACCGGCTGCGCATCGTCAGGTTCGGCACGGACGCCACCTGGTTCACACCGCTCGGCGGGGTCTTCACCGGCAATGTCGTGGCCTCGTTCGGCATTGACGGGCTCGGCGCGCGTTCGGCCGCCGACGCCACGCCGCTGCTGCCGCTGTCGCGCCAGGGGGCCGATGCCGACTTCCAGAAGCTCGAGGTCTCGGCCAGTTACAGCCAGCCGCTGGCCACTCATCTCGGCCTCGATCTCTATGCCCGTGCACAGACCTCGTTCGGCAAGCCGCTGCTGCAGTCGGAGCAGATCGGGCTCACCGGCCCCAACGGCCTGTCGACATTCGACGCCGGCGCGATGCAGGGCGATTCCGGCTATGTGCTGCGCGGCGAGGTGTCCTCGCCTTGGTATGTGCCGTTCACCGGCGGCATCGTTTCGCTGTCGCCCTATGTCTTCGGCGCTGTCGGCCAGGTCCATCTCGAAATGCCGACCGTGCTGGAGACGGCCGACATCGTCGGCGCGTCCTACGGGCTCGGCCTGAAGGTCGGCACGGCGCTAGCGGGCGATGTGACCAACGCCAGCCTGACGCTGGAATGGGGCCGCCAGCACCGCGACGACCATCTGCCGACCAGCGATCGCTTTTCGCTCGCCGGCGCCATCCAGTTCTGAGGCGTGAGCATGCGAAGCCAAGACTTTTCAACGCATCGCCGCCGCACCAGCGCGCCGCTGATGGCGCTGCTGCTGACCTCGACGGCACTCGTCGGCTTCACCTCGGCGCGGGCGCAGGAACTGCCGACGGGCGGCAGTGTCGCCTCGGGCGGCGTCACCATTTCCAACCCGTCATCCTCGCAGCTCAGCATCAAGCAGTCGACCAATTCGGCCATCGTCAACTGGCAGAGCTTTTCGATCGGTGCGGGCGCGACGGTCAACATCGACCAGCCGACATCGTCCTCGACGATGCTCAACCGCGTCACCGGTGGTACCAAATCGACCATAGCGGGCCAGCTCAACGCCAATGGCCAGGTGTTTCTCGTCAACCCCAACGGCATCGCCATCTCCAAGACCG
>NZ_JBFTRA010000023.1:0-6674 GCF_056399285.1 Mesorhizobium sp. 01N446 | reverse complement strand
CGGTCTTGGAGATGGCGATGCCGTTGGGGTTGACGAGAAACACCTGGCCATTGGCGTTGAGCTGGCCCGCTATGGTCGATTTGGTACCACCGGTGACGCGGTTGAGCATCGTCGAGGACGATGTCGGCTGGTCGATGTTGACCGTCGCGTCCGCACCGATCGAAAAGCTCTGCCAGTTGACGATGGCCGAATTGGTCGACTGCTTGATGCTGAGCTGCGAGGATGACGGATTGGAAATGGTGACGCCGCCCGAGGCGACACTGCCGCCCGTCGGCAGTTCCTGCGCCCGCGCCGAGGTGAAGCCAACCAAAGCGGTCGAGGTCAGCAGCAGTGCCATCAGCGGCGCGCTGTTGCGGTTGCGGTGGTACGGGAAAAGGGTCCGCATGGCTCCGCCCTCGATCGCTACTGGACCGCCGCGACCGAGCAGACGGAAGCGGTCTGCGCAATGCCCTGGCAGAAGGCGAAGCCGGCAAGTCGGGGATCCTCGACCAGCGTCTGTGTGTCTCCACCCACAGGCTGGCCGGTGAAGAACACCGGCACCGGCGCGCCGGCGCCAAATGCATCGGCGTTGTAGGCAACCGTGGTGGCGGCTTGCGATGTCGGGATCGTGTTGGGCGCCGAGACAAGCAGGTCGGCGCCGACATAGGTCAGCTCGTAATTGGCCGAAGCGGTGAGGCTTCCCTGCTCGATCGCGTAGCTGCCCGGTATGCTGGCCGGCGTCGCGGCGGTCGAGAGCGCGCCGGCAAGCGTATCGCCGCCGACCAGCCCCAGCCCGCCGATCGTATAGGTGAGCGGCGGATTGGGCATGCCTTGCGGCCGGCTTTGCGCGTCCGCCACGACCGTGATGGCGCGTTTGCCAATGGTGAAATCCGCGCCGACATAGGTGATGTCGTAGTTCGCGTTGGCCGCATTGGTCAGCGTACCCTGGCCGATCGTATAAGCGCCAGCATTCTCGCCGGCGGCCCTGTCCAGCGCGCCGACCAGGGCAATGCCACTGCCGAGATCGGAATGACTGTAGCCATAGGACGACGGATCGGCGTTGCCATAGATCTTGCCCTGGCCGGCGCTCGCCGTGACCGTCACCGCCCGCTTGCCGATGCTGAAACCGGCATCGACATAGGTGATGTCGTAGTTCGAATTGGCGGCGTCGGTCAGCGTGCCTCGCCCGATCGCATAATTGCCGACATTCTCCCCGGCGGCGCGGTCGAGAGCACCAACCAAAGCCGCGCCATTGCCGAGATCGGAATGACTGTAGCCATAGGACGACGGATCGGCGTTGCCATAGGTCTTGCCCTGGCCGGCGCTCGCCGTGACCGTCACCGATCGTTTGCCGATGGTGAAGTCCGCGCCGACATAGGTGATGTCGTAATTCGAATTGTGCGCGTTGGTCAGCGTGCCCTGCCCGATTGCATAGCCGCCAACGTTCTCGCCGGCAGCGCGGCCAAGCGCGCCGACCAGATCGACGCCTTTGCCGAGATCCGAATGGGTGTAGCCATAGGCCGACGGGTCGGCGTCGCCATAGATCTTGCCTTGGCCGGCATTGGCGGTGACGGTGACGGCCCGCTTGGCGATGGTGAAGTCGGCGCCTACATAGGTGATGTCGTAGTCGGCATTCGAACTCGCGAGCGTGCCTTGGCCTATGGCGTAGGTTCCGGCGTTTTCGCCGGCGACACGCTCGAGAGAACCAACCAGGTCGACGCCGGTGCCGAGATCCGAGACGGTGTAACCATAGTAGAGCGGATCGCTGTCGCCATAGGTCTTGCCTTGGCCCGCATTGGCCGTCACCGTGATGGCGCGTTTGCCGATGGTGAAATCCGAGCCGACATAGCTGATGTCGTAGTTGGAGTTGTTGGCGTTGGTCAGCGTGCCTTGCCCGATCGCATAGGCGCCGACGCTTTCGCCCGCCATGCGATCGAGCGTGCCGACGAGGGCCGTGCCGCTGCCGAGATCGGATGTGGTATAGAGGTAGGATGACGGATCGGCATTGCCGTAGGCCTTGTGCTGTCCGGCAGTGGTGGTGACCGTGATCGCCCGCTTGCCGATGCTGAAATCGCTACCGACATAGCTGATGTCGTAATTCGCATTGTTCGCACCGGTCAGCGTCCCTTGCCCAATGGCGTAGGTGCCGACATCCTCGCCCGCCGCCCGATCGAGTGCACCGACCAGTGCCGCACCGCTGCCAAGATCGGAAACCGTGTAGCCAAGGGTCGGGTCCGCATCGCCATAGGTCTTGCCTTGGCCGGCATTGGCCGTGACCGTCACGGCCCGTTTGGCGATGCTGAAATCGGTGCCGACATAGGTGATGTCGTAGTTCGAGTTCAAGACATTGGTCAGCGTTCCCTGCCCTATCGCGTAGGTGCCGACATTCTCGCCGGCTGCCCGGTCGAGAACGCCGACCAGCGCTGTGCCACCGCCGAGATCGGATACGGTATAGCCGTAAGACAGCGGATCGCTGTCCCCATAGATCTTGCTCTGCCCCGCATTGGCCGTGACCGTGACCGCGCGCGGCGTCACGGAAAGGTTCGCGCTGACATAGTTGATCGCGTAATTGCTGTTGGCGAGCGTGCCCTGCGTGATGCCGTAGCTGCCGACACCGGATGCCGTCGTCGCTGTTGTTGCGAGCGAACCGCTCAGGCTGTCGCCATTGACCAAATTGCCCGAGGTCAGTTGGTAGGTCAGTAACGGATTGCCGTCGCCATACGCACGGCTCTTGGCATCGGCCGTCACCGTAATGGCGCGCGGTGTCACCGCCAGATTGCCGCCGACATAAGTGATCGCATAGTTGCTGTTGGCGAGTGTGCCCTGCGTGATGGCATAACTGCCGACACCGGATACCGTCGTCGCCGTTGTCGCAAGCGATCCACCGAGGCTGTCGCCATTGACGAAATTGCCCGAGGTCAGCTGGTAGGTCAGTAACGGATTGCCGTCGCCATACGCACGGCTCTTGGCATCGGCCGTCACCGTGATGGCGCGCGGCGTCACCGACAGATTGCTGCCGACATAGGTGATCGCGTAGTTGCTGTTGGCAAGCGTGCCCTGCGTGATGGCATAACTGCCGACACCGGATGCCGTCGTCGCTGTTGTCGCAAGCGATCCACCGAGGCTGTCGCCATTGACGAAATTGCCCGAAGTCAGCTGATAGGTCAGTGCCGGGTTGGCGTCGCCATAGACACGGGTCCCGGCATCGGCCGTCACCGTGATGGCGCGTTTCGTCACCGACAGATTGGCACCGACATAGGTGATCGCATAGTTGCTGTTGGCGAGTGTGCCTTGCGTGATGGCGTAGCTGCCGACGGATGATGCCGTCGTCGCCGTCGTCGCCAGAGCACCGCTCAGGCTGTCGCCATTGACGTAACTGCCTGACGTGAGGTGATAGGTCAGCGCGGGGTTGGCATCGCCATAGATGCGGGTTTTGGCATCGGCTGTCACCGTGATGGCGCGTGGCGTCACCGACAAGTTGGCGCCCACATAGGTGATCGCATAGTTATTGTTGTTAAGTGTGCCTTGCGTGATGGCGTAGCTGCCAACGTTGGACGTTGTTGTCGCCGATGTCGCCAGCGCGCCTGTCAGGCTGTCGCTGCCGACAAGACTGCCTGATGTGAGCTGATAGGTGAGCGCCGGATTGCTGCTTCCGTATGTGCGGCTCTTGGCGACGGCAGTCACGGTGATCGCCCGCTGGGCTATGGTGAAATTGCCCCCGACATAGGTGATGTCGTAGTTCGAATTGTTGGCGTTGGTGACGCTGCCCTGGTTGATGGCATAAGTCCCAGCATTGTTCCCGGCCGTACGAGTGAGGCTGCCGGCCAAAGCCACACCGGCGCCGAGATCGGAGACGGTGTACCCATAGGAGGAGGGATTGGCATCCCCATAGATCTTCCCCTGGCCCGGCGTGACGTCACCGTCACCGCGCGTTTGCCGATGGAGAGAAGGCCCGCGCTGTTGTAGGCGAAGCCATAGCCGCTCAACGCCGCGAGATTGCCGGCGCTGACGGTGATCGCGTAGGATCCAGCGCCTACCTGCGTGTTGCTCGGCGGGTTGACGGACGTCACGCTTGGGCCGCCGCTGAAGGTCGTCGCGGCGGTATCGCCGAGATAGGCGCCGATCACGCCGGTCTGGTAGCCTGCCACCGAATAGGTCAGCGGCGGCAGGACGGTATCGCCATAGGTCTTCGTCGCGTTGTTGGACGTGAAGGTCAGCGTCGGCTGATAGGCGAAGACGTAGCGATTGCCGGCCGCGCTCACCGCTCCGCCCGCCGCCGTGTTCCAGATCGCCGTGTTGCCGCTGTCCAGATTGCCGAATGTGTTGCCGGTGGGGTTCGCCGCATAGACCAGCCAGCGCCCGCTGCTGGCGGTGACGGCATCGCTGCCCCGGTTGTTGATGAACTTGCCGAAGGCGGCAAGCACGGGGTTCGCTCCGCTGACCGGCGCGCTGGCCGAGATGGTCAGGTCGCCCGTTGTCCGCAGCTTGACGGAACCGGTGGCGTTGACCCCGCTTGTACTGGCGCCGCGGGCATTGGAGGCACTTGCGACCATCAGGCTTGCGTCGTCGCGCAGATCGACCGAGCCGGCACTGCCGGCGACATTGGTGATCTGGTTGCCGGCGCCATTGAGTGCGAACGAGCCGCTGCCGCCGAACCATAGGGAGCCTGCGGTGATGGCATTGCCGGTCGCCCCTTGTGTCACCGTGCCGTTCGACGACAGCGCCAGGGTGCCGGTGCCGGCCGAGAGCGCCTGATCGAGGGCGAAGGTGGTCGCCGCGGTTTCGATCTGGCGGTTGGCGAAGGACAGGCTGCCGACCGAGGTCGATCCTGCCGTGGACGCGTATGCGCTGTTCAGTGCCGACAGCGAAGCGATCGAGCCATCCGCCTCGTCGAGGCGCCAGTCGCCATAGATGTTCAGGTTCGAGATGTTGCCGCCGGGCAGACCGGTCCGGAACGTCACGCCGTTCCTGGCGCCCGAGTCCGCGTCGGCAACCGTGTAGGCAAGCACCGCGTTCGAGACGGTGCCGGTCGGCAGAACGAGATAGTAGTAGCCGTTGACGCCGGTTGAGACAGTACCGAGTTTGACGCCGCCGGAAACGACGGACACAAGACCGGGATTCTTTGTGTAATAGGGCTGGCCGGTGCCGGAAATCAGGGGCGTGTTGCCGCTATCCTTATAGGCAATTCCGGAAATCGCCTGGGCGCCATTCGGATAGAAGCTCTTCAGATAGGGATAAAGGCCCCCGGTCCCACCGCCGTAGGCGGCGCTGAGGCCGCTCGCGCCGCCGTTCTGGAAGCTGGAGGTCGACAGGCCGACGACATTGACATTGGGGCCGGTGGTGCCGCCGCCGATCGCGGGCTTTGCGGAGGATGTGGTGTTGTAGGGACCGGATGTCGACGTGTCGTACGCGCCCGTGACCGTACCGTCATAGAGGTTGTTGCCGATGAACGCCCCGACATTCCACCCGCCGCTGACCGCTCCGGTCGAATAGCTGTCGGTTATCCTGCCGCCATTACCGACAAACGAATAGCCATAATTCGATCCGACGAGACCGCCGACGGCGGCGCCGCCGCTGCCGATATCGACGGCACCCATGGCGTAGACACGATCGATGGTGCCGAAATTGTTGAAACCCACCGCGCCGCCCGCGGTGTTGGTATCGCGCGCGTTGATGATGACGGAGGAGAAGCTGTCGGAGAGCGCTCCATCATTTTCGCCGATCAGGCCGCCCGAGACGGATCCATACTGCGTCGTGAAGAGCTGGCCGGTCGAATAGCTTTGGGTCACCGTGCCGGCATTGAAGCCCACGATCCCACCAAGTGTCTTAAATCCTCGGATCGTCGCATTGGTGACGCCGACATTCTGGACAAGCCCGCCCGCGCCGACAAAGCCGAACAGGCCGACATATTGGGCGGCGGACTGCGTCACCGACAGTCCATCGACGGCGTGGCCAAGCCCGTCGAAGCTTCCGGTGAAGCCGTTGCCGCTGTTCTGAATATTGCTGTTGCCGTCGGTGCCGAGCGATATGAAGCCGAGACCGCTGTTCCAACTGGACGTAGCGCTGGCATCGATGTTCTTCGCCAGCGCGTAGCGACCGTTCAGCCCGCTGTTGATCGCCTGCAGCTGGTTGATGTCGTAGATCAGTGTGTAACCCTGCCCGTTGACCGACAGTGCCTGCGCCCCTTGCGTGCCGGTGAAAGTGGCCGAGGCGCCGAGCGCGTAGGAGATCGTGCCGCCGGTGCCGCCATTGTTGGTGACCAGCGACAGACCGCCGACGCCGCCGATCGTGGCGTTCGCGTTGAAGACGATCGAATGATAGGCGCTGAGCGTCAGCGTGTTGGCGCTCCAGCTGATCGGCGCGGCAATCGTGATGTCCCCTGCCTGCGAACCGCCGCTGCCGGTGGAGATGGTGACGTTGGCTGTTGCGAGCAGGTTCTGCAGCGTCGTGACGTTGATGACGCTGTCATTGGAGCTGGCGGTGAACCCACCGGTATCGGCGCCATTCGAGATCGTCACGTTGTAGGGGTCGAGCAGAAGATCGCCGGTGTCGCCGAAGCGGGCGCGAAGGTCGACCGAGCCGGTGAAGTCGAGGCGCTGCTTGCCCGACACTTCCGTGAAGCCGCCATTGCCGTTGTCCTCGCCACCGCGCGCGGAAATCTTGCCGGCGAACTTCGTCTGTTCGTCCGACCAGAC
>NZ_JBFTRA010000022.1:0-8246 GCF_056399285.1 Mesorhizobium sp. 01N446 | reverse complement strand
ACTCAACGGCGTCGACCCGTACGCCTACCTTGCCGACGTCATCACCCGCATCGTCGCAGGCCATCCGCAAAGCCAGCTCGACGACCTGCTGCCCTGGGCCTATGCCACCGCGCCACTCAAGGCCGTGGCCTGAGAACAGCGGTTACGCTGGTCTAGCGCCACTCTCCGCCTCAATGCAACCCCCGCCACAACTTCGTGCGAGCGCTTGCGATCGTTCTCAAATCAGAAAGGGAACCGGCCAAATCGGCTTTCGCAGCGCGTTCGCAGCCTCCAGCGGCGATCATACCCAACTGGTTTTGACGCCTATTTCGAATGCTGGGCACCGGCCCGGCGAATGCTGCTGGTCAGTGGAACTAGACGGGGAGGAACGCGATGTCCTCGATGCGCCACAAGTCTCCCCAATCTGCGGCAAAGGCATCAAGATCTTCTATCGCTGTCTTCTGCCCGTTCCTGCCGATCAGGAAACCGCGATAGCCCAAGGCGAGTATCCACCGGATGAACTCGATACCGTCGATACCAGAGACGCGCCTAATCATCTCCATCGAAAGTTCAATGGTGATGATCGGCTTGTATTCGCGGATAAGCTGTTCGCCGCCCTTGAGGGCAAGGTATTCAGCTCCTTCTACGTCAGCTTTGATGACGTCGATCTTTTCAAAGATGAGGTCGTCTAACCTCATGGCGGGCACTACGATGCAATTGGGGTTCGAAAGCGTCTCGACGCGAGTCGGCAGTAAGCCGCCATTGCTACCGATGTGAGGGGTGAAGAACAGGGCGCCAGCTTCGTCTGACAAAGCGAGCGGGAATAGTTTCACATCGAAGCCGTTTTCCGCCGCACTCATGAGGATCAGGCGACAGTTTTCGGTGTTGGGCTCGAATGCAAAAACCTTCGCACCTTGCGATGCCGCCAGCATAGAGAAGATGCCGACATTGGCGCCTATGTCGACAACCGTCATGCCCTTGCCGACATGTTCCTTCAGGAACGCCACCATATGCGGTTCGTATGCGCCGTGGTTGATGACGGCGGCAGAGACGGCATAGTCGGAGCGATCGAGCCATAGCTTGACACCCTCTAGTTCAGCGCAGGCGAGTTCGCTCTTGGCGAAGCGCACGGAAACGGAAGTTGGGTATGTCTGCCGGTCAAAGACGGAGATGAGCGAGCGCAGGCCCGATAAGGTCATGTCGGGCTTCACGAAATCAAGCTTCTGCCTCGCGCTGGGGTCGGGTTCGTTTCCATAGGCGAGGCGAAACAGATTGGCGGCAGAGTCGGCCATCTTCGGCGGTTCCTGTTTGGGTGCAGGTGAGGCTTGGGTGCAGTCTGCGGCCCTGATCCGCGTCGCATTTTCCGCCAAGGCCAATCGTTTCGGGTCAACCGGGAAGACCTTGCGCATGGCAACGCGCAGCCGAAATGGCAAAGTGTTGCGTGCAATTTCTCGAAGCATGATCAGTCCTCAGTTTGGCTTCCGCAGAGCGTTCAATACAAGCTCGGCTTCGTGCCTATCGCCACCTGACAGAACTTCCCACCGACCATCAACAAGTTTCAGCACGCCGCCATCTGCAGTTTGTATCTCGCCTGCTCTGCTGATCACGTTGGCGCGGAACTCTTCACTGTGCTTCGCCCACGACGCAGCAAGGATCACTAGGTCTCTTCGGTCTGACATGGCGAGACCATAGCCAATCATCACCTGAAAGGACAACACCATGGCTGTTTCCCGTGAAAAGGAATCGCTTGCCCGCGTGCTTGCGCATGAGGGCGGTTATTCGAACTATCCGTCGGACCGCGGCGGCCCGACGATGAAAGGCGTTACCCAGCGTGTCTATGACTGCTACCGGAAGGGCAAGGGCCTTGCCACCCGTTCGGTGGAAAGCATCACCACCGACGAGCTCGACGCCATCTATGACCGGCAGTATTGGGACGCGGTTCGGGGTGACGATCTGCCGGCAGGCGTCGATTACGTGGTGTTCGACGGCGCGGTGAACTCTGGCCCCGGCCGCTCGATCATGTGGCTTCGGCAGGCACTGCGGCCTGTCTACACTGGCCCCATAGACGGCGTTCTCGGGATGGGGACGCTGGCCGCTCTGAAGGCCGACGAGAACAACGACGCGCTGATCGATCGCATTTGCAACGCCCGCATGGCGTTCCTAAAGCACCTCGGCACATTCGGAACCTTCGGCAAGGGCTGGACGGCTCGCGTTCGGGAGGTTCGCGCGATCGGCCAAGCATGGGCAACCGGTCAGGTGCCACAGGGGGCCAACTTCGTCGACGGCGGCCAAGCGAAAGCCTTTGTCGATGATGCCAACGCCGCACCGTCGACCGCGCCGGCGGACTTGGCAACTGGCGCCGGCACCGGTGGCCTCGGTCTGTCCGGTTACCTCTATGATCTGCAGAACCAGCTGTCGCCGATGTCCTACACCGGCGAGTGGATCGGCAAGGTGGTCGTGGTCGTGGCACTCGCAAGCGCGGTGCTGGCGATCGGCGGGCTCGGCTATCGCTGGTACGCCAACCGCAAGGCGAAGCACCTCGCGGCCGCCTTGGGAACGGCTCCGGCATGAGCTTCCTCATCGCCCTTCTTGTCGGGCGGCTCGGCGTCTCGCGCCTAGCCGCCGGCGTCATCGTGTGGGCGGTCATCGCCTTGGTAGCCTCGGGCACGACGCTCGGGGTTTACGAGTTCATCAAGCACAAGGGCGCCGACGAGATTCGCGCCAAGACTGAGAAGGGAAATCAGGATGCGTTACGCAAGGGGATCGGGGCTCGCATGTCTCTTGACGAGTGCATTGACGCTGGCGGCGTGTACGACTTCGGGCGTCAGCGGTGTACCGCCGCTACGCTCGGCCCTCGGTAGCAGCCTTCCCGGTGCACAGGGCAAGACGGTAGCCGATCAGAACAGGATCGACCGAACCGTAGCGCCAGGCTGCGCGGTGAAGCTCTACACCCGCGCGGAATGCGATCTGCACACCAAGGCCAGCGCGGCGCGCCGAGCCCAGTTGAAAGGGTAGGCACGGATGACCGCTAGCCTCAACCAGATTTACAAGGCCATAGGCTCGCTTGAAGCCTCCGTCGCGAACCTCGTCAAGGCGATCGAGGAATCGGACCGGCGGGCATCAGACAGCAATCAACGTGCTGACCAGCATCGCGCCGTGATTCACAAGCGTGTCGATGACTTGGTCGGCGAAGTCGGCGACATCAAGAGCAGCGTCGAGACGATGAAGGAAGATGTCGCCGACAGCAAAGTGGTCACCGACGAGGTGAAGCAGTGGAAGCAGCGCGGCGTCGGCGCGTTGTTCGTGGCCGGTATAGCCGGCACCGCGCTCGGCGGGGTGGCCGTTGGCTATATCGTCTACTGGTGGGACGCGATCCTGAAGGTCCTGCGCAGCGCCTGATCGCGCTATCATTTCCAGTCGCCCCACCGGCTTAGGCCGGTGGGGTCCATTTTTGCGTTGAAGCTACCCTTACAGG
The DNA here is from genome assembly GCF_056399285.1 of Mesorhizobium sp. 01N446. Taxonomy (NCBI): domain Bacteria; kingdom Pseudomonadati; phylum Pseudomonadota; class Alphaproteobacteria; order Hyphomicrobiales; family Phyllobacteriaceae; genus Mesorhizobium; species Mesorhizobium sp. 01N446. The sequence goes on along the minus strand of NZ_JBFTRA010000022.1, from coordinate 4,792 downwards.
GCGAGCCATTCGTCAGAATTTAGTCACCTCCAAAAAGGGGATGCTGAGAGCCGCACACAGGCTGCGCATCGACGACGAGTGGGTACCTGTGTCGTTGGAGACAAGATGGCAAGGCGGCTTCGATCCGTTTTGGGCGCAGTGAACCAGGGCAATTACGGGCACCTTTTCGTTGGCGGCAGCATTCAGGCGGTGGCCCGATGTCATGTAAATCTCGTTCAGCGCGCCAGCGGCGATGTAAATGTCCGAATCCAGTTCGACAATCTCTATGGCCGACGCTTTTATTTCGTCAGCCAAGTCCTTATCAAACCCGCGTACCTGGTCGAATACTTCCTTAGTTACAGCAATGCGTTCTTGTTTCGCTCTCTCAAAAAGCGATGCTTTGAGGTTGCCGCCCGCATCRCTGTAAAAAAGGCAAGCCTCCAAATCCATCACGAACTTGATACCGCTATAGGTCATGCTCTTATTGACCTAGACGGCCAACGGCGCGCGAAGCAATTTGCTTTATTGTGCTGGGTTTTAGATTTGTCAGCCGAAATGCATCAAATTGCGAAATTGCGCGTTTGTCGACCGCAGCAATAAGCATGTTAGGTAGAAGGTATCCGAATCTAGCGATTTGCGAACTTATTCCGCCTCCACCGCTGGATTCCTCGCCTTCATCCTCGTCGTCGATCGTCGGAATTTTGGAGGGGAGCGTCGCCGACCATGCCGCGTAGAAATCCTTGTTCAAGCCGAGGTCAGAGACGCGCAGCGCGCTTGCCTGCTTGCTTGCACCAAAACGCCGGGAAAGAATGTCGACCGCAGTCCTCGGATCGCGTGACGCGACGCGGCTATATGCCTGCGAAAACTGATCTTGAGGCATCATGACCGACGCCGTCACCGAGTTGCAGAACCTTTCGACTTCGTTGTTAATTATGGCGGGGTCCGAGACACCGGTCTTGCCCAGAAGGACGTGGACGACTTCGTGCATTAGAGTGAACAGCTTCGTGGCGGGACGCTGACCACTTGTATTCACGAAGATGATCGGAAACTCGCCAGGCGGGGCGTAGCAAAATCCACGAAACGGGTCGGCGACCCGGTCACAGAGCACGATGACGCCCTCCCGTTCGAGCGAAACGCGAGTCTCGCGGAACGTCAGCGTTGGATCCACCGACCCGTCGGCGCGTCGGATCGGGACGTAAAGCGACTGCAACAGCTTCTGCGCTGCCACATGCTGATTCACAGTGATACTGTGTGTGTTTGCGAATTTGTTCCAATCATCGAACGCGTCATCCGCCAGGTAGGTCACGATAGAACGGGCGCGCGCTATGCGCGCCAGTCCCGCCGATGTTAGGATCGCCGGTCTATTATTAGTGGTGCGAAAATCAGGCATGCTCGCATCGATCGACACCTCCGCAGCGAACAAGAACTGAACGGGCACAGCCAACGCGGAAGCGAGTGCAAACGCTACCCGCTTGGTGACGTCAGTGGGATTCGTTTCAATCTCAGCCAGCGCGTCGGGCGTGATATTCGCCTCCCTGGCCACGGCTTCAATTGACAATTGCCGTGCACGACGGATGGTTTTAACTGTTGAAGGTCGTGGGGTAAGTTTCAATGACATCTCAATCGCTCGCAGCAGAGTGTTTTCGTCTCAACGAGTTTTCCGGATTGTTGCAACTCGCGTTCGGAATAAATCTGGCATCGTCGATTTTTAAGGAGCTGGCAATCGTTCCTCGAGCACCACTTGCTCGCCAAGTCGCGGCAATCGAAACGCTGATCGGAGCCAGAAAGGTCCGAGACCCCTCGTCAGCAAACAGCCTTCGGGCCCGTTTGGAATCGGCGAAAAGAGAGATCGTCATTAACGACGATAGCCTAGCCACTTGGGTTGAATCTTGCGCGGCAGTCACATTTTTGTTCGCGCTCGGAGCGCTATATTGGTCGTTTTATGCCGCTGTGGACCAATCTTGCATGGGCAAACCACTTGCCCTCTTTACAACCATTATACATTTCATTCCCCTCCCACTCGCTATTCTGATCATGTATATCAGAGGGCACTTTGTCTATAAAGACGTGTGGGAAAAGATCGATTTGCTCAAGAAAGACTCCATCGCGTAACACTTGGGTCCCTAGAAAATCTCCCGATTGCTCGCCTTCCACGTCCCAATTTCGGCGCAGCGCGGGCCTTTTTTGCGCTCTAGAATGCTTTGATGCTCGGCGCAGGCGGCTTTAAGGTCGCCTGAACCTGGAGTTTCGCGACTGTCGCTACGATGCCGGCTGCGATCGCCTCGGCCTCGCCCATCAACTTGGGACCGTAGGCCCATTGACCATCTCTTCGCACAATGCTCTTCCACCGTCTCCCTGATCAGCCGCAAGGCGGCGCGTCCTTCGGGATCGCTCTTCATGCTCGACCGAATACGGCGCCGCGGCAAAAGTTCCGGAACTATTTTAGCTTATCTGGCGAGTGTTGCGGGCGAGGGCCTTCACCCGTCTCGGGTCATCTGGCAAACACGCGAGTGGTATCACTCAACGTGCAAAATGAACCGTGAGGCAAACAGCATTTTACCGACGCGCCTTTCGCCAGCCGGCGGCACGCGCCTCTTCTTCGGTGCAAAACCACCGCTCACCATACTGGGGGCTGATCTTCGTCTCCCAGTAATGTTCCTGGCCGGGCACGTGGTAAATCCGCTCCCCGGTGTTGATAGAAATGTTGCCTTTGATGCTGCAGCCGCTGGCGAGCAGAGATGACGGATCGGGAACGTCTATGCTGCCAAGCCATTCGGCCGGAATGAGCTTCGCGACAGTCTCGAGGCTGCTCGGGCTTGCCGTGAGAACAGCCGCAAGAGGAACCATCACCAGTGCGAACAGGTATTGGGGTCGCCACCAACTCCGCCGACGGCTCCGCGCGTTCTTACGCCACGTGTAGGCCCGGCCCGCGCCTTTGTGATGGTCGGCTTCGCTCAACGGTGCCCTCTGTCCTCTACCAAGGCCGCCCTAGTCACATTAGGTGGCAATCCGAATTCCTGATCGATCCCTCTTCGTATTCCACGTTCATGCCACCGAACCCGTTCCGTGCCCGATATTCCATGACCACCCGATGCCGGTCGTCGCCATCCACCGGACCGATCCGAGTTTCAACATGTTCGAATGACCCCGGGTCTCGAAGCTTAGCTTTGACCCGAGCAACCAGATCCCGGTTTGACCCATCCCAGGCAGAAAGGCAGTGGAATCCCTTTCGGTGCTCCTCGGCCGCTTCAGCAGAGCTCTCGCTTGACGATCCGCTGCCACCGCCGCACGCTTTCACACCAAGAAACAGCACGATGGCTAGGCCAATAACCGTTCCACAACCCGCCGGCTGTGCCGCGTTTGCTCCTGAACTCATTGATACTCCGTCTCGTGGCCGGTACGACCGCCTGGCTTCGCCTCAGCAGCTCGCTCGCCGCACGTCCTACCCGCGCTGTCAGTTTGTGTTCGTAGGTCGCAGGGGTGTTGGTCGCTGGCGCCGACATTCACCACGATGCCGGGCTGTGGGGCGGGCGCCAGGGTCGTCCCCCGATATCGTTGGACGACACCCACTATCCGCTGCCCATCGCTCTCAATGTGCGTATTCTGGCTATTCGGATTGAACGGGTCGACGGTCTGGGCGAGGCTGTTCGCCCGGTTGGCGTCGCCGGCGGCGAGCGTGACGGTATCGTAATGGTTAAGGTAGTCCGCGCCGCACCCGCTGACTGCGAGCATGGCGCCCTGACAAATCATCATTCCGGGACGGGCAATTTGGAACATCAGACCGGCGCCGGGTTGACACCGGCCGCCCTAAGCCGAGCGCCAAGCTTCGCGCGAGTGCCACATGCGGCCTTGTCGCCAGCGACGCATTTGTTGTTCGCGTCCGACCAGTCAAGCAGCGCCGTGTTGATCCAACTGCCAGGTGCGCGCTGTATCCCGTAGGGTGTCGGCGGCGTACCAGCGGCTACGGCTGAGGCAGCCGCGGCGCTTTGGCCGTGCGGCGCGCGCTTCCATCCACTCAGGATGAGGCAGTTCTTCATGTATTGATCTTCGGCGGCTAGGTTGCCAAGTGCATTGCCGATTCCGGCCCCCGCAACGAAGCCTGGCGATCCGATAGCAATATAGCCTTGATCAACCGAACCTTTTTGCATTTCGCACTGAGCATGGGCGACGTCGAAACTTGGCCCGTAGCCTATTTGCATGTAGTCGGCTTGATTGCTTGTTTGGCACCCGCACAGCGGTGCAATGGCAACTAGTGCCATTAGCATATTTCTGTTCATATCCCCAGCCCTCCCAAGGCGTAAAATCAGCATCTCCTAAAGTTATTATTTGCGCAAGGGATGACCGTTGTTCTGGTAAATTTCAGCGGAATCGACCAGAAATCTATGTGCTTTGCCAAATCAAAGGACATACGGGGTTATTCGCGACGCGTTTGAAGGCCGTCGTGTCCTCCGCCGATATGACGAGCATCGAGTAAGTGGCCGCTGAGGTGACACGCTGGAAGCTGATGGGGCTTGGCGCCCTCGGTGTCACCTGTATGGCGGCGGCGCCCTGACGTCGCTCGCTACGGCTTATTGGGGCGATATCTGGCGCTTGTGCGCGGCGGGGGAAGAGTAATCCTTCGGTTCTAGTCGGCGCTATATCCCGAGGGTTAATGCAACAAACAGAGCCGGCGCGAAGGCAAGGCCGATTGCCATGATAACGACGACCACGATGCCAAGTCTCTCCGTTCGTCTGACACGGTCCTCAATGTTGTCGTCCTCCGTTAAAAGGATGAGGTCGAGCGCGGACGAGATATCGGGAGCAGGGGTATTGG
>NZ_JBFTRA010000021.1:0-11275 GCF_056399285.1 Mesorhizobium sp. 01N446 | reverse complement strand
ACCGATCAGGACGCCCATGTTGATGGTCAGCCAGAACGCGCCGACCCGCGAGCGCCGATAGCGCTGGGCCACATCCTGCCAACTGAACGTCGTGGCAAGGTGGTGTTTCTTCAGCGAAGAACTTATGTCGGCGAAGGCCTCTTCGAGGAAGCCTGTCTTGGTCGGCAGCATATGTCGAGATGTCCCGATCGCGTGTTCTGCCCAGGCCCGGCGGTGTGCGACGGCTTCGATACATGATTGCCGTGTGCGCTTCAAGTTCATGAATGTCGAAGTCAAACCGATTGGGCAATGCGCAATTCGCGACGAAATCACACGACGCAGGCCCTCCAGCCAGATGCGTTGGGACCCTCGTCACCATGGCTCGCATTACACCTGACGTACAAGATCCGCGCGTGTCGCAGCCATGTTGCAATGGAGTTCAACTCTGCTATGCGGAAGGAAGTCCGGCGCCAGGCATGAAATATCGGGATCAATGCGGAAACCTGATATCACCACTGAAGTGCCCGCTATCTGCACCGCACGCAGCTCATTGTACCCAGATCGTAGATGAAAATCGGAATCGACGCACGCAACCTTGTGCCTGGCCTCACGGGTATCGGAAGATATGTCGTCGAGATGACGCGGGCGCTCGTCGCAGCCGAGCATCGACCGATTCTCTATCTCCCCGAACCGCCGGCCAAGGGGCTTGGCGAACTCGTTGGGGCCGATATGCGTGTCGCGGCTTTCCCAGGCGCTGCCGCTCGCATGATCTGGTCGCAAACGGCGCTGCCGCGCGCCGCGGTCAACGACGCGGTCGATGTCTTTTGGGGACCGGCACACCGGCTTCCCTTCCGTCTGCCAGCGCCGATGCCGCGGGTGGTCACGATTCACGATCTGGTTTGGGCCCATGCGCCTGAAACCATGCGTTGGCAGACATGGGCGGCGGAGCGCGCCTTTGTGGGAGCCGCGGTGCGCCGGGCTGACGCTATTGTCGTGGACTCGAATTCAACGGAAGGCGCGCTCAGGAAGAGATACCCCGGCCTGGAAGCTCCAGTGACAACGATCTATCCCGGCCACACCCGCCTCGTGCCAGGCGACATCGCGGCCGCGCGCGCGCGTTTTGGAATTGACCGGCCCTGTCTGCTGTTTGTGGGGACCCTTGAGCCCCGCAAGAATCTGGTTCGCCTTTTGCAGGCCTGGGCCGGCCTTGACCCAGTGGTCCGTTCCGGGCATCTGCTGGTTATCGCCGGTGGGCAGGGTTGGCACCTCGGCGATCTCCGGTCTCGCCTGGCGGATCTCGGCATTTCCGACCAGGTGCGGCTTACCGGATATCTGGATGACACCGATCTGGCATCGCTTTATGCTGGAGCCCGGGCCCTTACCATGCCGTCGCTCTATGAAGGGTTCGGCTTGCCCATTCTGGAGGCAAATGGTTTTGGGGTACCGGTTCTGACCTCCAACGTCTCTTCAATGCCCGAAGTTGCCGGCGAAGGCGCCTTGCTGGTCGATCCGCTGTCAGTGAGCGACCTCACCGCAAAACTGCATCAACTGCTTACCGACGATCGCGACCTTGCACGACGGGCCGCGGTCGCCAAGGCCAATGCGGCGCGTTTCGACTGGCATCTCAGCGCAAGGCGCTTGGTCGAGGTTTTCGACAAGGCCATTGCCAAGCGGAAAAGCCGCTGACATGCGCGTCCTTCACTTTTTCAAGACTTACTGGCCCGACACGTTCGGCGGCATGGAACGAGCAATCCATGCAATCGCGTGTGGAACATCGAAACTGGGTGTCGAGCCAACGGTGCTCTCGCTCAGCCGCAAGCCGGAGGAGAACAGCGTCTTCTTCGATGGGCATTGGGCCTACAAGGCACACCTCGATCTGGAAATCGCTTCGACGGGTTTTTCGCTCGGGGCCTTCAAGCGCTTCGGCGAACTGGCGGCGCAAGCCGATGTGATTCACTATCATTTTCCCTGGCCCTTCATGGACCTGGTTCATTTCGGCATGCGGGTGCGAAAGCCAACCGTGGTCACCTATCAGTCTGACATAGTCAAGCAGAGCACATTGCTGCAGATTTATCGTCCGCTGATGCACCTCTTCCTCAACAGCGTTGATCGCATTGTCGTCGCGTCCCCCAACTATCTGGAGACGAGCAAGGTCTTGCGAGGACAGCGTGCCAAGACAATCGTCATTCCGAACGGCCTGGATGTGAAGACCTACCCGGTCCCCTCCGAAGCACGGCTGCAACACTGGGGCGCGCGGTTTCCGGGAAGATTCTTCCTGTTCACCGGCGTGCTGCGTTACTACAAGGGTCTGCATGTGCTGATCGAGGCGGCACGCCTGAGCGGCTATCCGGTCGTTATTGTCGGCTCAGGTCCGATGGAGCAGGCCCTGCACGAGCAAGCTGACCGGCTGTCGAACGTGCATTTTGTCGGCGCGCTGGACGAAGAGGACAAGACAGCACTTCTGACCCTGTGCAGCGGGGTCGTCTTCCCGTCCCATCTGCGCTCCGAGGCTTTTGGATTGTCTCTCGTCGAAGCTGCCATGTTCCGCAAACCCATGATCTCCTGCGAGATCGGCACCGGCACGAGCTTCATCAACCTGGACAAGGTGACGGGATTGGTCGTCCCGCCCGCCAATGCGCAAGCCTTCGCCGCAGCCATGGCACGAATATGGACGGACACGGACATGGCTCAACGCTTCGGCCAAAACGCAGCTGAGCGATACGAGAGCCTGTTCACGTCCGAGAAAATGGCGACCTCTTATATGAATCTCTACCAGGATCTCGTCGGCAATATCTAACACTCCTCGGTAGCATCCAATAAACCTCAAGTCACCACGCCTTCCACGTCAGGCGACCCAAGCAACGGCCACGATTCACCTCGACATTTATATTAATAAAGACTAACCATCGAATCGACTCCTGGACGGGCTCTTCCCATGGACGTGATATCCTAGGTCCTTTTCGCTTGTCATTCTCCGTTTGCAGCGAGTAGGAAATGGACTACGATTGCGCTGGGTTGCGGCATGGACAACTGCGAAATTGTATTCGATCTGAGATGCCTGCAAGATCCTTCTTACAGGGATCGCGGTGTCGGCAAGCTGTCGGCCAATCTGGTCAGAGCCGTTGGCCTCCTTCGGGGAAGAATCGGAGTATCGACTCTCGGGCTGGTTGATCCCGCCCTGCCACCGCTCGAGGATCGTTTCCGTCATCTCGTCGATCGGGTTCGTAGCAACGCCTATCTGGACGTCAAGGGAAGTTCGCCAGTGTTTTTCGAACTGTCCCCTATGACCCACGATCCGTTCTTCCTGGGTCGCATCGTGAACGACCCGGATATTCTCAAGCTCGCGATTGTCTACGACTTCATCCCGCTCATGAAGCCGGAACGATACCTGCCGACGGCTTCCAACCGCCTCGACTATCACACCCAACTCATTTGGCTTTCTCGCTACGACCATTTCTTTCCCATCTCGCAGCATACATCCGATGAGCTTCGGCGCCTTCTTGGCGTGAACCCGTTGCGCATTACGAAGACCGGGGCGCCGATAGATAGCGCTTTCGAGCGCGCCGGCACTTCCAGGCGGCAGGAGGCATTTTTCGGGCGCTATGTCCTTGCCTGCGGCGGGGCCGAGCCTCGAAAGAACGTCGAGTGCCCTATTCTCGCCCATGCCGGAAGCAGCGTGATGCAAGAGGCCGGCATTCGGCTCGTGGTCACTGGGAACTACCCGCCGGTTTGGCAGGCAATCTTGCGCGATCTGCACACCGGAAATGGCGGCAGGCCCGAGCTTCTTGTTTTCCCGGGTTTTGTCGACGAGGATGAACTCGTATCGATCTACCGGGGCGCGCTTTGCACGGTCGTTGCAACGCATATGGAGGGGTTCTCGATTCCGGTCGTTGAGGCGATGGCGGCGGGCTCGCCGGTAATCGCGTCTTCCATCCCCGCTCACAAGGAACTGATCGGGCGCGACGATTTGATGTTTTCTCCAGACAGCGCGGAGGAACTCAGAAAGAAGCTCGAGGCGCTTATCGTCGATCAAGCGGAACGCACCGAAGTCATCCAGGATCAGTCGACACGGTGGCAACGGTTTCGGGCTGACAAAATCGCGGCTGAATTCTGGTCGACGGTGGGTGACTTGGTTACGCTTCGTCAGCCCAAGCGCGCAGGCATCCTCAGAGGCGCGCGACCACAAATCGCATTCCTCAGCCCGATACCGCCCGACCAGTCCGGAGTCGCTGATTATTCGGCCGCAACGATCCGCGAACTCGGCAAATTGGCCGATGTCCATGTCTTCTCAAAACACGCGCCTGTGACCACACCTGAGGGAGCAGCATCGGCGCAGCGGATCACCACCCTTCCCTGCTTGTCTTCGGGCTTTGATCGAGTGGTCGGGGTGATGGGGAACTCGAATTTTCATCTGGAGGTGTTTCAGATGCTTGAACGGTATGGCGGAGCTTGTATCGAGCACGACAATCGCCTGCTCGGCTTCTACGCAAGCCTCCTGGGTTCGTCGCGCACCCGGGCGGTTGCGGCGGGTGAGCTCGGACGGTCTGTGAGCGACGAGGAGATCGGTTCCTGGCTGCAAGACGAATCGAGGCTGCGAGCAACATTTCTCGGCGAAATCGCCGAATGGGCTTCGCCCATGTTCGTCCATTCGCGCGTGACGGCTAAAATCGTTCAAGACCGCTTTTCCAAAATGGCGATCTATCTGCCCTTTTCAATCTATCGGCAGTGGGAGACCGATCCGACCAATCAAAGACTGAAATCGGCGGCCAGACTGAGGGCCGGCATCGCCAAAAAAGAATTTGCGATCGTATCGCTTGGCTATGTCCATTCCAACAAGGCGGCCGAGGAATGCATTTGGGCTGTTGACCTCCTGCGAAGCTGGAGCATTCCCGCGAAACTGTATTTTATTGGCGGATTTGCGTCGGATGAAAGCCCGTTCAGGAATTTGGTCTCCAGCCTTGGGCTGACAGATCATGTGGTGTTCTCGTCGAGCTTCGTCGATGAGGCGCAATACCGAGATTATCTGCTCGCAGCCGACGCCGCGGTTCAGTTGAGAACCCACTTCTTCGGAGGCTTGTCCGGCGCGCTGCTCGACTGTATCGCCGTTGGGCTGCCCACCGTTGCAAACGAGGATTTGGCGCTGGCAATGGAGGGGCCGACATATGTCGCTACCGTGCCCGATCATCCGAGCCCGGTTCTCATCGCGGAAGCGCTGGCCAGGATCAGCCAGCAAGATGCCAATCGATCTCAATTTGACGAGGCGCGGCGAGAATACTGCGAAGTTCATAGTTTCAAAAGCTACGCGCGGCAGCTGTGCGGGGGACTTGGATTCTGAGACCGTCGTCAATCGCCAAAGACCGGAAGAGAAGAGCATTGCCGCGAGCCCCAATCTTTGTCGATCTGACCGAGTTGACGAGCCATCCGTTGCGCACGGGGATCCAGCGGGTGGAGCGCGAGATCTTGCGCCGTTGGAACGGCCCACGGCCACTCGTCTCGTGTCGGTTCGACCCGGAGAAATTGGTTTTCTGCGCGCTCCCGGACGCAGTGGCGGAAACACTCACCGGCGACGGTAAGCACTCTGTCGATGAAGAAAGAGAACGACTTCTGCCTTACCTCCTGAAGGGCACCCCGATTTCATCGACCGATCTCAAAGCCGGCCTGCACAATCCCGAGGTGTTTTTCGACCTGCAACGAGCCGAAGCGTATCGGGCCCTGTGCCATGAGGGCGCCGCCTCGGTCAGTTGGCTGGTGTACGATTTCCTGCCGTTTCTTCATCCGCAGGATTGGGAGCCGCGCACGACAGGGCGACTGATGCACTATGTGCGTGCGCTTCGCGACGTGCCGCGCGCTGCCTTTATCAGTGAACAGACCCGTCGCGAGTACGTGCATCGAGTCATACGAAAGGTTGGCCACGCAGGTCCTGCGATTCCACTTGGGGGCGACGGTGTTGCGGTGCCCAGGCAGGCATTTGACGCCCAAAAGCGAATGTTCACATATGTCGGGACAATCGAGCCAAGAAAAAACGTCGCCGATATTCTCGAGGCGTTTGAGCTGCTTTGGCAGCAAGATATCGACGTCGAATTGACCGTCATTGGTCGGATAGAAAGCCGCTCGACACGCGAGCCAGCGATCCTGGAGCGCCTCAAGGCCGAACCACGGTTCAGATATCTGGGTCACGCAAGCGATGATGCGATCAGGCAAAGTCTGCAAAAAACCAGGGCAACCCTGTTCGTCAGTTCACTGGAGGGTTTTGGCATTCCGCCCTTTGAAAGCCTGGCAAGTGGCATCCCAGTCATTGCATCGGCGAACCTGCCAAGTCTCGATGTTCTACCACCAGGCGGCCGTGTCATCCTCGACGAGATAAGCCCCACGGCGATAGCCGATGCAGTGCGTAAACTGCTTGATGATCCGTTCGCGGAAAGGCTTTGGTATGAGGTGACGAGACTGCGGATACCGACTTGGGACGAGTTTGTGCAGACCCTCGCATCGTGGCTGCACGACGCAGGTTAGCGCTCCCTCGGCGGGTTCGACGCGATGGTCAGCGCCAGCGCTTCCAAGCTCCTCACGAGCTGCGCCTGCTCCTGACGCAATGCCTGGATGTCATCCGAGCGCGCATGATTTTCCAAGCTCATCGCAAGCTGCGCCTGCTCCTGACGCAATGCCTGGATGTCATCCGAGCGCGCATGATTTTCCAAGCTCATCGCAAGCTGAGCCTGCTCGTGACGCAGCACCTCAATCTCATTCGAGCGCGCGTGATGAAGGCCCTCATATGAGCGATCGAGCTTCTCGTGGACGGGTTGCAACAGAAATGTTCGGATCCGCCACATGACCGGACGCGCGAAAGGCCTGAAAAGAAGCTTGTAGACACCGAGAGCGCTCTTCTTCACGGTTGACCGTAGGCGACCTGGAGCAGGGCTGGAGGGTGGCTCAAAGCTAGCCGGCGAAACCATGGAACTCTCCATAGGAGTGATGTTAGTCGTGTTGCCACGCCCATTCTCATCGTAAAGCTCAAGGACGAGGCGATCGTAACGTGCGGCAAGAGAGGCTGCGGAAGCAAGTGAACGACGTTCCTGCTCCAGTTGTTCGGACAGGGCATCAACATGGGCAGTTAGACGCCTGCCCTCCTCCTCCGCCCGCTCGCGTTCTTGCTCCAGTTGCTTGTACTGGGCTGCCGCCTGGTCTGTCAGGCGCTGGCTTTCAGCCTCGGCTTGCCGCTGTTGTTGTTCCAGTTGCGCAGACAGGGCATCCGCCTGGGCTGTCAGGCGCTTGCGTTCGGCCTCCGCCTGCTTTTGTTCCCGCGCAAGGCGTTTGGACAGAGCCGCCGCGTGGACTGTCAGACGCTGGCTTTCAGCCTCCGCCCGACCGATCGCCGCCGTGAGCTCAGCCAATCGGCTTTCAATTTCCGCGTTCTTTTGGCGTTGAGCTTCGGATGCTGCGGAAAATCGATCTCGTTGCGCAATGATCTCACTGCGTTCAGTCTTCAGCTGCTCCACGGTTACGCTTGAATGCCATTGTCCGAATGTCACATGGCCATCGAGAACGTTTACCGGCACCTGGAAGTGGCGAAGCAGCTCTTTGCTCTCTGCCCTCACATAAAAGACGTTGATACCATCGAAGTACGCACGCAAGAACCCGCTCGCGAGCAAGGTAGGCTCCCAATTCTGATTGACGAGCTCGTTCGACCACGGCGCCGTTGCTTCTATCACCAGCACCAGCGGGCGAATGGAGCTCCAGTCTGTCGCTCGAATGATTGCAGCTTCCGACCCTTCCGCATCGATCTTGAGAAAGTTGATTTCTCGTCCGGAGGCATGCCGGGCGACGAGACTGTCCAGCGTCACAGCCCGAACTCGAACTATCTGCCCTTCGCCGTCGGCCATACCAGGCCCGTCGGCCACCTTTGACATGCCGGGATCGGATTGATTCTCGACGAAATCAACCTGCCCCTCCTGGTCTGTGACCACGGCCCTGACATTTGTGTCGCGCGGTCGTTCCCGCACCAACTCGTCGAAAACCGCTCCCGGTTCAACGTTTATGCCGGACCACCCTCGATCGTAGAAGGTTTTGGTGACGGATCCGATGGTTGGATGATAGGCACCGATGTCGATATAGAAACCGGTCGCGGCATCCTTGAAAACGCGCTCGAGCAAAACGTCTTCACAATTTTGGGCGTAGCTGATCATAGCGGTCGCTGCCGGTGGGGGCGTTGCGTAAGCGCCCATGGTTTTTCCGTACATTTCATTCGAATCGAAAAAAGCCCCATTGATCCCGCAGCCTCCCTTTCTAGCTCAGCTGAAGCCATTTGACATTAATGGGAAACTGAGATGTACGGCAGTGACCCCGTATACCTCCAGTACAGTTCCTGGCCGGATCAATCTGGCCAGATTTCTCACCTCAATTCATGCGCGGTTTCGCGATCTGAAACGCGCCATAGCCGGGCAGCAATTTCCTGTCATATCGTCGACAAGTTATAGAGTTGGCGCATGTGCCGTGAACCGCCCTGGACAGTTCCTCCTAAGGAGCCTGCCTAACCATGACCTTCGAACAGCCGCTGACGGTCCTGATCGCCAACATTTATCTGACGGGCCGTTCGGGAACCGAGATCGTCACACGGGAGGTCGCCTTCGCCCTCATGCGCGCCGGGCACAGACCGATCGTCTACGCGCCCGGCCTGGGACCGATCGCGGAAGAGATCCGGGCCCGTGGCATACCTGTCACCGACGACATCTCGACCATCGCCGCGGACATTGACATCATCCACGGCAACCACACCCAGGTTACCGCGATCGCCGCCGCGCGCTTCCCGAATGCCGCGGCACTCTATTTCGCACATGATTTCGTCGCCTGGCACAGCGCTCCACCGCTGCTCGCCAGCATCCGCAAATATGTTGCCGTCGACGACACGGTTGCCGAGCGGCTGCAGTTCGAGGCCGGCATTCCGGCCGACCGCATCGTTACACTGCTCAACGCTGTCGACACCGATCGTTTCCTGCCCGGGCCGCCGTTGCCGGAGCATCCGCGCCGAGCGCTGGCCTTCGCCAAGAACACGCAGCATTTGCACGCAGTGCGCGCCGCCTGCGCGGAGCGCGGCATCGAACTGGATGTGATCGGAGCGTCCATCGGCGGCATTGTGAGCGAACCCGAAACCCTGCTGCCGCAATACGACCTCGTCTTCGCGTCGGCGCTAAGCGCCCTTGAAGCCATGGCATGCGGACGCGCGGTCATCGTTTGTGACGGCCGCGGCCTTGCCGGAATGGCTCGTTCCGACACCTGGGATGGATGGCGGCGGCGCAACTTCGGGCTGCGGGTGCTGCAGGAGCGCCTGTCGCACGAGGCAATTGCAGCCGAGATCGACCGCTACGATGCCTTCGACGCGGCGGAAATCTCAAGGAGAACCCGCCAAGAGGCCAGCATGTCAAAATGGCTGGACGCTTGCCTGTCACTCTATGGCGACGCAATCAGCCAACACCGCGCCACACCTGTCGATAAGGACGAATTGAACCTTTCGCTGGCGCGTCACATGCAGGTCTGGCTGACGAAGCCCGGGCCGATATGGCCGTGGATGACTGAGCGCGAGGATCTGTTGGCGCAGTTGGCTCGTATGCGGGCGGAAGTGGAGCGGGTCGAACTCGAGCCAGCCGGGCTGGAACCAGTCGAGGTGAGCAAGGTTTTGTCCTTGGCCCAGGTCGACGATCCCGAAAGATTTGTGCGCCTGACAGGGTTCTCCGCGCTTGAGCACTGGGGAGCCTGGACAGACGGCGACCTTGCGATGGTCGAGATCAAAAAATCCGCCGCGGCCGCGCCGACCTCGCTAAGACTGGGTTTGGTGCCTTTCCTCCATGAGAAGCACCCGAAACTCGTCGCCGAGCTTTTCATCAACGGAATATGGATTGAACGGCGGGTGTTTGGACCGATCGATTCTGGTGCGCCGCTTTTCCTTCAGCAGGACTGGCAAGTGACGTTGCCGCCCGAAACTGCGCGGGCACGGCGTCTCACTGTTGGCCTGAGGATCGAGAATCCGGCAAGCCCACGGCAGGTGGGCCTGTCGGACGACCAAAGGCGGCTTGGATTGGGGCTGTGCCTGATCGAACTTGGCGAATGAGGTTCTGATCTCTGGTCAGGAATGCTCGACCGGGACTCAAGTCGCCAGGTGCCTGGCCAACGGCTCGACATGGTCCCTGAAGCGAAGCACCGTCTTGTAGTAGCCGCTTTTCACGCGTTCCGTTCCCCAATGCTCATAGGCCGGCGGCTGCTCGGAACATTCTGAAATGTCCATGCCGTAGTCGACCGGGGTGAGGCGCTCCACACTGAAGCTCGTAAGACCATGCGCCGCGCGCAGACGGTCGGCTTCCTCGGTCAATTCCGGATACTTGTCGACAGCCCTGAGCTTGCGGTCGAATGCTTTGGCGTCGAGATGAAGTTCTATCCCCTCTCGGGTCGCGGTTTGGCGACTCAGTGCGGCCGACTCGAGCGGAAATTCGAGATTGGGCAGATCGCGACCATCCCGGTCGTGCAGCCGCGCCAACGCAGCATTGACGAGCAGCCGACAAACGTCATGTCCCGGATTGAAGCCCTCGACCGCGTCGGCGGCGACATACTCGATCGCCTCGCCGGCGAGAACCGCGGCCATTTCGTCAACGAGTGCTCTGAACATCTCCACGTCACCGTCCAGGATGGCCCGGTAGAGATCCCGATCCGCCATCCTGCCGAAGAACGATGCCGCCGGACGCGCACCGGCGCCGGCCAGCACTTCGGCCGTGCGATCGAGCCGGCCGGCGTCGAGATGGCCTGAACCGTCCGTCAGCACCATGACCAGAGGCCTGCTGGTCTCCATCCAATGGTGGACCCGCAATTCATGACCGGGATGGGCAACGACCAGCGCCGCCTTTTTGCCGCGCCACCAGCTTTGGTCGCTGCTAGCCATGCGTGCGCCTCGAGGCCATCGGATGCATTATCGCAAGCCTGGGTGCCGATTGGCGCAGGTTTCCCGCTGCGGGCTCGAGATGGGCGCATTCCGTGCGGGCACTGCCTGAATCTCCGTTATTTCTCCGTACATCTCATTCGAATCGTACGAGTTTCAGCGACCGCATGAATATTGATTGTTATTGTCGATCCTAGCCGGGATTGTTCTACCTGCATTCGAAAAACTATCAACCGAAATAGGCAGGCAGGACCTCATCTGTAGGGCCGTCCATGCGCACACGGCCGTGTTCCATCCACAGGATGCGGTTGCAATTCTTTCGCAGCAGATCGCGCGAATGGCTGGCAAGGACGAGGATCTTGGTCGTCTCCACGATCT
>NZ_JBFTRA010000020.1:0-25403 GCF_056399285.1 Mesorhizobium sp. 01N446 | reverse complement strand
TCCGGCGCCGCATCGATCTGGTCGTAGCGCTTGTACTCGCCAAAATACTTCGTGATCGCCGCCGTCAGCGACGTCTTGCCATGGTCAACGTGACCAATCGTGCCGATGTTCACATGAGGCTTAGTGCGCTCGAATTTACCTTTTGCCATGTGATGTCTCCATTTCCTGCTCGCCCATGCGGGCTTTGAATTGCGTTATCGCGACAGCTCTTTCGAGTTACGCGTACTTTTTCTGGACTTCCTGGGCGACCGCGGTCGGGACCGGCTCGTAGTGGTCGAACTGCATCGTGTAGGCCGCGCGGCCCTGGCTCATCGAACGCAGGTTGTCGACGTACTTGAACATGTTGGCGAGCGGCACCATCGCATTGATGACGACGGCCACGCCGCGTGCTTCCTGACCCTGGATCTGGCCGCGGCGGCCGTTCAGGTCGCCAATGACGCTGCCGACATAGTCTTCCGGCGTCACGACTTCGACCTTCATGATCGGCTCGAGCAGCTGCACGCCAAGCTTGGGTGCGGCTTCACGGAAGCAGGCGCGGGACGCGATTTCGAAGGCCAGGACCGAGGAGTCGACGTCGTGGTAGGCGCCGTCGATCAGCGTCGCCCGGACGCCGATCATCGGGAAGCCCGCGAACGGGCCAGCGCCCATGACGCTCTGGATGCCCTTTTCGACACCCGGGATGTATTCCTTCGGCACCGCGCCGCCGACGATCTTGGACTCGAAGACGAACTCTTCGCTCTCCGTGTTCGGCTCGAAGATAACTTTCACGCGGGCGAACTGGCCGGTACCGCCGGTCTGCTTCTTGTGCGTGTAGTCCTGCTCGTGCTTGCGGGTGATCGTCTCGCGATAGGCCACCTGCGGAGCGCCGACATTGGCTTCGACCTTGAACTCGCGGCGCATGCGGTCGACGATGATGTCGAGGTGCAGTTCGCCCATGCCGGAGATGATGGTCTGGCCGCTTTCCTCGTCGGTCTTGACGCGGAAGGACGGATCCTCGGCAGCCAGGCGGTGAAGGGCGAGGCCCATCTTTTCCTGGTCGTTCTTGGTCTTCGGCTCGATGGCGATCTGGATGACCGGATCAGGGAATTCCATGCGCTCGAGAATGACCGGGTGCAGCGGATCGCACAGCGTGTCGCCAGTGGTCGTGTCCTTGAGGCCAGCCAGGGCGACGATGTCGCCGGCGAAAGCTTCTTCGACGTCGGCGCGCGAATTCGCATGCATCTGCAGCATGCGGCCGATGCGCTCCTTCTTGCCCTTGACGGTGTTATCGACCGAGATGCCCTTGGTGAGCTTGCCCGAATAGATGCGGGCGAAGGTCAGCGAACCCACGAACGGGTCGTTCATGATCTTGAAGGCGAGCATCGACAGCGGCTCGTCGTCGACGGCATGACGCTCGATCTCGGCGTCGGTCTTGGCATCGACACCCTTGATGGCGGGAACGTCGGCCGGCGACGGCAGGTATTCGACGACGGCGTCGAGCAGCGGCTGCACGCCCTTGTTCTTGAAGGCCGAGCCGCAGAACATCGGGAAAAACTTGACCGCGATCGTACCCTTGCGGATCAGCGAACGAATCTCGTCATTCGACGGCATCTTGCCTTCGAGGTAGTTCTCAAGCGCCGTCTCGTCCATTTCGACGGCGGCTTCGATCATCTTCTCGCGGTATTCCTGGGCACGAGCCTGAAGGTCGGCCGGGATCTCGACGACGTCCCAGGCAGCGCCCAGCGTCTCGTCGCGCCAGACAAGCGCGTTCATCTCGACGAGGTCGACGACGCCCTTGAATTCGGTCTCGGCGCCAATCGGCAGCTGCATGACGACAGCCTGCGCACCAAGGCGCGAGCCGATCATCTCGACCGAGCGGTAGAAGTCGGCGCCGATCTTGTCCATCTTGTTGCAGAAGATCATGCGCGGCACGCGGTACTTGTCGGCCTGGCGCCAGACGGTTTCCGTCTGCGGCTCGACACCGGCGTTGGCGTCGAGCAGCGCAATGGCGCCGTCGAGCACGCGCAGCGAACGCTCGACTTCAATGGTGAAGTCGACGTGTCCGGGGGTGTCGATGATGTTGAAGCGGCGCATCTTGCCGTCACGGCCCTTCCAGAAGGTCGTGGTGGCGGCGGACGTGATGGTGATGCCGCGTTCCTGCTCCTGCTCCATCCAGTCCATGGTGGCAGCGCCGTCGTGCACTTCGCCGATCTTGTGCGACTTGCCCGTGTAGTAGAGGACGCGCTCGGTGGTCGTCGTCTTGCCGGCGTCAATATGCGCCATGATACCGAAATTGCGGTAGTCTTCGATTTTGTATTCGCGGGCCATCGTAGCTGCCTCTCAGTCCTGTTCGCGCTTTACCAGCGGTAGTGTGCGAAAGCGCGGTTGGCTTCAGCCATCTTGTGGGTGTCTTCACGCTTCTTGACGGCCGTGCCGCGGTTGTTGGCCGCGTCCATCAGCTCGCCCGAGAGGCGGTCGACCATGGTGGTCTCGTTGCGGTTGCGGGCAGCCGCGATCAGCCAACGGATGGCCAATGCCTGGCGGCGCTCGGGGCGCACGTCGACCGGAACCTGGTAGGTGGCGCCGCCGACGCGACGCGAACGCACTTCCACATGCGGCGCGACATTGTCGAGCGCCTGATGGAAGACGGTGACCGGCTCCTGCTTGGTCTTCGACTGGACCTGGTCCAGAGCGCCATAGACGATGGTCTCGGCGACCGACTTCTTGCCGTCATACATGACGGCGTTCATGAACTTGGTGACAATCAGATCGCCGAACTTCGGATCCGGGTTGATCTCACGCTTTTCTGCACTGTGACGACGCGACATGGCTTTTGTCTCTCAATCTCGTAGCCCGACGCGTTCAAGCAGCGCCAGGGCCGGAAAATCTTACTTCGGACGCTTGGCGCCGTACTTCGAACGGCGCTGCTTGCGGTTCTTCACGCCCTGCGTGTCGAGCACGCCGCGGATGATGTGGTAGCGAACGCCCGGAAGATCCTTGACGCGGCCGCCGCGGATCATGACCACGGAGTGTTCCTGAAGGTTGTGACCTTCGCCGGGGATGTAACCGATCACTTCAAAACCATTGGTCAGGCGGATCTTGGCCACCTTGCGCAGCGCCGAGTTCGGCTTCTTCGGCGTCGTCGTGTAGACGCGCGTGCAGACGCCCCGCTTCTGCGGGTTCTGCTGCATGGCCGGGACCTTGTTGCGCTTCACCGGCGCAATGCGCGGCTTGCGGATCAGCTGGTTGACGGTAGGCATTAAACCCTCTTGTCTCTCAATTCCGTGTCTCGCCCGGTCAGGGCCGCTCAAAGCGTCATTTCCATACGCAAATTCGGGCCACAAACCGCGCCTCGCGGTCTTGCCCGAACAAATGGCAGAGGAAGCGGAAGCCGCTTCGTGCACGCCGGAAATGTCTTTTCGCTCGTAAAACGAACCCTGTTTGAAGCAAACTCCAAAGCGTGTCGCTTCGGAAAGGAGAGCCTCACATCGGTTCTGACTGGCCGGCTTCTACTCGTAAGCCCGCGAACCGTCAACCCCGCAGTGCCAAATATTGCATTGAAGCCGGGGCTTGGCAGCCATGCGAAAACCGCAGGTAATTTTCTTTCGCCATTTTGCAAGGGCGGAGAAGAAAGTGCCAAGGCTTTGGCAAAGTGAATGGCTTTTGGCTGTCGCACGGCCCCGCTTCATGCGAAAAGGCCGGCAGAACAGTCAAAATCCCCTCGCCCGTCCTTTCCCAGAAGGAATCAGCCCGTGAACGACAATGAAGAACGCCCGGTCACCATCATCACCGGCCGGGTGTGGAAGCGCAAAGGCGGCAAGGTAGAAGGCGTGCATGTCATGCTGGTCGCTCCCGATGACGATTCGGCGGTGCGCCGTGCCCTCGAATCGCTCGCGGCGGAAGGTTATGCCGAGGCCGAACTCGATCAGATCGGCGATATGGACGGTGTGCCCGACGACGAGCCGCATCTGTCGGCCTATCAGGGCGCGCTCGAAGGCGAAGTGTCGATCGTCACCTTCGACGTACCGATCTGAGAATCAGGTCAGGACGCGGCCGACGCGGGCCGGACCGCCGCTCCATGACCACACCTTGCCCGGCTGCCTTTTCGCATCTAGGAAAACCTGTCCTTCCCATCCGGAGCCCTCATGTCCTCGAACAACAACCCCATCAAGATCGGCATCGTCGGCGTCGGCAAGATCGTCCGCGACCAGCACCTCCCGGCGCTGGCCAAGGACCAGAACTATCGACTCATCGCCGCCGCCAGCCGGCATGGCAAGGTCGACGGCATCCCGAACTTCCCCACTATCGAGGCGATGCTCGACGCGGTGCCGGAGCTTGAGGCTGTCTCGCTCTGCATGCCGCCGCAATTCCGCTACGATGCCGCGCGCACCGCGCTCGAGGCCAAGAAGCACGTCTTCCTGGAAAAGCCCCCGGGCGCCACGGTCAGCGAAGTCGAGGACCTGAAGGTGCTGGCCGCGAAGAACGGCGTCTGCCTGTTCGCCAGCTGGCACTCGCGCTATGCGCCGGCGGTGGAGGCTGCGCGCAGCTTTCTCGCATCGGCCCGCCTTCGCTCGGCGGCGATCATATGGAAGGAAGATGTGCGCCGCTGGCATCCGAACCAAGAGTGGATCTGGGCGCCGGGCGGCTTCGGCGTCTTCGATCCCGGCATCAACGCGCTGTCGATCGCAACCCACATCCTGCCGGCGATGTTCATCACCTCGGCCGCGCTCGACTTTCCCGAAAACCGCGCCGCCCCGGTCGCGGCGCAAGTCGCCTTCCGCACCTCGAACGGATTGCCGGTGACGATGGACCTCGACTGGCTGCAGACCGGCCCGCAAAGCTGGGACATCCTGGCCGACACGGATGCGGGCAAGATGGTGCTTTCCGGCGGCGGCTCGAAGCTCGCCATCGACGGCCGTGTCGTCCATGAGGAGCCGGAGGCGGAATACCCGATGCTCTACAGGCGTTTCGCCGAGATCGTGCGCGCCGGCACATCGGATGTCGATCTGGCGCCGCTGCAGCATGTCGCCGACGCCTTCATGCTCGGCAGGCGCAACGTGGTCGAAGCGTTTTTCGACTGAATTGTGCCCGCGACGGGATCGCGGATCTGGCTGGAGCGCACGCTCGTGCCAGGTCGCCCCCCACTCCCTCTCGGCTACGCCGAGCCACCTGCCGGGGCGAGCCACGGGTCTCGCCCGCCCTTCGGCCCCCCGGTCAACGGGGTAGAGGAAAGCGCCAAGCTTTCTGCCGTCAACGCTCCTCCAGAAACGCTCCTTCCTTTCCCTCCGGAGGGGGAAGGTGGCGCTGCGCAGCAGCGACGGATTGGGGCAAGCCGGCCGTCAAACGAACTGCCGATGACAAGTGAGCATGACCGAGTTGGTCCGACATCAGCGTCATTCAGGCAATCACCGTGTGATGCTCACTCGACGATCGCAATGGCAAAGCCGTCATAACCCTTGGCGCCGACGGTCTGGATAGCGGTGCCGTCCAGGCGCTTGTCGCCGCCGATGAACGAGAACGCCGCCCGGGCGCCGACAACATTGGCGTCATGGCCACCGCCGTCGATCACCGCGCCGTCGCGGATGACGTTGTCGCAGATGATCACTGTTCCCGGCCTTGAGAGCCGCATGGCCCATGACAGATAGTTCGGATTGTTCGGCTTGTCGGCGTCGATGAAGATGAGATCGAACGGCCCGGCATTCTCGGTGCCTAGCGCGGCAAGCGACTGTAGCGCCGGCCCGACCCGCAGTTCCACCCGTTCCGACACCCCTGCCTGTTCGAAATTCGACCGCGCGACGCTGGCATGATGCGGGTCGAGTTCAAGCGTCACGATCTTGCCGTCCGCAGGCAACGCTCGCGCCATCCAGATCGTCGAATAGCCGCCCAGCGTGCCGATTTCGAGAACCTTTTTCGCGCCTTTGATGCGCAGCAGAAGCGAAAGCAGCTTGCCCTGCGCCGGCGAGACGTCGATCGGTGGCAAGCCTTGGTCACGGTTGGCGGCCAGAACAGCGTCGAGGGCGGGATCTGCTTCGAACAGGGCCTCAACGATGTAGTCGTCGACAGCAGCCCAGGTTTTCTTGCTCATCGTTTTTTCCGATCCTTCGATCGCCAAATCACGCTACGGGGCCGCCTGAGGCTTGTCGTGAGGAAGCGCCTGATCTTGTCGGTCCGAAATCCGGGCTCCGAATGAGCCTATCAACCGTGACAGGTCGTCGTAAATGAAAAAGGCCGCCGGCTTGCGCCGACGGCTTCGAACCCGGTCAATGAAGCGCTGTCGACCGCAGTCCCGGTCCGGCTTGGATCAATCCTTTGCCTTGCAGCCGGCGCGTTTGACCATGTCGGCAACGATCAGTGGGGTTGCCGGCGTTTGCGGCCAGCTGTCCTGACGGGGTGCACCGGCTTCGAGGGCCGCGCGCACCGAGCCGGTATCCAGGCTGAACGACTTCCGGCAGGACATGGTGCGCGAGCCGTTGCCGATCGTATCGACAATTGCGCCGGCGGCTTCACCAACCCCGGCGACATAGGCGACAAGCGTCTGCCTGGCGATCGGGCTGGTATCGGCCTTTTCGATCATCTCCATCACCTGCCCCACCGATATCCGGCCTGTTGCCGTCGACGGCAGAGCGTGAGCTGAAAAAGGCGCCACGAGCGCCGTCATGAACCCGATGGCGGCAAGGGTGTTCTGGCGTTTGAAGGAAGGCATTGGTAGCTCCTGTCATGTTGGACGTTGACAACGCTTACCATTATGCATAAAACTATTATTGTAAAACAATAATTTTTTTTGCGAACCGAGACGATCATGATTGAACCCGCCATCACGGCTCCAACCCCCGACCCGGTTCGCCAGACAAGGCTGAGGCGCATCCGCCTGTTCAGCCTGGTGCTGGCACGATGCTTTGTCGTCCTGGCGATCCTGCTGACGCTCTGTCTGCTGTTCTACTGGCTCACCACCTCCGCCGGCTCGATCGCGGCGGATGCCAATATCCCGCAGGCATGGCTCAGCGAATTCGGCCTCGGCCGCAGGCTGGCCGCGTTCGCGATCTCGTTCGTGCCGCTTGCCTGTCTCGTTTTCGCGCTGATGGCGGCCCGGGGCGCCTTCCAGGCCTTTGCGACCGGAGACTTCTTCGGAGAGAACGCAATCAGGAATTTGCGGTCCTTTGGCCTTGGCCTGCTGGCCTCCGCCTTGCTGAAACCGGTTTCGGGAGCGGCGCTGTCCGTTCTCCTGAGCCTGGATGCACCTGCCGGCCAACACCGCCTGACACTTGGTCTCGACAGCGACACGCTGCTGGCCTTGCTGACGGCGGCCATCGTCGCGGTGATCACCTGGGTAATATCGGAAGCATCCGCGCTCGCCGACGAAAATGCGCAGTTCGTATGAGGAGGACCAGCTTATGCCCATAAGGGTCAGGCTCAACGTCGTCCTCGCCGAACGAAACGTGAAGTCGAAGGACCTCGCCGAATTTGTCGGCATCACCGAAGCCAACCTTTCCCTTCTCAAACAGGGAAAGGTCAAAGGCATCCGGTTCGACACGCTGGAACGCATCTGCGAATACCTCGACTGCGAGCCGGGCGACCTGCTTCGCTTCGAGAAACCATCTGAATAGAACAAACAAAAAGGCCGCCAGGTTGCCCCGACGGCCCAGTTGCCTGAGATTTTTGCTTTTTCTAGCGCAATTCCGGGCGGAAAACCGTTTACACTTTTCCTGGAATTGCTCCCGCCGCGCTTACTGCGCGGCGGTTGTCAGATCGGCCAGCATCGGCTCGGCGACTTCCACACCGGAGGCCTTGCGGCGCTCGTCGATGATCAGTTCGTCGCGCGAGGTGGCGATGCGCCGGATCTGGCTCATCGTGCCGCCCGTACCGGCCGGGATCAGCCGGCCGACGATGACGTTTTCCTTCAAGCCCTGCAGCATGTCGGTCTTGCCGGCAACCGCGGCTTCCGTCAGCACTCGGGTCGTCTCCTGGAAGGAGGCGGCCGAGATGAAGGACGGCGTCTGCAGCGAGGCCTTGGTGATGCCGAGCAGCACCGGCTGACCTTCGGCCGGCTTCTTGCCGTCCTCGATCAGGCGCTCATTGACCTCTTCCAGCTCGATCACGTCGACGTGGTCGCCTGGAATGTAGGTCGAGTCGCCCTGCGTGG
This sequence comes from Mesorhizobium sp. 01N446, assembly GCF_056399285.1. NCBI lineage: Bacteria > Pseudomonadati > Pseudomonadota > Alphaproteobacteria > Hyphomicrobiales > Phyllobacteriaceae > Mesorhizobium > Mesorhizobium sp. 01N446. The sequence goes on along the minus strand of NZ_JBFTRA010000020.1, from coordinate 17,284 downwards.
TGATCTCGACCTTCTGCAGCATCTGGCGAACGATCACCTCGATGTGCTTGTCGTTGATCGACACGCCCTGTAGGCGGTAGACTTCCTGGATCTCGTTGACGAGGTAGGAAGCAAGTGCCTCCACGCCCTTGATCGCCAGGATGTCGTGCGGCGCCGGATTGCCGTCGAGGATGTAGTCGCCCTTCTCGATGACGTCGCCGTCCTGGAGATGGAACGGCTTGCCCTTCGGGATCAGGTATTCGACCGGCTCCAGCGTCGAGTCATGCGGCTCGATGATAATGCGGCGCTTGTTCTTGTAGTCGCGGCCGAAGCGGATCGTGCCATCGATCTCGGCGATGATGGCGTGATCCTTCGGACGACGTGCCTCGAACAGTTCGGCAACACGCGGCAGACCGCCGGTGATGTCCTTGGTCTTGGCGCTTTCCATTGGGATACGCGCCAGCACGTCGCCGGGACGAACCTGCGCACCCGGCTCGACCGAGAGAATGGCCTCGACCGAGAGCAGGAAGCGGGCATCGCCACCCTTCGACAGCTTGCCGACCTTGCCCTTGGCGTCCTGAACGACGATCGCCGGCTTCAGATCGTTGCCGCGCGGCGTCGAACGCCAGTCGATGACCTCACGCTTGGTGATGCCGGTCGACTCGTCGGCCGTTTCCTGAACGGAGATGCCGTCGACCAGATCCTCGAACGCCACCCTGCCCTCGATTTCGGTGAGGATCGGGCGGGTGTAGGGATCCCACTCGGCGATACGCTGGCCGCGCTTCACCTTGTCGCCATCGTCCACGAAGATACGCGAACCATAAGTGACACGGTGCGTGGCGCGCTCCTTGCCGGCTTCGTCGAGGATCAGCACCGCCATGTTGCGGCCCATGACCATCTGCTGGCCGTCGGAGTTGCGCACCACGTTGCGGTTGCGTATCTCGACCTTGCCCTCATAGGAGGCTTCAAGGAACGAACTATCCACCACCTGCGCGGTGCCGCCCATGTGGAAGGTACGCATGGTGAGCTGGGTGCCCGGCTCGCCGATCGACTGCGCAGCGATGACGCCGACCGCTTCACCCTGGTTGACGGGGGTGCCGCGCGCCAGATCGCGTCCGTAGCAGACCGCGCACACGCCGACCCTGACCTCGCAGGTCAGTGCCGAGCGAATGCGGACCGACTGGACGCCGGCCTTTTCGATCTGCTCCACGTCACGCTCGTCCATCAGCGTTCCGGCCTTGACCAGCAGGTCGCCGGTCACCGGATGGTTGATGTCGTCGAGCGCGGTGCGGCCCAGCACGCGCTGGCCGACCGAAGCGACGACCTGACCGGCATCGACGATCGGCTGCATGGTGAGGCCCTTGTCGGTGCCGCAATCCACGGAGTTGACGATGCAGTCCTGCGCCACGTCGACCAGACGGCGGGTGAGGTAACCCGAGTTCGCCGTCTTCAAGGCGGTGTCGGCCAGACCCTTGCGGGCGCCGTGAGTCGAGTTGAAGTACTCGAGCACGGTCAGGCCTTCCTTGAAGTTCGAGATGATCGGCGTCTCGATGATTTCACCCGAGGGCTTCGCCATCAGGCCGCGCATGCCGGCGAGCTGGCGCATCTGGGTGGGCGAGCCACGCGCACCGGAGTGCGACATCATGTAGATCGAGTTCATCGGCTTCTGACGGCCATTGTCCTCGAACTCGACCGCCTTGATGCGGGCCATCATTTCGTCGGCGACCTTTTCCGAGCACTTGGCCCAGGCGTCGACGACCTTGTTGTACTTCTCGCCCTGCGTGATCAGGCCGTCATTGTACTGCTGCTCGTATTCCTTGGCCAAAGCCTCGGTGTCGGAGACCAGCTTGATCTTGCTGTCCGGGATCAGCATGTCGTCCTTGCCGAACGAAATGCCGGCACGGCAGGCATGAGCGAAGCCGAGCGCCATGATGCGGTCGCAGAAAATGACCGTCTCCTTCTGACCGCAGTGGCGGTAGACGGTGTCGATCATCTTGGAGATGTTCTTCTTGGTCATCTCCTGGTTGGCGGTCTCGTAAGGCACGTTGACGTTCTTCGGCAGAAGCTCGCCGATGATCATGCGGCCAGGCGTGGTGTCGTGGATCTTCGACACGACCTTGCCTTCGGCGTCGACCGTGCGGAAGCGGCCCTTGATCTTGGCGTGCAGGGTCACCGCCTTGGTCTCGAGCGCGTGCTGGAGTTCGCCCATGTCGGCAAACACCATGCCCTCGCCCGGCTCGTTCTGGTTGACGATCGAGAGATAGTAGAGACCCAGAACCATGTCCTGCGACGGCACGATGATCGGCGCGCCGGAAGCCGGGTGCAGGATGTTGTTGGTCGACATCATCAGCACGCGGGCTTCAAGCTGCGCTTCCAGCGACAGCGGCACGTGGACCGCCATCTGGTCACCGTCGAAGTCGGCGTTGAAGGCCGTGCAGACCAGCGGATGCAGCTGGATCGCCTTGCCTTCGATCAGGATCGGCTCGAACGCCTGGATGCCGAGGCGGTGCAGCGTCGGCGCGCGGTTCAGGAGAACCGGGTGCTCGCGGATGACCTCGTCGAGAATATCCCAGACTTCCGGACGCTCCTTCTCGACCAGCTTCTTGGCCTGCTTGACGGTCGAGGAGTAACCCTTGGCGTCGAGACGGGCGTAGATGAAGGGCTTGAACAGCTCGAGCGCCATCTTCTTCGGCAGGCCACACTGGTGCAGCTTGAGCTCCGGACCGGTCACGATGACCGAACGGCCGGAATAGTCGACGCGCTTGCCGAGCAGGTTCTGGCGGAACCGGCCCTGCTTGCCCTTCAGCATGTCGGACAGCGACTTCAGCGGACGCTTGTTGGCGCCGGTGATGACGCGGCCGCGGCGGCCGTTGTCGAACAATGCGTCGACGGCTTCCTGCAGCATGCGCTTTTCATTGCGCACGATGATGCCGGGAGCGCGCAGTTCGATCAGCCGCTTCAGACGGTTGTTGCGGTTGATGACGCGGCGATAGAGATCGTTCAGGTCGGACGTCGCGAAACGTCCACCATCCAGGGGAACCAGCGGGCGCAGGTCCGGCGGAATGACCGGGACCACCTTCATGATCATCCATTCCGGACGGTTGCCGGATTCCATGAAGTTCTCGACGACCTTGAGCCGCTTCAGATACTTCTTCTGCTTCAGCTCGGACGTGGTCGAAGCCAGTTCCGAACGCAGGTCGCCGGCGATCTTCTCCAGGTCCATGCCGGCCAGAAGGTCATGAATGGCCTCGGCGCCGATCATGGCGGTGAAGGAATCCTCGCCATACTCGTCGACGGCGATCATGTACTCTTCCTCGCTGAGCAGCTGGTGCTCCTTCAGCGCGGTGAGGCCAGGCTCGGTGACGATGTAGTTCTCGAAGTAGAGGACGCGCTCGATGTCCTTCAGGGTCATGTCGAGCAGCGTGCCGATGCGCGAGGGCAGCGACTTCAGGAACCAGATGTGGGCGACGGGAGCGGCGAGCTCGATATGGCCCATGCGCTCGCGGCGGACGCGCGACAGCGTGACTTCGACGCCGCACTTCTCGCAGATGACGCCCTTGTACTTCATGCGCTTGTACTTGCCGCACAGGCACTCATAGTCCTTGATCGGGCCAAAAATGCGCGCGCAGAACAGACCGTCACGCTCCGGCTTGAAGGTGCGGTAGTTGATGGTCTCCGGCTTCTTGATCTCGCCGAACGACCAGGACAGAATCTTCTCAGGGCTGGCCAGTGAGATCCGGATGGAATCGAACACCTGCGCAGGCGCCTGCGGATTGAAGAGATTCATGACCTCTTGGTTCATGCCGTTCTCCTTTTCGGGGTCCTCGAAAACCCCTTGCATCTAACGCGGACCAAACGCCCGCCGTCTTTGTCGGCCATTGGCCGTCGAATTCGTCTGGCGCGCCGCAACGTCGTGCGGCGCGCCGTAACCTTTACTCGGCCGCGTCGGGCAGCCGGACAGGGTTGTCGTCGAGCTTGGTGTTCTCCAGCTCGACATTGAGGCCGAGAGACCGCATTTCCTTGACGAGCACGTTGAAGCTCTCCGGGATGCCGGCCTCGAACGTGTCGTCGCCACGCACGATCGCCTCGTAGACCTTGGTGCGGCCGGCGACGTCGTCCGACTTCACCGTCAGCATTTCCTGCAGCGTGTAGGCGGCGCCATAGGCTTCCAGAGCCCAGACCTCCATTTCGCCGAAGCGCTGGCCGCCGAACTGCGCCTTGCCGCCCAGCGGCTGCTGGGTGACGAGCGAGTACGGACCGATCGAACGCGCGTGGATCTTGTCGTCCACCAGGTGGTGAAGCTTGAGCATGTAGATATAGCCCATCGTCACCTTGCGATCGAACGGCTCGCCCGTGCGTCCGTCATAGAGCTGCGACTGACCGCTGGTGTGCAGGCCCGCCTGCTCCAGCATGATGTTGATGTCAGCCTCGTGCGCACCGTCGAACACCGGGGTCGCGATCGAGACGCCGCGGCGCATCTGCTCGCTGAGGCGAACAATGCTCTCGTCGTCATACTCGCGGATCGGCTCGTTGCGGTCATTGGCCGGCATGAAGCTTTCCAGCGTCTTGCGCAGCGGCTTGATGTCGCCGGCCGCCTTGTACGTGTCGATCAGTTCGCCGATCTTCTTGCCCATGCCCGCGCATGCCCAGCCCAGATGCGTTTCCAGGATCTGGCCGACATTCATGCGGCTCGGCACACCCAGCGGGTTGAGCACGATATCGGCATGCGTGCCGTCCTCGAGGAAAGGCATGTCCTCGACCGGAACGATGCGCGACACGACACCCTTGTTGCCGTGACGGCCGGCCATCTTGTCGCCCGGCTGCATCTTGCGCTTCACCGCCACGAAGACCTTGACCATCTTCATGACGCCCGGAGGCATTTCGTCGCCGCGCTGCACCTTCTCGACCTTGTCCATGAAGCGCTGTTCGAGCGCCTTCTTGGAGTCGTCGTACTGGCCACGCAGGGCTTCCAGTTCGCTCTGGAGCTTTTCGTTCTCCACGGCGAACTGCCACCACTGCGAACGCGGATACTCGTCGAGCGTGTCCTTGGACAGCGTCGAGCCCTTCTTGAAGCCCTTCGGTCCAGCGATCGCTTCCTTGCCGACGAGCACGTCGGAAAGACGCGCGTAGACGTTGCGGTCCAGAATGGCCTGCTCGTCGTCGCGGTCCTTGGCGAGGCGTTCGATCTCCTCGCGCTCGATCGCCATGGCGCGCTCGTCCTTCTCCACACCGTGGCGATTGAACACGCGCACCTCGACGACGGTGCCGAAAGTGCCCGGAGGCATGCGCATCGAAGTGTCGCGCACGTCGGAAGCCTTTTCGCCGAAGATGGCGCGCAGAAGCTTCTCTTCCGGCGTCATCGGGCTTTCGCCCTTCGGCGTGATCTTGCCGACCAGGATGTCGCCCGGCTGCACTTCCGCACCGATATAGACGATGCCGGCTTCGTCGAGGTTCTTCAGCGCTTCTTCCGAAACGTTCGGAATGTCGCGCGTGATTTCCTCCGGACCGAGTTTGGTATCGCGCGCCATGACCTCGAACTCCTCGATGTGGATCGAGGTGAAGACGTCGTCGGCGACGATGCGCTCGGACAAGAGGATCGAGTCCTCGTAGTTGTAGCCGTTCCACGGCATGAACGCGACCAGCACGTTGCGGCCAAGCGCCAGATCACCGAGCTCGGTCGACGGACCGTCGGCGATGATGTCGCCCTTGTTGACCCGGTCACCCATGCGCACCAGCGGACGCTGGTTGATGCAGGTGTTCTGGTTCGAACGCTGGAACTTCATCAGCCGGTAGATGTCGACGCCGGACTTGCCCGGATCGAGATCTTCCGTCGCACGGATAACGATACGCGTCGCGTCCACCTGGTCGACAATGCCGCCGCGGCGGGCGCCGATGGCGGCGCCCGAGTCACGAGCGACGATCGGCTCCATGCCGGTGCCGACAAACGGCGCCTCGGCGCGCACCAGCGGCACGGCCTGACGCTGCATGTTCGAGCCCATCAGAGCGCGGTTGGCGTCGTCGTTTTCCAGGAACGGGATCAGGGCCGCGGCCACCGACACCATCTGCTTGGGCGACACGTCCATCAGGTCGACGTTTTCGCGCGGCGCCATCATCACTTCGCCGGCACTGCGGCAAATGACGAACTCGTCGACGAAGCCGCCATTCTTGTCGAGCTCGGCGTTGGCCTGCGCGACATGGTGCTTGGCTTCTTCCATCGCCGAGAGATAGACGACGTCATTGGTCAGCTTGCCGTCGACGATCTTGCGGTACGGGCTCTCGATGAAGCCGTACTTGTTGACGCGCGCGAAGGTGGCCAGCGAGTTGATCAGACCGATATTCGGGCCTTCCGGCGTCTCGATCGGGCAGATACGGCCGTAGTGCGTCGGGTGCACGTCGCGCACTTCGAAGCCGGCGCGCTCGCGGGTCAGACCGCCCGGTCCAAGCGCCGAAAGACGACGCTTGTGGGTGATCTCCGACAGCGGGTTGGTCTGGTCCATGAACTGCGACAGCTGCGAGGAACCGAAGAACTCTCGCACGGCGGCGGCCGCCGGCTTGGCGTTGATCAGGTCCTGCGGCATGACCGTGTCGATCTCGATCGAGGACATACGCTCCTTGATCGCGCGCTCCATGCGCAGCAGGCCGACGCGGTACTGGTTCTCCATCAGCTCGCCGACGGAGCGCACGCGGCGGTTGCCGAGATTGTCGATGTCGTCGATCTCGCCCTTGCCGTCGCGCAGTTCGACCAGCGTCTTGACCACGGCCAGGATGTCTTCCTTGCGCAGCACGCGCACGGTGTCCTCGGCCTTGAGCTCAAGGCGCATGTTCATCTTGACGCGGCCGACAGCCGACAGATCGTAGCGCTCGCTGTCGAAGAACAGCGAGTTGAACATGGCTTCGGCGGTCTCGAGCGTCGGCGGCTCGCCGGGGCGCATGACACGATAGATGTCGAACAGCGCGTCCTGGCGGCTCTCGTTCTTGTCGACGTTGAGCGTGTTGCGGATATAGGCGCCGACATTGACGTGGTCGATGTCGAGAACCTTGATCTCCTGCTCGCCGGTGCCAAGCAGCACCTTGAGCGTCTTTTCATCGATCTCGTCGCCGGCTTCGAGGAAGATCTCGCCGGTGGCGTAGTTGACGATGTCCTCGGCCAGGTAGTTGCCGAGCAGATCCTCGTCGGTCGCCTTGATCGCCTTCAGGCCCTTTTCACCGAGCTGGCGCGCCTGGCGGGCAGTGATCTTCTTGCCGGCTTCGACAACGATCTCGCCCGTATCGGCGTCGACCAGGTCGCCGACGGCCTTGAGGCCGCGGAAACGCTCGACGTTGAACGGAATGCGCCAGTGGTCGCCGGCGCGCACATAGGTGATCTTGTTGTAGAAGGTCGACAGGATCTCCTCGCCATCCATGCCGAGCGCCATCAACAGCGACGTCACCGGAATCTTGCGGCGGCGGTCGATGCGGGCGTGCACGACGTCCTTGGAATCGAACTCGATGTCGAGCCACGAGCCGCGATAGGGGATGACGCGCGCGGCAAACAGAAGCTTGCCCGACGAGTGCGACTTGCCCTTGTCGTGATCGAAGAAGACGCCCGGCGAACGGTGCATCTGCGAGACGATGACGCGCTCGGTGCCGTTGACGATGAAGGTGCCGTTCAAGGTCATGAGCGGCATGTCGCCCATGTAGACGTCCTGCTCCTTGATGTCCTTGATCGACTTGGCGCCGGTATCCTCGTCGATATCGAACACGATGAGGCGCAGCGTCACCTTCAGCGGCGCGGCATAAGTCAGGTCGCGCTGACGGCATTCGTCAACGTCGAATTTCGGTCCTTCGAACTCGTACTTCACGAACTCCAGCATCGAGGAGCCGGAAAAATCGGAGATCGGGAAGACCGACTTGAAAACAGCCTGCAGTCCCTCGTCCGGACGGCCGCCCTTGGGCTCGTCCACCATCAGGAACTGGTCATAGGATGCCTTCTGAACCTCGATCAGGTTCGGCATCTCCGCAACTTCCGGAATCTTTCCGAAGAACTTGCGTACGCGTCTGCGGCCATTGAAAGTCTGGGTCTGGGCCATCGTCGCTCCTTAGCTCTAAACTCGGGACGGACCTCGCCGCGGTCCGCCTTGCATACCGAGCCGCCTGGGCGGCGGCTCTCTGTCTGTTCTCCGTCCGCCTTTCGGCGGCCGGCTAAAACGGGAGAAAACCCGTTTCCTGAAGGCCGGTTGCGGCCCTCAGGAAAGAGGTTCTCGTACATCTCGCGCTACGCGTCCTCCCTTCGAGCCGAAGGGAGTGGCGGACGGCGCGAGGCCGCCCGCCGCTTTTACGCTTACTTCAGGTCGACCTTGGCGCCGGCTGCTTCCAGCTGGGCCTTGAACTTGTCGGCGTCGGCCTTGGAAACGCCTTCCTTGACCGGCTTCGGAGCCGCTTCGACCAGGTCCTTGGCTTCCTTGAGGCCAAGACCGGTGATGGCGCGGACTTCCTTGATGACGTTGATCTTCTGAGCGCCAGCGTCGGTGAGGACGACGTCGAATTCCGTCTTTTCCTCGGCCGGAGCAGCAGCAGCGGCAGCACCGCCAGCAGCGGCAACCGCCACCGGAGCAGCAGCCGAAACGCCCCACTTTTCTTCCAGAAGCTTCGACAGCTCGGCCGCCTCGAGGACGGTCAGCTTCGAAAGGTCGTCTACGATCTTTGCGAGATCAGCCATTGTTGTATTCCTTCGTTAGGTTCGAACGTGTGTTTTTGATAGCGAGGAACGGCCTCATGCCGCCTCGTCCTTCCGGGCGTAAGCGCCGATGACGCGCGCGACCGAGGCCGCTGGCGCATTGACGATCTGGGCGATCCGGGTTGCCGGCGTGGCGATCATGCCAACCAGCCTGGCGCGCAGCTCATCGAGCGACGGAAGTGTGGCGAGTGCCTTCACACCGTCGGCATTGAGCGAGGTGGTGCCCATTGCGCCGCCGAGAATGACGAGCTTGTCATTTCCCTTGGCGAAATCGGACGCGACCTTCGGCGCCGCAATCGGATCCTCCGAATAAGCAATCAGCGTCTGTCCCTTGAACAGGTCGATGATCGATGCGGAGTCCGTGCCCTGAAGAGCGATTTTGGCGAGACGGTTCTTCGCGACTTTAACGGTGCCACCGGCGGCGCGCATTTTCGACCGAAGGTCGTTCATTTGCGCGACGGTGATTCCGGCATAGTGGGCCACGACCACTGAACCTGCGTTTCCGAACGCTTCGTTCAGGCCCGTGACGAGTTCGCGTTTTTCCGCTCTGTCCACTGCCTATCTCCAGTTGACCCCTGCCCCACTAGTAGGACAGGCGTCGGGTTGCCTTTTGCCGGCCGGGCCATCCAGTAACGGATCTCCCGAACGACGCTCGAGGATCCTGCCCCCTTTCGCCACACCGCCAGCAAGCCAACGATGCGCAGACAAAAGGCAAACACGGTTCGAACCTTTCATTGGAGCATTCGCTCCGTTGTCAGGTCTTCACCCGTCTCATGCAGGCCCACATGAATTAAGGCTTTGGGGCCGCCTGCAATCTCGGACAGGATGTCCGGAAGCCTTTCGACTTCCGGCACCGGGCCCAGGATAAATCCGAGGCCCGGAATTCAGTCACGGGTCGGCCATTCAGCGGCCGACCCAAATGGTCTTAATCAGGACGCCGCGAGCGTCGAGACGTCGAGCTTGAGGCCCGGGCCCATCGTCGAGGTGACCGACACCTTCTTGACGTAGTTGCCCTTGGCGCCAGCCGGCTTTGCCTTGGTCACCGCATCGGCGAAGGCGCGGATGTTCTCTTCCAGCGCCTTGACGTCGAACGAAACCTTGCCGACGCCGGCGTGAACGATGCCGGCCTTCTCGACGCGGAACTCGACCGCGCCGCCCTTGGATGCCTTGACGGCGGCGGCAACGTCGGTGGTGACGGTGCCGACCTTCGGGTTCGGCATCATGCCGCGCGGGCCGAGCACCTTACCGAGACGACCGACCAGCGGCATCATGTCCGGCGTGGCGATGCAGCGATCGAAATCGATCGTGCCCTTCTGGACGATGTCGACCAGGTCCTCAGCACCGACGATGTCGGCGCCGGCGGCCTTGGCTTCCTCGGCCTTGTCGCCACGGGCGAACACGGCGACGCGAACCGAGCGGCCGGTGCCGTTCGGCAGGTTGACCACGCCGCGGACCATCTGGTCGGCATGGCGCGGGTCGACGCCGAGGTTCATGGCGACTTCGACGGTCTCGTCGAACTTGACCGAGGAACGGTCCTTGAGCAGCTTCAGCGCTTCACCCAGGGCATAAGCCTTGTTGGGATCGATGCCTTCGCGGGTCTTCGATACACGCTTTGCAATCTTTGCCATGATCTCAGCCCACCACTTCCAGACCCATCGAGCGGGCGGAGCCCTCGACCATGCGCATGGCCGCCTCGACGTCGTTTGCGTTCAGATCCTTCATCTTGGCGGTCGCGATTTCACGCACCTTGTCGCGCGAAACGGTGCCAGCCTTCACCTTGCCCGGCTCCTTCGAGCCCGACTTCAGGTTCGCGGCCTTCTTCAGGAAATAGCTCACCGGCGGCGTCTTCATGACGAAGGTGAACGACTTGTCCTGATAGTAGGTGATGACGACCGGAACCGGCGATCCCTTTTCCATTTCCTGGGTCTGCGCGTTGAACGCCTTGCAGAACTCCATGATGTTGATGCCACGCTGACCAAGCGCCGGGCCGATCGGGGGCGACGGCGTAGCCGAACCCGCGGAGACCTGAAGCTTGAGCTGGCCTGCAATTTTCTTAGCCATCTCTTTTCCTGCCTTTGTCTATGCCGGCCCCATCTTGGGAAACACCGGCGGTTGCAGTCTGGTGGTGCGGTTCGCGCGGCCGGCTAAAGCCACATTCGCCTCCCACCGTTCTCAGGCCATGCGTTTCCGCACCGCCTCCCCTGATCGCCAACCGGGATCAGGGATTTCGGATCAGCCTTTTTCGACCTGTCCGAATTCCAGATCGACAGGCACGGCGCGCCCGAAGATCGAAACTTCCACCTTGAGCCGCGCCCGCTCCTCGTCCACTTCCTGGACGAAACCGTTGAACGACGCGAAAGGACCATCCGAGACGCGGATCGCCTCGCCGATCTCGAAAGTGACCGAGGGCTTCGGGCGCTCGACGCCTTCCTGCACCTGGTTCAGGATGCGCTGCGCCTCCGCCTCGGTGATCGGCACCGGCTTGGAGTCGCCGAGAAAACCGGTAACCTTCGGCGTGTTCTTCACCAGCGAGAACACGGCATCGGTCAAATTGGCCTTCAGGAGCACGTAGCCCGGGAAGAACTTGCGCTCGGCGTCGACCTTGCGGCCACGACGAACCTCGACGACCTTCTCGGTCGGCACCACGATCTGCTCGATATCAGCGGACAGGCCCTTCTGCTTGGCCTTGTTCTCGATGTCCTCGGCGACCTTCTTTTCAAAGTTCGAATAAGCGTGGACGATGTACCAGCGCGCAGCCATTTTTTTAGACTTCTCCGTAGTCGCCGGACTTAGCGTCCAATGCCCAGAATCTGTTCGATCGCGAGGCCCATCAACTGATCGGCGCTAAAGAAAAAGATCATCGCAATCACAGCGAAGGCCAGAACCATCACCGTCGAGATCATCGTTTCGCGCCGCGACGGCCAAGTCACCTTGGCGGTCTCCGAGCGAACCTGCTGGAGAAAGACGAAAGGATTTGTGGTTTTCGAAGCCATATGCCGCTCTGTCTTCAAGACCCGTTGGCCGGGTCCCCTGGATGATCCCGCTGGCCGGGACGTGCCGCCTGAGCCCAGTCTCGCGCCGAATCAGCGCAATCATTTCGCCCATGCAAATCAGACGCGTAAAGCCGGCTTCCCAGCTCCACGCGTCGCGTGTCTGTTCTGTCTACATAAAACCGATTCTTGATCCACGCAAGTGGCAAGTGTCCGCTTTATGACCAAACGCCGCCTCGGAACCATCCAGTCGTTCCGTCCCGGCTATGGCGCCCTTATGCCCCAATCGGCCTAATATGGCAAGCGTGTCGCCGATTTTCAAAGGGCGGTCCGCGGAAACATCGTTTCTGATGGCCATTTTGGAAATGGCACGGGCAGCAGGGCTCGAACCTACGACCTGCGGTTTTGGAGACCGCCGCTCTACCAACTGAGCTATGCCCGTATCGTGCGCGCCACGGCGCAGCAGGGGCTTCCTAAAAGCTTCCGCGCCCGCTGTAAAGAGTGGTTTGCACGCAAACACGCCTTCATCCCCTTTGCCAGAAATCGGGATAGGTGACGACCAGCCCATCGCGGTCGATCTCGACTTCGCGCCTGAAGTCGCCGGCGCGCGATTCATAGAGATATCGCCTGCCCTCCACGAGGCATGTGTAGCGCTGCGGGTTGCTGACGACCGTCAGGGCCGGGAATTCGATGAAGGCGGTGGTGATCTCAGCACTCTGCCCGGCGGAAAGCCGCAAACGCCGGATCGGCAACGTGTTGGTGAACGGCGTGACGGTGAGGTCCGGATCGATCGCGCCCTCCAGTTCAGGCATCGGCACTCCGTCCCGGGTCCAGTTGCCATCGCCGTCGGCGGCAAGAATCAGCGTCCGGCCAGAGCCGACAATGTGGACCGTGACACGCCTGGCGCGCCAGTGCGCGTCGCATTCTATGCGGTAGCGGACGGCAAAAGGGCTTTGACCGGAGCAGACGACGACGGAGTCGGCCAGGACCTCGCCCGCGCGCTCGCGCAGTTCAAGATGCTCGATACCGGGGCCGTCCCACTCGCGCCAGCGCACGATCTTGAAATCATCCGACATCCGTACCGCACTCCGAGGTAGCTGGAAGCTACTTTGTTTCCGGCGGCGTGTACGGCCCGCCGGGCACGCCCCAGCCCCAGGCCGGCATCGGCTCGGTTTCGGGATCGCAGGTCTCGCCGAGATTGGAGTTCATCTTGGCCAATCGCGATCCCCATTCGACATAGCCCATGAAAGCCGAACGGAATTCGGGATCGTCCGGCAAGCCGACCTCATCAGCCGCGTCGGCAAGAAGGTTGATCCAGCGGCGGCGCTGCTCTTCCGTCAAATGCTTGCCCAGATGATGCATCACCATCTCGCGGTGGCCGCCGAATTTCTCGCTGTAGGTCTTCGGTCCGCCAAAGACCTCGCCGATGAAGGCCGCGACATGAGCGGGATGATCCGGCGACATCGCCTTGAACACCGGCCCGACGACTTGGTCCTTCGCCACCTTGTCATAAAAGGCTTGCGTCAGCCGGTTCAGGGCATCGCTGCCGCCGGCCCATTCGTAGAGTGTCGGAACATCCCGGCTCATTGTCGATCCTCCGCCAGCCCCTGCACCACCGGCGCGACGATAGCGGAAAGATCGAAGGCAGCTCAACCTGCCTCGATGGCCAGCTTCCGAAGCCGCGCACTACAGCCTTGCGGGCGCGTCGGCCGCCGCATTGGCGGGCGGCAGGCCGCGGCAATTGTCGGGCCTGGGAACCGCCTTGCAAATAGTAGCGCCGGTCAGTGCGTCGACCGATTGCGGTCCCGTCGTCAGTCCTGCCTTCAGCATGGTGTCCGGTTCGAGCTGGCGCTCGGCCGAGCGCCCCGCGATCGCCTCGAACAGAGCGGGACCAATCGCCATCTCCTCGAGATACGCCTTGACCACCTGCTTCTGTCCCATCGGATACAGGCTGAGCCGCGCCTGCGGACCGACAAGCCTTCTTACGCCGCCGGCGAGCATCAGCGCGCAGGCCGAATCGCACTCCACGCCCGCATCGATGCTCAATCCGGCATAGGCGCCTTCCTTGGCCAGGCAATTCCAGGCTCCCGGATCGCAATCGACGAAATCGGTCCGGCCCACGGCGACGTCGAGCTTCCTTTCGCGGATGAGCCGACCCGCCGCCAGGGCGCCGGACAGCTCCCCTCCCCGTGAGCTGATCACGACAGGCAGGCGCCGGTTGCCAAGGGTGGCGAGCAATTGGCGCAACTTCTGCGGCGTCTGGGTCGAAATCACGCCTTCCGCCGATATCCATTCCGGACAGTCGGGATTGCACAGCGGATTGCTGCCGCGCACCACGACAAAGCGCATCTCCGCACCGGCCTTGGCGGTTTCCGGTCCAACCGGTGCGACGTCCCTGGACTTGCCGGTCGCGGCGGCCGATGGCGTCGCATCGTTGGCAGGAATCTCCCGGCAATTCGCGGCCGGCTGTTGCGGTGCGCACAGGCTCACGGAGGTCAACAGATCGACCGCGTCGCGGCTGGTCACCAACTTCATCGTCAGCATATCGTCGAGCGCGATCTGGCGGATGTCGCTGGCCGGCGTGGCCTTCATCATGTCCAGCACGCCGTCGCCTATCCCCATTTCCCTGAGATAGGCCGATAGCGTCTTCTCGACCGCCTTGCTCATCTCGTAGGTCTTGTAGCTGCCCGCGTTCTTGCGGCTGACGACCTTGGTGCTGATGACCTTCTTCTTGCCGTTCACGATCCGATATGTGGTCCGGTAGAGCAGTTTCTCGCGCTTGTAGGTCGTGGTGATCTGGTGGACGCCGAGATAGGCGAAATCTCCGACCACGCGGCGGACACCGCCGGAGAACATCAGCGGACAGGCGGAATTGCACATGGCCCCGTCGTCAAAAGCCATGCCGAGATAGTCGGCACCCTTGCCCTTGTTGTCGCTGCAATTCTTCGCCTCCGGCTGGCAGCCGGAAAAAACCGTCACGCCGACGGCGATATCGAGCTTGTTCTTGCGGATCATCCTGCCAAGTGCGAGTGCGGCATCGACATTGCCGCCGGGCGAGTTGACGACGACGGGTAGTTGCCGCCTCCCGAGCGTTTTGAGCGTGCGTTTGAAAAGCAACGGCGTGCCTGCCGCGATCGTGCCCTCAGCCGATATCCATTCCGGACAATCGGGTTCGCATCCCGGTGCATTGCTGCGAACCACTACGAAGCGCATCGGCGGGATGTCCAGCGACTGCTCCTGCGCCCGCACCGCCGCGACAGGCAGGACCAAGGCGACCAACAGCGTGAGACGGGCCAGTGCCCGCAACCACCATGCCTCGAACCAGCGCCCTGGAACCACTCTTTCGCCAAGCTCCCTCAGTACAACCTATACTAGTTGGCACGATGGCGCTTGCAACAGCTTTGAGCAGGCGCAGATCCCGAGTCACGCAAGACCGGAAACGGTGCGCTAAAGTTTCGGCGGCGTCTTTGCCTCGGCATCCGCCGACGACAAAGCCAGGCAATTGTCCGGTTTTGGCGCCGATTTGCAAATGGTGGGGCCTGTCAGCACGTCTACTGACTGCGGACCAGAGGTCAATCCGACCCCCAGCATCAGTTCGGGTTCGAGCTGGCGCTCGACCGAGCGCTGTTCGAGCGCCGCGAACAGTGTGGGAGCGATCGCCATCTCCTCCAGGTAGGCTTTGACGATCCGCTTCTGTCCCATTGCGTACATGCTGAGCCGCGCCTTGGGATCGACCAGCCGCGTGACGCCGCCGGCAAGCATGAGCGCGCAGGCTGAATCGCACTCCACGCCAACATCGCTGACCAGCCCGACATAGGTGCCGTTGTCGTCCGAGCAACCCGCGCCGGCCGGGCTGCAGCCTGTGATATTGGTACGGGCGACCACGACGTCGAGCTTCCGCTCATGGATAAGCCGCCCCGCCGCCAAGGCGCCAAACAGATCGCCGCCTCGTGAACTGATCACAATGGGAAGGCGCGGATTGCCAAGCGCGGCGAGCAAATGGCGAAGCCTGTCCGTGGTCCGAGGCGTGATCGCGCCTTCCGCCGAGATCCATTCCGGGCAGTCCGGATCGCAGAGCGGATCGCTGCCACGAACGACCACGAAGCGCATCTCCAGCGCTGCGTTTCCTGGCGCTGCCCAGAACGGCTTGGCGGGAGGAGCCTTGGCAGGCTGGGTTGATGCTGCGTTGGCAGGCTGAGTGGTTGCTGCCTTGACAGGCTGGGTTGGCGCTGCCTTGGCAGGCTGCGAGAGTGAGACTTGAGCCGGTTGGGAGGGTGCGGGCTTGGCCTCAATCGAGGCCACGTTGGCCGGCTTGGCGTTCGCAGGGATTTCCCTGCAGTTCGCCGGCCCGGGATTTCGCCGGCATATGCCCGCCGATATAAGCAGGTCGACAGTGCCCTTGCCGGTGACCAACTTCATCGTCGTCATGTCGTCGAGGGCGATCTGGCGGATATCACCCGCGGCTGTGGCTTTCATGACCTCGAGAACACCTTGCCCCACTCCCATTTCCCTGAGATAGGCCGACAGCTTCCTCTCAACCGCCTTGCTCATCTCGTAGGTCTTGTAGGTGCCGGCGTTCGTACGGCTGACGATCTTGCTGCTGATGATCTTCTTCCTGCCGCGCACAATTCTGTACGTGGTGCGATAATAGACCTGCTGGCGTTGGAATGTCGTGGTGATCTGGTGGACGCCCAGATAGGCCCATCGCCCGACCAGGCGCTGGACGCCTCCGGCAAACATCAGCGGACAGGCGGAATTACAGATGGCGCCGCCGTCGGACGCGATGCCGACGTAGGTGGCGCCATTGCCATCGTTGGCCCGACAATCGCCCGTTCCCGGCTGACAGCCGGAGAATTTGGTGGCTCCGACGGCTACATCGAGTTTGTTCTTGCGGATTATGCGGCCGAGCTGGAGCGCGGCGTCGACATTGCCGCCGGGGGAGTTGACGATAATCGGCAGTTGGCGACCGCCTAGCGTCTTCAATACACGCTTGAGCTTGGCCGGCGTAGCGGCTTCGATGGCGCCTTCAGCCGAAATCCATTCCGGACAGTTGGGCTCACAGCCAGCCGCGTTGCTGCGGACGACGGCAAATTGCATCTCCGAAAGTCCGTCGGACAGAAGGTGCTGAAGGTACCAGGTATCGGGATTCCATGTTTTCGGGTCGGAGGTGTTATCGGCCTTCGCGGCGAAGGCAACCATCACCATCACAAGCACCGGCACCAGGCGAACCAGCGCACGCCACCAACTTGCGATGTTGTTTGAACGACGCCCCAAAACCACTCTTGGCAAAAGCCCCCTCGACGCAACCTATAATAGTTGCGGCAACGGTGCTTGCAATAGCTTCGAAACAACCGCGCAAGACTTGTTCTGCACGGCAAGTAAACGAAAAAGGGCGGCCCGAAGACCGCCCTTTTCTTGTCGATCCGGCTGATGCCGGAGTCGATTATTCCTTGATGGTGACGACGATGCCGGCACCGACGGTGCGGCCGCCTTCACGGATGGCGAAGCGCAGCTTCTCTTCCATGGCGATCGGCACGATCAGCTCGACATCGACCGTGATGTTGTCGCCAGGCATCACCATCTCGGTGCCAGCCGGCAG
>NZ_JBFTRA010000019.1:0-42955 GCF_056399285.1 Mesorhizobium sp. 01N446 | reverse complement strand
ACCCGTGAATATCTCAAGCCGTCGAACCGGCTCCTCGTCCCTGGACTTAAGCGTAAGCTCTGAAATCGTCATGTGTCGAAGCCCTCAAAGGCACCGAGCATCGTCGCTCACGACAACGCGCGAAAGGTGCCAACGGGACAGCGCTTACGCTAAACCGCCAATTGGGTACCGATCTCCACGACGCGACCGGTCGGAATCTGGAAGTACTCAGTGGCATCGGCAGCAGTGCGCGCAAGATTGATAAAAAGCTTGTCCTGCCACAGCGGCATTCCGGAATTGGGCGAAGCCTTGAGAGAGCGACGCGATAGGAAGAAAGACGTCGTCATGATGTCGAACTTCCAGCCCTGCTTACGGCAGATCGCCAGGGCGCGCGGAATGTTGGGCTGCTCCATATAGCCGAAGGTCAGGCTGACCCGCATGAACAACTCGTTGACCATTTCCATTCTGACGCGTTCGCTGTCGGGCACGACCGGCTGCGGCGCTGTGACCACAGAAAGGATGACGTTCTGCTCGTGCAGCACCTTGTAGTGCTTCAGGCTGTGCATCAGCGCCGTCGGCGCGCTTTGAGGATCGCTGGTCAGGAATACTGCCGTGCCCGAAACGAGATGAGGCTTTTTCTTCACGAGGTTGCCGGCCAGCAAATCGAGCGGTATTTCGTTCCTGCGGGTCTTGTCAAACAGATAACGGCTGCCGCGTATCCAGGTTGCCATGATCAGTCCCATGATACCGGCAGCGGTGATCGAGACCCAACCCCCCTCGAGGATTTTGGCGACATTGGCGAGGAAAAACCCTGTGTCTATCGTGGCGAAGACAATGATGAGTGCTGCCGCCACCCTGAGCTGCCAGTTCCACATCCATCTCATCACGACGAACAACAGGATGGTCGTCATCAGCATCTCTCCGGTCACCGAGATTCCGTAGGCTGAAGCCAGTGAGCTGGAGCTGCCGAAACCAACCACCAGGACCATAACCGCCATGGCGATGAGCAAGTTGACGCGTGGCATGTAAATCTGCCCCGACTGCATCTCCGAGGTATGTTGGATCTCGATTCTGGGCAAAAGATTGAGTTGCACGGCCTGTCTGGTCAGCGAAAAAGCGCCCGAAATCACCGCCTGGCTGGCGATCACGGTAGCAGCTGTTGCCAATCCGACCATGGGCATTAGCGCCCATTCGGGCAGCATCTGGAAGAACGGGTTGTGGGTCTTCCCGCCATTGGCCAGAACGAATGCGCCTTGCCCGAAGTAGTTCAGCAGAAGGCATGGAAACACAATGGAGAACCAGGCAAGCACGATAGGCCTGCGCCCAAAATGCCCAAGGTCGACGTAAAGGGCTTCGGCGCCCGTCACTGCCAGGAAAACTGCGCCAACCGTCACGAAAACACCTGCCGGCTCGCCGGCCAGATAGGCCACCGCATAGTATGGATTGATTGCCAGCAGTACCGATGGGTCCTCAATGAGATGCGAGAGCCCTGCAACACCAAGGGCTATAAACCAAACCGCGGTCACGGGACCGAACACGGCTGCCACTTTGCCGGTTCCAAAGCGTTGGATCGAAAACAGGATGGCCAGGATGACCAGTGTAATGGGGACGACATAGGCGTCGAGGGCAGGGGTTATCACTTCCAGGCCTTCTACGGCGGACAGTACCGAGATTGCCGGCGTTATGATGGAATCGCCGAAGAAGAGAGCCGCGCCACACAGTCCGATCGCAAGGATGATGCGTGCACCCTTGGGATAAGCACTGCGAGCAAGCGACATCAGCGAAAGCGTTCCGCCTTCGCCCTTGTTGTCGGCGCGCAGCACGAATGCCACATATTTGATTGTCACAATGATCGTCAGCGCCCACACGATAAGCGACAACACACCGAGTACGTCGGCGCGCGATACGGGTCCGTCAGCGGCATGCAGCGCCTCGCGAAACGCATAAATGGGGCTGGTGCCGATATCTCCGTAGACGACGCCGAGGGCTCCCAGCATCAACAGTCTGGTGCTTTGTACCGCAGGTTTGGGCGGGTCGGCGTCTTCTCCTGGTCCCATGCCGTGACCCGTGTTGGCAAAATCCATGAAGTTGGGTCCCTAGCGTTTGGTCGCTGCTCAGAGAGCGGCTGACTGGTCCGGCCATGCGATACGCGGGACTGTTCGCTGTCAACCCATTCTGCACGGTGGCTTCCGCCGAGAAACGCTGTCCACGACCGAGCGTTTGGAGGATGAAGCGGCCGCGCTGCGCCGAACCGCCACCTGCCTCAACTCACCTTGCCATCAATCCCCAAGCTTGAGGTCCTGATGCTTGTTTTGAGTGATAATTCCGAGGATTTGCTCCCTGACGAGTTCGCACGATTCTGGCCGGACGAATGGCATTAGGAGGTCTACGGTTTCCTCCAGCTTCTCACGATCGCCTGCGTGAGGATCGGTCAGGTAATGACCGTGTTCGTAGATATTGTCCGATAGCCTTTTGTTCAGGTCAGAAAAAAATCCCATCACCGTTATCTCCACATCGACTCATGGGTCCGTCCACCCCTACCTAGTCCGTGAGACCATAAAATCCACCGGGCTTGCCAGGCCATAATGGGCAACGAAATTTGCCACGTGCCTAGATGACACGACGGCCTTTGGCCGAAATTCGGAACGTCCTGCAGGTTCTGCGTTGGCCGATGGTCCACGCGTACAAGCAGCCGATGCGGGAGCGGCGATGCTCTCAACAATTCAGTTGTTTTGCGCCTATGCGTACCCCCATTCGATTATCCCCGTCCAAGCCGCAGCCGCAACCGCGCGAGCATTACGATCGATCAGATCGCCGTGCGACAACACAATCCGCTGAAAGTCCCAAGCCAGAATGCGCCGCAGCGATTTCGCCAGTGCCTGGCGATCATTCCAGCCTATCCGGTATTCCGGCGCGGGGCGGGGATTGTCCCACATGCGCAACACATGCTTGAACCAGAACTTCAATGCTGCTCCGGTATGAGGCGTTTCGTCGGTGAAGTTCTCTATGAGGTCAACAAGGATCAGCGTCCTGCTTGCGCGATGAAACATCGCGACCTCACGCATGATGCGCGTGCCTTTCACGAGGACCTGGTCGATTTCACCGACCCAGTCGGCGGGAGCGACGTCACCGAGCAAGCCATCATATTTCAGGCTGGGGTTTTTGCTCTCGATGCCGGGACATATCCATGTCTTCGCACTCGGAAACGCCGCTTGCGCGCTCGTTGCGTACATGTGGTGGAAGTTTCCGGGAGCAACTATGTGAGCAACAGGTCCGAGCGACGAAATTTCTTCGGCAATCGTCGATGTGATGTTGCATGGCGAGTGCAGCATGATCTGGCCAGAGGCGAGGCGCAGCACCGTCATTCGTGCCTCAAACCTCGTACATGCCAATCGGACAGGATATGGGCAGAGCCATATCTGATCTGCGACATAGGGCTTGAGGTGCATCTCTTTCTTTCGGTGGGCCGGTGGCAGAGCCGGGTATGTGCAACGCTACCTGGAGCCGCTCATGTGTGGCCTTCGTTCGCGCACGCCACGACCACAACCGGCAGCCCGTTGGATGCTTGCTGCCGCGCCTGCAAAAGCCACAAATTCCGAAGTTCCTGCGACATGCCTTTCATTGCGGATCGCGCGGCCGCCGTGATTTCGTATGCACCGCAGGTTGCGCATTGGTATTCGACTTTCCGGGGCAAAATGTCGGCCTCGAGCGCCATACCTGCGCAAACCGGGCACGTTGCGGGGTAGTACCTTCTGCCTTTCTCAAATGGCAAAATGTTCATTGGTCGAGCTCCTCCTGCTTCAGGAGAAGTGGACCCTCCAAGTGCCCATTTTGGTATGCGTTCTGAAAAGCAAGCTGTAACTGGCAACCCGAAAGACTTTTGAGGTCCAAGCTGGCGGGCATTCTGCTTCTCCCTTCTCGTCACTATGGTTGCGGCCCCAATCACCCTCTTATCTTGGGTGTGGCGTTCCTGCGTGTAGCGACTTCGATTTCCTTGGCCTCCTTCTCGAGCCGATCGGTCGCGGCAGGCCCCATCAAGGCGTAGGCGGTACCGCCCGATTGCCAGTATACGGTTGGCACGCGGCCGTCCGTGGCGGGCGTGGGAGGAACGGCGTCTTCGCCGCTCATCGCCACGGCCACAAGCGTGATCCGTCCGACGCTTGGCGTGTCGGCCGTCACGACAAGGCTCTGCCTTCCATTCCAGGGCTGAACCTGAACATCTTTCACCACCCAGACCGCTGGGAGGGCCGGCATGCTGATGTTGATGGCGCCGACCAGTCGTTCGATCTTGTCTTGCTTGGGCTCACTGCCCTTTTCCGGGCCGGCATTCAGTTGCGCCACACGTAAGGCATCGCGCGCAGCCAGAATGAAAGTCTGATCCGTGGTCTGACCTCCCTGGCGAAGCGGCAGCGTCAACGAGTTGGCGGACCAACCCAGCAAGACCAGGAGAGCAGCCGCCATTTGCAGTTTGAGTGCGGTGAATAGCCTCCGCCGCCGAAACGCACTCTCCAGCTGTTTTGCCTTGTCCAGGCTCGCACGGGGCGGGAAAAGCCGCTCGGGTTGAGCGACGCGCAAAGCTTCCATGCGCTGGGCTTGCGCAAAAACCTCCGCTGCCAGTTCCGGCTCCAGTGCGAGACGGGCCTGGAGGTCAGACCTTTGAGCCTGGGTCAGTTCGCCATCGAGAAAGCGGCTGATCTCATCCTCGGAAATGCGGTTACTGGGCCACATCACGGCCTCCAACAACTTTCAACTGGGCAGGTGCGCAGTCGCTCATCTTTTCCATACTCGTCTTCAGGGCAGCCCGCGCGCGGCTCAGGCGTGACATCACGGTTCCGTGCGGTACGCCCAGCACCGCCGCGGCATCCGAATAGGTGAAGCCCAGCACGCCAACCAGATGGAGGACTTCGGCCTGCTCGGTCGGCAATACAAGCAGCGCCTTCCGCACATTGGAAAGCTCGGCGCTATGCTCCTGCGATGGCAGCAAGAGAGGATCACACTGCTGTGCATAAGCGGCAAGACGACGCTTCTCGGCGGCCGCGCGAACCGTACTGGTCAGAAACGTGTTCCGCACGATGGTGATCAGCCACGGCATCAGCGGCCGCGACGGATCATAGCTGCGCGCCAGCGTGAGGGCGCGCACAAGCGCCTCCTGCACAAGGTCATCCGCATCCGCGTCGTTGCGCGTCAGCACCCGGCCATAGCGCCACAGGTCCTCCAAATGCGGAGTGACGTCGAAACTCGCTTTCATGCGCCATATACTGACCTTGACACCAAACTATTCCAAGCCGGTCGCTTTTCCCGAGGAGATCGGCCGCGTTTTGGTTGAGGCCTTGATTTGGCCACCCCGGGCTCAGCATCGTAGGCTTGCGACAACGTCCAATAGCGGAAGCAGTCTCAACTGTTGGTGGCGGCCAGTCGCGCCTCAACCCACTCCCGCAACGCCATCCGAATGAGGTCCGATCGACCCATACTCATCTCGGCGGCGATAGCTTCCAAAGCATTTTCTATTGTTGCGTCCAGCGGGATGCTGCCGACATTTCGCAGCATCAAGGCGGCTCGAATATTCGGGCGCGACTCGCCAGCTTCAGGCTCTTCGTCGGCGGATAGCGAAGACATAGAAGGGTCCTTTCCGGGGCAGGGGCCCAGCAGTTAAATGGGACAGGGAACGAGACTGCTGGGCCATGCAGGCAGACAAGGACGTCGAATTCGCCTGCATCACCGTATACTGAACGCGACTTGAAACTATTCCCGGCCCCCCTGAGGTAATCGAAGGGGCAGCAGTCGGAGTCGTCCCTCGGCGCCTTGCTATGGCAGCACATGGCAGGTCAGAGTCGATTGGTGGAGCCGAATGCGCCGACTTTTGCGTGAGGCCGGCGACCGGATTGGCTGCAGCGGGACACGCTAAAAGGATGTCCTCGTTTTTCCCGTATTTGGGGTTGGCATGCAGGGCGCGACGTCGCAAACTGGATACCATGTCCGGTTGCGGGCAGATGAAGTCCCCACGGAGGAAACCATGATACATCAAACCAGAAATCTGTTCACCGTTGGCGCGGTCGCGCTGAGCCTCGGCCTTGGCGCCGCAACCGCCAAGGCCGATGAATTCATCAACGTGCTGACGGGCGGAACCAGTGGGGTCTATTATCCGCTCGGCGCGGCGCTGGCCAAGATATATGGCGAGAAGATCCCTGGGGTGCGCACACAGGTGCAAGCGACCAAAGCTTCTGTTGAGAATCTCAATCTGTTGCAGCAGGGCAAAGGTGAAATTGCATTCGCTCTGGGTGATTCAGTTCGTGATGCGTGGGATGGAAATGAGGAGGCGGGGTTCAAACAGAAACTGGACAAGCTTCGAGCCATAGCCGCGATTTACCCGAACTATATTCAAATTGTCGCTTCCAAGGAGTCTGGCGTGATCGATCTGGCCACGCTGAAAGGCAAGCGGCTGTCAGTCGGTGCACCAAAGTCTGGCACCGAACTCAACGCTCGCGCCATCTTCAAAGCGGCCGGAATGAGTTATGACGATCTCGGCAAGACGGAATATCTGCCGTTCGGCGAGTCGGTTGAGCTGATAAAGAACCGTCAACTGGATGCGACGCTTCAATCCGCAGGATTGGGTGTTGCTTCGATCAAGGATCTGGCGTCGACCCAGCCGATCACGGTGGTGGCGGTACCGGCCGACATTGCTCAAAAGCTTGGCGCACCGTTCCTGGCCGCCACGATCCCTGCGGGCACTTATGATGGCCAAACCACCGATGTGCCGACCGTGGCCATAACCAACATGCTCGTGACCCGCGCCGACGTTTCCGACGAGGAGGCCTATCAGATGACCAAGCAGCTGTTTGAGAACCTTCCTGAACTTGTCGCCGCACATAAGGCAGCCTCGGTCATCAAGCCGGAAAACGGACCAAAGGGCTTGCCGATCCCTCTCCATCCGGGCGCCGAGCGCTATTACAAGGAAAAGGGTCTGCTATAGCCCGGGGCAAGAAAAGACGATCAGGACCCTGGGAGGAGCAATGTCCGACAACGGAGGGGCGCCCGAAGCCGGCGACAACATTTCTGATTCAATTCACGATCCGCTGGCGGAGACATTCCCCGCCACGGCGGRAGGACGTGTGCTGTTCTGGATTGCCGTTGCCTTTTCCGTCTTCCAGCTGGTTACGGCCGCCGGCCTGATCAGCCTGCCAAGCCAGGTCGTTCGCTCGATCCATGTCGGATTCCTGCTGCTTTTGGTGTTTCCGCTGATCGCCGTGCTGCGTGGCTCAAGTCCCTTGTTGAAGGCAATCGGCTGGAGCCTGGGCTTTGTTGGAATGGCGGTTGCCCTCTATCAGTTCGCGGAATATGAACCGCTGATCCAGCGCGCCGGCGAACCGCTTGCGATCGACACGTTTGTCGGCGTGGTATCGCTGGTCACCATATTCATCGCGGCCTACGTCCTTATGGGTCCGGCGCTGCCGATCATCTCGGGTTGCTTCCTCGCCTACTGCCTTTGGGGCGAATATTTGCCTTCTCCCCTCAACCATCGTGGCTATGAATTTTCTCAAGTCATCGACCACATGGCGTTCGGTACTGAAGGCATCTACGGCACGCCGATCTATGTCTCGTCCACCTATATTTTCCTGTTCATTCTATTCGGTTCGTTCCTCGAACGCGCCGGGATGATCCGATTGTTCACGGATGTTTCCATGGGTCTCGTAGGCCATGCTCGCGGCGGTCCGGCCAAGGTCGCGGTTATCTCGTCTGGCTTCATGGGTATGATCTCGGGGTCCGGCGTTGCCAATGTCGTGACTGTTGGGCAATTTACGATCCCTTTGATGAAACGCTTTGGCTATCGTGCCGCCTTTGCTGGCGGTGTCGAGGCGACCGCTTCGATGGGTGGCCAGATCATGCCGCCGGTAATGGGCGCTGTCGCCTTCATCATGGCCGAGACACTGGGCATCGAATATCGCGAGGTGGTGCAGGCGGCGGTCATTCCAGCTGTACTCTACTTCGCGTCCGCCTTCTGGATGGTGCATCTGGAGGCGGGTCGTGCCGGCCTCGTGGGCCTGCCACGTTCGCAACTGCCATCACCAGTCGCCGCGCTTAGAGAGCGCTGGTTCCTGATCCTGCCGCTGGCGGCGCTCGTCTATCTGTTGTTCTCCGGTTACACGCCGCTTTACGCCGGCACCATTGGTTTTGCGATGACGGCGCTGCTGATCCTCGGCGGCTCGGTTGCACTTGGCTTGCCTTCACAGACCTTGCGGGTCATCTTCTGGGTGCTGCTAGGGGTCTTGGCCGCCAGTTTCTTCAAGCTCGGCATCGGCATCGTGCTGGTGACGGCCGCGGCGCTCATCTTCGCGAACCTGTTCGTCAAGGGTGGCACGGACACGCTCAATGCCTGTCGGGATGCATTGGCTGAAGGCGCAAAGTCCGCGCTACCGGTCGGCATCGCCTGCGCCATTGTCGGCATAATCGTCGGCACCATGACGTTGACCGGCATCGCCAACACGTTCGGCGACTACATCGTCTCGGTCGGTCGCAACAGCCTGATCCTGTCGTTGATATTGACGATGATCACCTGCCTCATTCTTGGCATGGGCATTCCGACGATCCCCAACTACATCATCACGTCGACGATTGCCGGACCGGCATTGCTGGCGCTGGGTATTCCGCTGCTGGTCAGTCACATGTTCGTCTTCTATTTCGGGATCATGGCCGACCTCACGCCGCCTGTAGCACTCGCATGCTTCGCCGCGGCACCGATCGCAAAGGAAAGCGGGCTAAAGATTTCGATTGAGGCCATCAAGGTCGCTGCCGCAGGCTTCGTGATTCCCTTTATGGCCGTCTATACACCGGCCCTGATGCTGCAGCCCGGCGGGGCGTTGGCCGACAGCATCGGGTTCTACCCGGCCGTTGTCTACATCGTGTTCAAGACAGCTCTTGCGATCTCGCTTTGGGGCGCTGCAGTCGTCGGCTTCCTGAGGACACGCCTGGCTTGGTGGGAAAGATTTCTTGCAACTGCTGCGGCGTTTGCTCTGGTTGCGGCAATCCCGGTTTCAGATCAACTGGGATTTGCGCTCGCTCTGATCTTCCTCGTCCAGAACTGGTATCGCAACCGGCTAGCCGTCGGGATCGCGCAGCGATGAGCCTGTGCATCCTTGCTGCCGGCAAGATCAAGGTGCTGGCTGTCGCAGCCTTCACCTTGTCATGGACGCATTCGGTGGAAAAGACGCGGTGGGAGGAAGACTGGCGCATAACATCGGCTGGACTTCAAATCGTAGAGGCCCGCATCCAGGGCTCTGGCGCCGGGATGGAGCCGCCAGAAGGGGCGAGGCTGGTGAGGGGCTGGTGGGTCTATGTGCCCGACGTAAAAGCACTGACAAGCATCATGCTCGCAGCATCCGGAGCGACAGGCGAGGGGTGGACGATTTGCGACAAGGGTTCGTGCTTGGTTGTCGGGGCTGCGGCCGATGACGCTGTCGTGTTACGGGCGTGCGAGAACTCGACCCCGTAAAATGCTCGCCGATCTTGCTGGCCGCCTTCACAGAAGTCTTTCACGTCCAATCCGCAAAGGGTGCCGTTGTTTCGATCAGTCGAGAAAATCGGCGCGGTGTGGCGTAAAGCTGTCGACCAGCCGCCCCGCTTCCAGCGCCTTGACGCCGTGAACCAGGCCGGACGGCACGATGAAGCTGCCGCCGGTCTCGAGGATTTCGGTCCGGCCGTCAATGGTCACCTCGAAGCGGCCTTCGGCGACGTAGCTTGCCTGGACATGCGGGTGCGAATGCAATGCGCCGACGCCACCCTTGTCGAAGCCGAATTCGACTAGCATCAGCTCATCGGTGTGCAGGAGAACCCGCCGCCGATTGCCGTCCGGTGTCGGCGTCCAGGCGTCCTCGCCGGTATGCGCGAAAATCTTCGTCATCGTTGTCTCCTCATCGCGCCAGCCAGCCGCCATCCACCGGCACCACCGCGCCATGCATATAGTCGGAAGCCCGCGCCAGCAGGAAGACGGCGGCGTCGCCGATGTCGCCCGGCTCGCCCCAGCGGCCGGCCGGGATGCGCGCCAGGATGGCGGCACTGCGGTCGGGATCGGCGCGCAACGCCTGCGTGTTGTTGGTCTCGATATAGCCGGGCGCGATGGCGTTGACGTTGATGCCTTTTGCCGCCCATTCGCAGGCGAGCAGCCTTGTGATGCCGAGCACGCCATGCTTCGAAGCGGTGTAGGACGCAACGCGGATGCCGCCCTGGAAACTCAGCACCGAAGCGATGTTGACGATCTTGCCGTGGCGTCCACCGGCAAGCGTGCGTCTGGCGAAGCTCTGGCAAAGCAGGAAGGCGGTCTTCAGATTGACGTCCATGACGTCGTCCCAGTCGGTCTCGGTCAGATCGACGGCATCGGCACGCCGGATGATGCCGGCATTGTTGACCAGCCCGTCGAGCGGCCCGCTTTCGTCCCAGACCCGGTCCAGCATCGGACCGGCGGCCGCCGTGTCGGCAAGATCGGCGCTCACCGCCTCGAACCGGCCACCGACGGCCGCGACCTTGCTCGCCGTATCGTCCATCGACGAACGGCCGACGCCGATCACCGCACCGCCGGCACGGGCGATCGAAATCGCGATGCCCTGGCCGATGCCGGTGTTGGCGCCGGTGACCAGAATGCGCTTCCCGGCGAGGCTGAAGGCGGAGAAATCACTCACCGCAACTGTTCCATCGCCACCGGGTCGACGTCGGTGTAGTCGACATTGTCGCCGGCCATCGCCCAGATGAAGGCGTAGTTCGAGGTGCCTGCGCCCGAATGGATCGACCAGCCCGGCGACAGCACTGCCTCCTCGTTGCCCATGACGATATGGCGTGTCTCGCCCGGCTCGCCCATGAAGTGGAAGACGCGCGCCGTCTCGGCCAGGTCGAAATAGAGATAGGCCTCCATGCGCCGGTCATGCACATGGCATGGCATCGTGTTCCACACCGAGCCTTGCGCCAGCTGCGTCATGCCGACGACCAGCTGGCACGTCTTCACGCCCTCGGCATGGATGAATTGGAAGATCGAGCGCTCGTTGCAGCTGTCCTTGCTGCCGAGGTCGAGGCGCTTGGCGTCACCGATGCGGATCAGCCGGTTGGGATGGGCCTGATGCGCCGGCGCGCTGAGCAGATAGAATTTCGCCGGCTCGTTGGAATTTGCGGAGGCAAACGACACGTCCGTCGTGCCCATGCCGAGATAGAGCATGTCGCGCGCCTGCAACTCGAAGGATTGGCCACCTGCCTTCACACTGCCGGGACCGCCGATGTTGACGACGATCAGTTCGCGGCGCTCGAGAAATTCCGTGGTCCCGGTCGGCTTGATCGCCTTCAGCGGCAGCGGCATCGCCACCGGCACGGCGCCGCCGACGATCATACGGTCGTAGTGCGTATAGGTCAGGCTGATGCGGCCGGGCTGAAAAAGATCCTCGATGTGGAAATTATGGCGCAATTCATCGGTTCCCATCGTCGCGGCGGCGGCCGGGTCGATGGCAAAGCGCGATGTGTAGTCGGTATGGTTCTGGCTCATGGCTGTCCTGACTTGAATTGGATCACTCGCCGGCAGCGGCCTTGACCGAACTGGCATAGAAAACCTGCCTTGCATGCAGACGCTCGCGGTAGCGCTGCTGGCTGGCCGAGAGATGCGCGCGCATCGCTTCGCGCGCGGCCTCGGCGTCACCTGAGGTGATCGCATTCAGGATCACCAGATGCTCACGCTGCAGCCCGCGCTGGTACGTGTCGGACTGCACCAGCTCGGTCGACCAGGGCGAGGTCACGTCGCACGGAATGGCGCGCCGGCCGAGTACGTCGAGCATTTCGACATAGAACGGGTTGTTGGTGGCGCTGGCGATGGCGCGGTGGAAGGCAAGATCGGCCGGACCGGTGGGCTCCGAGGCTAGCAGCAGCCGTTCGAATTCGAAGAAGGCTTCCTGGATCGCGGCCTCCTGCGCGGCGTTGCGGCGGGTGGCGGCGAGCCCAGCCGACTCGATCTCGATCGCAAGCCGCACTTCGAGCACGTTGAGCGCGATCGAATCCTTGGCTCCCATGTCGGCGGCCAGCGCCCCGAACATCGTCGAGATGTGCTCGGTGACGAAGACGCCGGCGCCCTGGCGCGGCTCGACGAGACCGTCGGCGGCCAACTTGGCCAGCGCCTCGCGGATGACGGTGCGGCTGACACCAAAAGTCTCGGTCAACTGGCCTTCGGTCGGCAGTTTGTGACCGGGCCGGATCTCGCCCGCCTGCAATTGCTTGCGGATCGCCGCGACCACGGTCTCCGACAGCTTGGGTTTTCTCTCGACCCGGAGGTCGGTTGCGGCAGCGGACACGTGGCAAACTCCTAGTGGAAGAGGCTCGGCAGCCACAATGAGATTTCCGGTACGTAGGTGACAAGCATCAACACGACAAAGGCCGCTCCGTAGAATGGCCATATAGAGCGCATCGCCGTCCAGATCGGGATGCGGGCGATTGCGCAGCTGACGAACAGCACCGCACCGACCGGTGGCGTGCACAGGCCGATGCCGAGATTAAGGATCAGGATGACACCAAAGTGTACGGGGTCGACGCCATAGGCCATGACCACGGGCAGGAAGATCGGCGTGGTGATGATGATCAACGGCGACATGTCCATGAACGTGCCAAGAATGAGCAGGACGATGTTGATCAACAGCAGGATAACCAGCTTGTTGTCGGAGACCGACTGCAGGAACGCGACAAGGGCCGCGGGGACCCTGAGATAGGCCAGCAGCCAGCCAAAAGCAGCCGCGCAGCCGATGATCATCAGCACCATAGCTGTGGTGCGCACGGCCGCGTTTGTGGCGGCGACAAAATCACTCCAGCCCATTGAACGATAGACCAACAGTGTCACCAGGAAGGCGTAGACAATGGCGATGCAGGAGCTTTCCGTGGCGGTGAAGATGCCTGAGCGGACGCCGCCGAAAATGATGCCGATCAGGATGAGGCCGGGAATGGCGGCGACAAGCAATTGCAGCGCCCGCCCAAAGCCGGCGAAGGGCTCCGTCGGATAGCCGCGGCGGCTGGCAACCCAATAGGCTGTGATCATCAGCGATAGTGCCAGCAGCAGGCCCGGTATGATCCCTGCGGTGAATAGGTCGGCGATTGAAATCCGTCCGCCGGCCGAAATCGAATAGATGATCATGTTGTGCGAAGGCGGGATCAGGAGCGCAATGATGGCGCCCACCGAAGTTATATTGACTGCATAATCAACCCCGTAGCCGCGTGCCTTCATCTGAGGGATCATCAGACCTCCGACCGCAGAGGCATCTGCTACCGCCGATCCTGAAATACCGCCGAAAAGGGTCGACGCGGCGATATTGACCTGGCCCAGCCCGCCGCGCAGGTGGCCGACCAGCGAGCCGGCCAACGCCACCAGCCTGGCAGCAATGCCGCCGCGCACCATCAGGTCGCCGGCAAAGATGAAGAATGGAATGGCCATCAGTGAAAAGACGCTGACGCCGGAATTGAGGCGCTGGAACACCACCAGCGGTGGCAGGCCTAGGACCAGAACCGTCGCGAAGCTGGCAACGCCGAGGCAAAACGCGATCGGGGTGCCGATGATGAGGAGGAAGACGAAGGTGCCGAACAGAACCGTCAGCGCCATCACAGATCCTCCTCGCCCGTGGCGTACTGATCGGCGTCCACGGGCAGGCCGGCAAATCGCCCGGCTAACCGCTCGAGCGAAAACAGGCAGACCAGCGCGCCTCCTAAAATAACAGGCAGGAAACTCACGCCGCCCGGGAGTGCGAGAGATGGCATCACAGTGTTCCAGGTCAGCCTCGTGAGCTGGATTCCGTAGACGATCATCCCTGCGCCGAAGGCGAGCACGACGACGTCCGAAATGCTTCGCAGCACAGCCTTGGCGGCTGGGGGCAGGAAATAGAGCAGGACGTCGAAGCCCAGATGGGTGCGCTCGCGAACGCCGACCGCCGCGCCGAGGAAGATGAACCACCCCATCAAGAGCACCGAGAAAGATTCGGTCCAACTCGGCGAGCGGTTGAGGATGTAGCGGGAAAACACCTGCCAGAAGATGATAATCGTCATCAGTGTCAGCCCGGCGCCGCTGACCCACAACGCAAGCCTTGCAAGCCGTGACAACAGTCGCTCTATTGCCAGCCAGAATGGTTTCATGCGCGTCTTCCCCAGGGCGGTGGCGTGGATGATCGCGCCACCGCTGTCGCGGATTACTTGGTTGCCTGGATTTTGGCGGCGAGGTCCTTGAGTTCAGGCGTCGACAGATACTTGTCGTAGACCGGCTTCATGGCATCGATCAGCGGCTGCTTGTCGATCTCGCTGACCTTTACGCCGGCAGCTTCGACGATGTCGCGCGACTTCTTCTCCTGCGCGTCCCACAACTCGCGCATCTTGACGACGCTATCCTTGGCCGCTTGCCGCACGATCGCCTGGTCTTCCGGCGTGAGCTTGTCCCAGCTCGATTTTGACATCACCAGCACTTCCGGAACGATCTGGTGCTCGTCCATCGTGTAATGCTTGGCAACCTCATAGTGCTTGGCGGACTCGAAGCTCGGCCAGTTGTTCTCGGCACCGTCGATGACGCCTGTCTGCAAAGCCGAATAGACCTCGCCATAGGCCATCGGCGTGGCGTTGGCGCCGAGCGCATTGACCATGTCGACGAACACGTCGGACTGGATGACGCGGAACTTCATACCCTTCATGTCGGCCATCGAGGTGATGTCCTTCTTGGTGTTGTAGAAGGAACGGGCACCAGAATCGTAGAAGGCGAGGCCGACCAGGTTATGCGCTTCGAAGGCCTTCAGGATCTGATCGCCGATCGGGCCATCCATCACATGACGCATGTGTTCGACCGAGCGGAAGATGTAAGGCAGCGACGGCACCGCCGTCTCCGGGACGATGCCGTTGAATGGCCCCATTGAAACACGGTCGAGGTCAATGACACCGGATTGGGTCTGCTCGATCGTGTCCTTTTCCTCGCCCAGCTGCGCCGAGTGGTAGACCTCCACCGAATAGCGCCCATTCGTGCGCTGCTTTATCAAGTCGCCCATGTATTTGACCGCTTCAACCGTCGGATAGCCGTCCGGATGCGTATCTGAAGACCGAAGCACGGTTTGCGCGTTGGCGACGCCGATCATCAGTGCACCGAACGCGAACGTGGCTGCCATCAATTTCGAAAAATGCAACATGACTTCCTCCCTTTAAAATCAAGGCGCCCGGCTCAGAGCCGGTACGCCTTCTTGGCAAGCGTGTAGGCAAGCTCCCTGGCCAGCTCGTGCGCCTCGTCCTCGCGCAGCCGATGCTCGGCGACGAGACGCGCCAGGAAGGCGCAATCGACCCGCCGCGCCACGTCGTGACGCGCTGGTATCGATGGAAAGGCGCGGGTGTCGTCGCTGAAGCCAACGGTGTTGTAGAAGCCGGCCGTCTCGGTGGTCATCTCGCGATAGCGGCGCATGCCTTCCGGGCTGTCGTGGAACCACCAGGCCGGTCCGAGCTTCAGTGCTGGGTAAGTGCCGGCCAGCGGCGCCAGTTCGCGCGCATAGCTGGTCTCGTCCAGCGTGAAGAGGATGATCGTCAAATCCCGTTCCAGGCCGACGCAGTCGAGCAACGGCTTCAGCGCCGTCACATAGTCGGTTCGCGTTGGGATATCGAAACCCTTGTCGCGGCCGAACTTCTGGAAAATGGCAGGCGAATGATTGCGCCAGGAGCCAGGATGGATCTGCATCACCAGCCCGTCGTCCCGGCTCATCTTGGCCATCTCGGTCAGCATCTGGGCGCGAAACAGTTTGCGCTCGCGTTCATCGTCCGAGCCTCGACGGATGCGGCTGAACAGCTCTTCTGCCGCCGCATCCGAGAGATTGGCGGTGTCCGCCGTCGGATGGCCATGGTCGGACGAGGTCGCGCCAAAACTCTTGAAGAAGGCGCGCCGCTGGCGATGCGCGTCGAGATAGCCGGCCCAACTGCCGGTGTTGCAGCCGGTGATCTCGCCCAGCCGATCGAGATTGGCCGAAAAACCTTCGAAATCGGGATCGACAACCGCGTCCGGCCGATAGGCGGTGATGACACGGCCTTCCCAGCCGCTGTCGCGGATCATCTTGTGCCATTTGAGATCGTCGAGCGCGCCTTCCGTCGTCGCGATGACCTCGATGTTGAAACGTTCGAAGAGCGCGCGGGGCCGGAAATTCTCCCACTGCAGCAGCGTCGCGATCGTGTCGTAGTGACGGTCGGCGGTGGTGGCGTTCAGCGGTTCGTCGATGCCGAACAGATCGGCGAGCACATGGTCGAACCACAACCGGGTAGGCGTGCCGCGAAACAGGTAATAGTGCTCGGCGAAACGCCGCCAGATCATTCGGCCGTCGGTCTCCACCGGCGCGCCGTCCAGCGTCGCCACACCGAGGTCCTCGAGGCGGATGCCTTGGCTGAACAGCATGCGGAAAATGTAGTGATCGGGCACGATGAGCAATTGCGCCGGATCGGGGAACGGCTCGTTCAGCGCATACCAACGAGGATCGGTGTGGCCGTGCGGGCTGACGATCGGCAGGTCCTTGACGCCGGCATAGAGATCGCGGGCAATCGAGCGGGTCTGAGGCTCGGCGGGAAACAGCAAATCCGCATTGGTCAGTGCCACGATAGTCCTCCCAGGGTTGCTACCGGTAGGGTTGACAACAAATAATGTCAACATACAAAAACTGGATCATTGTATGATGACTAGTCGCACTGTGTCGGGCGGAATTCTTAAGCGAGCGGAGCGCGGAGCTGACGTTCGGACGTCGACGACCGAGATATTGGAAGCTGCGGTATGAGTGTGTTGATTGGTATGTGCGGATCACAGGATCCGCATTCGCGGCGGCTTCCTCGATAGCTCATGATCGTCCCATGTTTCTCAGCCGCCGCAGAGATTCCGCCAGAAGCGGTTCGTGTTTGAGCATTTCGCGCAGGTGATCGGCGGCAAGACTTTCCAGCAGCACAGCGCCTTGGAGAGTCATGGCGACAAGCACGCTGCGACGATCGGAAGGGGACGGTCGGCGTTCGGCCAGACCTGCTTCGACAAGCCTGTCCACGAGTTGCACCGCCCCATTTGGTTGGAGCAAAAGCTGATGAGCAAGATCCTTGATCATCATGGCTTGGTCGGGATGGACCTTGATCGCGAGCAAGGCCTGATATTGTTGGGATGTAATGCCGACCGCTGATGCTGCCACCTCGCTAAAGGCCAGAAACCGACGCAATGCAAATCGGAACCCTGCCAACCCCTTGTAGGCGTCTTCGTCCAGCGGACTTGCCACATCTGGCTCTCTCATGCCCGGCGAACCCTTGGCATTTCGAGGCGACAAGGCAACCTTGGCCGGACCGTCTCCGGAAACCGGAGACGCAGCACCAACTGCGTCTGTTTTCGACACTCTCTTAAGCCCTTCACTTTTATGTCATCTCGTGATGTATATCAGGCCTACGTTCGGTAATCGAGCGGCTCAGCATCTTGTTCTGATTGGTCATGCCTGTCCGAAAATTGCGGTCTGCGCAACTGCCCATGCCAGCAAGCTGTCAGGGCGTTCGGAGGGAAGGGGCCTTATGCAAGATCAAACTGGCGCGAATGAGACAATCTTGATCGTGGAGGATGAGCCTGTCATCCGGTTGAACATCGCCGACTATCTTCGAGTGCAGGGGTTCCGTGTCGTCGAGGCCAATAGCGCTGTGGAGGCTCTCGAGATCGTGCAGAGCGGCGTGGTCCAGGTGGATCTCGTTTTTTCCGACGTGCAGATGCCCGGTGACATGGATGGTTTTGGACTGTCGCATTGGCTGCGGGTCAATAAGCCCGGCATTCCTTTGATCCTTACGTCGGCTTATGCCATCGCCGTTGAAACAGAAGCTATTGTCGACGCGCGGCGTCCATTTGTGGCCAAGCCTTACGATGAGCAGCACGTTGTTCATAGGATCAGATCGCTATTGAGCAATGCGTAGAGCCCGCCGCGTTGAGCCATGTGCCGCCAAGGGCGGCGCAATGTTTCTATGGCAAACAGGAGCCTGATTCATTTTTGCAATGCGCTTTCCGCAACAGGCGCGGAGGTGGTCAAAACCTCCGGCCATCACCTTGATGGGAATTACGCAAAAGTGGCGGAAACAAATTCTGAATGGTTTCAACAGCAGGGGGCCAAAGTTTAGCTGCCAAGGTCGGACCGCTCGTCGTCCTTGAAAAAATGCAACGCCCTGCCAAGAACAGGCAAGTAGAGGCCATTCGGCGCCCGGGCCGGCATTGGCCCTTGGTCTTGAGCCTCTGCATGAGCGGTTGCGTGTGTCCGTTACTGTGGGACCCGTGCGCGAGGGCAAACGGAGAAAACCCAGCCATGATTGCGATCCATGCTTCAAAAGACGCTGGCCAGGGATGCCTTTTGAAGTGGTCGGACCTTGGTGATGAAAACCCGCCGGCATGCACCGGCGGGTTTTGCGTAACACCTCGTTACATCGCCATTTTTTCACATTCGGCTTGAGCCTTCTTGGTGGACGTATCGATCATGTAGGCTTTGCCCTTGGCGTCGGTCATCATCATCATGCAATGCTTGATTGGCTTGGCCATCTTCATCATTTCGGCGCTCATCTTCGCATCCGGCATCATTGTTCCCATGTGGCCATCGGGCATGATTGCCGTCACTTCTCCGCCCTTCATCATCGACATTTTGCCCATCGTGTCTTCGGCAAGAGCTTGCGAGGTGGAAAGACCGATGAGGCCGATAATGGCAACGAGCTTGATCGAGTTCATTCACTTACTCCCGTTTTGGGCACAATCGCCCTTTTTTGAATTCGGAGATTGTGGCCATATAGTTACGCCATCACGAACACGTGACCGTCAGGAAGCGAGCAGAAGTTCAATCCAGCTGGCAGCAGCTCACCGCCCTATTTTCGAGCAGGAAGGTGGCCTGGTCATGTGAGAACGCCCGCTGGATCGCTGCCGGTTTCTGCTGACGCTGTTCTCGTCTTTCGGGCAGACGTTTTTATCGGTCTGTCGGGAAACGAACTTCGTAGTTCCTTCCATCTGTTAGGAGGAGGATTCGGCCTGCTTGACATTGTGGCAACCTTGGCCAGCGCTGCCACCTTGCCGTGGCTTGGGCGCGCGCTCGACCTCATGCCCGCCTGGAAGGTGGTGCGCTTCAGCATGCCCGCGCTCGCAATCGTCTGCGAGACAGCGCGCTCTTCGATGTGGCGATCGATAGCAAGTTGCGCGGCTGCGATGTCGTCAGCGCCGCAGTGCCAGTCGTGACGGATGTCGGCCTTGACGATCGTCAGTTTCGGATGCGGTTTTGCTCGGTGTGCGCCAACGGTTCGCCGGCGAGCCACGGGTCGGGTTTGAATTTCGAGAGCGGCAGGTCGTCCAGCCGCTTGTCGATTTCAATTTCGTGCACGCGGATTCCCTCGCCACCGAACTTTGCCAGTATGTCCTGTGCTTCGGTCTCTCTTTCGGGGTTGCGCACGCGCACCCACAGGACGATGCCGCCTGACATAAGCTGCAGTTCCAAGTCTTCGGCCTGCTTCCTTCCAAGCAGGTGTATGGCCGTCGCGCCGAATCCCGCGCCGACGGTCCCGGCTGCGACTGCTGCAGCGGCGACGAGCGCCAGGCTGCCCCCCGAGGCGATCACGCTCATAGCGGCGCTTGCAGCGCCCAGATAGAACAGAATGCCGGCGACGCCGGCGGTCGCGGTCGTGATATCGTCGCGGGCGATATAGGCGCGCCGCGGCGTTCCTGGAACGTCGGCGATTTCGTCAGACGGCACATAAACTGAGCCCAGTCGCTTCCGAACGGTTTCGATATCGCCCATGACGTCGATATCACCGCGGTCGAACCCGGCTTGGAGCAATGCCTCGATTGCGTTTTCCAGTGTTTCCTGGCTCTGGAAGACCGCTGCCACCTCCCGGACCTTGTGTTGTGCGATGACATTGTCGTTTGGATCCATGGCGGCGTCTCCCAATCAATCGGCGGACTGCCGAGTAAAACTAGCGAACGAGATTACGGCAGCAGCGCGCGGCGCGCTTTGACGGTCGTCATTTTGCTTATGGAAAATTGTCCCAAATCTATCGAGGGACTCCTGGGACTTCGGCGATAAGCGGAAAACCTTCGGATGGACGGTCGCCGGTCCACCGGGGTTGCTCTGTTCGCGGCTACGCGGAGCGGCCGATGCAAAGATTGGCAAATAGCGAGATGGGAAAGGCTTCGGCGCAGATCGCAGCGCTGAGCCCGCGCGAGCGCGACGTTCGAACAGCCGCTTGCCACCGCCATCCCAAAACGGATCGCCTAAGACCTCGTATCAGCGTGCGTATGGTCGAAGTCCACCGCTCACATGATGCGCCGGCTGCGCGTGCGTAGTCTGGCCGCAGGCAGTGACCCTTCTGGTGCTGGCCCGGTTCCGAGGCGAAGAATAGCGTTAACATACCGTTTTATCGGCAGCAGAACAACTGATCACCGATCGACGCGCCGGGTCAGTCTCACCCGCCTCGGGCCTTGCAAGGAAATGGCACCACGCTGCTGTAGCTCCGTAAAAACACGACACACCGTTTCGACGGAGATTCCAAGCAGATCCGCCATGTCGTAGCGCGAGATCGGAAGCGCAACCCCTTCGTTCTGGGCCTTGGAAATCCGTTCGCAGAAATAGATGAGAAAGGCGCGCACCTTTTCCTTGGCGGTCATCGTGCCGACGATCAGCATCTGCTCCTGGAGCCTCTCGATTGCTTCGAAGCTGCGCATCCGAAGCTCACGCGCTAGAGCGGGATTCGCATCGGCAAGCGCCTCGAGACGCTGGCGCGGATAGCACTCTATTGATGTTCCGTCGATTACGGACTGGACCCCGAACCGATGACGGTTGTGGGGGGTGAAACCGAAGAAGTCGCCCGGCAGGTGGATCTCGACGATTTGCCTGCGCCCGTTGGCGTGTATGATATATTTTCGGGCCGCTCCAGACACGATGCGGTACCAGGTGTCGCTCCTATCTTCCTGACTGTAGATTTCCTGCTCGCGCCCAAATCTCCGTACGCGGGCGATGGAAGGAAGCGCCTCCGGCTCGCCAGCGTCGCTCTGCTGCTGGTCCCGCCAAGCGAGTGACTGTCCAGTGTATTCCGAATTTTGGTGCTCAAGCATTACGCGAGTCCCTTTTTGCTTGGCCCTGCGACCCTCAAAGAAGCATCACGATCGGCAATAATCTTTACAAAGGAAATTCGGGGACTTCCCGTATCGTAATATCCCTTAATCCGAGGCGAGCGCCCCGCTGTCCTCCGGCACGAACGCCGGTCAAGGACTCCTCGCGATTGGTCCCTCAGATAACAACATGCTCCTTCGCGGCACATTTCGCGAAAGGGCAGTTTCGTCGGCAAGGCGACGTCGCAGCGCATTTTGAAACATCAGCGACCGTCGCCGGCTTGCTGGGCTCGGCATCGATTAGTATCAGGCTATCGATGGCAGGGCCCCGGAAGCGCAGTACCCCAGTCGAAGCACGTCCAATGGCAAGGAAGTCCGGCATGCCATCAGCGTCGCGTGGTCACCCTCGACCGCAAGATGATCGGCTTTGGCCATCTGTGGCGCGGTGCAGCGTAGGCCGGCACCGAGCTGGTGCTGAAGTGGGGCAAGGACGGCATGGCGATCGACGTTGCGGCCCAAGCAATTGCACTACCGTTCCTTTCGCTGGAACGCGCCGCGGCTTCTTGGCAGCCACAAACTGGCAGGCCCCCTACCTGACGATCGGTCCCAACGCTGCCGGTCCGCTTACGGCCCCGACGCCTCCAAACCGCAATGTGCCTCAAGTCGGTCATAGTCAGGACGATCTGCCCAATCCCGAACCGGACATAGTGATCTGGGCTTCTGAAGATTGAAAGCCGGTGGAGGCCAGTTCGTTCTTACAGCATGGCGCTGATTGACCGTGATGCGCAGG
Source organism: Mesorhizobium sp. 01N446 (assembly GCF_056399285.1). Classification (NCBI taxonomy): domain Bacteria; kingdom Pseudomonadati; phylum Pseudomonadota; class Alphaproteobacteria; order Hyphomicrobiales; family Phyllobacteriaceae; genus Mesorhizobium; species Mesorhizobium sp. 01N446. Next base: position 21,095 of record NZ_JBFTRA010000019.1, on the reverse strand, counting down.
GCACTCATCACAATCTTGTCCAGACGCCTCCTGCAATCGACGAACGAATAGCGGCGTCGATGAAAGCCAGGCCCTTGACGCCATCGTCGACGGTTGGGAACAGCGTTTCGGGCGCAAGCGACCTGCCCGGGCGCATGGCGACGATCGCCTCGGCGACTTCACGATACAAGGTGGCGAAAGCTTCAAGGTAACCTTCAGGATGGCCAGCCGGAACGCGCGAGGCACGTCTGTTTGATTCATCTGCGCCGGCGCCGTTGCGGGTAATGATTTGCCGGTTCTGGTCGAGCGATGACCAGACCAGCTGGTTCGCGTCGCGCTGCGTCCATTCCAACGATCCCTTCGAGCCATAGACGCGAAGACTGACCTCATTCTCGTTGCCGATGGCGACCTGGCTGCACCAGAGACTGCCACGCGCGCCGTTTTCATAGCGCAGCATTATCTGGGCGTTGTCGTCAAGCCGCCGTCCCGCCACGAAGGTGGTAAGCTCGGCACATAATGCGTCAGGCTCGAGCCCGGTAACGAAACCTGCAAGATTGAAAGCATGGGTGCCAACGTCGCCAATTGAGCCGCCCGCGCCCGAGCGTGCTGGATCCGAGCGCCACTCGGCCTGCTTGTTGCCGCCGTCCTCGAGTTTCGTCGCCAGCCAGTCCTGCGCGTATTCGACCTGGACGATGCGGATCTCGCCCAGGTCGCCGTTGCGGACCATGGCACGGGCCTGCCGGAGCATCGGATAACCGGTATAGGTATGGGTCAGCGCCACGACCAGCCCAGAAACCCGCGCGGCCTCCCGTAGCGACAGTGCCTCGGCCAGCGTCGTCGTCAGCGGCTTGTCACAAATGACATGGATGCCGGCGTCCAGAAAGGCGCGGATGGCCGGCGCGTGCATGTGGTTCGGGGTGACAATGGAAACCGCTTCGATGCCGTCGTGGCGGACGGTTTCGCTGCGCACCATGTCAGTGAAATCGGCATAGCTGCGGGTCGCGTCGAGGCCGAGCAGCGCAGCGGATCGTGCCGCGCGCCCCGCGTCCGAGGACAACGCTCCCGCGACCAGGTCGTAGCGGTCGTCGAGGCGGGCGGCGATGCGGTGCACCGCGCCGATGAAGGCTCCTTCGCCGCCGCCTACCATCCCCAGACGGATGCGGCCACGCCTTCCAGCGAAACGGTTGCCGCTCATGGCGCTCTCCATTGCTGGGGTCGACCGGAGACGTGGCTGGGGGCAGACTTTGGCGGCCTCCAGCAGGCCATCACGCAGCCGCGCCCCGTTCGGCGATGATCTTGTCGGCGACGCGCCAGGCATTGGCCATGATGGTCAGCGTGGGGTTGGCGCCTGTGCCTGTCGGGAAAGGCGATCCGTCCACTGCGTAGAGGTTCTCGACTTCGTGCGCCCGGCACCATCTGTTGAGCACCGACGTTGCCGCGTCATCGCCCATACGTGCCGTGCCGTGCTGGTGCGAGCAATTGCCGGTGACGCGGTCGGCATAGACCTTGCGGATGGTCAAAGCGCCACTGGCCTCCAGAATGTCGGCACCGCGATCGATCAGGTAGCGTCCTTGGTCGAGATCGTTCTGGTGCGGCTTCAGTGTCACGCGCGCGACCGGCAGCCCCCAGGCGTCGACCACCGTTTCGTCGAGGTCTATGCGATTGTCGTGCTGGGGCATGTCATGCAGCACCATGGCAATCGCCAGCGAATGGCTGAAGTGGTCGCGGTCGTTCTTCTTGGCCTCAGCGCCCCAGGATGGCGTGCCCGGCATGCGCCAGTTGATCGGCAGCGGGATGCCGACGCCCGCCACCGCAATGTGCCCGCCGGAGACGAAGCCGCGCGATGCGTCGTGCTCGTAATGTTGAAAGGTCGAAGCGCTGACATAGCCGCCGCCGGCCCAGGCATAGACCGGATCATCATAGGTCCCGACCGCAGCCGAGTATTCGTGAAAGGTAACGTTGCGCCCGACCATGTCGCTGCCATTGGCAACGCCGGTCGGGAAGCGTCCGGACTTCGACAGCAGCATCAGGCGTGCGGTTTCCATTGCGCCGCAGGCAAGGATGAAGAGATCGGCCTCCTGCTCTATCGTGTCGCCATCGGCGTCCTGGTAGATCGCTGCCTTGATGTTGCCTTGGCTGTCCAGAGTGAGTTCGCGAACCACGCAGTCCGGCCGCAGCTCGAAATTGCCGGTTGCAACGGCGTCCGGAATGAAGACGTTGAGCGCCGACGAGCGCGTTCCGGTCGGGTCTCCGTGCTGCTGTGCAAAAGCGCTAACCACCGTCGCCTTGCGACCGTTGAAAGGGCGCGACAAGGCGGCCTGCGGCGTCGGGAAGGCGTTCCAGCCAAGCGCGTTGCAGCCCTTGATGAACTTCTGTGCATAGCGCGACATCGGCATTGGCGGACACGGATAGCCGCCCGAGCGGTGCGACTCGAATTTGTTGGCGCCGGGCTGGCCGGACACGCCAAATGCCCATTCAACTTTGAGATAGTAAGGCTCGAGCTCGCGGTAGGTGATCGGCCAGTCGGCAAGGCTGGTGCCCGGCAGGTCGCCGGCCACGGTGCGCAGGCGGAAATCGTTCTCGGTGAAGCGCGGCAACCAACCCTGCCAGTGGACGGTGCCGCCGCCAACCATCTGCGGCACCGGGCAGAACATTTCGGAACGCGCGTCGTCTGAGGCGGTCTCGCGCCACGTGCGCGGATTGAGGATCGGGTCCGGCCAAAGATTGTAGCGATTGATGTTGGCGAGTTCGTCACCGCCAAAGCTTTCCTTCTTCCGCCACGGCCCCTTTTCGAGGGCCACGACCTTGATACCGGCTTCGCAAAGCACCTTTGCTGCGGCGGCGCCGGACGCGCCGGCGCCAATGATCACGACGTCGGTTCTCGCGGGTTTAGTCTTATAGGCCATCGTGGAACTCCCTGACCTTATCGGCTTCGCCTTCGGCGAAATACTGCAGCGTGGTGTAGCGGCCCGTGTGGACATCTTTCAGCGAGGCGGGGCCAGGAAAGCCGATTACCTCCCAGCCGATCCGGTTCCTGTTGCCGCCATAGATGGGGTCGGCATAAAAACCCTGGCGCGTGTGGGTGACCAGCAGCGGCAGGAAATCGAGGTCGACCTCTGTCGAGGTCTGCTGCAGCGCGGGTTGGGGCGAAACCGGGCCAGCGAGCGCGTCGTTGACGGCGAGCGTCGTCGGCGCACCCGTGCCGGCCTGCTCCAGTTCGTGGAGGATATCGTCCTGCTGCTGTGCCGCCAGCGCGACGAAGTCGGCCGAGAATCTCTCGTGGGCACGGGCATCGAGGTCGAGCAGTCCGGCGACATAGCGTTCGCGCATGATTTCGATGCGCTGCATCCACGCCTTGGCCGATGCGCCTTCGAGAACTTCGAAGCCTGAGCCGTCGGGCTTGGCGAAGATGTAGCCGATACCGGAGAGATAGCGGTCAACGAAGTCCACGCAGCCGGCTTCGCGTGCGCCCGGCGTGTCGTCGGTTGGAATTATGCGGGCCATAGCGGCCTCCACCGTGGCGCGCTGATGCGGATTGAAGAAGGTGTCAGACATAGCATGTCCCTTGCTGCAATTATCTTTTCGGGCCGACACGTCCGGCCAGCGCGCCACAAGCTTGCTGCCTGGCAAAGCCCGCCTGCGTTCTTCCGCACTCCGCCTAACGCTTGCGCGTTTGGCTGATGGCGACTGCGATGATGATGATGGCGCCGCGGGCGATCAGCTGCTGGCTGAATTCCAGTCCCATCAGCACGAGGCCGTTGTTGATCAGGCCGATCATCAGCGCGCCCATGATAGAGCCGACCACCGTGCCGGCACCGCCGAACAGGCTGGTGCCGCCAAGCACGGCCGCGGCGATCACCGAAAGCTCGTCGCCTTCGCCGAACTGGAAGCGGCCGGAATGGAGACGGCCCGCATAGAGCATGCCGGCAAAGGCGGCCGCCACGGACGACAGCATCAACACGCGGAACTTGATAGAGGCGGTGTTGACCCCGGAGTAGCGTGCCGATGTCTCGTTGCCGCCGGTGGCCAGCACGCGCCGCCCGAACGTGGTGCGTCGAAGCACGATGTGGCCGGCGATGCCGATGATTGCCACCCAAATCAACAGGCTTGGTATCGGGCCGAGGTTACCGGCGCCGAAGATCGCCGCGTAGGGCTTGCTCAGTATGGGGATCGCCGCCGTGCCGCTGATCCACATGGCGACGCCGCGTGCGATGCCCATCATGGCCAGCGTGGTGAGGAACGAGGGAATTCCGATGCCGGTGGTCAGCCAGCCATTGACGGCGCCGACGACGACGCCGGTGCCCAGGCCGTAAAGGATGCCGCCGGGGATGCCGAACTGGTCGATGCCTATTGCAGTGGCGACGGAAGCGAGGCCTGCGACTGCCCCGACCGACAGGTCGATCTCGCCGGTGCTGAGCACAAAGGTCATCGTCACCGAGACCACGGCGATGATCGCGGTCTGACGGATAATGTTCAACAGGTTGTTGGGGTCGAGAAAGCCCCTGTCGCCCAGCGTAGCGGCAAAGACGAGGAAGATAACCACGAAGCCGATATAGATGATGTATTCACGCCAGTTGGCCAGTGCCGAGAATTTGCTCGCTGATGCGGCCGTGTCGGTCATTGGATAATTCCTCCGCGGGCTTCCTGCATGAATTTGTTGAGTTTCTGTTCGGCGTGCTGAAGACTGTCGATCGAGTCTACCTTGGCGGCGTCGTCGAGATCGTGACGGGCGATGTCGCGCACGATGCGGCCTTCCGACATCACCAGGATTCGATCGCAAGCGGCGAGCAGTTCCTGCAACTCCGACGACAGCACCAGGATTGCCTTGCCGGATTTGGCGAGGTTGCGGATCAGCGTCACGATCTCCGATTTCGAACCGATGTCGATGCCGGCGGTTGGTTCGTCGAGGATCAGCACCTCCGGTTCGGTCGCCAGCCATTTGGCGATGACGACCTTCTGCGCATTGCCGCCCGACAGCGTCCTGATGGTCGCTTTGCGCGAGTCGGTTTTGATGCGCAGGCGCTGGATCGAGCTTTCCGCCAGTGCCGCCGACTTGGCGCGATCGACCCATGTCTTCGTCGAAAGGCGATCAAGGTTGGGTAGGTCGATGTTGCTTTCCACCGAATGGAAGGCGACGAACCCCTGACGGGCGCGGTCTTCCGGCACCAGCGCAATGCCGGCGTCGATGGCATCTCGCGGCTTGGCGATCGAAACCGCCTTGCCTTTGATCCGGATCTCGCCACTAGTCATCGGCTGGACCCCGGCCAGCACGCGCGCCAGCGACGAGCGGCCACTGCCCAGCAGGCCAGCGACGCCGACCACTTCACCGCGGCGAAGCGTCAGATCGATACCGATCGGCTTGCCGGAGCCCGAAAGGCCGCGTGTTTCGAGCAGCACTTCGCCGATAGTCGCCGTCTCACGCACCACGTCGGAGAAGCCGCGAGAGCGTCGGCCGATGATATGGGCGATCATCGATTCCAGCGTGAATTCCGACATCGGCGCGGTGATGATGTGCTTGCCGTCGCGCAAGATGGTAGCGCGGTCGGCTATGCGGAAGATCTCGTCCATGCGGTGCGAGACATAAACGATGGCGACGCCCTGGCCGCGAAGCTGGCGCACATATTCGAACAGCCGCTCGACTTCGTTCTGCGACAGCGCAGTGGTTGGCTCGTCCAACACCAACACCTTGCACGGTTGCGAGGTCGCCTTGACGATCTCGGTAAGCTGTCGGTGTCCAGCCGGAATGTCGGAGACCTTGGCGTTGGGGTCGATCTCGACGCCCATGCGCGCGAAAAGCTTTCGCGATTCGGCCGCCGCGGTTCTGTCGTCGATGAGCCCGGAGTTGGTCCTGATCTCACGGTTGAGGAAGACATTCTGCGCCACCGTCAGCGTCGGAATCAGGCTCATTTCCTGGAACGCCATAGCGACACCGGCATTGCGCGCTGCCTCGGCGGTGAAGGTGGCTAGCGGCACGCCGCCGATCTCGACCGTGCCGGAGCTTGGCGGTTGCACGCCGCGCAGAATCTTCAGGATTGTCGACTTGCCGGCGCCGTTCTCACCGAGCAGTGCGTGCACTTCGCCCGGGCTAACGTCGAGATGAACGTCGTCAAGCGCCCGGACACCGCCGAAACGCATGCTGACATTTCGCATTCGGACGGCTTCGGCTGCGTTGGCAGTGTTCATGACAACACCTAGGGCAAAACAAAGGTTGCGTCGGGTGGGACGAATGGTTCGGCCTGCCGGACAGAAACGTTGCGCTTCTGCTCGAACTCGGCCGAACCCATCTCCACCGGGAGGACCTGTCTGCGAAGCCTACTGCATGCTTTGCTTGATCTTGTCGGTGACCGGCTTGTGGTAGACCTGCTGCCAGGCATCGGCGAGATTGGCCTTGGTTACCGGCAGTGCCGGCAGCGCGACATAGGCCGGCGCCTGCTTGCCAAGCAAACCGTAGCCGGCCAGCATTGCCTCGGTCACGCCCTGGTCGTAGGGCCGCTGCGCTGACAGGCCCTTAACCGGACCGCCGCTCGCCATGTTGATGGCGACGTTTTCGCCGAGGTCGCAATTGACAATTACCAGGTCGTCCCGGCCATTGGTGAGAGCGGCGGAGATGACGCCTTCTGCGGGCACATCCCACACTGCCCAGATACCCTTGATGCTGGGATTGGCGACGAGCAGGGCGCCTGCCGCCTTCTCGGCATCGCCTGAGAAGTCGGGACCGCCGATGCCTTGCTCGGCGACGACGTGGATGTCCGGATAGTTCTCGGCCAGCGTCTTCTTGACGGCGTCGTAGCGCTGTTTGGTGACGAAGAAATCGGCTGCATGGAAGATCAGTCCGACATCGCCCTTGCCGCCAAGAGCCTGTGCCAGCAGGTGCGCGGTGGCGACGCCGTTGCCGTAGTTGTCAGCCGAGACGGAGCTGACGTAGTCCTTGCCGGCTACGAAGCCTTTCGGCACGTTGTCCATGAAGACGAGCTTGGCGCCTGCGTCGGCCGCCGCTTTGTAGGCCGCTGCGGTCGCGACCGGGTCGGTCGGAATCGACACGATGATATTGGGCTTCTGGGCCATTACGGTCTCGAGGTCGGACACCTGCTTGTCGGGCTTGAAGCCCGCGTCGGTAACGGCGACGACTTCGATACCCATGGTAGCGAACTGCGCCTTTAGGCCTTCGATTTGCGCCTGCGACCAGTCGTTGCCGGCATAGTGCATGACAATGGCGGCCTTTGCGTGCATGTCCTTGATCTTGGCGAGTTCCTCATCGGTGAACTTCACGCTCGAGGCGGCTTCCGGCTTCTCGCCGTTAGGTCCGAGGCTCATCACATGCTGGCCGATCTCAGTCAGCGCCTGGGCAGGATCGATGGCATAGGCGGCGTTCGAGGCGAGGCCCAGGCCGAGCGTCAGACAGATTGCCGTCGACCGAAGCAAGGTTTTCATGCGCATGGTGTTTTCTCCCTGATATTGTTTGGTTTTCGTTATTGCAGTTACAGACGCCTCCCGGCGGCAACGCCGGTCGGCAAATTCAGACTTTCGCCAGTTCCGCTTGCACAAAGGCGTGGCTTTCCCGCGCTCCGGCGGCAGGATCGGCCCAGGCGTCGAGTTCGTTGCAGATCCAACCCGTGTAACTGATGTCCTTCAGGGCCCGGATCACGGCGCCATTGTCGCAATCGCCCCGGCCGACCGGCACGAAGGCGAACGGGTCGCGCTGCCATCCCTTGAGGTGGACGTAGGAAATGCGTGACGCGTGCTCGCGCACCATAGCTGCCACGTCGCCTCCGGCAGCGGCCAGATGCGCGGTATCCGGACAGAACCCGATCGCGGTCTTGCCGAAGATCGTCCGAACCTCGTCCGGGTTCTCGACGATGGTGGAAAGGTGGGGGTGGTAGTGAGCTTTCAGGCCGTGCTGCGCAGCGATTGCCATCACCTTGTCGAGCGCCGATGCCAAAGCATCGTAGTCGCTTTGGCGCGTCCCGTCGTGGCGCCGCGCGCCGCCGCCAACAACCAAATGCTCGGCGCCGAGCGCCCGCGCTGCGTCCGCCGCCTTGGTGACGCGCGCCAGTTCTTCGTCAAGGATGTCCGTGAAGATGAAGTTGCCGCCGGCATAGATCGAGACAAGCGACAGGCCGGTGTCGGCGAGGATATTGCGCATGGCGGCGTAATCGTCGCCTTCGTTTTCGACGACATTGCCGTCGAAGAACTCAATACCATCATAGCCCGCTGCTGCAATATCGCGCGCGGCCTCTGCCATGTCCCCGAACGTCCGGTAGGCCAAACGGTTGATGGAGGTCACACCAACGGCGTCGCCCCCAAGCGGACCCCAGCAATTGGCGTGATAGGCCAGCTTCCAAGCAGTCATGGCGTCTCCTCCCGACACGGCCCAAATGCTTTTGTATTTGCAAACGTATCTTTAGTTGATAAAATGCAAAAGTCAATTAAGTTTTCTGTGTCAGCGACAAAATAGGCATTGCGTCTTCCGAAAACGCTCGTCCATGGTGGACAAGAAGGAGCAATCGGCCGTGGCAAGGACTGGTTTGGGAGGCACCGCAGTTGCGGATGCAGATCGATCCGGGGAGACTGGTTCTCCAGCGGCGGCCGACCGCGTGAGGGCCCTTGAAGCCGAACGCCAGAGTCTTGTTTCGCTTCTTAACATTCTGCGCTCCAGTGAACCTTGCACGCGTCTCGACCTCGAACGAGAGGCCCGGCTCGGCCGCGCCGTGGTCACGGACCGGCTGTCGACGCTTGCTGCCTTCGGCCTTGTTGACGAAGGCGGTGTCGGGCGCTCAATAGGCGGGCGCGCGCCGCGTCTGGTGCGGTTCCGATCGGAGGCCGCGCGCATTCTGGTCGCCAACATCGACGGCGACACCATCGGCCTTGGTCTCGCCGATCTGGACGGGCGGCTCATCCTTGAGCACTACGAGGATTTCGACGCCGCTTCCCCAGCGCAGGCACTGTTCGATCGGCTCGAGGCGCTGTTCAACTGGTCGCTCGGCAAGGATGGTGCTCCGCTGTGGGCGATTGGTCTGGGAGTGCCGGGCGCGGTAGAGCAGAAGGACTCGAACAGCCTCGCGATCCCTAAGCTTGGCGCTATGCCTGCGTGGGACGAGGCGAAGCTTCTGGAGCGTTTGATACAGAGGTTTCAAGCGCCAGTCTGGGTGCGGGGCGCCGTGCAGATGGAGACGATGGGGGAACTAAGCGCCCTGTCAGCGGAATCCGGGCGCGACATGCTCTATGTCGACCTTGGCTCGGATATCACCGCCGGCATCGTCGTCGACGGCCGCCTGCATCGTGGCGCGCAAGGCATAGCCGGACAGATAGGGCATGTTTACGCCGGCGAGCCGCACAAACGCATTTGCGGTTGCGGCAATGTTGGCTGCCTGCAAACCGTCGCCGGCTGCGATGCCATTGCTCAGGCCGGCCTGCTAGCGGCAGAACAGGGGCAAAGTCGCCTTCTCGGTGAAACGCTCGCCGCTACCGGGACGGTGACGGCTGCCGACATTGGCACAGCGGCGCGCCTTGGCGACCCGTTCTCGGCCGATCTGTTGGCGCAATCCGGACGGCTGATCGGCACCGTCCTGGCGACGCTGGCCAATATCCTCAACCCGTCGATGATCGTTCTTGGCGGCGAACTGTCCCAGACGGGAGACATCTGCCTGGCTGCGATCCGCGAGGGAATATACGGGCACGCGCAGCCTCTCATCAGCCGCGATATCCGTATTGTCCATTCGCGCATGGGGCGGTCGGCTGGACTTGTCGGCGCCGCAGCTGTCGCCGTGACTGAACTGTTCGCCCCCGCGTTCCTCGGTGAATGGATCGTATCGGGCACGCCGCTAGCCCACGCCGGAGTCACCAACTTGCTGGCTGCTGTCGAGAAGACGGCGACAACAGGCAGTTGAGCGTGCAGCCCACCCGACTGGCTGTCGCGCGGTCGCCGCGATCAGCCGCGGCGCTTGCAAACCCCAACCCCTGCGGTAGGTTGATTCAATACAGCTGCCCGCAGAGGTGGCGGGCGGGAGGAGCAACGGGATGCTGAGAACTGATGTGGCAATGCCACCCGGATGTGTGTTGCCGGTTTCGTCCATCGCGCGTCCGCTGGTGGCAGGCCTGGGGCCACATGGCGAACGGCCGGCATCTCCCGAATTGCTGCGCCTGTCTGCCGACATGCTGGAGCGCGCCAGGGAAAGAGCCTTCCGCGTGGCGATCGTGCTGCATACGACCGCTTCGGACTGGGCCCAGCGTCAGATCGCGGGCATCAAGGCAGGCTTGGAGCAGGCGGGCGCCATCGTCGTCGACATCGTCGATTGCGGCTACGACGCAGCCGCCCAGATCGCAGCGATCGAACGGCTGGTGCAATCGAAGCCCGATGCCGTGATCAGCATCCCCGTCGGAAGCACGGCCGTGGCCGCAGCTTTCCGCAAACTGGCGGCTGCCGGGATCAAGCTCGTCCTACTCGACAACGCGCCCTCCGGCCTGCTTCAGGAGACCGACTATGTAAGCGTCATATCGTCGGACAATTTCGGCCTCGGCCAGATCGCCGCCAGTCTGATTTCGCCACACATCCGGCGTAACGGCACAGTCTGCGTGGTCGCCTACAATGAAGACTTCTTCGCGACGGCGCAGCGCGAGATCGCTTTCGGCAAGTGGATGCGGCACGAGCGCCCGGACATCACGCTGACGCAGCTGAAATTCGAGGTGCCGGCAAATGCCGGAAGCGCAGTTGGCCCGTACCTCGATGCCAATCCCGATCTTGACGGAATGTTCGTCGTCTGGGACGAGCCAGCAGTTGCATCGCTACCGGCTTTTTCTGGCCGCTCCCGGATCCCGGTCATGACCACGGTTGATCTCGGTAGCGCGATCGCTGAGGCCCTTCTCGGAGGAAAGATCGTCAAGGGAGTTGCCGCGCAACGCCCTTTCGAACAGGGCGAGATCGCGGCCATGGCCGCGATTGTCGGGCTCAGCGGCAATGCTGTGCCGCCGTGGATTGTGCTGCCGGGGGTAGCCGTGACCTCTGGTAATGTCGCGGAAGTCTACAAGCATGTTGGCGGCGCTCCCAATTTCTATTGAGCCGACGTTACGAGAGGTTAAACGAACGCCTCATGCAACCCTGTCGATGGCCTGAAAGATCATATCGATGCAGGCGCGGTTGGATGGTTTTCGACGTCTGGCACTTCGTCGGGAGCAAATCCGACCTTGGGTGTCGAGAACAATTTCCGTCGGCACTGGATCCATTCCGGCCACCTACGACGGGCCGCTTGAACTCCAGCCTAGTGTACCCGTCAAGGCAAGTTGCTATGATCGCAAGTTCCCCGGTGACGGCGAGTTCCCGAACGCACCCATTGTTTCCGTACTGGCGCCCAATGATGGCCTGAACCAGATCAGGCACGAGGTCTTCTCGGCCATACTGGCGGATGAGTGCGGAACAGGTCAGCCGCATCAGTGCGGGCTACTCTGAGCGCGGCTGGCCCTAATATGCCCGCGATGGCATTGCCATGACCACTATCCCCGCCTATGCGCGATTGTGGTAGCTGCGCTTCTGTTGGCGGTGCCTGGCATCCGCTGTGCCGCTGTCGTAATTGCAAGGGAAGCGTGCATCAGGGCGGCAAGGCCTCGGTAGCAGCGCATGGTTCCAAAAACCCTTGTGAAACTTTTGCGGTCATTGAGTCGGATGAGATCGGATATTTGAGAAGGGCGCGGTCTGGATGGCGGCTTTCTAAGCGACCTAGCCAAAAGCCGTCCGTCTGAAGTCGGCCCCATAGCTGCCCGTCAGGAAAGCGCCTTATGTAGGACGTTAAGTCCCATTTCGGCGTTGTCCAAAAGCAGACCTTACGAGTGCCTAGCGCCAGATTAAGATCTCGACTCATGTCGGCCATAGCCTACCGTTGCATCGCACACGAGCAGCTCCGGGTTCGACCGGATAGCAAATCCTCAAGTTACATGCTGAGGGGTTCTGTCCCGCCTGGCTCATCTGAGAGAGCGAGCCGCAACGAATGGTCTAACTTCTCCTTGGAATAAGGTTTGGCGATAATCGTCGATCCTCTCGCGAAGTCTGCCGCACCATTTCCGTATCCGGTGGCGCACACAATCGGAATGCCTCGCAACCGTAGTGCGTCGGCAACGCGGTCGCTCCGCTCCCCACGAATGTTCAAATCCAAGACAGCCGCGTCGATTTCGTGGGTTTCGATCATCGCAATCGCGCCGTCGATGGTAGTGGCGGGCCCGATAACAGTGACCCCAAGCTCAATCAAAAAATCCTCGGCCAGCATGGCAATGAGGGATTCGTCTTCTACTATCAGAACGCGTCGGCCTGACAGTGCTGTCATTGGGGAAGCCCCCCCTCTGCCAAGGGGGCATCGATAACGCAGACGAGGCCCTGAGGTTGGAAATCCATCGCGACCTCAGCCTCGAGATCTGCGGCCAAGCCGCGCTCAAGGAGGCGAGAGCCAAAGCCTCGCCGGGCCGGAGTTGAAACTATGGGGCCACCGAGTTCGCTCCAAACCAGCTTGAGCCTCGGCTTGGGTTTTTCGGTACGAAACCACTCCACGGAAATCTTTCCGGCCTCGTTTGAAAGGGCGCCGTACTTCACTGCGTTGGTCAGCAATTCATGGAAGGCAAGCGCTAGGGAAAGAGCTTGGTTGGGCTGCAATCGAATTGCAGGTCCAGTTGTCGAAACCCGGTTGGAAAACGCGCCGCGAATTTGAAGGCTGTCGCAAACAAGTTGGTTCAATGATGCATGTTCCCAACTGGTCTGCGTCAGGATGTTGTGTGCCGCCGAAAGGGCCATGAGGCGGCCTTCGAACGCGGCATGAGCATCAGTGGCCTCCGTTCCTCTGAATGTCTGATGAGCAATGCCCTGAACTACCGCCAGAGTGTTCTTCACACGATGGTTGAGCTCGGCCATCAGCAGTTCTCTTTGTGCCTCCGACCGTCGTCGCTCGCTGATATCCACCACAGAGGCGAGCGCCATCATTCCTTCGCTCGTCTGAATTGGGCTGAGCCCAATCTCAACCGGCACCTCTTTTCCATCTTTCCGTCGGGCATAGAGATCCCTGCCAGCACCCATTGGGCGCGCCTGCGGGAAACTCCCATACCCGCGGCGAAAAACCGGGTGCGAGCTACGATAGCGATCGGGGACCAGCATCTCGATACCTTGCCCGACCATCTCCTCCCGCCCATAGCCGAATAGAGCTTCTGCATGAAGATTGACGAGGACAATGCGCCCGTCCTCGTCTGTCATCACCATGCCACTTGGAGCCGCCTCTACAGCCGATCGAAACCGCTCCTCACTGTGGCGCATCGCGATCTCTGCCCGGTCACGTTCCGTGACGTCGACATTTACCCCGATCAACCCGCGAAATATCCCACTTGGGGAGAAGTGAGGACGAGCAGTTGTGAGGAGAACCCGGTACTCCCCCTTGCAATTTCTGTAGCGACCCTGAACTGATACGGCTGATTGTGTAGCCAATGCTTGCATCATTCGGGCACCAATATCGGCGGCATCATCAGGATGAATGGTTGGGTGCCAATTGAACGTCGGGACATCCTCGGTCTCGACGCCCCAGAACTCCCGAAGCATGATGTTCAGATTTGTGCATTTGCCCAAGGCGTCACAGGTCCAGATCATGACCGGAGCGTGTTCCGACATAAGACGAAACTGTTGCTCTGATCCTCGCAACTCATCTTCGGCAACTCTTCGGGCCTGTTCTGCTCGCGTCCGCTCGAGATAAAAACCAATTTGTCTGGCAATTGTCGTAGCGAGATCGATCTCGTGGCTCGCAAAAGCATGCCTTTGTTCATAGTAAGTCATGAATTTCCCCACCACTTCACCCTGGACCGTCAAGGGAATGAACGCCAAGCCTACGATGCCTTCGCTGGCAATCGTCTCTTTGACGGCCTCAGGTTCATGCGTTTCAGCAATGTGTGAAACAAAAATAGCCTCGGGGTTGCGTTCGCCGACAACCCAGGGCGAGTGCCCTTCCAGCGCCTTTCTGTAGCTCTCGGATAAGCCGCGCCAGGCTGCGAAGCGCATCACGCCTGCTTCATCGAAGAGCAACATGGAAGCGCGACGGCAGCCTAGACCGTCACGAATGGCATCGAGGCCGGCTTCAAAAGCTTCGTGGCTCGACTTTGCCCGGTATAGTCGATCCGTCAGCACGTAAAGTGCGCTGAGTTCGTCCAACCTCTCTGTGAGCTTCTCGCTGCCCCCGCTTAACTGCAACGCCGACCCTCCCTTTGGCGAATAGTTATTAGCAACGATGCATAGAACGCCAACGGATCATTTTCGTTCCGATCGCTTAACTCGGCAGTTCGTCGTAGGCGACTACCGAGTAGATTCCCAATCGCGCCTGCAGGCCGCAACGTCGATCTAGCCACGGCTGCCATCATTCTCTGGCATGCCAACCGGAGCGGTGGGTCCAGCAATTTCACAGAACATCCTCGACCGTCCTCTGGTGCCATATCGACCGGGAGCAACTTCAAAATTTCCGGCCTCTTCGAGATTTGTGGCATAGTAGGCGCATGCAGATCTCGGGCATTGGAAGGATCATCTTCTGGTCTGGCGGAAGTATTTGGATCGGGCAGGCAGTTGGCCCGATTGAGCGTCACGCCCACCATGCCATTCAGGTCAGCATGGGCCTGTTTGATCGCGTGCAGTTCCGAACGAGCGATGCGGCAGATTGGGTATCCTATGGCGCGGCTTACATTTCGTCCGACTTGCCCCACTTGTTCCAGGCACCTGGGAAGACAGTTGCCAATCTCTTTTGCGAGCCGCCGCGACGATCAAGCGGACACATCTGGAACTTGGAGGGAAGGCGCCGGTCATCGTTTACAACGATGCAGATCTCGAGGCCGTGGTGCAAAGCATACGTACTTTTGGCTTTTATAACGCGGGACAGGACTGCACGGCCCCGCGTCGCATCTATGTGCAGGACGGGGCGTATGAAAACTTCGTCACAGATTTAACTGCGGCGGTTTCTACCATCCGTTACAATCAGGCCGACGACACCAGCAACGGAGCGCCAACGGGACCGAGTCGCAAGTTTCGTTGAGCGTGCGGGCGAGCAAAAGCACATCGAGATCACCACCGGTGGTGCCCGCGGTGGGAAAGAGGGTTTTTTCTACCAGCCTACCGTCATTGCCGGTGCGACCCAGGAAGACGAGATTGTACGGCGCGAGGTCTTTGGGCCAGTCGTTTCAGTTACCCGTTTCACGGACGACGAACAGGCCGTGGATTGGGCCAACGACAGTCACTACGGACTGGCGTCCTCGGTTTGGACGAGGGACATCTCCAAAGCGATGAGTGCCGAGTCACGGCTTCAGTATGGCTGTACCTGGATCAACGCTCACTTCATGCTCGCGACAGAAATGCCCCACGGCGGTGTTAAGCAATCCGGATACGGCAAGGACATGTCGATTTATGCGCTGGAGGACTACACCTCAGTGCGCCATGAGATGATTAATGCCGCGCCGGGAACCGAGCGGGCGTCCTGAAGCAAGACAGGATCTGTTTTTCATCCGTTATGCTGCACGCCTGTGGCTAGGAATAGCAACTGGTCTATGCATTTGGGATTACGAGCGCTGGTTGTCGCGAACGTCGGCTATCGGGCAGCGAAAGGGGTTACTGAGAGGTGGCTTCTGGTCAGACCACGACGATGCCACACCAAACCTGAATGTCAGCTGTTGCATTTTCCCAGCCCGAAGCTGCCGGTCTACTCTCGGCCCAATTTCGGTCATTCACTACTAGGGAGTTCCTGGCGACCTGCGGCTACATCGGCGATATCTCGAGCCTGAATTACTCGCGGTCATCATCCTTAGGTTCGCCAGACCATACGAGAGAATACGAAGGAAACGGCCTGGCGAACCATCCGCTAACGTATTGATTTTCTGTAAAAAACGCTGACCCTCCGGGCCCACCATAACCATTGATTTTGTTGGTAAAAACGTGGGTTTGCCCACAGGTCGCGCGAACTGCCTGAATGCGACCAAAGGCGCCTCCCTTATTCGTTCCGGGGGTCCTTTCTCACCGTACGATCCGCAACTTCGCCCGCCGCCTCATCTGATCGCGCTTTTCCTCACGCTCGTTGATCGCTCTCGCGATATCGACAGCGATCTGCGCGGTCTATCGGACGCTGCCATCCTTCGACTGCTCAAGCGGCTCCAGGTCATCGCCAACTTGTCCACGGTCGAATGAACATCTTCCTTCCGAGCGCTCGAAACAGCGATGTCGTCAACCTGACCCGGTATGAGCCTGCCCTTGACCTTCTCAAGCTTCTGCGAAAACGCGCCATATTCAGTATAGACCTGAAGCTCCTCTTCAGTGCTGACGCGCTCGCGCGCATCCATCACCGTTCCTTTGCCGGTTTTGCGTGTCAGCATGGAATAGATGTTCGGATAGGGATTGGGATGACAAACCGGTGAATCGCTGCCGGTGGCCGGTTTGAACCCGAGATCCTTCCAGGTCTTAAGCGGATAGCTTGAAAGTGCCCGTTCGCCGCCAAGAACGGATATGTAGGCGTCGCCGAAGTCATGGATGAACACCTGCTGTGGGCATGGATAGAGCCCGGCCCGTTTCATCCGCTCATGCTGTTCGGGTGTGGGAAAGCCGCAGTGTTCGATGCGGTGTCTCCGATCCTGATCGGGATGCACCGCCAGCGCCTTCTCATAGGCCGTGATGAGCTGCCCGATCACGGCGTCGCCAATCGCATAATCGCTCGCCGGCAGCACCCATGCCAAATTGGTTTTCCGTCCAGTTGAGGGCCTCGGCGTCAAACTGCAGACGTCGATAGCAACGGCGGGAGAGCCGACCCGTCCGTCCGGCGTCCGGTTCCTGGCGACCGCAGTTTCCTGTTTGAACGGTGAGGCCGGTCGGAAAGAGGCGTCCCTGCCGATGGCATTGCTGTAGCGGGCACAAAGAGGACTGCACTCATGATCGCCGCGGCGATGGCGCAGGAGCAGGGCTCGCGAAGAAGCCACGCAATTTTGCGCCCTGCCAGGCTTCAGCTGCTTGTCACGATCTGGCTCATCAGCCACGCGACAAAATGCTGGCTCGTCGCCGAGGGCGTCTTCGCTTCCGGCAGCACGACGTAGTAACTGTTCTCCGTTTCCATGGGCAGGTCGAGAACGACCTGCAACTCGCCGGATTGCAGCTCCTGCTCGATCAGGTAGCGAGGAAGTAGTGCATAGCCCATCCCCGCGACCGCGGCTTCGATGATCATTGAAAACTGGTCGAAGCGGTGCCCCCTGTAAACGGACTCGCCGGACAGTCCGGACCATTCCAGCCATTGCGACCAAAGCCGCGGACGCGTCGCCAGATGAAGCAGCGGTTGGTGGAGCAGATCGGCCGGCGTCAACCTGGCCCCGGACTCCAGGAGCGCGCCACCGGCCACCGGCAGGATCGATTCACTGCAGAGATAGGTGCAGGTCGCTCGCGCCCAGACCGGCTGCCCGTAGTGGATCGCCATTTCGAAGCTCTCGTCCTCGAAGTCGAATGGCGCCGACCGCGAGCCGACATTGAGGATCACGCCGGGGTGCTGGCGCAAGAAATCAGGCAACCGAGGACTGAGCCAGCGACTGCCGAATGTTGGCAGGGTGGCTATGCTCAGGCTCGATTTTGCATCGGCTGACGACATCGCCCGCAGCATTGTCTCTTCGGATTGCTGCAGAAGTCTTCTTGCTTCCGGCAGAAAGCGCCTGCCATCTTCTGAAAGCACCACGCGCTGGCGGATGCGCTCGAATAGCAGCGTGCCGAGATGGTTCTCCAACTCCTTGACCTGACGGCTGACCGCACTCTGGGTCAGGTTGAGCTCCCGGCCGGCGCGCGTGAAGCTTGCATGTCTTGCCGCGCATTCGAACGCCTGTATCGCGATAAGGTCGGGTATCAGCTTTCTGCTCAAGATCATGCGTACCTCGCATCAACTTAGTCGAAATCATCGTGATCTTAGTCCTGAGAAATCCGGTATCACTATTTTCAGGAATGATCTCCACTTTTTGGAAAGCGAGACCGCACCGTGCAAAACGCTGTTTTCGTTTCATCCGACGACCTTCGTTCCGCCTTCTCGGCGGCCATGTCGGCCATGTATCGGGACGAGGTTCCAGCCTACGGCACGCTGATGGAGCTGGTCGCCGAGGTGAATGCCGAAGTGCTGGGTGCCATGCCGGCGCTGCGCCGGCGGCTGGAGGAGACGGATTCGCTTGAGCGCATTTCGCAGGAGCGGCATGGCGCGATCCGGTTGGGGACACCGGCTGAACTTTCCATGATGCGGCGCGTCTTCGCGGTGATGGGCATGCATCCAGTCGGCTACTACGACCTCAGCGTTGCCGGCGTGCCTGTCAATGCGACGGCTTTTCGCCCGGTGGGCGCCTATCCGCTCAGCCGCAATCCGTTCCGCGTCTTCACCTCCTTGCTCAGGATCGACTTGATTGGCGACAGCGTTTTGCGGGCTGAAGCGGAAGCTATCTTGGCCGCCCGCAAGATTTTTACCGATGGCGCCGTGGAACTGATCGAAAAGGCCGAAAGGCAAGGCGGCTTGCTTCGGCAGGATGCCGGGCGGTTTGTAGCCGAAGTACTTGAGACGTTCCGCTGGCACGATCAGGCCTGTGTCAGCATCGGCATGTATGAGAGGCTGCATCGACAGCATCGGCTGGTTGCCGATGTGGTTTCCTTCAAAGGTCCCCACATCAACCATCTGACACCGCGCACGCTCGACATTGACGCGGTGCAGGCCGGCATGCCGGGGCGTGGCATCGAGCCCAAGGCGGTCGTCGAAGGTCCTCCCACGCGCCAATGCCCTATCCTGCTTCGGCAGACATCGTTCAAGGCGCTGGACGAACCGGTCTCGTTCAAATCCGATACCGGCGCCTGGACCGCTGGCTCGCACACGGCCCGCTTCGGCGAGATCGAACAGCGCGGCATTGCGCTGACGCCGAAGGGCAGGGCGCTCTACGACCGCCTTTTGGAGACCACGCGCGAGGTTGTCAGGCCAGCAGCCGACGGATCGAATGCCGCTGCCTATGTCGAGGCGTTGACGCAGACGTTCCAGCGGTTTCCCGACACATGGGATGGCATTCGCGCCGCTGGCCTTGGCTACTTCAGCTATTCATTGACAGAGCGAGGGCGCGAAGCCGGCGGGGTCGGTGAAAAGGACGTCGCTCAGCTGGTGGCGGAAGGTTTTGTCGATTTCGACCCGATCGTCTACGAGGATTTTCTTCCCGTCAGCGCAGCTGGCATCTTCCAGTCCAACCTGGGCGATGAGGCGACTGATGACTTCGTCGCCAGCCCCAATCAACGTCGCTTCGAAGCTGCTCTCGGCGCTGCCGTGCTCGACGAATTCGAGCATTACGCCGCTATCGAGCAGGCGTCGATCGAGCATTGCCGGCATTTGTTGCGCAACCTGCAGGCAGCGGAGTAGGCGGTCGGCATGATCGGCGAGCGGCACAAGGCGGCGTTGGTCGAAATCCTCGGCGACAAAGGTGTTGTCGAGGATTCTGCCGGCATGGCCGGCTATGAGAGCGGTGCCCGGTATGACCAGGGCCGTGCAGCGCTCGTGTTGCGTCCGCAAACCACGGCCGAGGTGTCGGCTTGCGTTGGCTACTGCGTTCGAGAGGGCATTCCCTTCGTTCCGCAGTCAGGCAATACCGGCCTGGTCTGCGGCTCGACGCCGGACGCCAGCGGCGCGCAAATCGTGCTCAGTCTCGATCGGATGACGCGACTTTTCGAATTGGACGCCGACAACCGCTCGCTGCATGTCGATGCCGGCACGAGGCTGTCGGACATCAATGGGCGACTTGCCCGCAGTGGACTGTTCTTTCCGATCGACCTTGGTGCCGATCCGTGCATCGGCGGCATGCTGGCGACCAACACCGGCGGCTCGCGCTTCCTCCGCTATGGCGATGTGCGCAAGAACACGCTTGGCTTGAAGGTGGTCTTGGCGGATGAGGCAGGCACGATCGTCGATCTGATGTCGGGGCTGCGCAAGAACAACACCGGCGTCGACTGGAAACAGCTTTTCGTCGGAACCTCCGGCGCTTTCGGTATTGTCACCGAATGCGTGCTCAACCTGGAGCGCCTGCCACGGCAGGTCTCGACCGCCTACCTGGTACCGCGAGCCGGCGCCGCCGTTATGCCCCTGCTGCGCGTGATGGAGGAACGGCTCGGTTCCTATCTGTCGGCATTCGAAGGCATGTCGAGGAATGCGATCGGCGCCGCGTTCGACCATGTGCCGTCGCTGCGCAATCCGTTCCACAACGGCGCTGTCCCCGACTATGTTATCCTCGCCGAAATCTCACGAAGCTGGGCGCCGCGCGCGGACGAGCAGCCGCTGGATGGCGTCCTCGAAACGGTGCTGGCCGACATCTGGGAAGAGGACGGCGCACCGCTGGCCGACGCCTTTGTCGGCCCAGCTCACGAAATGTGGGCGCTGCGCCACGCTCTGTCGGAGGGCGTCACGCACGCGGGCCGGCTGGTGGCTTTCGACCTGTCGTTTCGCAGGGCCGACGTGATGGCGTTCCGCGACTGGATGAGGGTTGAATTGCCTCGGCAATTTTCCGGCGTTGATATTTTCGACTTCGGCCATATCGGCGATGGCGGTGTGCATTTCAATCTGGTGGCGGGCAAGACCAGCCCGGCCGATGCCGTTTTCGAGCAGCGGCTGCGCGACTGGGTCTATTCGGCGGCTGTCGACCGGTTCGGCGGCAGCTTCAGCGCCGAACACGGCATTGGCCGCAAGAACCAGGCCTATTACGATCGCTACACCCAGCAAAAGAACAAGGACCTTGCCGCTGGCCTGAAGCGACTGACGTCGCCAGGCAATCTCGGCTCGGTGTCTTTTGGATAATCAGGAAACAGGAGCTCCTCATATGAATATTGCAGTTAAGTCGTTGGATGTGGCCAAGGAAACGGCCGAGCTTCTGGCGAAACTGGGTGTGGCCAAGGACACGCTTGTCGGCGGCGACCTGATCGTGCGCAGCCCGGTGACCGGTGAGCAGATTGCGGCGCTGAAGACCATTTCGCCCGCCGATGCGGCCAAGACCATCGATGCCGCGCACAAGGCATTCCAGTCCTGGCGGCTGGTGCCCGGCCCGAAGCGCGGCGAACTGGTGCGGCTGCTCGGCGAGGAATTGCGTGCCCACAA
>NZ_JBFTRA010000018.1:0-46151 GCF_056399285.1 Mesorhizobium sp. 01N446 | reverse complement strand
GTCTGGTCGGACGAACAGACGAAGTTCGCCGGCAAGATTTCCGCGCGCGGTGGCGAGGACAACGGCAATGGCGGCTTCACGGAAGTGTCGGGCAAGCAGCGCCTCGACTTCACCGGCTCGGTCGACCTTCG
Source organism: Mesorhizobium sp. 01N446 (assembly GCF_056399285.1). NCBI lineage: Bacteria > Pseudomonadati > Pseudomonadota > Alphaproteobacteria > Hyphomicrobiales > Phyllobacteriaceae > Mesorhizobium > Mesorhizobium sp. 01N446. The sequence continues at coordinate 46,020 of NZ_JBFTRA010000018.1, read as the reverse complement.
CGCCCGCTTCGGCGACACTGGCGATCTTCTGCTCGATCCCTACAACGTCACCATTTCCAACGCCGCCGGCAACACCGGCGGCAGCATGACCGCCAACACCAATGACAGCGTCATCAATGTCACCACGCTGCAGAACCTGCTCGCAACAGCCAACGTCACCATCTCCACCGGCAGCGGCGGTTCGCAGCAAGGGGACATCACCATCGCCGCGCCGATCAGTTGGAGCGCCAACACGCTGACGCTCAGCGCCTATCATTCGATCGTCTTCAACGCGAACGCCACGATCGGCGGCGTCGGCGGCCTGTCGCTGGTCACCAACAATGGCGGCACCGGCGGCACGATCTCCTACGCGCTCGGCGCCTCGGCCACTTTCACCGGCACGCAAGGGGCGCAGGCACTGTCGGTCAACGGGCAGGGCTACACACTGATCTACGATATTAACCAGCTGCAGGCGATCAACAGCGGGCTGAACGGTCGCTACGCGCTCGCCAACGACATCGAGGCCAGTTCCACCTATTCCTGGAACAATTTGATGGGGTTCACGGCCCTCGGCACTGACGGCAACACAAATATCCAGAACGGCGGCAACGGCTTCAACGGCACGTTCGACGGTCTTGGCCACATCATCAACCAGATCTGGGTCAGGCAGATCCCGGCCAATTATGTCGGCCTGTTCGGCTATATCGGCGGCTCGGGCGTGGTGCGCAATGTCGGCCTGGTCGACAGCTATACAAGCGGCTCGTATGACACCGGCGCTATAGCCGGCTTGAACAAGGGCATGATCTCCGGCGTCTGGGCCAGCGGTTACCTCGAAGGCGTTAGCGGCTCCGGCGGCCTGGTCGGGACCAACTACGGCACGATCACCCGGTCGTTCTCGACGGTGGCGGTGCAATCGCGCGATTCCAACAACGTCGGTGGCATTGCAGGCTACAACAGCGGCACGATCAGCCAGGTCTATGCCAGCGGCTCGGTTCTCGGCGGCGACAAGACCGGTGGCCTGGTCGGATTGAATCTGGGCTCGCTCAGCGACGGTTATTCGACCGGGGCCGTGAACGGAACGATGGGCGCCACCGGCATCGGCGGCAGCGTTGGCTTTTCCTGGGGGACCGTTACCAATGTCTATTTCGACACCACCACCTCGGGAACGACCACGGGCGTGGGCAGCGGCGGCACGCCCGGTGTCACCAGCACAGGCCTGACCACGGCGCAGCTGCAAGGGGGCGGCGCCACCGCGCTCAGCGCGGCTTTCGGCGGCGGAACCGGCGGTCTCTATCCCTATCTGAAGAGTTTTTATCCGAACGGCGTGCAGGCCATCTCCGGCATCGCCTACAAGGACAGTGGTGTCACCCCGCTATCATCGGGCACGCGCCAGCCTGTCTATGTGAAGAATCCCGGTTTCGTGACGGGTGTCTCGAATGGCGTCGACATCGGCACGGTCACCACAGGCGTCAACGGCTACTATTACATCGCCGTGCCGACCGGCTGGATCACGGACAGCGTGCTCGCCTACACGGTCCTTGATCCGCATCCGGACAACAGTTCGGGGGCTCAGAACGGCGTGACGTTCCGCACCGGGCTAGCAGCGGGCGGCAACGTCTCCAACCTCAACGTCTACGGCAACTGGCGTCTCGATGAAGCAGACAGCTCGATCACATCCCTCTCGGCGCTGCAAGATGCTGCCGCGGCGACGGTCGGCTCGACCTATGTCGGCAGCCTGACCTTTGCCAACTGGCAGATCGAGACGGCGGCGACGACCTTTGCGCTCGACCAGGCGATATCGATCGGCAGCGGCACACTGGCGCTGTCGTCGAATGGCGCGGTTTCGCAGACGAGCAGCCTGGCGGCGGGATCGCTGTGGCTTGGCGGCACGGGCAATTTCAGCCTGACCAATGCCGGCAACCAGGTCGGCACGGTTGCCGGCAATGCGGGATCAGTCAATCTTGTCGATCTGGGTGGACTGACCGTCGGCAGCGTCGCCAGCGCGCGGGGCCTGACCACGACCGGCGCCAACACAACAGGGCAGGTCCAGCTGCAGACATCAGGCGACCTGACGATCGCAGCAAGCGCCAAGGTGAGTGGAACCAATCCGGTGCTGGCGGCAGGCGGCAAGTTCATCAACGGCCGCGGCAGCGATGCCGTCACCGCCACCGGCGGGCGCTGGCTGGTCTATGCGGCAGCACCCACCGCCAACATTTTCGGCAACCTCAACAGCGGCAACACAGCGGTGTGGAACACGGCGGCCGGCGCAACGGTGAGTGTGAGCGGCAACCGCTATGTCTTTGCCTACCAGCCGACGCTGACCTTCACCTCCCAAAATGCTTCGAAGGTCTACGGCGACACCGCCATGCCGACATTGACCTACACGGTATCGGGTTATCAGGCGGGCGTGGCCAACGCCTATCTCGGCGACAGCGCCGCAACTGCCTTCAGCGGCGCGCCGTCTCTCTCACCCCCACTCACGCTTGCCACTCAGCAACTCGGAGCCGGGACTTATACGATTACGATCGATGCCGGCGATCTCGTCGCCTCGACCGGCTACGGACTCGCTTTCGACAGCGCCGGATTGTTCACCGTTGCCAAGCGGGCAATCATGGTCACGGCCGATCCCGGTCAGCACAAGACCTATGGCGATGACGATCCGGCTTCCTACACCTATACGGTTTCGGATCTCGGCACTGGCGTCGCACTGGCGGGCTCACTCAACCGTGACGCCGGCGAGAACGCCGGCGCCTATGCGATCGGCCAGGGTTCGCTGACCAACGCCAACAACAAAAACTACGACATCACCTATGTCGGCGCCAACTTCACGATCGACAAAAGGGCGATCACCGTCACCGTCGATCAGGGGCAGGGCAAGGTCTATGGCGATGCCGACCCGGCCGCCTACACCTACTCGGTTTCCAATCTCGGCGGTCTGACGCTGACGGGCAACCTTGACCGCGTCTCGGGCGAAGATGTCGGTACTTACGCCATTGGGCAAGGCACGCTGGATGTCTCCAATGCCAACTACGACATCACTTTCGTCGGCGCCGATTTCACCATCGCCAAGCGGTCGGTCACCGTCACGGCCAATTCGGGCCTGGGCAAGATTTACGGCGATGCCGATCCGTCGTCCTATGGCTACACCTACTCGGATCTCGGCACCGGCGTGGCGCTGGTCGGGGCGCTCGACCGCGCTTCTGGAGAGAATGTCGGCGCTTACGCCATTGGCCAGGGCACACTGACGAATGCCGCCAATTCGAACTACGACATCACCTACGTCAGCAAGGATTTCAGCATAGGCAAGCGGGCCGTCACCGTCACGGCGAACTCCGGGCAAGGCAAGACCTATGGCGATGCCGATCCGTCGTCCTATGGCTACACCAACTCGGATCTCGGCACGGGCGCGGCGCTGGTCGGTGCGCTCGACCGCGCGGCGGGCGAGAATGCTGGCACTTATGCGATCGGGCAGGGCACGCTGACGAATGCCGACAACGCGAACTATGACATCACCTTCGTCAGCAAGGATTTCAGCATCGGCAAGCGCACGGTCACCGTCACGGCCAGTTCCGGCCAGGGCAAGACCTATGGCGATGCCGATCCGGCGCTCGGCTACAGCTTCTCCGACCTTGGCAGCGGCGCCGCCCTGGTCGGCGGGCTCGACCGCGGCGCGGGCGAGACTGTCGGCACCTATGCGATCGGGCAAGGCACGATCACCAATGCCGCCAACACGAATTACGACATCACCTATGTCGGCGGCAATTTCACCATCGGCAAACGGGCGATCGCCGTGACCGCAAATGCCGGTCAGGGCAAGATCTACGGCAATGCCGAACCGACGCTTGGCTATACCGTCTCCAATCTTGGCAGCGGCACGGCTCTTGTCGGCGCGCTCGACCGCGCTTCGGGTGAGGATGTCGGCAGCTACGGGATCGGCCAGGGCACCATCACCAACGCCGCCAACGCGAACTACGACATCACCTATGCCGGCGCGGATTTCACCATCGGCAAGCGGGCGATCACCGTTATCGCCGAAGCGCAAAGCCGGGCGCAGGGCGCGGCCAATCCGCCGCTCACCTATACGATCGGCGGGCTGGGACTGGTTGGCAGCGACACGCTGACCGGATCGCTCTCGACCGACGCGACCACTGCAAGCGCGCCGGGCCGCTATGCCATCGGGCAGGGCAGCCTTGCCGCCTCGGCCAATTACGACCTGACCTATATCGGCGCCGATCTGGTGGTGCGGAGTTCTGATGTGGTGCAATCAGCCGACACCGCCAGCATTGTCGCCTACAACGCCACCACCCATGGCGGGGGGCAGCCTGCGCAGGTCTTCTTCACCGGCCAGCCAGCCGCTGGCGGGACGCAGGCGCTGGTCGAAGATCCGCGCCTTAGCGGTCCCGCCATCTGCCAGAATATCGGCGAGATCGCGGCTGTCTGTAGCGCCGGTTCGGTGCAATAGGAGGCTGTTCGGCGGCGTTCATTCGCCCGGTTGCGGGCGCAGCGTCCGCAAGCGCGGCATCGCCGGGCGCAATTGCCGGCACCAGCGGCCGAAGCGGTCGATATAGATGTAGATGACCGGCGTCGTGTAGAGGGTCAGGATCTGGCTCAGGATGAGGCCGCCGACGATGGCGATGCCGAGCGGCTGGCGCAGTTCCGCGCCCTCGCCAAGGCCGATCGCCAGCGGCACGGCGCCGAACAATGCCGCCATGGTCGTCATCATGATCGGGCGGAAGCGCAGCAGGCATGCCTGGTAGATGGCGTCATGCGCGGATCTGCCCTCAGTGCGCTCCGCGGCGAGCGCGAAGTCGATCATCATGATCGCGTTCTTCTTGACAATGCCGATCAGCAGGATGATGCCGATCAGCGCCATGATCGAGAACTCGATGTTGAACAGGGTCAGCGCCAGCAAGGCGCCGACGCCGGCCGACGGCAAGGTCGACAGAATGGTCAGCGGGTGCGCATAGCTTTCGTAGAGAATGCCGAGCACGACATAGACGGCGATCAGCGCGGCAAGGATCAGCAACGGCTGGTCGGAGAGCGAGTCCTGGAAGATGCGCGCCGTGCCCTGGAAACCGCCATGGATGGTGGCCGGCATGCCGATGCGGTCGGCGGCCGCGTTGATGGCCGCGACGCCTTCGCTGAGCGCGACGCCCGGCGCCAGGTTGAACGACAGCGTCGTGGCGACGAACAGGCCCTGGTGATTGACCGATAGCGGGGTGCTGCCGGGGCCGTAATGCGCGACGGCCGACAGCGGCACCATGGTCTCGGCTCCGGTGCTGACCGCCGAACCGGTCGAGGCCGCCGTCCTGCCGGTGCTGGTGATGGAATTGTTGGCCTGGTTGCGCGCGGCGTCGGCGGCGACCGACTGGGCCGTGGTGGCGTGGCCAGACACAACGAATGTGCCGGCCACCGCATTGCTTGCCTGCGAACCATGCACCGAGCCGCCCGATGTGCTGATGTAGACTTTCTTCAGCCCGTCCGGGGTCTGCCAGTATTGCGGCGCCACCTCCATGATCACGTGGTATTGGTTGCGCTGGACATAGATAGTGGAGACCTGACGCTGGCCGAAGGCGTCGTAGAGCGTGTTGTCGATCTGGCTGGCTGATATGCCAAGGCGCGTCGCCGTATCGCGGTCGATGGTGACGTCGGCTTCCAGGCCCTTGTTCTGCTGGTCGGAGTTGACGTCGGTGAGCCTGGGTTCTGTCTGCAGCGCGGCGGCGAGCTTCGGCGCCCACTCCGCCAGTTCATCGAAACTGTCGCCTTGCAAGGTGTACTGGTACTGCGCGTTCGATTGCCGCCCGCCGACGCGGATATCCTGCACCGCCTGCAGGAAAAGCGTGGCGCCGGGCACCACGGCCAGTTTGGGCCGCAGCCTGGCGATGACCTGGTCGGCCGAGATCCTGCGTTCGGCCAGCGGCTTCAGCGACACGAACATGAAGCCTGAATTGGTCTGGCCGCCGCCGGTGAAGCCGACCGCGGTGTCGACGGCCGGATCCTTGCTGACGATGCCGGCGAACTGGCTGAGCTTCTGCGACATCGACTGGAAGGAGGTCGCCTGGTCGGCCTGGATCGAGCCGGTCAGCCTTCCGGTGTCCTGCTGCGGGAAGAAGCCCTTTGGGATGGTGACATAGAGATAGCCATTGAGGCAGAGCGTTGCCGCCAGCACCGCCATGATCAGCAGCGGATTGTCGAGCGCCCAGGACAGCGACCGGCGATAGAGGCTCAGCATGGCCTCGAAGATGCTCTCGCTGAATCGGTAGAGCCGGCCGTGCTCGCGTTCTCCCTCGGGGCGCAGCAGGATCGAGCACATCATCGGCGTGGTGGTCAGCGAGATGGCGAGCGAGACCAGGATCGCCGCCGACAGCGTGACGGCGAATTCGCGGAACAGTCGGCCGACAATGCCGCCCATCAGCAGGATGGGGATGAAGACGGCGATCAGCGACAGGCTCATCGACAGCACGGTGAAGCCGACTTCCTGGGAGCCCTTGATGGCGGCTTCCATGCGGCCCATGCCGGACGCGGTGTGGCGGGCGATGTTTTCCAAGACGACGATGGCGTCGTCGACGACGAAGCCGGTGGCCACCGTCATCGCCATCAGCGACAGATTGTCGATGCTGAAGCCCATCAGGTACATGGCGCCCAGCGTGCCCACGAGGGATACGGGAACCGCCACGATCGGCACCAGCGCCGAACGCACGTCGCGCAGGAAGGCGAAGACGACGAGGATCACCAGGCCGATGGCGATCATCAGCGTCTGCGCGACCTCGCTCAGCGACGCGCGGATGGTGGTCGAGCGGTCGACCGCCAGCGACAGGTCGATGGCCGGCGAGATCGAGGCGCGCAGCGTCGGCAGCAGCGCCTTCACCCGGTCAACCGTCGCGATGATGTTGGCGTTGGGCGAGCGGTTGAGGATGATCAGCACGCCCGGCTTGCCGTTGGCGAGACCGGCATTGCGGATGTTCTCGACGGAATCATTGACCTGGCCGACGTCCGAAAGCCGGACCGGCGCGCCGTTGCGGTAGGCGACGATCAGCGAACGATAGGCGTCCGCCTGGTTGGCCTGGTCATTGGCGTAGATCTGGTAGCGCTGGTCGCCGACGTCGATGGCGCCCTTTGGACTGTGGGCGTTGGCCGAGGCGAGGGCCGCGCGCACATCCTCCAGCCCGATGCCGTAGTCATAGAGCACCTGCGGGTTGAGTTCGACGCGGACCGCCGGCAGCGAGCTGCCGCCGACCGACACCTCGCCGATGCCGTCGACCTGCGAGAGTTTCTGCGCCAGCACGGTGCTGGCGGCATCGAAGAGCTGGCCCCTGGACAGGGTGTCCGATGTCATCGACAGGACGAGGATCGGGGCGTCGGCGGGATTGACCTTGCGATAGCTGGGGTTGGAGCGCAGGCTGGACGGCAGGTCGGCGCGGGCGGCGTTGATCGCCGCCTGGACGTCCCGCGCGGCRCCGTCAATGTCGCGGTCCAGCCCGAACTGCAAGGTGATGCGGGCGCTGCCGACGCTGCTCGACGAGGTCATTTCGTTGACGTCGGCGATTTCACCGAGATGCCGCTCGAGCGGGCTGGCGACGGTGTTCGCAACCACCTGGGGGCTGGCGCCCGGCAGCGAGGCCGACACCGAGATGACGGGGTAGTCGACTGCCGGCAGCGGCGCCACCGGCAATTGCGGAAACGCCACCAGCCCGGCCGCCAGCAGGCCGAAGGTCAGCAGCGTCGTCGCCACCGGCCGCCGGATGAAGGGGACCGACAGGTTCATGGCCTGCCGTCTGCTCCCGGAATGCGGGGGAGATTGGGGGCACCGGCAAGATTGGGTTCGATGCCGCGCAGGCGGGCGGCGAGGCGGTCGAACCAGAGATAGATCACCGGCGTGGTGAACAGCGTCAGCAACTGGCTGAGCAGCAGGCCGCCGACGATGGAGACGCCCAGGGGATGGCGCAGTTCCGAACCGACGCCGGTGCCGAGCATCAGCGGCAGTGCGCCGAGCATCGCCGCCAGTGTCGTCATCAGGATCGGGCGGAAGCGCAGCAGGCAGGCCTGGTAGATCGCCTCGCGCGGCGTCTTGCCTTCATGGCGCTGCGCGTCCAGCGCGAAGTCGATCATCATGATGGCGTTCTTCTTGACCACGCCGATCAAGAGGATGATGCCTATGATCGAGATGATGGTCAGGTCCTGGCCGGCGATCATCAGCGCCAGCAGCGCGCCGATGCCGGCCGAAGGCAGCGTCGACAGGATGGTGATCGGGTGGATGAAGCTCTCATAGAGCACGCCGAGCACGATGTAGACCGTCACCACCGCCGCCAGGATCAGGAACAGCGTGTTGTCGAGCGAGGCCTGGAAGGCGCGCGCCGCGCCCTGGAAGCTGGTGATGATGCTGAGCGGCATGCCGATGTCGGCCTGCGCCTTTTGGATCGCTGTGACCGCCTCGCCGAGCGAGACGCCGGGCGCCAGGTTGAACGACACGGTGGTGGCGGGGAATTGCCCCATATGGGTGATCTGCAATGGCGTGGTGGCGACATGGGTGGTCGCCACCACCGACAACGGCACCGGCGCGCCGCCCGTCGACGACGGCAGGTAGACCGAGGAGAGCGCCTTGAGCGAATCCTGTTCGGACGGGGCGGCCTCCAGAATGACTCGGGACTGGCTTGACGTGGTGTAGATGGTCGAGACCATGCGCTGCCCGAAAGCATCGTAGAGTGCGTTGTCGACCGTCGCCGGCGTGATGCCGAAGCGGGCGGCCTGGTCGCGGTCGATGTCGACAAAGACGGCAAGGCCGCTGTTCGACAGGTCGCTGGCGACATCGGCGAGTTGCGGCAGCGTGTTCAGCCTGGCGAGCAGCTTCGGCGTCCATTCTCCCAGCTCGTGGGCATTGACGTCCTGCAGCTCGAATTGATACTGGGTGCGGCTGAGCTGGCCGTCGATGGTCAGGTCCTGCACCGGCTGCATGTAGAGCGTCACACCGGCCACCGAAGCGGCTTCCCGTTTCAGCCGCGCGATGACCTGCGTGATGTCGGCACTGCGCTCCTCATGCGGCTTGAGGTTGATCAGGATGCGGCCGACATTCATCGTGGTGTTGGTGCCGTCGACGCCGATGAAGGAGGACAGGCTGCCGACATCGGGATCCTTGAGAATAATGGCGGCCAGCTGCTGCTGGCGGTCGGCCATGGCGGCATAGGAGATCGATTGCGGCGCCTCTGATATGGCCTGGATGACGCCGGTGTCCTGCACCGGGAAGAACCCCTTGGGGATAACCACATAGAGGGCGGCCGTCAGCACCAGGGTCGCCGCCGCCACCACGAGCATCAGCGTCTGGCGGTCGAGCACCCAGGTCAGCGCCCGGCCGTAGCCGCGGATCACCCAGTCGAAGAAGTCGCGGCTGGCGCGCTGCAGGGCATTTTCGCGCACCGCCGCCACCGGTTTGAGCAGCTTGGCGGAGGCCATCGGCACCAGCGTCAGCGACACCACGGCGGAGATCAGGATGGTGGTGGCGAGCGTGATGGAGAATTCGCGGAACAGCCGGCCAACGACATCGCCCATGAACAGAAGCGGGATCAGCACGGCGATCAGCGACACGGTCAGCGAGATGATGGTGAAGCCGATCTGTTGCGACCCTTTCAGCGCCGCCTCTAGCGGTGTCGCGCCCTCTTCGACATAGCGCGCGACGTTCTCGATGACGACGATGGCGTCGTCGACGACGAAGCCGGTGGCGATGGTCAGTGCCATCAGCGACAGATTGTCGAGGCTGAAACCGAACAGGTACATGACGCCAAGCGTGCCGACCAGCGAGAGGGGCACCGAAAGGCTCGGGATGAGCGTGGCGCGCGCGCTGCGCAGGAAGACGAAAATGACCAGCACGACCAGGATGATCGACAGCGTCAGCTCATATTCGACGTCGCGCACCGAGGCGCGGATCGTCGTGGTGCGGTCGGTCAGCAGCGTGACGTCGACGGCGCTCGGCAGCGAGGCCTGGAGCTGCGGCAGCAGCGCCTTGATGCGGTCGACCACGTCGATGACATTGGCGCCCGGCTGGCGCTGGATGTTGAGGATGATCGCCGGCGTGCCGTTCATCCAGGCCGCCAGCCGGTTGTTCTCGGTGGCGTCGACCACATCGGCGACATCACTCAGCCGCACCGGCGCGCCGTTCTTATAGGCGACGATCAGCGAGCGGTATTCGTCGGCGCTCTTCAGCTGGTCGTTGGTGTTGATGGTGTAGGCGCGCGACGGTCCGTCGAAATTGCCCTTCGGCGTGTTGACGTTGGCGCTGCCCAAAGTGGTGCGCAGATCGTCGAGATTGAGGCCATAGGCGGCGAGCTTGCGCGGATCGGCCTGGACGCGCACGGCGGGGCGCTGGCCGCCGCTGAGGCTGACCAGGCCGACGCCCGGCAACTGCGATATCTTCTGCGCCAGTCTGGTGTCGGCAAGCTGCTGCACGTCGCGCAGCGGCATGGTGGTCGAGGTCAGGCCGAGGGTGAGCACCGGCGCGTCGGCCGGATTGACCTTGGCATAGATCGGCGGCGCCGGCAGGTCGGCCGGCAAGAGATTGCCGGCGGCGTTGATGGCGGCCTGCACCTCCTGTTCAGCGACGTCGAGCGAGATCGCCAGGCTGAACTGCAGCGTGATGACCGAGGAGCCTGCCGAACTGACGGAGTTCATCTGGTTGAGGTTGGCGATCTGGCCGAGCTGGACCTCCAGTGGTGCCGTGACCGAGGACGTCATGACGTCGGGGCTGGCGCCGGGATAGAAGGTCTGCACCTGGATGGTCGGATAGTCGACCTCGGGCAGGGCCGAGACCGGCAGATAGCGGTAGGCCAGCAGGCCCGACAGCATGATGGCGACCATGAACAGCGATGTCGCCACCGGCCGCAGGATGAAGGCGCGCGACGGGCTCATTGCTGCTGCCCGGACTCCGCGTGACGGTGCTTGCGGCCCTGGCCCTTGTGCCTGCCCGTATCGTCCGGCTTCTGCGTATCCGATACGGGCTGGTCAGGTGCCGATCCCTGAGGCGTTGTCCCGGCGACGGGCGTGGCAGCCGATGTCTGCGGAGGTGTTTGTGCGGGGGCCAAGGGCTGTGCCGAGGCCGGCGCCTGGCCGTCCTGCTGAATGTTGACATGGGCGCCGTCGCGGAGCTTGTCGGCACCGTCGACGACGACGCGGTCGCCGGGATTGAGGCCGGCGAGGATTTCGACGCGTTCGCCATTGGTGACACCGAGCGTGACCTTGCGCACGGCGACCGTGCTGTCGGGATTGACCAGGTAGACGAAGGTGCCGGGCAGGCCGCGCTGGATCGCTGCGATCGGCGCGATCGCCACGTCCTTGTGCTCGTCGACCAGAAGCGCGACGTTGACGAACTGGTTCGGATAGAGGAGGCGCGCCTCATTGGCGAAGCCCGCCCGCAGCTTGATGGTGCCGGTGCTCGGGTCGATCTGGCTGTCGAAGGTCTCGAGCTGGCCGTCGGCGAGTTTCTTGGCTCCGGCGCGATCGAAAGCCGACGTGGGCAGCGTGGCGCCTTGCTGCATGCGCTGCGCGATCGCGGGCAATTCATCCTCGGGCACCGTGAACAGCACACTGATCGCCTGCACCTGGGTGATGATGACGATGCCGTTGGCATCGCCGGGGGTGACATAGTTGCCCTGATCGACCTGGCGCAGGCCGGCCCGTCCATCGACGGGAGCCAGGATGCGGCAATAGTCGAGATTAAGGGTGGCGGTCTGTATCATCGCCTGGTCGACCTGGACGGAGCCCTGGTCCTGCGCGACAAGGGCAACCTGCGCGTCGAGGGTCTGCGGCGTCGCCGCCCCCTGCGCCACCAGCTTCTGGTCGCGGGCGAGGTCGAGCTGGGCATCCCTGAGCATGGCCTGGTCGCGCACCAACTGGCCCTGGGCCTGGGCGAGCGCCGCCTGGTAGGGGCGGGGGTCGATCTCGGCAAGCAGGTCGCCCTTCCTGACGTCCTGGCCCTCCTTGAAATTCACCTGGAGGAGCGGACCTGTGACCTGCGGCTTCACCGTGACGGTGGAGAGCGACGTCACCGTGCCAAGCGCGTTGAGGGTGACGTCTATCGTACCCTTTTCGATGGCGGCCGCACCGATCGTCGTCGGCGCGCCGCGCCTGCCGCCAGGTTGCCTCGCCTCGACATGCGGACGCTGATAGAGATAGGCGCCGGTCGCGGCGACAATGGCAATGAAGATCAGCCACGGAATCCAGCCACGCGAACGGCGTGGCGCGACGGTCGTCTGCAGGGGGATTTCCAATTGCTGATCCATGGCGGCATCTCTCACCCCCATCGACCAATATGACCGAAACGACCCCAAGTCGAATTAACAGTTGGACAGGTTTGGCGCGGCCCTGCCGGCCGCTCAAACGCCCCGGGGAGCGCTGCTCACTCGGCCGCCTGAACGCGGTTGGCCTGGATGATGGCGCGGATCTCGGACCGGCAAGAGCCGCAATTGGTGCCGGCCTTCAGGGCGCCTCCGATGGCTTCGACAGTGGTGTAGCCGGCCGCCACCGCGGCCACGATCTGGTTGGCTCCGACGCTGAAGCAGGAGCAGACGGTGGCGCCGGCATCGGGCCGTTCGGCGCCGGCGCGGCCGGCGACGATCCTGAAGCGTTCGCGTTGGCTGGCATGAGGCGTTTCCAACTGTTCAGCCGCCCAGCCGCGCGACACCGCGACCGGGCCGGGCGCAACGAACAAGGCACCCACGAGGTGCTCGCCGTCGAAGGCGGCGATGCGGTGCTGGCCGGCGTCGCGGTCGTGATAGGCGAGCATTTCGGCTGAGAAGGCATTGAAGAGCGAGTTGGCGAAGGCTGTCCAGTCGACAGTGTCGTCGGCAAAGGCCAGTTCGACCCGCCAGCCGCCTTTGCAGCGGGCTGCTGCCCAATAGTCGGCGTTGATCGCTTCCGGACGTTGCCGCGTCACGGCAAAACCAAAGACCTTGGCGGCAAATTTCTCGATGCGGGCCGCGACATGTTTTAGCGCCGGTTGGCCGGAAACAGGATCAGTCAGCGGCGTGGTGAGCGCGTCGAGCCGGCCTTTTGCCGCGAACTGATCGGTCCAGTGCATCGGCGCGAAGACGCTGCCCTGGCGCTGGCGAGATGTGATCAGGGCGCGGACCAGCACGTCGCCGCGCGGGCTGGATATGCGCACGATGTCGGCGTCGCCAATGCCGTGATGCTGCGCGTCCACGGGGTGGATTTCGACGAAGGGTTCGGCGATGTGCTGGGACAGACGCGGGCTTTTGCCGGTGCGCGTCATGGTGTGCCAGTGGTCGCGGATCCGGCCGGTGTTGAGGATGAGCGGGAAATCAGGGGTGGTGCGGATTTCGGTGGTGGGACGGATGGCGATGAAGCGGGCTTTGCGGTCGAGCGTGTAGAAATTGCCGTTGGCGAAGAAGCGGGTGGGTTGGTGCTCCGTCGTGCCGCCTCGTGGGCTGGGGGCTGGCCATTGGAATGGCTCAAGTGATGCATAACTTTCAGCATCGGCCCCGGCATACGCACCGATATCGAAATCTCGCACGCCATCATTCTCGAACCCGGACAGGGCGGCGTGCTCGCCAAAAATCTCTGCCGGGGTCTCATGCGCGAACGCCTCGCCAAACCCCATCCGCCGCGCCACTTCGGCGATGATCCACCAGTCGGGCCGCGCTTCGCCGGGCGCCGCCAGAAACGACCGCTGGCGCGAGATACGGCGCTCGGAGTTGGTGACGGTGCCGTCCTTCTCGCCCCAGGCGGTGGCGGGCAGCCGGACATGGGCGTGACGCACCGTGTCGGCGCTCGCCAGAACGTCCGATACCACGATGAACGGGCAAGCCTTGATCGCCGCTTCGACGGCATCGGCGTCGGGCATCGAATCGACCGGGTTGGTGGCCATGATCCACAGCGCCTTGATGCGCCCGTCGGCCACGCCTTGAAACATTTCGACGGCCTTCAGGCCGGGCTTCTGCGCGATGCCAGGCGCATTCCAGAAGCGGCGCACGCGGTCGCGGTGCTCGGCGTTCTCGATCTCCATATGGGCGGCCAGCATGTTGGCCATGCCGCCGACCTCGCGGCCACCCATGGCGTTGGGCTGACCGGTCACCGAGAACGGGCCCGCTCCCGGTTTGCCGATCCGGCCGGTGGCGAGATGGCAGTTGATGATGGCGTTGACCTTGTCGGTGCCGGACGACGACTGGTTCACGCCCTGGCTGTAGACGGTCACCGTCTTCGCGGTGGCAGCAAACAGGCTGTAGAAGCGGACAAGTTCGTCTTCGCTGAGGCCGGTGGCAGCGGCGACACCGGCAAGATCGAGCGCGGAGGCAGCAAAGAGCGCTTGCCCGAAGCCGGTCGTGTGCGCGGTGATATAGGCGCGGTCGAGCGCATTGTGCTGGCCGAGCCAGGCGAGCAGGCCGGTGAACAGAGCGACGTCGCCATCCGGTGCGATCGCCAGATGCATGTCGGCGATATCAGCGGTCATGGTGCGGCGCGGATCGATCAGCACGATCTTCATCTCCGGCCGCTTTTCCCGGGCCGCCGCGATGCGCTGGAAGAGCACAGGGTGGCACCAGGCGAGGTTGGAGCCGACCAGCACGATGAGGTCGGCAAGTTCCAGGTCCTCATAGGTTCCAGGCACCGTGTCGGAGCCGAAGGCGCGGCGGTGGCCGGCGACGGACGAGGCCATGCAGAGGCGAGAGTTGGTGTCGATATTGGCCGAGCCGACAAAACCCTTCATCAGCTTGTTGGCGAGGTAATAGTCCTCGGTCAGCAACTGGCCGGAGACATAGAAGGCGACCGCATCCGGCCCATGCTCGGCGATGGTCTGCGAGAAGGTCGAGGCGACATGGTCGAGCGCCTCGTTCCAGCTTGTCCGGCGGCCGTGGATTTCGGGGTGGAGCAGCCTGCCCTCGAGATCGATGGTCTCGGCCAGCGCCGAGCCTTTGGAGCAGAGCCGGCCGAAATTCGCGGAATGGTCGGGGTCGCCGCGGACGGACACTTGCCCATCCGCGGCGACCTTCGCCAGCACGCCGCAGCCCACCCCGCAATAGGGGCAGGTGGTCCTCACCTCGCGTGCTGCGTCGATCTCCATGGTCAGGCGGCGCGGCTGGCCAGCGCTTCCAGCGCCAGGAACAGGTGCTCGCCCTCGACCTTGACCGGAATGGTGCGCACCACGCCTTCGTCGGCGCCGAGCGCCTTGCCTGTCTCCAGCGAGATGACCCAATTGTGCAGGGGACAGGTCACCGCCGCGCCATGGACGATGCCCTGGCTCAGCGGCCCGCCCTTGTGCGGGCAGTGGTCGTCGATGGCATAGACCTGATCGTCCTGTGTGCGGAAGACGGCGACCTTGCCTTGCGGGGTGGCGACACAGCGCGCGCCACGGCGCGGGATGTCGGAGATGGTGCCGATGGCGATCCAGTTCATACTAATCACTCCGCCGCCTGCGCAAACCCGACAGAGGCCATCGGCCGGAACTCGTGCTTGTCCTTGCCGGAGACACGTTCCGACCACGGGTCGACCTGGGCGAATTTTTGGCTGAACACGAAGCGCTCATAGTAGGTCTTACGCTTGCTCGCATCGTCCATGATCTGACGCTTGATCTCGGGGATGCCGATGCGCTTGGCCCATTTGTAGATACGCTCGAGATAGCGGCCTTGCTCGCGGTACATCTGCGTCAGCGCCACGATATGCTCCAGCGCCTCGTCCTCGGTCTTGACCAGGCCCAACACCTCCGTGCCCTTGATGTCGAGGCCGGCGGCGCCGGCGAAATGAATCTCGTAGCCACTATCGACGCAGATGACGCCGACATCCTTGCAGGTCGCCTCGGCGCAGTTGCGAGGACAACCCGACACAGCCATCTTGACCTTGGCCGGGGTCCACGAGCCCCACATGAATTTCTCGATACGGATGCCGAGCCCCGTCGAATCCTGCGTGCCGAAGCGGCACCAGTCGGAACCGACACAGGTCTTCACGGTGCGCAGGCCCTTGGCGTAGGCGTGGCCGGAGACGAAGCCGGCCTGGCCAAGATCGGCCCACACCGCCGGCAGGTCTTCCTTGCGGATGCCGAGCATATCGATGCGCTGGCCACCGGTAACCTTGACCATCGGAATCTCGAACTTGTCGACGACATCGGCGATGGCGCGCAGTTCGGCGGCATTGGTGACGCCACCCCACATGCGCGGCACCACCGAATAGGTACCGTCCTTCTGGATGTTGGCGTGCACGCGCTCGTTGATGAAACGCGACTGGTAGTCGTCGGCGTAGTCGTCCGGCCAGTCGCAGACGAGATAGTAATTGAGCGCCGGCCGGCATTTGGCGCAGCCGCAGGAGGTCTTCCACTCCAGTTCCTGCATGACGGCGGGAATGGTCTTCAGGTGCTTGGCCTTGATCAGCCGGCGCACCTCGTCATGGCCGAGCGTGGTGCAGGAGCACATGGGTTGCACGGCCGCCGGGTTGTAGGTGTCGCCGAGGGTCAGCACCATCAGCTTCTCGACCAGCCCGGTGCAGGAGCCGCACGAGGCCGACGCCTTGGTGTGGGCGCGCACGTCGTCGAGCAAGGTCAGGCCCTTGGCCGTGATCGCGCCGGTGATCTTTCCCTTGCAAACGCCGTTGCAGCCGCAGATTTCCGCATCATCCGGCAAGGCTGCAACGGCCGCCATAGGGTCCAGCGGGGCACCCCCCTGGTAGGACTGGCCGAAGATCAACGTGTCGCGCATTTGCGAAATGTCGGTCTGCTTCTTCTTGAGATCGTTGAACCAGGCGCCGTCCGCCGTCTCGCCGTAAAGCACGGTGCCGATGATGCGGTCGTCCTTGAGCACCAGCCGCTTGTAGACACCGGCGGCGGCGTCGCGCAGCACGATCTCCTGGCGGTCCTCGCCCTCGGCGAAGTCGCCTAGCGAGAACAGGTCGATGCCGGTGACCTTGAGCTTGGTCGGCGTGTCCATATGGACGAAAGCGGCCGCTTCGTTGCCGGCAAGCTGACTGGCGGCGACACGCGCCATCTCGTAGAGTGGCGCGACCAGCCCGTAGACCATGCCGTTGACCTCGGCGCATTCGCCGAGCGCGTAGATGTCGGGGTCGTTGCTGCGCATGCCGGCGTCGACGACGATGCCTCTGTTGACGGCGATACCAGCCTCTTTCGCCAGCGCCGCGTTCGGCCTTATGCCGACGGCCATGACCACCAGCGTCGCCGGAATGACGGTGCCGTCGGCGAGTTCCACCTGCTCGACCTTGTTGTTGCCCGTGATCGCCTGCGTGTTGGCCTTGGTGATGACCTTGATGCCGCGTTGCTCCACGGCGCGCTGCAGGAGATAGCCGGCGGCCGGATCGAGCTGGCGCTCCATCAGCGTCGGCATGACATGCAGCACGGTGACGTCCATGCCTTGCGCGTTGAGGCCGGCCGCCGCCTCCAGCCCGAGCAGGCCGCCGCCGATGACCACGGCCTTGGCCCGCGACTGGGCGGCGAGCATCATCGCCTGGACGTCGTCGAGATCGCGATAGGTCAGCACGCCGGGCAGATTGTGGCCCGGCACCGGAATGATGAAAGGCACCGAGCCGGTGGCGATGACCAGCTTGTCGTAGGGTTCGGTCACGCCATGGTCGGAGGTGACGGTCTTCGCCTGCCGGTCGATGGCAACGATCTTGTGGCCCTTGTAGAGGGTGATGTTGTTGGCGATGTACCAGCCGTCGCCATGGATGATGATTTCCTCATAGGCCTTCTCGCCGGAGAGGACCGGCGACAGCATGATGCGGTCGTAATTGACGCGCGGCTCGGCGTTGAAGATGGTGACGCTGTAACGGCCCGGCGCTTGTTCCAGGAGATGCTCCAGCATGCGCCCGGGGGCCATGCCGTTGCCGATGATGACGAGTTTTTCGCTCATTGGTCTACTCCGCGGCTTCGACGAAACGGTGGCGTTCGTAGAGGAACTTCAACACCGCCTCGCGGCAGCGCAGGAAGGTGCGGTCGGAAGAGAGTTCGACGCGCCGGCGAGGCCGCGCCAGCGACACGGGCAGCACCTCGCCGATGGTTGCCGCCGGACCGTTGGTCATCATGACGATGCGGTCGGACAAGAGCACCGCCTCGTCGACATCATGGGTGATCATGATCGTCGTCGAGCCGAGCCTGGAATGGATGTCCATTACCGCGTCCTGCAGATGCGCGCGCGTCAGCGCGTCGAGCGCGCCGAACGGCTCGTCGAGCAGCAGAATCTTCGGCTCCATGGCGAGCGCGCGGGCGATGCCGACGCGCTGCTTCATACCGCCGGAGATCTCGGCAGGCCGCTTGTCCCTGGCATGCGCCATCTGCACGAGGTCGAGATTGCGCATGATCCAGTCATGCCGCTCGGCCTTGCTCTTCGAACGACCGAAGACTTTCGAGACCGCCAGGTTGATGTTCTCGTAGACGGTCAGCCAGGGCAGCAGCGAATGGTTCTGGAACACCACGGCGCGTTCGGGTCCGGGGCTGTCGACTTCCTTGTTTTCGAGCAGCACGGCGCCGGCGGAGACCTTGGTCAGGCCGGCGATCAGGTTGAGCAAGGTCGACTTGCCGCAGCCGGAATGGCCGATGATGGAGACGAATTCGCCCTTGTCGATGGTCAGCCTGATATCCCTCAGAACCTCGCTGACCTGGCCGCCGCGGGCGAAGGATTTGTCGATATGGTCGAGTTTCAGATAGGCGGTCATGGCGCTGTCCTCACTTTGCCGTTGTGCCGCGGGTGACGAAGGCGCCGACGCCAGCGACCAGCCGGTCGAGGCAGAAGCCGGTGACGCCGATATAGGCGAGCGCGACGATGATGTCGGGCAGCCGCGACGAGTTCCAAGCGTCCCAGATGAAGAAGCCGATGCCGACGCCGCCGGTCAGCATTTCGGCGGCGACGATGGCGAGCCAGGACAGGCCGATGCCGATGCGCAGGCCGGTGAAAATGTAGGGCGCGGCGGCCGGCACCATGATCTTGACGAAGAACTCGAACGGGTTGAGCCGCAGGATGCGCGCGACGTTGCGGTAATCCTGCGGGATGTTGCGCACGCCGACGGCGGTGTTGATGATGATCGGCCAGATCGAGGTGATGAAGATGACGAACAGGGCCGACGGGCTGGAATCGCGGAATGCCGCCAGCGACAGCGGCAGCCAGGCCAGCGGCGGCACGGTACGCAGGATCTGGAAGACCGGATCGAGGCCGCGCATCGCCCAGATCGACTGGCCGACCAGCGCGCCGAGCGCGACGCCGACGATCGCCGCCAGGCCAAAGCCGATGGCGACGCGCTGCAGCGAGATCAGCACCCGCCAGGCGAGGCCAATATCCTGCGGGCCATTGTCGAAGAACGGATGCGCGATCAGATCGTAGGCGTCGTTCCACACCTGGCTCGGCGGCGGCAGGCTCGATGTCGGCGACGAGCAGGCGACCTGCCAGACGACGAGCATCAGGGCGATGACGACGATCGGCGGCACCAGCGTGCTTGCCAGCTTGCCGGCGATGGCGAGCGGGTCGAAGCGGCGCCGCGCCCTGGCGGTGAAGGCAATCACCTCAGCCGGTTTGGCGGGGAACGCCTTCACCTTGATATCCTCGATAGTCTGGATCGACATGTCTGGGAAAAACTCCGTGGGGGCACTGGCGAAAGGCGCTGGGGGACAAACGGCGCAGTGCGCCGTTTGTGTGCGACAACGGCGCAAGAGGCACCGTTGCGCTTGGATTAAGCCGACGCCTTGATCTTAAGGCTGTCGAGATAGGCGGACGGGTTGGCCGGATCGAAGATCTTGCCGTCGAAGAAGGTTTCCGTGCCGCGCGACGAGGAGGCCGGAATGTCGGCCGCCGCCACACCGAGATCCCTGGCCGCCTCGCGCCACAGATCCTCGCGGTTGACCTGGTCGACCAGCGCCTTGATGTCGGTGGTCGGCGCGAATTTGCCCCAGCGGATGTTCTCGGCGAGGAACCAGGAATCATGGCTCTTGAAGGGGTAGGAAACGCCGCCCTTCCAGAACTTCATGGAGAGATCGGTACCGTTGGCGACGCGGCCATTGCCGTAATTGATGTCGCCCTTGAGGCGGCCGATGATGTCGGCGACCGGCACGTTCATCCATTGCCGCTTGCCGATGATGGCGGCCATCTCGTCCTTGTTTTCCTTGGCCTCGCACCATTGCTGGGCTTCCATGACGGCCATCAGGATCGCCTTGGTTGCGTTCGGGTTCTTCTCGATGAATTCGGCGCGCAGGCCGAGCGCCTTTTCTGGATGGCCCTTCCACAATTCGCCCGTGGTGGCGGCGGTGAAGCCGACGCCCTGGTGGACGAGCTGCTCGTTCCATGGTTCGCCGACGCAGAACACGTCCATGTTGCCGACCTTCATGTTGGCCACCATCTGCGGCGGCGGCACGACGATGGTCGAGACGTCCTTGTCGGGATCGATGCCGCCGGCGGCCAGCCAGTAGCGCAGCCACAGATCGTGCGTGCCGCCCGGGAAGGTCATGGCGGCCTTGATTTCCTTGCCGGCCGCCTTCTTGGCCGCGAAGGCATCCTTCAGCTTGGAGGCGTCGAGGCCGACACCGGTGCCGGCATATTCCTGCGCGACCGAAATGCCTTGGCAGTCGTAGTTGAGCCGCGCCACGATCGCCATCGGCATGGGCTGGTTGTTCTGCGTCACCTTGCCGGTGTGCATGAGGTAAGGCAGCGGCGTCAGTATGTGGGCGCCGTCTATGCCGTTGGCGGCACCGCCGAGCATCAGATTGTCGCGCGTCGCCCCCCACGACGCCTGCTTCAGCACCTCGACATCGGGCATACCGAATTTGGCGAACAGGCCCTTCTCCTTGGCGATCATCAGCGGTGCGGCATCGGTCAGCGCTATGAAGCCGAGCTTGGCGCCGGTAACTTCCGGCGCGGCGGTGGCGGCATAGGCGCCGGATGGAAACAGCTTGCGGGCCGCCATGAACAGGCCGGCCGTCATGGCGCTGCTGACCAGAAAATCGCGACGCGTCACATCCTTGGGCGATGTTCCCGTCCCGATCCAGTTCTTCATCGTCTTCTTCATCGTCGTCTCCGGTTGAACGCGATTCCAAAACAAAAAAGCCGCCGGCCAGGTCCTCGCGCCCGAGAGACCGGGAGCGCGTTTTGACCTGAGCGGCAGCTTTGCCTGTGGCGCCCGCCATTGGACGCCTGTTCCGTGACCCGCGAAGGGTCTGATTATTTCAAAGCAGGAACCGTGCCAGTTTCCGGTGAAAGGAAAAACATCAATGAAATCAGCGACGCGCGGCGGTCGCTGGCCTGTCAGGCGAAATAGCGAGCAGGCCAAAGATTGTTCATTAGAGCTGCCGCACGCACAATTTTTGTGCAATGCACAAGAGTGGCGCGAAAGTGATCAGGCGTCTGCGCGGGCCGATTTCTGGCGCTCGATATACGCCTCGATCTGGTCGGGATCGAAAATCTGGCCGTCGAAGAAGCCGTCCGGGCCGAGCACGAGACCAGCCCCGGTCGCGCCGACCGCAGTGGCGACCTTGAGCGCGCCTTCGACCTTCGCATTGGCGCCAGGCAGCGCGACGCCAAGCGGCTTCAGCGCCGAGCGGTAGAGGTCGGGCCGGTAGCAATCCCGGGCGATGGCGAGATTGTCGGGCGTGTGCGACACATGCCCCCAACGCACCATCTGCGTGTAGAACCAAAGCGCATGGCTCTTCCACGGAAAGTTTGCCGCCTTGTCGAAGGGCAGGAAGAAGTCGTCGATATCCAGTTGCGCTCCGCCGCCCAATTGCAGATGGCCGGTCAGGATCGGCATCTGCACGGCCGGCGGCAGGCCGAGGAAGCCTGGCTGCGCCATCACATTGGCCAATTCGGCGTGGTTGGCCGGGTCCTGGCACCAGCGTGCGGAGTGATGCAGCGCGCGCAGCAGTGCCGCCAGCGCCTCGGGATTCTCGTCCGCCCAGGCCTTGCGCACGCCGATCACCTTCTCCGGGCTGTTGCGCCATATCCGCGCCTTGACGGTGACGATATGGCCGGTGCCGGCCGCGACCGCGGCGCTGTTCCAGGGCTCGCCGACACAGTAGCCGTCGATGCGCCCGGTGGCGAGCGCGTCGGCCATGAAAGGCGGCGGCACGATGACGATCTCGATTTCGCGGTCCGGGTCGATGCCGCAAGCGGCGAGCCAGTAGCGCAGTTCGTAGTTGTGCCCGGAATGCGGATGCACGACGGCAAAGCGCAGCGGCTCGCGGCCTGCCACCGCCCGTTCACGGATGAACGCATTAAGGGCCGCGCCCGCGCGTGCCGGATCGAGATCGGCTTCGGCGCCATGCGCCGCCATGCCGGCCCAGACGGCGTTGGAGATGGTGACGCAATTGCCGCCGAGCCCGAGCGAGAATGGCACGATGGTCTCGGAAGCGAGCGGCGTCAGCCCGAGATTGCAGGCGAGCGGCATGGGTCCCAGCATATGGGCGAGATCGAAATGGCCGATGGCGATACGGTCGCGGATGTTGGCCCAGGAGGTCTCGCGGTGCAGCGTAAGGTCGATGCCTTCGCGGGCGGCGAAGCCAAGCGCGCTCGCGGCGACCAGCACTGCGCTGTCGAAGAGCGGCATGAAGCCGGCGGTGATCTGGTGCCTCATGCTCATTCGTCCTCCGCCGGCCCCAGCAGCCCGGCCGCGGTCACCAGGCTCTGCGCGATGTCGCTGATCTTGCGGTTCTGGTTCATCGCCGTCTTGCGCAGCAGCGTATAGGCGGCCTCTTCGGAGAGGCCGCGCGACTTCATCAGTATGCCCTTGGCGCGATCGATCACCTTGCGGCTCTCGAGCTCGCTGCGCGCCTCTTCCAGTTCACGCGCCATGCGCGAAAAAGCATTGAAGCGGCTCACCGCCATGTCGAGGATCGGCTTGACGCGCTCTTGCCGCAGGCCGTCGACGACATAGGCGGATACGCCGGCATCGACCGCGGCCTCGATCGAGGCCTGGTCGGATCGGTCGACGAACATGGCGATGGGGCGCTTCACGGCGCGCGACAGCTGGAACATGTTTTCGAGCATGTCGCGGTTGGGGTTCTCGAGATCGATGACGATGACGTCGGGTTCGATTTCGGCGATCCGCCGCGCAATGCCGGTCACGTCGTGGATGACGGTGACACGCTGATGGCCGGCCTCGCGCAGGCCGGCCTCGATGATTGAGGCGCGGATGCGATTTTCATCGATCACCAGGACGGCTAGGGAGGATCGGACCATGCCTGCATTGTGGGCAAGGCCGCGAAATTGTGCAATGCGGCATAGCCACGTCCTCTTGAAGGGCGTGCCTATGCCGCATCATCACTAACCGCTGTGGATTGCTTCCTGCTCGCAAGCAGATCACGTCGTCTTGCAGCAAAGCGCAGGGGGCGGGTTAACCGCAGACGCGAACCTGCTCGATCACCCTGTGGTGGTGGCGCCAATGCTTGACCAGTTCGATATGGCAGCGGTGATGGCGGTGGTGGCGTCGATAATCGCCATTATAGTTGTCATCATACTGCACGTTCTGGTCGTTGCCATACTGGTTGTCGTAATTCTGCCGGTGATGGCGGCGAATGACAATCTGGCCGCTATCGGACTGATCGTCCGGTGAATATTGGTTGTTGTCGTCGGATTGGATAATCACGCTTGCGGCCTGCGTCGGCGCAATGACAGCGGCTGTTGCGGCCAATGCCACCATGGAAGCCAGAAATAGCTTTTTCACGTCTCGTCCTCCTGCGGGTTCAATGCGTATCAACTCGCGGAGAGAATTAGCGTTCCAAAATGAATCGCGGCGCTCTTCGAAGACGTGCACGCAAGCCAGGCTTACAGGCGAACGAATGCAGTGAGAGGCAGATGGTCGGAGGCGACGCGCGAAAGCGGCGTGTCATGGGCTTCGACCGCTGCGATCATGCCGCGCCGATTGGTCATGATCCGATCGAGTGCCAGCAACGGCAGGTTCGAGGGGAAGGTGGGGACCGCCGGCGGCTGAGGCCCGAACGTCGCGTGCAGCGTGTTGAGGGCCGAGCGGTTGCCGAGCCGCCATTCGTTGAGGTCGCCAAGCAGCAAGGTCGGCTTTTCGTCCGGGCTGCTCATGAGATCGAGCACGACACGGGCCTGCTGAGAGCGCGAGTGGCGCAGCAGGCCGAGATGGGCGGCGATAATACGCAGCGTCTCGCTTCCGTTCAATTCGATCTCCGCCACCACGGCACCGCGCGGTTCCAGGCCGGGAAGCCTGATCTGATGCACGTCACGGACGACGCCCTTCTTGAACAGCAGCACATTGCCGTGCCAGCCATGGCCCTTGCCGGTGGCCGAAATCGGCACCGGCACCAGGCCGGTTTCCCGCTCGAGGCGAGGCAGGTCGAGAAGCCCGTCACGGTCGCCGAAACGGTTGTCCGCTTCCTGCAGTGCGATGACGTCAGGGTCGATCTCGCGGATGACGCGGCTGGTACGCTCGGGATCGAACTTGCGATCGACGCCGATGCATTTGTGGACGTTGTAGGAGGCGACCAGCGTGCCTGTGGTGGCGGTCGCCTTGTGCGCAGCCGCGTTTGCCTTCTGCATCCGCCTGTCGCGAATGGACAAAAGCATGTTTGCCGGGAGGCTGCGTCCGTTCATCCGCACCTTGTGCCTGCCATGCCTGCTGGTCTCACCATGCACCTCAAATAGAGTCTTTGCGCTTATGTTCCATGGCCGACACCAAACTATCCGTCAAACACGTCGTTTCGTTAAAGCCTTCTAGAGGTAGGGCGATCCCAGCCACAGGATGCGGTCGAAGAGCCGGATGATGAAGGGGCGGGCCCGCAAGGCGTCCAGCGTGACCGGAATGGCCGTTTCGATCGCCGATCCGATCCGGGCTTCGATCTCGCGGGCAAAGCCTGCATCGAGGACCTCCAGATCGATTTCAAAGTTCAACCGCAGTGACCGGGCGTCGAGGTTGGACGAGCCGACATAGGCCCACACGCCGTCGATCGACAGCAGCTTGGAATGGTCGAATGGGCCTTCCGTGCGCCATATGCGGCAATAGTTCTTCAGAATCTGGTCGAATTGCGCCGTCATGGCGCGGTCGACGAGGAAGAGATTGTTGACCGCCGGCACCACGACATCGATCTCGACGCCACGCCGGGCGGCGGTGATCAAGGCGCTGATCAGTTCGCGGTCCGGCAGGAAATAGGGCGACATCAGGCGGATCGATTTGCGCGCGACCGAGAAGGCGCCGATCAGCAGCTTGTGGTTGGTCTCGTTGCTGGCATCCGGCCCGGATGCGACCGCCCGCACCAGCATAGGCTGGCCGGGGGCCGGCGCCAGCGGGGCAATTCGCCAGGCGTCACCCTTCAGCCCTTCGTTGGTGGCGAAGCGCCAGTCTTCGGCGGCGACCGAGAACAGGTCGGCGACAACAGGCCCGGTGACCTTGAAATGCGTGTCCCTTGCGCTGTTGGAGCCGGCGAACTCGGCCGAAAAACCCTTGCGGATGTTCATGCCGCCGGTGAAGGCAAGCGTGCCGTCGACCACAAGAATCTTCCGGTGGGTCCTGAGGTTGGCGTAGGGCAGGCGCAGGCCCATGACGATGTTGCCGTTGAAGACATCGGCGGGGATGTTGGCGCGGCGCAGATGGCCCAGAATGCTGGGAACGGAGTAACGGGCGCCGACCGCGTCGATCAGCACCCGAACGGTGACGCCGCGCTGGACGGCGCCGGCCAGCGCCTCGACGAAGAGCAGGCCGACGGCGTCATTGTCGAAAATATAGGTCTCGAGCAGGACGCTGCGCTCGGCACCGTCGATTGCCGCGCACATGGCGGCATAGGCCTCGTCGCCGGTCTCCAGCACGTCGATGGCATTGCCCGGGTTGAGCGCGCGCCGCGCCACCCTGTCGCCCAGCGTCCGCAGGCCGGTGAAGCGCTGACCATAGCGCTCGACGATCAGCGCCTCCTCGGCGGCGATGTCGCGCTCATGCTTGGTGGCGGCCGCGTCGCCGGCAAGCGGGCGCTGCGCGGTGATCGTGGCGCGGCGGATGCGGTTGATGCCGGCCACGGCATAGATCAGCACACCGAGGATCGGCGACAGCACCATCACGCCGACCCATCCGGTGGCGGCGCGCACGTCCTCCTTGGTCATGACAGCGTGGGCGATGCCGACGGTCGCCATGACCACCGAGATGATCGCCAGGATTTGGGTCCAGTAAGTCGCAATGGTCTCGAACATTGCCGGGACTATCCAGCGAGCGGTTGCAGAAGGCAATGCGGTCGGTCCGTGCCCCCCATGCGGCGGACAATGGTCGCGACCCGACTGAGAAAATCTATCGGCAGCCAGAGTTTGAGCCGATGAAGTTTCCCTGACCTTCCGCTTGGGAAAACCAACTTGACGCCAGGGAAAGCATAGAGGTCGCGTGGTCTGGAATCGTTCTGTGCTGCCTTGGTGATCCAAACCTCCCTGTACTTTGGTACCACATCCATTGTATATCAGGTGAAACGAAATTAATGGTGCAACACTTTGATTGGAGGGCGGGGGGAGCGCCGAATGATGAGATTCAACTTCGAGGGGCCTCCCGTGGGAGATGGCGACATGTCGGCCCAGTGCCAGCGCCAGTTGCAGCCTCTCGTCCATGAAATCGTCCAGGCGGCGGTCGCGGCCGGCTGGAACCGGGACGATGTCCTCCTGGCCTTTGTCGAACTCACCTGGGATCTGTACGAGAAACGTCGCGCTGATCCGTAGCCGCCGGCCGTAACCTGTCGGTTCGACGCGCCCGTCTTGCCCGGTCGCCGATTCTGGTGCCAAAACGAAGCAATCGATTCGCGCAAGCCGCGCCACGGCTGACAAGCGAAACTCGGGCATGGCGAAGACCCCATCCCCATGGAATAGAATGCTCGTCAACTTCCTCGGTCGGTCATTTTTTCTGTCTTTTCGCGAATAAGAATTTTTCTTTGCGCATGGGAGTTCTTCCTTAGCAGAGACGCCTGCGTTACGTTGGTTCCGGGTTCGGGCAAAGGGGATTTCAAGCAGCGGCAAGGCGGCTGAGGCGACGCGAATGAACAATGCGGACGAAGCTCGGGAAAGCGGCGTTTCCCGAGGCGTCGATCGGGTAGCCCGATATGTGCTGGACATCATTCCAGAAAGTGCCGGTCCCAGAAGAGCCACCGCGCGCGGCAGCGTCATCCATTCCGTCCGCGGTCCCGGGTCGCAGACGTTCCTGGCCATGGAACATTCCACGGGAATTGTGCTGAGGCCGACACGCAAATTGAGAGCCTCGCTCGGCAGCGACAGGATCACGCAATACGACGCGCCGGTTGGGTGCCTCGTCATCAATCCCGCGGGTGTCGACAGCAGCCTCACCTGGTCGCAGACCAGGGAAAACGCCGTCATTTCCATCTCTCCCGAAGCACTATCGGACTTGGCCGCGCACGAGGTCGACCGCTCCGACGTGGAGCTCGAGCCACCTGCGTTCGGCACGGTCGACCTGAGGGCGCTCAACATAGCCCAGATGATCACCGCCGAGCTGACCGGCAAGCTGCCGCCGAACGAGCTCTACCTGGACTCGCTGCTCACCGTGTTCGGCGTGCATCTCCTGCGCACGTACACCGGCCGTAGCAGGCAGGCCGCATCGCCCAGGGGCGGGTTGTCCGCCGTTGGCGCCCGACGCGTGCGCGAGTATCTCGACGAGAACTTCGTGCGAAAGGTCATGGTCGCCGAGCTGGCGTCGGTTGCGGGGGTTTCCCCCAATCATTTCATAGCAAGGTTCGCCAGCACGTTCGGCATGCCGCCGCATCGCTACCTGATCAACCTGCGCCTGGACTTCGCGGAAAAGTTACTCGTTGACGGCGAGCTCGCAATCGCCGAAGTCGCCTACCTCGCGGGGTTTTCGGATCAGAGTCATCTGGCCGCAACCATGAAGAAGTACCGGGGAAGGACGCCGACCTTCCATGCTTCGGTCAAGACCTGAAAGCGCTGATATGACGAGATGGCCACAGCTGCCGACCAGAGATCAAAAGGCCGGAATTTCCTACAAAGGTTTCGGAGTTTTGCAAAATACGTCGGTCGCGACTGAGCCCATCTTGCGCGCGAGTCACCATCCGGTGCGCTTTGGCGCTTTCGAGCCAGCATTTGGAAGCGGGATGTGGAATCGTCCACGGGCATGCAGTGCGCGGCAATCAACAGCTTTGCTCCGAAAGCCGAAGCGGCGATGCGACAGCCGGCGCTGAACGTAAAAGGCGGGCTCTCCCCCAGCAGCGCCCGCAAAGTGCAGGACTTCCTCGATCAGAACTTCACGCGCAAGATAGCGCTCGCGGAGATGGCGGCGGTTTGCGGGCTTTCATCCTACCACTTCGTGCGGGCATTCTCGCGGACGTTCGGGGTGCCGCCGCATCAATATGTCCTCGATCTGCGGCTGGATTTCGCCGTGAAGCTGCTTGCCGAAAGCCGCATGACGATCGCTGACATCGCCCATTTGAGCGGCTTTTCGAGCCAGAGCCATTTTACTACCGTGATGAAGAAATACCGACGTTTGACCCCATTGCAAGCTCGCTTCGGTAAGCTTAAATCGAAGCTTAGGTGATATATTGATCGCTTCATTGTTTTACTTCGCCTTATCAAAGCGCTAACTAAAGTAACTATCCGTTAACTCCGGCGAAGTTGCCGCGTTTTTTTCTGACAAAACAGCAATTTCCTGAAATACGGCAAACCAGAATCATGGCTTTCTGAGAGTGCTGGAATTTGTCAGACATTTCCTGACGGCTGGCGAACGGAGAGGGACCATGACCGACAATCACATTTCGAGTGGCTCGTTTGTTCAGCTTCGCACGGCGCATTTCGCCAGGCATTGGATTGCCGGGGCCGAGCACGGTTCCCGCGCGCTCCGCCGCCGCCTGATGGCGGTGCTGCGCATGGCGCACCGCGTGCTCGGCATGCGCCGCAAGGGATCTGGACTCGGCATGCTCGGCATCGGCAGGGCGCTGGCAGGCGCACTGGCTGTGATTGCATTGGGCGGCATCGCCACGCCGGCATCATCACAGGTTTTCGGCGGCGGCGGCACGGCGAACGGGATACGCGGTATCGCGTTTGGGTCCGGAGCCGTGCAAAACGGAGCCGACTCGATCGCCGAGGGCACCAATGCCAGCGCGGGCGCCCAGAATGCCGTCGCGATCGGCTTCGGCTCGATCGCCTCCCAGATCAACTCCATCTATCTTGGCTCGCGCACCGTCGCCGGAACAGGCGCCAACGCCACGAGCGCCATCGGCATCGGGACGGATGTCACGGCATCCCAGGCGGACGCGATCGCGG
Source organism: Mesorhizobium sp. 01N446 (assembly GCF_056399285.1). NCBI lineage: Bacteria > Pseudomonadati > Pseudomonadota > Alphaproteobacteria > Hyphomicrobiales > Phyllobacteriaceae > Mesorhizobium > Mesorhizobium sp. 01N446. The sequence goes on along the minus strand of NZ_JBFTRA010000018.1, from coordinate 16,852 downwards.
TAGGACGTTCGTCCGTTGCGTCGGCGCAATATGCGGTGGCTCTCGGCCTGGACGCAAAGGCCACAGGCGCAGGCGGCGCAATGGCTCTCGGCCAAGGTACGATCGCAAGCAATATTAATTCGGTCGCGCTCGGCGTCCAGGCTAGCGCCACCGGGGGCGGCGCCAACGCCTTGGGCACCTTCTCTGTTGCTTCGGGAGGGAATTCCACCGCTGTCGGTACCAGTTCGTCCGCCACTGGTGGCTTGTCATTCGCCGGAGGCTGGTCGGCCGTCGCCAGCGGGGACAGTGCCGTCGCCTTAGGCAAGTCGGCCAACGCGGCAGGGCTGAACTCGACCGCGCTCGGCTCGAGCACCAATGCCTCGGCCGATTTCTCATTGGCGCTGGGTAACCAGGCCGTGTCGAGCGGTATCGGCTCGGTCGCGGCTGGCTCGGGATCCCAGGCCACGGGCGTGTCCGCCACCGCACTCGGCAACAATGCCGCGGCGACCGCCGCCAGCGCAACCGCGCTGGGACTGGGCGCTACGGCGAGCGGTGTGAACGCCAGCGCGATCGGCAAGCAGGCCAATGCGAGCGCGCAGAGCGCCATCGCCATGGGCGATACATCAGTTGCGAGTGGCACCGCCAGCACGGCGGTTGGCAACACGGCCGCTGCCAGCGGCGCAAACGCCTCCTCGTTCGGGTCTGGCGCGAAAGYGACAGGAGACAATTCCCTCGCTGCCGGCGTCAGCGCCAACGCTGGCGGAATTGGCAGTACGGCACTCGGTATCGGCGCCAATGCGTCGGCGACAAGCGCCATCGCCGTCGGCAACAATGCCAAGGCCAGTTCCGCCGAAGCGGTCGCCATGGGCACCAATGCGGTGGCGACCGGCGGCAAGGCCGTCTCAATCGGTTCCGGCAACACCGCCTATGGCGACGGCGCGGTCTCGATCGGCGATCCGAGCTTTGCCAGCGGCACCGGTGCCTTCACCGGCGGCGCCAACAACATCGCCAACAGCGACGGTACCGCAACCGCCACCGCCGCCAACCAGGCTGCGGGCGCCGTCGCCATCGGCAACAACAACAAGGCCATCGGACAGGGCTCCGTGGCGCTGGGCAATGGCACCACGGCAGGTGCCGCCGGCCTTGCGGGCAATGTCGCGCTCGGCGATGGCGCCACCGCGGCGGCGAGTTCCGGCGACGTGGCGCTTGGCTCTGGCTCGGTGACCACGGCGGCGGTCGGCACCAGCGGCACGACCATCGGCGGCACGGCCTACAGCTTCGCCGGCACGACGCCGACCAGCACCGTCAGCGTCGGTAGCGGGACCAATCAGCGCACCATCACCAATGTTGCGGCAGGACGAATCGCGGGCAATTCGACCGATGCGATCAACGGCTCACAGCTGTTTGCGACCAATCAGGCATTGCAGTCGGCCATCGCCGGGGCGGCGTCGCATTATGTCAGCATCAATGATGGCGGCACGGCGACCGGGAACTATGGCAACAATGGCGCGACGGGCGCCCAGTCTGTGGCCATTGGCACCAATGCCGGCGCGACGGGCGGCCGCGCGATTGCGTCCGGCAGCGGCGCGAAAGCCCTGGGCGACTTCGCGTCGGCTTATGGCGATAATGCCAGCGCGACCACTGCGGGTACCGCCATCGGCGGAGGCACCAACGCCTCCAACCAGTTCGCCTTCGCCGGGGGGTTCCAATCCACGGCGTCCGGGGTTTCGTCCGCGGCATTGGGCCTGCACGCTAATGCGACCGCCGACAACGCGATCGCCATAGGCACGAGCACGACTGCCAACGCCGTCGATGCCGTCGCCATTGGCGATAGCTCGACCGCGACCGGCGCCACCTCGACGGCTCTCGGCAGCGGTGCCAGCGTGTCGGGTGGACGGGCGATTGCGTCCGGCAGCGGGGCAAAAGCGCTGGGCAACTTCGCGTCGGCTTTTGGCGATAATGCCAGCGCGACCACCGGGGGTACCGCCATAGGTGGAGGCACCAACGCCTCCAACCAGTTCGCCTTCGCCGGGGGTTTCCAATCCACGGCATCCGGGGTGTCATCCACGGCATTGGGTCTGCACGCCAATGCCAGCGCCGACAACGCGATCGCCATGGGCACGGACACGATCGCCAATTCCGCCGATGCCATTGCCATCGGCCATGGCTCGACCGCGGCCGGCGGCAAGGCAACCGCGATCGGCGCCGGCAACACCGCTTTCGGGGACGGCGCCGTCTCGATCGGCGATCCCAGCTACGCCAGCGGCACCGGCGCCTTCACCGGCGGCGCCAACAACATTGCCAACAGCGACGGCACGGCGACCGCCACTGCGGCCAATATGGCGGCGGGCGCTGTCGCCATCGGCAACAACAACAAGGCGATCGGGCAAGGCTCCGTGGCGCTGGGCAACGGCACCACGGCGGGCGCCGCCGGCCTCGCGGGCAATGTCGCGCTGGGCAATGGCGCCACCGCGGCGGCGAGCTCCGGCGACGTGGCGCTGGGCTCGGGCTCGGTGACCACTGCGGCCGTCGGCACGGCCAATGCCGTCATCAACGGCACCACCTATGCCTTCCAAGGCACCACGCCGACCTCGACGGTCAGCATTGGCGCGCCAGGCGCGGAGCGCACGCTCACCAATCTGGCGGCGGGGCGGATCAGCGCGCTGTCGACCGACGCCATCAACGGCTCGCAGCTCTTCGCCACCAACCAGGCGGTCGACGCCATTGGCACCACGCTCAACAACATCAATGTCGGCGGCGGCATCAAGTATTTCCATGCCAATTCGGCGCTGCCGGATTCCCAGGCGCTTGGAACGAATTCCGTCGCGGTCGGACCCAACGCCGTGGCCAACAATGCGGGCGATGTAGCGATCGGCCTGAATTCCGCATCAGGGACCACCACGGCGGTCGGCGGCGCGACGATCGGCGGCGTGAACTACACCTTCGCCGGCACCACGCCGGCCGGCGCCTTCTCGGTGGGGTCGGCTGGCGCCGAGCGCCAGATCCAGAACGTCGCGGCCGGACAGTTGAATGGCGGCTCGACCGACGCGGTCAACGGCTCGCAGCTGTTCGCCACCAACCAGCAGGTGACGCAGAACACGACCGATATTGCCAACATCGGCAGTGGCGTCACCAATCTTGGCAACACCATCAACAACATCGCCGGCGACACCTCGACCGCCTATACCGACGCCAACGGCATAGGCATCCGCTACGCCCGCACCAACGAGGCCGGGCTGGCGCAAACCGATTCCTTCGCGCAAGGGGTAGGCTCCACCGCCGTCGGCTACCAGGCGACCGCGACCGGCGTCAGCGGGCTGGCGCTCGGCCGCGGCACCCTGGCCAGCGTCGACGGCAGTGTGGCGCTTGGTTCGGGTTCCGTGTCCGACCGGGCCGTGGCGCCCGCCACCGGCCAGATCGCGGCCGGTCCTTCCAACTTCATCCAGTACAACACCACCGACAAGACGCTGCTCGGCGCGGTGTCGGTCGGCACCGCCACGTCCTACAGGCAGATCACCAATGTCGCCGACGGCACGCAGGCGCAGGACGCGGTGACGGTTCGCCAGCTGCAGGGAGCGATCGCCTCGGTCTCGGTGACGTCGACCAAATATTTCCATGCCAATTCGGCGGCCGGCGACTCGCTCGCGGTAGGCGCCGAGTCGGTCGCGGTCGGCCCGACGACGGTCGTCAACGGTGACAATGGCATCGGCATCGGCAACGGCGCCATTGTCGACCAGACCGCGCCCGGCGGAACGGCCATCGGCCAGAACGCCCATGTCATGCTGGCCGACGGCCTGGCGCTCGGCACCAATTCGCTGGCGTCCGGCATCCAGTCGGTGGCGCTCGGCGCCGGCGCCCAAAGCACCTTCATCAACAGCGTGGCGCTGGGCGCTCAGTCCATCACCTCGGTCGGCGCCCAGGCCGGCTACACGGCCTTTGGCCTGACGGGCCCACAGACCTCGGTCGGCGAGGTGTCGATCGGCGGCGCAGGAGCCGAACGCAAGCTCACCAACGTCGCGGCGGGCTCGGCCAATACCGACGCCGTCAACGTCTCCCAGCTCAAGGGCGTGTCGCAAAACGTCGCCAACCTGTTCGGCGGCGGCACCACGGTCAATCCCGACGGGTCTATCACCGGCCCGACATACACCATCCAGGGCAACAACTATTCGACCGTCTATGACGGGTTCACGGCCGTCAACAACGCGCTGACCAACATCAGCAATGGCGGCGGCATCAAGTATTTCCACGCCAATTCGACGCTGGCCGACTCCACCGCCAGCGGCACCGACAGCGTGGCGATCGGGCCGGCCAGCGTGGCCAGCGGCACCAACAGCCTTGCCGCCGGCAATGGCTCGACAGCCACGGGCCAAGGCGCGGTGGCGCTTGGCCAGGGCGCCAAGGCCAACAACGCCAATGATGTGGCGCTGGGTTCGGGCGCGTCGACGCAGGCCGCGGTCGGCACCTCCAGCACCGTCATCAACGGCAAGACCTACACCTTCGCCGGCACCACCCCGATCGGCACCGTCAGCGTCGGCAGTGCCGGCGCCGAGCGCACAATCACCAATGTCGCCGCCGGACAGATCAACGCCGGCAGCACCGATGCGATAAACGGCTCGCAGCTCTACGCCACCAACACGGCGATCCAGGATTTGAAATCGGGCCTCGGATCGCTCACCCAGAACGCCGTCACCTATGACACCAATCCGGACGGCAGCAAGAAGAACAGCATCACGCTGCAGGGCGGCGACGTCAACGCGCCGGTGGTCATCTCCAATGTCGGCCCTGGTGTTGCCGGCACCGACGCGGTCAATGTCAACCAGCTGAACCAGGGCCTGAGCACCGCCATCAGCACGTCCAACACCTACACCGACAAGGTGGCGGCCACGACGTTGCAGCAGGCCAACAACTATACCGACCAGAAGCTCAGCCAGCTCAATACCGACATCGACGGCATACGCGACGAAGCCCGCCAGGCGGCGGCGATCGGCCTTGCCGCGGCCTCGCTGCGCTACGACGACCGTCCGGGCAAGCTCAGCGTCGCGGCCGGCGGCGGCTTCTGGCGGGATTCGAGCGCCTTGGCCTTCGGCGCGGGCTACACGAGCGAGGACGGCCGCATGCGCGGCAACGTGTCGGGCACGGCCGCCGGCGGTCATGTCGGCGTCGGCGCCGGTATCAGCTTCACCTTGAACTGAGGCTGGAATGAAAGGACTTGCCGCACTGACTTGCCTGGTGCTCTGCGGCGGCCTCGTGCCGGCCGCGGGGCAGGTGGCGTCGCCGTATCGGATCAAGCCTTCGGACGTGGTGCTGCCGCCCGACGTGAAACTGGGAATGTATCAGCGCACGATCCGTCCCTTCGAAAACTGGACGCTGATCTGCGACGAGAACCTCAAGGCCCGCAAGAAAGTCTGCAATGTCTCGCAGGTGATCGAGGATACCTCAGGCAAGATGGCCTTCAGCTGGTCGCTCGCCGCCACGCAGGACGGCAAGCCCTACATGATCGTCCGGACCGCGCCGAACGCCAGGAGCGACGGCCTGGTGTCGCTGAAGTTCGACGGGCGGGACCAGGCGATCGACGTCCACCTGAACGGCTGCAATGACGTGGTCTGCGTCGGCATGCTGCCGGTCGGCCCCGTCATGCGCCAGCAGATCGCGCAGAACGCGACGCCGGCGATTTCCTATCCGACCGTCGACGGCCAGACGATCACCGTGACAGCAGCAACACTCAAGGGGCTGACGGCAGCCCTTTCGCCACTCAAATGACCGGGGCAGCACAATGAGCCAACAGGACCAGTTCACGTCCGTAAAACGCAGCAGCCCGGCCGTCGAGGCGGATCGGCAGAGGCTTGTCGAACCGCCACGGCGGCGATGGCCGCGCGTCGTCGGATTTTCCCTGTTGGGGCTCGTCGTGGCGGGCCTTGGCTTCGCCGCCGGGAACTATGCCGCGATCGCCAATCTGGTCGGCAGCGCGACGGCCGCACAGGCCGAGACCGCCAACCCGGCGCTTCCGGACACACCCTTCCTCGAGCATGTCAAACAGGCCGGGGTGCAGGCCTGTTCGACCATCTATCCGGTGCTCGGGCAGATTTTGACGACAGGCACGAAATACAGCGTCAAATCGCTGTGGAACGACCAGGCGGCCGACAAGCATGCCGTCCAGGCCTTCGTCGGCATGGACTATGCGACGGAACACTATAGCGGGCCTGCCGCCGGCGTCGTTTTCGCATCGCCCACCGCTTCGGGTTGCGAGGGGACAATGGTGCGGGTGGCGCCGTTCGCCAGCCCGTGCGCCGACCTCCCGTCCATTCTTCCGCAAGGCAGCAAGATCACCGATCATCTTGGGCAGGTCGAGGTGTACGAGCTCGGTGGCAATGCCGGGGAAGCCCTCCTGCTGCCGACGGGCAAAAGCTGCGTGGTGATCTCCGTCGCTTCAGCGGCGAAGTAGGCGAAGCGACCAGGATCAAGGAAAGGGGTGCCGACCATGAGATTGCGGGCTTTGGCCGTTTTGGGCTTGACCTTGTTGTGGAGCGGGCACGTCGTCTCGGCCGACCTTGTGGCGCCGCCGGAGCCGCAGCAGGAGGAAAAAGGCATCTGGGCGGCCATCGCCTATTCGCAGTCCGACAGCAAATACGGCTTCTTCTGGGGCGCCGACAAGCGGCAGGAGGCGAAGGACATCGCCCAGAAACATTGCGAGAATGCCGGCGGCAAGGCCTGCAACGTCGTCTCCGTCTTCCGCAATCACCGCCATTGGACCGATGACGACGAGACCGGCTTTCCCTACAAGCACTGCGGCGCGCTGGCCATGGCCGACAAGGTCGAGAACCGTTTCACGCCCTGGGGCGTGAACTCGGCCGAGACCCGCCGCGAGGCCGAAGACCTCGCCTTGCAGGCCTGCGAGGCCTCAGGGGCCAAATGCAAGGTCCGTGAATGGGTCTGCACATGAAGCGTGGCCTCAAGGCCGCCTGCGCATACGGGGCAATCGCATTCTCGTTGATGTCGCCGGCGTCGGCTCAACAACAGGCGGCTGCTGCTCCAGACGGACCATCATCGCTGCGCGAAGTCTATCAGGACTGGAGCGTGTCCTGCTCTGTCCAGGAGAACGCCAGGGTCTGCTCGCTTTCGCAGGACCAGGTCCAGAAGAACGGCCAAAGGCTGCTTGCCATGGAGATACAGAAACGCGCGGACGGGTCGACGATAGCCACCTTGCTTCTACCCTTCGGCATCCTGCTCGATCCGGGCGTGACGCCGCAGATCGACGATCAGCCGCCCTTGTCCCCGCAGCGCTTCAGGACCTGCCTGCCGACAGGCTGTATCGCGGTGTTTTCCATTGACCGATCCGTGCTCGGAAAGCTGAGGGTAGGCACGGTGTTGAAGCTCAACGTCACGACCGATGCCGAGACCCCTCTGACATTCCCGGTGTCGCTGCACGGCCTGACCGCGGCGCTTGACCGCATGGTCGCGTTGAGCGCACGGTAAGGACAAGGGCGGCGGCCTGCGATGATGAAAAAGGCCTATGTCAAACCCACGCTTGTGAAAGGCGGAAAGCTGACCGAGCGCACGGCACAAATCGTGGCATCCGGGATCATATTGGGCGAGTAATCGTATCTCCTGACGCCGACGGCTATTTTTCCCGCATCGCCCGGCGGAAGTTCTGCGTGATCGGCTCGGCGAGGTAGGAAAGCACGGTGCGGGCGCCCGTGCGGATCATTGCCTCGCTCGTCATGCCGGGCAGCAGCTTGCGGCCCTCCAGCTTGGTGAGTTCGCCCTTGTCGATCAACACGGTCGCGGCGAAAAACGCAACGAACTTGCCTAAAAACCCGTCAAATAAGGAAACCAGAGCTTAGGCATTTTTTCAAGAAACAGCTAATATATATTAGGCTATAAAAGAAAGCGTAGACTGTCGCGACGATCGGCGCCGACGTTTCGCAGGGCAGCGGGGTATGCGGTAAAACACGAGGAAAAGCGCCGCCCATTCGTACGGGGTTCCCGGCAAAATCGTGCTGATGACCTGCACGAAGCAGAATAATGTGCAATTCGGCGGTCCGTTGCCGACCGACCGCTTATGATGGGGAAGAACTTGATGCGGAACACTATGCTGGGCTTCGCGGCACTTGCCCTGGTTGCATGCCAATCGGCTCCTGTGGAGCCGCAACCCGCCGCTGTCGAACCTCCGTCAGCTCCGGTTGTCGCTCCCCCTGCATCGGCTCCCGCGACCGCTCCTGCAGGTTCGACCATCATGGATCCATCCGTGACGATTACGCCGCCAGCGAAGGGCGTTCCAACAAAGTACGCCGCTTTTTCGGGCATGTGGGCCGGGCGATTGGAGGGCACGTATGAAGCCAAAGTGGCCGTGCAGACGATTTCGCCAAACGGCAAGGTGACGGTCACCTTCGCGTGGGGCAATCTGGGCGACAACAATCCGGGAGAGGCCGCCGGTGAAGGAAGAATTGTCGGGGCCACATTGAAGCTCGGGCGCCTGCCGAATGGCGCCGACATCAGTTTGACGATGTTGCCTGATGGCACGCTGGCCGGAACCTATGCGCTCGCCGGCCAAACCTACACGGGCGCGTTCACCAAGCAATGATCAGGGAAGCGTCCGCATGTTCGCCGGGGACGGGTGGCTTGGCGAGCGACTGAGGGACGCTGACGCCGCTCGATGCAGGCTCTCGCGTAGCGCCGCGCCGATGACATTGGTGATCCACTGCGGCTCGCTCGCCGATAAACCGGCCAACCTCGTCGTCAACGCAAGTAGCTGGCCGCGATTGATCGCACCTGCCGCAAGGTCTGTCGTCGAGAAGTGGTAGCGGGAGAGGGCTACCGCCAATACAGCGCTGTTGTAGAAATCGTTTGCTAATGGACGTTCGCAGCGAGTTAATACGGTTCGCTTGAACCGCCTTGCGGCGCTTATATCAAGGGGTTTCCCATAGGGCCCCCCGGCAAGATCGCATATGTCCGCGCATCCTTCAGTGTCGTCGCTGGTAGGACAAATGACTGGCCTAAGTGGTGACAACGCGTCCCAACCCCCGTCCATTGGTTCGAAACTGTTCGCCTGCATGAATGAACACGTCGCGGGGTACCGTGTTTAAAACATCACCGAACCGGTCGGCGCTCCCGTCAGTTCACGAAACAGCGCCCGTGCGACCGAACCGCTATAGTCGCCCCGAGCAAGCGCAATCACTGTATCTCCATCAGCATCGACCTGCATGGCAAACTCGGCCGTCGTTCGCGAGGCGATCGGCGTGGATGCTCAATTTGAGCAAGAACTCTATGTACGAGCGAAATCAGCCAGCCCAAATACACTGTCTCATATTCGGGCAGCGCCTTGCCAAGGCGGGTTGCCTAACATTGATCACGCGGGCCTCGATCAGCCCATCAGAGGTCAGCAGCCGCCTAAACTGCTCGTCTCCAGATTGGAAACTCCGCAACACAGAGGTTGGCTGATGCCCGCAAGCAAGCTGCCGTTCAGCCAGTTGCGCAACCTGTGGCGCCCGGTCCTGACCACAAACGACAAGGCCAGGACATTCGCTCTTGCCAAAGAGATCGGCTACAAGGTGCGGGCCGAGGAGATCACGACGAAACCAAAGAAGCGTTAAAGGCCATTGCTGCGGCGGTCCGCAGGCCCTCATGCAGCCGTAGGCGCTCGTGGGTGCCGGTCTGTCGCAAGCTCAGATGAATTCGACCTCACCACCAAGCGCATCGCCATCCTCACCAACCACATGAAGGGCGAGGGCTCGCATCTCGGTGATGCCGGAGAGCGGACTCCTTTAGCATATGCTTGACTAGAGAAGCGTCGTGGTGCTTCTGCTTAGCTGGGGTCGGAGGCACGTGCATGACTGCATATGTTAGACAAGGTCTTGTGGAAATCGGGGCCAACCCTGCTCCGCGGCGGCGTCCGACCAAGCGCCCTTCCTTCCGCGAACAGGTGGCGGTCGCGGCGCGGTTGCTCGCTGCCCTCGCCAACGACAAGCGCCTGTTGATACTCATTCATTTGAGGGATGGCGAAAGAACGGTGTCAGATCTGCTCTCCCCAGTGGGCTGCACTAAACACTCCATTTCGCTACATCTAAGAGAGCTCGTCGAACATGGAGTTCTCAAGTGCCGCGCCGAAGGCTCCTGGCGGTACTATTCCTGCAAGTCCGAAGAAGCCAAGGCTATCATCAGGTTGCTTGATTATCTGGCCAGAAAAAACGAGCTTCCAGCATTTCCATCTTGGGTTCCGCAGCGACCTTGCAGAAAGAGGCGATCAACGTAGGCCGTCCGATTGGCTTGACAACGCTCGTTCGCTCCACCGAGGTGCGAGCGCGTTACAAGATCGAAACACACCATGGGACAAGCTTGATCAAGGCCGGTAAAGAGGTGTGGCCACCGCAACCAGCGCAGGAAGGGTAAGGACATTAGTTTGTCGAGCCAGTTGATCAAGAGCCTGATTTATGCGTGCGCGCAGCGGCCGGCGAGCATACCTCAAATCGATTTTTGCTGGCATAGCGCCTCAGTCGGCGTCCGCCCTCTTTCCTCTTTACTATGGCTCTCAAAAGAATCGCGGCCGATAGCGTGACAAGCTCGAATGATATATAACGATTGCCTAATGTGCGTGCATTTCCCTGGGGGCAATTTTGGGCATGGCCAGTTCTACAAACCGAAAGGTGCTATCGAGAAGCGTGGTCGAAATGGGCCTCTTCTCTGCGGTGATGAACACCCTGGTGTTAATTCTGCCTCTCTACATGCTGCAGGTATATGATAGGGTTTTGCCCGCCGCGAATCTGGATACTCTCACCTACCTAACATTGCTTGCACTCTCTTCGCTCTTGCTCTTCGGCGTGCTCGAAGTCGTGCGGGGTGTATATGCAAGCCGGCTCGCCGCGCGACTCGATGTTGCGTTGGGTGCATCGTCTTTTCTCGCTGCAATGAGTGGCCCCCGCGCTGGGCTCGGCGATGTCCAGGCCTTGCGCGACTTGGCCACCTTGCGAAGTTTCATCGCTTCACGAACCATTTTCTTTCTATTTGACCTTCCTTTCGGGCCAATCTTCGTGGGCCTCCTTTATTTCATTCATCCGTTGCTTTTCCTGGTAACGGTCATCGGGGCGGTTCTCATGGTCGCCATCGCCGTGCTGAACCAGGTCGCGAGTTCGCGACCTGGCCAGGAGGCGGCGGAGAATCTTGGCGCCTCAATGAATTCGGCTCAGGCCTTCGCCCGAAACTTCGAAACGGTTCGCGCGCTCGGCATGGTGTCCAATGCAATAGAGTTCTGGGGGACCCGGTTTTCCGGCTCTCTGCACGCCTCCGATGGTCTCGCTCGGACTAACGCATTTTATGGCGGTGTGTCTCGAACGACGCGGTCGATACTGCAGATCGCGATATTGGGTGTCGGCGCTTATCTGGTTCTGCACAACGAGATGACCGCCGGTATGATATTTGCGTCCTCGATGATTTCCGCGCGCGCTTTGCAACCTCTTGATCAGATCATTGGAAGCTGGCGGCAGATCATCGACGCCAATCTTGCATGGAAGCGGCTTTCCGCTGTCCAATCGAGGTCCGGACTAAAGGAAAATGTTGCATTGCCGACGCCCGAAGGGGCGTTGAGCGCGGATCAGGTAGTTTATCATCTTCCAGGTTCGGCCGATGGCGCGCTACCGCTCATAAAGAGGGTGACCTTTGAAGTCCCCGCTGGCGAAACAGTCGCGATCGTCGGGCCAAGTCAGGCTGGAAAATCGACTCTGGCGCGTCTCATAGTCGGTGCCATTGAGCCCCGTTCGGGAGCAATCCGCATGGACGGCGGCGATATTCGAAACTGGGATCCTGAGGAGCTTGGCCGTCATATCGGCTATCTTCCGCAGGATGTAGAACTCTTCCCGGGAACCATCGGCCAGAACATTGCGCGTTTCGAGCCGGATGCGCCTGATGACAAATTGGTTCAAGCAGCCCAGCAGGCGCAGGTGCATGAACTCATCCTGGGTCAGAGGAATGGATATTCGACGGTGATCGGCCCGACCGGCGTTCGCCTTTCGGGTGGCGAGCGTCAGCGCATTGGCCTTGCGCGCGCCTTTTACGGCGATCCCAAGCTGTTGGTTCTCGACGAGCCCAATGCAAATCTCGATTCCGACGGCGAAGCCGCGCTCGAGCGGGCGATCATCCAGGCGCGTTCACGAAAAACGACCGTGCTCGTCATCACCCACCGACCCTCGCTCGCTTCCAAATGCGATCGCATACTCATGCTGCGCAATGGCCAGGTCGAGATCTACGGTTTGACCAAGGACGTGCTCGACCAAATTGCCCAGCGACGGGGCCAAGCGGCGGCGGCCGCGGCCGCTCAGTCGCATGACAACGAAGGAGTGGTGCCTTTCCCCTCACCGGGTCGCATGGAGATAAAGGTCGCCAATGACGGTTCCTAGCCAAACCATACAGGCGGTCGGCAAGACGTATCGCTGGCAGCGCAACATCGATACACGCACAGATCGGATCACGCTGGCGGGATATGCAAGCGTGGCCGCTTTCGTGCTCTGCTTCGGGTTCTGGGCAGCCACTGCACCGATTGGGGGAGCGACGATCGCGCCAGGCGTGGTCGCAGCAGCTGGGCAGAATGTCATGATCCAGCATCTCGAAGGAGGCGTCGTCAAAAGCATCAGGGTCCGGGAAGGCGACAGGGTATCAAGAGGCCRGGCCCTGATCGTGCTCGATCCGACGGTGGCGCAGTCCCAGCTCAACCGCGTTCTCAAGCAGTGGGTTGCACAAAAGGCTGAAATTGCGCGGCTTGAAGCAGAACGGGACGGTCTGGAGAAAATCGTCCTGCCCGGTGACCTGGGAGCCTATTCGGGAGCGTCGGAATTCAGTGACGTCTTTGCACAGCAGACAAAGGAATTTCAGGCTCGGTTAGCGCGTTATACCGCAGAACAGGCGATTCTGATGCAACGGGTGGCAGCCCTTCAGGACGCTGTTGCCGGCCTAAGAGCGCAGAAGGAAGCTGCAGAAAACCAGCTCACAATCGTCAATGCGGAAACGGAACGCAAAAAGCGCCTTTTAGAAAGAGGACTGACAAACCGTTCGGAATATACCGATCTTCTACGCAGCACCGCTGACTTGGTAGGTCAGGCGGGATCTCTGGAGGCGCAGATCGCCACCTCGGCCACCCAGACCGTGGAAGCGCGTCAACAGATTGAGCGGCTTACGACCAGCCGGGTCGAGGACGCCGTCACCGACATGAACAAAGCACGGGCGCAGGTCGCCGACCTCGAGGAACAAATCAACGCTGCTCGATCGGTCCTGGACCGCACGACCATCCGGGCGCCGGTGGACGGCATCATCGTTCGATCGCTCTACAATTCTCAGGGCAGCGTCATCCGAGCGGGGGAGGTGGCGATGGAACTCCTGCCGACCACGAACGAGCTCATCGTCGAGGCCAGGATAAAGCCCGAAGACATCGACTCAATTCGGATCGGGCAGGACGCAAATATGATGTTCACGGCGCTCAATGCGCGCACGACGCCGAAAGTACCCGGAAAGGTGTTCTACATTTCGGCGGACCGGCTGATAACACCCAGCACCGGACTGCCTTACTTCACCGTCCGGCTTAAAATGGCCGACAAGCTGCCACCGCAGGTCAAGCCCGAGCAGGTCTATCCGGGCATGCCGGTCGAAACATTCATTTCAACCGGCGAACGGACCTTTCTGGCTTATCTGACCAAGCCCCTGGTGGATTCGTTCCAGCGCGCCTTCAGGGAGAGATAGGCTCGCCCTGCCTCCTGGATATCGGAAGTTCAGATGTGAAGCGGGCGCCGGATTGATCCTGCGCCCGCTCCATATTGGAGCGCGCGGTCTTCACGTCACACGAAGTGGAAGTCGTCCGCTGGATTATACGCGACCACGGTCCGGCCAGTACCATCGTCAGCGAGCGTGAAGGTGCCCGTATCGTACGCGCCGAGCAGGTGGAGTGTGGCGTCATGAGTGCCGTCCGAAACCAGCAGCGTTCCCCCACTTCCGTCCTGGTTTGCATGATAGGCAGCGGACGTTCCGGTGCCGAACAAGATGTCTCCGAAATCGATCTTGTCATCACTGGTCATGCCGCCGATCCTGCCGCTGAAGTCGAAGGAATCGTCCAACCGCAAGGTGCCGGCTGCATTCGCCCCGAAGATGACGTCCGCGGAAGAGGCGGCGTGAAATTCCAGCTGCGACATGTTGCCGATGATGGCATCGCCGTCACCGGTAACCTGACCGCCTATCTCGACGTCGCCGCCATTGGCCCAGATCAGTCCGGAATTGGCGACGGCACCATGGATTTCCAGGCCACCCGACCCCGTCGCCTCCAGCGTTCCCGAGTTGACGACGGTGCTGTCTCCGGTGTCGATGACCAGCGCGTGCGAGCCGGTGGCGATGATCGTTCCTTGATTGTCGAGGGACAATGAACCGCCGCCCAGTTGACCGGCGCCGGAGATGGTGTTGTCGACATTGGTCAGGGCGACATCAGCAGCCGTGCCGGAGACCACGTTCGCATCGCTGTCCGATAGCACGATCTGTCCGCCGCCCTGCAGCGTGATGCCGTGCTGGATCAGCTGCAACAGGCTTTCGCCGCCAGTCGAGTCGAGCGAGATGAGGCCTGTATTGTTGATCGTGCCGCTCAGGGGTAGCAGAGCGCCGTCGCCGATCGTCATGGTCCCAGGATTGTTGACCACTGGCGTCTGGTCGAAGACGAAATTGCCTCCCGTAAGCGCGTTCGAGTGGACGCCGTCAAGCATGATCGACTGCCCGTCGGCAAGCGTGATCACCGCGTTATTGTTGGCGTCGTCCGCCATGTGCGCCTGGACGTCAGCGAAACTCACGAAGCCGGAATAGCCGATCAGATCGATCTTGTCCGCCGCCGCGTCGAAGCTGTGGACTGTGTCATTGCCGATCGGCTGCGAGAAGACGAACAGGTCGTTGCCGCTCGAGCCGGTCAGCACGTCGTCGCCCGACCAGGCGAAGATCGGCGAACCTTGGGCGTAGGCCTCGACATTGTCGGCGAACCGCATAGTCACGCTTGAGCCATCAGCTTGTGCAAAATCAACGGTCACGTCCAGATGCAGCGCGCCAACATGTTCGGCCGACGAAGTCACCGTCAGCGTACTGATATCCGTCGTCGTGGCTGTCCAGGTGCCATCGGCCTGCTGCGTTCCGCCATTGAGAACCCAGCCATCTGGGGCATTGGTGATGGTGACCGTGGCTGCCTGGCCCTGAAGTTCGGCAGGTGCCGCCAAGCCCAGATTGATGGCCTCTTCGGCTACGCCCGCAGGAGCGAGTGCCGATCCAAACGCGAAATCCGCCGCGCTGAGGGTACCGGTGATGCTTGCAAGAGTAGTAAGGTTGTCCAGGTCTGCAACGAGAATCGCTCCACCTGCTGCACTCGGATTTGCATCGTAATAGACCTGCGCGTGGCCTACGGTTGAATTAAGGAATACAAACAGCGCGCCAGTGGTGATATTGGTATAATTATCGATCGTTGATTGAACGGTTGCCGTGGCCACGGAGGCGTCTGTCTTGATGCCGACTTCTGTGTTGGCCACATTTATCGTGGCGTTGTTTCCATTTTTGACGTTTTCAACCGTTGTATCGACATCACCGATAGTGAATCGACCAGCGGTAACGGTAAATTCCAGGATATCACCGCTCGTATTGAAGTCCGTAATGTGGTCGCCGGCATCGCTGGTCGCGAGATATGCGAACGTATCGTTCCCGGATCCGCCTGTCAGCGTGTCCGCGCCACCATTCCCCACGATCCTGTCGTCACCATTTCCACCGGAGATGGTGTCATTACCCGAGCCGGTCTTGAGGGTATCGCTGTCGTTTCCACCGACGACAACAAAGGCTCCAGTTGTAACGAGGCTCGCATCCAGATTGAGCTTTCCATTGCCACCGATACCAGATGCGTCGATAGTCAACGTCCCATTGTTTTGGAAGGTCGAAGTGAAGGTTATATTGTCGGTATGATTTCCGTTGTTGGTGTCGACTATTTTAAAGAATTCAAAGTTTGTGAGAAAAAGATTTCCCACGCCATTGCCAAATGTGAATGGTCCAGGGGAGCCACCAGTGACGATTAGCGTGTCCGTGCCGGTGCCGCCGGTTATGTTATCCGTACCGTTCAAGGTCAAATTTGTTCCATTCAGGGTGTTCGTGCCGCTCGCGTAGAAGATGACGTCGGTCGGACTGGTCGTCAGCGTACCCGGGTTAGGGCTCACTTCATTGATGGCAACGGTGTCGCTATCGCTCAATCCACCCTGATCCGTCGTGGTGATCGTCAAAGTATCGGCGCCGACAAAAGTGTCGGTTGGATTGTAGAGAAGGCCATTCAAGGCGTTATTGATGTTCGCCACGGTGCCGGAGAAGGTCATGTTGGTGTCGGTCGTACCGTCACCGGTGGTGAACGAGAGGCCAGTGGTACCCGACAGCGTGAGCGTACCGTGCGCGACCGACAGCGTCACCGCCTCGGTACCAGCGCCTACATCAACGTCGGTGATCGAGATGAGTTTGGCGCCGTTGAATGTCACGTTCGTATTTTGCGCCACCTCCTGCGTACCAGGGACCGTATTCATAGGCGCATCATTGGCGCCATTGATGGTGACGGTGAGCACGGCGGTGTCGGTCAGGSTGCCGTCGCTGACGGTATAGTTGAACGTGTCGGTGGTCGAACCGCCTGTATTGAGCGCCTGCACCGCGGCATCGTTCTCGTTGACGACGTAGGTGTAGCTGCCGTTGGCGGCAATCGTCAGCGTGCCGTGTGCGCCGACCAGTCCGACGCCCAGCGAACCGACCGTGCCGGCGCCTTCGGTGCCGCCGGTGCGGATCGCGCTGACCGTCAGGCCGGCGCTGTCGACGTCGGTGTCATTGGTGATGACGTTGCCGGTGGCGTTTG
>NZ_JBFTRA010000017.1:0-72690 GCF_056399285.1 Mesorhizobium sp. 01N446 | reverse complement strand
CTGCCGGCTGGCACCGAGATGGTGATGCCTGGCGACAACATCACGGTCGATGTCGAGCTGATCGTGCCGATCGCCATGGAAGAGAAGCTGCGCTTCGCCATCCGTGAAGGCGGCCGCACCGTCGGTGCCGGCATCGTCGTCACCATCAAAGAGTAATTTGGACTTAAACCGATCTGTCGCGGGCGCGGAAGTTGCCCGCGCCGCGCCAGAACAAGGAAGTGACGCATGAACGGACAGAATATCCGCATCCGCCTGAAGGCGTTTGATCACCGCGTGCTCGACGCCTCGACGAAGGAAATCGTGTCGACGGCAAAGCGCACCGGCGCAAACGTCCGCGGCCCCATTCCGCTGCCGACGCGGATCGAAAAGTTCACGGTGAACCGGTCGCCTCACGTCGACAAGAAGAGCCGCGAGCAGTTCGAGATGCGCACGCACAAGCGTCTGCTCGACATCGTCGATCCGACCCCGCAGACCGTCGATGCTTTGATGAAGCTCGATCTGGCCGCCGGCGTCGACGTCGAGATCAAGCTCTAAGGGAATGAGAGCGCGGTAAGGGGCGGTGCCCCTGGCCCGGAACTCTAAAGGAATTGAACCGATGCGTTCAGGTGTGATTGCAAAGAAGGTGGGAATGACCCGCATCTATAACGATGCCGGGGAACATGTTCCCGTCACCGTTCTCCAGATGGAGAACTGCCAGGTCGTGGCGCAGCGCACGCAGGAGAAGAATGGCTACACCGCCGTTCAGCTCGGCGTTGGCCTCGCCAAGGTGAAGAACACGTCGAAGGCGCTGCGCGGCCATTTCGCGACCGCTTCCGTCGAGCCGAAGGCGAAGGTTGCCGAGTTCCGCGTCTCGGCCGACAACATGATCGATGTCGGCGCCGAGATCACCGTCGAGCACTTCGTCGCCGGCCAGAAGGTCGATGTGACGGGCACGACGATCGGCAAGGGTTTCCAGGGCGTCATCAAGCGTCACCACATGGGTGGTGGCCGCGCGACGCACGGTAACTCGGTCTCGCACCGTACTCACGGTTCGACCGGCCAGCGCCAGGACCCCGGCAAGGTGTTCAAGGGCAAGAAGATGGCCGGCCACATGGGCGATACCCGCGTGACCACGCAGAACGTCGAGATCGTCTCGACCGATGCCGACCGCGGCCTGATCCTGATCCGCGGAGCGGTTCCCGGATCGAAGGGCGCCTGGATCCTGGTCCGCGACGCGGCCAAGGTGGCACTGCCGGCCAATGCGCCGAAGCCCGCCGCGATCCGCGCCGTTGCTAAGAACGAGGCTCCGGCCACAGAGGGAGCGGAATAATGGATCTCAAGATCACAACGCTTGGCGGCAAGGACGCCGGCAAGGTGAAACTCTCCGAGGAGATTTTCGGCCTTGATCCGCGCGAGGACATCCTGCAGCGCGTCGTGCGCTGGCAGCTCGCCAAGAAGCAGCAGGGCACGCACAAGGCCAAGGGCCGCGCCGAAATCGCGCGCACCGGCGCCAAGATGTACAAGCAGAAGGGTACGGGCCGCGCCCGTCACCATTCGGCACGCGCTCCGCAGTTCCGCGGCGGCGGCAAGGCCCACGGCCCGGTCGTTCGCAGCCACGAGCACGACCTGCCGAAGAAGGTGCGCGCCCTGGGCTTGAAGCATGCTCTCTCGGCCAAGGCCAAGAGCGCGTCGATCATCATCATCGACGAGCTGAAGCTGACCGAGGCCAAGACCAAGGCACTGATCGCGAATTTCGCGACGCTGGGCCTGAGCAACGCCCTGGTGATCGGTGGCGCCGAGCTTGACAAGAACTTCAAGCTGGCCGCGACCAACATCCCCAACATCGACGTGCTGCCCATCCAGGGCATCAACGTCTACGACATTCTGCGCCGCGGCACGCTGGTCCTTTCGAAGGCCGCCGTCGAGGCTCTCGAGGAGCGCTTTAAATGACCGACCTTCGTCACTACGACGTGATCGTCAGCCCGGCGATCACCGAAAAGTCGACCATGGCTTCCGAGCAGAACCAGGTCGTCTTCAACGTCGCCAAGAAGGCGTCGAAGCCGGAAATCAAGGCCGCCGTCGAAGCGCTGTTCGGCGTCAAGGTGATGGCCGTGAACACGCTTGTCCGCAAGGGCAAGATCAAGCGCTTCCGCGGCACGATCGGCCGCCAGAGCGACGTCAAGAAGGCGATTGTGACGCTGGCCGACGGCCAGTCGATCGACGTCGCGACGGGTCTCTGAGCAAGGCCGCGAGGACAGAACAATGGCACTGAAAAAATTCAACCCGGTAACGCCGAGCACCCGCCAGCTGGTCATCGTCGACCGCTCGGGCCTCTACAAGGGCAAGCCCGTCAAGGGCCTGACCGAGGGCCTGACCAAGTCGGGCGGCCGCAACAATCACGGCCGCATCACCGCCCGCTTCATCGGCGGTGGTCACAAGCGTTCGTACCGCATCATCGACTTCAAGCGCCGCAAGTTCGACGTCGTCGGCACGGTCGAGCGCATTGAATACGATCCGAACCGCACCGCCTTCATCGCGCTGATCAAGTACGACGATGGCGAGCTGTCCTACATCATCGCCCCGCAGCGCCTTGCCGCCGGCGACAAGATCGTGGCTGGCGAAGCGGTCGACGTGAAGCCGGGCAATGCGATGCCGTTGGCATCGATGCCTGTCGGCACGATCGTCCACAACATCGAGCTGAAGCCGGGCAAGGGCGGCCAGGTTGCTCGTTCGGCTGGCGGTTACGCCCAGCTCGTCGGTCGCGACCAGGGCATGGCGATCCTGCGCCTCAACTCGGGCGAGCAGCGTGTCGTTCACGGCTCCTGCATGGCCACCGTCGGTGCCGTGTCGAACCCCGACCACGGCAACATCAACGACGGCAAGGCCGGCCGCACGGTTTGGCGCGGCAAGCGTCCGCACAATCGCGGCGTGACCATGAACCCGGTCGACCATCCGCACGGCGGTGGTGAAGGCCGCACCTCCGGTGGCCGTCATCCGGTCAGCCCGTGGGGCAAGCCGACCAAGGGCAAGAAGACGCGGTCCAACAAGGCGACCGACAAGTTCATCCTGCGCTCGCGCCATCAGCGCAAGAGCTAAGAAGAGGTAACGCCAAGTGACTCGTTCTATTTGGAAAGGCCCCTTCATCGACGGCTACCTTCTCAAGAAGGTGGACAAGGTTCGTGAAGGTGGTCGCAATGAGGTGATCAAGATGTGGAGCCGTCGCTCCACCATCCTGCCGCAGTTCGTCGGCTTCACCTTCGGTGTCTACAACGGCCAGAAGCATGTTCCCGTCTCGGTGAACGAGGACATGGTCGGTCATAAGTTCGGTGAATTCGCACCGACGCGGACCTATTACGGTCACGGCGCGGATAAGAAGGCGAAGAGGAAATAATCATGGGCAAGGCCAAAGCTCCGCGCAGGCTTGCTGACAACGAAGCGCGCGCCGTGTTGCGCACGATCCGTATCAGCCCGCAGAAGCTGAACCTCGTTGCCGCGCTGATCCGCGGCAAGAAGGTCGCGACAGCGCTTTCCGATCTCGAATTCTCGGCCAAGCGGATTTCCGGCACGGTCAAGAAGACGCTGGAATCGGCGATCGCCAACGCGGAAAACAACCACGACCTCGACGTCGATGCGCTGGTGGTGGCGGAAGCCTATGTCGGCAAGTCGATCGTCATGAAGCGGTTCCACGCTCGTGGCCGTGGTCGCGCCAGCCGTATCGAGAAGCCGTTCTCGCACCTCACGATCGTTGTTCGTGAAGTCGAAGAAAAAGGGGAGGCCGCATAATGGGCCAGAAAGTCAATCCGATCGGTCTCCGCCTCGGCATCAACCGCACCTGGGATTCGCGCTGGTTCGCGAACACCGGTGAGTACGGCAAGCTGCTGCATGAGGACATCAAGATCCGCAAGTATCTTGAGAAGGAACTCAAGCAGGCCGCGATCTCGAAGGTCGTGATCGAGCGCCCGCACAAGAAGTGCCGCGTCACCATCCATGCCGCGCGCCCGGGTCTGATCATCGGCAAGAAGGGCGCCGACATCGAGAAGCTTCGCAAGAAGCTGATGGAGATGACGAAGTCCGAGACGCACCTCAACATCGTTGAAGTGCGCAAGCCGGAAATCGACGCCACCCTGGTCGCCCAGTCGATCGCCCAGCAGCTCGAGCGCCGTATTGCGTTCCGCCGCGCCATGAAGCGCGCCGTGCAGTCGGCGATGCGCCTCGGTGCCGAGGGCATCCGCATCAACTGCTCGGGCCGTCTGGGCGGTGCCGAAATCGCCCGCATGGAGTGGTACCGCGAAGGCCGCGTGCCGCTGCACACGCTGCGCGCCGATGTCGACTACGGCACGGCCGAGGCGAATACGGCGTACGGCATCTGCGGCGTCAAGGTCTGGGTATTCAAGGGCGAGATCCTCGAGCACGATCCGATGGCTTCGGAACGTCGCGCCACCGAGGGTGATGCTGCGC
Source organism: Mesorhizobium sp. 01N446 (assembly GCF_056399285.1). Classification (NCBI taxonomy): domain Bacteria; kingdom Pseudomonadati; phylum Pseudomonadota; class Alphaproteobacteria; order Hyphomicrobiales; family Phyllobacteriaceae; genus Mesorhizobium; species Mesorhizobium sp. 01N446. The sequence goes on along the minus strand of NZ_JBFTRA010000017.1, from coordinate 68,253 downwards.
ATGGCGGTGGTGGTGATCGCGAACGCGGTCGTCGTCGCGAAAACGCCTGAGACATTTAGGAATTTGGAGTTAGAACGATGCTGCAGCCAAAGCGCACAAAGTTCCGCAAGCAGTTCAAGGGCCGTATCCATGGTACCGCAAAGGGCGGCACCAACCTGGATTTCGGTGGTTTCGGGCTGAAGGCGCTTGAGCCGAACCGCGTCACCGCGCGTGAGATCGAGGCGGCCCGCCGCGCGATCACTCGCGAAATGAAGCGCGCTGGCCGCGTCTGGATCCGTATTTTCCCGGATCTGCCGGTCACGTCGAAGCCGACCGAAGTCCGCATGGGCAAGGGCAAGGGTGCCGTCGACTACTGGGCGGCACGCGTCAAGCCTGGCCGCATCATGTTCGAGATCGACGGCGTCAGTGAAGAAACCGCCCGTGAGGCGCTGCGTCTCGGCGCGGCCAAGCTCTCGGTCAGGACGCGCTTCGTACAGCGCATCGCAGAATAAGGACGGGCTGATCATGAAAGCCGAAGACATCCGGACCAAGACCCAGGACCAGCTGACCGACGATTTGGCCAGCCTGAAGAAGGAGCAGTTCAACCTGCGCTTCCAGAAGGCCACCGGCCAGCTCGAGAAGACCGCGCGCGTGAGGCAGGTCCGTAAGGACATTGCGCGTATCAAGACCATCGCTGCGGAAAAGTCCGCGGCCAAGAAGGCTTAAGGACGAAAACCATGCCAAAGCGCATTCTGCAGGGCACCGTCGTCAGCGACAAGAACGAGAAGACGGTTGTCGTCAAGGTCGAACGGCGCTTCACGCATCCCGTGATGAAGAAGACCGTGCGCATGACCAAGAAGTACAAGGCGCACGACGAGAACAACGCCCACAAGGTTGGCGATCAGGTGTTCATCCAGGAATCGAAGCCGATTTCTAAGGACAAGCGCTGGATCGTCGTGTCTTCGGACCAGGCGTAAACAACGAATTTTGGACAGACCGGGGAGGGGCTTCGAGCCCGTCCCGTTAGAAAAGAAGAAGGCGGCCAGTCATGATTCAGATGCAAACAAACCTCGACGTGGCGGATAATTCCGGCGCGCGTCGTGTCATGTGCATCAAGGTGCTGGGCGGCTCGAAGCGGAAATACGCTTCCGTGGGCGACATCATCGTGGTGTCGATCAAGGAAGCCATTCCGCGCGGCCGCGTTAAGAAGGGCGATGTGATGAAGGCGGTCGTGGTTCGCACGGCCAAGGACATCCGCCGCCCGGACGGCAGCGTGATCCGTTTCGACAAGAACGCGGCCGTTCTCGTCGACAACAAGAAAGAGCCGATCGGCACGCGTATCTTCGGACCGGTTCCGCGCGAACTCCGCGCCAAGAACCACATGAAGATCATCTCGCTCGCGCCTGAAGTGCTGTAAGGAGCCGGACCAATGCAAAAGATTAGAAAAGGCGACAAGGTCGTCGTGCTGGCCGGCAAGGACAAGGGCCGTTCGGGCGAAGTCCTCTCGGTTCAGCCGAAGGATGACACCGCGCTGGTGCGCGGCGTCAACATGATCCGTCGTCACCAGAAGCAGTCCCAGTCCCAAGAGGGCGGGATCATCACCAAGGAAGCGCCGATCCAGCTGTCGAACATCGCGCTGGCCGACCCCAAGGATGGCAAGCCGACCCGCGTCGGTTTCATCTTCCAGAAGGACGGCAAGAAGGTGCGCGTCGCCAAGCGCTCGGGAGAAGTCATCAATGGCTAAGGCTCAAAGCAAACAGGCGACTGCCACCAACACGCCGCGTCTGAAGCAGGTCTACAACGAGACCATCCGCAAGGCGCTGCAGGAGCAGTTCGGCTACGCAAACGACATGCAGGTTCCGCGCCTCGACAAGATCGTGCTGAACATGGGTGTCGGCGAAGCAACCGCCGATTCCAAGAAGCCCTCGGTTGCGGCCGAAGACCTGGCGATGATCGCCGGCCAGAAGGCCGTCGTCACCCGCGCCCGCAATTCGATCGCCGGCTTCAAGGTTCGCGAGAACATGCCGATCGGCGCCAAGGTCACGCTGCGCAAGGAACGTATGTACGAGTTCCTCGACCGCCTCGTGAACATCGCGCTGCCGCGCGTCCGCGACTTCCGCGGACTGAACCCCAAGAGCTTCGATGGCCGTGGCAACTACGCCATGGGCATCAAGGAGCACATCGTGTTCCCGGAGATCAACTACGACAAGGTTGATCAGATCTGGGGCATGGACGTCATCGTTTGTACGACTGCGAAGACGGACGACGAAGCCCGGGCATTGCTCAAGGCTTTCAACTTCCCCTTCCGCCAGTAACGGCAGCGAGAAAAGGAAAAATCTGAAATGGCAAAGACCAGCTCAGTCGAGAAGAACAACAGGCGCCGCAAGCTTGCCGACCAGTACGGTCCCAAGCGCGCAGCGCTCAAGGCGATCATCATGGATCAGTCCAAGCCGATGGAAGAGCGCTTCCGCGCTCAGCTCAAGCTTGCTGCCCTGCCGCGCAACTCGGCCAAGATCCGCATCCGCAACCGCTGCGAAGTCACCGGCCGTCCGCGTGCCTACTATCGCAAGCTCAAAGTATCGCGCATCGCGCTTCGTGATCTCGGCAACAACGGCCAGATCCCGGGCCTGGTCAAGTCGAGCTGGTAAGGAGGACATAACATGTCATTGAGCGATCCTCTCGGCGATATGCTGACCCGCATCCGCAACGCCTACGGCCGCAAGAAGTCGAGTGTCTCGACGCCGGCCTCGCGTCTGCGCACCCGCGTCCTCGACGTGTTGAAGGCTGAAGGCTATATCCGCGACTACAGCCAGACCGACTTCGACAACGGCAAGTCCGAAATCGAAATCGAGCTGAAGTATTTCGACGGTGCGCCGGTCGTGCGCGAAATCGCCCGCGTCTCGAAGCCGGGCCGCCGCGTTTACGTTTCGGCCAAGTCGATCCCGCACGTCGCCAACGGCCTCGGCATCGCGATCCTTTCGACGCCGAAGGGCGTGATGGCCGATCACGAAGCCCGCGAACAGAACGTCGGCGGCGAGATCCTCTGCCAGATCTTCTGATCTGGCAGCTGACCGCAAATTGGAATCCGGTCTTCGGATCGTTCCGAAGACAGAGACCTGAAACAAGAGAAGTGACGAGGACAACAAAATGTCTCGTATTGGAAAGAAACCCGTTTCGCTGCCGCAGGGCGTGACCGCGACCGTCAACGGCCAGACCGTGACGGCGAAGGGCCCCAAGGGCGAGCTGAAGTTCGTGGTGAACGACGAAGTCCTGGTCAAGATGGAAGGCAGCGAGATCGCTGTCGAGCCGCGCGACCAGACCAAGACCGCCCGCTCCAAGTGGGGCATGTCGCGCACGCAGATCGTCAACATCCTGCAGGGCGTCAAGGACGGTTTCGAGAAGAAGCTCGAGATCACGGGCGTCGGCTATCGCGCCGCGCTTCAGGGCAAAAACCTGCAGCTGGCACTGGGCTTCAGCCATGACGTCGTCTACGAGACGCCGGCCGGCATCACCATCACGGTGCCGAAGCCGACCGAGATTACCGTTGCCGGCATCGACAAGCAGCAGGTTGGCCAGGTGGCCGCCGAGATCCGCGAATACCGCGGCCCCGAGCCTTACAAGGGCAAGGGCGTCCGCTACGCTGGCGAGAAGATCGTCCGCAAGGAAGGCAAGAAGAAGTAGTGGGCCTGGTCCGGAAAAGTCGCAGGCTTTTCTGAAAGGGCCAAGCCAAGGAAGTGTAACGCCGCGGGGAGCGGCCGCGGGAGGCGTTTCGCCTACCGCATATGGCGGCCCCCGTTTTTTGAAGGCAAGGAAGACCATCATGGGTACCAAGGAATCCACGCAGCGCCGTGCGCAGCGCGTTCGCCGCCAGATCAGGAAGGTCGCCGGCGAGCGTCCGCGTCTGTCGGTCCACCGCACCTCGAAGAACATCTACGTCCAGGTGATCGACGACGCCAAGGGCCACACCATCGCCGCTGCCTCGACGCTCGAGAAGGACCTCAAGGGTTCGCTCAAGACCGGCGCCGACACCGCCGCCGCCGCCGCGATCGGCAAGCTGATCGCCGAGCGCGCCACCAAGGCCGGTGTCAAGGAAGTCGTCTTCGACCGTGGCCCGTACATCTATCACGGCCGCGTAAAGGCTTTGGCTGAAGCCGCCCGCGAAGGTGGTCTCAGCTTCTGATGCTTGATCCCGAAAAGTTGCAGACTTTTCGGACAAGATCATGCAAAGGAAAATAATTCGCCCCCGGTGACCCACAGAGGCGCCGGATATCATCATCAACCGTGCTTCCGGAAAAAAACAAGGAACAGGATATGGCACAGGAACGTAGGGAAGGCGGCCGCGGCCGCGAGCGTGAGCGCGAAGAGCGCGACGACGGCATGGTGGACAAGCTGGTCCACATCAATCGCGTCGCCAAGGTCGTCAAGGGTGGCCGCCGCTTCGGTTTCGCCGCACTCGTCGTCGTCGGCGACCAGAAGGGCCGCGTCGGCTTCGGTCACGGCAAGGCACGCGAAGTGCCGGAAGCCATCCGCAAGGCAACCGAATCGGCAAAGCGCGACATGATCTTCGTGCCGCTGCGCTCGGGCCGCACGCTGCATCACGACGTCGAGGGACGTTGGGGCGCCGGACGTGTTCTGCTGCGCGCCGCCAAGCAGGGTACCGGCATCATCGCCGGCGGCCCGATGCGCGCCGTTTTCGAGACGCTCGGCATGCATGACGTGGTCGCCAAGTCGATGGGTTCGTCGAACCCGTACAACATGGTTCGCGCCACCTTCGATGCGCTGAAGAGCCAGATGCATCCCAAGGATGTGGCTGCGGCGCGCGGCATCAAGTATTCGACCCTTCAGGCCCGCCGCGGCACCGCCGTAGCGGCTGAAGAATAGTCGATCTGACCAGGGATTTTGACCATGGCCAAGAAAGCAACCAAGACCATCACCGTTGAGCAGATCGGTTCGCCGATCCGCCGTCCGAAGGAACAGCGCGCGACGCTGGTCGGCCTCGGCCTCAACAAGATGCACAAGCAGCGCACGCTGGAAGATACGCCTTCCGTGCGCGGCATGATCGCCGCCGTTCAGCATCTCGTCCGCGTCGTGGACGAGGGCTGAGCCAAAGCGCAGGAGAACTCAGATGAAACTCAACGATCTGCGTGACAAGGACGGCGCGACGCATTCCAAGAAGCGTCTCGGCCGTGGCATCGGTTCCGGCTCGGGCAAGACCGCCGGTCGCGGCGTCAAGGGCCAGAAGGCGCGCTCCGGCGTCGCCATCAACGGCTTCGAGGGTGGCCAGATGCCACTCTACAGGCGTCTGCCGAAGCGTGGCTTCAACAACATCTTCGCCAAGAGCTTCGTTGTCGTGTCGCTGGCCCGCATCCAGGAAGCCGTCGACGCCAAGAAGCTCGACGCCAAGGCAACCGTGACGGCCGAGGCGCTTGTCGCCGCCGGCGTCATCCGCCGCGTCAAGGATGGCGTGCGCGTGTTGTCCGATGGCGAACTGAAGGCCAAGCTTGCCTTCGACGTCGCCGGTGCCTCCAAGGCCGCGATCGAGAAGATCGAAAAGGCCGGCGGCTCGATCAAGTTGCCGGAAAAGGCAGCTGCCGAGTAACGGCAATTTGAAGCGCGATCGGCAGAAACGGGATCCCATTTTTGCTCGCGATTGTGCTTTGATCTGCTCAATTAAGCGGCCGCGTCAACGCGGCCGCTTGCATGTTTAGAGCCCGGAGCTTATCTCGTGAGCTTCGGTGAAACGCACCGCCTGACCTCACGGGCCATCAAGCGTTACCAAGCGGAGAATCAGGCATGGCTTCGGCTGCTGAACAACTAGCCTCGAATCTGAATTTCTCGGCCTTCGCCAAGGCGGAGGACCTGAAGAAACGCATCTGGTTCACCATCGGCGCGCTGCTCGTCTATCGCCTCGGTACCTACATCCCGCTTCCCGGAATCAATCCCGACGCCTTCGCCCAGGCCTTCTCCTCGCAGAGCAAGGGCGTGCTCGGCATGTTCAACATGTTCGCCGGCGGCGCCGTGCAGCGCATGGCGATCTTCGCGCTCGGCATCATGCCTTACATCTCCGCCTCCATCATCATGCAGCTGATGACCTCGGTCATCCCGTCGCTGGAAGCGCTGAAGAAGGAAGGCGAGCAGGGCCGCAAGGTCATCAACCAGTACACGCGCTACGGCACCGTGCTTCTGGCACTGGTGCAGGCCTACGGCATTTCGGTCGGACTTGAGAACGGCAACGGCATCGTCAGCGATCCCGGCATGTTCTTCCGCATTTCCACCGTCGTCACCCTGGTCGGCGGCACCATGTTCCTGATGTGGCTCGGCGAGCAGATAACCGCGCGCGGCATCGGCAACGGCATTTCGCTGATCATCTTCTCCGGCATCGTCGCCGGCCTGCCGCATGCCATTTCCGGCACGCTGGAACTCGGCCGCACCGGTGCTCTCTCGACCGGCCTGATCCTGGCGATCATCGTTCTGGCCATCGTCGTCATCGCGCTCATCGTGTTCTTCGAGCGCGCCCAGCGCCGCCTGCTGATCCAGTATCCGAAGCGCCAGGTCGGCAACCGCATGTTCCAGGGCGATACCTCGCATCTGCCGCTGAAGCTCAATACGTCGGGCGTCATCCCGCCGATCTTCGCGTCGTCGCTGCTGCTGCTGCCAGCCACTATCGCCGGCTTCTCGCAGACGACCAACATGCCCGCCTGGGCCAGCACCATCCTGGCCTCGCTCGGCCACGGCCAGCCGCTCTACATGCTGTTTTACGCGGCGATGATCGTGTTCTTCGCCTTCTTCTACACAGCGATTGTCTTCAACCCGAAGGACACCGCCGACCAGCTCAAGAAGCATTCGGGCTTCATCCCGGGCTATCGTCCGGGCGAGCGCACCGCCGATTACATCGATTACGTTCTCACCCGCATCACCGTCGTCGGCGCCATCTATCTGGTGCTGGTGTGCCTGCTGCCGGAGTTCCTGATCTCGGCGACTGGCGTACCATTCTACCTTGGTGGCACATCGCTTCTGATCGTGGTCAGTGTCACGCTCGATACGGTTGCGCAGATTCAGGGCCACCTGATTGCGCACCAGTATGAAGGCCTGATCAAGAAGTCGAAGCTGCGCGGGGGGAAGAAAGCCAGATGAGGTTGATTTTGCTTGGGCCGCCAGGGGCGGGCAAGGGGACACAAGCACAAAGACTGGTAGAAAAACACGGCATACCCCAGCTCTCGACGGGTGACATGCTGCGTGCCGCCGTTCAGGCCGGTTCCGAAGTCGGCAAGCGTGCCAAGGCGGTGATGGATGCCGGTGAACTGGTGTCCGACGCCATTGTCAACGCCATCGTTGCCGAGCGCATCGACCAGGCGGACTGCGCCAGGGGATTCATCCTCGACGGCTACCCGCGTACGCTGGTGCAGGCCGATGCGGTTGAATCGATGCTTTCCGAACGTGGCATCGGCCTCGACACGGTCATCGAACTGGTCGTCGACGATAGGGCCCTGGTCGGCCGCATCGTCAAGCGCGCCGAGGACGCCAAGGCCGCCGGCCAGCCGGTGCGCAAGGACGACAATCCCGCGGTGTTCGAAGAACGCCTGCGCGAGTACTACAAGAAGACCGCTCCGCTGACCGGCTATTATTACGCCAAAGGCAAGCTCAAGACGGTCGATGGCATGGCCAGCATCGACGCGGTTACCGCCGAGATCGAAGCCGTGCTGGAGGCGGCCGCCAAAGCGCGGTAACGGAATCTAAAGATTAGGCTTGACGGGAGCGGCTCGCTGCGGTATGGCGGCCCGTCTTCCTATCAGCTGCGAACTTTGCTTGTCCGCAAGGGCAAGGGAGTCGCTTTGAACTGGAAACTCCCGCAAGGGCCGGCCTCCACCGGACGCGGGGCAACTTTGACAGCGCCGGGACTACCTTTTTTGAAGGTCGGCCGGCCCACATGGAGAAGGAAAGAACATGGCTCGTATAGCCGGCGTCAACATTCCGACCAACAAGCGCGTCGTCATCGCACTTCAGTACATTCACGGCATTGGCAAGAAGTTCGCCCAGGAGATCGTCGACAAGGTCGGCATCCCGGCCGAGCGCCGCGTCAACCAGCTGACCGACGCGGAAGTGCTGCAGATCCGCGAGACCATCGACCGCGACTACCAGGTCGAAGGCGACCTGCGCCGCGAAGTCTCGATGAACATCAAGCGGCTTATGGACCTCGGCTGCTATCGCGGCCTGCGTCACCGCCGCTCGCTGCCGGTTCGCGGCCAGCGCACGCACACCAATGCACGCACCCGCAAGGGCCCGGCCAAGTCGATCGCCGGCAAGAAGAAGTAATTTAGGGAATAAGGGAGTAGGGGAGTAAGGCAGTAGGGAATGCCCGCCAATCGGGTCGCATTCTTCCCTACTCGCTTACTGCCCTATTCCCCTACTCCCTTACGAAGGTGGAGCCGCTGGCATTACGGCGGTGTAGAGATCAACTGAAAGGACTATCATGGCCAAGGAAGCCGCTCGTGTTCGCCGTCGCGAACGCAAGAATATCTCGTCGGGCGTTGCCCACGTCAATTCGACCTTCAACAACACGATGATCACCATCACCGACGCGCAGGGCAATTCGATTGCCTGGTCGTCGGCCGGTGCCCAGGGCTTCAAGGGTTCGCGCAAGTCGACCCCGTTCGCCGCCCAGATGGCTGCCGAGGACGTTGCCAAGAAGGCCCAGGAACACGGCATGCGCATGCTCGAAGTCGAGGTCTGCGGACCCGGCTCCGGTCGTGAATCGGCTCTGCGCGCCCTGCAGGCGGCCGGCTTCACCATCACTTCGATCCGTGATGTGACGCCGATCCCGCACAATGGCTGCCGCCCGCGCAAGAAGCGCCGCGTCTAAGAAATTACCGAACGCCGCGCGAACGCCCACAGGGGCGTTCCTCCGCGGTATTCCAGGTCGCCCGCCACGATTGGATGGTGGCGGGTCAACGGAAGGAAAGCATCATGATCCAGAAAAATTGGCAGGAACTGATCAAGCCGAACAAGATCGAGTTCTCGTCGAAGAAGAAGACGCTGACCACGCTGGTGGCCGAGCCGCTCGAGCGCGGCTTTGGCCTCACCCTGGGCAACGCGCTGCGCCGCGTGCTTCTGTCTTCACTGCGCGGTGCGGCCGTCACCGCCGTGCAGATCGACGGCGTTCTGCATGAATTCTCGTCCATCGCCGGTGTGCGCGAGGACGTGACCGACATCGTCCTCAACATCAAGGAAATCGCCATCCGCATGGAAGGCGACGGCCCCAAGCGCATGGTCGTGCGCAAGCAGGGACCCGGTGCGGTTCTCGCCGGCGACATCCAGACAGTTGGCGATGTCGAGATCCTCAACCCCGACCACGTCATCTGCACGCTGGATGAAGGCGCTGAAATCCGCATGGAATTCACCGTCGACACCGGCAAGGGCTACGTGCCGGCCGAGCGCAACCGCGCCGAGGACGCGCCGATCGGCCTGATCCCGGTCGACAGCCTCTATTCTCCGGTCAAGAAGGTCTCCTACAAGGTCGAAAACACCCGCGAGGGCCAGGTTCTCGACTATGACAAGCTGACCATGACCATCGAGACCGACGGTTCGATCTCGGGCGAGGACGCGGTGGCTTTCGCCGCCCGCATCCTGCAGGACCAGCTCGGCCTGTTCGTCAACTTCGACGAGCCGCAGAAGGAAGTCGCCGCCGAAGCCGTCACCGAGCTCGCCTTCAACCCGGCGCTGCTCAAGAAGGTCGACGAACTCGAACTTTCGGTGCGTTCGGCCAACTGCCTGAAGAACGATAACATCGTCTACATCGGCGATCTCATCCAGAAGACCGAAGCCGAGATGCTGCGCACCCCGAACTTCGGCCGCAAGTCGCTGAACGAGATCAAGGAAGTCTTGGCGGCGATGGGCCTGCACCTCGGCATGGAAGTGCCGGACTGGCCGCCGGAGAACATCGAAGACCTCGCCAAGCGTTACGAAGACCAATATTGAGCATGAATTCCAAGGATTGGCGGCGTGAGCCGCCCGATCCGACGGTCATGCGGAAAACCATCAGAGGCCCTGGCCTCTTGAACAACTGAAGAAGGAAATGAGCCATGCGCCACGGTTTCAAGGGCCGTCGCTTCGCCAGAAGCATTAGCCATCGCAAGTCGATGTTCGCCAACCTCGCCGTGTCGCTGCTCGAGCACGAGCAGATCGTCACCACCCTGCCGAAGGCGAAGGACCTGCGTCCGATCGTCGAGAAGCTGGTGACGCTCGGCAAGCGCGGCGACCTGCACGCCCGCCGCCAGGTGATCGCGCAGATCGGCAATGAAGGCGTCGTCAAGCGCCTGTTCGACACCATCGCGCCGCGTTACGCCAACCGCAACGGCGGCTATCTGCGCATCATGAAGGCAGGCTTCCGTCACGGCGACAACGCCGCGATGGCCGTCATCGAGTTCGTCGATCGCGACACCTCGGCCAAGGGCGCGGGTGACCGCGCTCGCCTCGAAGCCGAAGGCACCGACGAGGAAGCCGCGGCCGCATAAGGCCACGTCTTTCCGGAATGAATTGAGGGGCCTGCGGGCCCCTTTTTCATGTCCTTCGCTGTTTGGAGCACGCCCGGAAAGATCCGCCGGCTCGAAAATAATCGGATTTCAGCGGCTTAGCCTTTCATTTTGCACAATCGTCGGGACAATGCGCCCGAACTTGCCTTGGAGGATTCGCGAATGCGCGCCAAAAGACTGTCCCTTGTCCTGCTCTGCGCCTTCATGGTGTTCGCAGCCGCACCGGCAGTCCGGCAGGCGTTCGCCGAAGACGCCGCAAAGCCCGCCGATCCGGGCCTGTCTGACGTGCTGACCGATCTGCTGCATGGCGTCGAGGGCGAGAATGCCACTTCGGGGCCAGACAAGCGCGTGCCGTTCGGCCGCGAGGAGGTGCAGCTTTCGTTCGCGCCGCTGGTCAAGCAGACGGCGCCCGCCGTGGTCAACGTCTATGCCTCGCAGACGGCCAAGGTCACATCGCCTTTTGAAGGCGATCCGTTCTTCGAGGAGTTTTTCGGCCGCGCCCAGCCGCGCGCGCAGTCCTCGCTCGGCTCGGGCGTGCTCGTCGATCCGAGCGGCGTCATCGTCACCAATTTCCACGTCATCAAGGATGCCGACGAGGTCAAGGTGGCGACCGCCGACGGCCGTGAGTTCACCTCGAAGGTGATGCTGAAGGACGAGACGCTCGATCTCGCCGTGCTCAAGATCGAATCCGACAAGCCGTTCCCGGTCATCGCCATTGGCGATTCCGACGCGCTCGAGGTCGGCGACCTGGTGCTGGCCATCGGCAACCCCTTCGGCGTGGGCCAGACCACCACCAGCGGCATTGTTTCGGCACTTGCCCGCAGTCATATCGGCGTCTCGGATTCGGGCTATTTCATCCAGACCGACGCGGCCATCAATCCCGGCAATTCCGGCGGCGCGCTGATCAACATGGGCGGCCAGCTGGTCGGCATCAACACCGCCATCTACAGCCGCAGCGGCGGCTCGATCGGCATCGGCTTCGCCATCCCCGCCAATATGGTGCGGGCTTTCGCCGATGCCGCCAAGGCCGGCCTCGACTTCTTCGAACGTCCCTATATCGGCGCCGAGTTCGAGGCGGTGACGCCGCAGATCGCCGAATCGCTCGGCATGGAAAAGCCGACCGGTGCGCTCGTCTCTTCGGTCGACGCCACGGGACCAGCCGGCAAGGCCGGGCTGAAGGCGGGCGATGTCGTGCTGCAGATCAACGGCAAGCCGGTCGAGAGCATCGAGGCGCTGGACTATCGCATGGCGACGCTGTCGATCGGCACCAAGGCGAATTTCGCGATCCTGACCAAGGGCCAGCAGGCGGCGATGGACATCGCGCTGGAACGCGCGCCGGAAGGTGCGAAAGCCTCGGAAGTGACGCTGCATGGCCGCAGCCCGTTCTCGGGTGCCAAGGTCGCCGAACTGTCGCCGCGCCTTGCCCAGAAGCTTGGCCTGCGCACCGATCTCAAGGGCGTGACGGTCATCGATATCAACCGCGATTCGCCGGCCGCCGATTTCGGCTTCCTGCCGGGCGACATCGTGCGCGAGGTCAACGGCACCACCATCGATACCGCCGCGACGTTGGCTCAGGTAGCCCAGCAGGATACGCGCTGGTGGCGCTTTACCGTCGAGCGCGGCGGGCAGATACTGCGCCAGGTGTTGCGTTACTGAGTTCGGTCTGAAGGGATCGCGCTCCAAACCAAAAGAAGTGCATGGCCGATCTGTTCAGTGTCGATGAACCGGAAAAAGCGCCGCCCGGGCGGCCGCTCGCCGACAGGCTGCGGCCAAAGAACCTTGGGGAGGTCGTCGGCCAGGAACATCTGACCGGCCCCGACGGCGCTCTGACCCGGCTGATCGGCTCCGGCTCGCTCGGTTCGATGATCTTCTGGGGGCCGCCGGGCACCGGCAAGACCACGGTGGCAAGGTTGCTGGCCGGTGAGACCAGCCTTGCCTTTGAGCAGATATCGGCGGTGTTTTCCGGCGTTGCCGACCTGAAGAAAGTGTTCGAGACGGCCAAGCTTCGCCGCGCCAACGGCCGCCAGACCCTGCTTTTCGTCGACGAGATCCATCGCTTCAACCGCGCCCAGCAGGATTCCTTTCTCCCGGTCATGGAGGATGGGACGGTCGTCCTGGTCGGCGCCACGACCGAGAATCCGTCCTTCGAACTCAACGCGGCTCTGTTGTCGCGCGCGCGCGTCATGGTCTTTCATTCGCTCCGCGAGGAGAGCATCGCCAAGCTGATGGTGCGGGCGGAAGAGACGGAGGGCAGGGCGCTGCCGCTCGATGACGAGGCCCGCGCCATGCTGATCCGCATGAGCGATGGCGACGGACGCGCCTCGCTGACGCTCGCCGAGGAGGTCTGGCGTGCCGCCAAGCCTGGTGAGGTCTTCGACCCCGAAGGATTGCAGCGCATCGTCCAGCGCCGCGCGCCGATCTACGACAAGGGCCAGGACGGCCACTACAATCTGATCTCTGCACTGCACAAATCGGTGCGCGGTTCCGATCCCGATGCGGCACTCTACTATCTCGCGCGCATGTTCGACGCCGGCGAGGATCCGCTCTATCTCGGCCGCCGGCTGGTGCGCATGGCGATGGAGGACATCGGCCTTGCCGATCCGCAGGCGCTGGTCGTCGCCAACGCCGCCAAGGACGCCTACGACTATCTGGGCTCTCCGGAGGGCGAACTCGCCTTTGCCGAAGCCACCGTCTATCTTGCCACCGCGCCGAAATCCAACGCCGTCTACACCGCCTTCAAGGCCGCCACGCGCGCTGCCAAGGAGCATGGCTCGCTGCTGCCGCCAAAGCATATCCTCAACGCGCCGACCAAGCTGATGAAGGAAGAGGACTACGGCGCGGGCTATCGATACGATCATGATGAACCGGACGCCTTTTCGGGCCAGGACTATTTTCCGGAGAAGATGGGCCGCCAGACATTCTACGATCCGCCCGAGCGCGGCTTCGAGCGCGACATCAGGAAGCGGCTCGACTATTGGGCGAAGCTGCGCAAGGAACGGGAATAGCGGATTTGCGTGGCCCGGTGGTCGTCACGCTTCGAAGCGAGGCCTCGCCATGGGGCATCTCAACCTCAGTTGCTCTCCACGCGCTGCTGGCCGCCATGCTGGCGCTCATGCCGCTGCCAAAGCGGCCGAAGCGGCTGGACGAGGAACGGATGTCGGTCGATATTCTGACGCCGCAGCAGTTCGAGGCCTCGACAAGGCCGCCGCCGGCGCCAGCACCGCCTCCCGAGGCACAGGCGCCCGCGCCGGCACCAACGCCGAGCGCTCCTCGACCTGCACCGCCCACAGCGCCGGCCATGATTCGGCCGACCGAAATGCTGTCGGCCAAGACGCTCGCCGATCCGCGCAGCCGGCAGGCGCGCGCCGATCTCGCGACCTTCGCTTCCGACGAACGCATGGTGCAATTGTGCAATCTCGAGGCCATGGACCAGATCCGGCGTTGGCGCGCGGACTTTCGGCCGGAACGCGTCGTGCCTTACGCAACGGCCGAGGAGAAGATCCGCGGCACCACTATCGCCGCCGATGGCGCGGCTTTCCGCAGTCGCAAAAACTGGTATAGTCTGAGGTTCAAATGCCAGCTCGCACGAGACGGCGAAAGCGTCATCGGCTTTGAGTTCCTGGTCGGCGATCCCGTGGCCAGGGAGAAATGGGACGAGCTCGGCTTGCCAGCRGTGCATTGACCCCAGAGGTGCATTGACCGAAGTCTGGCAAATTCCACCAGGCAACTGCCAGGCCACGATGTCGTGGCGTTGTGCGGCGACCCAAAAAACCTTATCAAGGCGCACGACCGGGCGGTGGTCGTTGCCGTGATTTGGCAAACTCATTCGCAACAGGATCGCGCTCCGCGCGTGGAAAAATGACAAAAGCCCTTCGCAAATCCCTTCGCAAATTCGCCATCGCCGTCCCGCTTTTCGCCCTTGGCTTCTACTTCATCCCCATTCTGACGACGATCTTCGTTGTCTGCGGCCTGATCGACGTGCTGCGCAACGACAGGAAGGATATGGCGCTGTTCTCGGGCTATTTCCTCGGCAACGGCCTGTTCACCTGGCTCTTGTCGCCGTTCAACTTGCTGGTCGATCTGCTTTGCTACAGGAACCACGGCGTCTGGAAGCTGGAGCAGTTTCCGCAGGATTATCAGCGCGAGGTCAATGAGGTCCTGGACATCTTCAAGGCACGCAAGGAAGAGATCATCGCCGACATCGACGCCAATTTCGGCGCCGGCCGGCGCGGCATGTATGTCTACCAGTGGTACGGCAAGCACAAGATCGACAACATCGCCGAGTTCAACAAGGATTTCAAATACATCAAGACCATCGCCGTGTCGGTTTTCAGCAAGCGCGAATCGACCTCTTGGCACTTCGGACCGCTGCGGCTCAGCCTGCGCATCCTTTACAACCTGATCCCGGTGAAGGCGGAAATCTTCGTCGAATGCGGCAACGTCAAGAACTACTGGTACGACAATCCGCAGTTCATTTTCGACGACACGCTGCTGCACCGTTCGGTCAACGAATATGACGGCCGCCGCTACTGCGTGTTCATGGACATCATCAGGCCGTCCCCGTTCCCGAGGTTGATCGCCGGCATGCTCGCTGTTGTTTCGGTCAGCGTCGAACGCATCAATTCGATGTTCTACAAGAACTGGAAGATGATCGGCTCGACCAAGCCGAAGAAGGTCGAAACCACCTGAACTGAGAATCCGTCGACGCTGCCGGCGGCGGTTGCAAGCAAGCATCTCCGCCGGCTGCTTCGTGGCGGCCCTTCAGGGCCTTCTCCTTGCTTGCGAGATGCTCGTTCAAGCAACTGTCCATTTGGGCTCTCAACACTTCATTATATGAATCTTGTCACAAGATTCGCCGGAGCGGGTCCTGGCAGTGTCTGGGATGGCTCCGGTTTTGGTCCCGCAGTTCTGTCTCTTCCTCCCTGGCGGCCTCAAGTGACAAAGAACAAGATCTTCGGATTCTGGACGGGTACCTACCTGTGCACCGTGTTGCTTGGGATTGCCCTCAGCGCCGCGTACATAAATCTCGAAGAGTCCGTCTACTATTGGGACTTCGCGGCCTATTTCAACATGTTCAACCAGCAGGGCGCGCTCCTGGTCGAGAGCCCTTCCGAATGGCTGAGCCAATTGGACACCTCCATCGCGACGGAAGATTACGGCGTGGCGATCCTGGTGCCCCTGATGCCGTTTCACCTTGTTTTCGGCGGTTCAAGGCTTTCCTTCGTCGCCGGAATAGTCGCGGTCTACCTGGTCCCGGCAGTCCTTTTGATAGGCAGGATAAGCTATCGGGAGGCGGTCTCCGAGACACCGTCCCGAAGCTGGATCGCCGTCTGGATCGCGGCCTTCCTGTACACGCCGTTCTGGGCGCCGACGCTTCGGGGAATGCCTGACGTTGCCGGCTGTCTCGCCCTGACCGCGGCAACCTATTTTCTCTGGAAATCCAGGTTCCTGACCCGCGAACCGGTGATATCAGGAATATCCGTCGGCGCGTGCCTATGGTTGGCGTTCATGCTGCGCCGCTGGTATGCCTATGCCGCCATAGGGATCACCGTTTCCGCGGCATTTTTCTGTTTGCTGCGGATCGCGAGGGACCGAGACTTTGCCGCCTTCCGCAACGCGGCTCTGGGCGGCGTGTGCGCGGTTTTCCTCATTGCGGCAACGGCGTTGAATTTCCAGCTGCCGCTGATCGCCAAGATTCTGCAAACCAGCTACGCCGACCTTTACAGCGGATACAAGACGACCTTCGTCACCCAGCTCGGTGGTGTCGGATCCCGGCTCAGCTATCTGAACTGGGCGTTGATTGTCGTGGGCCTCTACATCTCGATTGTGCGCCACAACAGATTTGCATTGTTCTGTGCCATGGCCTCGGTGCTCACCTTCCTGGCTTTCATCCGGACGCAGGACCCGGAACGGCATCATTCCTTGCCAATGTTTCTCTGGCTCTTTCCCGCCTATGCCCAGGCGATCGTTTCGATCGTCTCCGTGCCGGGGCTGAAGTCACGATGGTCGACCGCCGCCATCGCCGTTGTCGCCGGACTGGCTTTTTTGGGTACGTTTTTTCCGGCCGGCCGTCAGCTGCTGTCCCCGGTTGGCTTTGTCTTCGCCAGGGAGGCCACGCTTCCACTTCACCTCGACAATCTCCCCGAATACGGGCGCCTTATCGATGACCTCATCGCCAGGATGGGACCGGAGGACCGCTTTTCGGTATTTGCGTCGGGTTCGGTGATGAGCGACGCCCTGTTGTTCGGCATGAACCGGGACCTGGTTGCCCATGTCGGATGGATTTGCCAGGTGGACAGTCGTGATCGGTTCCAACCGGACGCATTGAAATCCAGATATGTCGTCGTGACCGACCGGCCGGTCACGCATCTGCAACCGGGCGCTCAGATCTGCGTCACGATCCCGAACCAGCATATTCTTGAAGGCAAGGGCATCGGCGCCGCATACAGGCGCATCGCGGAATACCGATTGTCCGGCGGTGTCGTCGGCTATCTCTATGAGCAGGTGCGCCCGGTCAGCAAAGCCGAGGTCGATGCCCTCTATGCCGAATTCAGGAAGAAGTATCCGGATTGGGCAGTACCTGAATGGTGACGGCGAAGGGATTGACGCCACCGCCTCAACCGGGGCAGTAGACCACGATGTTCAATCTGCTTCTCGTGGTCGTCGGCGGCGGCATCGGCGCCGGCATCCGCCATCTCACCAATATGGGCGCGCTGCGTTTTGTCGGCCCCAACTATCCCTGGGGCACGATGGCCATCAACATTGTCGGCTCCTTCGCCATGGGCCTGTTCATCGCCACCCTGGCGCGCCGCGGCGGGTCGAACGAAGTCAGGCTGTTCGTCGCCACCGGCATCTTTGGCGGCTTCACGACTTTTTCCGCCTTTTCGCTCGATTTCGCGACGCTGTGGGAGCGGGGAGCCACGCTGCCGGCGTTTGGATATGCGCTGGCCAGCGTCATTGGCGCCATTGTCGCCCTGTTTCTGGGACTTTGGCTCGCAAGAAGCCTGCCTTAGTGCTATTGCCGCGCCAAGCGCAGGCCGAGCCCTGCTTTGGAAACGGATAAGCGAAGAAAAAATGGCAGGCGTTGAACAGATCACGGTGGAGGCCGGCGAGGCGGGCATGCGGCTCGATCGCTGGTTCAAGACGCATTTCCCGGGCCTTGGTTTCGGCCATCTGCAGAAGCTGCTGCGCTCCGGCCAGATCCGCGTCGATGGCGGCCGCGTCAAGGCCGACAGCCGTGTCGAGCCCGGCCAGGTGGTGCGTATCCCGCCGCTTGAGGTCGACAAGAAGGGCGAGAGCGCGCTGACCGGCCATTCGATCCGCAACCAGGGCGATGCCGACGTCCTCGCAAAAATGCTGATCCATGAGGATCCGAAGGTTTTCGTCTTCAACAAACCGGCGGGCCTTGCGGTGCAGGGCGGTTCGGGCGTAACTCGCAATGTCGACGACATGCTGGAAGCCTGGCGCAACCAGAAGGGCGAAAAGCCGCGGCTGGTCCACCGGCTCGACCGCGACACGTCGGGCGTGCTGGTCGTGGCCCGCACGAGACTGGCCGCCATGAAGCTGTCGGAATCGTTCCGCGCCCGCGAAACGAAGAAGACCTACTGGGCCCTGGTCAAGGGCGTGCCGCCGAAGCGCGAGGACAAGATCTCGACCTGGCTGATCAAGGAGCCCACCGAGGACGGCGATCGTGTCCGGGTCGCCGCGCATGGTGAAAAAGGCGCCGACCATGCGGTGTCCTACTACCGCATCATCGAGCAGGCGGCGCAGACCATGACCTGGCTGGAAATGGAGCCCTATACCGGCCGCACGCACCAGCTTCGCGTCCATGCCGCCTATATCGGCTGTCCGATCATCGGCGACCCGAAATATTTCGAGGCCGACACCAACTGGGATTTCCCCGGCGGCATCCAGAACCGCCTGCATCTGCATGCGCGCCGCATCGTCATTCCGCACCCCGACAAGGGCGTCATCGACGTCACCGCGCCGATGCCGCCGCATATGCGCCAGAGCTGGAACCTGATCGGCTTCGACGACGCCAGCGCGGAGGATTGATCTTGAGCGGCGCCACCGACGCGCTCGATCGGCGCGATACAGTCGACATGGCCGCCGTCGCCATCATGGTCGGTCTGACCTTTTCCTGGGGCCTGAACTACGTCGCCGCCAAAATCTCCTATGCCGGCTACGACCCCGTCTTCCTGTCGATCGCTCGCTCGATCATCGGCGGCTTCTGCGTCTTCCTCTGGTGCCGCTGGCGCGGCATAGCGCTGTTCGCGCGCGATGGCACATTGCTCGCCGGCATCGCCGTGGGCGTGCTTTTCGGCATCGAGTTCCTCTGCCTCTATGTCGGCCTGGAGCATACGACCGTTGCCCGCAACACGCTGCTGGTCAATTCAATGCCGTTCTGGATGCTGATTGGCGGTCACTTCCTGCTTGGCGAACAGATCACCATGCGCAAGTTCCTCGGCCTGCTGCTGGCGTTTGCCGGCCTCACCGCCGTCTTTTCCGACAAGCTTGGCGGTGGCGGGGATATGCTGTTCGGCGATCTGCTCAGTCTCGGCTCCGGGTTTTTCTGGGCCTTGACCAACATCCTCATCAAACGGTCGAAACTGGTTGAGGCGAGCGCCGAGAAGCTGCTGCTCTACCAACTCGCCGGCGCGGCGATCGTCGGCATATTGGTGCTGCCTCTCGCCGGGCCGCCGGTGCGTGACCCGTCCTTGCTGCCGACATTGGCGCTGCTTTTCCAGGCGATCTACATCGTTGCCTTCACCTATGTCCTGTGGTTCTGGCTGCTGCGCCGCTATCCGGCCTCCGGCCTGTCCAGCTTCACCTTCCTGTCGCCGGTTTTCGGTGTCTTGTGCGGCGCGCTCATCTTGAACGAGCCGCTGACCATTCGCATTTTTCTGGCACTTGGCTTGATTGCGGCGGGCCTGATCATCGTCAACCGGCCGGCGCGCAAGCTGACACCGGTGTGAGAGAGAGTTTTCATGCGTGACATCCTCAACGACCTTGAAGCGGGCAAGTATCTTTCCGATCCGGATCCGGTGCGCCGCGCCCAGATCCAGATGAAGACGCCGCTGCCCAAGCGCTTCTACAAGACCGCTTCGGTTGCGCCGGTAGAGGAGGGTTTTGCCGTGCATCTCGACGGCAAGCCGGTGCGCACGCCGGGCAAGGCGCTGCTGGCGCTGCCGACCGAGGCGGCGGCGCTGCTGGTTGCCGACGAATTCGCCGAACAGGGCGAGACGATCAATCCGGTGACGATGCCGGTGATGCGTCTGGTCAACACCGCCATCGACGGCGTTGCCAGCGATCCGCAGGCGGTTCTGGAAGACATATTGCGTTTTGCCTCGTCCGATCTGCTCTGTTACCGCGCCGACGCGCCTCAAGGGCTGGTCGAGCGGCAGAACGGGCAGTGGGATCCGGTCGTCGATTGGGCGCGCACTGCATTGGGGGCTCGCTTCAACCTTGCCGAGGGGATCATCCATGTCGAGCAGCCGCGCGAGACGATCGCCGTTCTGGGCAGTCATCTCAATCAGCGCGCCGAGCCATTGCGGCTGGCCGCCATCCACCTCATGACCTCGCTGACCGGTTCGGCGCTGCTGGCGCTGGCCGTCGATTTTGGCGAACTCGACGCCGATTCTGCCTGGGCCGCCGGCCATGTCGACGAGGACTGGCAGATCGAGCATTGGGGGCAGGACGCCGAAGCGGTCGCGCGCCGCGCCGCCCGCAAACGCGACATGATGGCTGCCGTCAGCCTTCTCGAAGCGCTCAGGGCCTGATCCTTACGGCGATTGCCGCACCGCACCTAATACCAAAGTCATAATCCCATCGTCGCTCTGCCGTCGTGGGACGCTTTCTGTCATTTTTTCGGTGATGGCTGTCGTGAGTCCGTGCTCGGAGGAGAACGCGGACGATTGAACGCAGCATCGAGGACAAGGGTCTCACGGGAGGACAAGGCAATGGCAATTGCATCGACCGCCGGCGGAACGAGCCGCGGCATGACGCGGGAGGAGAAGAAAGTTATCTTCGCTTCCTCGCTCGGCACCGTTTTTGAATGGTATGATTTCTATCTCTACGGCTCATTGGCCGCCTTCATTGGCTCGACCTTTTTCAGCCCGACCATTCCCGAGGCGACGCGCAACATCTTCGCGCTGCTGGCTTTTGCCGCCGGCTTTCTCGTGCGCCCGTTCGGGGCTCTGGTGTTTGGCCGTATCGGCGACCTCGTAGGCCGCAAATATACCTTCCTCGTCACCATGACGATCATGGGCCTGTCGACCTTCCTGGTGGGTCTGCTGCCCGGTTATGCGACCTTGGGTATCGCGGCTCCGGTGATCCTGATCATCCTTCGCATGCTGCAGGGTCTGGCGCTCGGCGGCGAATATGGCGGAGCGGCAACCTACGTCGCCGAGCACGCGCCTGACGACCGTCGCGGTTTCTACACCTCATGGATCCAGACGACAGCGACGCTTGGCCTGTTCCTGTCGCTGATCGTCATTCTGATTGTTCAGGGCTCTCTGAGCAAGGAAACCTACGCCGCTTGGGGCTGGCGTATTCCGTTTATCGTCTCCTTCGTACTGCTCGCGGTTTCGATCTGGATTCGACTGTCTCTGTCGGAGTCTCCGACCTTCCAGAAGATGAAGGATGAAGGTAAAGGCTCGAAGGCACCGCTTTCGGAAGCCTTCGGTCAGTGGAAGAACGCCAAGATTGCACTGCTGGCGCTGCTTGGCCTCACTGCTGGCCAGGCCGTGGTCTGGTACAATGGCCAATTCTACGCGCTGTTCTTCCTGCAGAACGTGCTGAAGGTCGATGCGCAGTCGGTGAACATCATGATCGCCATCGCGCTGGCGCTCGGCTCGATCTTCTTCGTGGTGTTCGGCTGGCTCTCCGACAAGATCGGCCGCAAGCCCATCATCATGGCTGGCCTTGCGCTCGCCATCGTCTGCACCTTCCCGCTGTTCAAGGCATTGACCTGGGCCGCCAATCCGGCGCTTGCCAAGGCGCAGCAGAACACGAGGGCGACGGTCACGGCGGCCCCTGGCGACTGCAAGTTCCAGTTCAACCCGGTCGGCACCGCCAAGTTCACGACGTCATGCGACATCGCGACTTCGTTCCTGACCAAGAACTCGGTTCCCTTTGACGTGGTGTCGACCGCCGCGGCCGGAACGGCTGCGTCGGTCAAGATCGGCAACGAGACGGTGGCGTCCTATGACGCGGTCGCCGCGGGCGATCAGGCCAAGGCCAAGGACGCTGCCTTCGTCAAGGCCGTCAACATGTCGCTGCAGGACGGCGGTTATCCACTGAAGCGCGCGGCGATCAAGGTCGCGGACCAGAAGCTTGACGCCTTCATCGCGGCAAATCCGGAGCTGAAGCTCGATGCCGCCGCCATCCGTGGCGGCGAGAAGGCAGCCGTGCCAACCGAGCAGGCGATCAAGGACAAGATTCTGACCGCAGACGAGGCAGCGGGCGCGCCTGAGGTCACCGTCTACAACATACCCGGCGGCGGTGCCTTCGCGATGTTCGCCGATCCGGCGGCGGTGAACTGGCCGATGACGATCGGTATCCTGTTCATCCTGGTTCTGTTCGTCACCATGGTCTATGGGCCGATCGCCGCGATCCTGGTCGAGATGTTCCCGACCCGTATCCGCTACACCGGCATGTCGCTGCCCTATCATATCGGCAATGGCTGGTTCGGCGGACTGCTGCCGGCGACGGTGTTCGCGCTCAGCGCCTATAAGGGCGATATCTACTATGGCCTTTGGTATCCGGTGGTGATTGCGGCTATCACGCTGGTCATCGGCATGATCTTCGTTCGCGACACGCTTGGCACGGATCTTCACGACAAGGACTAGCGGACGGAGCATCGGCAACAGAAAGCCCGGCGTGAGCGATCACGCCGGGCTTTTCATGTATGAGACCCGAAGAAGCGGGTCAGCTCTTGCGCTGATTTTCTTCTTCGACGGCCGCTTCGTGATACCAGCCGTCAAAATCGGCATGCGTGTAACGCAGCGAGGCGAGCTCTGCCGCGAATTTCGCCTTTGCGCCTAAATTTGAGGCAGAGTTGCGCGCTGCCAGAGGGAACATCAGAATTTTTGCCGACGGACGGGATGGGACGACTTCCATGGGCGATCTCCTTTCTTCTTCAGGAGCTTGTCGATTCAGCTTTCTCCAAAGATAGGCGCTGCGATTCCTTTAGGCAATATGCCTACGAAAAGATCATTGTTTGCCTAATATTTATGCATGATGTGCGTTTGACTGATATGGGCCCAGTGATGAGGCGGCTCAGCAAATTCAACGCGATATCCCTGCCATTTTGCCGCACCCGCCGACTCCGGAGTGGCACACGAATTGCATTTTAAGGATCGGCAGCGCCGGCTGCCGACGGCGGACGCGTGTCGCCGTTTGGTGTTCGGTGAACAAGCAACGAGAGGCTAGAATGACGAAATATAAGCTCGAGTACATTTGGCTCGATGGTTACACCCCGGTCCCCAATCTTCGCGGCAAGACGCAGGTCAAGRAATTCGCCGAATTCCCGACGCTCGAACAGCTGCCGCTGTGGGGCTTCGACGGCTCCTCGACCATGCAGGCAGAAGGCCGCAGCTCCGATTGCGTGTTGAAGCCGGTGGCGCTTTACCCCGATCCGGCCCGCACCAACGGCATTCTTGTCATGTGCGAGGTCATGATGCCCGATGGCGTCACGCCGCATGAATCGAACAGCCGCGCGACCATCCTCGACGACGAGGACGCCTGGTTCGGCTTCGAGCAGGAGTATTTCTTCTACAAGGACGGCCGTCCGCTCGGCTTCCCCGAGAGCGGCTATCCCGCGCCGCAGGGCCCGTACTACACCGGCGTCGGCTACAAGAACGTCGGCGACGTCGCGCGCAAGATCGTCGAAGAGCATCTCGACCAGTGCCTCGCGGCTGGCATCAACCACGAAGGCATCAACGCCGAAGTGGCCAAGGGCCAGTGGGAATTCCAGATTTTCGGGAAGGGCTCCAAGAAGGCCGCCGACCAGATCTGGATGGCGCGCTACCTGCTCCTGCGTCTGACCGAGACATACGGCATCGACATCGAGTTCCACTGCAAGCCGCTCGGCGACACCGACTGGAACGGCTCGGGCATGCACTGCAACTTCTCGACCAAGTTCATGCGCGAAGTCGGCGGCAAGGCCTATTTCGAGGCCCTGATGGCGCAGTTCGACAAGAACCTGATGGACCACATCGCCGTCTACGGCCCCGACAACGACAAGCGCCTGACCGGCAAGCACGAGACCGCGCCGTGGAACAAGTTCAGCTATGGCGTCGCCGACCGTGGCGCGTCGATCCGCGTGCCGCACTCCTTCGTCAAGAATGACTACAAGGGCTATCTGGAAGACCGCCGTCCGAACTCCCAGGGCGACCCCTACCAGATCGCCTCGCAGGTGCTGAAGACGATCTCGCAGGTTGCGACCGACGCGAAGGTTTCCGCCGCCGCCTGATTGTTTTCGCGGCGCGGATCGCAAGGTCTTCGCCGCGACCAGAACTCGGTAACAAAAAGCCCTGGCGGAGAAACGTCAGGGCTTTTTCGTCTTTGCGAGGCGCGGGTGCGTCTGCCGTTCTCAGCCGGCGACAGCCCCACGTGTCTTCAGCGCCGCTAAAACCTTGCCATGCGGCAAGGCAGGCGTGCGGTTGCCGTCGCGGCCGGTCATGTCACTGTTGGCGACCAGCGCATTCAGCACCGCCTCCTCGGTCGCCTGCACGACGGCTGCATAGAAATCGTCCATCCGCCCCCAAGGGATGAAATCCATATGGCTATAGCTTTGCTCGGTCGGGGCACCCCTGGGAAAGCGACCATTGAGTTCATCGCGATTGGCGGTCGAGAAGCCGAGAAAAATGTCGCCGGAGAAATGCGAGCCGGTGGTGCCCGTCCGCGCCAGGCCGAGCGGCACGCGCCGGGCCAGCGCCTTGCATTGGCCGGGCAGTAGCGGTGCATCGGTGGCAATGATGCCGATGCAGGAACCGGCGCCGGTCGGGCTGCCGCTGAAGTAGGACTCCATCGGATTGTCATCCGCAAGCTCATGCCCAAGCGGTACGCCCGCGATGGTGAGTTCGCGACGCGAACCGAAATTGGCCTGCAGGAAGACGCCGACCGTGTAGGAACGATGGCCGTAGTCGACGATCCGCGAGGCCGTGCCGGAGCCGCCCTTGAAGGCATAGCAGTTCATGCCGGTGCCGCCGCCGACCGAGCCCTCCTCGATGCGTCCGCTCGCTGCATTGTCGATCGCGGCGATGGCGTGGTCGACCGTGACATGCGAGCCGTTGATGTCGTTGAGATAGCCGTCCCAGGTTTCGGCCACCACCGGCAGCAGCCATTGCTTGGCGACGTCGGGTTTGTGGCGCGCCACCCAGTCGATAACGCCACGATGGCAGGGGCCGACCGCATGGGTGTTGGTGATCAGGATCGGCAGGCTGATGCTGCCGGCCTCCTCGATCCACGATGCGCCGGTCATCTCGCCATTGCCGTTGAAGGAATGATAGCCGGCCGCGCAGGCTGAACCGACGCCGTCTCGGCCGAACGGCAGGATGGCCGTCACGCCGGTGCGCACCGGTCCGTGTCCGAGGTTGAGCTCGCCTTCGCCCTTGATGATCGTCGAGTAACCGACCAGGACGCCGGCGACATCGGTGATGGCATTGGCGGGGCCGGGCGTGCCTTGCAACGGAATGGCGAGCGCCCGGGCTCTCGCTCTGCCGGCTGGCGTGGTGGTCTGGGTCGGCATTTGGTCCATGCTTGGGATTTGCTCCGTTGATACAAAGCCGGCTCAGCGAAGGCTGCAGCCGGTGGCAAGCTCGGCGTAGCTGGTCAGGATGGCCAGCGCCGAAAGCTGATCGACCGCAGGCACGACATTGACGAGATGCAGCCCCAGCCCGTCCTCCAGCACCACGAGGCTGCGCGCGATCGTCTCGCTGGCCGTCTGCAGCTTGAAGACGCCGGTGGCCGCACCCGCTTCCAGGATGCCGACATAGATCGACACCTGCCGTTCGAACAAAGTGATGTGGCGGGCGGCATAGCTCGCATCCGATCGCGAATAGGCGCCGAGCTCGAGCAGCAGCCGGCAGAGCTGGTCGTCCGCGTCGGTCGGCAGCCCGCTCTCGATCATCGTCTTCAATCGCAGCCGCGGATCGGCGATCTCGGCGACCGACGCCGCGCGTATCGTGCAGAACCGTTCGACAGCCTTGCGCTGCACATCGTCCAGCAGGTCCTTGAGGCCGGGATAGTAGTAGAGCAGGGCGCTCGAGCTCATCCCCGCCTCATTGGCGACGTCGCGCAGCGTGACGCCGGCAAGGCCGCGCCTGGCGATCATCGATTCCGCCGCCGCGACGAGGGTGAGGCGGCGATCGGTCTGGGTTTTGGGTCGTCCCATTTTTGGTTTCCTGAATTTGATTCAGTTTAAAACTGGCATACAAAATTTTGCAAGCACCATAGCGCCATATTTGTTGACGATATCTGACTCCGTCGATAGGTTCCGCAGCGGAGGATAATTTTTATCTTATTAAAAAAAGGGGAGGACGATGTCTACAAACGAAGCAACCACAGGGCCGGTCGACAAGGCCGCGCCAACCGCCAAGGGGCTGGACCGGGCGCTCAATGCGCTGGGCACGCTGATGATCGTCTTGTCGGCGGTGACGCCGGCATCCTCGGTGTTCATCATCGTGCCGGGCGTCATTGCGCTTGCCGGCACAGGCTCATTCCTCAGTTTCGTCATTGCCGCGGTCATCGGGCTGTTCATGGCCTTCGTCTATGCCGAGCTGTCGTCGGCCTACCCGATGGCCGGCGGCGAATACACCATGATCGGCCGCACGCTTGGCCGCTTCTGGGGCTTTGTCACGCTGGTGCTGGTGTTCGTGTCGATCGTGCTGATCGTCGCCGTCATAGCGCTCGGCGTCGGCACCTATCTCGGCGTTCTCATTCCCAATCTCAGCCCGCAATGGGTCGGCGTGGTGACGATCGCTCTGGCCGGTACGGTCGCGGCCATGCGCATCAAGCTCAACGCCTTCGTCACCGGCATCTTCCTTGGCATCGAGATGCTGGCGCTGCTGATCCTGACCGGTCTCGGCTTCGCTCATGTCGAGCGGCCGCTGTCGAGCCTGTTCACCTCGCCGCAATTGCTCGATGCCTCCAACACGCTGGTGCCGGCGTCGGCCGGCATCATCCTTGCGGCCACCGCTGTTTCGCTCTTTGCCTATAATGGCTATGGGGCGGCTGCCTATTTCGGCGAGGAGACGCAGGACGCCAAGCGCAACATCGGCAAGATCGTGGTGTGGGCGCTGTTGATCACGGTCGCTGCGGAACTCATTCCGCTGACCGCCGTGCTGCTCGGCTCACCGGATCTGCCGGGCCTGCTCGCGGCTCCGCAGAAAATAGAATATTTCCTCGAGGCGCGCGGCGGCCATGCGCTGACGGTGCTGATCAGCCTTGCCATCGCGGTTGCCATCTTCAACGCGGTCATCGCCATCATCCTGCAGGCGGCGCGGCTGCTGTTCAGCTCCGGCCGCGACAAGACCTGGTTCGGCCCGATCAACGCCGCGGTCGCCTCCGTCCACGGCAGCTATGCGTCGCCCTGGATCGCCACCATCGTCGTGTCGGTGCTGGCGGCGGTCGCCTGCTTCATCGACATCAACCTCTTGCTGGTGGTCAGCGGCACGTCGCTGGTGGTGATCTACGCGCTTCTGTGCGTGGCGGTGTTTGCCGGCCGCCGCAACGGCAGCACGGCAGGCGGGCACTACCGCATGCCGCTGTTTCCGGTCCCGGCCATCCTGGCCTTCGTGGCGCTGGTCTATGTCGCCTACCAGAACCTGCTCGACGCCGCCTTCGGCCGCCCGAGCCTGATCGCCACGCTGCTCATCATGGTCGTGGCGGCGATCTACTATGTGCTGGTGCTGGCCAGGCGAACGGACTGGAACCTGCACGGCCCCGACGAACTTGCCGGATAAGGCGTCACCCTCCGACTCTTGTCCCTGCAAGAACCCCGGCTTCGGTCGGGGTTCTCTTTTGTCACGGCGAGGGATCCGCGTGACCCTGGTGCATCAGCCGATTCGGGTGGTGGGGCCGGGTTGCATTGCCGAGCCTTGTAGGCCATTTGCCACGACCTCTTGCCGACAATTCGCGAAGTACGGTCTGGATTGAAATACCCCCAAAAAAAGTCAAGCTGAAAAGGATCGAACAAATTCACCGGACGGGGAGGCTTTTGACTGACCCCCGTCGGCGCCATTGGTGTCGTGCGTTTCCGAGTTCGTCGAAAAAGCCCGGAAAACAGCCTGTTCCGGCTCATCCGTACACCAATGATCCTCTCTATAAGCCTCTGTTCATACATCGAAATTGGCGATTCATGCCTTCGCCCGGCGACGTTGACAGATCACGTTGCGGCATGCGTATTCACGCCATGGGGTTACGCCAAAGCGATGCTGTTCGAACGGGGCGGGGTTTCTTGAACGACGGCATTGGCGGGGGCGCCGGACGAGCGGGCATTGCAGCCTGAGGCAGTGCGCCGCTCGCTCCTGGCGTTTCGCCGCGCCGGAAATGGCTGCTCGTTAGCTTTCCTTTGAGTCTTCTGCCGGGCACTGGCCCAGGCAAATCAGACCATCAAACAATCCTTAAAACCAAAAGAGTTCGCCACGCTGTTGGGTGGCCAAGCGATTCATCGCGAAGCGTCGAGACAGCAAAAAGCCCTTGAAGGGGAAATCCTTCAAGGGCTTTTCGACGCTATTCGTACGGGGTTCTTAGACCGAGTAGTACATGTCGTATTCGACCGGATGCGGGGTCATTTCGAAGCGCATCACCTCGGCCATTTTCAGCTCGATGTAGCTGTCGATCTGGTCGTCGTCGAAGACGCCGCCAGCCTTCAGGAAGCCGCGGTCCTTGTCGAGGCTCTGGAGGGCTTCACGCAGCGAACCGCAGACGGTCGGGATCTTCTTCAGCTCCTTCGGCGGCAGGTCGTAGAGATCCTTGTCCATCGGCTGACCGGGGTGGATCTTGTTCTTGATGCCGTCGAGGCCGGCCATCAGCATGGCCGCGAAGGCGAGGTAGGGGTTCGCGCCCGGATCGGGGAAGCGGACCTCGACGCGCTTGGCCTTCGGCGACGAGCCGAACGGAATGCGGCAGGAGGCGGAGCGGTTGCGCGCGGAATAGGCGAGCAGCACCGGCGCTTCATAGCCGGGCACAAGACGCTTGTAGGAGTTGGTCAGCGGGTTGGTGAACGCGTTGATCGCCTTGGCGTGCTTGATGATGCCGCCGATGTAGAACAGGCAGCTTTCCGACAGGCCGGCATATTCATTGCCGGCGAAGGTCGGCTTGCCGCCCTTCCAGATCGACTGATGGACGTGCATGCCCGAGCCGTTGTCGCCGAAGATCGGCTTCGGCATGAAGGTGGCCGTCTTGCCATAGGCGTTGGCGACCTGGTGCACGACATACTTGTAGATCAGCATCTTGTCGGCGTTGCGGACCAGCGTGTCGAACTTGATGCCAAGCTCGTGCTGAGCGGCGGCGACTTCGTGGTGATGCTTTTCGACGCGCACGCCCATTTCGGCGAGCACGGTCAGCATCTCGGAGCGCATGTCCTGCGCGCTGTCGATCGGCGGCACCGGGAAATAGCCGCCCTTGACGCGTGGACGGTGGCCGAGATTGCCGGTCTCGTAGTCGGTGTCGTCGTTGGACGGCAGTTCGGTGGAGTCCAGCTTGAAGCCGGTGTTGTAGGGATCGGCCTTGTACTTGACGTCGTCGAACACGAAGAACTCTGCTTCCGGGCCGACATAGATGGTGTCGCCGATGCCTTCGGCCTTCATGTAGGCCTCGGCCTTCTTGGCCGTGCCGCGCGGGTCGCGGTTGTAGGATTCGCCCGAGACCGGATCGAGGATGTCACACAGGATGACCATGGTCGACTGGGCGAAGAACGGGTCCATGTGGACCGTGTCCGGATCGGGCATCAGCACCATGTCGGACTCGTTGATGGCCTTCCAGCCGGCAATCGAGGAGCCGTCGAACATGACGCCGTCGGCGAACATGTCTTCCTCGACCTCGACGACATCCATCGTTACGTGCTGCAGCTTGCCCTTCGGGTCGGTGAAGCGCAGGTCGACGAATTTCACGTCGTTGTCCTTGATCTGCTTCATGATGTCTTTGGCTGTCGTCATGTCATGTATCCCTGTTTGATGACGTTTTTTGATGGATGACGTTTCTTGGAGGACGGTCGCGTCAGACGGCGTCCATTCCGGTCTCGCCGGTGCGGATGCGCACGACTTCCTCGATGTTGGAGACGAAGATCTTGCCGTCGCCGATACGGCCGGTCTGGGCCGCCTTGCGGATGGCTTCGATGGCGCCTTCGA
Source organism: Mesorhizobium sp. 01N446 (assembly GCF_056399285.1). Lineage (NCBI taxonomy): Bacteria > Pseudomonadati > Pseudomonadota > Alphaproteobacteria > Hyphomicrobiales > Phyllobacteriaceae > Mesorhizobium > Mesorhizobium sp. 01N446. The sequence goes on along the minus strand of NZ_JBFTRA010000017.1, from coordinate 38,390 downwards.
CCGCGTCGTCGCCGAGCACGACCTCGATCTTCACCTTGGGCAGGAAATCGACGACATACTCGGCGCCGCGGTAGAGTTCGGTGTGGCCTTTCTGACGGCCGAAGCCCTTGGCCTCGGTTACGGTGATGCCTTGCAGTCCGGCCTCCTGAAGCGCTTCCTTCACTTCGTCCAGCTTGAATGGCTTGATGATCGCTTCGATCTTTTTCATGTAAAAAGTGGCCTCCACTGCCAAAAAAACGGGTTGTGAACCCCCGCTTGCGCCTCCATCAAGCACGAACTGTGCCAGATAACTGGATTCGAAGCGGTTTCATACGATTTCCAACCCATGCCGCGCCGAGATGCAAATTCGCGTCATTCACTGCATCGGATGCGGCATGGCCTACTGAAGCCTACACAGGTCCCGGGTTTGCGTCTGCCTAACAATTAGGCAGGATGCTCGTCTGGTGTGCGGTTTTGCCTTGATGCCTGCCCCGGCGACATGGCCGCAGTTGGTGATGAGGTCCTCTTTGTTTGCTTCGGCTCGAAAACTGGACAATGCTTGATCGAATGCGGATCGGCAATCCATGAGCGATGAACTTCTTACTTCCGCCGAAATGGGCGAGGCGGATCGGCTGACGATTGCCGCCGGCCCGGTCGACGGCATCGGCCTGATGCGCCGCGCCGGCGAAGCGGTGGCGGCCGAAGTTCTCAGGCGTTATCCCTCGGCGACACATGTCCACGTTCTGTGTGGTCCCGGCAACAATGGCGGCGACGGCTATGTCGTCGCCCGCATCCTGGCTGGCAGCGGCGCCGCCGTCACGGTCTGGGCATCCGGTGCGCCGAAGCCGCAAAGCGACGCCGCACTCGCCGCGGCGGAATGCCCGATCGCGCCGCGGCCGCTGTCGGGCTTTGAAGCCTCGCCCGGCTCGATCGTGGTCGATGCGCTCTACGGGGCAGGGCTGTCCAAGCCGCTGTCCGGCGATGCCGCCAGGGCGGTCGGCGTCGCTGCCGATCGGCGTCTGCCGGTTGTCGCGGTCGATTTGCCCTCGGGCGTTTCCGGCGACAGCGGCAAGGTGTTAGGCGTGGCGTTCACCGCAGCCGCCACTGTGACCTTCGCGCGCAAGAAGCCTGGCCATCTGCTCCTGCCGGGACGGGAGCGATGCGCCGAGATCGTGCTTGCCGATATCGGCATCGGCGACGACATCATTGCGCGGCTCCAGCCCCGGACGTTCGAGAACACACCGGCAAATTGGCTGCGCGATTTCCCGGTGCCGGCTGTCGACGCGCATAAATACAGGCGCGGCCATGTCGGCGTCTTTTCCGGAGGGCCGAGCGCCACCGGCGCGGCGCGACTGGCCGCGCTTGCGGCGGCCCGAAGCGGGGCAGGGGCGGTGACCGTGCTGTCGCCGGGCAACGCCATGCAGGTCAATGCCAGCCATCTGACCTCGATCATGCTGCGCAAGACTGATGACGTCTCGGACATCGGGGAATTTATCGGCGAGCGCCGGCCTTCGGCCTTCGTTCTTGGTCCCGGCTTCGGCGTAGGTGACAAGACGCGGACCTTTGGGCTGGCACTCCTCGCCTCTGGCGAGCCGCGGGATGCTTCCGCACAGGTCGATGGCCTTGTGTTCGATGCCGACGCGATCACCTCTTTTCGCGAGGCACCGGAAATCTTGTTCGAAGCGGCGCGCAGCCCGCATGCGCCAGCATTGGTGATGACGCCGCACGACGGTGAGTTCGGCAGGCTGTTTCCCGACATCGCCTCTGACAACGCCTCGTCCAAGCTCAACAAGGCGCGCGCGGCGGCCGCACGTGCCAATGCCGTTATCGTCTACAAGGGCGCCGACACGGTGATCGCTGCTCCCGATGGCCGGGCGGCGATCAATTCCAACGGCGCGGCCTGGCTTGCGACCGCCGGGTCCGGCGACGTGCTGTCCGGCATATCAGCCGGCTTGCTGGCGCAAGCCATGCCGGCGTTCGAAGCGGCCTGCGCGGCAGTGTGGATCCATGCCGAGGCCGGCAGCCGGTTCGGTCCCGGGCTGATCGCCGAGGATCTGCCGCTGGCGCTGGTGCCGGCGCTGCGCGAACTGGTCGAGGCACGTCGCAAAGTGCACGTCGAATGAAGCGTTTCGCGCTCGCCGTCGCGGTCGTCATCGCGCTGTTCGCATCGCATGGCGTGCGCGCCGGGCAGCCGGTGACCATCGTCGACGATCCGGCAGTGCTCGCCGCCTTCGACGCCAAAGGGTTCGGCTTCGCCGGCATTTTTCATGTCGATGGCGGGGATGATCTGAAGGCGCTCTATGACGAAGCGCCGGCCTATCATGCGATCGTCGATACGGTGGCATCAGATATCGCCACCCTGCGCGCCGAGATCAAGGCCGGCGGGCGCACGCTTTACGAGGTGACGGACGGCAATGTCGGCCGCATTATGGATATGCGCTGGCTGAAGACGGAGGCGGCGCGCTTTCGGCTGGTCGGCGTCGTCAACCGGCTCGACCGGCGTGATTTCGCTGCCCTGGAGGGCGACAACAGCTGCGGCGAGGTGCGTTTCATCTATCGCCTGGCTTACAGTTTCAAGAAGGACGGCAAGGTGCTGGCCTCGCGGCTGCCGTTCAACTTCAACGCCGTCTACAGCGTGGCACCAGATGCCGATGGCGGCTGCGTCGGCGTTGCCGGGCATTGGACGCCGCAACTCGACGAGACCGTCGATGCCGGCTGGCTGAGCGGCGGGCCGCTGGACCCGGCCGAGCTGACCTTCAAGCAGCTCGAACTCAATGCGCAGGTCGTGCGCTTTCCCTCCGGCCAGGAGACCGAATTCGGCGGCCAGGCCGCCTACCTCATGCGGATATTCGGCATCGATGGCGCGACCGTCCGCGAGAAGCCGCTGGAGAACACGCCAGACACTGGGCGACTCTCGCAAGATGCCGCGATGAAGAAGCGGCTTGCCGATTATGTCAGCGCGAATGTCGCGGCGGTCGATCTCGGCGTCTACGAAATTCCGGATGAATTCCTTGCGAAGAAGGTCATCTCGTGGTCGACCTTCGGCAGTGCGCGGCAAGCCAACCATCCGTTTACGCAAATATTCCAACCCGAGGAGTTCGGATCGCTCGATTATTCCTCGACGAAGCTGGTGCGCACGCCCGAGGCCCTGGTCGAGCGGCTGGACAATGGCGCCTGCCAGGGCTGTCACCAGGCGGGTTCCACAGCCGGCTTCCACTTCATCGGCCTCGACGACAGGACGACGTCGCCGCTCAACCGCATCGAGGTCGGCAACTCGCCGCATCTCCATGCCGAGATTCCCCGGCGCCAGGCCTGGCTGCGCGCAACAGAACAAGGCAAGGAGCCGAATCGCTACCGGCCGCTGTCCTTCGCACCGCCAGCCACCTGGACCGATACAGGCGACGTCGACTATGCGCCGGCTGAAATGGCGATGCCATGCCTGATGCCTGACGATGCCGCGCGCTTCGGCGCGACTTGGGCATGCGGCGGCGGCACGGTCTGCACGCCGCTGGCGACCGCATCAGGCGTGCGCACCGCTCTGGCGCAATGTCTGTTGCCCAAGGACAGTGAAAAGATGTTCTCCGGCCACCCTTGCCTGACCGGGTCGATCGCCAGCAACCCGTCGCAGCCCTTCAACGATCGCTACAAGATCACTGGGCAATTCGCCGCCTTCGCGCCGGGAGTTTCGCGGACCGCCTATACCTGCCGGCCGCCCAAGATCGGCGTGCCGGCCGGCATCGCCTACCGCGCTTGCGACGACAAGGATCGCAACTTTGCCGCCTTCAAGAAGGGCAAGCCGATGCCGAACGAAATCTGCGGGATGGTCGGCGGCAAGAAATTCGACACGTGCGTGGCGACCAACAATTTCGACCAGTGCCTCGGCGGCGCGGTCAATCGCGGCAACCGGCCGGCATGTTCCGCCGATCATTTCTGCCGCGAGGACTATATGTGCCAGTCGCTGCCGCCGGACACGCCGGGCGTGGCCAAGGTCAAGGGCATCGGCTTCTGCTCGCCGACCTATTTCATCTTCCAGATGCGCATCGACAACCACGCAACACCCTGGGCGAGCGCTACCAGCGCGCCCAGGGACGCGGGGTTCGGCGCGGCGGAAGAGGAATGAGTGTTTGACGGCTACCGCTGGCCGACGCCCATCGGTCGCCTTACAGCGGGATGTTGTCGTGCTTCTTCCAGGGGTTCTGCATGTCCTTGTTGCGCAGCATTCTGAGCGCGCGCGCAATACGGCGGCGGGTCGAGTGCGGCATGATCACCTCGTCGACATAACCGCGCTCGGCGGCCACGAAGGGCGACAGGAAGCGATCCTCGTAAGTCTTTGTATGGGCTGCGATCTTTTCCGCGTCGCCAATGTCCTTGCGGTAGATGATCTCGACCGCGCCCCGGGCGCCCATGACCGCGATCTGCGCCGTCGGCCAGGCATAGTTCATGTCGCCGCGCAGATGTTTTGAAGCCATGACGTCATAGGCGCCGCCATAGGCTTTGCGGGTGATGACGGTGATCTTCGGCACGGTCGCCTCGGCATAGGCGAACAGCAGCTTGGCGCCATGCTTGATCAGCCCGCCATATTCCTGCGCGGTGCCCGGCAGGAAGCCTGGAACATCGACGAAGGTGACGATCGGGATCGAAAAACAGTCGCAAAAACGCACGAAGCGCGCCGCCTTGCGGCTGGCGTCGGAATCGAGCACGCCGGCCAGCACCATCGGCTGGTTGGCGACGAAGCCGACCGTGCGGCCCTCGACGCGGCCGAAGCCGGTGACGATGTTCTTGGCGAAACTCTGCTGGATCTCGAAGAAGTCGCCCTCGTCGGCGACCTTCAGGATCAGTTCCTTGATGTCGTAGGGCTTGTTGGCATTGTCCGGGATCAGCCGGTCAAGCGACAAATCATGGTCGGTCACTGACTGGTAGCATTCGATCTCTGGAATATCAGATGTGTTCGAGGCTGGCAGGAGATCGACCAGCCGGCGCATCTGCAAGAGCGCCTCGACGTCATTGTCATAGGCGCCGTCGGCGATGGAGGATTTGGTCGTGTGCACGGAAGCGCCGCCGAGGCTCTCGGCCGTCACCGTCTCGTTGGTGACGGTCTTCACCACATCCGGACCGGTGACGAACATGTAGGAGGTGTCGCGCACCATGAAGATGAAATCGGTCATGGCAGGCGAATAGACATCGCCGCCGGCGCAGGGGCCCATGATCACGGAAATCTGCGGGATGACGCCGGAGGCCAGCACATTGCGCTGAAAAATCTCGGCATAGCCGCCAAGCGCCGCCACGCCCTCCTGGATGCGCGCGCCGCCGGCATCGTAGAGCCCGATGATCGGCGCGCGGTTGCGCAGCGCCATCTCCTGCACCTTGATGACCTTCTCGGCATGGGCTTCCGACAGCGAGCCGCCGAACACGGTGAAATCCTTGGCGAAGAGATAGACGGGACGGCCGTTGACGGTGCCCCAGCCGGTGACGACGCCGTCGCCGGCGATCTTGGTCTTCTCCATGCCGAAATCGGTCGAGCGGTGCTCGACATACATGTCGAACTCTTCGAACGAGCCTTCGTCGAGGAACACCTCGATGCGTTCGCGGGCGGTAAGCTTGCCCTTCTTGTGCTGGGCGTCGATGCGCGCCTGTCCGCCACCCATGCGGGCGATCTCGCGCCGGCGCTCGAGTTCCTTCAGCACGTCCTTCATCGCTTGGTCCTCAAAATAGAAGCTGCATTTGTGGTAATGATGCCCGCCGGAGAGCGCAAGCGTCGCTGGTTTTGCTGCACTGCAGCATGATGCCCCTTGCATTCCGGGGCGAACTCAGCCATATGCAGCCCATAGGCGCTTGGGCCGGGAGATTCCGGCCTTCTCGACAAATGAGACTGGTTGCGTCTGTTTTCCCTCTTTCCGGCAAATCGGCCCCCGATTGGTTGGCAAGGCGGCGAAAAAGCCCCGTGGCATGATGCCTGCGGGCACGACAGCGCAGCCGAGTGGACGCATACGTCCGCCCGCCTTGTCGTTTCATATCAAGTTTTTCGACGGCAGGTTGCGCCCTGCCGCCATTGATGTTTGCGGCCAAGAAGCCGCGTGAAAGAAGATTATTTTGACCAACGAAAACACATTGCCCGGCAACGACACCGTGGAACTCTCCGGTTTCGCGGCGCTGGGAATCACGGGCGCGCTGCTCAAGGCCACCCACAATGCCGGCTTCACCGAACCGAAGCCGATCCAGATGCAGGCCATCCCGCCGCAGCTGGAAGGCCGTGACATTTTCGGCATTGCGCAGACCGGCTCCGGCAAGACTGCGGCCTTTGCGCTGCCGATCCTGTCGAAGATCATCGCGCTCGGCACCAAGCGGCGCGCCAAGACGGCCCGTGCGCTGATCCTGGCGCCAACGCGTGAACTTGCCGTGCAGATCGAAGACACCATCAAGATCCTCGCAAAAGGCCAGCATGTCTCCACCGCACTGGTGCTGGGCGGCGTCTCGCGCTTCAGCCAGGTGAAGAAGGTTGCTCCCGGCGTCGACATCCTGATCGCCACGCCCGGCCGCTTGACCGACCTCGTTCGCGAGGGCGACCTCATCCTCTCCGACACCAAATGGTTGGTGCTGGACGAGGGCGACCGCATGCTCGACATGGGCTTCATCAACGACGTCAAGCGCATCGCCAAGGCGACCGCGCCTGATCGCCAGACGGCGCTGTTTTCGGCCACCATGCCGGACGAGATCGCCGAACTGGCCAAGGGCCTGTTGAAGAACCCCGTCCGCATCGAAGTCTCGCCGCAAAGCACCGCGGCGGCCGAAATCGCCCAGGGCGTGGTTTTCGCCCGCACCAAGCAAAAGCGCCAGGTGCTGTCGACGATGCTCGCCGACGAGGCGATGAAGTCCGTCATCATCTTTTCGCGCACCAAGCATGGTGCCGACCGGGTGACCAAGGACCTCGAGCGCGATGGCTTCAAGGCCGCCGTCATCCATGGCAACAAGTCGCAGAACGCCCGTCAGAAGGCGCTGAACGATTTCCGTGAGGGATCGGTACGCATTCTGGTCGCGACCGACATCGCGGCGCGTGGCATCGACGTGCCCGGCATCAGCCATGTCGTGAATTTCGACCTGCCGGACGAGGCCGAAAGCTATGTCCACCGCATCGGCCGCACAGGCCGCAACGGCATGGACGGCATTGCGATCACGCTTTGCGATCCTTCAGAAAACAGCAAGCTGCGCCAGGTCGAGCGCATCATCCGCACCAAGCTGCCGATCGTTGCCGACCATCTCGGCAGCCCCGATCCGCAGCGCAATCCGGCTGAAAAGAACGAGCGCTTCGAGCCCGCCAACGACCGCAACGACCGGAATGGCCGTCGCGACGGCAGGCGGCCGGGCGGCGAGAACAAGGGCAACGGCTTCGGCAAGAAGCGCTTCGGCGACAAGCCGGCCTTCGCCGGCGAGCGCAAGCCGGAAGGCGCAAAACCCTTCAAGGGCAACAACAAGCGCCGCTTCGGCGGCAAGCGGCCGGCGGCGCGGGCTGCTTAACCGTGTCTCGCGGTGGTCAGCCGACCCTAGTCTAGCGGTTGGCTAGTTGCTTGATTGACAAAGAAAAGGGCGGCTGAAGCGATGCTTCAGCCGCCCTTTTCGTCTCTGCGCAGCTTACTTCGCCACCGCCTCGACCCAGACGGCAATCCGTTGCGCGAGAAATGCCGTAGTCGATGGCGACAGCACATCGCCGGCAATGACATGGTTGTCGGGGTCGCCGGTGTCGTCGACCGGCACCAGTTCGTGCGGTGCGCCCCAGCGCCCGGCGATTTCGCGGGTGCGGTCCGGCCGCACCACCCTGTCCGAATCCGAGAAAATGAACAGGGCAGGGATATCAGCCTTCTCCACCGGCGCCCCATAGGCGAGTTCCGTCAGCGCCTGCATCGGCAGCGTCGCGGCAACCGGATATCTGGTGGTCCAGAATTTCTCGTGCAGCGCGTTGCGCGCCACGAAACTGCGCTCCTTGCCGATCACCAGTTCGGCGATCTGCTTGCCCCATGGCATGGTCAGGATCTCGGCGCCGGATGCCTTCACGCCGAAATTGGGTGAGATGAATGCAATGGCAGCCACGCCATTTGAAGCACCCGGCTGCGTTGCCGCCCACGCCGCCAGCGAGCCACCGGTCGAGGTCGAGATGACGATCACCTTGTCGCCGATCGCCCGGCCGATGGCGAGCGCTTCCTCATAGTCGTTGATCCAGGCATTGACGCTGCCTTGCGTCATCGCCGCGCCGTCCTGCCCGTGACCGGTGAGCCTGGTGTAGAAGAGATTGGCGTCGAGCTGGTCGGCCACCTCGTCGGGCAGGGGACGGACCTCGCCCTTGGAAGCCGAGAAGCCGTGGATGTAGACGATCGACAGCGGCGTCTTGGCATGCACCATAGGGTTCGCCCAGACGATCTCCTTTTCCAGCCCGTCGCGGATCCCGGGTACGGCGGCTTCCACCTTTGCCACATAGGCCTGCGGGTCGTCACCGATGAGGGAAGGATCGAAGCGGATCGTGGTGTCGACGGGAACGCGTGGGCCGATGACGAAGGCCAATGCAAGAACGGCGATCAGGCCCAGCACAGCAAGCACGATCCGTCGCCCCATTGCAGACTCCACGCAACAACATCAAGCCTAGGGCGATGGCCCTGAACAGGCAACGGCCGCCCAGGCAGCCACACCGCCAATCCTGTGGGCATCCTATTCGTGGGGTGGCCTGCGGTCGTAGTTCAGCGGCCTTGCCTTCCAGCTGGTCATAAGGCTGATCACGCCTCTGCACAGCGGCCTCGGCAACATGGCGAGAACTTTCAGCGGCCAGCTCGTGCGGTAAGGAAAGGTGACTTCGAAGCCGCCGGATTTGATTGCCTTCACCATGCGGCGCGTCGCGCGGGTGACGGGCATCAGGCCCGGCATCGGCAGCATGTTCTTTTCGGTCAGCGGCGTGTCGACAAAACCGGGGTTTATCACCTGCACGCGGATGTTCATCTTGTCGAAATCATACTTCAGCGACTCAGCCAGGATGTTGATCGCCGCCTTGGTGCCGCCATAGGCGGCTGTGGTTGGCCAGCCGAAATAGGCGGTGACCGATCCGACCAGCACGACATGGCCGCGCGACCGCACGCGCATATACTCCACGACCGGCACCAAGCCGTTGATAATGCCGAAATAGTTGACCTCGAAGGATTTGCGGAAGTCCTTGACGACGAGAGCCTCTCCGGGCGTCGAAATGTAGTTTCCGGCATTGAAGACGGCGAGCACGATTGGGCCAAGTTCCTTCTCGATCGCGGCCACCGTTCTTGCCATGCGCGGCTCGTCGGTCACGTCGCAGGGAAAGGCGGTGACGCTGCCTGGCATCTGCGCGGTCTCGACGATGAGCGTGTCGATCGGATCGTCGTCCAGTGCCGTTACCGCCACCGCGTAGCCCTGGGACGCCAGATCCCTGGCCAGCGAACGGCCAATGCCGCTGCTGCCGCCCGTGACCCAGGCAACGCCGTGTTTCGGATCGGCCCGATAGAGTGTCATGCTGCGCCCTGTCGAGTTGTTGGTGCCTTGCTCTAGCGGTCAGGAAATCGAATGAAAAGAGTGCTTTTCGACGACGGGTGCAAATGAACTGTGGGATATCGAGCCCGCTCGAGGGCCTGTGGATGCACAGCAGTGCCGGAAATGCGAGTGGACCAGGCGAATTCTTGCCTTGAAACCGAAGCTTCGGGTTTCTAGGGTTTCGGCGCACGCAAACAAGGAATCCTGAATGCCCCGTTCTGTGATCGACGCGATCGGCAACACGCCTCTGATCCGCCTCAACAAAGCGTCGGAAGAAACCGGCTGCGAGATCCTGGGCAAGGCCGAATTCATGAATCCGGGGCAATCGGTCAAGGATCGCGCCGGCCTTTTCATCATCCGCGACGCCGAACAGCGCGGCCTGTTGAAGCCGGGTGGCGTCATCGTCGAGGGAACGGCAGGCAATACTGGCATCGGGCTGACGCTGGTCGCCAAGGCGCTGGGTTATCGCACGGTCATCGTCATTCCCGATACGCAGAGCCAGGAAAAGAAGGACACGATCCGGCTGCTCGGCGCCGAGCTGATCGAGGTGCCCGCCGTGCCCTACAAGAACCCAAACAATTACGTGAAGCTGTCAGGACGGCTGGCCGAGCAGATGGCGAGAACCGAGCCGAACGGCGCCATCTGGGCCAACCAGTTCGACAATGTCGCCAACCGCGATGGGCATATCCGCACCACGGCGGAGGAAATCTGGGCCCAGACCGGCGGCAAGGTTGACGGTTTCGTCTCGGCGGTGGGTTCCGGCGGCACGCTGGCCGGCGTCGCTTTCGGGCTGAAGGCCAAGAGCAAGGATGTGAAAGTCGCGCTCGCCGACCCGCTTGGGGCCGCGCTCTACAGTTTCTACACCAGCGGCGAGTTGAAGTCCGAAGGCAGTTCGATCACCGAAGGCATCGGGCAGGGGCGCATCACCGCCAATCTCGAAGGGTTCACGCCGGACTTCTCATTCCAGATCAAGGACGAGGACGCGCTTCCGATCGTCTTCGACCTGATCCAGGAAGAAGGCCTGTGCGTCGGCGGCTCCACCGGCATCAACATTGCCGGCGCCATCCGGCTCGCCAGGGAACTGGGCCCGGGCCACACGATCGTGACCATCCTTTGCGACTACGGCACACGCTACCAGTCGAAGCTGTTCAATCCGGAGTTCCTGCGCGAGAAGAATCTCCCGGTGCCGGGCTGGATAGAACTGCAGAGCAAGATTTCGGTGCCTTTCGAAAAGGTCGCATGATGGCGCACAAGACGGAAGCGCTGTTTCGTGACGATGCTTACCTGCGCACGGCGGATGCGACGGTTGTTGCCGTCAATGATCGTGGTGGCATCGTTTTCGACCGGACCATCTTCTACGCCACCTCGGGTGGACAGCCGGGCGATACCGGTTATCTCGAACGTGCCGACGGCAGCCGTGTCGCCGTTGCCGCCACCATCACGGGCGAGACCAAGGACGAGATCATCCATGTGCCGACGCCGGAGCAGGCGGCCCTCGCGGTCGGCGAAAAGGTCAAACTCGCCATCGACTGGGAACGTCGGCACCTGTTGATGCGCATGCACGCGGCTTGCCATCTGCTCACGGTTGTTTGCCCATTTCCAATCACGGGTGCCGCGGTTTCCGAGGACGACAGCCGTGTCGATTTCGACATTCCGGACGCCAGTTTCTCGAAGGAAGAGGTGACCGCAAGCCTGATGGATCTGGTGCGGGCCGATCATCCGATTTTCACCAGGCTGATCAGCGACGAGGAACTCGCCGCGAACCCTGGCCTGGTCAAGTCCAAGAATGTCCGGCCGCCGGTCGGCACCGGCAAGATCCGCCTGGTCTGCATTGGTGAGAATGGCGCGGTTGATAGCCAGCCCTGTGGCGGCACACATGTCAAAAGCACCGGCGAAATCGGCGAAATCCACATCGGCAAGATCGAAAAGAAGGGCCGCGAAAACAGGCGCTTCCGCATCCGCTTCGGACCGATCCCGGCGGCGTGAAGTCAGACGGTGGGCGGCCTGCTACTTCAGGCGGTCGTGACACAGCTTACGCAAGGTGTCGGAAACTGGATGGCGGTCTCTCCACCCAGGCTTCGATCTGCTCGGTGGCGAACTTCGCCGCCTGATGGTGGATGAAATGACCGGCGCCGGGCAGAGCTATAAGCGCGGTCACATTGTCGACCTCGCGGAACGTGCCCTCGAAAGCGCTGACCGGCACATAGGGGTCGTCGGTGCCAAACAGGACCAGGGTCGGTGCCTTGACGAGTGGCAATTGTCCCAGACTTGGCACTTTGCCGAGCGGAATGTTGGCTCTGTAATAGCCAAGCATTGCTTCCGGACTGGATCGCCGTAGCGAGTCCGTCAGCGCCTGCCTGTCCTGCGGATCGGCGACCCAGGTCGCAAGGTCGTCAATGTTCAGCATCTGGGCTGCGCCGGGTACCTGAAAGCTGCGTATGTAGGCGATCATCTCGGCATTGGCCGGATCGGCAATGGCATTGAGGTGATTGCGCGGATGCGGGGTCGACAGCAGGACGAGATGGCGCACGACCTGCGGCGCGCGTATGGCCAGCCACCATGCGATGATGCCGCCCCAGTCATGGCCGACAACGGCGGCCTGGGTCAGCTTTTCGGCCGCGAGAACGGCCAGCACGTCGTTGACCAGGTTTGCCAGCACATAGTTGCCGTAACCCTGCGGCGCATCGCTTTGTCCGAAACCTCGCAGGTCGGGCGCGATCACGCGGTAGCGACGGCAAAGTGCTTCCAACTGCCGGCGCCAACCCATGCCGTGATCTGGAAAGCCGTGCAGAAACACAATCGGCGGGCCTGAGCCCGCCGCCGTGTAGTGCAGTTTGACATTGCCGTTTACAGCAAACTTCGATTCAAACGCCACTTCCAGTTCAGTCAATTGCAATCCATTCAATGCTGCGTCCGGGCTCGGCAGCCCGGACAGCCGGGCTTACATCTTGACTTCGAGGCGCAGGAACGGCCCGTTGAACGTCTGGGTGCTCTTATCGGAGAGCTGGAGAAGATTGTGCCACTGCTCGACCCGATAGCCGGCAGTGAACGTGGTGTTTTCCCACGGCTTGAAAGTCACGCCACCGGAAAGGTCGACATTGGTCACCACTTCGCTGGAATGCTGGCTTTCGCTTGCATTGAAGGTCTGATCGACCGGATCTGGCGGGATAGCACCCGGATCGTGCTGCGTCGCGCTCAGGCTGATCTTGTTCGTGCGCCGGCCCCACATGGCCGAACCGGAAACCGCGCCAGTCAGACCCCATGTCTCGCCCAGGGGATAATAGACTTCTGCGCCGAGGCGAGGACCGATGCCGTAAAATTCGGACGAGCCGAGCTTGTCTGCGCTGCCGGACTTGTCCGCCGGGTTATCCCGGGTAATGCCTTCGTGCAGGCTGATTTCCTCCTTGGAGTGCAGCAGCCGCAAGCCGCCGAAGAAGCGGATGTCGGCACTTTGTGCCTGGACGTGCTTGCCGATATCGAAGTCCAACGTCTGAAAATTGTAGCTGTTTCCAAACGAAAGATTCACGTTGCCCGGGTCACCGCCCGTTATCGGTATGTCAAAACTGGTGTCATTGTCCTGCCCTGCATGAAAAGACCCGGCGAGGCGCCAATCGACATCCGGAGAAATCGCTTTGGTCAGAGCGACCGACCCGTAGAGATCGCCAAAGCCATTGTTGCTGCCTAGTTTGTCAGTGGTGTCGCCAAGTTTGTCCACATTGGACTGATAGACCGCGCCTTCGAAGGCGATCTTGATACGGGAATCCACCACTGCCGGATCCACTGCCTGCGCGTCAGCGGCGTGAGCCGCCACCACACCAACAGATGTCACCGCAGCAGCCGACGCCGCAACAGTAGCAAGAAGCTTGCCTGAAACGTGATTTCGCATTTTTCCCCGCCTGGAATCTACTGAATAACTATTAGCCCACTCGCACATTACCGCAGCGGTATCTCGCGAGATAGCTGTTATAATAATTTGCCCAGGCAGTGTTACGCGTTTGCCACAGCTGGCTTTTTCTCCCTGAGAATCAAATAAGATAGCCGCGGGTTTTGTAGGCGAAATGTTGGGGCGACGCCTGTGGCGTTCGGGACTGCCGGGGAGAATTGATGGACAATCAGGCGCAAATCGAAAGCGTTCTCAACAACCTCGCCTATGCGCTTTTCGCCCAAAGCGGGCAGATGGAAACGAATGGAAAGGCCAGCAGCCTCGGCAACCTGATTGTCTTCGACAACCCGGAAGCCGTTGACACAATCGTCAAAGCGCCGGAGCTCTTCCGCAAGAACTTCTCCCTGATCTCGGCACTCGGTTTCAGCCGCTTCAACACCAATGGCGAGGATTGGTCGGTTCGGCGCGCCATCACCCAGGATACCTACCTGGTGGCAGCCAGGCCGGCGCAGCAGCAGCCTATGGCGGAACTCTACGCCGCCAGTCTTTCCGGGAGCGACGCAACGCTGCCCTCCATCCAGCAAGCCCTGTTCGCGGCGTCGATGACGATATTTTACCGGGCTTTCGGCCTTGTTCCCGACATGGCAGCGACGCTCCTTCTGCTCGACAGGGTCCGCGACGTGCTGAGGCGCCTCCAATATTATTCCTGGGTGTCGCCGACGAGCGCCGAGCGGGCGAATGTTATCCAGGACGCCCGCGCGGTGGTTGCCGATTTCACATCGCTGCTTATGGCGGACCCCCGGGCGGCCGCTGAGATGGACCGTTTCAGGAATCTGGCTTCCGACCTGGAGGACTTCTCGCCGGTAGAGGAGTTCGTCATGAACTTCTTCGCGGGGGTCGAGACGACGGTGACCACCGCTCTTTGGGTGATCGACCGGCTGGGGGCCAACCAGCAGGTGCAGGAGCGTATCCATACGGAGGTCCTCTCGGGCGAGGCGCAAACGCCGTACACCGATTGCATGATCAACGAGACGATGCGCTATTTCCCACCGATACCGTTCCTGACTCGGGAAGTCGGCGCCGATACGGTTCTTGACGGCCACAACCTCTATGCTGGGCAACTGATCATGGTATCGATCGTCGGCGTGCACCAGAATCCGGCCTTCTGGTCAAACCCGCGTGTCTTCGACGCGAGCCGGAAGGAGTTCCTCGAGAACAGCTTTGATCGACGGGCCTTTATTCCCTTCCTTACCGGACCGCGCATGTGTGGTGGCGCGCGCCTCGGTCGGCTGGAGGTCAGGGAGGCGGTCCTCGCCATTGTGCGGCAGTTCGCTTTCAGCCGGGCCGACGATGTGATCCGTTTCGACTATGCGCTGGCCTTGCGCCCGGCCCAGGGGGCTTCGGTCAGCGTTTCGCGTCGATGAAACGCCGGGTCAGGTGTGGTCCTGCCAAAACCGCCTGACGTAGTCCCCAAATTGCCTTTTTATCATCGTCTTGAACTCGACATCATGCGCATAGCGCGTGCTTGCCGATACGGCTTTTGATTTCAGTTCGAAGCTTGGGAACCAGTTGCTCATTGTGGCTGAAGCATTTTCCTGCTGGTTCGCGATAAAGTCCTCATAGCAGACTTGGGCCACTCTGCGCCCATCAAGAGTGTTCAGGTAATTTTTCCACCTGATCTCGCTGTCGAAAATGTACTGGGCGGCATCCCTGACAACCCTCTCGGTCAAAGTCGACACCGTCGGAATTCCAGGCAGCGTCTCCTGGCTGTCGAACGGTTGGCCCGTATGCAGCATCGAGAGCAGGCTTATGGTCTGATCGACCTTGTTTCTCCTGGAGAGGAAGACATAGAACGAGTTGCCGTCGTCATCGCCGATTGAACTGCGCGCGAATGGCAGGTTTTCAAAGAAGATCTTGGCTGCGAATACGCCGTTCTCGGTCCTTCTCGCCAGGAGATGGCGACCATAGGCCGGCGCCTGCTGATTGAGTTTTTCGAGGTCCATGGTGTCGTCTGCCGACCACCGTCTCATCAGCGGCAAGGCATATTGCCACTGAAAATACTCGGTGGGTATTCCCAGGCCGAACTGCCGCAAGACCTGACAATAGGAATGCCCCGCCGTTCGCGGGGTCGTGCAGATCAGTATCTTGGCAGGGTTTTCGGCAGAGCTTTGG
This sequence comes from Mesorhizobium sp. 01N446, assembly GCF_056399285.1. Lineage (NCBI taxonomy): Bacteria > Pseudomonadati > Pseudomonadota > Alphaproteobacteria > Hyphomicrobiales > Phyllobacteriaceae > Mesorhizobium > Mesorhizobium sp. 01N446. The sequence continues at coordinate 22,822 of NZ_JBFTRA010000017.1, read as the reverse complement.
CGATCATGGGTCGCGGCGATATATTCACTGTACAAATCGTCGAAATGCATTTCCGGAACCCACCACGACACGCCAAGTTTCAGGTAGCAGACAGGAAGCCCAGGATGAGCAGAGCCTGGTCCAGTGTCATCAGCGATGGCGGATCGCCCGCATCGATGTTGTCGACAAGCCACAGATCAGGCCGTTTCAGCCGTGCGCGCTCGATAGCCTGCCGGTCAATGACTTGGCTGTCGCGGCCGTACATCAGCAGGATACGGGCGTCGATCTTGGCGGCGATTGGGAAGAGATCGTATTCGCGGCCGGCGAGGGCGTCGAAATTTCCCGTCGTGGCAGGGTCGTAGGCGAGCCGGAAGCCATCGGGACCGGCGGCGATCCGGTTCTCGACATAGCGGTTGAACACCGTGTCTTCGACCGGGCCCATGGCCGCTCTGGTGGCGATCAGATAGTCCTTGGCCGCCGCCCGGGTTTTGAACGCAAGCATGCTTTCCTTGAAGACCTCGTGTCTCATCGCGTCAACCTTCGGTCCGCCGAGCATGGGGACGTCGTTGAGGATGATTCTCGCGGCCTTGGAGCGGGTCATCTGCAGAAACAGCAGCAGGATCGAGCCGCCCCAAGATGTGCCGATGAAGTGGTTCTCCGTACCGGCGAACTCGCCGAGTGCGCGCAGGCATTTGGAATAGACGTTGATGTCGTATCCCGAACCCAGATAGGCGCTGCGCCCGCGCCCCAGCAAATCGGGACAGATAACCAGGAAGCCATTGCGGCACAGGAAGGTGGCGAGGAAATCGAAGTCGGCACCATTGCCGGTAAAGCCGTGCAGGCAGAACACCGTTGCGCGCGGCGTGCCGGCCGGTCGCCAGATGCGCACGAACATCGCGGCATAGCGGTCATCCAGCCGGATGAGGATTTCTTGCGTCAGCGTCTCGGCGGCCGGATCCATCAGACGTTGCGCTTGCGGACGGCACGTTTGACCGAGCCGCGGTTGTCGATGAAGTCGCGCTTCCAGAATACCGATTTGTCCAGGTTGATGCGCTTGGCCTCCTTGATCATCGGCAGAATGTGGGACGAAGACCGCGCCGCCAGCACCGTCACGGCGGTGGCGTCGCCGCCGGGGAAGGGGTTGAGCGGCCCGCCATTCGTCGCCCAGGCCTCGGCTATTTCGCGGCTGGTCTGGATCCAGCCGAGGTAAGCGACGATGGCGTCGTCGATCGAGCCGATCATATGGGTCTGCTGATCCAGCTGATAGCGCAACGTCTTCACCATCAGGCCGAATTCGTAGCCGTCAAAAGGCGGATAATGCGCGATGAAGTTGCACACGAGTCCCAGCGAAACCGGATTGCTGGGAATACGGGAAAACAGAAGATTGCTCATGCCGAGATTATTGACCCCGCCCACCCCAGATCATAACGATCAATCCGTACTCGTCACGAAACACGAAAACAATCGGAATCAACGGACCCGGCGGCCGGTCCCGTCGCCTATCCAAAGCGAATGTCGCGTGCTCGAATGCATCCAAATTGCCAAGCTAAACAACGTTTTGCCGAAGATGAGCAGGAGAACGAGAATGGCCGAAGACAGTCCTTTCATCGTCGACGCGGACTGGCTGCAGGCGCGCCTCGGTCAGCCGGGCCTGACCATTGTGGACGCATCCTGGTACCTGCCTGCGCAAAAGCGCGACGCGCGCGCCGAATATAACGCAGCCCACATCCCCGGCGCCCGCTTCCTGGATCAGGGCGCGGTTTCAGATCCCGACGCTTCCTTGCCGCACACGCTGCCTTCGCCCCAGCATTTCGCGCAATATGTCGGTTCGATGGGCGTGTCTGCCGACGACACCATTGTCGTCTACGACGGTCCGGGCTTTTTCTCGGCACCGCGAGCCTGGTGGATGTTCCGCATCATGGGCGTTTTCCAGACCTATATTCTGGACGGCGGGTTCGACGGCTGGAAAGCCGCCGGCAGGCCGGTAACGACCGAACCGACGAAGATCGCGCCGAGTGTGTTCCATGCCGATTTCGACGCCGGCCGCGTCGCCAGCCTGGCCGACATGCGCCGGATCGTCGAGACCAGCGCCAGCCAGATTGCCGATGCCCGTGGACCCGGCCGTTTCACCGGTGCCGAGCCCGAGCCCCGCGCGGGTATCCGCTCCGGTCATATGCCGGGCGCACGCAACGTGCCGTACTCCGCCCTGTCGGAAAACGGCATGCTGTTGTCGAAGGACCGCTTGCGCAAGGTGATCGAGGACGCCGGCATTGACCTGTCGAAGCCCGTCATCACATCCTGCGGATCCGGTGTCACCGCCGCGGTGATCACGCTGGCGCTGGAGACGCTTGGCCACACCGACAACAGGCTTTATGACGGCTCATGGACGGAATGGGGCGGGCTCTCCGACACGCCTGCCGTGACTGGCCCCGCGACGAACGGCCCCGCTAAGGCCGGCAAGGAATGAACGCGATGGAAAACGGCGTGCTGCAGGATATTGAAGTCACGGTGACTTTTCTCGAAATGCATGCCCCTCCCGCCGTCTCGCCACCAGTGCCCTACAACCGCCAAGTCGCGCTGCTGAAGACCAAGGAAATTCCCTTGCATTTCTATCGCTATTTGATGGATCGGGTCGGGCGCAAATGGCACTGGGTGAATGTTCTCAGGCTGGACGACGACGAGCTTGCGGCCGGCATCCACCGTGAGGACCGTGACATCAGGGTGCTTTATCTCGACGGCGCGCCGGCGGGCTTCTTCGATCTCAAGCCGCATCTGCCTGATGAAGTCGAACTCGCCTATTTCGGCATGATGGAACATGCCACCGGGCAAGGCATTGGCCGCTGGTTCCTGGGTTCGGCGATTTCGGCCGCCTGGTCGCATGGGCCGAAACGGGTGACGGTGCAGACCTGCACGCTTGACCATCCGGCAGCTCTGCCGCTCTACCAGAAACTCGGCTTCAAGCCTGTCGCGCAGAAGAAGGAGGTCGTGCATCCGCTGCCGTTCGCCGAGCGCTCGGCCAGCGTCATGCGGCCCTGATTTCAGCCGGAATCCGAGATCGGCCGGCACCTGAACCGTCTGTTCATCGGCGCTTCAGCCTGCCTTTGGCATGTTGCCCGCATCGTCAATGCGGCTGAGGCCGAAGGAGAAAAGACATGCTGACACGCCGTACCCTTGCCGCCGCGCTGATCGCCGCGATTGCCATGCCGAGCCTTGCCTCCGCCCAGGCGACGACGCCCTCGGCCGCGACGATCGAGCGCAAGCTCGAGGCCGCGCCCCGGGTGAAGCTGCGGCCGAACGAGCGCGTCACCATCCGCGAATTCAAGCGCCGGCCGGACTTGCGCCGCATGGCGCGCTCGATCGACATCCAGTCGATCAATTTCGCCTTCGGCTCGGCCGCCATTTCCAGTTCGCAATACGACAAGATCGAAAACATCGCCGACGCGCTGCAGCGCATCCTGCGCCGCGATCCCGGCGCCCGCGTGCTGATCGAAGGACATACCGACGCCGTCGGCTCCTTCCAGTCGAATCGGGTCCTGTCCGAACAGCGCGCCGCTTCGTTGAAACGCACGCTGGTGCGCGAATTCGGCGTGCCCGGCTATGCCCTGGAAACCGTGGGCTACGGCGAGGAGTTCCTGCTCGTGCCGACGCAGAACGAAAACTGGCAGAACCGCAGGGTGACATTGCGGCGCTTCGACGACTTCATCCGGTGATCCGGGGTTGGTCCGAATCTAGTTAGCCGGCTTACTTCGTCGATTTGGCGCGTTCGCCGGTGCCATGTATCGAGAGGCCGACCACCGACATCGGGTCGGTCTCTCGATCCCTTTGGCAAGAATCGGGTGGGAAGCATTGGTCCGAGCGCGTAATTTCCGGTCAACAAACCGGAGGTTTTCACCATGGCCATTCAGTTCAAGGCGCTACCCACCAACCACGTCAGAACCCTGCAGCGCGGCGGTCCCGATGCTTATGGCCAGACGCCCGAGCGCAGAATTTCAGACGGTGACGGCATGCCTTGCCGGCATTGCCTGAAGAACATCGCCGCCGGCGATGCTTATCTCATCCTTGCCTACCGCCCCTTTCCGGAGCTTCAGCCCTATGCCGAAACCGGGCCGATCTTCCTGCACGCTGAAGAGTGCGAGCCTGCCGCCGAGGCAGAAACGCTTCCCGAGATTCTCGAAAGCCCGGACTATATCGTGCGCGGCTATGGAAGGGATGACCGTATCGTCTATGGCAGCGGTGGGGTCATCCCAACCGGGGCGATCGCTGCGCGGGCCGAGGCCTTGTTCGAACGCGACGACATTGCCTACGTGCATGTCCGGTCGGCGCGCAACAACTGCTATCAGTGCCGTATCGAGCGCGCTTGAGGCGTAACGATTGCCGGCGGAAATTCTGTCGCACTCCCGTCGCATAGATGCGGTAGAAGTCGAGTGTCGATCGATTGGCCGACCGCGGATGAACCGGCGGCAATCTCGATATCGAGGAAGCGGGGCTTTGGCTCCGCTTTTTTGTTGCCCGCGGTTGCGCCGAGGTTGGCGCAAGGGAGAGCCCGCCAGCGATGCTGACGGGCTTTTGTCGTTTTGCCTGGAGGGCTTAGTTGAACTTGTACTTCAAGCCGACACGCACGGTCTGGAACGAAGGGGTATCTTCCAAGATGCCGCCAGAGCCGAAATCTTCCTTCGCATACTGCGAGTAGCGGTATTCGAGGCCAACGGTCATATTGTTGGAAACAGCGGTTTCAAGGCCCCCGCCAACCGAAAATCCACTGGAACCCCAGTCGTAGATATCGCCACTTGGGCCGCCGGGTGCGGATGCATGCAGATTGAAGTGCTGCCAGCTATAGCCGCCGATCACATAGGCAAGCGTCGACTCATTAACCTTGGCGCCGACTCGGGCGAGCGCATCGAAGCCATAGTCGGCGTCACCCTTGATCGATCCGCCAAAAATATCGAGCTTGGTCCGGATGCCTGAGTAGCGACCGTCAAGCTGGACACCTGCGACCCATGAGCCGAAATCATGATCGTAGCCAACGCTGCCTTCGCCGAAGACACCTTCGCCTCCAATGCCGTTCAGCTCAAGTGCGCCGCCGAGCGTCAGATCATGCACCATCGTGCCGGCGCCAAGCGCGCCACCGACATAGAAGCCGGTCCAGTTATAGGTCGGAGCAGCAAAGGAAGCGCCGCCACCGTTCTGAGCACCGAAGCGATAGTTGGCGGCGATATGGAAGGTGTGGGTGGACGGTTCGACGTTCAGAGAACCGCCGCCAAAATCAATAACCGACTTATCACCATAGTCCGCGTACCGGTACTCAGTTTTCAACGTCCAGTTGCCACGCAGCACGGTCTCCATGCCGACGCCGAGAACATAACCGCCACGGTTTTCGGTATAGTCCAGTCCGTCGGCAAAGCCCGATCCCTCAAGCTTGAAATGCTGCCAGCTGTAGCCGCCGAGCACATAGCCGAGCGTATTGGGGTTAAGGAGATAGCCGGCGCGCAGGCCGACGTCGAAACCGTAAGAATTGGTCAGGTCGATGTCGGCGCCTGGAATACTGATCGATGGGCCGATGTTGCCGCCGTTGACGTCAATGAACCCGCCCAGGAGGAAACGCTCGGAGACCATATAGTCGTAGCCGGCGGTCAGTTCGCCGAATACGCCATTGCCGCCGATGCCGTTGAAATCGACAATTGGCGCAACGCTGAACTTGTGCACGCTGGCGCCGAAGCCACCACCGACGCCGACATAAGCGCCGCTCCAGTTAAAACCGGATGCCTCGACAGGCTGCACCACATCAGCCGCATGCGCGACAGACATCAATGCCACTACAGAAACGGCACCCAACAGGAAAGATTTCGCAGAAACGCGAAGAAACATAGCCCAAACCCCTAATCAATAAGCCCGCCACGCCTCTAGCAGGGACTCGGCCAGATTAGGAATGACAAATATGCAACAGTTTAGGGCAACCTACACCTGCAGCGGACACGGATATGCCCAGTAGCCAAGCTTACCGCCCAGATAGGCCAATATAAAGCCCGCCGGGGCTACCCGGCGGGCAACAACAGCACCTTGACTTTTTCTGGGTCTATTTCTGGGTGTATCAGGCGGCCAGAACAGCTTTCGGCTCGACCAGTTCGTAGCCCAGCGCCTCGGCCACCGCACGATTCGTGATCTTGCCCTTGTGGACATTGAGGCCGTTGCGCAAATGATGGTCGTCGACCAGCGCCTTCAGGCCCTTGTCGGCGAGCTGCAGACCATAGTGCAGCGTCGCGTTGTTGAGGGCATGGGCCGAGGTGACCGGCACCGCGCCGGGCATGTTGGCGACGCAATAGTGGATGACGCCGTCGACCTCGTAGGTCGGCTCGGCATGGGTCGTCGCATGCGAGGTCTCAAAGCAGCCGCCCTGGTCGATGGCGACGTCGACCAGCACCGAGCCCTTCTTCATGCCCGACAGCATTTCGCGGGTGACGAGCTTGGGGGCTGCGGCACCGGGGATCAGCACGGCGCCGACGACGATGTCGGCCGAGAAGCATTCCTCCTCGAGCGCCTCGACGGTCGAGTAGCGGGTGTGCACACGACCGGCGAAAAGGTCGTCGAGCTGGCGCAGGCGCGGGATAGAACGGTCGATGATGGTGACGTCGGCGCCGAGGCCGGCGGCCATGCGGGCCGCGTGCAGGCCGACGACGCCGCCGCCGAGCACGGTGACCTTGCCGGGCAGCACGCCGGGCACGCCGCCGAGCAGCACGCCGCGGCCGCCATTGGCCTTCTGGAGCGCCGTGGCGCCGGCCTGGATCGACAGGCGGCCGGCGACTTCCGACATCGGTGCGAGCAGCGGCAGGCCGCCACGGTCGTCGGTTACGGTCTCGTAGGCGATCGCGGTCACGCCCGAAGCGAGCAGGCCCTTGGTCTGCTCCGGATCCGGAGCCAGGTGGAGGTAGGTGTACAGGATCTGGCCGTCGCGCAGCTGAACCCACTCATTGGGCTGCGGCTCCTTGACCTTGACGATCATGTCCGACTTGGCGAACACGTCGGCGGCGGTCTTGGCGATGGTGGCGCCGGCGGCGCGATAGGCATTGTCATCGGCGCCGATGCCGGCGCCGGCACCGGCCTCAACCAGCACTTCATGGCCGTGCGCCACATATTCGCGGACCGAGCCCGGCGTGAGGCCGACGCGGTATTCGTGATTCTTGATTTCCTTGGGGCAGCCGACGCGCATTTTCTTCTCCTGATCCGGGCCCTCTTGGGCTCACTCCCTGTATTGTCGGAGTGAACCATGAATCGGCTCGCAAGTGTTTGCGAATGCGCTTGCGCGGGCAGGCGGCTTTCGATAATCCTTGCGCAAAATAGCATGATATTCGCAGGATTCACGAAAAATGCCGCTCGACAGGATCGATATCGCCATTCTCGAGACTTTGCAGAAGGATGGCAGGATACCCAATGCGGCGCTTGCCGAGAAGGTTGGCCTGTCGCAATCGGCCTGTTCGCGCCGGCTCGACAATCTGGAGAAATCCGGAACCATCCGCGGCTACCACGCCCGGCTGTCGAATGCAGCGCTCGGTCATCAGATGACGGCGATCGTGCATATATCGCTGTCGGGCCAGTTCGAGAAGACGCTGTCGGATTTCGAAGCGGCGATCAAACGTTGCCCCAATGTGCTGTCATGTCATCTGATGTCGGGCGAATACGACTACATCCTGCGCATCGCGGCAAAGGACCTGGTCGACTATGAGCGCATCCACAAGGAGTGGCTGTCGGCCATGCCGCATGTGACCAAGATCAACTCGTCCTTCGCCTTGCGCGAAATCGTCGACCGCACCGCCATGGGCATGAAGCCGGAGATGGCTTAGCTGGCCTCCGTCACGATCCGATCCATCGCAATGTCGTGCGGCTGCGGATAGATGGTGGCGATGCGCTGAAGTTCGTAGCCGACGCCGATGACCAGCGGCTTGAACGGCATGGCAGCCAGCGTGCGGTCGAAGAAGCCTCCGCCGTAGCCCAGGCGATAGTTCGCCGGATCGATGCCGACAATCGGCGAGATGACGATATCAGGCAGCACCGGGTCGCCCTCGGCCGGGATCGGGATGTTCCAGACGCCTTTTTCCAACCGGTCGCCCTGCTTGTAGGCGCGGAAGATCAGCGGCTGCCCTTTCTCGACGACGATAGGCAATGCCGTGAGTCCGCCGCGCTCGTTGACGGACGCCATCCATGGCCGCAGATCCGGCTCGCCGCGGAACGGCCAGTAAAGGCTGACCATGCGGCCGCGGATCTCGCCGATGATCGCGTCGAGCCCTTCGGCGATGCGCTGGGACATGGCCGTTCGCGCATCGGCCGAAACCGCGAGCCGCGCGGCAATCAGCCGTTCACGCTCGGCTTTGCGCCAGCGCCGCACATCGGTCCAGTCGGCCAACGGCGCCCGGAATTCTGGATCGAGTTCGTGCATGAAGCAGGGCGGCGAGGCATATTGTGCCGGGCCCTGGTCGTCATGATCGTTGGCCATGCGTCACCCCATAGCGTGTTCGGTGACGCTATACCTCGCGACACGATACAACTTGTGCATTCGCGACATGGGACGGCGAGTCCCGGGTACCGTCCTTCTGTTGTTGCATTGCACAAAAATACCTACATCCTGGGTAGGCAATCTCGCCGTCAGGGGTGAATGAAATGAGCCAGGCCAGCCATCATGTCGTCGTTGTCGGCGCGGGGTTCGGCGGCCTCGAACTCACCCACGCGCTGGCTGGACAGCCGGTGCGCATCACCATGATCGACAAGCGCAACCATCATCTTTTCCAGCCGCTGCTCTACCAAGTGGCGACGACCGCGCTGGCGACCTCCGAGGTTGCCTGGCCGATCCGCCATCTCCTGCGCAAGCGTAAGGACGTGACGACGCTGCTGGCCAACGTCGCCGGCGTCGACCGCGCCGGTAAACGCGTGCTGCTCGATGACGGTAGCGCGGTCGCCTACGACACGCTGGTGCTCGCCACCGGCGCCCGCCACGCCTATTTCGGCCACGACGAATGGGAGCCTTTCGCGCCGGGCCTGAAGACGCTGGAGGACGCCACCACCATTCGCCGCCGCATTCTCCTTGCCTTCGAACAGGCCGAGCGGGAAACCGATCCCGCCAGGCGCCAGGCGCTGCTGACCATTGCGATCGTCGGCGGCGGACCAACCGGCGTGGAGCTGGCCGGCACCATCGTCGAGCTGGCGCGCGAGACGCTGCGCGGCGAGTTCCGCAACATCGATACGCGGCAAACACGCGTGGTGCTGATCGAGGCTGGCGACCGCATCCTGGCCAATTTCGCGCCAAAACTGTCTGACTACGCCAGCAAGGCGCTTGAGCGGCTCGGCGTGACGGTCGAGCTCGGCCGCGCTGTCACGCGCTGCGACGCCGAAGGTGTTGCCTTTGGCGACAAGCAATTGGCGGCGAAGACAATTTTGTGGGCAGCCGGCGTTGCCGCTTCGCCCGCCGCCGAATGGCTGGGAGCGAAGGCGGACCGCGCGGGCAGGGTGCTCGTCGAGCCTGACCTCAGCGTACCCGGCAGCCCCGAGATTTTCGTCATCGGCGACGCAGCCCTTGTGCTGCGGCCCGACGGACGGCCGGTCCCCGGCGTGGCGCCGTCAGCCAAGCAGGAGGGCCGCCACGTCGCAGCGACCATCAAGGCCAGGCTCGGCGGCGACAACACCGCTCGGCCATTTCACTACAAACATGCCGGAGATCTGGCGACGATCGGCAAACGCGCCGCGGCGATCGACTTCGGCTGGATCAAGCTCACGGGCTGGCTCGCCTGGTGGCTGTGGGGCATTGCGCACATCTATTTCCTGATCGGTTTCCGCAACCGGCTTGCGGTTTCCCTGAGCTGGCTATGGATCTACGTCACCGGCCAGCGCAGCGCCCGGCTGATCACCCAGGGCGACGACGACAAGACCTGACTTTCTTCACTGTCCCATTCATCCGCGCGTCATCTCCAACTGATGGAGTGATGTGCGGATGCGCGCGACTTGTTGAGTGGACTTGAGCCGGTTTCGGCGCGAAGTTCGCTTCGGGGCAGGGCGTGTCAGCTTGTCAATGAGGAGAAAACATGTCGCAACTGCTCCATCCCGTCTCCCGCCGCGGTTTCCTCGCCGGCGCCGCAGCCACAGGGGCGCTGATCGTGCTTCATCCCTTCTCCGCCCGGGCGCAGGCCAACCAGGCGCATCTTCGAATCATGGAAACCACCGACATCCATGTGAATGTGCTGCCTTATGATTACTACGCCGACAAAGCCAACGACACGATGGGCCTGTCGCGCACGGCCTCCCTGATCGACGCGGTGCGCAAGGAAGCCGTCAATTCGATGCTGATCGACAATGGCGATCTGCTTCAGGGCAACCCGATGGGCGACTATATCGCCTACGAAAAGGGCCTGAAGGATGGCGATCTGCATCCGATCATGAAAGGCATGAACCTTTTGGGCTATGAGTGCTCGACGCTCGGCAACCACGAGTTCAATTACGGCCTGTCGTTCCTGGACAAGGTGCTGGCGGGCGCCAATTTCCCCTTCGTCTGCGCCAATCTGATCCGCGGCACCGCGCTTGCCGCCAACCCGCGTGACGACAAGCTCTATCTCAAGCCCTATGTGATCCTCGACAGGAAGATCAAGGACGGTTCGGGCGCCGAACAGCCGATCAGGATCGGCATCATCGGCTTCGTGCCGCCGCAGATCATGGTTTGGGACCTCAAGAATCTCGAAGGCAACGTCAAGACGCGCGACATCGTCGAGGCGGCCAAGGCCTGGGTGCCGCAGATGAAGGAGGAGGGCGCCGACATCGTCATCGCGCTCTCGCATTCCGGCATCGATGTGAAGCAGGGCGACATGATGGAGAACGCCTCGTTCTTCGTGGCCGGTGTCGAAGGCATCGATGCCGTGTTCACCGGCCACCAGCATCTGGTGTTCCCCGGCAAGAAGGATTTTCAGTCGCTCGAGGGCGTCGACACGCAAAAGGGCACGCTTCAGGGCAAGCCAGCCGTGATGGGCGGTTTCTGGGGCTCGCATATGGGTCTCATCGACCTGATGCTGGAGCGTGACGGATCGAAGTGGAAGGTCGTGTCCGCGACCTCCGAGGCGCGGCCGATCTTCGAGCGCGTCGACAACAAGAACAAGCCGACGGTTCCAGACGATAAACGCATCATCGCCGCGCTCGAGCAAGACCACCAGGCGACCCTGGCCTATGTGCGCCGTCCGGTCGGCAAGACCTCCGCGCCGCTCTATTCCTATTTCGCGCTGGTCGCCGACGATCCCTCGGTGCAGGTCGTCAGCCAGGCGCAGACCTGGTACCTGAAGGATATTCTCAAGAGCACGCAGTGGAAGGATGTGCCGCTGCTGTCGGCGGCCGCTCCCTTCAAGGCCGGCGGGCGCAACGGCGCCGACTACTACACCGACGTACCGGCCGGCGACATCGCCATCAAGAACGTCGCCGACCTCTATCTCTATCCCAACACCGTGCGTGCCGTCGAAATCACCGGAGCGCAGGTGAAGGAATGGCTGGAAATGTCGGCCGGCATCTTCAGCCGGATCGAGGCGGGAAAGGCTGACCAGCCGCTCATCAACACCGATTTCCCGTCCTACAATTTCGACGTGATTGATGGCGTCTCTTACAAGATCGACCTGTCGCAGCCGCCGAAATACGATGCCAAGGGTGGTGTTGCGAACGCTGGTTCGAGCCGCATCGTCGACTTGATGTTCGACGGGAAACCAATTGATCCCAATCAGAAATTTGTCGTCGCGACCAACAACTACCGGGCCGGCGGCGGCGGCAATTTCCCTGACATCAATGCCTCGAAGATCATCTATGAGGCGCCGGACACCAACCGCGACGTGATCGTTCGCTACATTGTCAGCCAAGGCACGATCAACCCGTCGGCCGACGACAACTGGTCGTTCGCGCCGCTGCCGGGAACCAGTGTCGTGTTCGAGACAGGCGTCAAGGCAAAGGACTTCATCGCCGATGTGAAGTCGCTGAAGATCGAACCGGTGGGCGAGGGCGAAGCGGGATTCGCGAAGTATCGCATCCTTCTCTGATCCGGCCGTTCGGCGGCTCACGGAAACGCCGAACGGCTCCATCTCTTCGGTGCGTATCGCACGGCTTCAATTGGTTGCCGGCACCGGCGTCTGCGGCAAGCCCGTCGCTGGGGCTTGCGGGCTGATTGGCTGCGTCGGCTCAAGCGATGTGCCAGTCGGGTCGCTGGGCACGGTCAAGGGCGACATCCCGGACGGAGCGTGCACCTCGTGGATGGTCGAGGTTGGCGTGTTGTCGATGAGATCGCTCGCACCAGGCGTCATGGCCGGGCTGATGCTGCGGCCCAGCGGATCATTCATCACCGTTGGTGGAACTATGCGCCGTGCCTCGGCAGCGGATATGGCGGCAATCAGGATGGCTATGGCGGCAACGGTTCGCTTCATGGAAGCCTCCTATAGGTAGAGGCGCTCGGCGTGGTTTCGGCACGGGGCGTCGGATGCGGCAGAACGCTCGCCATGCGATCCCGGTTTCATCACGCTCGCATCAAGACGTCGCGATTGGCGCTTTTTGGCGTAAGCCTGCAATTTCAACGCTGCGGGGACATGCTCGCCGCGCGAGTTTACGCCTTGTAGACCACCTGGCGCACATCGATGTAGCTGGCGCGGAAACCGGCCTCGCAATAGTGCAGGTAGAACTCCCAGAGCTTCTTGAAGCGATCGTCGAAGCCGAGCGGCACGATCTTCTCCCAGGATCCCCAGAAGCGGTTGCGCCATTCGGCGAGCGTGCGCGCATAGTCATCGGGAAACACGCGCTCGCGCAGATGCGCGAGGCCATGGTCCTTGCCGAGCGCCTTCAGGATCGACGGCGTCGGCAGCATGCCGCCCGGGAAAACATAGCGCTGGATGAAATCCGGCCGGGCGCGATAGGTGTCGTAGGCGGCTTCGTTGATGGTGATGATCTGCAGGCCCGCGGTGCCGCCGGGTTTCAGGCAAGCCTTCATCTTTGAGAAGAACACCGGCCAGTATTTCTCGCCGACGGCCTCGAACATCTCGATCGAGGCGATGCGGTCGTAAGTCCCTGTCTCGTCGCGGTAATCCTGCAGCTTGATGTCGACCTTGTCGGCAAGTCCGGCCTTGGCAATGCGTGCCTTGGCGAAGTCGTGCTGTTCGCGGCTGATCGTCAGTCCCGTAACGCGGCAGCCGATCTCGCGGGCCGCGAATTCGGCAAAGCCGCCCCAGCCGCAGCCGATCTCCAGCACATGATCCTTCCTGCCGATACCCGTATCCCTGGCGAGCGCCCGGTATTTGGCGGCCTGGGCGCTCTCGAGGTCGTTGGCGCCATTCGCGTAAAGCGCCGACGAATAGGTCATGCTCGGGTCAAGCCATTCCTTGTAGAAGGCGTTGCCGAGATCGTAATGAGCGGAGATGTTGCGCTTCGAGCCGGTGCGTGTGTTCTCATTGAACCAGTGGCGGATGCGCTGGACGGTGTTGATGAGCCAGCTGGCGCCGCCGGCGACTCGTTCGCCAATCACCGAATTGACCACGAACAATTCCAGGAAGCTGGTGACGTCGGGGCTTTCCCAATCTCCGTCCATGTAGGACTCGGCAACGCCGATCGTGCCGCCGGAAAAGGCGCGGCCTGGCAGGCGCCAGTTCTTGAGCACCAGTTCGGCGTCCGGACCGGGTCCCTTGCCCCCAACGAGAACCGCGCGGCCATCCGGCATCCTGACTTTCAGCGAACCGCGCGGCAGGTTCATCGCCGCCGACAGCACCATGCGCGCCTTGGCCGGCAGGCCCTTGACGATCTCGGCGAAATTGAACTCGTCGAGCCTGACCGCTTCGCCCGGCGCTACGCTGTGATGGTCCCCGTCTGCCATTTCATGCCCCTGGATTTCCGTGGTGCCGGCGTAAATTGCCGGGTCACGGTTCTCTTGGATCATTCGCCAGGTTCGAATGTCTGGCCTGGTCCCGGTAGCTCCCAGTGCTCCCAGCGAATGCCTGCCACAATCTTCCACGTGATTAGGGGGAACTTCAAGAGGCAGGCCACTGGCTGGGCTGTGCCACGTGGCGTTTGCCATCCGCCCCTTGCGTCAAGTTGCTGCTGTCTACAATCAAAAAACGTCTATGGCCGCCGCAGAGCATGTGCGATAGCTTTAGCCATGCGTTATGTAATCGTCATTGCGGCAATCGCTTTTTTCCTGATCTGGGACGGTCTCTACAACCAGGGCCGCTATCTCGACATCTCGGTCAGGGAGCTCAACCACGTGGTGCGTTACGTCACCGGCAAAGCCTGAATATCCCTCCCGAAGAGAGCGGTCTGGGACGTCATGCGACGTCCCCGTAGCCGCGAGATGGGTTCGCGCCGTTTGGGGCGCGTCGCAAGGACGCGTGGCGCCGTGAACGGTTGACGCGCGGAAACCGCCGTCACAAAAGACCCCCGCATTCAGATCGAGGAGGCGGGATTGATCCGGCATATCGTTTTCTTCAGCGCGCGGCGCAAGGAGGATGTGGAGTCCGTGCGCACCGGGCTGCTGGCACTCGGCAATATCCCTCATTCCAGCCTCTTCGAGGTCACTTTGAACACCAAGGTCGACCCGCTGTCGGATGAAATTGATGTCGTCGTCTACGCCGAGTTCGCCGATGACGCAGCACTGGCCGCCTACAAGGCTCATCCGCTCTATGCGCAGACCACGGCCAAGGTCAAACCGATGCGCGAACTGCGCTATTCCGCCGACGTCGTGGCAGGCAGCTGATCCCGGCCGCGGTTCTGGTTCTCGACAAGCCGGCGGCCGCCGACGGGAAATAGCCTTGAACCGCTCTGCGGAATGATGCACACCGCGCCCCGATGACCGACAGACCAGCCACCGGCACGCATCCGCTTGACCATCTCGTTCTGCCGACCGGTAGTCTCAAGGTGGCGCGAGCCCGGCTCACTTCGCTGGGCTTCGTCGTCGCGCCAACCGGTATCCATCCCTTTGGAACGGAAAACTGTTGCGTCTTCCTCGCCGACGGCACGTATCTGGAACCGCTCGCGATTGGCAATGAACGGGCAGCGATCGACGCGACGGCCGCAGGCAACGTCTTCGTCGCGCGCGACCGCCTGTATCGCGAAAGCCGCGGCGATGAGGGATTTTCCGCGGTGGTTCTGGGCACCGACAATGCCGATGCCGACCATGCGCGCTATGTCGAAACCGGACTGTCGGCTGGCGACACGCTGAGCTTTTCGCGCGCTTTCACCGATACGTCGGGCAAAAGCGACACCGCATCGTTCAAACTCGCCTTTGCTGCGGCCAGCGGCGCGACCGATGCGTTCCTGTTTGCCTGCCAGCGGATCAATGCGCCAAAGGTGGACCGTACGGCTTTGCAGACCCACGCCAATGGCGCCGGCGGGATCCTCGAGGTGGTCGCGGTCAGCGACCAGCCCGCCGAACAGACCAGGCTGATTTCCGTGGCGGTGAACGACCCTGCCGCCAGCGGCGAGGGCGGGGCGTTTTTCCTGCCGAATGCAACCTTGAGCGTGCTCGATCTCAAATCCCTCACCGCCCGCTTTGGTATTGCGGCAGGCTCACCCACGAAGCTGCGCTTCGCAGCGATCGTCTTTGCCGTCCGCAGCTTCGATGCCACGTTGAGCCTGCTTGCAGCCAATGCCATCAAGTACGATATAGCGGGCACGGACATTGTCGTGCCGCCGGCATCCGGGCAGGGCGCGGCATTCATCTTCCGGGAGATCCCATGAGCAAGCCCCAAGCGCCCAATCCAATGGCGCCCAATTCGTCGGTAACCGTCGGCAATGTCGTCTTCAACAACAATGCGCCTTTGGCGCTGATCGCCGGCCCTTGCCAGTTCGAGTCGCGCCAGCATGCCTTCGACATGGCCGGCGCGCTGAAGGAACTGACCGATAAGCTCGGCATAGGCCTCGTCTACAAGACCAGCTACGACAAGGCCAACCGCACCTCGCTGTCGGCGACGCGCGGCGCCGGCATGGACGCCGCACTTCCGGTCTTCGACGAACTGCGCAAGGAATTCTCGCTTCCCGTGCTGACCGATGTCCACACCGAGGAGCAGTGCGCGATCGTCGCGCCGCATGTCGATGTGCTGCAGATCCCCGCCTTCCTGTCGCGCCAGACCGACATGCTGGTTGCCGCGGCGAAAACAGGCAAGGTGATCAACGTCAAGAAAGGGCAGTTCCTTGCGCCCTGGGACATGAAGAATGTGGTCGCCAAGATCACCGGTTCGGGCAACGCCAACGTCTTGACCACCGAGCGCGGCGCGTCCTTCGGCTACAACACGCTGGTGTCCGACATGCGCGCACTGCCTGTCATGGCCGAGATCGGCGCGCCGGTGATCTTCGACGCCACGCACTCGGTGCAGCAGCCGGGCGGGCAGGGCGGTTCGTCTGGTGGCGAGCGCCGTTTCGTCGAGACCCTGGCCCGCGCGGCCGTCGCCGTCGGTGTCGCCGGCGTCTTCATCGAGACCCATCAGGATCCCGATAATTCGACGTCTTCCGATGGGCCCAACATGCTGCCGCTGAAAGATATGCCGGCGCTTCTGGAAAAGCTCATGGCATTCGACCGGATAGCCAAGGGCCGCTAGGCCTCGCTTCCCGCCGGTGCTTGTGGTCGGAAGGGGGCGGTTGTACGCTTGGCCGGCAAATAAGCGTTTTGGCAGGAGGAAGCCATGTCCGTCGCCCGCGTCACCGAAATCACCTCGTCATCGAAGAAGAGCTTTCAGGACGCCATCGAGAAGGGAATCGCGCGCGCGTCGAAAACCCTCAAGAACGTCGAAGGCGCCTGGATCCAGGATCAGAAGATCGTCGTCGAGGACGGCAAGATCGCTGCCTACCGCGTCAATATGAAGGTGACTTTCATCCTCGCGGAGTGATCGGCCGACGCCGAAAAAAGTCGGGAACTTTCACCCACGCGCCTCATTGTCAAAGCAGAGTTCAACGACAACGAGGAGCACACCATGACATCCCAGACAGGCCACACCGAAGCCATCGCCGCTTCGCGCGTCATCGGCACGTCCGTCTACAACACCGAAGGCAAGAGCATCGGCAGCATCGAGGACATCATGCTCGACAAGACGTCGAATGGCATCATGTTCGCGGTGATCGGCTTTGGCGGCTTTCTCGGCATCGGCGAGAAGTACCATGCCATTCCGTGGGCCAGTCTCGACTACGACGAGGACAAGGGCGGCTATGTCGTGCCCTTCTCGAAGGAGCAGCTGAAGGCCGCACCCGCCTATTCGATCAACGAACTGGCCGGCGCCGACGGTGAAAGCGCGCGCGACGCATCCTATCAGTACTACAAGGTCACGCCCTACTGGCACTGACGGCACGACAATCAAAAAGGGCCTCGTTTCGACGGGGCCCTTTTTGATTCAACGCCAGCGCCTATTCGCTGGTGCTCAACGCCGGTAAAGGCGCACTGGCCTTCGGTGGCGACTGGTTGTTGTCGCATGACGTCAGGAATGCCGCCGCGATCAGGAACAGACTCACGATACCGCTCAACTCGGACATGGCGAAACTCCTCATGTTTCGCCCCGCGCGACACCAGCCATAACCCGGAATGCGTGCCCCGCCGCATGACTTATGATGACAGAAATTTGCGCTTCGTGAATCGGGCCGCCGGCACTATTCGGCTATGGCCGGATTGCCTTTTGCGTCGCTTTGGCTAAGACGGGCGCGACCTTTCGTCAGATCAATCGGGGACATCGCAATGACCGCCATCATCGACATTGTCGGACGTGAAATCCTGGACAGCCGTGGAAACCCGACCGTCGAGGTCGATGTTGTGCTCGAAGACGGTTCGATGGGCCGCGCCGCGGTGCCGTCGGGCGCCTCGACCGGCGCCCACGAAGCCGTCGAGCTTCGCGACGGCGGCGCACGCTATCTCGGCAAGGGCGTGCTGAAGGCCGTAGAGGCGGTCAATGGCGAGCTGTTCGAAGCAATCGGCGGCATGGAAGCCGAAAACCAGATCCATATCGACCAGACTATGATCGAGCTCGACGGCACGCCCAACAAGAGCCGGCTCGGCGCCAACGCCATTCTCGGCGTTTCGCTGGCGGTGGCCAAGGCCGCGGCCGACGCCGCCGGCCTGCCGCTCTATCGCTATGTCGGCGGCACCAAGGCGCATATCCTGCCTGTGCCGATGATGAACATCATCAATGGCGGCGCCCATGCCGACAACCCGATCGACTTCCAGGAATTCATGATCATGCCGGTCGGCGCTCCCACGCTTCGTGAAGCCGTGCGCTGGGGTTCCGAAATCTTCCACACGCTGCGCAAGAAGCTGAAGGATGCCGGCCACAACACCAATGTCGGCGACGAGGGCGGCTTCGCGCCGAATCTGAAGAGCGCGCCTGTAGCGCTCGATTTCATCATGGAATCGATCGAGAAGGCCGGCTTCAAACCGGGCGAGGAAATCGCGCTCGGCCTCGATTGCGCCGCGACCGAGTTCTTCAAGGACGGCAATTACGTCTATGAGGGCGAGAAGAAGACGCGCGATCCCAAGGCGCAGGCCAAGTATCTCGCCAAGCTCGCTGCCGACTATCCGATCATCTCGATCGAGGACGGCCTTGCCGAGGACGACTGGGAAGGCTGGAAGTACCTGACCGACCTGATCGGCAAGAAGACGCAGCTGGTCGGCGACGACCTTTTCGTCACCAACACGGCGCGCCTGCGCGACGGCATCCGCATGGGGGTTGCCAATTCGATCCTGGTCAAGGTCAACCAGATCGGCTCGCTGACGGAAACGCTCGATGCCGTCGAGACCGCGCACAAGGCCGGCTACACCGCCGTCATGTCGCACCGTTCGGGCGAGACCGAGGATTCGACCATCGCCGATCTCGCCGTCGCAACCAATTGCGGGCAGATCAAGACCGGTTCGCTGTCGCGCTCCGACCGCATGGCCAAGTACAACCAGCTGATCCGGATCGAGGAAGAGCTCGGCAAGCAGGCGCGCTACGCCGGCAAGTCGGTGATCAAGGGCTGATCGGAAGACACCGAAACTCGAATATTGCGAAGGGCGGGATCATTCCCGCCCTTTTTCATTTCGCTGGTCGCCCGGGTCGGTCTCCGTAACCGTCCGTTAAGCACAATCAGGCGAAAAAGGGTCCGGGTCGTTCGAGTTTGCGGCCATGGGGAATCGGTCATGTGGACGCGTCAGCACAAGCAGAGAAATACCGGCCGGCTGATCATCCCTTCGCTTTGCGTGGTGTTCCTGGCCTATTTCGGCTTCCACGCCTATCACGGCGAATTCGGCATCAATTCGAAATATCAGCTGGAAGCCCAGACGGTTGCACTGCAGGCCCAGCTCGATGCGATCAAGGCGCGCCGGATGGAATTGGAACGGCGCGTTCGGCTCATGCATGACGGTACGCTGGAGAAGGACATGCTCGACGAGCAGGCGCGCAAGGCGCTCAACCTGTCCCAGGCTGACGAAATCACCATCATGTTGCCGGTCACATCTAAATAACTGAATTTCAGTTAATCGCCAATATTTTCAATGATTTTAATCGCTTAGGCGCATGCCAGCTATGCAAATTCGTCATGGCGCAACGCTGTGACGCGTGTTAGCCTTGCATAAATCGGTGGGGAGAGCTGATCTTCCCAGGGCAGAGTCATCCTGCCCTAATGTCCGCAAAGAGACGCCAACAGGGAGTGATGCATGGCCACCGCAGCCAGAAAAGCGCCTGCCAAATCGAAATCCGACGCCAAATCAGGGCTTTCCGCGCCCAAGCCTGCTGAATTCACCAAGGATGAAGAGCTTGCCGCCTACCGGCACATGCTGCTCATCCGCCGCTTCGAGGAAAAGGCCGGCCAGCTCTACGGCATGGGCTTCATCGGCGGCTTCTGCCATCTCTATATCGGCCAGGAGGCTGTCGTCACCGGCATGAAGATGGCGCTGATCGACGGCGACCAGATGATCACGGCCTATCGCGACCATGGCCATATGCTGGCGATGGAGCTGTCGCCGCGTGGAGTCATGGCCGAGTTGACCGGACGCCGTGGCGGCCTGTCCAGGGGCAAGGGCGGCTCCATGCACATGTTCTCCAAGGAGAAGCATTTTTACGGCGGCCACGGCATTGTCGGTGCGCAGGTGTCGCTTGGCACGGGCCTGGCCTTCGCCAACCGCTATCGCGAGAACAACAATGTTTCGCTGACCTATTTCGGCGACGGCGCGGCCAACCAGGGCCAGGTCTATGAAAGCTTCAACATGGCCTCGCTGTGGAAGCTGCCGGTGATCTACATCATCGAGAACAACCGCTACGCCATGGGCACCTCGGTGTCGCGCTCATCGGCCGAAACCAATTTTTCCCATCGCGGCGCCTCGTTCAAGATTCCCGGCATCCAGGTCGACGGCATGGATGTGCGTGCGGTCAAATCCGCCGGCGATCAGGCCACCGAATGGTGCCGCGCCGGCAACGGGCCGATCATCCTCGAAATGCAGACCTACCGTTATCGCGGTCACTCCATGTCCGACCCGGCGAAATACCGCTCGAAGGAAGAAGTGCAGAAGATGCGCTCCGAGCATGACCCGATCGAACAGGTCAAGGCGCGGTTGACCGAGAAGAAGTGGGCGACCGAGGACGAGCTCAAGACCATCGACAAGGAGGTTCGCGACATCGTCGCCGACGCCGCCGAATTCGCCCAGAACGACGCGGAGCCGGATCCGTCCGAGCTCTGGACCGATATCGTACTGTAAGGGAGGCCAGGACATGCCGATCGAAATTCTCATGCCCGCTCTCTCGCCGACCATGGAAGAGGGCAATCTTTCCAAGTGGTTGAAGAACGAAGGCGACAAGGTCGTCGCCGGCGATGTCATCGCCGAGATCGAAACAGACAAGGCGACGATGGAAGTCGAAGCCGTCGACGAAGGCACGCTTGCCAAGATCGTGGTTCCCGCCGGCACCGAAGGCGTCAAGGTCAACGCTGTGATCGCCGTGCTTGCGGTTGAAGGCGAAGACACCGATCAAGCCGGCGAAGGCATCGGCGAAGAGCCCGCCAAGGCTGAAACGGCTGCACCGGCGCCGGTTGCGGCCAAGAGCGAGGCCTCAGCACCAGTCGCGGCCGCCCCGAAGACCGAGGTTGCCGCCGATCCCGACATTCCGGCAGGCACCGAGATGGTCTCGACCACGGTGCGCGAAGCGCTGCGCGATGCCATGGCCGAGGAGATGCGCCGTGACGGCGATGTCTTCGTCATGGGCGAGGAGGTCGCCGAATATCAGGGCGCCTACAAGATCACCCAAGGCTTGCTGCAGGAATTCGGACCGCGTCGCGTCGTCGACACGCCGATCACCGAGCATGGTTTCGCCGGCGTCGGCGTCGGTGCTGCGATGGCCGGCTTGAAGCCGATCGTCGAGTTCATGACCTTCAATTTCGCCATGCAGGCGATCGACCAGATCATCAACTCGGCCGCCAAGACGCTTTACATGTCGGGCGGCCAGATGGGCGCGCCGATTGTGTTCCGCGGACCCAACGGTGCCGCTGCCCGCGTCGCCGCCCAGCACTCGCAGTGCTACGCCGCCTGGTACAGCCACATTCCTGGCCTGAAAGTGGTGATGCCGTATACCGCCGCCGACGCCAAGGGGCTGCTCAAGGCAGCCATACGCGACCCGAACCCGGTCATCTTCCTCGAGAACGAAATCCTCTACGGCCAGTCCTTTGACGTGCCGAAGCTGGATGATTTCGTGCTGCCGATCGGCAAGGCGCGCATCCACAAGCAAGGCAAGGACGTCACCATCGTCTCCTTCGGCATCGGCATGACCTATGCGGTCAAGGCCGAAGCCGAATTGCGCGGCCTGGGCATCGACGCCGAGGTCATCGATCTGCGCACCATCCGGCCGCTCGACCTCGACACCATCATCGCCTCGGTCAAGAAGACCAACCGCCTTGTGGTGGTCGAGGAAGGCTTCCCGCAGAGCTCGGTCGGCGACCACATCGCCAACCAGGTGTCGCAGCGCGCCTTCGATTTCCTCGACGCGCCGGTCATCACCATTGCCGGCAAGGACGTGCCGATGCCATACGCGGCCAACCTCGAAAAGCTGGCTTTGCCGAATGTCGGCGAGGTCATCGAGGCGGTCAAAGCCGTCACGTATCGCTGAACCGGCCGGGAGGACAAAATGCCAATCAACATCACCATGCCGGCGCTCTCGCCCACGATGGAAGAGGGCAATCTGTCAAAGTGGCTGGTCAAGGAAGGCGATAAGGTTTCGCCGGGCGACGTCATCGCCGAGATCGAAACCGACAAGGCGACGATGGAGGTCGAAGCCGTCGACGAGGGCACCGTCGCCAAGCTCATCGTTCCCGCCGGCACCGAAGGCGTCAAGGTCAACGCGCTGATCGCCGTGCTCGCCGCCGAGGGCGAGGATGCGGGCGCTGCCGCCAAAAGCGGTGGTGGTGCCGCACCGGCGAAAGCCGAAGCTCCGCCAGCCGAGGCGCCAAAGGCAGAGGCGCCGAAACCGGCAGCCGCAGCGGCACCTGCACAGGCAAAGGCAGAGCCGGCTCCGGCCGCCAATGGCCACGCGGCTGGCGAGCGCACTTTCGCTTCGCCGCTCGCGCGCCGCATCGCCAAGGACGCGGGCGTCGATGTCTCGGCCGTGACCGGCACCGGCCCGCATGGCCGCGTGGTCAAGGCCGACGTCGAGGCGGCGATTGCAGGTGGTGGTACCAAGGCGGCACCCGCCGCCAAGGCTCCGGCTGCCGCACCGGCTGCTGCTTCCGCGCCGGCGGTCAAACCGATGTCGGACGATCAGGTGCTGAAGCTGTTCGAGCAGGGCTCCTACGACCTCATCCCGCACGACAATATGCGCAAGACCATTGCGCGCCGCCTGGTCGAGGCAAAATCCACCATTCCGCATTT
>NZ_JBFTRA010000016.1:0-76316 GCF_056399285.1 Mesorhizobium sp. 01N446 | reverse complement strand
ACGTCGGGGTGCTGGCCCATGCCGAGATAGTCGTTGGAGCACCAGACGGTGATTTCCTCGGCGCGGCCGTTGGAACGCCATATGGCGCGCGGAAACTTGCCCGCGATGCGCTCGAGGTCGGCGAAGACACGATAGCGACGCTCCGCGTGGAGCTGGTCGATCGCTTCTTCGAAGAACCGCTGGTAGTTCATGTCGGCTTCCCAATTTTGCGCGGGATCATAATCATTGGCCTATTGGTCGTCCACCGGGCCGTTTTGGTCAAAATGCCACGCCCCGCACCTGTTCCTAACGCTGGCGGATCGTGGCCTATTCCCACTCCACGACACGCTCTGTGGATCACTTTTGTTTCAGCATGATGCCACATTTGGTGAACGCCGGTTACCGAGGGTTCTAATGGCCATGCGGCAGGCTTTCCAGTAGAGCGGGGTTTGAGACAGTTTCCGATAAATCTTGGATAATGCGAGGACGCGGATGACGGTTTTGGTGACAGGTGGTGCCGGCTATATAGGCAGCCACATGGTCTGGGAATTGCTGGACGCGGGCGAAAGCGTGGTCGTTCTCGACCGGCTTTCCACCGGCTTCGAATGGGCGGTGGCGCCGGAGGCAAAGCTGGTTGTCGGCGATGTCGCCGACAAGGAATTGGTCGGTTCGATCATCAGGGACAATAAGGTCGATGCGATCATCCATTTCGCCGGTTCGATCGTGGTGCCGGAATCGGTCGCCGACCCGCTCGCCTATTACGAAAACAACACATCCAAGACGCGCACGCTGATCGAAACCGCGGTGCGCGAGGGCGTGCCGCATTTCATCTTTTCCTCGACCGCCGCCGTCTATGGCGGCGCCGGGCTGGAGCCGGTGCGCGAGGATGCCCGGCTGGCGCCGGAATCGCCGTACGGCCTGTCCAAGCTGATGAGCGAGTGGATGTTGCGTGATGCCGGCCTCGCGCACGACATCCGTTACACGGCGCTGCGCTATTTCAACGTTGCCGGCGCCGACCCCAGGGGCCGCACCGGCCAGTCGACGCCGGGCGCCACGCATCTCATCAAGGTTGCCTGCGAGACCGCGCTCGGCAAGCGTCCGTTCATGCAGGTGTTCGGCACCGACTACCCGACGCCGGACGGCACCTGCATGCGCGACTATATTCATGTCAGCGACCTCGCGGCGGCGCATCGGCTGGCCTTGGAGCGGTTGCGCGCCGGGGGCGGGAGCCTTGTCGCCAATTGCGGCTACAGCCATGGCTATTCGGTGCTCGAGGTCATTGACAGCGTTCGGCGTGCCTTTGGCCGCGATTTCGAGGTGAAGATGGGCGACCGCCGCGCCGGTGACGCCGCCGCTGTTGTCGCCAATTCGGACCTTGCCCGGGCTGAACTCGGCTGGACCCCGCAACGGGACGACCTCGACCAGATCGTTGCCGATGCGCTCGCCTGGGAGCGTATCCTGACCAGCAAGAACTCCGCGCGCGGCTGAAGCCAAGCCCCCAAGGGCTCGCAAGGCGCGTGGTGACGCGCTATGGAAGCAGTCGCGACACGGCGTGGAGGCGCCTCGCCGCGAAGAGCTTAGGGGGATGGCATGAAGATAATTGTGCTCGGCGCCGGCGTTGTCGGTACGGCCGCCGCCTATTACTTGGCGGCCGACGGTCACGAGGTCACCGTGATCGAGCGGCATCCAGCGCCGGCGCGCGGCACCAGCCAGTCCAATGCCGGGCTGGTCTCGCCGGGCGATGCCACGGCCTGGGGCTCGCCGGCCGCTCTGAAGACTTTTTTGCGCGCGCTCTGGAACCATGACCTCGGCATCAAGGTCAGGCTGCGCTTCGATCCCTATTTCCTTGCCTGGAGCCTGCGTTTCCTGCGTCAATGCACGGTGGCTCGGCTGCGCGCCAACAGTGAGGTCAAGCTGCGGCTGGCGCTCTATTCGCGCGACTGCATCAATGCCATCTCGGCCGACACCGGCATCCATTATGACGAGCGCAAGAAAGGCATCCTCTACTTCTTCCGCTCGCAGCACAGCCTCGACACCGGCACCGACAATTACCGTTACCTCGCCGAGCATGGCCTGCCGATCGAGATCGTCGGCCGCGACCGGCTGGTCGAGCTTGAGCCGGGCCTTGCCGGCGTGAAGGAAAAGATCGCCGGCGGCGTCTATTCGCCGATCGACCAGACCGGCGATTCCAGAATGTTCGTCGACAATCTCGCCGCCTATGCCAGCGAAAAGCTTGGCGTCAAATTCCTGTTCGATACCACCGTCGAAGGCCTCGATATCGACGGCGACCGCGTGCGCGCGGTGATGACCTCGGCTGGTCCGATTGCAGGCGACGCCGTGGTCATTTCGATGGGGCCGGAAAGCGGCCTGCTCGGCCGCCGTTACGGCATCGACCTGCCGGTCTATCCGGTGAAGGGCTATACCGCGACCATTCCGCTGGAAGACGAGAGCAAGGGCCCAACCATGGGCGGCGCCGACGAGGACCAGCTGATGGCCTATTCCAGGCTCGGCAACCGGCTGCGGCTGGCCTCCACCGCCGAATTCACCGGCTTCGACCGAACCCACAAGCCCAGCGACTTCGCCACCATGTTCCGGACCGCCAGGGATCTTTTCCCTGGCGCGTTCGACGAGAAGAAAGCCGTGCTCTGGGCGGGGCTCAGGCCGATGATGCCGAACTCCGTGCCGGTCATCGGCCAGGCGCGGTACAAAAACCTCTATCTCGACACCGGCCACGGTCATGTCGGCTGGACGATGGCCTGCGGCTCGGGCAAATTCCTGGCCGACCTCGTCGCTGGCCGCAAGCCCGAGATCGACCCGCAGGGGTTGATCTACAGGGGATAAAAATGTCGGGACCGCAAGTCGCCGTTGACCTGGGCCGCATCGAGCGCAATGCCCGCACCATCGTCGACCGCTGCGCCTTGTCGGGGATCAAGGTGTTCGGCGTCACCAAGGGCATGTGCGGCATGCCGCAAGTGGCGCGCGCCATGCTGCGTGGCGGCGTCGCCGGCATCGCCGAATCGCGTTTCGAAAACATCCGCCGGCTGCGCGACAGCGGCATCAATGCGCCGATCATGCTGCTGCGCAGCCCGCCCATGGCGCGCGTCGAGGAGGTTGTGCGCACCGTCGACATCAGCCTGCAGTCGGAACTCGCCACAATCCGCGAGATCTCGCGCATCGCCGAGCGCATGGGCCGCGTCCACGACATCATGCTGATGATCGATCTCGGCGATCTCCGCGAAGGCATCTGGCCGAGCGACCTGATCCCCACCGTCGAGCGAATCCTTGAGTTCAAGGGCGTGCGAATCGCCGGCATAGGCACCAATCTCGGCTGTTTCGGCGCCATCATGCCGACGCCGGAGAATCTCGGCCAGCTCGTCGCCCATGCCTACAAGACCGAGCGTCTGTCGGGCAAAAGCCTCGATTGGATCTCGGGCGGTGCCTCGTCATCGCTCACGCTGCTGCTCGAAGGCAAGCTGCCGGCCGGCATCAACAATCTCAGGGTCGGCGAGGCGATCCTGCAGGGCGGCGTCGAGACCTTCCGCGATGTGCCATGGGCCGAACTCGAACCCGATGCCTGCCGCCTGACCAGCGACATCATCGAGGTCAAGCTGAAGCCGTCACGGCCGATCGGCGAGTCCGGCTACGACGCCTTCGGCAACCAGCCGGTTTTTCCCGACGAGGGCGACAGGCTGCGCGCCATCGCCAATATCGGCCGCGAGGATGTGCTGGTCGAGGGGCTGACGCCGATCGCCAAGGGGATTCGCGTGCTCGGCGCCTCCAGCGATCATCTGCTGCTCGACGTGCAGGATGCCGACCCGCGGCCCGCCGTCGGCGACCGCGTCGCCTTCCGCATGAGCTACGGCGCCATGCTGCTGGCGATGACGTCGGAATATGTCGAGAAGGCGCCGATGCACGACGTCGCCGACTTTTCCGGCCGCAAGATGGTGTCGATCTCGGCCGAGCAGGAAGCCGCCGGCATCCTCGCCCGCGAGGGAACCGGCGCGCGGCTGGAGGCGATGAATTTCGACGTCGTGGAACTCGCCGATGTCGAGCGGCCGCCTTCAGGGTTGATCCGACTCGCCGCTGGCGCCGATCGCCGCATCGCCCACAAGGCGCTGACGGCGACGGCGCGCGCGACGCACTCCTTCGGCCTGATCTGGATCGATTCGATCGCCGCGCTGATGCCCGAGGACGAGGAGGGCATCGACCTGCCGGAGGGTTCGGTTCTGGCGCGTGCGCTCGGCCTCGACCACAAGGCCGGCGCGCTGCAGCCGCAGCTGTCGCCGGAAAACGTCGTCATCGTCGGCCTGCGCCATGCCGATCCGGCCGAAGCGCGGGTGTTGAAGGATTCGCGCGTATCGGCCTTCACCATGACCGATATCGACGCCATGGGCATGCGCGACCTGATGCATGAGGCGATTCGCATCGCCACGTCGGGCACGCAAGGCTTTCATGTCAGCTATTCCTTGACGGCGACCGAATTTGCCGGCTGGGCGGCCGGCTCCGGCGGGCTGACCGTGCGCGAGACGCATCAGGCGATGGAGGCGATCGCACTCTCCGGCGGCCTGCTGTCGATGGATGTCTCGGGCCTGACCGCTGATCTGGAGCCCAGGATTGGCGCCGACACCGTGAACTTCGTCATGTCGGCCTTCGGCAAGCGGATCCTCTGATCAGCCCCGTGCTTCGACCGCCGCGCGCCAGGCGCCGACATAGTCCGCCCAGGCCGGGTCGGTCGGCGGCTCTGTTCTTTCGCCCTTGCCGTGTGCCGTCACCGGATCGGACGCCAGCAGCGCCGCGCCGATGCTGGTTCCGGTGGCGGCCTCGGAGGCGATGACGGTGCGGCCTGTGCCTGCCGCCAGCATGCCGACGAACAGCCGGTTGCGGGCAAAAGGTCCTTCGACCGTGGTCGGGCCATCGGCGTCGATCAGCTCGAGGCAGGTCGCCGTCATCAGCGCCAGATAGAACGAGATGGCGGCGAAGCGCCGGCCATTGTTGATGCCGTCGGCATCAAGCCAGGTCGCGGCCTGGTGTGGGAATGGACCTGATCCTTGCTGGGTCGAAGGCAGCAGCAGCGTCTTTTGCGCCAGCACGGCGCCAATATCGTCTTCGGTCCAGTTCTCCGGCTGGCCTTCGGTCAGCAGCGAGAATTCGCGACCACCCATGAAACGAGCCGAAGGGACGGAGGCGCCGAGCGCGTTGACGTTGACCAACGTATCACGCGCCGGATCGAGGTCGACCGTCCTGCCGCCCACCGCCATCGACACCACCCAGGTCCCGGTCGAGACGACCGAGAAAGGTGGCGCGTCGGACAGGAGATGCGGCAGCAGCGAAGCGTTGGAATCGTGCAGGCCGCAGAACACGGGGGTTTGCGCATCGAGCCCGGTTCGCGCGGCAAGCGCCGGCAGAATAGGGCCGAGGCTATCCCCGGCCGGCCGCACCGGCGCCATCAGGCGGCGCCAACCCATCTGATCGACCAGTGACGAAAAGTCAGCGGTCCACGGGTTCCACAGATCGGTGTGGCAACCAAGCGAGGTTACCTCGTTGGCCGCGATGCCGGTCAGGCGCAGCGCCCAGTATTGCGGGTACATCAGCAGCGTGGCGGCCTTGGCGAATTCCGTCGGGAAGGTTTTCTGCTGCCAGAAGAACTGTGCGCCGAGATTGAGACCGAGCGGCAGGCGCGGCGTGCCGGTCTCGGAAAAGGGCGGGCGAACCGTCTCATACTCCGCCGCCAGCCTGTCGGGACCATCGAACTCATAGTCGAGCACAGGCAGCACAAGGTCGCCCGCGGCATCGACCAGCGCGCCGGTCGCGCCATGGGTGGTGATCGAAATGGCGTCGATGCGCTGTTCGCGGTTGAGGCCGGCCAGGCTGTCGAGGATGAATGTCCACAGCGCCTCGACATCGTGATGCGGGTAGGGCGCCTGCCGCAGCGGCGCATTGGCCATCCTGCGCAGCGCCACCTCGCTCAAGGTCGCGAGATCGACCAGCGCCACCTTGGCGTTGGTCTTGCCGATATCGATGACGGCGATGTGGCGCAGAGCACTCATGCCATATGGAACACAGTTTCCAAGGGCACGGCCACCGGCTCGTTGTCCGGCTTCGTCTCCATGATGTCGGCCATATGGGCCCACCAGCGCTGCATCACCGGATGTCCGGGCAATTCGGCCATGCCGTGATCGTCGCGCCGCCACAGCACGCCGAACAGGATGTCGGTCTCTTCGTCGAGATGGATCGAGTAGTCGGACACGCCGGCCTGTTTCAAGAGCGCGACCAGCGACGGCCAGATCTCGTCGTGACGCTTCCTGTACTCGGCCTTCATGCCTGGCTTGAGCTTCATCTTGAACGCATATTTCTCAGGCATCAGCTGTTACCTCGCAGCCGCCGCCAGACGATCGGCAGGGCGATGACGACGATCAGCAGCAGGCCGATGAAGATCGACATGACGATGCCGGGCACGTTGAGCAGGCCGAGCCCGAAGGTCACCAGCCCCATGATGAAGGCGGCGAGCACGACGCCGAGAATGCTGCCGGCGCCGCCGAGGATGCTGACGCCGCCAAGCACCACCATGGTGATGACTTCCAGCTCATAGCCCTGCGCGATCGACGGCCTTGTCGAGCCGAGCCGCGAGGTGATCAGCACCGAGGCGATGCCCGACATCAGCCCGGTCAGGCAGAACAGGATGAATTTGATCCGCCCGACGCGCACGCCGGAAAACTGTGCCGCGACCGGATTGTTGCCGATGGCAAAGACGCGGCGGCCGAAACTCGTGCGGTGCAGCAGGAACCAGTAGACGACGGCCGCGATGAGGAAGAGCACCAGCTCGAACGACACCACCCACCAGACATAGCCCTGGCCGAAGAAGGCGAAGCTCGAGGGATAACCCTTATAGGCCTGGTCGCCGAGGATGATGAAGGCGATGCCGCGAAACAGGCTCATCGTGCCGATGGTGACGACGATCGACGGCAGCCCAAGCCTGGTCACCAAGAGCCCGTTGAAGGCGCCGCAGCCAAGCCCGACGAAGATGCCGATCGCCACCAGCACCGGTGTGCCGGCGCCGGCCTGCACGGCCATGCCCATCATGGTCGAGGCCAGCGCGATGATGGCGGCGACCGACAGGTCGATCTCGCCCGAAATGATCAGCAACGCCATGGCAAAGGCGATCAGACCCTTCTCGGTGAAATTGAAGGTCAGGTCCGACAGCGAATAAGGGTCGAGGAAATAGGGCGAGGCGAAGCTGTTGATGGCGAAGATGGCGACAGCCACCACGACCAGCAGCGCTTCCCAGGAAAAGATCGCCGAGCGGAACGGCTTGTCGAGCCAATCGGGGATGTGGCGCGGGGCAGGGATGTCGCTCATGCCGCCTCCATCTTTCTCAGGATGATGCGCCCCTGCTGGCGTTCGCCGCGCGCGTTGAGCACGACGGCCAGGATGATGGCGCTGCCCGAAATCGCCATCTGCCAGAACGGCGAGATGTTGATGACCGGCAACGCGTTGGAGATGATGCCGAGAAACAGCGCGCCGAGCACCGCGCCGCCGACCGAGCCGATACCGCCGGCGATCGAGATGCCGCCGATGACGCAGGCGGCGATGATGTTGAGCTCATAGCCACTGGCGACCTCGACCGAGGCGATCACATAGCGCGAGATCCAGAGGTAGCCGGCAAGGCCGCCGATCATGCCGGAGATGCAGAAGACGATGAATTTCGTGCGGCCGACATCGATGCCGGTATAGACCGATGCTGTCGGGTTGACGCCGATGGCATAGATAGAGCGGCCGAGTGCCGTCCGCGTCATCAGCACGAAGAACAGCGCGATGACCAGAATGGCGATCCAGGACAGCACCGGAATGCCGAGGAAGGCGGCGCGCTGGAAGCCGATGAACTCAGGGCTCATCTTGTCGGCATTCACCCAGGCGCCGCCGGACAGGACGAAGGTGGCGCCGCGGTAGATGGTGAGCGTGCCCAATGTGACGACGATCGAAGGGATATTCAGCCGCCACACCAGCAGGCCATTGATGGCACCGAGCACCAGCCCGACGGCGAGCGCGATGACGATCAGCAGCGGAATCGGGATCGCCGGGTGTGCTGCGTTCAGCATCGCCACCACCATGCCGGTGAAGCACAGGTTCGAGGCCATCGACAGGTCGATCGATCGCGTCAGGATCACCACCATCTGGCCGAGCGCCAGGATCATCAGGATCGAGGTGTCGTTGAACACCTGGCGCAGATTGCCGGGATCGGCGAAGGCGGGAAAACGCGTCGAGATCAGGCCGATCAAAACGACGATCGCCGCGGCCAGCCAGATCTCGCGGTATTTCAGGAAAGCCCTCATGCCGCGATCCCCGCTGCCGTCCGGACCAGCGTCTCGGCGTCCAGCCCCTTATTGTCGTAGACCGCAGCGACCAGGCCTTCGCGCATGACTACGACACGGTCGGACATGCCGAGAATCTCCGGCAGTTCCGACGACACCATGATCACCGACAGGCCCTGCGCCACCAGTTCGGCCATGAAGCCGTGCACAGCGGCCTTGGAACCAATGTCGATGCCCTTGGTCGGCTCGTCCAGGATGATCACCTTGGGCGCGGTCGCCAGCCATTTGGCGATGACGATCTTCTGCTGGTTGCCGCCCGACAGCGTGCCGACATCCTGGCTGAGCGAAGAGGCCCTGAGGTCGAGCCGTTCGGTGTAGGATCGGGCGAGCGAAAATTCCTCCGCCAGCCGCAGCAGACCGGACTTGGAGGTGCGGTTGAGCGACGGCAGCGAGACGTTCTGGAAGATCGGCAGGCCGATCACCACGCCTTGCTTGCCGCGTTCCTCGGGCACGTAGACGATGCCGGCCTCGATTGAGTCCGCCGCCGACTTCGGCGCGATCGCCTTGCCGTCCAGCGTGATCGTGCCACCTGACGTGCGGGTGATGCCTGAAATCGCCTGCATGACCTCGCTGCGCCCGGCGCCGACCAGACCGTAGAAGCCGAGGATCTCGCCCTTGTGCAGCTCGAAGCCGATATCCCTGAACTCGGTCGGGTGCGACAGGCCGGCGACGGACAGCACCGGCACGCCGATCTCGGCCTTGCGCTGCGGGAAGATGTGGTCGACAGAGCGGCCGACCATCATGCGCACGATCTGGCTCTGGCCGGCGTCCTTGATCAGGCCTTCGCCGACCATCTCGCCGTCGCGGAACACGGTGTAGCGGTCGGCGATGCGGTAGATCTCGTCGAACTTGTGGCTGATGAACAGGATCGCCTTGCCTTCCTCCTTGAGGAATTCGATGAGCAGGAACAGCTCCTCGATCTCCTTCATCGAAAGGGCTGCCGTTGGCTCGTCCATGATGACGATCTGGGCGTCGATCGACATGGCGCGCGCCACCGCGACCAGATGCTTGTTGGCGATGCCGAGGTCCTTCAGCCTTGCATCGGCGTCGATATGGCCGGCATGCATGGTGTCGAGCACTTCGCGCGCGTTCTTGCGCATCATGCGCCAGTCGATGGTGCCGAAGCGCGTGCGCGGCGCATGGCCGAGAAAGATGTTTTCGGCGACGCTCAGATCGTCGAACAGCACGGTTTCCTGATGGATCGCGGTGACGCCATGGCCGAAGGCGGCATGCGCGCTGGGCAGGGTGACGGCCTGGCCGTCGATGCTGATCGTGCCGGAATCCGGCTGGTAGATGCCGGTCATGATCTTGACCAGCGTCGACTTGCCGGCGCCGTTCTCGCCGATAAGCGCCGTCACCTGGCCGGGATAGAGCGACAGGCTGACATCGTGCAGCGCGCGCACACCGGGAAAGCTTTTCGAGACGCCTGACAGCGTCAGGCGTGGCGTGGAGGCCGCAGGGCTCTCCTTCACCGTGCCGTGTTGGGCCGTCGTGTCCATATCAGTATCAAGCCCTGAAACAAGGTCGGTTTAAGATCGCGGCGGGACGTGAGTCCCGCCGCGACGGCTTGAGAGGGTCCAGATCAATAGATCTTGGAGAACTTCTCGATATTGGTCTTGTCGAACTGGAAGGGCGGAGCCATCGCGGCTGAGTTGGTATCGTCGAGCGTGACCTTGCCGACGCGGCCGATCGACAGCGTCGCACCGGGCTTGGCCTCTTCCTTCTTCACCGCCAGGTCATGGGCGAGGTAGACGGCGGAGTAGCCGAGGTCGATCGGGTTCCAAAGAGCCACGGCCTGTGAAGCACCGTTGTCGATGAACTTCTTGAACTCGGAAGGCAGCGCGAGGCCCGTGACATTGACCTTGCCGATCAGGTTCTCGTCGGTGACCACCTGGGCCGCGGCAACGACGCCGACGGTGGTCGGCGCGATGATCGCCTTGAGGTTCGGGTAGGACTTCAGCAGGCCCTTGGCTTCGTCGGTGCTCTTGGCCGAATCGTCATCGCCATAGACGGTGGCGACCAGCTTGATCTTGGGGAACTTCTCCGGCAGCACCTTCTTGGCCGCGTCGATCCAGGCGTTCTGGTTGGTCGCGGTCGAGGAGGCCGACAGGATGGCGACATCGCCGCCTTCCGGCAGATAGTCGGCGGCAAGCTTGATGATGGTCTCGCCGATCAGGCCGGTGTCAGACGGGTTGAGATGAAGCTGGCGGCCTTCCTTGGCGACGCCGGAATCCCAGGAGATGACGGTGATGCCGCGCTCCATGGCCTTCTTCAGCACCGGCACCAGCGCGTCGGCGTCATTGGCCGAAATCGCGATGGCGTTGACCTTCTGCGCGATCAGCGAGTTGACCACTTCGATCTGCGCTTCGGCGGTCGCCTTGGTCGGGCCGGTGTAGATGATGTCGACATCGCCGAGTTCCTTGGCCGCCTCTTCGGCGCCCTTGTTGGCGGCGTCGAAGAAGCCGTTGCCGAGCGACTTCACCACCAGCGCGATCTTGACGTTCTCGGCATAGGCGGCATTCACGAACATGGCGGCCGAGAACGCGGCCGTCACCATCAATTTCTTCAGAAAACTCATCGTATATCCTCCCTTGAGCGTTGCATTTCCATCGCCGCTGCGGGCGTCTCAGGCCTGCAGTGAAGATTCTTCCTTCGCCGATTTGCGGGCGACGATCAGCGTCACGCCCGCGGTCTCCAACATCTTGGCTTCGCGATCCTCGATGCCGTCATCGGTGATGACGGTGGCGATGCGCGACAGGCCGCACAGGATCAGGCTGGAGCGTTTGCGGAATTTCGAGGAATCGACCAGCACCACCAGCTCGTCGGCCTGGTCGATCAGTTTCTGCTCGGCCTGGATCAGCAATGGGTCGCCTTCCATCAGGCCGAGCGGTCCCAGCCCCTGCGCGCCCATGAACATGCGGCGCGCATAGAAATTGCGCGTCACGTCATTGTCGAAGGGCGACAGGATGATGTTCTGCTCGCGATAGATCGTGCCGCCCGACAGCATCACCGTGTTCTTGGAGTGCTTGAGCAGATGCTCGGCGATCGGGAATGAATTGGTGAAGATCGGCATGCGGCGGCCGGTCAGGAAATGCACCATCTGGAAGGTGGTGGTGCCGCCATTGATGATGATCGGCTCGCCATCCCCGCACAATTCGACAGCCTCGCGGGCGATCGCCCGCTTTTGCGAAGCGTTGATCGTTTCGTTGACGGAAAACGGCCGGCCGGCGAGGCCGATGAACTGCGGCGGCGAGATTGCCTCGGCGCCCCCGCGCACCCGGCGCAGGCGCTTCTGGACATGGAGAGCCGCGATATCGCGCCGGATCGTCGCCTCGGACGACTCCGTCAGGTCGACCATCTCCTGCACCGTCACCACAGGCTTTTCCTGGACGGCGGACAGAATGATCCTGTGGCGCTCTTTTTCGTGCATGGTTCCTCCCTGCCTGGCCATCTAGGCACTCAAAACGAGCAGTGTCAATCATTTCCGATCATATAATTTCATTGTGCAGTGCAATATGATTGATATTGATCGTTTGTGATTGACAAGCGGGCTGCTTGCGTAGACATTCCCGGCAAAATGGACCGCGGCTTTTTGCGTCCCAGGGAGGATAACTATGCTCGACAAGCGCTCCGGCTCGCGCCTTGCCAATCTGTGGGATGATGCGAAAGCCAAGGGGATGAGCGATCCTGAGCTTCTGGTGTATCGCTCGAACACGCTGGGTTCCGACAAGCGCGTCACCAACTATGGCGGTGGCAACACCTCCTCAAAGATTTGGCAGAAGGACCCGCTCAGCGGCGAGACCGTCGAAGTGCTGTGGGTCAAGGGCTCCGGCGGCGACAGCGCCTCCATCAAGCTCGACGGCTTCGCCACGCTCTACATGGACAAGTTGCGGGCGCTGAAGGGCCTTTATCGCGGCGTCGAGCATGAGGACGAGATGGTGGGATATCTGCCCCACTGCACGTTCAATCTCAACCCGCGCGCGGCCTCGATCGACACGCCGCTTCACGCCTATGTGCCCAGGCCTTTTGTCGACCACATGCATCCCGATGCCATCATCGCGATTGCCGCCGCGAAGGATTCCAAAGCGCTGACCAACGAGATCTTCGGCGACGCCATTGGCTGGCTGCCGTGGAAGCGGCCGGGCTTCGAGCTTGGCCTGTGGCTGGAGAAATTCTGCACGGAAAATCCCGCTGCCAAGGGTGTCATCCTGGAAAGCCATGGCCTGTTCACCTGGGGCGATACGCCCAAGGAGTGCTACGAGACGACGATCTCGGTGATCAACCAGGCGATCGAGTGGTTCGAGCGCCGCTCCGAGGGCCTCGCCATCTTCGGCGGCGAAGTGGTCAAGTCGCTCGATGCCAGGGAGCGCCGCGCCATCGCGGCGAAACTGATGCCGAAAATCCGCGGCCTGATCTCGGAAAAGAGCCACAAGCTCGGCCATTTCGACGATTCCGCCGCCGTGCTCGAATTCGTCAACTCCAGGGATCTGCGCCCGCTGGCGGCGCTCGGCACCTCATGCCCCGACCACTTCCTGCGCACCAAGATCCGCCCGCTGGTCATCGAGTTCGACCCGGCCAAGCCCGATGTCGATGCGGTCATCGCGCGCCTCGCCGACGACATCGCCGAATACCGCGTCGGCTACCAGGCCTATTACGACAGCTGCAAGCATCCGGACTCGCCCGCCATCCGTGATCCTAATGCCGTGGTCTACCTGATGCCCGGCGTCGGCATGTTCACCTTCGCCGGCGACAAGGCGACGGCGCGCATCTCGGGCGAATTCTATGTCAACGCCATCAACGTCATGCGCGGCGCCTCGACCGTCTCGTCCTATGTCGGCCTGCCGGCTCAGGAAGCTTTCGACATCGAATACTGGTTGCTCGAGGATCTCAAATTGCAGCGCATGCCGAAGCCGAAGTCGCTTGCCGGCCAGATCGCGCTGGTCACCGGCGGCGCCGGCGGCATTGGCCGGGCAACCGCCAACCGGTTGCTGCGCGAAGGCGCCTGCGTCGTGCTGGCCGACATCGATGAAACAGCGCTCGCCAGCGCCAATGAGGAACTGGCCAAGGCCTATGGCAAGGATTTCGTCCGCCCGGTGGTGATCAACGTCACCTCGGAAGACCAGGTCGTCGCGGGTTTTGCCGAGACGGCGGTGGAGTTCGGCGGCATCGACATTCTGGTGTCGAATGCCGGTCTCGCCTCCTCTGCGCCGATCGAGGAAACGACGCTGGCGTTATGGAACAAGAATATGGACATCCTGTCGACCGGCTATTTCCTGGTCTCGCGGGAGGCGTTCCGGCTGTTCCGGGTCCAAAAAATCGGCGGCAATGTCGTCTTCGTCGCCTCCAAGAACGGCCTTGCCGCTTCGCCCAATGCGGCCGCCTATTGCACCGCCAAGGCCGCCGAAATCCATCTGGCGCGATGCCTTGCGCTAGAGGGCGCGGAAGCGCAGATCAGGGTCAATGTCGTCAATCCGGACGCGGTGCTGCGCGGCTCGAAGATCTGGACCGGCGAGTGGAAGGAACAGCGCGCCGCCGCCTACAAGATGTCGACCGACGATCTGGAGGAACATTACCGCTCGCGCTCGATGCTGAAGCGCTCGGTGTTTCCGGAAGACATCGCCGAGGCGATCTATTTCTTCGCTTCCGACATGTCGGCCAAATCGACCGGCAACATCATCAACGTCGACGCCGGCAACGCACAGAGCTTTACGCGATAGACGCTTCGCCCTTCTCCCCGTCACTATACGGGGAGAAGGGCCGGCAGGCGGTGAGGGGCAGCGGCCCGAACATATTGGGAGGAATAGCAGTTTGTCCGAGACCATCATCTCCGCCGACGTCGTCGCCAGCCACAACGCCGCCCGCAAGCCCGACCTCGAGCGCGACTACGCCTCGCTTGGCGAACGCCTGGACCGTCGCGGCATCGCCATCGACGCCATCCGCGGCAAGGTCGAGAAATTCGCCGTTGCGATCCCCTCCTGGGGCGTCGGCACCGGCGGCACGCGCTTTGCCCGCTTTCCCGGCGCCGGCGAACCGCGCGACATCTTCGACAAGATCGAGGATTGCGCCGTCATCAGCCAGTTGACGCAGGCGACGCCGACCGTCTCGCTGCATATTCCATGGGACAAGGCGGATCCGAACCGGCTGAAGCAGGCGGCCTCGCGCTTCGGCCTCGGCTTCGATGCCATGAATTCCAACACCTTCTCCGACGCCAGGGACCAGAAACTCTCCTACAAATTCGGCTCGCTGTCGCATGCCGATGCCGGCACGCGTCGTCAGGCGGTCGAGCACAATCTCGAATGCATCGAGATCGGCAAGACGCTCGGCTCCAAGGCGCTGACGGTGTGGATCGGCGACGGCTCGAACTTTCCCGGCCAGGTCAATTTCGCCAAGGCGTTCGAGCGCTATCTCGACGCCATGAAGGAGGTCTATGCCGGGCTGCCCGCCGACTGGAAGCTGTTCACCGAACACAAGATGTACGAGCCGGCCTTCTATTCCACGGTCGTGCAGGATTGGGGCACCAACTACCTCATATCAAAGGAATTGGGCGACAAGGCGTTCTGTCTCGTCGACCTCGGCCACCACGCGCCCAACGTCAACATCGAGATGATCGTCTCGCGGTTGATCCAGTTCAAGAAGCTCGGCGGCTTCCACTTCAACGATTCGAAATATGGCGACGACGATCTCGACGCCGGTTCGATCGATCCCTACCGGCTGTTCCTGGTCTTCAACGAACTCGTCGATGCCGAACTGTCCAGCGCCGAGGGGTTCGATCCCGCCCACATGCTCGACCAGAGCCATAACGTCACCGATCCGATCGAAAGCCTGATGCTGTCGGCGGTCGAGGTGCAGCGCGCCTATGCGCAGGCATTGCTGGTCGACCGCAAGGCGCTCGAAGGTTTCCAGGACGGCAATGACGCGCTGATGGCGACCCAGACGCTAAAAATGGCCTACCGCACCGATGTCGAGCCGATCCTGGCCATGGCGCGGCTGAAGACCGGCGGCGCCATCGATCCCGTCGCTGCCTATCGGGCGGCGGGCTATCGCGCCAAAGTCGCGGCCGAACGCCCGGCTGTCGCCGGCGGCTCGGGCGGAATTGTCTGACACGCCTGACATCTGAATTGATGCGTCTGGCCCACCGTTGATAGTGGACTCGGCCGCTGCGACGGGCTCTTTTAGGTATCCCGCCAGGAGAACCCGCCATGCACTTCACCCGCCGGACACTGATCGCCGCCAGTCTTTCCCTAACCTTCGCACTCGCGCCGTTGACGAGCGTCTTCGCCGCCTCGCCAGCGCCAGCCAAGGGCGAGCACGGCATGGTGGTCACGGCCCAGCATCTGGCCTCTGAAGTCGGCGTCGAGGTGCTGAAGAAGGGCGGCAATGCCGTCGATGCTGCGGTCGCGGTCGGCTATGCGCTGGCCGTCGTCTACCCCAATGCCGGCAACATCGGCGGCGGCGGCTTCATGACCATCCGTTTCGCCGATGGCAAATCGACCTTCCTCGATTTCCGCGAGCGCGCGCCGCTGGCCGCGACCAAGACCATGTATCTCGACAAGGACGGCAATCCGGTGAAGGGCGCCAGCCTGGACGGCTATCTCGCCGTCGGCGTGCCGGGCTCGGTGGCCGGTCTCGAAATGGCGCGTGAGAAATACGGCACGCTGTCCAGGCAGGATCTGATGGCGCCGGCGATCAGTTATGCCAAGGACGGTTTCGTCCTCAATCAGGGCGATGCCGCCTCATTCGCCGGCAGTGCTGAAAGACTGGCGAAGGACCCGGCCGCGGCAGCAGCCTTCTTGAAACCCGACGGCAAGCCCTATGGCATCGGCGAGCGGCTCGCCCAGCCAGACCTTGCCGCTTCGCTCTCGGCGATTTCCGACAAAGGCCCCGACGCCTTCTACAAGGGCGCCATCGCCGACGCGATCGTCAAGGCGAGCGGCGCCAAGGGCGGCATCCTGGCCAAGGCCGATTTCGAGCAATATGCGGTGCGCGAACTGAAGCCGGTCACTTGCTCCTATCGCGGCTATGAGATCACCTCCTCGCCGCCGCCCAGCTCCGGCGGCGTCATCATCTGCGAAATCCTCAACGTGCTTGAGGGCTATCCGCTGTCCTATCTCGGCGCCGGCTCGGCCGAGACCGTGCATGTCATGGTCGAGGCGATGCGCCATGCCTATGTCGACCGCAATTCCGCGCTCGGCGATCCCGATTTCGTCGACAATCCGGTCTCGAAACTGCTGGATAAGGCCTACGCCAAGGACATCCGCGACAAGATAGATCCGTTCCGGGCCGGCGTGTCGCAGGATTTGATGCCGAAGGGCTTTGGCGAATCGAAGGAGACGACGCATTATTCGATCATCGACAAGGACGGCAACGCGGTCGCGGTGACCTATACGCTGAACGGCTCCTTCGGCGCCGGCGTCGTTGCCGACGGCACCGGCATCCTGCTCAACAACGAGATGGACGATTTCACCCAGAAGCCGGGCTTGCCCAACCTCTACGGCCTGGTCCAGGGCGAGGCCAACGCCATCCAGCCGAAGAAGACGCCTTTGTCATCGATGAGCCCGACCATCGTGGCTAAGGACGGCAAGCCGTTCATGGTCATCGGCAGCCCGGGCGGCTCGCGCATCATCACCATCACGCTAGAGGCGATCGTCAACGTCATCGACCACGGCATGAACATCCAGGAGGCGATCGACGCGCCGCGCATCCACCATCAATGGCTGCCCGATAAAGTCTATGTCGAGCCGTTCGGCCTGTCGCCGGACACCGAAAGGCTGCTCGCCGGCATGGGCTATCATCTCGATTTGAGTGACCAGACCTG
Organism: Mesorhizobium sp. 01N446; assembly: GCF_056399285.1. Classification (NCBI taxonomy): domain Bacteria; kingdom Pseudomonadati; phylum Pseudomonadota; class Alphaproteobacteria; order Hyphomicrobiales; family Phyllobacteriaceae; genus Mesorhizobium; species Mesorhizobium sp. 01N446. The sequence goes on along the minus strand of NZ_JBFTRA010000016.1, from coordinate 59,153 downwards.
GGGCCAGGCGGCCGGCATTCTCGTTGGCGGCAAGAGCCTGGCGGAAATCGAGAAGGGTGGCGGCGCGCGCTACAATGGCGCGATCGACAGCCGCGCCGCCTCAGGCGAGGCGCTCGGATATTGAGATACGGGTCTCTTGGACAGGCGCTGGTTCACGGCCCGGCGAGGGCCGTCAGGTAATCAGCGTGACGGTTGATGCGATCAGCATCAAGGCGGCGATGCCGACGAACAGCGCGTAGATGCGAGGCCTGTCGAGCAGAAGCGCGTTTCCCGAGATCCAGGCCGAGGTAGCGCCGCCAAGCGCGAAGAGGAACCCGTTGCGATGACCGAAGGTCATCGACGCGGCCATCAGCCCGCCGATGATCAGGGCGCCGAACACGATGATCACGGCGACGGCGTATTTCTCGAAATCATTGTTGCCGATCCCTGGCCCTATCGCATTCAGATTGGGCAGGTCGTCCGGATCGAAAGGGTTCGCCGACCCGTATTCGTCTTGACCGATCGATTCTCGCATCACTCGTTCTCCGCAGACCGGCAACAAACCATCAACACTTGCCGAGTGCAACCCGATCGCACGCCCCTCACTGCGTCGGCCGTCATCTTCAACACCTTCCGGCGGCGCTTGTCACCGGTTTTTCGGCCACTGGCTCGAATGCAACACGCATCCGCGCCCGGATGGCGCGCTTCCATCCTATTCTATTTGGACCGTGTTCGCGGGCAAAAGATGATGCCGCCGATCAATCCAGCGCCAGCACGCCTTGCGGCTGCGGCGGGGAGTCGCAGCGCCAGACGTGGGCCAGCCGGATTGTTGACTCCCGCGTGCATCTTAAATGTTGACTATGAAAGTCATGTTTCATAGTCAACCCATATGGGCCGATCGAGGCCGGAGTCCGCAGACAGGCACGCCGAATTGGAAACAGATCATAAGACCTGTCTGGCAGAGCCGGCCAATCGCTTGGGCGGTTGGATGACGCGGCGCTACGCGCTGGCGCTGTTCGGGCTGCCTTTGGCCGCACTCATGCCACGAGCAGCCGGGGCGAAGCCGTTGCGCATCGTCTGCCTCGACGACGGGCTGGCGGAAACCTTGCTCATGCTCGGCGTCACGCCGGTCGCCGTCGCCGACCACGAGGTCTGGGAGAAGTGGGTGGTCGAGCCGAAGCTGCCGCCCGAGGTCGCCGATATCGGCACGATCCTGGAGCCCAATCTCGAATTCCTGCAGCAGCTTCGCCCCGACATCATCCTCTCCATCCCCTATCTCGACGGCATCAAGCCACTGCTCGAGCGCGTCGCGCCAGTGACGACGATCGGCATTTACATGCCGGACGGCCAGCCCTTTCGGCGCGCCGTCGAGGCGACCCGGCAGCTCGCGGCACTGGTCGGCAAGGAAAGCGAAGGCGAGGCGCTGATCGCCGCGACGGAAGGCTGTTTCTCCGATGTCAGGCAGAGGCTGGAGCGGCTTTCGGCGCGGCCGATCTACGTCGTCAGCTTCCTCGATCCGCGCAATGTGCGCGTCTATGGCGAGAAGAGCCTGTTCCAGGCGGTTTTCGACCGCATCGGCATCCGCAACGCCTGGACCGGCGAGACCAATTACTGGGGGTTTGCAACCGTCGGCATCGATGGCCTGGCGACATCAAGCGATGCCCGCCTTGCCTATCTCGAACCTCTGCCCGAAGGGGCGGGCGGCACGCTGACCGAAAGCCCCGTCTGGAACGCCATGTCTTTCGTGCGCAACCGCTCGATCATGCGTCTGCCCCCTGTACTGATGTTCGGCACGCTGCCTTCGGCGAGCCGTTTTGCCCGGCTGCTGGCCGAGGCGCTGACGGCGGAGCGCGCCGGTGGCTGAGCAGCAAGCAAGCCTGTCCGACGACGCCAGCCTCGCCTCCGATCGTCGGTCGACGGCTCGCCTATCAGACAGATATCCCCTGGGCGCGATCCTGCTTTGCGCCGTGCTTGTCGGCGTGGCAGCCGCCGCGACGCTCTCCAACATATCAGTGCAATTGCCGCCGGCGCTCTGGCTCGACGCGCTTGCAAGCCCTGATATCGACGATATGCGGCAGGTGCTCGTCCACTACGCCTTCCTGCCCAGACTTGCGATCAGCCTTCTCTGCGGCGCCGCCCTCGGTCTGGCCGGGACGGTGTTGCAGCAGGTCCTGCGCAACCCGCTCGCTTCGCCCGAAACCGTCGGCGTCTCGGCCGGCGCCTATCTGGCGCTGGCGCTGGCGACGCTGCTTGCGCCGTCGCTGCTTGCCTTCGGCCGCGAATGGGTGGCGCTTGCCGGCGCTTTCACCGCCCTCGCCGCGGTCTTCGCGCTGTCCTGGCACAAGGGCCTGTCGCCGCTTTCGGTGGTGCTCGCCGGGCTTGTCGTCAGCCTCTATGCCGGCGCCATTGGCGCCGCCCTGGTGGTGCTGCGGCATGAATGGCTGGCCAGCCTGTTCATCTGGGGCGCCGGTTCGCTCGGCCAGCAGGACTGGTCGACGACACTGTGGCTCCTGCCGCGCCTGGGCGCCGCCGCGCTGCTGATCGGCCTGATGGTGCGGCCGCTGACCTTGCTCGGCCTCGACGATGAAGGCGCGCGCAGCCTCGGCGTCCCGCTCGGCGCCTATCGCTTCGCCGGACTGGCGGCAGCGGTCGCGCTGATTGCCTTTGTCGTCGCCGCCGTCGGCGTCATCGGTTTCGTCGGCCTTGCCGCCGCGACACTCGCGCGCATCGGCGGCGCCCGCCGGCTTGGCCAGCAACTGGTGATGGCGCCGCTCATCGGCGGCGCCTTGCTGTGGGCCGCCGACCAGGGCGTGCAGATTGCGACCGGGCCGCAAGGCGACCTGCTGCCGACCGGCGCGATGACAGCGCTTCTCGGCGTGCCGCTGCTGCTGTGGCTGCTGCCGCGTCTTTCGCTCGGCCTGGAAACGCCGGCATTCGGGTCGCATCACCTGCCGCGCACCCGCCACTCCGCCCTCGTGCTGGCGGTGATCGGCGGCCTCCTGCTTCTGCTCGTCGGGCTTGCCCTGCTCTATGCACCGGGGCCGCATGGCTGGACGTTCGCATCCGGCGACCAGCTGCAGCCCCTGTTGTCCTGGCGGCTGCCTCGCGTATGTGCCGCACTTGCCGCAGGCGCCATGCTGGCGCTGGCCGGCTTGATGATGCAGCGACTGACCGGCAATCCGATGGCCAGCCCCGAAGTGCTCGGCATCAGCGCCGGTGCCGCGCTCGGCATGATGGTGGCGCTGTTTTCGCTGTCCGATGCCAGCCGTCCCGCGCAGACTGCAGCCGCCACCATCGGCGCTTTCGCCGCTTTGCTGGTGACGCTGGCCATCGGCAGGCGCGCCGCCTATGCGCCGGAACGGCTGCTGCTTGCCGGCGTCGCCCTGACCGCCCTGTTCGACGCGCTGATCCTGGTGCTCACCGCCACGGGCGACCCGCGCGCCATGCTTCTGCTCAACTGGCTCACCGGCTCGACCTATGGCGTTGACGCGGGCTCGGCGTTTTTCACCTCCTCGATCGCCTTTTGCCTGTTCCTGATCGCCCCGCTCTTCATCCGCTGGCTGGACATGCTGCCGCTCGGATCCGCCGCGGTGCAAAGCCTCGGCCTCAACCTCAGGTTAACGCGGCTCCTTGTGCTTTTGATGGTTGCAGCGCTCACCGCGGCCTCGACGCTCGTGGTCGGGCCGCTGACCTTCATCGGCCTGATGGCGCCGCACCTTGCGCGCCGCCTCGGCCTGTCGCGCGCGCTGCCGCAAGCCATCGGCGCGGTGCTTGCCGGCGCACTGATCATGGTCTGCGCCGACTGGATCGGCCGTACCGCCATCTTCCCGCGCCAGATCGCGGCCGGCATCGTCGCCACGCTGATCGGCGGCCCGGTGCTGATGTGGCTGTTGAGCCGCCGCTGATTTTGACCCGGAGATCGTCATGACCGATGCAACGAAGGCGTCTCCCGCCTTGATCGCGGACACCACCGTCCACGATCTTCTGCCCCGCGCGGGCAGAGACCCCTGGCGGGTCTTCATCCACGTGCCGTCCGGACCGGCGCCCGAGGCCGGCTGGCCGGTGCTCTACATGACCGATGGCAACGCCATCATCGGCACAGCGGTCGACGCCATGCGCGCGCAGGCCTTCTATCCCTCGGGCACCAATGTCGGCTGGGGCGTCATCGTCGCCATCGGCTATCCCGTCGAGGGCGCCTATGACCCGCTGCGGCGCTCCTGGGACCTTGGCCCGCCGCCCGGCAAGACCTATCCGCCCTTTTATGAGGGCACTCCGGAAGTCGGGACCGGCGGGGCAGGGCAGTTCCTGGCCTTCATCGAGGATGAGCTGAAGCCCTGGGTCGCCAGCCGGACCAGGATCGATCCAAGCCGCCAGGCGCTCTGCGGCCATTCCTTCGGCGGCTTGTTCGCACTCTACGCTTTGTTCACACGCCCGCTTTCGTTCCGAACCTTCATCGCGGCCAGCCCCGCGATCTATTGGGAGGACCGTGCCATCGACCGCTTTCTCGAGGCTTTAGAGGCGGCCGTCCCCCATGGCCTGACCGCGGATGTGATCCTGTCGGCCGGCGAGTACGAGACCGAGAAGCTGGCGCCGTTTCAGGTAGGCGCGGAGGACGAGGAGAAACGCCTGCAGCAGAAGAAGCTGACACGCACTGACGAATTCGCGCGGGCGATGGCCGAGCGCCTCGATGCGCTGCCTGGGCTGCGCGCCAGCTTCGAGTTGCATGCCGGCGAAAACCACATGTCGATCCTGCCGGTGACGGTCAACCGTGCGGTGCAGGCGGCGTTCGCGGTGAAGGAAAGGAATACCGCCCTTGCTGAACGCCTGCCTCGGTAAGATGGTAGACACCGCGCGCCGTCATTCCTGTGAAGGGGGGGCGCTCAATCGACGATAGGGGACGCCATCGAAGCTTGCCGTCACAAAATCCGTGACGGACATCTTGCGCTTGCGCCCGTCGCTGCAGGCGTAAACCGGCCAACCGGCGTCGCTGCATTCGCTGGCAGCGCAGATACGCGCCAGGCAGTTACCGATGGTCAATCGGAAGCCGCCCTTGCCGGCGAAGCCTTGCAACAAGCTGCCGTCCGCAGAGCGCCATGTCCGCGCACGGAACTCCGCCCGCAAAAGCGATGGTTCGAGAGAGACCGCAAGATTGGTTTCGCCGGGACGCCCTGTGAACTGCAGACGGAAGCGCGCCATTGCAGTCGTGTATGCAGTCACAACATCCGATTCGCGAAAATAGGCGATCGGCAGGCTGGAGCGGTCAAGCAGATGAGACATGCGCTCGCTTGCCTCAACCGGCGTTGGCAAGACGACTAAGGCAAGAAAGGCAAAGCAAGCTCGCGACATTTTCCAGCAGCCATATCGGTCTCGGCCTGCCGGTTTGGTCCCGGTTGCCCGTCCCGTAACATTCCGCCAATCGTTGCCCTGCGCAAGCCGCTTGCTGGGGCAGTCGAAAGGGCGGCTCTGGATGTCAGTTGGTACCCGTCAAAGTCGGTAGACTTCTCCGAGTTCGCCAGCTAGCTAATCGATATCGAAAGGGCCGGCTCAAGGATCGTCGAAAGTGAAAATCAGATACGTCGCCGGCATAAGCTGGCCACGCAGCGGCCATCACCTGATGCATCGGCTCGCCCTGAGCTATTTCGGCAACGATTTCAATTATTGCCTGTTCTACCGCACCGACAATCCCGATTGTTGCCGCACCTTCCCGTGCATCCGGCCGGGGGTCCACTTCTCGAAGAACCACGATTTCGATCTATCGGGTCGGATCCTGCCGGACGTTCCTTATCTGGTCCAGCATCGGTCGTTCATGCCGGGAACGGTCTCGGACTTTGAACTGTATCTCCTCGACGGCGGCGCCGACACCAAGGAAAGCTTCAAGGAATTCGTGCTTATCCGAACCGATGGATGGGCTGCCTTCATGGCAAAATGGGTGGACAGCCGGGTTAAATTCGAGCGTCTGCTGGTGGGATACGAGGATTTTGTGTCCGACCCGCAAGGGACCATGAAGAGGGTCATCCCGTTCTTTGCGCCGGGAGAGAAACCGGATGAAGAGCGTGTGGCGCGCATCGTGAAGAACGAAACGCACGTCGTCGTCACGAAACAAGGCGGCGAGGAGTGGATATCGAATGCCGGCGTCAAGGCGTTCCGAAAGGTCGAGGCCTTTCGGTTCTATGACGCTGGATTGTTCCGGGACCTGGAGTCCATCGCGCAAGAGAAGCGCCGCGGGATTGCGAAAGAGGTCGCCCGAAGTCCTTCGGGTGGCCGCTTCAGGCTGCCGCTGATGAATGCCATATTCGGGCGCTAGAACGTTTCACCGTGTCATGGAAACGGCGAAGAGCTCCAACTCTCTGCGCAGGTCAGCAAGCTATCCATCGTTCTATGCGGCACGAGCCGGCGGCAGTTCGAACAGGTTGGCGCCATTCTCCCGGCCGTGCTCGACATAGCCGATAATGCCGAACCATCGGGCGACGTCGGGCCCCTGCAGCCAGCTGCGCGAGTGGATGGGAAGATTGCCCGCAAGCGCCTGGATATGTCTGATATGCCGCTTGCAGAAGCGCACGGTCGAGGCGCGGAAGAAGTCCTCCTGGGCAGCGAACAGCGTATCGGCGGCGTCGCTGTTCTCATGCCAGGCGATGATCGCCACGGCCTTCTCGCCCTCGACCAGCGCGTGCGCCCGGCCTTCCTTCAGGTTCATCATCAGATTGTCGTAGGCGATCTTGCTGTCCTTGCCGGCCGCCGCGTACTCCTCCGACATCCGCTTGGACAGGCCATGAAAGACGTCCTCGAGATCCCCGAGCGTTGCTGCGCGTGCTCTCATTTCACCTCCTGCAGCCCCGGCAGGGAGTTTGCCCTAAGGGTGGGGGATCACCAAGCAAATCGAATCCGCTGAATGGCCAATGAGAGCAAAGCTGTTTCGCTGTGCGCTAGGCGAGGGTTGCTTCAATCGTCTGCATCAGGCAGTCGCCAGCCTGTGTGCCGATGATGCCCAGATCCCGCAAGCTGTTCATGTGGTTCCGGTCATTCAGGCGGAGATCGCGCACACTGTGCCCCCGGGCGCGCAGGAGCGCTCCGAAGTCGGCCGCTTGCTGGTGGAAGGGCGGCGTTTCCTGGTCCCCGACGAGAATGGTCACTGCCGTCTTGGGGTCGTGCAAGCGGGTCATTGGCGTGAAGGCGGCAGTCTCCTCGTCGGTGATGCCGATCAGCGGCTCAAGGAAGGATTTCTGCAGGGGCTTCAGGTCGTAGAGGCCGCCCAGCAGCAGCGCCGCTCGGACGCATGATGGCATTGGCGCCTTTTCGAAGAGGAATGTGGTCAGGTGCGCACCGGCCGAATGGCCGCTGACGCTTATCCGGCCGGGATCGCCGCCATGGTCGACGACGTTGTCCAGCACCCATTGTTTGGCGCGCCGGACCTGTTCCACGATCGCCGCCATCCTGACCTCGGGCATCAGCGCATAATCGACGATGACCGCGATCGCACCGGCTTTGGTGACTGTCTCCGCCACATAGGAATGGTCGCTCCTTGAAAACATGCGCCAGTAGCCGCCGTGTATGAAAATATGAACCGGCAGATCCTTGCGCCCGCCCGGCGGAAAGAACAGGTCGAGCCTCTCGGCCGCGCTGTTGCCATAGGCGACATCAGCCACCATGGGCAGCGTCGCCCGGGTGGCAGCGCTGCGCGCCACGATATCGGCCACGATGTCGTCGAAGTCGGCGACGTGGTCGCGGGTGCGGAAGGGATCTTTCTGCATGATCAGAAGGTCACGGCGATATACTTCGCCTCCATGAACTCGGCGATGCCGTGATGCTGGCCGCCCTCTCGACCCAGGCCGCTCTGCTTGACGCCGCCGAAGGGTGCCGCGGGGTCCGACATCAGCCCCCGGTTGAGGCCGATCATGCCGGCCTCGATCCTCGATGCCACACGCAATCCCCGGCCTACATCGCGCGTATAGATGTAGGCGGCAAGGCCGTATTCCGTGTTGTTGGCGTGCATGATGGCTTCGGCCTCGGTCTCGAATCGCGTGATGGGCGCTACCGGCCCGAAAATCTCCTCATGCGCCATGTCGGCGTCGGGCGAAACCTGCGACAGGACCGTCGGCGGGTAAAAGAAGCCTTCCTCCTCCGGGATCGAGCCGCCGCAAAGCACCTTGGCTCCCCGGCCCACGGCGTCCTTGACCAGGCGGTCGATCTTGTCGACCGCCTTTCTGGTGATCATCGGTCCGCACTCGGTATCCGCGCTCATGCCTGGTCCGACCTTGAGAGCTGCCATGCGCTTGCGAAGGCCGTCGGCGAATGCGTCATGGATGCCCGACTGAACATAGATGCGATTGGCGGCCGTACAGGCCTCGCCGGCATTGCGCATCTTTGCGATCATGGCGCCGTCGAGCGCGGCATCGAGGTCGGCATCATCGAAAACGACGAAGGGTGCATTGCCGCCGAGCTCCATCGAGCAGGAGACCACATGCTTGGCGGCTTCGCCAAGCAGGCTTCGTCCGACGCCTGTCGAACCGGTGAAGGAAAGCTTCCTGACGCGCGGATCGGCCAGCATGGCCGATGTCAGCGGACCGGGACTGGTCGTGGTGAGCACGTTGACGACGCCCGCCGGGACGCCGGCCTCGTTGTAGAGCGCGGCCAGCGCATAGGCCGTCAGCGGTGTTTCGCTGGCCGGCTTCAGGATCACCGTGCAACCGGCGGCCAATGCCGGCGCGATCTTTCGTGTCGCCATCGCGGCAGGAAAATTCCAGGGCGTGATCAGCACGCAGATGCCGATCGGCTCATAGTCGACCACGATGCGGTTGGCGCCGGACGGCGCGGTGCCGAACTCGCCGGTGATGCGAACCGCTTCTTCCGCGTTCCAGCGGAAGAACTCGGCGGCGTACGCAACCTCGCCGCGCGCGTCGCGCAGAGCCTTGCCGTTCTCCAGCGAGATCAGCATGGCAAGCGTTTCCGATCGTTCGACCATGAGTTCGAAACAGCGCCTGAGGATTTCCGAGCGCTTGCGTGGCGCCGTCTCCCGCCATGCCGTCGCCGCCTTGCCAGCCGCATCGACGGCGGCCAAGGCATCCTCGAGCGTCGCGTCCGGGACCGCTGCAATCACAGACCCCGACGAGGGATCGACGACGTCAATGACCCGGCCATCGGAAGATGGTCGCCATCTGCCGTCGATGTAAAGTCCGTGCGAGAAGCCGCGAACGTCATAGCCGTCCTGGTCGATCCGCAGCGCATTGGGAGGAAGGTTCATTGTCTTGTTCCGTGGATCACATGGCGCAGGCTTCGAGGTCGCCGTCATGGGCTGCCTGAACCAGGCGTCGCATGGCGACGAGATCGAAGGAGCGGGGGTTGTTCTTGATCAGGCGGTCGATGCCGAGCGCCTGATCGGCGGTCCAGTCGAGCTTCTCGGCGGGAAGGCCGAGATCGGCCAGCGTCGGCGTGATGCCGATCGCCGTGAATAACCGCCGGATTTCCTTGATGGTGGCGTCCGCCATCTCCTCGACGCTCCGTCCCTTGGCCTCGAGGCCAAGCGCCCCGCCGATCTCGGCCATTTCGGCGGCGACCACGCGGGTGTTATAGGTCATGACGTAAGGCATCATCGTCGCCACGCCCAATCCGTGCGCGGTGTGGGTGAGGGCGCCGGCCGGGTATTGCACGGCATGCGCCGCCGCCGTTCCGGCGGTACCGAACGCGCAGCCCGCCGCCAGCGCGCCCATCATCACATCGGCGCGCGCATCGGCATCGGTGCCGTCGGCGCAGGCTTTCTCCAGGCTGCGGCCCAGCAGTTTCATGGCCAGCAGGGCGAAATGGTCTGTCAGCGCCGTCTTGCCGATGAAGACATGCTGTTGCGGCAGGCTTGGATCTTCACCGCGCTGTTTCGCGGTGAAGGCCTCGATCGCATGGGTCAAGGCATCGGCGCCGGCTATCGCGGTCAGGGCAGGGGGGCAGGTCATCGTCAGTTCCGGGTCGCACAAAGCAACCGCCGCGATCAGATAGGGGCTCGATATGCCGACCTTGAGCGTCCGGTCGGGATCGGAGATCACCGCGACGGGCGTCACCTCGGAGCCTGTACCCGCCGTGGTGGGCACCGCGATCAGCGGCAACGTCGGGCCGGGCACCTTGAACTCCCCATAATAGTCCTGGAGTTTGCCGCCATGGCTGAGCAGCAAGCCGGCACATTTGGCGAAGTCGAGGCAACTGCCGCCGCCGATGCCGATCACCATCTCGGGCCGGAATTTCCTGGCCTCGTCGACGCAAATGCCGACACTGTCGCGCGGCACGTCGGGAAGCACGCGGTCATGCACCAGCACCTCGATCGAGGCGTCCTCGAGCGATTTGACGATTTCCGCGAACACGGCCGTGCCGGCGAAACGCTCGTCGGTACAGACCAGGGCGCGCCGGCCGAACCTGCCGGCGACTGTCGGCAGCGCATGGCGCTGGCCTTTCCCGAAAAGGATTTCACGCGGAAGCCGGAGGGCGGCGAAGAGGCTCATGATGATCTTTTGTCCTTTGACGGCGGCTAAACTGGAAGGGTTGTGGCGACGGATCCGCCATCTGTCCGCAACGGCGTCTGGACGCCCTGCGGCACCCATGTAACGGGCCGGAAAACATATCCGCTTTAAAATCGTATAGGATATAGGATTGCATCCGCTGGAGCATCATGTTAGCAGTCCACACTGTCAAGAGGTAAAAAGATGCAGATCGCGAACCCGACCGACACGACCGAAACCACCGCCCTCGGCGGTCGCATCCAGCGCTCCAACAGCCTGGTCGAGGATGTCTACGAAGCGATCTTCGCACAGTTGATGGCGCTGAAGATCGCGCCGGGTTCGCGCATCACCGTCGACAGCCTGGTCAAGGAATTCAACGTCTCGCACACCCCGATCCGCGAGGCGCTCGGCCGCCTCAAAGGCGAAGGCCTTGTGCTCAAGACGCACCTGATCGGCTATCGCGCGGCACCGCAAATCACGCGGCGCCGCTTCGACGAATTGTACGAGATGCGCCTTCTGCTTGAGCCGCATGCCGCGGCGAAAGCCGCCGCTGCCATGGACGAAGCCAAGCTCAACATCTTGCTGGAAGCGGCCGGCGTGATGTCACGGCGCGAAGGCAAGGACGAGCGCCTGCGTTATTCGAATTTCGCCCGGCAGGACGCGATCTTCCACGACAAGATCATGGAGTTTTCCGAAAACGAACTCATCCGGCAGACGTTGAGCCACCAGCACACCCACTTCCATATCTTTCGCTTGATGTATCATGCCCGCGTGACCGAGGAGGCGCTCGACGAACACGAGGCGATCCTCGCCGCGTTCGGCGCCGCCGATCCCGATGCCGCCCAAAAGGCGATGCGCATCCATATCGAGCATTCGCGCGATCGCTTGCTTCCGGCCTTCGATTGAGATCGGAACTGATGTCCATTGCCGCCAACATCGCCGGAGAGGGAGGAGGCACGTTGCCTTTTGGTGGCGTGCCGGGCGCCGTCGAACCGGTGCTGCGGGCCGAGCGCCTGTCGAAACAATACGGCCCGGTGACGGTGCTGTCGGATGTCGTGCTCGACGTCTTGCCCGGCGAGATCCACGCCATCATCGGCGAGAACGGCGCCGGCAAGTCGACATTGATGCGGCTGCTGTCCGGCTATATCGAGCCTACGGCCGGCACCTTGTCGATGAATGGCCAGCCGGTGAGGTTCACCAAGCCCAGCCAGGCACAGGATGCCGGCATCGCGCTGGTGCATCAGGAAATCCTGCTCGCCGAGGCGCTGACGGTGGCGGACAATCTGTTTCTCGGGCGCGAGCTTTCGCGCGGCCCCTTCGTGGATGACCGGACGATGCGGCGTCAGGCGGCCGAGAAGCTGGCGGGGATCGGCTGCTTCGTATCGCCGACGGCACTGGTGCGCGACATCTCGCTGGCCGACCGGCAGATGGTGCAGATCGCCCGCGCGTTGCTCGACGACTTCAAGCTGGTGATCTTCGACGAACCGACCGCCGTGCTGACCGGCGGCGAAGTCGAGCGGCTGCTGGAAATTGTCCTGCAGCTGAAGGCTCACGGCACCGCCGTGCTCTATATCAGCCACAGGCTGGACGAGGTGCAGCGTGTTGCCGACAAGGTGACCGTGCTGCGCGACGGCAAGATGGTCGGCACCTATCCAGGCAAGACCCTCAATCAGATGGACATGGCGCGCCTGATGGTCGGCCGCGAACTGGCCGCGCTCTATCCTGAAAGGCGGGTGGCGCCGTCGGATGTGCCGATGCTGAGCGTCAGGAACGCCACCGTTGCCGGCTATGCCCAGAACGTATCGTTCACGGTTCACAAGGGCGAGATCCTCGGCTTTGCCGGCATGGTTGGCGCCGGCCGGACCGAACTGTTCGAGGGCATCACCGGACTGCGTCCGGCAACCGCGACGGTCGAGCTCGAGGGCAAGCCGGTCCACTTCCATTCGCAGCGCGCCGCGATCGACGCCGGCGTCGGCTACCTGACCGAGGACCGCAAGGGCAAGGGACTGCTGCTGCAGGAGCGCCTGGCGCCCAATCTGACGCTGTCCGCACTGGATGTGTTCCATCCCGGCCTTTGGATGGGCCGCCACCGCGAAACGGAGGCCTTGGAAAAGGCCGTCGAGACCTACGACATCAGGGTGAAGAGCCCGGGCGCCAAGGCGGTCCAGCTCTCGGGCGGCAACCAGCAGAAACTGCTGCTGGCCAAGGTTCTTTTGACCAACCCGTCGGTGGTTATCATCGACGAGCCGACGCGCGGCATCGACATCGCCAACAAGGCGCAGATCTACGCCTTCATCCATGGCCTGGTCGCCAAGGGCAAGGCCTGCATCGTCATCTCATCGGAGATGCAGGAGCTGATCGGCATCTGCGATCGCATCCTGGTGATGCGTGAGGGCCACGTCACCGGTGAGGTCAGTGGCGCCGAAATGACTGAAAGCAATGTGGCGCTGCTGGCGACCAGTGGCCCCAAGCCGAGGCGAGAAGCCGAGGGAGGAACAGAATGGCTGTCATGACCGGATCCCCATCCGCACGCCGGATCAGCGATCTGAACCTCACCTGGACCGATGTCGGGCCCTTCCTGGCATTGGCTGCCCTGCTCGTGGCGGGCTTCCTTGTCAATCCGGACTTTCTCTCGGCCACCAACCTTGCCAATGTGATCACCCGCAGCGCCTTCATCGCGATCATCGCGGTCGGTGCGACATTCGTGATCTCATCGGGAGGGCTCGACCTTTCCGTCGGCTCGATGGCCGCTTTCGTCACCGGCATCACCATCATGTTCATGAACGCGGTGGCGCCGCATGCCGGCCTCTGGGCGATTCCCGCCGGGATGGTCGTGGCCATCCTGGTCGGCCTGCTGTGCGGGCTGGCCAACGGGCTGATCGTGACAGTGGGGCGGATAGAACCGTTCATCGCGACGCTCGGCACGATGGGGATTTTCCGGGCGCTGATCACCTATCTGACCGACGGCGGCACGATACCGATCGACCGGTCGCTGCGCGAAGCCTACCGGCCTGTCTATTTCGGCACGGTCGCCGGCATTCCGATCCCGATCCTGATTTCCGTCGCGGTTGCCGCCGTCGCATCCTTCATCCTCTACAAGATGAAGTACGGGCGCAAATGCGCGGCGGTGGGCGCCAATGAGGATGTCGCGCGCTATTCCGGCATCTCGGTCATCAAGACCCGCACCATTGCCTATATCGTCCAGGGCGCCTGCGTGGCGATCGCCGCGATCTGCTACGTACCGCGCCTGGGCGCCGCCACGCCGACAACCGGACAGCTCTGGGAATTGCAGGTGATCACCGCCGTGGTGATCGGCGGCACCGCATTGCGGGGCGGCAAGGGTCATGTGTGGGGAACGGTCGCCGGCGCGGTCATCCTGGAGCTGATCGCCAACCTCATGGTGCTGTCGGACTTCGTTTCCGAATACCTCGTTGCCGCCGTTCAGGGCGTCATCATCATCATCGCCATGCTCATCCAGCGGTTTTCCAATTCGAAATAGCCCCGTGTCCGGACCACACGGGAGCCGGTTTTTGCAGGTCCAATGGGAGAAGAGAATGTTGAGTAGAAAATGGATCGCGGCTGCCGCCCTTGGCTCGCTGCTCCTGGCCGGACAGGCCATGGCGCAAGACAAGAAGGTCGTCGCGGTGTCGATACCGGCGGCGGACCATGGCTGGACCGCGGGCGTCGTATACCACGCCCAGCAGGCCGCCAAGGAAATCAATGCGGCTTTCCCGGACGTGGAAGTGGTCGTCAAGACGTCGCCGTCGGCAGCCGAACAGGTGAGCGCACTCGAGGATCTGTCCGCCAGCCGCAAGCTGGATGCCCTGGTCATTCTGCCCTACAGCTCGGAGGAACTCACCCAGCCGGTCAAGGCCATCAAGGGTGCGGGGACCTTCATCACCGTCGTTGACCGGGGCCTGACGGACTCCTCGATCCAGGACCTCTATCTCGCCGGCGACAACATCGCGGTGGGCGCCAATACCGCCAAGTTCATGATCGACAAGCTGGGCGGCAAGGGCGACCTCGTCGTGCTGCGCGGCATTCCGACCGTCATCGATGACGAGCGCATCAAAGGCTTCCAGGACACGATCAAGGGCACCGGACTGAAGGTGCTGGACATTCAGTATGCCCACTGGAACAGCGACGAGGCCTTCAAGCTGATGCAGGACTATTTGGCCAAATATCCGCATATCGATGCGGTGTGGGCCAATGACGACGACATGCTGCTTGGCGTGCTGGAGGCCGTGAAGCAGTCGGGCCGGACCGACATCAAACTGGCGCTTGGCGGCAACGGCATGAAGGACATCGTGAAGAAGGTGATCGACGGCGACGCGATGACACCGGTCGAGACGCCGTACCCGCCGTCGATGATCAAGACGGCGATCTACATGACCGTCGCCAACCTGATCGGCCAGGCACCCGTCCGCGGCACTGTCAAGCTCGACGCGCCGCTGATCACCCAGGCCAATGCCAAGGAATACTATTTCCCGGACTCGCCGTTCTGACCCTGTCCCATTTCACGCAACCGCAAGGCGCGAACCGCGCCTTGCCCAGCCCAAAACATTGAGGAGGAAGAGCCATGCCAGGCAAGAAAATACTGATGCTGACCGGTGAGTTCACCGAGGAATACGAGATCTTCGTCTACCAGCAGGCGATGGAGGCCGTGGGCCACACGGTTCACGTCGTGTGCCCGGACAAGAACGCCGGAGACCTGATCAAGACCTCGCTGCACGATTTCGAGGGCGACCAGACCTACACTGAAAAGCTCGGCCACTACGCGCTGATCAACAAGACGTTCTCGGAAGCCGAAAGACAGCTCGACCAGTATCATGCCGTCTACTGCGCGGGCGGCCGCGGGCCGGAATACATTCGGACCGACAAGCGCGTGCAGGCGATCGTGCGCCATTTCCACGAAACCAAGAAGCCGATCTTCACGATCTGCCACGGCGTCCAGATTCTGATCGCGGTCGACGGTGTCGTCCGTGGCAAGAAGGTTGGTGCTCTCGCGGCTTGCGAACCGGAGGTGACGCTTGCCGGCGGCACTTACATCGACCTGTCTCCCACCGATGCCTATGTGGACGGGACGATGGTGTCCGCCAAGGGCTGGACAGCACTTGCCGCGTTCATCCGCGAATGCCTGAAGGTGCTGGGAACCGAGATCCGCCACGCGTGACGCCAAAATGGCTGGCGCGCACCAGCGCGCCAGCCATTGGCAAGAGAAAGAGCATAGCGCATTCCCTCGGGAACTGCGTCAAAACAAAGAGTTGGGGCAGGTTTCCGTGAAACGGTGAACGGCTCCAGGTCGGTAACGGCCGCACGGGGCGTGACCCTTGGTCTGGCAAGTGCGCCTCTCAGCGCCAAAGTCGGATCCGCGGCGGCTCGTGCGGTCGCGACCGCATAGCGAAAGACGCAGCCGATCGTCGAGCGCGGTCGTCTCGCCGATTCAGATCGGCCGCGCGCGCCCCTTCTACAGCTCGTCACACCAATCGAATGTACGCGCATAGCGATCGTGAGGTCGCAAACGCCGCTGTGGAGGAGCCCAGTCTGGGCATTGTCGCTGCCGCAGTGGATGCTGTGAGAAGTATGGGAAAGGAATGGTGCCCAGAGGCGGCTTAGTGGATCAAAATCGAACCGCAAGCGAAAGCCTGATTTCTCTCTGATTTACAGGCACTTAGCCCGAACCGACGTTGCGACCAAATTCCGCTGTTGTGGACCTCTTGCGGTGCCAATGTGTACCGCAAGCAACAAAATACCCTACGAAGGCTTAGTAAGCAATGATGCAGAGAACTCAAATCTCGCTGGGGACGACGGAAGCCTTTTAGGCAACCATCGCCGTCACAAAATTCTTCACGTCGATGAGCGATTGGTGGTCGCTGTCGAAAACGCCCTCGCTGAATGCGTGCCCGACGCCCCGTGTTTCCGTATCGACACAGGCCAGATAGATGAACGCCTGTCGCTTGTACTTACGGTCGAACGGGCCATAGTCAGCGTCCATCCCATCGAAGTAGGCGACCACGCGCTGTGCCTTATCCGTAGCTTCCACGGTGCTTAGACACACTAATTCAAGATCACCTTGCACCAGAGCGTTCGGTAGAAGGAATACACCGACAGTAAGAGGTCCTACCGCCTGGAAAGCACCGTGCCCTGGGCTAGGAAACCCGATGGACTGCAACGCGGCGTGGATGCTGTTTATTTTTGCGGCAGGATCGGCATCAGCGTCTTGGACAATCCCGATCTTTGTTATCCGTCCTTCAATAAATGGTCTAGACTTTGCGAGCAAAGCAAGCTCCCTTTCAAGACCTCCGGTGCCGCCCGTGTAAATAATGCCAATTTGGCTTGGGTCGGCCGCCGCATCAGTCAGAAGCTTGTCGAAGAAATGCGCGTCATCTTGGCCCTCGACAACCAACAGTTTTGGACGGTCGTTTCTCCCTTTTGGGCCATCGAAATAAATCGGCACTACCTCACCTCCCAGTCGGAAGCGAGGGCGTCTGTGAGTTCGGCGTGAAGGTATGTCGTTGCCGTCATAACACCCGACACTCGATCAAGCCTCATATATTGCAAATCTTTAGTCGACCCGTTGTCCACCAAAGCAAGGGCCATCGCTTCGATTGCTTCCTTCGAGTGGGTCGCAGCAAATATCTGACAATTCATTTCTTTGGCCAGCTTGAAAAGCTCCTTCCAAATGAGGCGCAGTTTGGTGAAGTGGATGGCTGCGTCCAGCTCATCAATCATCAATGCGCCGTTCTCACACTCCATGATCGCCAAGCCCGTATTGACGATGGCGGTTGCCCCGTCTCCAAGGAACGACAACGGAAGGAGGAGCTCATTCGGAGCGACCTCTGCAAAGAGAGTAGAGGTTTCACCCGTTTTAAGCAGTGACAGGTCGGTGACGTTCGGCGCAATCACGTGGGCTAGAGCCAGTAGTCGCTTCTTACGGTGCTTTGATACCGCTTGCGTAAATCGATCGGCCATGTCGTTTGGAAGATCTAGCGTGCGCCGTGAAAATAGCACAGCTCTCGGGAACTCTACTATCGCCCTCCCTGGATTGTCGGCCCTTACCATAGCCTCATTGGCTGACGTACCAGTCACATGTAACGTGATAGCCGGATTGCCATCTATAGAAGTTACTACAGTCAAGCCCATGTTGGTCGACGTACTTGGGCCACTTGGACCCATGGGTACTGTTGAGGGAGGGACGGGCTGCGGCTCGTATGTTATTTCGAGCTGGACAGAACCTTTTCGAGTGTCAGATTTTATTGTTATTGGCTTCGATAAATCTGCGCCCGAAAACATGATGTTCGCTTGTTGAGAAGTGGACATCGTCAACTGCCGCCACATAAATGGCCGAAAGGTAACCATTGGGTTGTTACCGTCAATGAGAGCAAATAAGCTCTCCAGAAGCGTTGTTTTGCCGGAGCCGTTTAGCCCGCCAATTATATTTATGTAGCGAAATTTTTTTACCTTCAGCCCATCAAGGCCGCGAAATCGATCAATGCTAATATTATTGAAGAGTGGGGTCATTTTCTGGGCCGATCTAACGCAGGAAATAGGAATTTCTTCGCACATTCGGAGGTTAAGAACAACTGGCCCGCTGCTGTGTCATCTCCGTCTTTCACAAAGCCCGCGATTGGCGGCCCGCAGGAAAGTCTGAAGGATACCTTTGAGCCTGCGCTTCAGTTTGCCCTCAAGAAGGCAGCAACAGAGCGCCTAAAAATTTCGCAAAAATCCGAGGGGTCGAACTCGACAGTTGATGAAACGCGGTCCCCCCCCGGCGGGGTCGCGCCGCAGGCCGTGCTATCAGCCCACGCTCGCCCACCAATAGGCCGCCGTTCGTGCACCGGTTGCGGCTGGAGTAGCTTCGGCGTGTCGGCTGGTGTTGCACACCGGGCGGGCTAAACGCCTCTCCAGCCACTCACCCACGCAAGCCCCAGAAGTCCTATTTGTCAGGCACAACGAACCTTTCCGTTTGACAACCGCCGTCTCTTGGCCTTGCCAACGGTCGCTTCAAACAAGGCGAGTGCCAAGGTGGACGGAAAGCTAGGATCGGCTCAACAGCCATGCTCTGTGGTAAGCACAAGAGGCTTCGGCGGTGCCCTCTTTGACCTGAAGTTGGGCGGTCTCCGCAGCAAACTCCGATGCCATTGAGCGCACCTTTTGAAGGGTGACTTTCAGTCGTTTGGCGGCCAGATCGAGCGCCGCTCGGCGGACAATGTCGGTCTGTGACCTCTCGTGTGGGGATAGTGTGCAAGAGGCCAATTTAACACTCATGTCCACTGCGATTGTGAACGGTTTTTCGTTCATTGCTCGCCGGAGCAAATCCATTTCGGTTGCTGCCGCCGAAACCGTTACGAAGCCAAAGCATAAAGGGATTAAAGTCCCCAACAAAACTCTAACCATTGTTTCCTTTCTCTCGCGGAATATGCCTTTGCGCCACGCCTATTAATGCGCTGGTGCCGTGGCAAACCTAGCCAACATACTGGACAACAAAATGTGTTTTAGGAGGTAATCCATAACGGCCGCATTCTGGCCCTTCTCGCCTACGTTTTGTGTCAGCCAGGAAAGCAAGCAAATTTGCCACGAATGCGGGCGCTATAGAATTTTCCAAGTGACGTGGCTTTTAGGAGACCTTCCAGCGTTGGTTGGTCGACATTGCAGTACTGATACCATTTCAACTTCAGCTGAAGCAGCAGGATCTGGGTCGAGAAGCGAGTGTCTTGGAAGCAAAGCCGCTTGATCAAACTGCTTTCA
This sequence comes from Mesorhizobium sp. 01N446, assembly GCF_056399285.1. Classification (NCBI taxonomy): domain Bacteria; kingdom Pseudomonadati; phylum Pseudomonadota; class Alphaproteobacteria; order Hyphomicrobiales; family Phyllobacteriaceae; genus Mesorhizobium; species Mesorhizobium sp. 01N446. The sequence continues at coordinate 39,948 of NZ_JBFTRA010000016.1, read as the reverse complement.
TCGGAAGTAGGAAGGCAGGTAAAATTTGAGAGGTCGACAGCCCCGACGTGCGTGACCTCGACAACTTCTTTGGAGGTGGCGTTGCGCTCGATATGCGAGCTATCTACCAGCAGCGGATCTTCCCCTATCGTAACTACGGCAAGGACCGACCCCTTTCCGTCGGTGAACAGAAACTTACACTGCCCAAGTCCTGTGCCCGCACAGTCGTCCGTTTCCGGGTAAGTCGCACATACGTCCGGGCGGCCTATGCATTGCCCCTTCGGGACGCTGGCGAGCTTCCATCCCCGGCTTAGCAGCGTTTGCCGGGCTTCTGGGTAAGTCATCCCGTTCACCAGATTTCCGTCTAAGTCGCTAGCGACGGCTGACCCTCCCGCAGCACAGCTTGCAAGCGCGAGAACGATAAGGGCGCAGATTATCTTCAATTTCATGGCCTTCTGAATTGCGTCTGATGAGGGTGCTATCCGAAAGCCCGCCCTTATATCGAGCTAGGGGGAGCGACAAGTGGGGACGTGGCCTTTCTTAGCTCGCTGATCTCGCCCCGCTGCTGGTGTGGACGTTCATGCCGCTACATGGACTACAGAGATCCAGCTACTTGACGCCAATCACCGCAGCATTGATGTATTTTTCGACGGGTACGGGGCAAAAAATGTTCAACGGGCTTTTAGCAATTCTGATGTTCTTGGCAGCAGTTTCCGCTGCGCATGCAGAGGACGAGGCATCTTTCGGGTCGGGAGTGATGGCATCGAAGTGCTCCCGCCTTGTCGGAGGGATGGATGATAATGTGTCCGTGGGACACCATCCGCTTGCTTTCGCAATGTTGAGTTGGGCCGAAGGCTATATCACCGCGACCAACATCGAGTTGATTGGGAAGGGCGAGCAGGGCTTCGACCTTAATAGCCTTACGGAAACCGAGCTTTGGGCATCGCTGTACGGGTTCTGCAAGAGAAATCCGGATGAACGTGGCGTCGCGGCGGTCATCGATACCATGGGAAAGCTCAAGAGAAGCCCTTGATGCGGAAAGCGTATCCGGCGAGGGGTCGAACCGAACAGTTGAAGTGGTGCGACACCCCCGTGGAGGTATTGAGCCTACTGTCCTTGGAGATGGATTTGGAAAAGCGAAGTGCTCAAGCGTTGCTGGCCCACCTTAAGCTTACGGCCCCCGTACTTCAGGGTTTGGGTGCTGTGGTTGCCATTAGCGCGACATTGGAGTTTTGGGCAGAGCGGGCAGTCTGGACCCTTCACAGTCTCTCACCTGCGGGTACCCGACCGAGCACCGACGCGAAGGACATTAGTACGGTAATCTCGATGGTCCGAGCGGGTGCACCAAATTCTGGAGAGCAGCTGTCTCATCTCATTGAACTGTGGTGCGCGGTGGCGCAAACGGCAATAAAATGCCGAAACAGTTTGGTGCACGGGCTTCCACATATCCCGTATGAGGGTGGCGTTGTCTTTGGTGCCAACCTGCTGTGGGACGATGTGGAGCGTAAGCGGCCCTACTCACATTTCCACGCCGATGAACGCACATTGAAGATGCTGGCGGATGCGCTAACGGTTCTGGTGCATGTAGCTGCTTATGTTGCCGAGCGACCGCCCGCTAAGAACCCGGATTTCGTGGTTAAAGAAATGAGCAGATCGCTGACATCGATGAGGTCGGTAGTTGATGAATTGGTGGACCTGACGGCGGCCGCGAACCACGAGAAGTACTAGGTTGCCGCTTGTGACGCAACGAGCGGGTCGATGTGTGTCCATTAGGGTATAGCCCAGCGTACAGCTATCGCGTTGTCCGAAAGAGTGTCCGTTAGGGTTGACGCGGTCCAACGGACAAGTTAGTCAGCGTACATCACGCTAACGGACACCAAGGAAGCGCCATGTCCAAGACCATTCTCTATGCCCGCGTCTCCACCGTTGACCAGACGCTCGACCACCAACGGACCCATGCGGAGGCCGCCGGGTTCACCATTGACGATGTAGTGGCCGACCACGGGGTCTCCGGAGTGAGCACCACGCTTGCCGAGCGCCCCGAGGGTCGCAGGCTTCGGGACATGCTGCGCCGGGGGGATACGCTTGTGGTGCGTTGGGTGGACCGGCTGGGCCGCAACTATCAGGACGTTTGCGACACCATTCGGGAGCTGATGCGGAAGGGCGTGGTGGTCCGGACCGTCATCAACAACATGACCTTCGACGGGGCAACGAAAGACCCGATGCAGCAAGCCGTGAGGGACGCGCTCATAGCCTTCATGGCGGCAACCGCACAAGCGCAGGCCGAGGCCACGAAAGAGGCCCAGCGGGCAGGAATAGAGGCGGCTCGGGCGCAGGAGGATCGCTATCGGGGCCGCAAGCCCAGCTATGACGGGGCCGCGCTGCGGGCCGTCACTGACATGCTTGCGCAGGGGCAAGGGACGTCCGCCGTTGCTAAGGCGTCAGGGCTCACGCGCCAGACAGTGCTGCGGATAAAGGAAGACCCTGGGGCGGCCGAGAAGGCACTTGCTGCTTGGGGCATGTAGGGGGAGCGCAGAGATGGCCTACACGTTGGCAATGACCTTCATCGCCCTTTACGGCATGTGCGGGGCAGTGGCGGTCATCAGGAAGATCACCGGACGCTAAGAGGTCTTCACACCAGACTGTTACCGTCCGCTCAACGCGAGATGGCGTGGAGACGCACTTCGCACGCCCCGGCGGGCCGCTACGCCCGCCTCTTGGACAGAGCGATGATCCGCAGGGCCTCTTGAACATCCTCCGGGTTTGCGACCTGAAAACGCGTGTAGCCGGGCCGGTCAATCTTCAGTTCGAGTTTGGAAGGGCCGAAGCGTTCGGGCAGCCCCCTTACAGTAATCGAGAGACCCTGGACGCGGGGCTGCACAATCACATACCAGAAATTGTCCGGCACGTTGCTGAAGTTCAACCTCTTCCCCCTCTTCAGATCACCAGAGGAGACTGCCCGCACGCCACGCAACACCAGCTCGGCGGTCTTCATAGGATCGCCGGTGAGGACTGTCTTGGCCACCCGGAGGAATTCGTTATCTCCCGGGCCAAAGGAGATGCTCTCCTGTGAACCGGCACCGGTACCTCCCGTCGAGTTTTGCGCGACGATCAGCAGGCGATCAGATGTGCCCAAGTTCAGCACGGTCGTCCTAGCCGCGTCAAAGCGGACGCTTTTGGCGCTGCCATCGAACACGGGCTCTTCGACGCCCAGAATGCTTATCGTCCCCTTTGACGCTTTTGGCTCGCCAAGCATCTGTAGCGTGTGAGGGGGAGTGCTCGCGGACCAAATGCCGTCAGCAAGCGGTTTGGCGTTCTCTATCAGCATGAAAATCGACACAGCCGTCTCCTTTAAGATGCGCTGGCTAGCGCAAAACCAGATCAACATGAGAGCATATAGGCCCGGCGCCTCCTTCTGCCAAGGGGCAAAGGGCGGCCGTCAGCAACTTTTTTCGGGCACACTTCGGGCACAAGAGCCCGCCAACGCCTTGTGCTGCAAGGCTCCGCACCAGATTAGGGTTCTGATGTTACCTATCTTCTTGAAATAACTGCGTTATTGTCGTTGACGCCGTGTCCGAAGTGCACCATATTGGGTCCACGCATACCCGAGTGGTGGGCTAGACCCGACCACTGAACCCCGAAGTCCAACCCGCTCAAGCGGCCCCCGGCCCAAGAGCCCCAATCCAAACCAGTTTGGCTGTACTGCGAACAGCCCGGTCGATTGCAGCCATGCCTGACGTGCCCTCACGGGCCGACAGCGGGACCGTAACGGGGCAAGACGATGATCCCCGGCCGAACCCATAGTCATGGAAGCGGGCTACGCATTCGGGACCGGCACCCTGCCGGACATGTGAGCACCGCATTTGCCGCCAATCCGGATTAGCCTCCGGAGCGGGAGCGGAACCAAGAGGGGAACACCCTCAAGGTGGAACCGTGAACCGGGCAGGTCAGGACGACACCCGGCGGCGACCGGACACCATCAAATCATGGTCGGGGAAACTCGGCCTTTTTCAAATCATCCGTCCCTCTGTGCTTAGGGGCGGATACAAATATTAGGAGAAATGAATGCGAACATGCCGCGCTGCAAATTGCGGCGCACCTACATCCTCCCGCTTCAGCCCGCACTGTCGGCGCCACAAGAGCCGACTACGGCGCCAGGGCGATGTCGAGCAGACTGCCATCAGGCGGAGCGAGCTTGCGCCCTACGTTGCCCGCGTCCGAGAGCGTATCGCCAAGAACGACCACAGTCCCCTTTGGGGCCACTTGGATGCCCGCTGGGCCGCCATGGCAACTTCGGCAAAGGACACGGCCAGCAACCGGGTTCAAAGCCGATACCAGCGCCAAGCGGCGCACGAGGTGGTGAACCTCGATGCCGAATGCTCCGCAAGGGACATAGCCATCACTGCATTGGCGATGTTCATGTTCTGGAGCGAGAGGCCGGAGCGTTTTCTGTCCGATGCCGCCTTTCGCCTTCAGCTTGTCAAGCGGGTGCGGGCTCTCTCCAGCAGGCAGTCGGGCCTTCGCTACGACCACCGAACGGGCAAACAGGAGCGCGTCTACCGGGAGCTTAGCCCCAAGGCAGGAATGATTGTCGCGCGTGACCTGACAGCCGCCTTTGGCGGTGCCGGATTACAACTCGCCGAACTCGAAAAACGTGACCAAGAAAGGAAACAAGCAATGACAGACGAAATCAACCAAGCCCTTCGGGAGTTGGTGTGACGACTAGTCCTGAAGCTCCACGAGACCACATGTTCCGCTTTGAGCTGGGCACTCAAGGCCCCCTTCAGGAACTTGCGGATGATGTTATGGCGCTGGTTTTAGCCCATGAAAAACGCAGCGGCTCTCGCAAGCGACAGAGAAGGCCGGCAGACGCGAAGGCGTTTGGTACTGCTGTGGAGACAATCGTCGCCAATCTAGCTCACTACGCGCTGTTCCAGCCCGAGCAGGGCCGCATTACGCTGCCGCTGGGCCACCGAAAGCGGGCCACGGTGGGTAGGACGATTGACGGCTTCGGCAAGCCTCTAGCAGCCCTTCTGGGGGCGCTGGAGGCCGTTGGGGTGGCGACAGTGACAAAGCCGCAGGAGGCCGGGTACGCCACTACAATCGCTCCTACGGCGGCGTTTGCAGGAGAGGTGGGATCAAGGGGCATCAGCAGCCCGGACTTCGAGAGAAGGACGGACCTGCCGGCGGTGGTCTTAACGCGGAAGGACCCATGGGGCCGACGAGAGCACGTCCCCATCCCACAAACCGACGACGCTGCATCGAAGGCGGCACAGGTACGGAGGTTCAACGAGCGGCTTGCGGCTGCCGAGGTGGCGTACGTGGGGAACCAACCGACCGACACTAACGACCGAACCTTGGTGAGGCGGTTCACGCTGCCTCCAAATGCAAGATCGCCAAGGCTTGCATACAGCGGCCGTCTCTTCGGAGGCTTCTGGCAGCAGATGAGGAGGACTGAACGGAGGCACATTCGGGTTGAAGGTCAGCGGATTGGGGAACTTGATTACGGGCAGATGTTTCCTCGGCTCGCCTATGCCAAGGTCGAAGCCGCTCCGCCCGAGGGCAGCCCTTACGACTTGCCTGGAACAGAGGAGTTCACCGACGAGCAAAGGCGTGCTGTGAAGAGTGGCTTCAACGCTTTCCTCTTCAAGGCCACGACAATGCGCAAGTGGCACCCGGACATCGAGCAAAGGTTGCCCCAAGGGTGGACGGTGGGACGCTTCAAACAAGCGATACTGAAGAAGCATCCTCGACTGGCACCGGTTCTCAACTGCGGGATCGGCTATGAGTTGATGTATACGGAGAGCGAAATCCTTTGCCGGGTGTTGGAGAGGACTTTGCTGGAGGACTGGGCCGTCCTTCCCATCCACGATGCTGTCTTGTCCCCAGCCACCAGGACATCGGCAATTGCGGAGATCATGGCGGAGGAGGCGGAACGTGTAGCTGGAACTCGGATCAGGGTGGCCCTAAAAGCCTAGCCATTAGGTGGTGTATGTTGGGGGGAGAGAGGAAGGAGCTGACGCCCTCTCACCTCAACAACCCCTTCCACTCCCCCCATCTATCTTCCATTGTGGGACCGATAAGACGCCGCAGCTCGTGGTCGGCTTTTTCCTTTGGCCGGATGGGTTCATTCCGGTTGGATTGAACTGGTTCCACGCGGCGCGAAAAAACAAGTCCACCGCATCCTGTATCTGCCAACACGAAACGTCGGGTAGAGCGTTTCGCAGATATGATACTGATCGTCTGGGGCGGCTTGGACACGATCCCTCGGAATAAACCACTCCCCAGTTGGTGGATCGTTGCGGGAATACGGCTGCGGTTGTTTGACGTAGTAGCCTTCTATGCTCGATCTGACATCGCTGGGGTCGACTGGGTGGCAATCTCGATCGCCGCAACATCTCCAATGAAGAACGGGGTCAGTCTTGCCCGTGTACCAACCGTGGGCGTTGGCATCGCCGACCAAGGTAACGGCAATCAAGGCTAGATGCAGTCGCAACTGCTCCATCTGTTTGAGCCCCTCATCGCCGTTCACTATATCATATTAGCGAAATCTAATCTACTGAACGCGGTCGCAAAAATCAGATGCAAAAGTCCGTCCGGCATCTCTTTAGCGAGAGCTAACGGAACGCTTACGGCTGTGCGATATTGAATAAAATTCGAGTGTCGCGTGGGGTTCATATGCGTAGGCCTACCGGCCGCATCCGGACGAACGAACATAGGTCGAGGAGGTTGCGGGACCACAGAGGGCTGGCTACAGCGCCCTCCCGCTCGGCAACTTCCTCCCGTTCTCGGCGATCTTCGCTCACATGATCGAGGACTTGCCGGAGCGGGCGTCCGGGCATTAGCAGCAAGAGGCCCCGGTCAAGTCGGCTGGGCCTCTACTGGCTCTTCTTTTGATCAGCACTTTCGACGGCCGGAGCAGGGTCCGGAGCGAACTGCTTTGCCGCCTTCTCGATGAAATCGACGTTTGGCCCCCCAAGATCGTCCGGGAAGGCGTCGTCGTTTCGATAGAGTGAGATGGTTTTAGGCAAAAAGGTCAAACCTTGGCGGACCGCCGTCAGGCGGAGGGGCAACCGGGCGCTATCGTCTAGGGTAAGCTCGAATTGCGCCAAGGGTGTCTTCTTGGTGTCTATGTAGTCGTAGACGACGGCATCAATCGTGCCGCCTACTAGGCGTTTGTGTCCCTCGATCATGACGCGGCTGCTGACGTAGTTTTTCTCAAGCCCACCAGAGTATAGCTCGCCGGCGACTGCTCCGTGATAGACCCGCAGGCGCAATACTACCGGCGAACCATCCATCACGGAGGCGTTTCGCTCGTCGTCCGTTGCGTCTACTACCCCCTCCAAGTCGCTTGTCCACACACCAGACCACTGCTGATCTGGCATCACCAGTTCGCTGACGTTCTTGTATGCGGCGGGTGCTTCGTTGAAGAACGAGTTGACTTTGGCGGGAAGTTCTAACAGGCCCAAGAGTACCGCGACTACCCACCCCGAGGCCGCAACAAGGGCGGCCCGCTTGGCGTTCCAAGGGGGCGGCGGAACCTCCGGCGCTTTGCGCTTTGTCGTCGCAGGAATGTTCCGCTTCGCCACGCCGCCCCTCCGCTACCCTCTAGTCCTTTGCCGAGATCGCTTGCCGGCACCCAATGCCGCCCTAAGCCCCCGTTCGGCCACCTCCAGCCGAGCGTCTGGCCCGCCATACCGCTCGCTCATCCCGCCGCTTGAATGGCCCAATATGAGGTTTCGGTCAAACTCGCTCACGCCGGCAAGCGTCAGGCGGTCCTCCATGCGGTGGCGGAGAGAGTGTACAACGATCTTCGGGTCATCGGTGATCGCCCGGACGTGCTTCATGAGAGAAGCCGACGCGGTATCAGCACCGCGCAGCCTCCCGTAGCTGGAGAACAGCGCGGGACCCTTTCCGGCCGCCTTGACGGCCTCTCGCGCGGCCTTGAGCGCGTCACCGATCAGAGGGACCCTCCTCACAGAGCCCGCCGTCTTGAGACGCCTGTGGGGGTGGGGGACGAGGTTGATGTAGGGAATGGTGGCATCGAGCATCACGTCAGAGAGGAGAAGCCCTGCCACCTCGCCGAGACGGCATCCGGTCCCCTCGACCATCCGCCATATGCGCCACAGGTCTTCCCCTGCATGGGCCTCTATGCGTTGCCGGAGGGGGGCCATCATCGTCTCCGGGATCGGCTTCCGCTCGTCGCTGGCCGCTGTGGTCGATGCTTCCGCCCCTCTGATAGGAAGGTTCTGGAAAGGGTTCGCCATCGTGTCCCGAAGGCCGAACTCCGTCATGCCGAGATTGATCACAGCGCGGATATCATTCATGTAGCGCCGCACGGTCGCGGCCTTCATACCAAGATCGCGCACAAGGTAGTCCCGGACGTTTCGGGCATCCTCTCTGGCGAGGCTGGTCAATGCCCTGTCCTTGCCGACGCCCGCCGCAGATAGGTGCTCCATGTTGCGGTTTACCCGCGCCGTCTTCGCAGTTTCGTTGATGTCGCCGTCTACGCGCTCTTTCAGGTATAGCTTTCGGGCGTCCTCGACCGTGGGGACAGGACGGGACAGCTTCCCGCCGCTGGACAGGATGGCCACGGCGCGGCCCTCGACCTCATCTCCTGCCGCATCGCTCTGCCTGGACAGGTAGCTCTCCCGGATCACGTCAGCGGCCTCCGGGTCGCTACCGGGAAGCGTACGGCCTCCGATGTGGACCGTCATGGCCGCCAGCTCTTGCGCCCGCAGCTCTGCCATTCGGTGCAACTCCAATGGCGTTTCGGCAGGCAGGCCCGCGCCGTTGCGTCTGCGAGCCTCGGCGACCAGACGTTCAAATTCACCGTTCACCTTCGGGTAGCTGCGCAGAGCCTCCCGCTCCGTAGAGCCGAGAAGGCGCTTGAACTCATTCTTCCCCACGAGCGCAGTGACGTCTCGGGGGAGCTTTCTGCGGTAATGCCAAGTGCCGGCGTTCGTCTGTTGTACGTGCTTCAATACAAGCCCCATTGTGGACCTCCGGTGTACCGGAATGTGGACCGCTAGGAAAGGCTAAGCCTTGAAATCGTTGAGGAATAGGAGCTTCCGGGGGAGTAGTGGTGCCCAGAGGCGGATTCGAACCACCGACACGCGGATTTTCAATCCGCTGCTCTACCAACTGAGCTATCTGGGCCTGTTCCGGCAAACGAAAACGCGTCAACCGGGTTTCATGAAGGCGCCGTGGGGCACCCTTTGAAAGCGCGTGGGTTATAGCACGGGAATTTTGCCTGTCCAGCGCCTAGGTGGCGATTTCCGGCAGGAAAAGCGAGCCTGTGGAAAGGCCGGCCCCATCAGGCGCTTTCATCACCACAATGGCGCGTGATTGGCCTCTTTCGGCACTTTGGCCCCGTCCCGGCGCCGCCATGGCGCACTGTGACCGCCGGGGGCCGTCCTTAGCCGACAATCGGGAGGCCAATGTGTTCCGATCATCTGCAAGCGGCGAGGGGCTGTTGCTTCTACCTGGCGCCGGCCACGCCCTTGCGGAAGTCGGAGGGGGTCATGCCGGCCAGCTTGCGGAAGGATTTGTTGAAGGCGCTGAGCGAGCCGAAGCCGGAGTCCATGGCGACGCGCAGCACATTGGTGTCCTGATGCATCAACAGCGCCTGCGCATAGCTCAGCCGCAACAGGTTGACATATTCGTTGAGCGTCATGCCGGTCGATTTCTTGAACAGGCTCATGGCGTATTTGGGATGGATATCGGCCGCCGCCGCTATGTTCATGCAATCGATGTCGTAGAGGAAATTCTCGGCGATGAAGTCACACATGCGCCCGACATTGCGCGAGGATTGCTGGTCGAAGGCACTGCCGGCTTCCTGTCCGGCCGCGGTTTCGGGAACCAGCCGGTAGGGTTCGAACCGCACCCGCTCCAGCCGCAGCAAAAGCTCGTTGACGGCATGCTCGGCCTTGGCCGGATCGCCCGAGCGGGCATAGCTGTTCCAGCGGGCGAAATTGTCGTTGTCGGATTGGTCGGTGGCGCCGGTCACCAGCGTCGCACCGGTCATCAGCCGGTGGCGCACGTCGGCCGGCACATGCAGCCGGAAGAAATGCACCAACGGCAGATGCGCGCCGGCATAGATGGCGTCGTCGCTGAGGTCGTCCATCTGGTGCGGCAGGCCGCCCCAGAAGAAGCACATCTCGCCGGCCGAAAGCGAGATTTCGTGCTCATTCATGCGGTAGTGCACACTGCCGCGGACGATGAAATTCACCTCGACCTGAGCATGCCAGTGCGGCTTCAGCATCATCAGCGGAGCGGTGTGAAACATCTGCAGGAGCAGCGGCAGGCCTTCCACGCTGCTGGCGCCTGGCTGGTAAAACGGCCGTTCCGGCATCTTACTTTCCGCCAATTCCGTATTCCCTTTGTCGGCGACAAGCCTTCCGCGCCGAATAGTGTAGCCACGCTCGCAGAGAGAGCAAATGAAATGGGAGGATTTCAATGCGCATCACACTGACCTGCGCCGCGCTCGCGCTTGCCCTGGGCTCAGCCCCGGCCTTTGCGCAATCCGGCGAAATCACCATCTGGAGCTGGGATGTCGCCGCTTCGTCGCTGAAGGCGACGGTCGCCGGCTTCAACAAGCTGCATCCCGACATCAAGGTCACGGTTCAGGATCTCGGCAATCAGCCGACCTATGACAAGTCGATCGCCGGCTGTGCGGCCGGCGGCGTCGGCCTGCCCGACATCGTCACCATCGAGAACGGCGAGGCCGAGAATTACTGGAGCCAGTTCCCCGACTGCTTCGTCGACCTGCACACGCTGGGCTACAGCGCGGAAGACCAGAAGAAATTCCCCGATTTCAAGCGCACCGAACTCGAGGTCGGCGACAAGGCCTATGCGATGCCGTGGGATTCCGGCCCGGTCGCCGCCTTCTATCGCCGCGACTTCTACGAAAAGGCCGGCGTCGATCCGGCATCGATCAAGACCTGGGACGATTTCATCGCCGCCGGCAAGAAGATCCAGGCCGCCAATCCGGGCGTCTCGATGACCAACGCCGATTTCAACGGCGACACCGAATTCTTCCGCATGATCTCCAACGAGCAGGGCTGCGCCTATTTCGCCGAGGACGGCCAGTCGATCACGGTCAGCGAACCCAAATGCGTCGACGCCATGACCAAGGTCAAGGAGATGAAGGACGCCGGCATCGTCTCGTCCGCCGACTGGGGCACCAAGATCACCAACAACACGGCGGGCACCGTCGCCACCCAGGTCTATGGCGGCTGGTATGAAGGCACCATCCGCACCGAATCGGCAGGCGAAAACGGCAAATGGGGCGTCTACCTGATGCCGAGCCTGACATCAGACGGCCCGCGCGCCGCCAATCTCGGCGGTTCGTCCCTGGCCATCACCTCAGCCTCGAAGAACAAGGAAGCGGCTTACGAGTACCTGAAATACACGCTCGGAACCAATGAAGGCCAGATCACCATGCTGAAGGAGTTTGGCCTCGTCCCCTCGCTGGTCTCGGCGCTGAACGATCCATACGTCTCGCAAGGCCTGCCCTATTGGGGCGGCCAGGCGGTGTGGAAGGACATTCTGGGCACCTTGCCCAAGGTCGTTCCCAGCCGCGGCACGCAATTCCAGAGCGATGCCGAAATCATCGTTCGCGCGGTGCAGACCAAATATCTGGGCGGCGGCTATCCCGACGCCAAGGCAGCGCTCGACGACGCCGCAAAACAGATCGCCGCGGCGACCGGATTGCCGGTCAAGTAAACCGCCAACTCCCCTTCTCCCCGTCTCTATACGGGGAGAAGGTGCCGGCAGGCGGATGAGGGGCGGCGCCGAGATCTGAAGTTGCTGCCGACAACAATCGCAGGGTCGCGTCTGCTGGGCATCAGCACGGCGCTCTCGACAGACACAAGCCAATAAGCGCAAGAAGCAGAAGGAGGAGCAGGATGCGCAACCGCAACGCCACGGCCTACCGTTTCCTCGCGCCCTATCTGCTGATTTTCTCCGTCTTCTGGGTGTGGCCGATCATCTCTTCGTTCATGATCTCCTTCCAGGCGACGCGCACCGTGCCCTGGCGCTTCGCGCCGGGCTTCAACTGGGGCCGGCTGATCGGCGATCCGGCGTTTTTTAACGCGCTGAAGAATACGCTGCTCATCCTCGTCATCCAGGTGCCGGTGATGATCGCGCTGGCCATGGTTATGGCCGTGCTTTTGAATTCGCCGCTTCTGAAGGCGAGGGGGCTCTACCGCTTCGCCTTCTTTGCTCCCGTCGTCGTCGGCGAGGTCGCCTATTCGGCGGTGTTCAGGCTGATGTTCAGCCTCGATTTCGGCATCGTCAACAAGCTCCTGAACAGCGTCGGCCTGCCCAAGATCGACTGGTTCTCCAATGTTACGCCGGCCATGGCGCTGATCATGATCGCGGTGACCTGGCGCTGGGCCGGCTACAACGCCATCATCCTGCTGGCCGGCATGCAATCCATCCCCGAGGATGTCTACGAGGCGGCGACGCTGGACCGGGTCAGCAAGCTCAAGCAGTTCTTCCACATCACCTTGCCGCTCTTGAAGCCGGTCATCGTCTTCTGCCTGGTGCTGTCGATCATCGGCACCATGCAATTGTTCACCGAGCCCTTCCTGATCACCGAGCGCGGCGGGCCGGGTGGCGGCACCGAGACGCTCGGCCTGCTACTTTATCGCCAGGGGTTCCGGTCGCTCAATTTCGGCTATGCCTCGGCCGTCGCCTACACCATGGCGGCGCTGGCGATCGCGATCACGCTGGTGCAACTGTGGCTGACGAGGGAAAAGCAATGAGCTCGCTCTCTTCCGCCCGCCTGAGGCGCAGCATTGCGCTGCATCTTTTCCTCACCCCGCTGGCGCTGATCTGGCTGTTCCCGCTGTGGATGATGGTGGTGTTCTCGACCATGCCCGACAACGGCATCTTCAGCCCCGGCATCGAGCTTTTGCCGCACGGCAATTTCGTCGACAATTTCAACAATCTGCAGCGCGACACCAATTTCGTCGGCGCCATCGGCATCTCCGTCTCGGTGGCGGTGACCTACACCATCCTGTCGGTGCTGTTGACGTCGATGGCCGGCTGGGCGCTGGCCCGCTACCAGTTCTTCGGCAAGGGGGTGGTCGTCGGCATCATCTTCGGCACCATCACGCTGCCCTATGCGGTGGTGCTGATCCCGCAATTCATCATGGTGGCGCGCGACTTCCAGCTCGCCAACACCTGGGTGGCGCTGATCGTGCCGCCGTTGTTCAATTCGCTTGGCGTGCTGTTCATGCGGCAGAGTTTTTCGATGATGCCGGACGATCTGTTCGACGCCGCCCGTGTCGAAGGCGTGAAAGAGTGGCGCATCTTCCTCTTCGTCGCGCTGCCGCTGGCGCGGCCGATGCTGGCCGCACTCGCCATCATCCTGTTCCTCGCCTCCTGGAACAACTACCTCTGGCCGCTTTTGATCAACAGCCAACCCGGTTCGATGACGGCGCCGGTGGCGCTCGGCACGCTGATCGGCCTCACCAAAGTGTCGTGGGGCGGTATCATGGCGGGGGCCGTGATGCTGACCGTGCCGATGCTCATCGTCTTCGTCCTCCTGCAGCGCCATTTCATCGCCGGCATCGCCGCCGGCGCAGTCAAATAAGAGGCAGCATGGCAACCGTTACGCTGAGCAATGTGGTCAAGCGCTTCGGCGCCTTCGAGGTCGTCCATGGCGCCAACATCGACATCAAGGACGGCGAGTTCGTCGTCTTCGTCGGTCCGTCCGGCTGCGGCAAGTCGACCCTGCTCAGGATGATCGCCGGGCTTGAGGACATCAGCGGCGGCCAGATTGCCATCGGCGGCAAGCTGGTCAACGATGTCGAGCCCGCCGACCGCGGCATCGCCATGGTCTTCCAGTCCTATGCGCTCTATCCGCATATGAGCGTGGAGCAGAATCTGTCTTTCGGCCTGCGCATGACCGGCAACCCCAAGGCCGACACCGACCGGCGGGTGAAGCGTGCGGCCGAGATCCTGCGCATCAGCGAATTGATGGACCGGCGCCCGAAGAAACTCTCCGGCGGCCAGCGCCAGCGCGTCGCCATCGGCCGCGCCATCGTGCGCGAGCCGCAAGTGTTCCTGTTCGACGAGCCGCTCTCCAATCTCGATGCCGAACTGCGCGTCCAGATGCGGGTCGAGATCTCGCGCCTGCACAAGGAACTCGGCGCGACCATGATCTACGTCACGCACGACCAGACCGAGGCGATGACGCTCGCCGACCGCATCGTCGTGCTGCGCGCCGGCCATATCGAACAGATCGGCCGGCCGCTCGATCTCTATGACGATCCCGACAATCTGTTCGTGGCCGGCTTTGTCGGCTCGCCGAAGATGAACTTCATCAAGGCACATGTTGTCGGGCACGATGCGCGTGGGGTCGTGGTCGAGCTGGCGGGCGAGGAGAAGACCCGTATCACCCAGCCTTTGACAGGCGCCGCGCCCGATGCGGGCAGCAAGGTCATCGTCGGCGTGCGGCCCGAGCATTTCGGCGGCGCCGGGGAGGGTGACACCGACCTTGTCGTTGCCATCGACGTGGTCGAGCACCTGGGCGGCACGAGCTTTCTCTACGCCCGAACGGCCCATGGCGAAGACGTGGTGATCCAGCGCGACGCGGCGAAGGTTCCCACCACCGCAGAGGTCACCGTTTCCATCCGCAAATCCTACCTGTTCGACGAAAAAGGGCTGCGGCTGCGCTGACCGGCCGCCCCCTCCCAGCCTTCAAGGAGAATGACAATGACCGCAACCATGCCCATTCGCTGGGGCATTCTCGGCCCGGGCAGCATCGCCCAGGCCTTCGCCGGCGGCGTGGCCGCTTCGCGCACCGGAAAACTGGTCGCCATCGGCGCACGCGATCCCGCCAAGCCGGGCCTCGCCGAGAAATTTCCCGGCGCCCGCATCGTCGACGGCTATGAAGCGCTGCTTGCCGATCCCGACATCGATGCCGTCTACATCGCGATCCCGCATCCCGGCCATGCGCAATGGGCGATCCGGGCGGCGGAAGCGGGCAAGCATGTGCTGTGCGAAAAGCCGCTGGCGCTGACCGCCTTCGAGGCCGACGCCATGTTCCATGCCGCGCGCAAGGCCGGCACCTTTCTCGGCGAAGCCTTCATGTACCGGCTGCACCCGCAGACGTTGAAGCTGGTGGAATTGATCAAGTCCGGCGTCATCGGCGAGGTCCGGATGATCAAGTCGAGCTTCGGCTTTGCCATGCCGGGCTTCATGCCGCAGCACCGGCTCTACGCCAACGATTCCGCCGGCGGCGGCATACTGGACGTCGGCGGCTATACCGTCTCGATGGCGCGGCTGATTGCCGGGGCGGCAGTTGGCCTCCCCTTTGCCGAGCCCGACAAGGTGGTTGGTACAGCCCACCTTGGCCAGTCCGGCGTCGACGAATGGGCCTCGGCGCTGCTGCACTTTGCCGGCGGCATCGTCGCCGAAGTCTCCTGCAGCATCTCGCTGAACCAGGACAATGTGCTGCGCGTCCTCGGCACCAAGGGCCGCATCGAAGTGCCGGACTTCTGGTTCGCCGGGGGAAATCGCGATGTCGGCCTCGGCCGGATCGATGTGATCGGCGCCGACGGTTCGCGCGAGACAATCAGCGTCGACGAAAAACGCCATGTCTATTCATTCGAGGTCGACGGCGCCGGCGAGGCGATCCTCGCCGGACGGCAGGAATTCGCCTGGCCGGGCATGGATTGGGCCGACAGTCTCGGCACCTTGCGCGTGCTTGACGGATGGCGCGCTGCCGTCGGGCTGGAATATGAGATCGAAAAGGCCCCGCTGCGCACCGGCACCATCTCCGGCCGGCCTCTGCGGTCTGGCGGAACGGCGATCGGCAAGCGCGCCATTCCGGGCCTGGCGAAGCCGGCATCGGTGGTGGCGCTCGGCTTCGAGGATTTCCGCACCTTCTCCTCTGGCTCGATCCTGCTCGATGCCTTCTTCGAGGCCGGCGGCAATCTGTTCGACACCGGCTATGTCTACGGTGGCGGCTACACCGAGACGCTGCTTGGCCAGTGGTTGCAGAACCGCGGCGTGCGCGAGCAGTCGGTCATCATCGCCAAGGGCGCGCATTCGCCGCTCTGCTATCCCGACGTGATCGGCAAGCAGCTTGCCCAATCGCTCGACCGCCTGCAGACCGACCATGTCGACGTCTATTTCATGCACCGCGACAATCCGGACGTGCCGGTCGGCGAGTTCGTCGATGCCATGGACCGTGAGGTGAAGGCAGGCCGCATCCGCGGCCCGTTCGGCGGCTCGAACTGGACGATGCAGCGCATGGACGAGGCGATTGCCTATGCCGAGCGCACCGGCAAGCAGAAGCCCGGCGCGCTCTCCAACAATTTTTCGCTGGCCGAAATGCTGGAGCCGATCTGGGCGGGTTGTGTGGCTTCGTCCACCGACGACTGGAAGGCCTGGCTGACATCCAGGCAGATGCCGAATTTCGCCTGGTCGAGCCAGGGACGCGGCTTCTTCACCGACCGCGCCGGGCGCGACCGGCGCGACAGCGAGGAACTGGTGCGGGTCTGGTATTCGGAGCGCAATTTCGGCCGCCGCGACCGCGCCATCGAGCTCGCCGCTCGACTCCGCAAGAGCCCGATCCACGTTGCCCTGGCCTATGTGCTCAACCAGCCTTTCCCGTCGGTTCCGCTGATCGGGCCGCGCACGCTGGGCGAGTTGGAAGACAGCCTGCGGGCGCTGGACATCGCGCTTTCGCCTGATGATCTCGAGTGGCTGGATGGCGGCAGCCTGCACGCGGCCTGACAATGCAGGCCCGAAGCGGCGTCAGGTCTCGTTATCAGACACCCTGACGCCGCCCCTGGGCGGGGTTCGCAGACTGGCATACATGCCGGTGGTGCGGAACTGGCTGGGCGTGGTGCCGTAGAGGCGGCGGAAGACCTTCGAAAAATAGTTCGCATCCTCGAAGCCGCACAGGATGGCGACTTCCTTCACCGGCAGGAAGTCCGCCTTGGTCAACAGCTTCGCCGCCCGCTGTAGGCGCTGCTGCAGCACGAACTCGGCGGGCGGCAGACCTTCGCTCTCGGCGAAGCAGCGCGAGAAATGGGCCCGGCTGAGGCCACTGATCTGGACGAGGTCCGCAACCGGCAGCGGCTTGTCGAGATTGGCGTTGATATGATCGATGACCGGCTGCATGGCGCTGAGTTTCTCGGCAAAGGCATGCGAGCCGAAGACATCGTCGTAGAGCGCCATCGCCGCCTCGTAGGCGATAGCGGACGCGGCACCCGGTGAGGCCGCCCCCTTGATGAGGCGCAGGCTGCAATCGGCAAGATGATCGATTGTCGCCGGCTGCAGCCGGAACACCGGACCGGAGATGCTGAGGATCGACTTGTGGATGCGCAGCGCCTCCTCGCCGTTCATCGAGATCCAGAAATATTCCCAGCGCTCGTCGCTCGCCAGCCAGTAGCGGTGGTTGTGCGGCACCAGCACCAGCAGCGTGTCATTCTCTTGCAGGCGGTAGTTGCGGTTCTCGTAGCGCAGCCGGCCGGTGCCGCTGATCGTGTGCTGGAGCACGGTGAACGGCGTCTGGCCGCGCCTGCGCCCGTCCCAGTCATAGATCTCGTCCTCGCGCACCTCGTAGCCGGTGCTTGTCGGCATGGCATGCAGGCGCTGCCGGCCGCGCGGCAGCGAGATCGTGCGCATCGACTGTCCGTTGGCGATCAAATCTCGTAGCACAAAATTACCCTTGAAAGCATAATCCTTCTCTGGTCGCGCTCGTGAATAAGGGCATACTCCCCCTCGAAAAGCGAGAGAGATCCGCAGGCGAGGAGCGGACAGGGAGGTTGGCAGGCCGGAATCCGGCTTGTCGTGCACACATGCCACGGCATGCGGCTGCAACCCATCCCTGTCATTCCCGACCTGTCATTGGAATAGGATGAGGTGCAGCTGATGAGTTTCAAAATCGCTATCATCGGCGCCGGCAGCGTCGGATTCACCAAGAAACTGTTCACCGACATCCTGTGCGTACCCGAATTCAGGGGTATCGAATTCGCGCTGACCGACCTCAGCGAGCACAATCTCGGGATGATCAAGGCTATCCTCGACAAGGTCGTCGAGGCGAACGGGTTGCCAACCCGGGTGACGGCGACAACCGATCGCCGCAAGGCGCTCGAAGGCGCGCGCTATATCATCAGCTGCGTGCGGGTCGGCGGCCTGGAGGCCTACGCCGACGACATCCGTATTCCGCTGAAATATGGCATCGACCAGTGCGTCGGCGATACGATCTGCGCCGGCGGCATCCTCTATGGCCAGCGCAACATCCCGGTGATCCTCGACTTCTGCAAGGACATACGCGAGGTCGCCGCGACGGGGGCCAAATTCCTCAACTACGCCAACCCTATGGCCATGAACACCTGGGCGGCGATCGAGTATGGCAAGGTCGACACGGTCGGCCTCTGCCACGGCGTCCAGCACGGCGCCGAGCAGATCGCCGAGGTGCTGGGTGCGAAGTCCAGGCACGAGCTCGATTATGTCTGTTCCGGCATCAACCACCAGACCTGGTTCATCGATCTGCGGCTGAACGGCCGCAAGATCGGCAAGGATGAACTGGTTGCAGCCTTCGAGGCGCATCCGGTCTATTCCCAGCAGGAAAAGCTGCGCATCGATGTCTTGAAGCGCTTCGGCGTCTATTCGACCGAGAGCAACGGTCATCTCTCCGAATATCTGCCCTGGTATCGCAAGCGGCCAGACGAGATCACCCGCTGGATCGATATGTCTGACTGGATCCATGGCGAGACCGGCGGCTATCTCCGCTACTCCACCGAAACCCGCAACTGGTTCGAGACGGAATATCCGCAATTCCTCGAAGCGGCGTCGAAACCGATCGATCCGGCCAATCGCTCCAACGAACATGCCAGTCATATTCTCGAGGCGCTGGAGACCAACCGCGTCTATCGCGGCCACTTCAACGTCAGGAACAATGGCGTGATCACCAATTTGCCGCAGGACGCCATCATCGAATCGCCCGGCTTTGTCGACCGTTTCGGCATCAACATGGCTGCCGGCATCACGCTGCCGGAAGCCTGCGCGGCCACCTGCATGGCCTCGATCAACGTCCAGCGCATGTCGGTCCATGCCGCGGTATCGGGCGACATCGATCTCTTGAAACTGGCCGTGCTGCATGACCCGCTGGTCGGTGCGGTGTCGACGCCGGAGGAAGTCTGGCAGATGGTGGACGAAATGGTCGTCGCCCAGGCTCAATGGCTGCCGCAATATGCGCATGCGGTTCCGGCCGCCAGGGAGCGGCTGTCGAAATCCGCGGTCAAGACCCGCGAATGGGCGGGCGCCGCACGGCGAAACGTGCGTTCGATCGAGGAATTGCGCGCCGAGAAAGCCGCGCTCAAACAGGCCGGTTGAAAAGCCCCGGTGCGGCGGATCCACGGGAGGCAGGTCCACCGCAGTCAGCATTCCGCGCAGAAGACGAGCAGCAGAAAACGTCTGAACATGAGGGAGGAGATTATGAGAAACCTACGCAGCATTGGCATTGCCGCCGGACTGGCGCTGAGCGTCTCCGTTCCGGCACTCAACGCTTGCGCTTCAGAGCCGACAGTCCCGCCGGTGCCGGCGACCTTTCCGGCCGAGGGCAAGATCAAATACGTGGCGCGTGACTCCATCCTGGAGTTCAAGGCCCTGCCCGAATATCACGAGCCGGATTGGGTGACTGAAAAATACGTCAAGACCGGCAAGCTGCCGCCGGTGAAGGACAGGTTGCCGAAGGAGCCGCTGGTCTTCAAGACGGCCAACATGCCTGACGGTGTCGGCGTCTATGGCGACACCATGCGCCATGTCATCGGCGGCCGTCCCGAGGGCTGGAATTATGGCGCCGGCCAGACGCAAGGCTGGGGCGGCATCGATATCGGCCTCTCCGAATGCCTGACGCGCACGGCGCCGCTGTTCCAGGTCGAGGCCAAGGACACCGAGCCGCTGCCGAACCTCGCCAAAAGCTGGGACTGGTCGAAGGACGGTCACAAGCTGACCATGCATCTTGTCGAAGGCGCAAAATGGTCCGATGGCGTGGCCTTCAACGCCGACGACGTCATGTTCTACTGGGATGACGAGGTGGTCGACCCGAACGTCTCGCCGCTCAATGGCGCCACACCGGAAACCTTCGGCGTCGGCACGACGCTGAAGAAGATCGACGACTACACCGTCGAGTGGACCTTCAAGGACGCCTTCCCGAAACAGTATCTCTACGCCATGGCCTACGGCACGTTCTGCCCCGGCCCGGCGCACATATTGAAACCGCAGCATCCCAAATACTCGAAGAACACCTACGACCAGTTCAAGAACGCCTTCCCGCCGGAATATATGAACATGCCGGTGATGGGCGCCTGGGTACCGGTCGAATATCGGCCGGACGACATCATCGTGATGCGCCGCAATCCCTACTATTGGAAGGTCGACGAGAAGGGCAATCAGCTGCCTTACCTCAACGAGCTGCAGTACAAGCTGTCGACCTGGGCCGACCGCGACGTCCAGGCGGTTGCCGGCTCCGGTGACTTCTCCAACCTCGAGCAGCCGGAAAACTTCGTCGCCTCGCTGAAGCGCGCCGCTGAAGCGAACGCACCGGCACGGCTCGCCTTCGGTCCACGCCTCATCGGCTACAATCTGCGCATGAATTTCTCCGCCAATGGCTGGGGCAATCCGGACGAGCGCAGCCAGGCCGTCCGCGAACTGAACCGCAACGAGGATTTCCGCAAGGCCGTCACCATGGCGCTGGACCGCAAGGCGCTGGGCGACTCCCTGGTCAAGGGGCCGTTCACCGCCATCTATCCCGGCGGTTTCTCCTCGGGCACCAGCTTCTATGACCGCAAGTCGACCGTCTACTATCCGTTCGACCTCGCGGGCGCCAAGGCTGAACTCGCAAAGGCCGGCCTCAAGGATACCGACGGCGACGGTTTCGTGAACTTCCCGGCCGGCACCGCCGGCGGCAAGAACGTCGAGATCGTCATGCTGGTCAACAACGACTACGGCACCGACAAGAGCCTTGCCGAAGGCGTCGTCGCCCAGATGGAGAAGCTCGGGCTTCGGGTCGTGCTCAACGGCCTCAACGGCACCCAGCGCGATGCCTCGCAATATTCGGGCCGCTTCGACTGGCTGATCCGGCGCAACGACCAGGAACTGACCTCGGTCGTGCAGAACACCGAGCAGCTCGCGCCCGTCGGCCCGAAGACCAGCTGGAACCACCGCGCGCCTGAAAGCGGCGAGGTCGACCTGATGCCTTTCGAAAAGGACCTGGTCGATATCGTCAACAAGTTCGTCGCGTCGGAGGACAACGACAAACGCGCCAGCCTGATGAAGGAGTTCCAGAAGATCTCGACCGAACATGTCTACAATGTCGGCCTGACGGAATATCCCGGCGCACTGATCGTCAACAAGCGCTTCTCGAACATTCCGCAGGGCACGCCGATCTTCATGTTCAACTGGGCCGAGGATTCGATCGTGCGCGAACGGGTCTTCGTCGCGGCTGACAAGCAGGCGAAATACGAATTGTTCCCGCAAGAGCTTCCCGGCAAACCCGGAGACAAGGGCCCGATGTAAGTTTACCTCCCCTGACCAAGAGAGACCCGGCCGCGCCGCTGGCGCGGCCGGGACAGACCAACCCTCCGAACGACCCTCAACGGGAGCGTCCGGCGAAATGAGGAAGCCGACCGTCCATGCTGCGATTCTTGGCTATGCGCATAGCGTCGGCGATACCGGTCCTCGCGATCCTGAGCCTCGTCACCTTCGCCATCATCCAGGCGCCACCTRGTGACTACGCCGACTACATCCGCTCGCAGCTGATCAACCAGGGCGGCGCCTCCTTCGCCGAGGCCGATGCGCAGGCCCAGGCCTATCGTGTCGAACACGGCCTCGATAAGCCGCTGCCCGTCCAGTATCTCAACTGGATCGGCGGCATCGTTACCCGCGGCGATTTCGGCTACAGCCTCTATTACAACAAGCCGGTGGCCGATGTGGTCGGCGAGCGCTTGCCGCGGACGCTGCTCCTGGCGCTGGTCTGCCATTTGCTCGCTTCGGTGCTGGGCATCACCTTCGGCATATGGGCGGCGACAAGGCAGTACACCTGGATCGACTCGACACTGTCGGCCATCTCCTTCCTCGGCATGACCGTGCCGCGTTTCCTGATGGCGCTGATCATCGTCTATCTGCTGGTCTTCCAGTTCAACGTCTCGGAAATCGGCTCGTTCTTCTCGCCGCAATATGGCGGTGCGCCATGGTCGTGGGCGAAGTTCGCCGACCTCGTCAAGCATGTCTGGCCGGTGGTGGCGATCGCCACTTTCGGCGGGCTCGCCTACAATATGCGCGTCATGCGCGGCAATCTGCTGGATACGCTCAACGCGCAATATGTCGAGACCGCGAGAGCCAAGGGCCTGACCGGCAGCGCCGTCGTCATGCGTCACGCCGTGCCAAATGCGCTGCATCCGCTCGTCATGTACCAAGGCGTGGTGCTGCCTTACATGCTCACCGGCGAGATCGAGACGGCGATCATCTTCGCGCTGCCGACCGTCGGCCCGGCGGTTGTCGGCTCGATGGCGGTCGGCGATGTCTATGTCACCGCAACCTTCATGATGGTGCTGGCGGCGACACTGATCGTCGGCAACATCATCGCCGACATGCTGCTCGTCCTGCTCGACCCGCGCATCCGCCAATACGGAGAGAGCTAGATGCTGGCCCGCGATCCGTCACCCCCACCGCTGCCGGCCGACACACCCATCGTCGCCAAACCGGCGCGCGGCAATGAGAGCTATCTCGCGCTCGTCTGGCGCCGGCTGAAGCGCTCCTGGACCGGAATGGCCGGGCTTTGGCTCGTCGTGCTGCTCCTGGTCATGGCCGTGTTCGCCGAATTCCTGGCGCCGATGGACCCGAAGGCGACCGATGTCGGCTTCGCCCCGCCGCAGCTGCCTTCCTTCCACGACAAGGACGGCAACTTCACCGCTCGGCCGCGGGTCTATGCATTGGCCGATTCGGCCGACCTCGATCCGGTCACCTTCCAGCCCGTCGTCGGCCCCGACTACGACCATCCGAGGCTGCTTGGCTTCTTTGTCGAGGGCGCGCCCTACAAGCTCTTCGGGCTGATCCCGGCGGACCGGCATTTCTTCGCCTCGACGGACGGCCAGCCGGTGCATTTCCTGGGCACCGACAAGTTCGGCCGTGATGTGCTGTCGCGCGCCATCCACGGCTCGCGCGTCTCCCTGATGATCGCGCTGACCGTCGTCTTCATCATAACCGTCATTGGCACCACCGTCGGCATGGTTTCCGGCTATTTCGGCGGCCGGTTCGACGTCTGGATGCAGCGTTTCGTCGAACTGGTGCTCGCCTTCCCGCAGCTGCCGCTCTATCTGGCGCTCACGACGCTGATCCCGGTCACCGCGCCGACCAACGTCTTCCTCGCCTTTGTCATCATCGTCATGTCGGCCCTGGGCTGGGCGCAGATGTCGCGCGAGGTGCGCGGCAAGACGCTGGCGCTGGCGCGCATCGAGTATGTGCGCGCCGCCATGGCGGTCGGCGCCACCGACCGGCGCATCATCCTGCAGCACATCTTGCCCAACGTGATGAGCCACGTGATCGTCGCCGTCACCTTGGCCATCCCGACGGTGGTGCTGCTCGAATGCTTCCTCGGCTTCCTCGGCTTTGCGGTCAAGCCGCCGCTGATTTCGTGGGGCCTGATGCTGCAGGATACCGCGACCTATTCCGTCATCGGCACCTATCCCTGGATCCTGTCGCCGGTCGGTTTCGTGCTCGCCACCGTCTTTGCTTTCAACGCGTTGGGCGACGGGCTGCGCGACGCCGTCGATCCGTATTGAGGTGGCCGGGATGACCGTCGTACTCGCCCAGCCCTTTGCGCCCGTCGTTCGTCATGACCATGACGGGCGCCAGGACCAGCCGATCATCGATGCCCGCAACATCGAGGTCGCCTTCAAGGTCGAACATGGCGTCGTCGACGCCGTCAAGGATGTCTCATTCCAGCTCTATCGCGGCGAGACGATCGCCATCGTCGGCGAGTCCGGTTCAGGCAAGTCGGTGACCGCGCGCGCCGTCATGGGACTGCTGTCGCGGCGCGCCACCGTGTCGCCGAGATCGAGCATCTGTTACGACGGCCAGAACATCCTGAAATTCCCCGAGAGCGAACGTCGCAAGCTGCGCGGCAACCGCATCTCGATGATCTTCCAGGAGCCGATGAGTTCGCTCAACCCGATCTATACGGTCGGCAGCCAGATCGTCGAGGCGATCCGGGTGCACCGCAAGGTGGGCCGCAGGCAAGCCTGGGCGCGCGCGCTCGAATTGCTGCGGCACGTCCAGATCCCCGAGCCGGAAGCGCGGCTCAAGCAATATCCGCACCAGCTTTCGGGCGGACAGCGCCAGCGCGTGATGATCGCCATGGCGCTGGCCAACAATCCTGACGTGTTGATCGCCGACGAGCCGACCACCGCGCTCGACGTCACGGTCCAGGCGCAGATCCTCAACCTGATCCGCAATCTGCAGAAAGAGTTGCGGATGGCGGTGATCCTGATCACCCACGATCTCACCGTGGTGCGCAAATTCTCCGACTACGTCTATGTCATGCAGCACGGCGCAATGTGCGAGCACAACGTCACCGAGCGGCTGTTTGCAAACCCGCAGCATCCGTACACGCAGCGCTTGCTCGCCTCGGAGCCGCGCGGGCGTCCGCAACCGCTTCCTGGGGGCAGCGGCGCCATTCTCGAGGCGAATGACGTGCGCGTCTGTTTCATGCTGCGCCACGGCAGTTTCCTGAAGCCGGACTGGCGCGAACTGGTCGCCGTCGACGATCTCGGCCTCAGGCTTTGCCGCCACGAGACGCTGGGGCTGGTCGGCGAGTCCGGTTCCGGCAAGACCACCTTCGGTCTCGCCCTGCTCAAGCTGGCCGACGCCAAGCGCGGCGAAATCCGTTTCGACGGTCAGCCGATCCACGGCCTGTCGCGCAACGAGATGCGGCCGTTTCGCTCGCGCATGCAGATCGTCTTCCAGGATCCGTTCTCTTCGCTCAACCCGCGCATGACGATTGGCCAGATCATCGAGGAAGGGCTGATCGTCAACAGCATCGGCGCGACGCGGGCCGAGCGGGTCGACCGGGTGCGCGAGGCGCTGATCAGCGCCGGCATGCCGGGCGATATCCTGTCGCGCTTTCCCCATGAGTTCTCCGGCGGCCAGCGTCAGCGCGTCGCGATCGCCCGCGCCATCGCGCTCGAGCCCGAATTCATCCTGCTCGACGAGCCGACATCCGCACTCGACCTCTCCGTCCAGGCGCAGATCATCGACTTGCTACGCAAGCTGCAGGACGAGCGCGGCCTCAGCTACCTCTTTATCTCGCACGATCTCAAGGTGGTGCGCGCGCTGTGCCATCGCGTCATCGTCATGCAGCACGGCAAGATCGTCGAGCAGGGACCCGTCGACGAGGTCCTCACCAATCCCAAGACCGCCTACACCGAACGGCTCGTCCGAGCCGCTTTCGAAGTGGCTTGAACATATGCCGGAGGTTAACGTGGCAAGACAACCCAGGATCACTTTCATCGGCGCCGGCTCGACCGTGTTCATGAAGAACATCGTCGGCGACGTGCTGCAGCGGCCGGCACTCTCCGGCGCGACGATCGCGCTGATGGACATCAACCCGCAGCGGCTGGAAGAGAGCGCCATCGTCGTCAACAAGTTGATCGCGACGCTCGGCGTCAAGGCCAAGGCCGAGACCTATTCCGACCAGCGCAAGGCACTTGCCGGGGCCGATTTCGTCGTCGTCGCCTTCCAGATCGGCGGCTACGAGCCCTGCACCGTCACCGATTTCGAAGTACCGAAGAAATATGGCCTGCGCCAGACGATCGCCGACACGCTCGGCGTCGGCGGCATCATGCGCGGCCTGAGGACCGTGCCGCATCTGTGGAAGATCTGCGAGGACATGCTCGCCGTCTGCCCCGAAGCGATCATGCTGCAATACGTCAATCCGATGGCGATCAACACCTGGGCGATTTCGGAGAAATACCCCGAAATCAAGCAGGTCGGGCTCTGTCACTCGGTGCAGGGCACGGCGATGGAACTCGCTCACGACCTCTCCCTGCCTTATGACGAGATCCGCTACCGGTCGGCCGGCATCAACCACATGGCCTTCTACCTGAAATTCGAGCACCGCCAGCCCGACGGCTCCTACCGCGACCTCTATCCGGATCTCGTGCGCGCCTATCGCGAAGGCCGCGCGCCCAAGCCGGGCTGGAATCCGCGCTGCCCCAACAAGGTGCGCTACGAGATGCTGACCAGGCTCGGCTATTTCGTCACCGAGAGCTCGGAGCATTTCGCCGAATACACGCCCTATTTCATCAAGGAGGGCCGCCCCGATCTGATCGAAAAATACGGCATCCCGCTCGACGAATACCCCAAGCGCTGCATCGAGCAGATCGAACGCTGGAAAGACCAGGCGCAGGCCTACCGCTCGGCCCAGCGCATCGAGGTCGAGGAGTCCAGGGAGTATGCCTCTTCGATCATGAATTCGGTCTGGACCGGCGAGCCGTCGGTGATCTACGGCAATGTCCGCAACAATGGCTGCATCACCTCGCTGCCCCGCGACTGCGCTGCCGAAGTGCCCTGCCTGGTCGATGCCTCCGGCATCCAGCCGACCTATATAGGCGACCTGCCGCCGCAATTGACGGCGCTGATCCGCACCAACATCAATGTCCAGGAACTGACGGTGCGGGCGCTGATGAGCGAGAACCGCGAGCACATCTACCATGCGGCAATGATGGATCCGCACACGGCGGCCGAACTCGACCTCGACCAGATCTGGTCACTGGTCGATGATCTCCTGGCCGCTCACGGCGACTGGCTGCCGGCCTGGGCGCGCGTGAGCCGCAAGACCGAGGCCGCCTGACGGGCGATCTCAGTCTTACTTGGGCTCGTCGGCGTCGGGTTCTTCCTCGTCGTCGCGGGCCTTGATGACGTAGGCGCCCTTCAGCCAGCGGTTGAGGTCGATGTCCTTGCAGCGCGTCGAGCAGAACGGAAACGTGTCGCGCGCCGACGGTTTGCCGCATTCGGGGCAGGGGCGCTTTGGGCGCAGCGGCGTGACTTTGGAGTCGGAATTCATGGCCGTGCGGTCAGCCAATTCTGATGGATCTTGAAGCCTTCGCCCGACAGCAACGCCACCGTCTCATAGAGCGGCAGGCCGACAATGTTGGTGTAGGAGCCGACGAGCTTGACGACGAACGAGCCGGCGAGGCCCTGGACGGCATAGCCGCCGGCCTTGCCGCGCCATTCGCCCGAGGCGACATAGGCTTCGATTTCTTCGCGCGGCAGCCGCTTGAAACGCACCCGCGTCTCGACCAGCCGCTGGCGCAGCTTGCCGCCCGGCGTGATCAGGCAGATGCCGGAATAGACCCGGTGCGAGCGGCCGGACAGCAGCCCGAGGCAGTTGGCGGCATCGTCAAGCGTCTCGGCTTTGGGCAGGATGCGCCGGCCGACCGCGACCACCGTGTCGGCGGCCAGCACGAAGCCTGGCGCATAATCCGTCTCGGTCTTCAGCGACGCGAACGCCTTCTCGGCCTTTTCCTTCGACAGCCGCTTGGCCAGCGAGCGCGGATGCTCGGCACGCAGCGGCGTTTCGTCGATATCGGCCGGCAGGATGCGGTCCGGCTCGATGCCGGCCTGCTGCAACAGTTCGATGCGGCGCGGCGAACCCGAGGCAAGCACCAGCTTCTGCAAAATGCTCATCGCGGACCAGTCGGGCTCGATCTTACTTGAAGCGGTAGGTGATGCGGCCCTTGGTCAGGTCGTATGGCGTCATCTCGACCAGAACCTTGTCGCCGGTCAGCACGCGGATGCGGTTCTTGCGCATGCGGCCGGCCGTATGGGCGATGATCTCGTGTTCGTTTTCGAGCTTCACCCGGAACATCGCGTTCGGCAACAATTCCGTCACGACACCCGGAAACTCGAGGACTTCTTCCTTCGGCATTCGATACCTTTGCTTGGATGGCAGTTCCAGCGCTTAGAGCATGATGCCGAAAAGTGTGGAGCGGCTTTCGGACGACATCATGCTCTACTTCTTGGTTTAGAGCCGGATTCAGATTTCAGGTCGAACAGACCTGAAATCATCCGACTCTAGCCGGAATTTCGGCGGAACCTATATGATAATCGTCCGCTTGTGAACACGCTTAATCCGTCGCGTTTTCTGCTTCTGAAGCCAAAAAACGACGGCTTATGCGCGCCTTCAGCCGCTCGCGCACGTCGCGGTAGGCCGCCATGATCTGCTCGCGCGTGCCGGCGGCATTGGTCGGGTCCTGTGTCGGCCAGTATTCGACCTCGACGGCGAGCGAGCGGGTGAGCTCCAGCGCGGCATGATGCGCCTCCGGCGCCAGCGTGACGATCAGGTCGAAATAGTCGTCCTCGAGGTCGTCCAGCGTCCTGGGGTGACGCTCGCCCAGCGACAGGCCCTCCTCCGCCAGCACGGCATCGACGAAGGGGTCCCGCTCGCCGGCGCGCACGCCGGCCGAGGCGACGAAAATGGTGGCCGGCAGCATCCGGCGCGCCAGCTGCTCGGCCATCGGCGAGCGCACGGCATTCATGCCGCACACGAACAGGATCGAGCGGGGCAGGGCGCCGGGTACCAGGGCTAGCCCCGCCAGTGCAGCACGCAGACCAGCGTGAACAGCCGGCGCGCCGTGTCGAAGTCGATGTCGATCTTGCCGGAGAGCCGGTCCATCAGCGTCTGCGAACCTTCATTGTGCAAACCGCGCCGGCCCATGTCTATGGCCTCGATATGGCTTGGCGTCGAGGACCGGATGGCGTCGTAATAGCTCTCGCAGATCATGTAGTAATCCTTGACGATGCGCCTGAGCGGCGTCAGCGACAGGATGTGGGTGACCACCGCGGTGCCGTCCTCGCGCGTCACGGCGAAGACCAGACGCTGCTCGGCCAGCGACAGTTTCAGCCGGTAGGGACCGGCGCCGGCGTCGTTGACGGGCTGAAAGCTGTTCTCCTCGATCAAATCGAAGATCGCCACCGCCCGCTCATGCTCGACATCGGGCGTCGAACGGCCGATCGATTCATCGAGTTCGACATCGATCAGTTTTGCGCGGGTTTGATCGGAGCCCGTCATCCCGGCCTACATGTTCAGCCGGATAGCGACGGAGCGGCCATGTGCGTCGAGCCCTTCCGCCTTGGCGAGCGCGATCGCCGCCGGCGCCAGCAGGCGCAATTGCTCCGGCCCGAGTTTCAGGATCGAGGTGCGCTTGACGAAATCGAGCACCGACAGTCCCGACGAGAAGCGTGCCGAGCGTGCCGTCGGCAACACGTGGTTGGAGCCGCCGACATAGTCGCCGATGGCCTCCGGCGTGTGGCGGCCGAGAAAGACGGCGCCGGCATTGCGCATCCGCGACAGGAAACCTTCGGCATCGTCGATGGCCAGTTCGACATGTTCGGCGGCGATGCGGTCGACCAGCGGCAGCGCCGCCTCGATGGTCGCAACCTCGATCACCGCGCCGAAATCGCGCCAGCTGGCCGCGGCCGTCTCGCCGCGCGGCAGGCTCGGCAATTGCCGTTCGACCGCCTGTTCGACCGCCTGGCCGAAGGCCGGATCGTCGGTGATCAGGATCGATTGCGCCGACACGTCGTGTTCGGCCTGGGCGAGCAGATCGGCTGCGATCCAGTCCGCATTGTTGCTGCCGTCGGCCACGACAAGCACTTCCGAGGGGCCGGCGATCATGTCGATGCCGACCGTGCCGAACACCTGGCGCTTGGCCGCCGCGACATAGGCATTGCCCGGTCCGACGATCTTGGCAACCGGCCTTATGGTCTCGGTGCCATAGGCAAGGGCGGCGATCGCGTGCGCGCCGCCGACGCGGTAGATTTCGGTCACGCCTGATATGTCGGCCGCCACCAGCACCAGCGGATTGATGATGCCGCCCGGTGCCGGCACGACCATGACGACGCGCTCGACGCCGGCCACCTTGGCCGGCACGGCGTTCATCAGCACCGAGCTTGGATAGCTCGCCGTGCCGCCCGGCACGTAGAGCCCGACGGCTCCAATCGCCGTCCAGCGCCAGCCGAGCTCGACGCCGGCGGCATCCGTGTAGCGATCGTCCTTCGGCCGCTGCCGCTCGTGATGGGAGCGGATACGATCGCGCGCGAATTCCAGCGCTTCGATCGCCTTTGGGTCGGCCGTCTCGTAGGCGGCTGCAATGTCCTGCTTCGACACGGCAATGCCGAGGCTGGTCAGATCGGCCCGGTCGAACCGCTGCGTGTAGTCGATCAGCGCCGCGTCACCTTCGGCGCGCACACGCGCGATGATCTGGCGGACCGCTGCGTCGACGTCCTCGGACACTTCCCGCTTGGTTGTCAGGAAAGCGGCAAAGCGCTGCTCGAAATCGGCGTCGGACTGGCGAAGCGTGATGGCCATGGGACGCTCAAGCCTTGTGGATGGGTCGCGACGTGGCTTCCCACGCGCCGCCTATGTCGGCAAGGCGGGCCTCGATGCATTCGACATCGAGCATGATGGTGCCGCCGCCCGAAAAGATCAGTTCGACGATTCCGGCAGGCTTGCTGATCTCGATGAAGCTGATCGCCAGCAGGGACAGCACCTCGGCCGGTTTGTCGCGGGCAATGCCGTTGGTCTTGGCGCCCAGCACCCGGTCGAAATGCAGCACGGCCTGGCGCCGCTCATTGTGCTGGCGAAACAGGCCCGACTTCGCCTCCCAGACGAAACGGTTCATGGTCAGCACGAAACGCTTGGCCGCAGGCAGGAATTCGAGGTCCGACACCTTCATCACGGCATCCTGGACATGGGCCGAAACGATGCTCAGATCCTGGTCGTCGAGCGCGATAAGCTTGAGGGCCATGCGGAATTTGTACCTAAGGTTGGTTTCAGCCCTCTGTTAGGCGGTCTTTCCCGCCGGTGCAACCGGGACACGACTTGCGCCCGAGGCAATTGCCTCGGGTTTGCGGTGCCGGCAAGGCAATGAAGGTCGTACGGGCCAGTTTCCGTCCGAAGCTGCCGCCGTTCGATCGTCAGGCGGAAATCCGTTCGATCACCGCGCCGCAGTTGGACAGTTTTTCTTCCAGCCGCTCGAAGCCGCGGTCGAGATGATAGACGCGGTTGACCGTGGTCTCGCCTTCGGCGGCGAGGCCGGCGATGACCAGTGAGACGGAAGCGCGAAGATCGGTGGCCATGACCGGCGCGCCTTTCAGCTTCGCCACGCCGTCGACGATCGCCGTCTGGCCCGAAAGCGTGATGTGGGCGCCGAGCCGGGCCAGTTCCTGGACGTGCATGAAGCGGTTCTCGAAGATCGTCTCGGTGATGCGCGATTTGCCCTTGGCCATGGTCATCAGGCCCATGAACTGCGCCTGCAGATCGGTCGGGAAGGCCGGGAAGGGCGCTGTCGTCACGTCGACCGGCGAAATGCCGGCGCCGTTGCGCTTCACGCGGATACCGGAATTGGTCTGGGTGATCTCGGCGCCCGTCTGCGAAATCACGTCGAGCGCGGTCTGCAGCAGCTCCGGCCGCGCGCCTTCGAGCACGACATCGCCGCCGGTCATGGCGACGGCCATGGCATAGGTGCCGGTCTCGATGCGGTCGGGGATGACGCGCACGCGCGCGCCCGACAGCGATTCGACGCCGTCGATGGTGATGGTCGGGGTGCCGGCGCCGGAAATTTTCGCGCCCATGGCGTTGAGACATTCGGCGAGGTTAACGATTTCGGGCTCGCAGGCGGCGTTTTCCAGCACCGTTTCGCCCTTGGCCAGCGAGGCGGCCATCATCAGCACATGGGTGGCACCGACCGAGACCTTGGGGAACACATAGCGGTTGCCGATCAGGCGGCCATTCTTGGTCTTGGCGATGACATAGCCGGTGTCGACGTCGAGATCGGCGCCCAGCGCCTGCAGGCCCTCGAGGAAGAGGTCGACCGGGCGCGTGCCGATGGCGCAACCGCCGGGCAGCGACACCTTGGCCTCGCCCATGCGGGCCAGCAGCGGCCCGATCACCCAGAACGAAGCGCGCATCTTCGACACCAGCTCGTAAGGCGCCGTCGTGTCGACGATGTTGCGGGCGGAGAAGTTGATGGTGCGCGAATAGCCCTCATTCTGCTTCTCGCGGCGGCCGTTGACCGAATAGTCGACGCCGTGATTGCCGAGGATGCGGATCAACTGCTCGACATCGGCCAGATGCGGCACGTTTTCCAGCGTCAGCGTGTCGTCGGTCAACAGCGAGGCGATCATCAGCGGCAAGGCGGCGTTTTTCGCGCCCGAAATCGGAATGCTTCCGGAGAGCTTGTTGCCCCCGACAATTCTGATGCGATCCATTGGAGAACGTCCCTCTCGGCCAAAAAGGCCGGTTCAATCGTTTGAGTATCGGCCCGTCTAGACCATCGGCCGGCTTGGTTCAAGAAATAGGATTTCCAAGCATCCGGGCCAAGAGTGGCTGATTTGAGTTAATCTTTCCGTATTTCCTTGGCTGAACCGAGCCCGTCCGGCCTCTGGTCGGCCTCACCCGTGCGGCGCGAGCGCGACTGCGCCTTGCGTTTCTGCAGATTGGCGCGCAACTGCTCGGCGAGCCGGTCCTTGCGGTCCGTACCGCCTTTTTTCGGTGAAATCGTCTTGTCGCTCATCGTCCTATCCCGGCCGGCGACCGGCCAAACCTGCCGTTCAGGGATAGCCAACATTGTGGCGCCGCCATGTCATGGAAAGCTATCCGGCAAAGCCTTTCACAGAAGCGTTGTTCTTGGCCTTGCGCTTGCCGGTTCGATATGGCAGAAGCCCCGCCATCAGCGGCTGCGGTAGCTCAGTGGTAGAGCACTCCCTTGGTAAGGGAGAGGTCGAGAGTTCAATCCTCTCTCGCAGCACCAGTTTCCCCGGTTCCCCGAACTGGCCTGCTTTGGCGCCCGGCTGTCAGCTGTGGAGATGCGTCAGTTCGAAGCCGGCTTCGTCCTGCGCGTCGGACAGGTGTCCTTCGGCGGAGCGGAACATGTCCGAGAATTCCATCTCGTTCTCCAGCATCACGCCGCCGACCTTGATGGTGAGGACATCCTCGGTTCCCTTTGGTGCGAAATAGACTTGCGCGATACGCGTGCGGATGCGCTCGCCGATCTCCTTGGCCTCCGCTTCGGTCGCGCCCGAGAGGAAAACCCCGAACATCGAGGCCCCGATGCGCCCGATCAGGTCCTCCTCGCGCACCGACGACTGTATGGTCGAGACGATGAGCCGCAAGGCCTCGTCGCCCCATTCAAGGCCAAAGCGCATGTTGATGGACCGAAGGTGTTCCGGATGAATGACCAGGAAGGCGCCGGAGCGTGGTCCTTGCCCCGATCGCCTGGCTGCCCGTCGTTCAACCATCGACGTGAAAACCGGACCGTTCAGGCAGCCCGTCAGCCCGTCATACGTCCCGGACCTGTTGAGTTCCTGCTGGTAGCGGCGGATTTCGACCCGATTCCAGCCGATCAGCGCGAAAAGCGGCAGGCCGATGATCACCGGCAGCAGCCCAGCGGTGATCATGCTGCGCGCGAACGGCGTCAGCGCGTCGCTGAATAGGAGCAGGTAGTTGAGGCCAAGGGAGAGGCCGAGGCTCCCGGCGGTTCCCAGCAATGTCAGCCGCGCCACGTGCTTCCAGGGCCGGGCAGTGGTGGTCGCCATTGGTCTGATCATGGGCCAATCTCCTGTCAGATTGGCTGGTATAAGGCCTGCCTGCCGTAATTTCGGTTTCGCCGAACCGTACAATTTGATGAAAAAAGGCCGAATGGCGTCTTCACCAGGCGCGACTTCGGCAACCGGGACAGTTCCTTCCAGCCTATCGCGGTGGCCCGAAGACACCCATCCCGGCACTCCTGGCAATTGCTTCCGCCTTGCCATAGATGCCGCCTGGCAGCGCCATTGCCCAGCCATTGGCGACGAGCCAGGCGCCGACATCCTGCTTGCCCAGCCGGCACGGTGCGGCGATGGCGAAGCGCTCGACATCCGGCGGCAGAAAACAGTTCAGCGCGCGCCCCCGCAGCCAGGCATTGAAGGCCGCGCGAGCCCGCTGGCCGCAGGGCCAGGCCTCGTCGCGAAACGAACAGGTCTGGTCCACGTCGATGTCCTGAGTCCCGCTGATGACCAC
Organism: Mesorhizobium sp. 01N446; assembly: GCF_056399285.1. Taxonomy (NCBI): domain Bacteria; kingdom Pseudomonadati; phylum Pseudomonadota; class Alphaproteobacteria; order Hyphomicrobiales; family Phyllobacteriaceae; genus Mesorhizobium; species Mesorhizobium sp. 01N446. The sequence goes on along the minus strand of NZ_JBFTRA010000016.1, from coordinate 5,879 downwards.
CTTCCATCCCATCGATTCGAAAGTCGCCGACGACGTTGCAATCGGACGGTAGAGCAGGGTTTCGCGCCAGTCTTTCGGCATGGGTGTCCTGGGGCGCACGGCGAGGCCGAGTTCTCCGAGCGGCGGCCGGGCCCCGACCCGCTCGATTTCCGATGCATCGATCGGCGGCGGGGCGATTAGGCTCTCGGCAATCCGCCGTGCCGGTCCCTGCGATTTTCCGTCGGGAATGGCCGCGTCCGCCTGATTTGCTTGCTTGTCGGCAATTTCCTGGGACGGCGCAGGGACGGGCCTGTCGAGAGAAAGCAAGGCCCTGGCCTGCATGATCAGGACAATTCCGACCACGAGCTCGAGGCCCCCGATCACGGTCACCAGGCGGGCGTGCCAGCCCATCAGGCCAGCGCGGCGTTCGGGCAAGGTCCCGCCGGCAGCCGGTCAGAAACCCGACGTCGATTTGGCAACCAGTTTGAGCGCACCCTTTTGAATCCGATAGAATGGCATCGACCTTTGGCTGGAGCCGTCAGCGCGAAAACGGAACAAACCTGTCGATCCGCGAAACCCGTTCGGGTTTTCGAGCACCTGTTTGCTGAAGCCATCAGGTCCGACCGCGCTGGCAATCCCTGCCGTCAGGGCAACCATATCATAGGCATAGGCCACATTGACGTCGGCCGGGTAGTTGTATGCCGTCCTGAAGCGGTCGGCGATCGGTCCGGTTTCGCTTGGATCGAGCGTGGCGATGTATGCTCCCTCGAACAGCGGGTCCATGGGGTGCTCCAGCCATCGGTCCGTTCCGACGACTGAGATTGCCTTTCCTGGAATGCCCTTTGATTTGAGGGCGGCAAGCACAGGCGCGGGGCTGTCATCGCCGCTGGCAACGATGACCGCGTCGGGAGTGTCCACGAGTGAGCCCATCTGGTCGACAGCCTTGGCGCCACCGTCGCCGGCCGAGTACGGCACAGTGACCGCGAGCGTCGCGCCATAGATGCTGAGGCCGTTCGCCACCCGTTTCTCCACGGCGCTGGCGTTCGAGCCTTCCGCGACAAGCAATACGAACTTCTTGCTGCCCTTCGCCGCGAGCCCCGCGGCACCCGCTGCGGCGCTGTCGGCTTCGCTGAGGCGCACGGCGTAAACCCCGGCGCTGCCCGCGAAATTGTCGGCAAGCGCCAGAACCGGCGGCCGCTTCGATCCCGACAGCGTGGCAATATGCTGGGCCGCCGCCAGTTCGGTCGGGCCGATGACGACTTTGGATCCAGTCGTTATGGCCTGCACCGCCAGTTTGCCGGCCTGTGCGCTGTCGCCTTTCGTGTCCTCTACCGTCAGCGTCAGCAATCCATTACCGATATCGGTCATCGCCAGCTTGGCGCCGTCGAACATCTTCCTGCCGTTTTCCCCCGACGTCCCGGGAGCGGACAAGGGCAGCAACATCGTGATTTTGGTCGAACCGGTGCCGAGCGACTGGCTCGCCTGGGCCGGACCGGCACCAGCGGCGCCAGTCTGGCCGGCGGGCGCGGCAATCGCGGCCGGATCGAGCACCTCGGACACGCCGCCTTTCGACTGGCAGCCCGACAATGTCATGGCGAGCGCCAGGGCGATTGCCCATGTCTGCGGACGGCGGCCCTGTCGGCCAGCTTCCATGATCGCTCCACCCCCGTCTGCCGCCGGGTATTTCCCGGTCTGGTCTTCAAGTCATGTTACGGCGGACTTGCCGTGCCGTCTTGTTGTTTAATTTAGCCGTCGAAAAGCCGGGCTCTCAGCGCCATGATCCGTCTGGCCTGCCCGGCGCTGCGATAGTCGGCGCATTTCTTCTATCGTAGCCCGGGCACGAAGATGCGGCGCACGCAAACGGCAAAGGCCCAGCCGGCTTGCGTGGCAAACAGACCAAGGCTGAGCAAGGCGATCGTTCCGGCGATCGCCCGCAAAACTGATCTGTCTGATATCCTGATGGCCAACAGGCGCGGCCCATCCGGTCAGTGCATGTACTCGACCATGCGATCGTGGAAACACTCACATTTGTTGAGCGTGTCTTCGTCCTTGTAGTTCGTCTTCAGATAGCCATAGGCCATGCCGCAGGCGACCTTGGCTTCCGAGGCCCAGACGAAGGCCGGCCGGGAAGAATTGATCCATTCCGGGCTGTTGGCGACGGCGACGGACTCGTCCATCAGCTTGACCACCTGCTGCTTGAGATCGACGATGTTGTCGTTCAGCACCAGGTTGGACGTGCCGACGACCCGGCAATAGTCGCCCGTTGGGCCTTCGATGATGTCGGCGGCTTCAAGCCCCGTCGCAACAATCGACAGCAGCCCGGCCCCAAAGGCCACTCGCAAAATTCTGTTCATGTTCCTGACCCCGTTCCTTTCGCCCCTTAGGCCACGTCCGTCTTGGTGCCGTGGCTGTCATCGTAAAGTATTTTCACCGCCTCGGCGGCGCTGTGGAATACGTAGTTCTCCAGCACGGCAACCGTATGGAAGTTGTCGCCGCCGCCATTCGTGTCGACCTTGACTTCGGCATTCGCCGCATTGGTTGACGACTGTGCAATCTCGACATAACCGCCGGCTTCAAGATTGGTTACACCAGCCAGTCCCTTGAGCAGAGAGGTAAGGTCGATCTTGTCGCCGTCGTGGAAGTCCGCGATCAGATCGGCGACTTCGAGCGAGCCGACGGTGAAGGTCTTAGTACCGTCGGAGGCGACGGACGGCTGCGCCTGCGCGGCGAGCGATGTGTCGAGTTCGACCTCGACATAGTTGCCGGTCGTTCCGTCGGCCATGTGGAAGGTTCCATTGCCGGTCACGGCCTGGCCGTCGATCTCGCCTGAAGCCGGGCTGGGCGTGGTGCTTATGGAGACAACATCATTGGCCGCGAGACCGGACAATTCCCCGGCGTCGCTGATGCCGTTGGCATTGGCGTCCTTCCAGATCAGCAGGCTGCTAAACGCCGCATCATTGTGGTCGATGACACCGTCATGGTTGCTGTCGAGCGACGCCAGTGCAGCCGCGCCATTGGCGAAGTTGCCGCCGGCAAAGTTCTGCGTGAACAGTTCTTTGCCGTCGTCGATCTTGCCGTCATGATTGAGATCCATCGCCAGCATGCCGTCATTCGAGGTGTTCCAGGCGACCTGGTCCTTATGCCCATCGCCGTTGATGTCGAACTGAACGCCGTGACTGAGGTCGGAGAAGGTGAAGCCGTCATGGTTCAAGTCTAGGATGATCGGATCGGTAGCGCTGTTGTAGACGACGATGTCCGCCGCTGTGATTGCGGTAATGCCTGCCAGGGTGGTGATGTTGTCGAAGGTCGCGACCTGGGTGCGGCCGGCGGTGGTGCTCCAGTCCGCGTCGAACCAGAGTTCGCCGCGATTGGTGGTCGAGTCGAAGACGAGCGCGTAGGCGTTTGTGGCCACCGCGACCGTCGCGGCCAGGATTTGCGCTGACGACTGCGCACCGCTGATTTGAACGACATGCGCCGAATCGCCTGCTGTCATAGCGGAGATCGAGGTGCGGACCGAGAAGTCGCCGGCATTGAGGGCAGCGCCGGCGGACGTTCCTGTCGTGTTGGCGAAATTGACGCTGCCGCTGCCCGTTGCGCCGGTGTCGAGAAGCCCGATCTTGTCGGTACCGTCCGTATAGTCCTTGACGATGTCCGTTCCGGTGTTGGTCGCCATTCGGAACTGGTCCGCGCCCACGCCACCGGTCACGGTGTCGTTGCCGGCGCCGGCATTGATGATGTCGGCGCCCGAGCCGCCGGTGATCGTATCGGCGCCTGACGATCCCAGAATCTTGAACCCTTCGGCCTGGTTGGCAAGATTGAGCGTCACGGCCGACATCAGCTGTATCGTCTCGATGCCGGTGATCTGGCCGTCGCCCGTGCTCGTGAAATTGGCGCCGATCTGCAATGTGTCGGTGCCCGATCCACCACTCAGCAACGTATCGTTCTGGGCGCCGACGAGGGTGTCATTGCCGGTATTGCCGACCAGCGAGTCCGCGGACGCGCCACCGGCGATCACCGTGTTGACGCCGGCCGTTCCGTTGAGGGTGTGGTCGCCGTCGATGGTGACGCCGATTGTGCCGCTTGCCGTGTCGCCGTCGTGATCGGTGACGGTAACGGCAAAATTCAGATTGTTGCTCCCGGTGTTCGTCGCGGTCGTCGTATCGGCAAGCGTAACTTTGCCGGCGGCCCCTTCCGAATAGATCTCGATGTAGTCGATGAACTTCGTTCCAGCGACCGGCGGAATGATCACCGATGGGCCGGAAGTGAAGTTACCGCTGCTGGTTGTTCCGTCTGTATAATGAACGACATAGTCGATAGTTGTCGTCTTGGTGAAGGTCAGCGTCGCCGACGTCACGTTCGCCGTCGTTGTCGTTGCGCTGAAGGGGCCAACTCCGTCATAGTCGGTCGGCGCACCGAAATCAAAACGGATGATATCGCCGGCATTGAAATTGCCGCTGTCGACGCCAAATCCAACCGAACTTCCGTTGATAGTATGGAGCGAAATGCCCGCGGTTGCACTGCCGGGCGCGGCGGCCAGCCAGTTGGCCAGATTGAATCCGGCATCGCCGTGCCAGCCGCTGATAACGGATAGATCTGTGCCGGTTCCGCCGGCGCCGGATGTCAGCAGTACGGATCCCACCGGTCCGCCGGGATCCGTAACAGATCCCCCGACACTCACGGTGGAGAGAGCGTCGAGAGCCTTCAATTCCGTATAGGTGTAGGTACCGTGAACGGCGTCGACCGTGAGCGTGAGAACGTTGTTCAGCGTATGGTCGGCGCCCGTATACGCAACCAGGGTCTCCGGATGAGCCGGATCGACATAGTAGTGGACAGCGTTTCCGCCCACCGTCAGGCCCGCTGGATCCAGGTTCGACAGGAGGCTCGCCGTCACCGGATGATCGGCGCCGCCGTCCACCGGCATTTGACCGGTAATCGTGACGTTTGCTTCGTTGGCCACCACGCCATGGTCGATGGCCCCGAGGGTGGGAACGTCGTCATTGATCGTCATGGTCAAGGCTTTGGTCGCGGTCGTTCCGTCGCTGTCGGTAAGGGTGACGGTGACGATGCCGCTGTCCGTCGTAGCCCCGACATCGTGCTGGTAAGCGGCTGTCTGGGTGAAGGAATAGACTCCGGTGAACTCGTTGAGTGTCAACACCCAAGAGGCGCTGGTGAGTGTCAGGATCGTCTGGCCCAGGCCGTTGGTCGAAAGCGATTGGATTGCGGATCCGAGACCGCCGTCATAGCTGTAGGAGAACGGCGTTGTCGCATTCGGCCCGTCGCCGCCATAGTTGAAGCTCATCGAGCCATTTTGGTTCTGGGCGACAAACCCATCGGTGTTTGAATCGACGATGTTGTCATCGCCTGCGACGTCGCTCGTTATTGTAGCCGCCGCCACCAGTGAAGGTGTGCTGTTGATGACGGTGATCGTCAGCGTCGCGACCGAAGTATCGCCGTCACCGTCCTTGAGCGTGTAGGAGAACACGTCCGTACCCGATGAATTCGCGTTCGCCGTGTAGGTATAGCCGCCGTTAGCGCCGAGGGTAAGGGTGCCGAGCGCGGTGCTGATTGCGGTTCCGACGCCCGTTCCGTTGATGACCGGGGTGCCGTTGGTTCCGGCTACCACGCCGGAGATCGAGGCGCCATCGGCGCCAAGCGTATCCGCGCCCGAATTCGTGGTGCCGACCGCCGTGATCACGTTGCCGGCCGCGACAGCGGAGACGGTTGTGTCGGTATCGGCATGGGCTGTCGGGACGTCGTCCTTGATGTCGATGGAGATGGTCGAGGTGTTGGTGTTACCGAGGCTGTCGGTGACGGTATAGGTGAAGACGTCCTTGCCGGCCTCGATGTTGGTGCTGTTGTTGGCGTCGGGCGTGGTGTCGAAGTGGTGTCGAAGGGCTTGG
>NZ_JBFTRA010000015.1:0-118254 GCF_056399285.1 Mesorhizobium sp. 01N446 | reverse complement strand
GTCTCGATCCCCGGTGGCCTGATCACGCCGATCATTCGGCATGCGGACGAAAAGACGCTGTCGACCATCTCCAACGAGATGAAGGATCTGGCCAGCCGCGCCCGCAGCCGCAAGCTGAAGCCGGAAGAATATCAGGGCGGCACGACAGCCGTCTCCAACCTCGGCATGTTCGGCATCAAGGATTTTGCCGCCGTCATCAACCCGCCGCATGCGACGATCCTGGCGGTCGGTGCCGGCGAGGAGCGGGCGGTGGTCAAGAATGGCGAGATCAAGATCGCCACCGTGATGTCGGTGACGCTGTCGACCGACCATCGCGCCGTCGACGGAGCACTCGGCGCCGAACTGCTGGTCGCCTTCAAGCGGCTGATCGAGAACCCGATGGGCATGCTGGTCTAGGAAAGGAAAAGGCTCGTGCGGAAATTCTTCACCAGCCTTTTCGCCTTTTTCATTTCCGGCTTTGCTGGCAGCCTGGTTGCGCTGGGACTGGCCATCGCGACCCATGCGCAGGAAGAATACATTCTGGTGTTCATGGCGTCGGCGCTTGTCACCATCGTCGTGACGATCCTGTTTTTCGTCGCGCAGTTCTTTTCGAATGCACCGACGATCATCAACTGGCTGGCCCTTTGCGCCATTGTCCTGTTCGTGCTTGTCGGGCTCGGCCTGATCGGCTGGACATTCTCGCAGCCGATCGACAAGCGCCAGTGGGGGAGTGACCTGCCAATCGTCGCCGGCCTGGTTTTGCCGGGCCTGGCCACGGTCCTGGTTCACTGGCTGTTCGTGCGCTGGCGGCTGGGAACCGGTTTGATCAATGCACAGGTGAACGCATGAAGACAGTACTTTGCTACGGCGATTCGTTGACCTGGGGCTATGATGCCGAGGGTGGCCGCCACGCGCTGCAGGACCGCTGGCCAAGCGTGCTGCAGGCCGGGCTTGGCGGTGGCGTCCAGGTCATCGCCGACGGCCTCAATGGCCGCACCACGGCCTTCGACGATCATCTGGCCGGAGCGGACCGCAACGGTGCGCGGGTGTTGCCGACGGTGCTGACGACCCATGCACCGATCGACCTGATCGTCATCATGCTTGGCGCCAACGACATGAAGCCGTGGATCCACGGCAATCCGGTCGCCGCCAAGCAAGGCATCCAGCGGTTGATCGACATCGTGCGAGGCCATGACTATCCGTTCGACTGGCCGGCGCCACAGATACTCATTGTGTCGCCGCCTGTTGTAAGCCGCACCGAAAATGCCGATTTCAGGGAAATGTTTGCCGGCGGCGATGAGGCATCGAAGCAGCTCGCCCCGCAATATGCCGCGCTCGCCGACGAAGTCGGCTGCGGCTTCTTCGACGCCGGCACGGTGGCGCAAACCACACCGCTCGACGGCGTCCATCTCGACGCCGAAAACACGCGAAACATCGGCAAGGCGCTGACATCGGTCGTGCGCGTCATGCTGGAATTGTGATTGAAGGAGGAAATCCCGTGGCTGAGAACTACGACGTCATCATCATCGGCTCCGGCCCCGGTGGCTATGTCACAGCGGTGCGTTCGGCCCAACTCGGCTTCAAGACGGCGATCGTCGAGCGCGAGCATCTTGGCGGCATCTGCCTCAACTGGGGCTGCATCCCGACCAAGGCGCTGCTGCGCTCGGCCGAGATCATGCACTATTCCGATCATCTGAAGGATTACGGGCTGAAGCTCGACGGCAAGGTCAGCGTCGACACGTCGGCCGTCGTCGATCGCTCGCGCAAAGTCTCGCTGCGGCTCAATGGCGGCGTCGCCTTCCTGATGAAGAAGAACAAGGTCGACGTCATCTGGGGCGAAGCCAAGCTGTCGAAGCCGGGTGAGGTCGTCGTCTCCAAGACGGCCAAGAAGCCGATGGAGCCGCAGCCGCCGGTGCCGAAGGGCGTCAAGGGCGAGGGCACCTACACCGCCAAGCACATCATCCTGGCGACCGGCGCCCGGCCGCGCGCGCTGCCCGGTATCGAGCCGGACGGCAAGTTGATCTGGACCTATTTCGAGGCCATGGTGCCGAAGGAGATGCCGAAGTCGCTGCTGGTGATGGGCTCGGGCGCCATCGGCATCGAATTCGCTTCCTTCTACCGCACCATGGGTGCGGATGTGACGGTCGTCGAACTGTTGCCGGCGGTGATGCCGGTCGAGGATGCCGAGGTCTCGAAATTCGCGCAAAAGCAGTTCGAGAAGCAAGGCATGAAGATCATTCTCGAAGCCAAGGTGACCAAGGTCGAGAAGGGCGCCAATTCGGTCACCGCGCATGTCGAGATGAAGGACGGCAAGGTCGAGAAGATTACCGCAGACCGCATGATTTCGGCCGTCGGTGTCCAGGGTAACATCGAGGGCCTCGGGCTTGAAGCGCTTGGCGTGAAGACCGATCGTGGCTGCGTCGTCGTCGACGGCTACGGCAAGACCAATGTGCCCGGCGTCTACGCCATCGGCGACGTCGCCGGCCCGCCCATGCTTGCCCACAAGGCCGAGCATGAGGGCGTCGTGTGCGTCGAGAAAATCGCGAATTTCCCCGGCGTGCACGCCATCGACAAGCTCAAGATCCCCGGCTGCACCTACTGCAATCCGCAGGTCGCTTCCGTCGGCTTGACGGAAGCCAAGGCCAAGGCCGAAGGCAAGGATATCCGTGTCGGTCGCTTCCAGTTCGCCGCCAACGGCAAGGCGATCGCGCTCGGCGAGGACCAGGGCTTCATCAAGACCATTTTCGACAAGAAGACCGGTCAGCTGCTCGGCGCCCACATGGTCGGCGCCGAGGTGACCGAACTGATCCAGGGCTTTGTCGTGGCGATGAACCTCGAGACGACCGAGGAAGAGCTGATGCACACCATCTTCCCGCATCCGACGCTGTCGGAGATGATGAAAGAGAGCGTGCTCGACGCCTATGGCCGCGCCTTGAACGCATGATAGATTCGCTGCAGGAGACTCAGCCGCGAAAGCCCTGGGAACTCGACGGCAAGGCAGTTCGTTTCCGCATGCATTTTTACGCGCGCAAGGAGAAGGCATATGCACTTGAACGGCGTGGGCTGGATCGCAGCCATCATCATCGGCGGCCTGGCAGGCTGGTTCGCCGAAATGTTCATGAAGAGCAACACCGGCATTTTCATGAATATTATCATGGGTATAGTTGGCGCAGTCGTGTTGAACGCCATCCTGCAAGCGCTCAATTTCGGCCCATTCGGCGTCGGCTGGATCGCCTATCTGATTACCGGCTTCATCGGTGCATGCCTGCTGATCTGGGTCGGTCGCCTGGTGCGCCGCTAATCGGTATCATTCGCGGCTATGCGAAAACGGTTGTGGCGGCATGCACCGTCGCAGCCTTTTTCTTTGTGCCGAAAAGTCCTAGATGACGATAAAGTGACGATCGCCGACGGGCGGTCGCAAGAGAAGCCAGGGTTCAGATGGTCACTGTCCTCGACACGATCGCCAACGCGCCGCGGCTGCGGCACCCCGAGAAGGCACACAAGCCCGACCAGGAGGTCTTGCGCAAGCCGGACTGGATCCGCGTCAAGGCGCCGGTCTCGAAGGGCTATGCCGAGACACGCGAGATCGTGAAATCGCACAAGCTGGTGACCGTCTGCGAAGAGGCTGGTTGCCCCAACATCGGCGAGTGCTGGGAAAAGAAGCACGCCACCTTCATGATCATGGGCGAGATCTGCACGCGCGCCTGCGCCTTCTGCAACGTCGCCACCGGCATTCCGACCGCGCTGGATGCCGATGAGCCGGCGCGTATCGCGCACGCCGTCAAGCAGATGGGGCTCAGCCATGTCGTCATCACCTCCGTCGACCGCGACGATCTTGCCGATGGCGGTGCGCAGCATTTTGCCGAGGTCATCCGGGCAATACGCGCGGCGACGCCTTTGACGACGATCGAAATCCTGACGCCCGATTTCCTGCGCAAGGACGGCGCACTCGAGATCGTCGTGGCGGCCAAGCCCGACGTCTTCAACCACAATCTCGAAACCGTGCCGTCGAACTATCTGACGGTGCGGCCGGGCGCCCGCTATTTCCACTCGATCCGGCTGTTGCAGCGGGTCAAGGAACTCGACCCGTCGATCTTCACCAAGTCCGGCATCATGGTCGGCCTGGGCGAGGAGCGGAATGAGATCCTGCAGCTGATGGACGATCTGCGTTCGGCCAATGTCGACTTCATGACCATCGGCCAGTATCTGCAGCCGTCGAAGAAGCACCATCCGGTGATCCGCTTCGTCACGCCCGAAGAGTTCAAGTCCTTCGAGACGATCGGCCGGACCAAGGGTTTCCTGCTGGTGGCATCGAGCCCGCTGACGCGCTCATCGCACCATGCCGGCGACGATTTCGCCCGGCTGCGCGCGGCGCGGGAAGCGCAGCTCCAGAAATCGGTCTGATGCATGTCGCCCAAAAGTGACCTCGGTTTTGGGAGAACGACTTGCATAGAAACAAGAACTCTAAAGCGCGTTGCATGAATCCGTTCCGACGCGACGCGCTTTAGAGGTGGTTGCATGCCGAAATTCGAAGCCACCCGCCGCGTTGCCCATACGCCGCAGCAGATGTTTGCCTTGGTTGCCGATGTCGAGGCCTATCCGCAATTCCTGCCGCTTTGCGAGGCACTGACGGTACGCTCGCGCAAGGAGCGTGACGGACGCACCATTCTCCTGGCCGACATGAGCATCGGCTACAAGGCGATCCGCGAGACCTTCACGACCCAGGTGCTTTTGAAGCCAGACGAGAACGCCATCGACGTGAAATATATCGATGGCCCGTTCAAATATCTCAGCAATGTCTGGCGTTTCGAACCCGATGGCGCCGGCTGTGCCGTCCGCTTCTTCATCGACTATGAGTTCAAGAGCCGTATCTTGGGCGCGCTGATGGGGACCATGTTCGACCGAGCCTTCCGCATGTTCGCCGAGGCTTTCGAAAAGCGCGCCGACATCATCTATGGTGTCGCGCCGCAGGCTTAATCCTGGCTGAGCGCTTGCAGGCCCAACTTCAACGCGTGTCTCACCGTCTCGTGGCGGATGAATTCGCGGCCCTTGTGGCCAAACAGCTGGCGCTCGGCGACAACCGGCTGGCCGGCAAGAGCAAGGCCGAACCAGACGAGACCGACCGGCTTGTCAGCCGAACCTCCGCCTGGGCCGGCAATGCCGGTAACGGCAAGAGCAAGGCTCGCGCGCGAATGCGCCAGCGCGCCGGCCGCCATCTCCAGCACCGTTTCGCGCGACACAGCCCCATGCGCCTCGAGYGTTTCGGCGGAAACACCGAGCATCTCCATCTTGGCTTCGTTGGAATAGGTGATGAAGCCGCGGTCGACCACGGCGGAGGAGCCGGCAATGTCGGTGAGCGCCGCGATGATCAGGCCGCCGGTGCAGCTTTCGGCGGTCGCCAGCATGATGCCACGGTGCTGGCAGGCCAGCAGCAGGGCGTTTGCGAGCTCGGCGTTGCTCATTCCGGCACCTCGCCGGGGAACACCACGCTGGCGGTGGCGATCGCCGCGATGCCTTCCTCGCGGCCAACGAAGCCGAGTTTTTCGTTGGTTGTCGCCTTGATCGAGATGCGGTCGGCGGAAATCCCCAGCATCTGCGACAGGGCCGATGTCATCGCCTCACGATGCGGGCCGACGCGCGGCGCCTCGCAGATCAGCGTGATGTCGGCATTGGCGATGCGCCCGCCGCGCCCGCGCACCACTTTCGCGGCGTGCTCGACGAAGATCCGCGACGCGGCGCCCTTCCATTGCGGATCGGACGGCGGAAAATGCGTACCGATATCGCCGGCGCCGCAGGTCGCCAGCAGCGCGTCGGTCAAGGCGTGCAGGCCGACATCGGCATCGGAATGGCCGGACAGTTTCTTGTCATGCGGAATGGCGACGCCGCACAGTGTGACGTGATCGCCGGGTTCGAAGGCATGGACATCGTAGCCGTTGCCGGTGCGGATGTCGGGAAAGTGTATGCGTTCGCTGGAAAGCCGCTGGTGCGCCATGGCGATATCCCGTGCCCAGGTGAGTTTGATGTTGTCCGGCGAGCCGGGAACGAGCTTGACCGGAATATGCGCCCATTCGGCGATGGCCGCGTCGTCGGTGAAGTCCAGCCTGCCTAGCTGATGTGCCTTGTCGTGCGCGGCAAGGATCGGTCCGAAGGGAAAACCTTGCGGCGTTTGTGCCGCGTGCAGCCCGCTGCGGGAAACGGTTTCCGCGACCACGCCGGCGGCCGACTCGCGTTTCAGTGTGTCGGCGACGGGCAAAGCGGGCAATGCTCCCTCGTTCTCGCCGATGGCGGCGATGGTGCGGTCGATCAGCTCCGCGTCGACGAACGGTCGGACGGCGTCGTGAATCAGAACCCGGTCTGGCGCGTCGTCTTTCAGCGCCAGTAGCCCGAGCCGGACGGATTCCTGCCTGGTTGGCCCGCCAATGACGGCGATAACGCGCTGGGCCTGGGCGCCCGCCGCTTGCCGGAACAGGTCGTGGTCGTCGGCGTGGATGGCGACGACGATCCGACCGGTCCGCGGATGGGCAAGAAACATCTCCAGCGTATGCGCAATGACGGCGCGGCCGCCGATGTTCTGGTACTGCTTGGGTCCGTTGGCCTGGCCGGCACGAGCGCCGCGGCCGGCGGCGACGATCACCACCGCAACCCCACCTGTCGCGCCCGCGTTTTCAGTTCCGTCAGTCATGGCGATTGGCTTAGCGCACGATCCCCAAAAGTGTAATTGGTTTTCCAAAAAGATCGTGCGTCAAATATGAACTCCAAAGCATCCTGAAGAACGCGCCACGCCCTGGTCGCGGCAAAAGCCGGGGGCCGATATTTTCCCAATTGCGCCTCAATGTGACGTCATTCCGCGTTGCACATTGTGGCTGATATGGCTAGAGAATGTGCAACGAATGGACATGCTTGGTTTTTGTGCATGGTTAACTTAGCCAGATTGGCCGCGCCTCTCGACGTCGGCGGCGTGGAAATCCGCAATCGCGTTTTCCTCGCGCCGATGTCGGGCATTACCGACGAGCCTTTCCGGCGGCGCGCCCATGCGCATGGCGCGGGCCTGGTCGTGTCCGAAATGGTGGCCAGCGGCGAACTCGCCAAGGGAAGAGCAGGCTTCGATCTGCGCATACGTCATTCGGGCCTGCCCGTCCATATGGTGCAGCTCGCCGGCCGCGAGGCGGCGCACATGGCCGAAGGCGCGCGGATCGCCGCAGGCGAGGGCGCCGACATCATCGACATCAACATGGGCTGCCCGGCCAAGAAGGTCACCGGTGGTTATGCCGGCTCGGCATTGATGCTGGATCTCGACCATGCGCTGTCGCTGATCGAGGCCGTGGTCGGCGCCGTCAAGGTGCCGGTGACGGTCAAGATGCGGCTCGGCTGGGACGAAGGCGCGCTCAATGCGCCCATCCTCGCGCGCCGCGCCGAGCAGGCCGGCGTCAAGATGGTGACGGTGCATGGCCGCACGCGCTGCCAGTTCTACCAGGGCAAGGCCGACTGGCGCGCCATCGCTCGCGTCAAGGAGGCCGTGTCCATTCCAGTCGTTGCCAATGGCGATGTCTGTTCGCCTGCCGAGGCGGCCGCCATTCTCGACCAATCCGGCGCCGATGCGGTGATGGTCGGCCGCGCGCATTACGGTGCGCCCTGGATCGCCGGTGGCATCGCAGCCGCGGCGGCAGGCGAAACGGCGGCCAACGTGCCGCGGACTCCCGCTGATCTGGCCGACTATATCGTCGCCCATTACGAGGACATGCTGGCGCTTTATGGCGTCGAGAGCGGTTTGCGCCAGGCGCGCAAGCATCTGGGCTGGTATCTCGATCGTCATGCTGTTGGCGTCGCCGACGACGACCGAAAGGCGATCCTGACCACATTCGATCCGGCCCGCGTCATTGCCTTGCTGCGCGATATGTTTTCGCGCGATCCGCAACTCTCGAGCCTGCGGAGCGCCGCATGAACGCCGCCGCTGGCCAGGGAACTGAAATGGTGGATGCCGCCCAGATCGTCCTCAACACGATCCGCCGCCCGGTGATCATGATCAGCGAGGAAGGTTTCATCACCTTCGCCAACGCCGATGCCGAGGACTTCTTTCGATCCAGCGCGACCATGCTGGCGCGCAACACCCTGTCCAAGCTCGTCCCCTTCGGCAGCCCGCTGCTGACCCTGGTCGATCAGGTGCGCGAGCGCCGGGCTCCGGTCAACGAGTATCGGGTCGATGTGTCCTCGCCACGCCTCGGCATCGAAAAGGTCGTCGATCTCTATGTCGCGCCTGTGACGGAATTCCCGGGCTCCGTCGTGGTGATGTTCCAGGAACGGTCGATGGCCGACAAGATCGACCGCCAGATGACGCATCGCGGCGCCGCGCGCTCGGTGACCGGCCTGGCGGCGATGCTCGCCCATGAGATCAAGAACCCGCTCTCCGGCATTCGCGGCGCCGCGCAACTGCTCGAACTGTCCGCCTCCGACGAAGACCGCGCATTGACCCGGCTGATCACCGACGAGACGGACCGCATCGTCTCGCTGGTCGATCGCATGGAAGTGTTTTCCGACGAGCGGCCGATCGATCGCTATCCCGTCAACATCCATGTCGTACTCGACCATGTGAAGGCGATCGCAAAGAACGGTTTTGCGAAGAGAATCAAGATATTGGAGGACTATGATCCATCATTGCCTCCGGTATTCGCCAATCGCGACCAGCTGATCCAGGTGTTCCTGAACCTGGTCAAGAACGCCGCCGAGGCGATCGGCAGCGACCCGCATGGCGAGATCGTGCTGTCGACCGCCTTCCGGCCGGGCATTCGCGTTTCGGTTCCAGGCACGCAGGACCGCGTGTCGCTGCCGCTGGAATTCTGCGTGCGCGACAATGGTTCGGGTGTCTCGGAAGATATCCTGCCGATCCTGTTCGATCCCTTCATCACCACCAAGCCGAACGGCTCGGGGCTGGGGCTGGCACTGGTAGCCAAGATCGTCGGCGAGCATGGCGGCATCATCGAATGCGAATCGACCCCGCGCGGAACCACCTTCCGCATCTTGATGCCGGCCTGGAAGGAAACGCCGTTCGGCGCTGAAGAAGACGGTGAAGGAGACCGCAAATGACCGTTCGCGGCAATATTCTCGTCGCCGATGACGATGCGGCGATCCGCACGGTGCTCAACCAGGCTCTCTCGCGCGTCGGCCATGAGGTGCGCGTCACCTCCAACGCCTCGACCTTGTGGCGCTGGGTGGCGGCGGGCGAGGGTGACCTCGTCATCACCGACGTGGTGATGCCGGACGAGAACGCCTTCGACATGCTGCCGCGCATCAAGAAGGCGCGGCCGGAACTGCCGGTCATCGTCATGAGCGCCCAGAACACCTTCATGACGGCGATTCGCGCATCCGAGACCGGCGCCTATGAATATCTGCCGAAACCGTTCGACCTGACCGAACTGCTCAACATCGTCAACCGGGCGCTGTCGGAGCCGAGGCGGCCGAAGATCGATGCGCGGCCGGATGAGCAGCCCGAAACCATGCCGCTGGTCGGCCGTTCGGCGGCCATGCAGGACATCTACCGCATGCTGGCGCGCATGATGCAGACCGACCTGACGGTGATGATCTCGGGCGAATCCGGCACCGGCAAGGAGCTGGTGGCGCGCGCGCTGCACGAATATGGCCGCCGTCGCGGCGGGCCGTTCGTTGCCATCAACATGGCGGCGATCCCGCGCGATCTCATTGAATCGGAACTGTTCGGCCACGAGAAGGGCGCCTTCACCGGCGCCCAGAACCGCTCCACCGGCCGTTTCGAGCAGGCCGAGGGCGGCACGCTGTTCCTCGACGAGATCGGCGACATGCCTATGGAGGCGCAGACGCGATTGCTGCGTGTTCTGCAACAGGGCGAATACACGACGGTCGGCGGCCGCACGCCGATCAAGACCGATGTGCGCATCGTCGCCGCCACCAACAAGGATCTGCGCACGCTGATCAACCAGGGACTGTTCCGCGAGGATCTGTTCTATCGCCTCAACGTCGTGCCGCTCAGGCTGCCGGCATTGCGCGAGCGTTCCGAGGACGTGCCCGACCTCGTGCGCCACTTCTTCAAGCTTGGCGAGATGGAAGGGCTGCAGACCAAGCGCATCTCTTCCGGCGGCATCGAACTCATGAAGCGCTACCCCTGGCCGGGCAATGTGCGCGAATTGGAAAACCTCGTTCGCCGGCTTGCCGCGCTCTATTCGCAGGACGAGATTTCCGCCGAGATCATCGAGGCGGAGCTGAAGACCGGCGAGCGCCCCGTGGTACCCGGCGGCGGCAACCTCATTCCCGACGACCTCTCCATCGGCCAGGCGGTCGAACATTTCCTGCAGCGTTACTTCGCCTCGTTTGCCGGCGAATTGCCGCCCGCCGGGCTCTATCAGCGCATTCTGTCCGAGGTCGAATATCCGCTGGTCTTGGCGTCGATGACCGCAACCCGCGGCAACCAGATCAAGGCCGCGGAGCTGCTGGGGCTGAACCGAAACACGCTGCGCAAGAAGATTCGCGAGCTGGGCGTCAACGTCTATAAATCGTCGCGGCCGGGCTGAGCGCTGATCTGACGCACTCTTTTCAGGGGACTGAGCGGCGAAACATTTCCGCCATTGTCACACTTGTTGCATAATCGCCACAATGCGTTGCATAGATCGGACGCAATCATTGGCTCCCAGACGGCGACATGGCTCCGCAGGCACCTGTACTCAACCAACCGCTCTTCAGCGAACCCGGCGCGCGTGACGGGCGCCGCTTGCTGGCGCTGCCCGGCGTGGTGGCGGTCGTCGGCGCGCTGGTCATGGCGGCTATTTCATTCACCATCCTGGTTGGCGCGACGCCTATCGCGCCTGACGCCAGGACGACCTGGGCGCTGATCGCGCTCAACGCCGCCTTCGTGCTGTTTCTCATGGCGCTGGTCGGGCGCGAGGTGCACCGCATTGTCATGGCGCGCCGGCACGGCAAGGCGGCATCGCGCCTGCATGTGCGCATCGTCGCCATGTTCGCGCTGGTCGCCGCGATCCCCGCCATCATGGTGGCGATCATCGCCTCGATCACGCTCGATATCGGCCTCGACCGCTGGTTCGAGATCCGCACCAAGACGATCGTCAACTCCTCGCTGTCGATCGCCGATGCCTACGTCCAGGAAAATGCCCGCAATCTGCAGGGTACGACGCTGTCGATGGCCTATGATCTCGATGCTTCGCGCACGCTCTACGGCCTTGATCGCACAGGCTTTCTCGACCTCCTCAACAAGGAGGCGGTGGGCCGGTCGCTGGCCCATGCGGCGCTGATCAAGCCCGACGGCTCGTTCGTCATGAGTGCGCAGACGGATGCCGATTTCGCCATGCCGGAACCGCCGGAAGGGTCAGTCAGCAGCGCCACCGAGGGCAAACCGGTGCTGATCGAGCCGCGCACCCGCAACATCATGGGCGCCATCGTCAAGCTGCGCGAGATCGAGGGGCTCTATCTCTACACCATCCGCCTCGTCGACCCCGAGGTGATCAAGGCGCGGCAGATCGTCAGGTCCAACACCGACGAATACCGCAACCTCGAAGACAACAGGCGCACCTCGCAAGTGGCCTTCGCGCTGCCCTATCTGTCGCTGACCCTGATCATCATCCTGTCGGCAATCTGGACGGGCATCGCGGTCGCCGACCGTCTCGTGCGGCCGATTCGCCAGCTCATCGGCGCCGCCGACGAGGTGGCGACAGGCAATCTCGACGTCGCGGTTCCGGTCAGGCCTTCCGACGGCGACGTCGCTTCGCTGGGCGATACCTTCAACAAGATGCTGCTGGAGCTCAAATCGCAGCGCAACGAGATCCTGTCGGCAAAGGACCTGATCGACGAGCGGCGGCGCTTTTCCGAAGCCGTGCTTGCCGGCGTCACCGCCGGCGTCATCGGCGTCGATCCCTACGGCATCGTCACCATCGTCAACCGTTCGGCCGAATCGATGCTGGCCATCTCCGCCAGTGCCGCGCTCGGGCAGAACCTCTCCGCCATTCTGCCGCATGTCGGCCGTGTCTTCGAGATCGGCCGCCAGTCGGGCAAGCCCGTCTACCGCGAGCAGGTGACCTTCTTCCGCGCCGGCACCGAGCGCACCTTCAACGTGCAGATCACCGTCGAGGCGGGCGACGACGGTTCGGAGGAGAAATCTTACGTCGTGACCGTCGACGACATCACCGACCTGGTCCAGGCGCAGCGTTCTTCCGCCTGGGCAGATGTGGCGCGCCGCATCGCCCACGAGATCAAGAACCCGCTGACGCCGATCCAGCTTTCGGCCGAGCGCATCAAGCGCCGCTACGGCAAGGTCATCACCGAGGACCGCGAGGTTTTCGACCAATGCACCGACACCATCATCCGGCAGGTCGAGGACATCGGCCGCATGGTCGACGAATTCTCCGCCTTCGCGCGCATGCCCAAGCCTGAAATGAAGGCCATCGATCTGCGCGAATCGCTGCGCGAGGCGTCCTTCCTGGTCGAAGTCAGCCGCGCCGACATCACCTTCGAGCGGATTTTCGGCAACGAACCGCTGAAGGGCACGTTCGACAGCCGCCTTCTGGCGCAGGCTTTCGGCAATGTGATCAAGAACGCCGCCGAGGCGATCGACGGACTGGAACAAAAGGACGGCTCGCACGGCATAATCCGGATTCAAGCCGGCCGTCAGAATGGCGCGATTCGAATCGACGTCATCGACAATGGCAAAGGCCTGCCGCGCGAGAATCGCCAACGGCTGCTCGAGCCCTATATGACCACGCGCGAGAAGGGCACCGGGCTTGGTCTCGCTATCGTCAAGAAGATCGTGGAGGACCATGGCGGCAGGCTGGAACTTCATGATGCGCCCGCGGACTTCCATGGCGGCCGCGGCGCGATGATCAGCATTATCCTGCCGCCCGCGGCTGCCACGCCGCTACGCGGCGAAGGCAAGACGGAACACGAACGAGAAACTGAAAAGGTCGGTAATGGCGTCTGATATTCTCATCGTCGATGACGAGGAAGACATCCGCGAGCTCGTCGCAGGCATACTGAGCGACGAAGGTCACGAAACCCGTACGGCATTTGATGCCGACAGCGCGCTGGCCGCCATCGCCGACCGGGCACCGAGGTTGATTTTCCTCGACATCTGGCTGCAGGGCTCGCGCCTGGACGGCCTGGCGCTGCTCGACGAGATCAAGACCATGCACCCGACCCTGCCGGTGGTGATGATCTCCGGCCACGGCAACATCGAAACGGCGGTCTCCGCCATCCGCCGTGGCGCTTATGATTTCATCGAGAAGCCGTTCAAGGCCGACAGGCTGATTCTCATTGCCGAGCGTGCGTTGGAAACCTCGAAATTGCGGCGCGAGGTTTCCGACCTCAAGCAGCGCAGCGGCGAGACCTTCGACCTGATCGGCATGTCGTCGGCGATGAGCCAGCTGCGCCAGACCATCGAGCGCGTCGCGCCGACCAACAGCCGCGTGATGATCATCGGCCCGTCCGGATCGGGCAAGGAACTGGCGGCGCGCGCCATTCACACGCTGTCGGCACGCAAGGGCGCACCGTTCGTGACGCTGAGCGCCGCCAACATCACGCCCGAGCGCATGGAGATCGAACTGTTCGGCACCGAATCGAACGGCGTCGAGCGCAAGGTCGGCGCGCTGGAAGAAGCCCATCGCGGCATCCTCTACATCGACGAGGTGGCCGACATGCCGCGCGAAACGCAGAACAAGATCCTGCGCGTGCTGGTCGAGCAGCAGTTCGAGCGGGTAGGGGGCACCAAGCGGGTCAAGGTCGATGTCCGCATCATCTCCTCGACCTCGCAGAACCTGGAAGCCATGATCGCCGACGGCCGTTTCCGCGAGGATCTTTACCACCGCCTGGCGGTGGTTCCGGTAATGGTGCCGGGGCTGGCCGAGCGGCGCGAGGACATTCCCTATCTCGTCGACAATTTCATGAAGCAGATCGCCCGCCAGGCCGGCATCAAGCCGCGCCGCATCGGCGATGACGCGCTTGCCGTGCTGCAGGCGCACAACTGGCCGGGAAATGTCCGCCAGCTGCGCAACAATGTCGAGCGCCTGATGATCCTGGCGCGTGGCGACGACGTCGATGCGCCGATCACCGCGGACCTTTTGCCGTCCGAGATCGGCGATGTCATGCCGCGAACGCCGAATCAGTCCGACCAGCACATCATGGCGCTGCCGTTGCGCGAGGCGCGTGAACAGTTCGAGAAGGACTATCTGATCGCCCAGATCAACCGCTTCGGCGGCAACATCTCGAAGACCGCCGAGTTCATCGGCATGGAGCGTTCCGCCCTGCACCGCAAGCTGAAGTCGTTGGGCGTCTGACGCGCGGGATTTGTACTCAACCGCGCGTGGGCCAACCATTTGCCGGTTACGGCCGGGGCGGAATCGCATAAGACAGCCCGAGAATTCTCCAGGGGTCGCCAATGCCACGCATTGCCTATGTCAACGGGCGCTACGTCGCTCACGCCGACGCTTCCGTGCATATCGAGGACCGCGGCTACCAGTTCGCCGATGGCGTCTATGAGGTCTGCGAGGTGGCGCGCGGCTTCATCGTCGACATGCCGCGCCATCTTGCCCGGCTCAACCGCTCGCTGACCGAACTGTCGATCGCCTGGCCGGTCGCGCGCAACGTGCTGCCGCTCATTGTGCGCGAAGTGGTCAACCGCAACCATGTCGTCAACGGCCTTGTCTACGTCCAGGTGACGCGCGGTGTCGCCAGCCGCGACTTTGTTTTCCCGTCGCCGGACACCAAGCCATCCCTGGTTGTGACCGCCAGGAAGGCTGATCCCGCCGCAGCCGTAAAACGGGCCGAGACAGGCATCGCGGTCATCACCGTGCCCGAGAATCGCTGGGACCGGGTCGACATCAAGACCGTCGGACTGCTGCCCAATGTATTGGCCAAGCAAAAGGCCAAGGAGGCCGGCGCCCAGGAGGCGTGGTTTGTCGATACCGATGGCAACGTCAAGGAAGGCGGCTCGTCGAACGCCTGGATCGTCACCCGGGACGGTGTCCTGGTGACGAGGCCCGCCGAGCACGGCATCCTGCGCGGCATCACCCGCACGACCATGTTCGAGGTGGCTGCAAAGCTCGGCCTGAAGATCGAGGAGCGCGGTTTTTCGGTCGCCGAAGCCAAGGCGGCGCGCGAGGCGTTCATCAGTTCGGCCACGACGATTGCCATGCCGGTCGTGGCCATTGACGGCGATCCGGTAGCCAACGGGCACCCCGGTTCAGTGACACTTTCGTTACGTCAGGCCTTTTTTGACATTGCGGAAAAAAGTCCAGCCTGATAACCGCACAGGTGGAATGAACATCAATATATCTCGTTCTGCTTGTCGTTACTGACGACAAGACGGTGTTTGCGCGCTTGACATGTGCCCGTTAATTTGGCGCATTGGCCTGCAAACCGAAGGGGATCGGCGAAAGACAAGAACAATGGCGGAACGATCGCAAAACCTTCAGGACCTGTTCCTGAATTCAGTTCGCAAGAGCAAGAACCCGCTCACCATCTTCCTCATCAACGGCGTGAAGCTGACCGGCGTGGTCACTTCGTTCGACAATTTCTGTGTGCTGCTGCGCCGCGACGGTCACTCCCAGCTCGTCTACAAGCACGCCATTTCCACGATCATGCCGAGCCAGCCGGTTCAAATGTTCGATGGCGAGGAAAGCCAGGGCGCCTGATTGGCACGTGATAAGGACGCGGACGCTACGGTTCGCGGAAAACCAGCGCATCATCCCGGGACGGAAGCCAAGGGGCCGACCCGGGCTGTCGTCATCGTGCCTGTGCTTACCCGCCAGCCGCGCGGCGACGACGAGACGAACCGTCCACGACTGACGCGTTCGGCCGATGCCCGCCATGACGAGGCGGTCGGCCTTGCGCGCGCCATCAATCTCGATCCTGTCCATACGGYCGTCGTGACCGTCAACGATCCGCGCCCGGCAACCTTGCTCGGCAGCGGCAAGGTCGAAGAGTTCGCCGAGATCGTCAAGGCGAACGACGCCGAACTGGTCATCGTCGACCATCCGCTGACCCCGGTGCAGCAGCGCAACCTCGAGAAGGAACTGCATGCCAAGGTGCTCGACCGCACCGGGCTGATACTCGAGATCTTCGGCGAGCGTGCCCGCACCAAGGAAGGCACGCTGCAGGTCGAGCTTGCCCATCTCAACTACCAGAAGGGCCGCCTCGTCCGCAGCTGGACCCACCTTGAACGGCAGCGCGGCGGCGCCGGCTTCCTCGGCGGCCCCGGCGAAACCCAGATCGAATCCGACCGGCGGCAGTTGCAGGAAAAGATCATCAAGCTGAAGCACGAGCTGGAAACGGTCCGTCGCACTCGCGACCTGCACCGCGCCAAGCGCAAGAAGGTGCCGTTCCCGGTGGTGGCGATCGTCGGCTACACCAATGCCGGCAAGTCGACGCTGTTCAACCGGCTGACCGGAGCGGACGTGCTGGCGCAGGACATGCTGTTCGCCACGCTCGACCCGACGCTGCGCCGCGTGCGCCTGCCGCATGGCACACCGATCATCCTGTCGGACACGGTCGGCTTCATCTCCGACCTGCCGACGCATCTGATCGCTGCCTTTCGCGCGACGCTGGAAGAGGTGGTCGAGGCCGATCTCGTCATCCACCTGCGCGACATTTCCGATCCCGACACGGCCGCACAGGCAGAGGATGTCGAGCGCATCCTGGCCGACCTCGGTGTCGACGCCAGTGACACCAAGCGCGTGATCGAAGTCTGGAACAAGATCGACCTGCTGGACGAAGGCAACAGGAGCCGGCTGCTCGCCGATGCCGCCGACGGCAGCAAAGGTCCGCCAATCGCCATTTCGGCGGTGACCGGCGAGGGCATCGATGCGCTGAAAGCGGTCATCGAGACACGCATGGCGGGCGAACTCGAAGACCTGACGGTAACGATCGAGCCGGCACAGTTCGGCCTCGTTGACTGGCTGTACCGCAATGGCGATATCGTTTCGCGCACCGACAATGAAGATGGCAGCGCCACCATCTCGCTCAAGGCCACGCAAAGCGCCCGCGAAGAGATCGAAAGCCGATTGCGTCGTAAAAACAATGGCTAGACCGGAGCAATTACAGGAAAGTGTATAACGCTTTTCCGCCCCGAATTGCCAGTCAATAGGCCTACTTCGCGGTTTTTGCTTCCTGCCAGAGTGCTTCCATCTCGTCCAGGGTGGCCTGTTCCAGCGTGTTGCCGGATTTTTCCAAGGCTCGCTCGACATAGTGGAAGCGCGACCGGAACTTTTCATTGGTGCCGTTCAGCGCGGCTTCCGAATCGAGCTTGAGATGACGGCCGAGATTGACGACGGCGAACAGCATGTCGCCGAACTCGTCCTTGATCGAGGCCGTCTCGCCCTTGGCGAGCGCCTCACGCAACTCTCCGATCTCTTCCTCGATCTTGTCGAGGATCGGGGTTGCCTCGCTCCAGTCGAAGCCGACACGGGCAGCCTTCTCCTGCAGTTTGAGCGCCCGCGTCAAAGCGGGCAGGGCGACCGGAACGCTGTCCAGGAACCCCTTGCCATTGTCTTCTGGGTCGAGGCCGCGCGCGAGACGAGCTTGCCGCTTCTCGGCCTTCTCTTCCGCCTTGATCTTCTCCCACATGCCCTTGGCCATGCCGGCGCTGCGGGCCTTTTCGTCACCGAAGACATGCGGGTGGCGCCGGATCATCTTGGTGGTGATGGCCTGGACCACATCCGGGAAGGCGAATTCACCGGCTTCCTCGGCCATTTGCGCATGGTAGACGACCTGCAGCAGGAGGTCACCGAGTTCGTCGCGCAGATCACCGAGGTCGCCGCGCGCGATGGCGTCCGCCACCTCGTAGGCCTCTTCGATCGTGTAGGGCGCGATGGTCGAGAAATCCTGCTCGATGTCCCAGGGACAGCCGGTCTTCGGCGCGCGCAACGCCGCCATGATCTCGATCAGGCGCGAAATGTCTTTGGATGGCGTCATGCGGCGGATGCTAGCCCGCCGCCTGCCGCACAGCCAACGCTGTCAGCCGGCGAGGGTGTCTTGTCCACAGCTGAGCCGCCTTAGTCCAGGACGGAGACGATCGCCTTGGCGAGGTCGTCCATGCCATCTTCGGGCAAACCGGCGACGTTGATACGGCTGTCGCCGACCATGTAGACGCCGTGCTCGTCACGCAGCCGCTCGACCTGCGCTTCCGTCAGGCCAAGCCGCGAGAACATGCCGCGATGGCTGGCGACGAAGTCGAAGCGGTCGGAGTTGGACTGCCGGCGCAGCGCCTCGGCGAACTGGACGCGAAGCCGCAGCATGCGCAGGCGCATCTCTTCCAACTCGGCTTCCCAGTCGGAACGCAAAGTGGCGTCTTCCAGGACAATACGTACCGCCGCGGCGCCATGGTCCGGCGGCATCGAATACATGGCGCGCGCCGCCGACAGCATCTGGCTCATCGCCACATCGGCCTGCGCGCCGTCCTTGGCTAGGATCATCGCCGCGCCGACGCGGTCGCGGTAGACGGCGAAATTCTTCGAGCAGCTTGAGGCAACGACCATCTCCGGCACTTTCGCCGCCAGCAGGCGCAGGCCGAGCGCGTCGGCCTCGAGGCCGTCGCCAAAGCCCTGATAGGCGATGTCGACGAATGGCAGCAGCTCACGCTCGACGACCAGATCGGTGACGGCCTGCCACTGCGCGGCATCCAGATTGGCGCCGGTCGGGTTGTGGCAGCAGCCATGCAGCAGCACGACGTCGCCGCTCTTGGCCGTCCGCAACGCCGCCAGCATGTCGTCGAAGCGAACAGCACCGGAGGCCGCATCGAAATAGGGATATTCGCGGATCTGCAGGCCGGCGGCACGCATCACCGGCATGTGGTTCGGCCAGGTCGGGTCCGAGAGCCAGACGGTGGCGTCCGAACGTGTCCGCTTGAGCAACTCCGCCACAAGGCGCAACGCGCCGGAGCCGCCAGGCGCTTGCGCTGCACGGATGCGCGTCATGTCGGCGCCCGGACCGAAGGCGAGCTTGGCCATCACCGTGTTGAAAGCGGTGTCGCCGGCGAGGCCGAGATAGGTCTTGGTGTCCTGGCTGTTCAGCAGCCGCTTTTCAGCCTCGCGCACGGCGCGCATGACCGGCGTCTTGCCGTCGCGGTCCTTGTAGACGCCGACGCCGAGGTCGACCTTATTGGGGCGCGGATCGGCGCGATAGAGGCCGATCAGGGCCAGGATCTTGTCGGCGGGAGCGGGCTGCAGGTCTTCGAACATCGTTATGGTTCCGTTGGCGCGGCGGAGTGATACGCAAATAGAGCGCGTTTCGCCAGCGGTTTTCCTGCGTGTGGGTTGGCGCCACGGACTTGCCCAGATACATGGCGATTGAGCAAGGGATCTTGCTGTATCGATGCTCGTCGGGTCGTACTGCCCAAGATCTGTGTCGGGGAGGGCAAATTGATAGTCACACGCAGGGCCGCATTCGCCGACATGGCCGCTGTCATAGAGTGCGTCGAGGCTTCGCTGGAAGCCACCTATGGCGGGCTCTGGACTTCCGAGCCGCTAAAGGCTGGCGATGATGATTGGGCGAGCGCATGGGTAGCCTGCGACCCTCAACACGTCATCGGGGTCGGGCTGTCCCATGCTGACGTCGTCAGCGATTTGTGGATTCATCCATCCGCCCAGGGTCTCGGCGCCGGAACTGCTCTGTTGGCTGTTTTGGAAAGCGAAATAGCCTCCCGCGGCTTCACCATAGGCCGTTTGCGCTGCCTCGAACCAAATGTCAGATCACGGAGCTTCTATGCCTCACGAGGCTGGGTGGAGGCGCGAATCTATCCGCACGAAACAATACCCTTGAACACCGTCGACATGACGAAGTTGATTGGCTCGAAGGAAAAATGAGGCGCGCTCCGCGCAAAGCGATGGTGAGACTGTTCAGCCGGCATTATTGCTGTTGACGAGGTGTGATCGACCACGCGAGTAGGTCTTCACCTTGCAGGAAGTCGCACTGGTGGCTTCAACAAGCGGCTCAAGGGACTGCTTCATGCTCGTACGGCTGACGATGATCTGCAACGGCGTCACTGCCGCGACCCGGCGAGGTTCGTTTCCGCTCGACGAGCCGCTGGAGCCGCGCTCGCTGACGCTGGCGAAGGCGATGCGCGGGACGTTGCGCCGTGCCGACCGTGTGTGGACCGCCCCCGCGCTTCGCGCCCGCCAGACCGCCGAGGCGCTGGCGCTGGACGCATCGGTCGAACCGCTCCTGGCGGACCAGGATCATGGAAGCTGGGCCGGCAAGAGTTTTGAGGACGTGCAGGCGGATCAGCCCGAGAGCATCGCTGCCTGGCTCTCAGACCCCAATGCAGCGCCGCATGGCGGCGAGTCGCTGGCCGACGTTGCCCGCCGGGCTTCCGCATTGATGGACCGGTTGATGGCCGAGCCTGGCCACGCCATCGCGCTGACCCATGCCAGTGTCATTCGCACCGCGATCGTGCATGTCCTGGGTGCCCCGCTGGCGGCCAGTTGGAAGATCGACATCGAGCCGCTGAGCATCACCGATTTTCGCAGCGACGGCCGCAGATGGGTTTTGCGCGCCTGCGGTGTACCCGCCCCCAAACCGGCAAAGCCACTTCGCACCTGAGAGTCAGGCTGGCTGAGGGTACTGCGAACGGTACCCTCCGGCGGATCCGGCAAAGAAAAATGGCACAGGTCGGGATTAAAATCCCCACATGCTCCGTAAACAGGGCATGAAACGGTCGATGCCACGCTTTGACATCATAGGGCAGCTCGGATCGCTGCGGCGCTACGCGCAGTCGCTGACGCGCGACAGTGCGGATGCCGAGGATCTCGTGCATGACGCGCTGGTACGCGCCTACGAGCGGCGCGGCACCTTTCGCTCCGGCGGAAACCTGCGGGCCTGGCTGCTGTCCATCGTCCATAACGCGTTTGTCGACCGCGTGCGTTCGCGCCGTTCGGAAGCGTCACGCATCGAACAGGCCGGATACCTCGCCGATGCCGCCACGCCGGCGCCGCAGGAGCATTCCGTGCGCCTGGCACAGGTGCGGGACGCCTTTTTCAAACTGCCGGAAGAGCAGCGTTCGGCGCTGCATCTGGTCGCCATCGAAGGGCTTTCCTATCAGCAGGCGGCCAATGCCACCGGAGTGCCGCTGGGAACGCTGATGTCGCGCATCGGCAGGGCGCGCGCCGCCTTGCGCCAGATGGAAGAAGCCGCCCCGGTGCGCGGCAAGAACCATCTCAGGATCGTGGGAGGTGAGCCATGAGCGCTCTTGTCGACCCCGTGACGGACACCGACCTCGACGCCTATATCGACGAGCAGCTCGATGTCACCCGCCGCATCGAGGTCGAAGCCTTCCTGTCGACGCGTCCGGAGGCCGCCGCGCGCGTCATGTCGGATCTGCGGACCCGCGACGAACTGCGCGTGGCGCTTGCCGGCTCCAGGGACATGGCGCGGCCGGCGACCGCCGATGCGGCGCGGCGGTTGGAGAGGGGCCTTGTCCGGGGCCGCATCTTCGGCGTCTTGCAGCGCGCGGCTGCCGTTGCCGCTTTCGTTGCCGCCGGCTGGCTGGCAAACGGCATCATCGGTCCGATGTCGGTGACCAAGGTCGTCGCTTCGCCGCAGCCGCCCGCCTATGTCGACGAGGCGGTCCGGGCGCACAGGACGACGCTGGTGCGCGAAACCATGCCCTCGCAGCCGGAAGCGCCCAATTACAATGCCGGCGAGATCCGCGCCGCGACCGCCATCGTCATGCCGTCACTGCCAAAGGACTGGAAGGTGCGCGACGTGCAGATCTATCCGTCGCGCTTCGGCCCGAGCGTCGAGATGGCGGTCGACACCAAGGACATGGGCCTGGTGTCGCTGTTTGCGATCCGGCCAGGAACCTTCGATGTGGTCAAGCCGACCGTCGCGCCGTCGGGCGATATTTCCTCGGCCTACTTCCAGATCGGCGAGGTCGCCTATGCGGTCGTCGCCAAGAGCGGGGTTCATGACCTCGACCGCGCCGCCGAGACGCTCGCCAGAACGCTTTACTGACCTATCCACAAAGGAGACTGCAAATGAACACGCCCAATCTGGGATATCGCGTCGGCACCGGCGCCCAGGCCGGAGCCGTCTTCGACGAAGGCCTGCGCCAGCACATGCTGCGCGTCTACAACTATATGGGCCTTGGCCTCGTGGTCACCGGCCTGGTCGCCTTCCTGGTGTCGTCGACGCCGGCGCTCTATGTGCCGATCTTCTCCAGCCCGCTGAAATATGTGGTGATGCTGGCGCCGCTCGCCTTCGTGCTGCTGTTTTCGTTCAAGATGCAGACCATGTCGGCGGCAAGCGCCCAGGCGATGTTCTGGGCCTTCTGTGCCGTGATGGGCCTGTCGCTCGCCTCCGTGTTCCTGGTCTTCACCGGGACCAGCATCGCGCGCACCTTCTTCATCGCCGCCACCATGTTCGGCGCCACCAGCCTCTATGGCTACACGACCAGGCGCGACTTGACGCAGTTCTCGTCGTTCCTGATCATGGGCCTGATCGGCGTGGTGATCGCCAGTATCGTCAACATCTTCCTCGGCTCGACCGCGCTGCAATTCGCCATTTCGGTGATCGGCATCGCCGTCTTCATCGGCCTGACCGCCTGGGACACGCAGACGATCAAGGAGCAGTATGCCGAGAATTTCGACGCGGAATCGCGCCAGAAGCTGGCCGTCTTCGGCGCCTTCTCGCTCTACCTGAACTTCATCAACATCTTCCAGCTGCTGCTGAATTTCACCGGTGAGCGCGAGTAACGACTGTCCGCCATGGGCGAGGGCGGGGTTCTCGCCCACGCTGAGCAGAGGTGGCCGGAGGAGAGATCCTCCGGCCACAATTCGTTCCGGCAACAACCGTCCATGCCTTGAGTCCCCAGGAGCTTTTGCTAGTCTGCCGCCAGCTTCAACACCAGCCCGCGAGGACATGTGGCACAGGACAGCCAAACGCTTCAGGGCGACGGCATCTCGGCTGTAATAGTCGGGCAGGGCGCCGAACTGGTTTCGCTGCGGGATGCGCAAGGATTTGAGTTCCTGTGGCAGGCCGGGCCGGAGTGGCGGCGGCATTCGCCGGTGCTGTTCCCCATCGTCGGCCGGCTGAAGGGCGACCAGCTGCGCCACCGCGGCCAGGCCTATCCGATGACGCAGCACGGCTTCGCCCGCGACAAGCCGTTCACCTGGGAGGAGAGGGGACCCCGCTCTTGCACGCTGGTCCTCACCGACGATGCCGACACGCGCGCCCAATACCCCTTCGCCTTTCGCCTTGCCGTGACCTATACGCTCGAACGCCAGCTGCTTGGTGTGACCCTGGAGGTCACCAACACTGGCGACGAACCTTTGCCGGCCTCGATCGGCGCGCATCCAGCGTTCAACTGGCCGTTGCTGGCGGAATTGCCCAAGGAGGCCTATCAGCTGACTTTTGCCGATGATGAACCCGCACCGATCCGCCGCCTCAAGGACGGCCTTCTGCTCCCAGAATCGCGGCCAACACCGATCAAAGGCAGGACGCTTACGCTGTCCGAACGGCTGTTCGACGACGACGCCGTCATCCTGGATCGGGCCGCCAGCACCAGCGTACGTTATGCGGCCGAGAGCGGTCCCGCGATCGAAATGTCATGGCAGGGCGCCGAGGTACTCGGCATCTGGTCCAAGCCCGGCGGTGCGCCCTTCCTGTGCATCGAACCCTGGCATGGTATTGCGAGCCCGGCCGATTTCGACGGCGAATTCACAGACAAGCCTGGCGTGATGCTGATCGAACCGGGGGCGAAGCGCTCGCTGAGCTACCGGATCGGGCTGGAGCAGGGGCTGCGGTGACCGTCGGAGCCGGAGAACCAACGCCTTGGAGTACCCAATGAAACTTGGCTTCATCGGCACAGGCGCGCTGACGTCAGCCATTGTCACCGGGCTCAACTCCCTTGAGCGCGATCCGGTATCGGTGGTGCTGTCGCCGCGCAACGAAGAGATCGCCGCGAACCTTGCGTCCCGTTATCCGAATGTGCGTATCGCCACCGACAATCAGGCGGTGCTCGACGAATGCGATACCGTCATGCTGGCGGTGCGGCCGCAAATTGCCCACCAGGTGCTGCCTGGATTGAAGTTCCGGCGCGATCATCACCTCATCAGCCTGATCGCCACGCTGTCGCGCGAGGAAATCATCGGCCTGGCCGCACCTGCCAGCCGCGTGACGAAGGCGCTGCCCATGCCGATGATCGCCCAACGGCTTGGGGCGACGATCATCTACCCGCCCGATCCGGACGTGGCCGCGTTGTTCGGCGGATTGGGAAAGGTGATCGCGGTCGAGAGTTCCAGCGAGTTCGACGCGTTGAGCGTCGCGACCGCGACCTATGCCACCTATTTCAAGTATCTCGACACGATCCATCGCTGGCTGAAAGCGCATGATGTGCCGGACACCAAGGGGCGCGACTACATAGCCGCGCTCTTCACCGCGCTCGGGCACGCCCCGGAGACGGCGCCCGATGCGGATTTCACGCATCTGGCGCAGGATTATGCGACCCGCGGCGGCATCAACGAGCAGGTCCTGAACGAACTCACGGCCCGCAACGTCTTCGATGCGCTGGCGGAAAGCCTGGACGGCGTGCATCGCCGCATTTCAGCGGCTGGCGCCACATAGCCGGATTTCAATCTGCCGGACGCAAGCGCTCGCCAAACCCACCGGATCACAGTGGGAGCGGGGGAATCGGTGGAGTTCCTCTTTAGAGCAGTTCACCGTTTCACGGAAACGGTGAACTGCTCTAAGTCGTTGTTTTGACGCAATTCCGGACGGAAAACCGTTCACACTTTTCCTGGAATTGCTCTAGTCAAAGACCGTGCCCGGCGCGAAGCCGGGCAAATCACAATCAGACCCGCCAAACTGCTAGCCGCCGAACTTGTAGCTCAGCCGGGCCATCACGGCATCTACCCTGGCCTTGGTTTCGTAGCTCTCGGGGTTGCTCCCAAGCGAGCCGTCATCGAACACATTGGGTCCCGTGCTCGTCTTGGAGCCGAGATCGACATGCGTATAGTCGACACCAAGGCTCAGCCTGTCGGTGAGGGCATAGTCGATGCCAAGGCCCAACGCGTAGCCATTGTGCCATTCGTTCTGCTCATAGGTGACCAGGGCATCATTGTCGCGCGCCGTGAACCCGACCTTGCCGCCGGCATAGCCGCCCTTCGCATAGATCAGGACGCGGTCGAACGCATAGCCGATCTTGCCGACCACCGTCGCATAGTGCTGGATCTTGCCGGTCTCGGTGTCGGAGTCTGGGAAGTATGGGCTGACGATCTCCTTGCGGATTCCCGTGGCGGTCCACGTCGCTTCGCCGCCCAGGACGAATTGCTGCCACTGGTACTGGGCGCCGACATGCACGCCGCCCGCTATGTTCGTATCACGGAAATCGAAACCCTCTGTTCCGGCCGGAACCAGGTCGGTGAAGAACCCGCCGTTCGGCTGTGTGACATCCGTCGCGGTGATGTTGCCGTTGGCGACGCCGATATGCGCGCCGGCATAAAAACCGCTCCAGTCATAGGCGGAACCAGCTACGGGCGCGGCCATGTCCGCAGCCGATGCCGCGGTAGCGCTGAGCCCGGCCAGCGCCATGATTGCAAGAAGTCTCTTCACTGAATCTCTCCCATCCCATTCATCAGCGAAGAGAAACATACACGAATACAATAAAGGAGCTGTGATTATTAGGTCGCACTGTCTAAAAATCAGCAACGCGGGCAATGGTGCCGATCACATTGACGAGAAGGCGCGCGGCGGTCTGCGCCGACAGGCCGTCCATGTCGGCGGGCGGATAGAGCTCGACCAGGTCGAATCCCGCGATCCTGGCGCGCTTGCCGAGGCCCGCGATCAGGTCGATCGCCTGCGTGTAGGTAAGGCCGCCGGGCGTGCGCGCCGCAACACCTGGCATGATGCCGGGATCGAGGCTGTCGCAGTCGAAGGTGACGACGACGCTCGCGCCTTCTGGAATATGGCGAAGGGCGGCTTCCACGCCTTGCGCATGAAGCTCGCGCGCGGTCACGAAACGGCTGCCATAGTGCTGCGCCGCCTCGATTTCAGAGAGGCGCGCGCTGCCGACGCTGCGCAGGCCGACTTGTACCATGCCTGCGACATGCGGCATCTCGCTCGCCCGCCGCATCGGGCTCGAATAGCCGTGGCGTTCGCCTTGCACCTCGTCGCGCCAGTCGATATGGGCGTCGATCTGCAGGATCCAGATCGGTCCGTGCCCGGCAAAGCCGGCAAGGAACGGAATGACGACGGAATCGTCGCCGCCAAGCAGGATGGGCACGGCCGGCAAGGCCAGGACCTCGCGCGTTTTCGCTTCGATCCGGGCTCGGTTGGCTTCATTGTCGTGCAGGATGGTCGAAATGTCGCCGGCGTCGACGCAGCAGGCCGGTTTGCCGTCGAACAACGGGCCGCCGAGATCGAAATCCCAGTGCTCGACAAGCGGGGCATCACCCTGGCTGGCCGCACGGATGGCGTCGGCCGCCAGCGCATGGCCGCTGCTGTCCTTGCCGGGATAGGTGCTGCCATGGCCGGCTCCGAAGATCACCGCGCGGGGCGTGCGGCCATCGGCAAGGCGATCGGGAAGGCCGAGAAAGGAAGGTGAGGCGGTCATTTTTACAATCCTGAATATGAGTTCCAGCGCCACAGCAGGCTATTTGTCTCATGAGTTCGATGCCATCACCGAAAATCGTCGGCGGGCTGGCGCGCATGGGTCAAAGCGGGCGCGATGGTGGGGAGGGCAGGGTGTGACCTCGAGCGGAAGACAATGGCGGAGCAACCGCYATCGCCAGAGGCGCAAGGAGCTGCGCTCAGTCGGCAGGCCCCGCGAACAAGATGAGATTGCCGTCGGGATCAAGGACAATGAAGTTCCTCGCGCCCCAAGGTTCTTTCTTCAGTCCTTGGTGGAAGCCCACACCGGCGGCTTGGTACTCCAAAAAGAGTTGTTTGATCTCCGCCGCGGTATCGACAGTGATCGATGCCGACAAAAGGTGTTCGCGCTTGCGTATATCCCCGACAAAGACCGGCTCACAGACAAGCCGCATGCAAAGTCGGGCATGGTCACGCTTGACCATGCCGTAGAATGGCGGGTCACCATAGACAAAGTCGACTGTAAAGCCGAGCTTCGACGTGAAGAAATCGCACGACGCCTTGAGGTCGGTGACATAAAGTTGAGCTTCGGTTCCGCTGAGGACCGGTGGCGTCATCGCGTGCTTGAATTGAGTGTTCATGGCCGGGGCTCCTGCTTTGAGCGCCTGCCATCCCTCGAAACCCAATTGGCGAGCTACAAGCTCCTGCGCATCGCTGAGCTTGAACGATGCCTCCAGCACCTGATTGTCATCGAGGTGCTGAAACCGCTGCAAAGCGGCTCTGATCTCGGCTGCGACCGGATGATATCGATCACGATGCCAGCGCAGATATTGCTTTGCCTGCTTCTTCAGGTTTTCGAGGTTTGGCATGGGCGCGACTACGGTTTGCACATCGTAGGTGGGCATTGCCCCTTCGGCCTCGGCCGGCGCGCCCTACGGCAACTGCCTCACCGTGCCAGTCTCGACGGTGGGTTGTCAACGGCGGCTATTGTCGGCCATCCATATCGACAACGCCGTTGAAACCGCGAACACCGACCGCCAGCGCAACATCATCGTAAGCTGTATGCTCGACGCGCCGTCCCGGCAGGCGCTGGTCTGGATGATGAACTGGCGGATCTGAAATGATATCGGTTCCGGAGGAATGAAGCTGACAGAATTTTCATTGCGGGCAGGGTTGCTTATCGGCCTGTGCTTCACGCCCATCGCGCTGCTGCTGGCGCTCTTCTCGGCCGGAGCTGGGCATGGAAATTACGTGCTGGCGCGCCTTCTTTATCCGATACCCATGTTGGCGACGCTCTTGACCAATAACACCATCACCGGCTTGTCCGTGGGACTGGCTGTGGCCCAATTTCCCGCTTATGGAGCCTTCGCTGCTCCAGGCGGCCGTATCAGATGGCTGCCGCTTGGCATCCTGCACGCTGTTGCAATCGCAGCTGCCTTCAGTGGGCTTCTCGACTATTTCTAAGGACCGCAGCCGCTGGGTCAAAGGACCGTCGCATTACGAAGTGGCTGCTGATCCGAAAGTCGCATAAGATAGATTATGGAACTAGGGCATTGGCCGGCATCTGGGAATTGCCTATGATTTTCATCGGTTTGGCTTGATCGAGGCGTGTTGCCTTGATCTGACGGCCAACGTTATGCTGCGCGGATGACGACGGCAAAGCGTGGCGGTAGACGGCCAGGCGCTGATGGCCAAGATGCTGCAGGACGACCGGGCCCATGGATCGCGGTGCTCGGTGTTGATGGCGACGCACGCCGGAGCGCTGCTTTATCCCAGCATGGGCTATGAACGGATTGGGACGCTGCTGATATTCGGCCCAAAGCGCAAGACGGCTTGATAAAAGGCCGTTCGCATCATTCTGATTCATAAGGGATTTCAATCACCATGCCGTCATGGGCCGGCACCACCTTATCAGGCGTCTCGGCCATTACGGTCGCATAGTCGAGCGGCACATGCATGTGGGTCAGCACCGCATTGCTGGGCGCCAGCCTCTCGATCCATTCCAGCGCCTGGCCGAGCGAGAGATGGCTGGGATGGGTGTTGTACTGCAGCGCGTCGATGACCAGCATTTCCAGGCCGCGCAGCCGTTCGGCGGTGGCGTCGGGAAAGCCGCTGATATCAGGGCAATAGGCCAGGCCGCCGATGCGGAATCCGAGCGAGATGATGTCGCCATGGAACTGCGGCAACGGCTCCAGGGTGAGGGCACCCCCCTCGCCTTCGATCACCACCGGCCTTGTGTGGTCGATGATATGCGCCCGCACAATCGGCGGATAGGAGCTCCCCGGCGGCGTCTCGAAGCAATAGCCGAACGCCTGCCGCAGGCGCAGCATCGTCGGCTGGTCGGCATGGATGTCGATCAGGTGACGCTGTTCGAGCACATAGCCGCGCAGATCGTCGATGCCGTGGATGTGGTCGGCATGGGGATGCGTGTAGACGACCGCGTCGATGCGTTTGACCGAAGCGAGCAGCATCTGTTCGCGAAAATCCGGCCCGGTGTCGATGACCACGGTGGTGCGGCCGCCATCGGCCGCAATCCGCTCGACCAGCGCCGCCGTGCGCATACGCCGGTTTTTTGGATTGGTCGGGTCGCAATTGCCCCAGTCGCCGGTGATGCGCGGCGTACCTGGCGACGAGCCGCAGCCGAGAATGGTGAGGCGCAGCCTGTCGGTCATCGGTCAGGCGCTCTGCTCGGCAGGCCGTGGCATCTTGCCGAACAGCCGGAAGAAATTGTCCGTCGTCAGATCGGCGATTTCAGCTTCGCTGACGCTAATCGTCTCCGCCAGCACGCGTGCCGTGTGCGCGACGTAGGCCGGCTCATTGCGCTTGCCGCGAAACGGGATCGGCGCAAGATAGGGCGCGTCGGTTTCGACGAGCAGCCGGTCATGCGGCACGTCGGCGGCGATGGCACGCAATTCGGCCGAGTTCTTGAAGGTCAGGATGCCGGAGAACGAGACATAGCCTCCGAGCGCGACGCCCACCTCGGCCAGCCGGCGTCCCGAGGAAAAACAGTGCAGGATGAAAGGGAAGGCGCCCTTCCCTGTCTCGTCCTCGAGAATGGCTGCCATGTCGTCATCGGCATCGCGCGAATGGATGACGAGAGGCAGGCCGGTCGCACGAGCCGCGGCAATGTGCGTGCGAAAACCCTGCGCCTGCGCGTCGCGCGGCGCCTTGTCGTAGAAATAGTCGAGCCCGGCCTCACCGATCGCCACCACTTTCGGGTGTGCCGACAGGCGGACAAGCTCCTCAGCGGTGACGTCGAGTTCTTCGGCGGCATTGTGCGGATGGGTGCCGACCGAGCAGTAAATTTCGTCAAAAGTCTCCGCGATTTCAAGTATTTGCGGAAAGCGCCTCACGCGGGTTGAGATCGTCACCATGCGGCCGATTCCGGCCGCTTTGGCGCGGGCGACAATGGCCGCCCGCTCCTCGGCGAAATCTGGAAAATCCAGATGGCAGTGGCTGTCAACAAGCATCAGGCGTTCGCACCCGGCTGTTCGACATAGCGCGGAAACACGCCTTCCGGCACCGGCAAGGCGGTTCCGGGCGCAAGCGCATAGTCGGCGTGGACATGCTCGAAGTTACGCTTCTCCGCCGGCACTGCCAGCAGGTCGAGCAACTTCGCGGCCGAGCCCGGAACAAAGGGCTGGCACAGCACGGTGACGCGTCGAACCACTTCGGCGGTGGTCCACAGCACCGTTTCCATCCGCTCGGGATCGGTTTTCTTCAGCGCCCATGGTGCCTGTCCAGCGAAGTATCGATCGGCTTCAGCCACCACATCGAAGATCGCCGCCAGTGCCAGATGAATGCCTTGCCCGTCCATGGCTTTGCGGGCCGTGGCAAGAGCAGCCACCGCCTGATCCAGGATGGCGCTGTCAGCTTCCGTCAAATCGCCACGCTTCGGCACCACGCCGCCGCAATTCTTGGCGATCATCGACAGCGAGCGCTGCGCCAGATTGCCGAGGCCATTGGCTAGATCGGCGTTGGTGCGGTTGACGATCGCGTCATGGCTGTAGCTGCCGTCCTGGCCGAACGGCACCTCGCGCAGGAAGAAATAGCGCACCTGGTCAACGCCGTAATGCTCGACCATGGTGAACGGGTCGATGACGTTGCCGACCGATTTCGACATCTTCTCGCCGCGGTTGAACAAGAAGCCGTGGCCGAAAACGCGCTTCGGCAGCGGGATGCCGGCCGACATCAGGAAGGCTGGCCAGTAGACCGCATGGAAACGTACAATGTCCTTGCCGATGATGTGCGCGTCGGCAGGCCAGAAACGCCATTTCTCATCATTTTCATCGGGGTAGCCGACGCCGGTGATGTAATTGGTCAACGCGTCGACCCACACATACATCACATGCTTCTCGTCGCCCGGCACCGGTACGCCCCAGTCGAAGGTGGTGCGCGAGATCGACAAATCCCTGAGTCCGGATTTGACGAAGCTCATCACCTCATTGCGGCGCTCGGCCGGGCCGATGAAGTCGGGCTGGCTTTCATAAAGCGCGATGAGCTTTTCCTGGTAGGCCGAGAGGCGGAAGAAATAGCTCTCTTCCTCGACCCATTCGACCGGCGTTCCCTGCGGCCCGTAGCGCACATTGTCGGGACGGACCTCCGTCTCCTCCTCGCCGTAGTAGGCTTCGTCACGCACAGAGTACCAGCCGGCATAGCCGCCTTTGTAAATGTCGCCATTGGCGTCCATCGCCTTCCAGATCGCCTGCGAGGACGCGTAGTGCCGCTCTTCGGTGGTGCGGATGAAATCGTCGTTTGAGGCGTTGAGCGCGGTCGCCATGCGTTTGAAATCGGCCGAGTTGCGATCGGCCAGTTCGCGCGCCGAAATGCCTTCGCGCTTCGCCGTCTGCAGCATCTTGATGCCGTGTTCGTCGGTTCCGGTAAGGAAGAACACGTCCTTGCCGTCGTGCCGCTGGAAACGGGCAAGCGCGTCGGTCGCGATCAGCTCATAGGCATGGCCGATATGCGGCTTGCCGTTCGGATAGGAAATCGCGGTCGTGATGTAGAATGTGTCGCGTGACATGAATGACCATCATGAATGTCTGAATGGAAGCCGTGGCGGTGGATATCGCATCGGAATGGCGATTGCCATCCCGGTGGGACCGTCACATTCGCATCGCAGACTTCAGGCGGTCGATCATCGTCAAGGCGTGCTGCTTCTTGTCGGGATTGTCGGTGTCGGTCTCAGATATCGCGTCCAGCGCCTCATGCCAAGTCCCGCGTTGCGTCTGGGCCTCGATCATGGCACCGGGTCCGGAGCCGCTCGTAGGCCGTTGCAAAGGCAGGTCGTGGTCCGTAGTTTCGCGGCGGCGCAAAAGGGCAGACCGGCATGGCCACGACCACGCAACATGATCCGCGGCAGGCGCTCGACGCGCGCCTGCGTCAGGCTGGCGCCAGCAAAACCGTTTACGCCCTCGTCACGCCCGAGATCGAAGCCGTGAAGGCCGAGCTGCTCGGCAACTCCGGGGGAAACGGGCGAGCCAGTCCTAGACACGGCAGACCATTCCGAAAGCCCGTTCACATGGCCGACTTCAGCCGGTCAATCATGGTCAGGGCGTGCTGCTTCTTGTCGAGATTGTAGGTGTCTGTCTCGGAGATCGCGTCCAGCGCCTCATGCCAGGTATCCGACAGCGTCTTGGCGCGCGCGAGGTTGCCGGCGCGCGCCGCCTGGCTTGCGGCATCCGACAACAGGTCGAGCGCGCGGCGGTTAAAGATATCAAACTGGATCGCCTGGTCTTTGCCGGCGACGGCTTCCGCCAGCCGATAGGCCCCGCCGATATCGCTCCTTCCCTTCGCCACAAGTGCATCGAGCGTCTCGGCGATCTCCAGCCCGCCATATTGCGTCAAGAGGATCGCGTTGCGCGCGCTGCCCCCTGCCCGCTCGACCAATGCCGCCCGTGCCGCCGGATCGTCTGGTGGCGGCGGCTCGGCGGTTTCCAGCACCGCCAGCAACTCGTCGGCATCGAGCGGCGTCAGGCGCACCACCTGGCAGCGCGAGCGAATCGTCGGCAGCAGGCTGCCCGGCGCATGGACGATGAGAATGAAAAGCGTTCGTGCCGGCGGCTCCTCAAGATTCTTCAGCAAGGCATTGGCGGCGTTGGCATTCATGTCGTCGGCCGGATCGACGATGACCACCCGGTAGCTGCCGTCATGCGAGGTCATCGACAGGAAGCGGCTGACCCGGCGGATCTCGTCGACGGTCACGACGGTCTTGAAGCTCTTGGTCTTGTCGTTCATAGGGCGGGTCAGGTGCAGCACGCCCGGATGCGCCCCGGTCGCGATCTGCCGAAACAGTGGCGAGGCCGGATCGGGGTTGGCAAGGCTTTCCGGCGCCTGCTCGAAGGCTGGGTGCTTCAGGAGGTGATGCGCCAGATGGAAGGCCAGCGTCGCCTTGCCGATGCCGACCGGCCCGGCGAAGATCAGCGCATGCGGCAGCTTTCCCGATCGATAGGCGGCGGCGAGCATCTCGGCCGCCTGCCCGTGTCCGACCAGGCGCGGCGTTTCGGATGGTTCGGGAACGCCGTCCAGCGTGTCATGCTGTTCCGGCGCGATGCGTTCGAAGATCATACCGGTGCCGCCTGCCTGTTGCGCGCCGGCGCCCTCGCCTCCAGCGCCGCGAACACGGCGGCGGTGACGACGTCCTCAACCGTATTGGGATCGGCGGAAGCGTCGACGACGATGCAGCGTTCCGGCTCGGCCGTGGCGATCGCCAGGAAAGCCTCGCGCCGGGCCTGATGGATGGCCAGCGTCTCCTTTTCGAAGCGGTCGGCGCCGGCATCGCTGCCGCGCCGCAGCGTCGCACGCCTGAGGCCCTCGGCCGGATCGATATCGAAGATCAGCGTCATGTCGGGCATCAAGCCGTTGATGGCGACCTGTTCCAGAGTGGCCATGAACGCCGGGTCGATCCCGCCGGTGACCCCCTGGTAGACGCGTGAGGAATCCAGGAAACGGTCGCAAAGCACGATCGAGCCGCGCTCGACCGCCGGCCGGATGACCTGCTCGACATGGTCGGAACGCGCGGCGGCGAAGAGCAGCGCTTCCATCTTCGGTCCAAATGGCTCGGCCGCACCCGAAAGCAGGACATGCCGGATCGCTTCGGCGCCCGGCGAGCCGCCGGGTTCGCGCGTCAGCAGGACATCATACTTCTTGGCGCGCATCTTCCGCGCCAGCCGCTCGATCTGCGTCGACTTGCCTGCGCCCTCGCCGCCTTCGAAGGTGATGAAAAATCCGCGCGCCAATCGAAAGGGCCTTTGTTCATGTGGATTGTTGCGCTCTAGATAGTCCGCGTTCGGGAAAACGTCCATGCCGTCGGCGCTATCGCAGCCAACCGATCGCCAGTTCCTTGACGGCATCGAGCGCGCGCTGCGGCAGCGTGCCCACGCTGATCGATTCAGCGGCGAAAAGCGGCGTCTCC
This sequence comes from Mesorhizobium sp. 01N446, assembly GCF_056399285.1. Classification (NCBI taxonomy): domain Bacteria; kingdom Pseudomonadati; phylum Pseudomonadota; class Alphaproteobacteria; order Hyphomicrobiales; family Phyllobacteriaceae; genus Mesorhizobium; species Mesorhizobium sp. 01N446. The sequence goes on along the minus strand of NZ_JBFTRA010000015.1, from coordinate 84,317 downwards.
TGGCTTAGCGTGTCGCCGATCCAGACGCGTAGCGCGCCCACCGGCTGGCCCTCCTCCACGGGTGCCGCAACCGGGCCGGTGTAGACGATCCTGGCCGTCAGCTTGTCGCGGTTGGTGATCGGCAGGAAGATGTCGATCGGCCCCTTTGCCTTCAGCGTTACGCCGGATTTCGCGCCGCCAAAAACCTGGGCCTCGCCGACCACCTCGTCCTTGGCGAATATCTCGGTCTTCTCGAAGGAGCGCGCGCCCCAGTCGAGCAGCTTGCGCGCCTCCTCGGCACGCTCCTTGTCGTTGGCCAATCCGCTCATCGCCATGATCACCCGCGTGCCGTTGTGGCTGGCCGACGCGACGATGCCAAAGCCCGAGCCCTCACTCGCGCCGACAGCCAGGCCATCGGCGCCGATGTCCATGGCCAGCAGCGGGTTGCGGTTCTTCTGCGAGATCTTGTTCCAGGTGAAATCCTTCAGCCCGTAGTAGCGATAGAAATCCGGATAATCGCGCCACAGAAGCAAGGCCAGCTGCGCCAGTTCGCGCACCGTCGTCTGCTGGCCGTCGGCCGGCAGGCCGGTCGAATTGACGAAGGTCGATGTTTTGAGCCCGATCTGGCGGGCGCGCTCGGTCATTTGCGCCGCAAAATTGTCCTCGGATCCGGCCATGCCTTCGGCGATGACGATGCAGCCGTCATTGGCAGCTTGCACGGTCACGCCCTGAATCAGGTCCTCGAGCCGGATCGCCGATTTGAGCTTGGCAAACATCGTCGATGTGCCCGACGGCGCGCCGCCCTTGCGCCAGGCGTTTTCGCTCACCACGAACGTGTCGTCGAGCTTGAGACGCCCGGATTTGATGGCGTTGAAAACCACTTCCATGGTCATCAACTTGGCCATCGAGGCCGGCGGGATCGGCTTGTCGGCGTCTTTCGAGAACAGCACCGTGCCGGTGTCGGCATCTATCATGAAGGCCTGTGTGGCCTTGGTCTCGAAAAGCTGCGCCTGGGCTGGTGGGAGGCAAAGCAGCAGCAAAGCCAGCCCCAGAAAGCCGGCAAATGGCGGAAAGGCGCGCAACTGCATGAAATCTCGACCCGTTTGCCGGTTTTGGCACAGCCAAGCTATCAGGGTTTTTTCCGCCGGATCAACCGCCCGGGCAAAATAGATCAGTTGCGCACAGCCAGCGCATCGGGTGCGCCGTGCGACCATGCCGCCTGCAGCAACTCGTCCAGGCCGCCATGGCCATTGGGATAGAGATTGACCGCATACCAGTCATTGCCGTCGAGATCGGAACGCTGAATTTCCGTTCGGCCGAAGGGCTGAAGTGCCGCTGCCACGCGCTTGGCTTCGGCTGCGTCGTCGAACGTGCCGGCAGCGACATAGTCGGCGCTGGACGGCGACGCCTGCGGATTGGACTTTTTCCACGACCGCAGGATGTCGGTGGGCGACATGCCGCTTTCGTCCAACGCGGCAAAGACATCGGCGCGCTGAACGCGCTCATCCGCATAGGACAGTGACGCCACCGCGAACGGCGACTGCGGCGGCAGGCCGATATCCGGGCGCTCCGGCACGATCGGCCCGAAGTCGGGCAGTGCCAGGTCGCCGAAGGCCGGCGCCTGCGCCGACAAAGATGGTTGCGCGGCCTCGCCGGAATTCGTCAGCTGACCCGGGAACGGTACGGCGGCCGCGCCCACCGGCACGCTTGGCGACGGTCCGTTCATGGCCACCATGACGCCGGTCGGCAAGCCGTCCGACGGATCCGGAATCCGGTTGCCCGGATGGTAGGAGGCCATCAGATACTGGTCGTCATTGCCGTCGAGCGGCGCGCGGCCGACATATTCGACCTTGACCTTCGCGGTACCGACCTTGGCGTAGTCGAGCATCTGCGCCGCGCGTTCCGAGACGTCGATGATGCGGCCCTCGTGATATGGCCCGCGGTCGTTGACGCGCACGATGACCGAACTGCCGGTTTCGAGATTGGTGACACGGGCATAACTCGGCAGCGGCATCGTCGGATGCGCGGCCGTCAGTTGCGCCGTGTCATACACTTCGCCATTGGCAGTCAGCCGGCCATGGAAGGCGTCGCCGTACCACGAAGCCAGGCCCACCTTGGCGTAGCGCTTGTCTTCCTTGGGATAGTACCACTTGCCGCGCACCTGATAGGGCTTGCCGAGCTGGTCGCGGCCGCCGCCGCGCCGCATGAAGGCAGCGCGCGGGCTCGCCTTTACGCCATATTCGGTCTCGGCGAAATATTCCTTGGAGCGAGGCTTGGAATTCACCATCGCCTTCGGCTCAGGCTGCGACGCGCAAGCCGCCAGCAAGGCAGCCGACGCCGCCAACAGCGTAAGCGTGGAAGCGCGACGAAGACGCGGGCGCGCCGAAGCCTGCATTATCCCGAAATCCCCTACAGTCTCAATCAAGACGCCGTCGTTTTGTACAGCAGAGGAGCCAAAGCACTCACTCGACGAAACCAACGGCGCCCTGAACCCCGATCCTTTGTGCGCAGGAATTGTTTATCACGGTATTAACCGATTGTGGCCGGAACCGGGCAAGATTGTGGCGCCCCTGCTGCGCGGGTCGGCGGAGGACACACCAGCCGCGCCTCGTCGTTTGGGATGCAGGATATCGCATAAGTATCGGCTTATAGGAGGGCTCAACGAAGCCAGCGTGGCCAAGGTCGGAGACGGCTAGCAGAATCCCAACCATCTATGCCATTATATTATAGGGAGCTAATAGGGGGGGCGACGAACTTCGTGAGACATTCCGAAATCCGTCAGTTTTTAAAGCAGGGGCATGGCTGACACCAAACCGTCGCCCCCAACTGTACAAATCAGCCAATCCTTGGGCGAATGGGTTGTTAGGATCGTAAGAACGGACGGCAACACCTATTCCAGGGCCTTTGAACGTGAGTCCGATGCCGTCGCTTTCGCTGAAGATCAGCGTTTGCGTCTGGGATTGCAACCGCCGACGCCCGACTAGTCGTGCGCCACTGGCATCTTGCTTCAGGGCTTTGTCCTTCTGACTTGGCCCGGGGTCAGGAAGCCATCCCTAATCAGCTCCAACGCGTCGAGCGCGTCTTCATCCAACAAGTTTGTCAAGGGCACGCCACCCACACGCACAACCTTGTTGTTGTCTATCTCGTAGACCTCCCAGAGCCCATCCGTGACTCTTCGGATTGCGTGCCGTCTCTCCATAAGGGGTTTCTAATAAACGAGTCGGCGAAGCTCCAGCAAGAAAACTCGATCGAAAGAGTTAACAGTGGAAAACCATGCCCGCTTTGGGGACAACGCTGCACCGAAGCCCGCCCCAGACAGTTTTGCCCCCGTCCGAGGCGGGCTGATTGGAAGCTGATGGAGGCAGCTTCCTGGCCTTGGCCCACGGGGATCAAAACCAAGGCAGGTTCAGAACGTCAGCGAGCAAAGATTGTTCCCGCGTGGCGATCGCCCTACCTCGCGCTAGGTCGTCGAACTTCGCGGCATCGGAAGGAACTGGCCGAGCACCGTCCAAAGCTCGGCAGGGCAAGGATGAGAAGGATCTGGCTTTCCCGACATGGGATGGCCGTATTCAGACCCCTCGTCCGCTCCCGCAAGAGTTCTCCAGGCCCTTACGTCCTTCGTTCGCATGTTCCTTGTATTAGCAGGAGCGCATATCTTTGCCGTGCGGCGCCTAGAGCGGAGGCCCAAATGGGCGGCTATAAGGCCTGGCATGATGCTATTCACGACCATCAGGTCGAATCTTTCGCTTCAGAGAACGGTTTGACTGCGGATCTGGTCTGGGAGTTGATTCTAAAATGCGGCAACAGCCGCAAGGCCGTGATCAAAGCTGCGCAGGGTTCAAAAGCCGAGGCCGCCCCTGACGATGATCGTGGGCCGACGAAAGCAATAGCCGGCTTGCCCCGAAGGAAGCCCCAAATCGGCTAAGCCCTGCGGCCACCACTGCCCAGTCCCCTCTCGCACAGCAAACCGACGATGGGGCCGATACAACGAGCCGAAGAGCGGCCGAGCCAGGACGGTAGCGCTCTCTGCCGGCACTGTCGCCGAACTCAAGGCACACAGGGCGCGGCAGGGCCAGTTGCGCATCGGCATTCGCTCGGACGCTGACAGTTTCGTCGTAGTCCAGGTCGACGGCCAGCCATTGCAACCACGACCCCTCACCTATGAGTGCGTCTGCGTCCTTGGCAAGACCTCCCTGCCCCACATCCGATTCCTTCGGCACACGCACGCGACACAGATGCTTTCAGCCGGCGTTCATCCGAGGATTGCAAGCGAGCACTTGGGCCATTCCAACATCGGGATCACGCTGGACCGCTGCCCGCATGTCATGCCAGGAAGGCAGGCGCACGCAGCAGAGCAAGTTGACGTCGCGTTGCAGGCCGCTATAAGCAGCGAGCGAAAAGGCAGATAGTTGCAAACAGCGTAGCAAGAGGTATTCTTGGGCCTCTCGCGAATTGAGAAAAGCGCAATGATTGCAATTACTTGGAGGGATGGCCGAGCGGTTTAAGGCACCGGTCTTGAAAACCGGCGTGGGCGCAAGTTCACCGTGGGTTCGAATCCCACTCCCTCCGCCAGCCCCACCGGTTTCCTTCCATGGCCCGATATTGGCGATGTCCGGCACTCCGTAATTGAGCCGAAGTGCCGGCACTAAGCCCGCCAGCATAAGCGCCGACCCGGTCACGGTCTTGCGGGCGCGCGGATCCAGCCGATCGCCGAACCTGCGGCGACAGCGTAGACAGCCGCAGCCATCACCGCGACGATCCATAGCGCAGCGGGCAGGCTTGGCGTCAGCGTCGAAGCGGCGCTCGCGGCGGCGACGCCGAGCAGGCTCCCGGTCTGGCGCAGTGCGTTCAGCAGGCCGGATGCCACGCCCGACGCTGCCTCGGGAACCTGCTCGAGAACGGTGGCGATCACCGGCGGCACGGAAGCGGACGTACCCACACCGAAGATGGCAAGCGTCCCGATGATAGCCGGCCATGACGCATGAGCACCCAGCAGCCAAGCCGCCAAGGGCGCGAAAAGGGCTGCGAGGAGAAGGCTGCCCGCGATGAGGTGCTGCGGCGACATTTTCGCCCGGAGCCTGCCCGCGATCACATTGCCGACCGAAAGGCTCGCCGCGACCGGCAGCAAGGCAAGCCCGGTTCGGCCGGCGTCGAGCCCGTAATCGCCGTGCAGATAAAGGCTGAGGATGAACAGCATTCCGAAATAGCCGACATAGACAAGGCAACCCACAAGGTTGGCCGCAAGAAAGGCCGGGTTGCGGAACCACACGAGCGGGACCATCGGATCGCGGGAGCGGCGCTCGATCAGGAACCAGCACAGTGTGGCGGCGACGGCGATGGCCGCCGCAAGCCGGACCGCGGACGAACCTCCGCCCCGTTCCGGCAATTCGATCGCGGCGAAGCAGAGGGCGCCGAGCATGACGATGCTGGTGAGTTGCCCGCCCCAGTCGAACCTCTTCATCCGCTGCGTCGATCGGAGCCGCACGATCCGAATCGTCAGGCCAAATGCCAGCAAACCCGCCGGCACGTTGACGAGGAAGACGCTGCGCCAGCCAAGGCTGCCAACCAGCAACCCTCCGGCCGCGGGCCCGATCGCCGCCGCGGCCGAGGCGATGCCGGCCCATGTCGCGATCGCGCCCGCCCGTTTGTCGGCATCGTCGAAGGTTCCCCGCACGACGGCCAGCGACGCCGGCAGGAACAGGGCGGCCCCGACGCCCTGCGTCAGCCGGGTCGCGACAAGCCATGCGACCGTGCCGGCGGCGCCACACAAGGCGGAAGCGACGACGAACAGGGCCAGCCCCGCGAGATAGACGCGCTTCGCGCCCCAGCGATCCGCGAGAACACCTCCGGCGAGGATGAGCGCCGCCATGCTCAGCGTGTAGGCATCGACGATCCAGGCGAGGTCGCTGACTGTCGCATCGAGATCGGCGCGCATTGCCGGCAGAGCGACGTTGACGATCGTGGCGTCGAGCACCGCCATGAACATGCCGCCGGCTACGAGCCACAGGGTGAACCTGCGCCGCCTCTCTGCGATTGCTTCGTCATCGGGACCGGAGGCACCGGCGTGGTTGCCTTCCAGTATATCGCATCCTGTCATCGGACATCTCCTGCAGGCCCAAATCTAGGAATGCATGCGATGCGATAAAGCAGTATATCTGCCTTTCTCTGATGAAAGGATGCATCACGCGCTTCGCTTCGCCGGGAGGTCACGATGAACTGGGACAATGCGCGCTTCTTCCTGGAAATTGCGCGTGCGGGCACGCTACGCGGCGCCGCCCGGCGGATGCGCGTCGATCAGGCGACGGTCGGCCGACGGCTGGCCGCGTTGGAGGAAGAACTCGGCGCGCGGCTGTTCCTTCGCACGCCGTCGCTTTATGTGCTGACGCCGGCCGGCGAAGCGCTGGTCGAGCCGGCCGAAGCGATCGAGCGGTCCGTCGCCCAGATGGAGCGACGGGTAATGGGCATCGACGAGCGGCTGATCGGCTCTGTGCGGGTGGCCACGACCGACTCGCTCGGCAAGCGGTTCGTCATTCCGGCCATCGCCCGCATGCGCGCCGAACATCCCGGCATCGAGGTCGTCTGCCTGACCTCGCAGGACGTCGCCAGCCTAACCCGGCGCGAGGCCGACATCGCCATCCGCACCATCCTGCCCGACGCGCCCGATCTGATCGTACGCCGCCTCGCCACGCTCAAAACCGGAATCTATGCCTCCCGTGCCTATCTCGCCGCGCGAGGCACGCCAGCCTCCGGCAACGGGTTCGCGGGCCACGATCTCGTCGAGTACCAGCAGCCGGTGGCGCCGACGATGCCTTCCGCCCTTTGCGGAGAGCCGGCCGGCGCCGGCAAGGTGGTGTTCCGCACATCATCATCCGTCACCCTTGTCGAGGCGACGGCGGCCGGCATCGGCGTTGCCGAACTGCCCTGCTATCGCGCCGACGCCGAGCCGGAGCTGGTGCGGATCATGCCCGACCGCTCGGCCGATTTCGACGTCTGGCTCGTCGCTCATGCCGATCTTTACAAGACCGCGCGGATTCAGGCGCTGATCCGCGAACTGGTCGCGGCGTTCGATCCGGCCACACGATGACTGAGTGCGTCAGCTGAAGGACCATGGCAGGCAATGGCCGCCGAAACTTACCGATTGCGGAGGATATCTCCTCTTATCAGCTACCCGCTAATGCGTTCGCATCGCCATATTAGGTTTCGTGCATGAATAGGAGTAGGGTCTTCAATGGCGCGCACTAGGCATGGGGCAGCAGCCAACTCCAAAGAGCGGGAGCTGACCGTTGTGACGCGCAGATCACCCTGACGCTCGCGAGGGGAGTAAGCAATGCGCATCCATTCAAGCCGTGTGTTTTTGGCATCTATTGCCGTCGCTTGGGTATCTGCCGCTGTGGCAGCCGACAAAACCGATGAGCAACTGATTGAGAATGCGATTTCGGCAGCACCTGAGGCAGTCGGCAAAAACGCCGCTGTCGTGAACTGGGAGATGAAGACGCTCAGAAAGGGCACGAACGGCTTCACTTGCATCCCTGACGACCCTGGCACTCCCACAGACGATCCCATGTGCACAGATGAGAACGGGATGGCGTGGATGCACGCGATCATGTCCAAGAGCGCGCCGCCCGAAGGCAAGGTCGCTTTCGCCTACATGCTGAAGGGGGGCGATGCGGCGAGCAATGCCGATCCCTATGCCCCTAGGCCGCCCGCAGACGGCAAATGGGTACACGATGGCCCACACGTAATGGTCATGAACGCCCCGACCATAATGGCGTTGTATCCCCACGAGCCGGATCAGACACAGCCATATGTCATGTTCCCCGACACGCCCTATGCGCACCTGATGATTCCAGTGAAATAGTCCAGGTCGGAACCTGCCACCTCTATGGTGGCAGGTCACCTCAAGGACGGAAGTCCGGTTGGTCAAGCTCTCGGCCATAACGTCCATGGCGGGGTGTCCTGTGCTGACCGAAGGCCACGGTGGCAAGGACATTTCGCGACTGCCAAGATGGAAATAGAAAACCCCACCGGCAGGGAACCGGAGGGGTTAGTCCTGGGAGGACGCGCGGCACGCGCTGCGTTTGTCGACCGCGCCTTGCCCACATATCGCCCGGTTGCGACGCCGGTGTGACACTGTGACAAGCGCCACGATCCCATCGCCCGGCCATGCGTGCGGCTCGGACGCCGGCATCAAGCCTTTGGAAAGGAGAAATGTGGTTCTGTCCGGAAGCTGGGACGTGAGTGGTGCTGGCCAAGGGCGGGCGACAGAGGCGGGCGAATGGATTTATTTGGCATAAAGGGGCTGTTGATCTGCGCGTTGATCTTCATTCCGTTCGAACATCTTTTCGCCGAGCGGCCCCAGAAGGCCCTACGCAAGGGCCTGGGTGTCGACCTGATCTATGTGCTGTTCAATGGCCTCATCATAAAAGCGGTCATCGTTGTGATCGCGGCCAACACACTCGAAGCCGCCGCAATCCTCGTTCCGCAATCAATTTCGCAGGCCGTCGGCGGCCAGCCCGTCTGGCTGCAGGTTCCCGAAATCATCCTGATCACCGACATCGGCGTCTACTGGGCACACCGGGCCTTCCACGAAATCCCCGCGCTTTGGAAATTCCACGCGGTGCACCACGGCATCGAGGAACTGGACTGGCTCGGCGCTTTCCACTCCCACCCGTTCGACGCCATCCTGACCAAGGCATTGTCGCTGACGCCGATCTTTTTTCTCGGCTTCTCCGAAGCCTCGATCGCCGTCTTTTCGGTCATCTACTTCTGGCACACGCTGCTTGTTCATTCGAACCTGCGGATTCCGTTCGGCCCCTTGAAGTGGCTGATCGCCAGCCCGCAGTTCCATCGCTGGCACCACGCCAACCAGCGCGAGGCATACGACAAGAACTTCGCCGGGCAATTGCCTGTCCTCGACATGGTCTTCGGCACTTACAATGCCACCGGCGACAAGGTGCCGGAAAAATACGGCGTCGATGATCCGATCCCCGCCAGCTATTTCGGGCAAGTCAGCTATCCGCTCATGCCGGACGAGAAACGATCGAACCGTCCGGTGCCGAGCACCAAAGCCTGACGGCCGGCACCGGCGGCGCAGGATTTTTGCCGCTCGGATTGGTGGTGTCGCCAAGTGGCAGCAGACGTTCCGTCGCGGCTTGGTTTTGGCTGATGCCGGCAATAATTGCAGGTCCTGCGCGTTCGCCTCGAGGCTTTCCCGGCATGGACCATCACGACGACGACCTAGCGAAATTCGAAGCGCATGGCGCGACACCCCTGCCGGCCGCAAGGGACGAAGGCCATGTGGAGCATGAAGGCGCAAGAATCTGGTACGCCAGCTTTGGCGCCGGCCTTCCCGTGATCTTGCTGCATGGCGGCCTCGGCCACAGCGGCAATTGGGGATTTCAGGTCCCCGCGCTGGCCAAGGCCGGCTATAGGGTCGTGGTGATCGACAGCCGCGGCCACGGGCGCAGCAGCCGCGACGAACGGCCGTACAAATACGAGCTGATGGCTTCCGATGTCCTGGCCGTGATGGACACGCTGCACCTGAAGCAGGCGGCTATGGTGGGTTGGAGCGACGGAGCCTGCGTTGCCTTGATCCTTGGCATGAAAGCCGCCGACCGCGTCACCGGCGTGTTCTTCTTCGGCTGCAACATGGACCCGAGCGGCACCAGGGAATTCGAGCCCAGTCCCGTCATCGATCGCTGTTTTGCCCGGCACGCCAGGGACTATGCCGCATTGTCGGCGACGCCGGATCAGTTCGACGCATTCGTCAAAGCCGTCGGCCTGATGATGAAAACCGAACCCAACTACACCGCCGCCGACCTGGCAGGCACGCGCGTGCCCGTGGCAATCGTTCAAAGCGAGCATGACGAGTTCATCAGACACGAGCACGCGAGTTATCTCGCAAGCAGCATCCCGGCATCGGAATTGGTCATCCTGCCCGGCGTCAGCCATTTCGCGCCGCTGCAGCGGCCCGGGCGGTTCAACACCGTGCTGCTGGCCTTCCTCGAAAAATTCCATTCTTGAGAGCTTTGGGTGCCCCGCGCCGAAGCTGGAAGGCTTTTTTGCGTCGAATCGGCTAAGCCTCAAGGCATGAACGAGACCTCACTCTACGCGCCGGTGAAGCGGTTCCTCGAAAGTCTAGACTTCGTCGTGAAGGGCGAAATCGGCGGCTGCGACATCGTCGCGCTGCGCGACGGCGAGCCGCCGGTGGTCGTCATCTGCGAATTGAAGTTGCAGTTCAATCTGGAACTCGTGCTGCAAGGCGTCGACCGTGCGGCGGCTTGCGACGAAGTCTGGCTGGCGGCGCGCACGTCGGCGCGGGGCAAGGGGCGTGAAAGCGATGCCCGGTTCCGCAATCTCTGCCGCCGCCTTGGTTTCGGCGTGCTTGGCGTGACAGCCAATGACAAGGTCGAGGTGCTTGTCAGTCCCGCCGCGCCGGAGCCGCGCAGGAACGCACGGCGGCGATCCCGTCTTGTCGACGAGCATCAGCGCCGCCGCGGCGATCCCGTCGCCGGTGGAGGGTCGCGCAATCCGATCATGACCGCCTACCGCCAGAGCGCTCTCACCTGCGCCGCCGCGCTTATCGACGGCCCCAAACGGCCGCGCGATCTCAAGGCCTTGACGCCGATCGCGCCGAAGATCCTGCAGCACAATGTCTATGGCTGGTTTGCGCGCGTCGACCGCGGCCTCTACGATCTCACCGATGCCGGCCGCGCCTCGCTGATCCGTTGGCCGCAGACCCCGCTCGATGATGTCCGACACGAGATTTTGATTGCGTCGACCCCCTGAATGCCAGGGCTTGCTGAGCATGAAGCGGCCCTCTTGGTTGATTTTTCAGACAAAACATGCTGCTTGTCCCGCCCATGAAGACACTATGCATGATGGCCATTGCGTCGCTGACGCTGGCTTTCCCGGCCAGCGCAATGGACAATGCTTTGCGTGCCGGGCTGATGAAACTTGATCCGCAGACACGCCTCGAACAGCGCTGCGATGCCGAAGTCCTGGACAGGATCACGCACGATGACCGCAAGTTCAAGGCCGACCGGGTCGTCGCCTACGCCTTCGCGACGCCCGAGATGAGCGCTGATGCGATCAGGAGTCCGGGTGCGGCGTTCCGCAGCAAGGGACAGTGGTATCGGCTGAAATTCAAGTGCCAGACCGGGCCGGACCATATGGACGTCCTGCAGCTGCGCTACCGGATCGGCGACGAAATTCCGGAAGCCGACTGGGCGAAGTACAATCTCTACGATTAGTTTTTCGCGGACTTGGTTTGGCTTCGGCCCACGAGCCGGCCGCGGCTGAGAATCCCCTGTTATACCCCTGCCACGAAAGTGGTTTTCCAGTGTTGTCTGTCGCTGCGTCTTGACGCCAGCGGACCATGCCTTTAGGCCCGTCTGGACATTCGACAACGAACACTCGGCGAAGGGCTTCCAGGTCGATGGAAATATTTACCGCCGCGGGCTTATCGGCTCTTCTCCAGGTCATCGCCATCGACCTTGCGCTCGCGGGCGACAATGCCATCGTCATCGGCCTCGCCGCGGCCGGCCTGCCGGCCGCCCAGCGCAAGCGTGCCATCCTCGTCGGCATCGCGGCGGCCACCGTGCTGCGCATTTTCTTCGCCCTGATCACGCAATGGCTGCTGACCATCGGCCCAATGCTGCTGATCGCCGGCGGCCTGCTTTTGCTGTGGGTGTGCTGGAAGATGTGGCGCGAATTGCGCGTCAGCCACGATGACGAGCGCAACGCGACCGAAGCGCTGTCGAATGGCGATTTCGACAAGGACGGGGTCATTGGCGGCAAGGGATCCGGCAAGACCTTCTCCCAGGCAGCCTGGCAGATCGTCATCGCCGACGTGTCGATGTCGCTCGACAATGTCCTGGCCGTGGCGGGCGCGGCCATGAACCATCCGACGGTGCTGATCATCGGATTGGCCCTGTCGATCGCCTTGATGGGCTTTGCCGCGTCGTTCGTCGCGCGCCTGCTGCACAAATACCGCTGGATTGCCTATATCGGCCTGGCAATCATCCTCTATGTCGCGGTCAAGATGCTGCTTGACGGAGCCGTGCAGCAATTCCCCGAGCACTTCGCTTTCCTGGCGCCCTGGTTCGGATCCGGAGGCCACTGAGCTCCCTGATGGCGCGGACCAGCCCGCCGGCCGGTTTGCTTGATTGCGCAACCCGTGCTATTGCGCCGCGCGTATTGGCTCCTGCCATGCGCCACAGACCGACATTTACAGCGATTTGAGGCCGGACCAGCGTTTCGGCCCGTGCCCCCATTGGAAACTTGCCTATGTCCGCCCCTCGCGTCAGTTTCGTCAGCCTTGGATGCCCGAAGGCGCTCGTGGATTCCGAGCGCATCATCACGCGCCTGCGCGCCGAAGGCTATGAGATCGCCCGCAAGCATGACGGCGCCGATCTCGTCGTCGTCAACACCTGCGGTTTCCTGGACTCCGCCCGCGACGAGTCGCTCAATGCCATCGGTTCGGCGCTTTCGGAGAACGGCAGGGTCATCGTCACCGGCTGCCTCGGCGCCGAGCCGGACGTCATCCGCGAGAAGCACCCCAACGTGCTGGCGATCACCGGGCCGCAGGCCTATGAGAGCGTCATGGCAGCCGTGCATGAGGCGGCGCCTCCCTCGCACGATCCCTATGTCGACCTGCTGCCGCCGCAGGGTGTCAAGCTGACACCGCGCCACTATGCTTATCTCAAGATCTCGGAAGGCTGCAACAACCGCTGCACCTTCTGCATCATCCCCGCACTGCGTGGCGACCTCGTTTCGCGCCCGGCGGCAGATGTGCTGCGCGAGGCCGAAAAACTGGCCAAGGCCGGCGTCAAGGAACTGCTCGTCATCTCGCAGGACACGAGCGCCTACGGCATCGACATCAAGTACCAGACGTCGATGTTCGGCGACCGTGAAGTGCGTGCGAAATTCCTCGATCTGTCGGAGGAACTGGGCAAGCTCGGCATCTGGGTGCGCATGCACTATGTCTACCCCTACCCGCATGTCGCCGATGTCATCCCGCTGATGGCCGAAGGAAAAATCCTCCCCTATCTCGACATCCCGTTCCAGCATGCTTCGCCACAGGTGCTGAAGAACATGCGCCGGCCGGCGCATGGCGAAAAGACACTGGAGCGCATTCGCGGCTGGCGCGACGTGTGCCCTGACCTTGCCATCCGCTCGACCTTCATCGTCGGCTTCCCTGGCGAGACGGACGAGGATTTCGAGATGCTGCTCGACTGGCTGGACGAGGCCAAGATCGATCGCGCCGGCTGCTTCAAATACGAACCGGTCAAGGGCGCCCGTTCCAACGATCTCGGCCTCGAGCAGGTGCCGCAGGACATCAAGGAAGCACGCTGGCACCGCTTCATGCAGCGCCAGCAGAAGATTTCGGCGACGCAGCTCGCAAAGAAAGTCGGTAAGCGCCTGCCGGTGCTGATCGACGAGGCGCACGGCACCTCGGCAAAGGGCCGCACCAAATATGATGCGCCGGAGATCGACGGCTCGGTCCACATCCAGTCGCGCCGTCCGCTGCGCCAAGGCGACATCGTCACCGTCAGGATCGACCGTGCCGACGCCTATGACCTCTACGGTTCGGCTGTCTGAGCCTTCAGTCGGTTTCTCCAGACAAATGAAAAGGGCGCCTCGCGGCGCCCTTTCCTATTCGGGTGCGCAGTTTACTGCGGCAGCTTGTCGTCGACGCCCTTCACGTAGAAGTTCATGCCGAGCAGCGTGCCGTCGTCGGCCACTTCACCGTCCTTCAGCCACGCCGACCCGTCCTGCTTGGCGATCGGTCCGGTGAAGGGGTTCCAGCCGCCGGCGATCTTCTTCTCGGTCGCCTCGGCCATCGCCTTCACGTCGTCGGGCATGTTGGTGTAGGGCGCGAGCTTGACCGCGCCGTCCTTGATGCCGAGCCAGACATTGTCCGGCTTCCAGGTGCCGTCGATGGCTGCCTGCACGCGGCTGATGTAGTAGGGCCCCCATTCGTCGGTCAACGAGGTCAGCTGCGCATTCGGCGCGAACTTGATCATGTCGGACGACTGGCCGAAGCCGTGCAACTTGCGCTCCTCGGCCACCTGCAGCGCGGCGGTCGAATCGGTGTGCTGGACGATGATGTCGGCGCCCTGGTCGAACAGCGCCTTGGCGGCGTCGGCTTCCTTGCCCGGATCGAACCACGAATTTACCCAGACGATCTTGGCCTTGAAGTTCGGGTTGATCGACTGCGCGCCGAGCATGAAGGAGTTGATGCCCATCACCACTTCGGGAATCGGGAAAGAGACGATGTAGCCGGCGACGCCGGATTTCGATTCCTTGGCGGCGATCTGGCCGAGCACGTAACGGCCTTCATAGAAGCGGGCATTGTAGATGCCGAGATTGTCACCGGTCTTGTAGCCGGTGGCGTGCTCGAACATCACTTTCGGAAACTTCTTGGCGACCTTCACTTCGGCATCCATGAAGCCGAACGAGGTGCCGAAGATGAGCTTGCAGCCTTCGCGCGCCAGGCGCTCGAAAGCACGGTCGGCGTCGGGACCTTCGGAGACATTCTCCAGATAGGCGGTCTCGACCTTGTCACCGAGCGCCTTCTCGACTTCGAGCCGGCCCTGGTCGTGCTGGTAGGAATAGCCGAAATCGCCGATCGGGCCGGTATAGACCCAGCAGGCCTTCAACTTGTCGGCAGCCTCCGCGGACGCGGCCAGCGACAATGCCGCTGTCGTCGTCATCAGGGCAATAAGCAGTTTTTTCATCGTGTTACCTCTCTGTGTTAAGCCTTGGAGCTTCCCGTCTTTTTGTTTTTGTCAACGATCCGGAACGAATGGCTGCCCCAGGGATGCCGGCGTGTTCATCATCGTCAGACGCTTGTTGCGCGAGATTAGAACGAGAACCACGACGGTTGCCAGATAGGGCAGAGAAGAAAGCATCTGCGAGGGCACCGGAATGCCAAAAGCCTGTGCATGAAGCTGGCCTATCCACACCGCGCCGAAGATGTAGGCGCCAGCCAGCACCCGCCACGGCCGCCACGACGCGAACACCACGAGCGCCAGCGCGATCCAGCCGCGGCCCGCGGTCATGTTCTCGACCCATTGCGGCGTGTAGACCAGCGACAGATGGCCGCCGGCCAGACCGGCGCAGGCGCCGCCGAAGATCACCGCCAGATAGCGGTAGCGGATGACCTTGATGCCGAGCGCATGCGCCGAGGTGTGACTGTCGCCGATCGAGCGCAGCGTGAGGCCGGTGCGCGTCTTGAACAGGAACCACATGACGGCGGCGGTCAGCGCGATCGAGATGTAGAACACCGGATCCTGGCCGAACAGCAGCTTGCCGACGACCGGGATGGAGCTCAGGCCGGGAATGTCGAGATTGGGCAGCCTGACACCGGGCTGGCCGACGAAGCTGGTGCCGATCATGCCGGAGAGGCCCAGGCCGAGCAGCGTCAGCGACAGGCCGGTCGCCACCTGGTTGGTGGCCAGCGACAGCGTCATGACGGCAAACAGCAGTGAGAACACCGCCCCCATGGCGATCGCCGCCAAAAGGCCGATCCAGGGCGAGCCGGTCAGATAGCCGGCCCCGAAGCCGCCGACCGCGCCCATGATCATCATGCCTTCGACACCGAGATTGAGCACGCCGGAGCGCTCGACCACCAGTTCGCCGATCGCCGCGATCAACAGCGGCGTGGCGGCGGTTGCGATGGTCAGGAGGATGTTGACGGTGATGTCCATCAGCGGGCTTCCTTCAACTTCGGCGCGGCTTCGAGCTTTGCCGCGCCTTCTTGTTTCGTCAGCGCCAGGCCGATCAGGCGGATGCGGTAGTGGATGAGCGTGTCGCAGCCGAGCACGAAGAACAAAAGCATGCCCTGGAACACCCGCGCCACCTTGTCGGAAATGCCGAGCGCGCTTTGCACCGCCTCACCGCCGAGATAGGTCAACGCCAGTACGAGGCCGGCGGCGATGATGCCGAGCGGATTGAGGCGGCCGAGGAACGCCACGATGATGGCGGTGAAGCCGTAACCGGGCGAGATCACCGGCTGCAATTGCCCGATGGCGCCGGAGACTTCCGAAATGCCGGCAAGGCCGGCCAGCGCACCCGACAGCAGGAAGGCGAAGAACACCATGCGGTTGAGGCCGAAGCCGGCGAAGCGCCCTGCCCGCGGGCTGGAGCCCAGCACGCGCACCTCGAAGCCCTTGAGCATGCTGCCCATCAGGATCGAGATTAGCACCGCGGCAACCAGCGCAAAGACAAAGCCCCAATTGGCGCGTCCGGCATCCGGCATCAACTCAGGCAGCACGGCGGAGTCGCCGAACTGGATCGTCTGTGGGAAACCATGGCCCTGCGGATCGCGCCAGGGGCCGCGCACCAGCCAGTCGAGGAAGAGCTGGGCCACATAGACCAGCATGAGGCTGGTCAGGATCTCGTTGGTGTTGAAACGGGTCTTCAGAAACGCGGGGATTGCCGCGTAGGCCGCACCGCCGACCATGCCGAGCAAAAGCATCAGCGGCAGCACCAGCGGCCCTTCGAATTGCGGAAACAGCACCGGAATGGCCGAGCCGAAGATGGCGCCGAAGACGAACTGGCCCTCGGCGCCGATGTTCCAGATGTTGGCCTTGTAGCAGACCGACAGGCCGACCGCGATCAGGATCAGCGGTGCCGCCTTGATCGCCAGCTCATGCAGCTGCCAGACCTGGCTGACCGGTTCGACGAAATAGATCCGGAACGCGGTCAACGGGTTGACCCCGAGCAGCGCGAACATGATGGCCCCGGCGATGATCGTCAGCGCGAAGGCGATGAACGGTGACAGGGCCGAAAACAGCGCGGAGCGCTGCGGGCGTTTGACGAGTTCGAGGCGCATCATGCCGTCTCCAGCGTGTGTTCGGCGTGGCCGGGTTCGGCGCCGCCCATCAGCAGGCCGACCTTCTCGAAGGTCGCTTCGGCGATCGGCATCGGCTTGGACAGTTCGCCATTGTGCATGACCGCGATCGCGTCCGATATTTCGAACAGCTCGTCGAGATCCTGGCTGATCACCAGCACCGCCGATCCGCTGCGCGACAGCTCGATCAGCGCCTGCCGGATATGGGCGGCGGCGCCGGCGTCGACGCCCCAGGTCGGCTGGTTCACCACCATGACGCTTGGCCGCCGGTCGAGTTCGCGGCCGACGATGAATTTCTGCAGGTTTCCGCCGGACAGTGCCGCCGCTTCCGGATCCGGCGCGCTCTTGCGCACGTCCATCGCCTCGATGATACGTTGGGAGGCAGCGTAGATGGCGCCGCTCTTGACCATCCCGCCGGCGCCGACAAAAGCCTTGCCGTCGGTGGCATGGCGCGACAGAAGCAGGTTTTCCGAGAGTTTCATGCGCGGTGCGGCACCATGGCCGAGGCGCTCTTCCGGCACGAAGGCGGCGCCCAGCAGGCGCCGTCCGGTGATGGTGAGGCCGCCGGCATCCTTGCCGCGGATGCGCACCGAGGCGGCATCCTGTTGCAACACTTCGCCGGAGACGGATTCGAAGAATTCGCCCTGGCCGTTGCCGGCGACACCGGCAATGCCGATCACCTCGCCGGCGCGGACATTGAGGCTGATGTTCTTGAGCGGAATGGAGAACGGCGTCGCCGGCTTGCGGGTGAGACCTCGGATTTCGAGCAGCGGCTGTGCGGTTTCGATCCCCGCCACCGGCGCCCGCACCACGGCCTGCACCTCGTTGCCGACCATCATGCGGGCGAGCGAGGAGGCGGTCTCCTCGCGCGGGTTGCAGTGACCGACCACCTTGCCATGCCGCAACACGGTGGCACGGTCGCAGATGCGTTTGACCTCTTCCAGCCGGTGCGAAATGTAGAGGATCGATTTGCCTTCCGAGCGCAGCCGCTCCAGCGTCTCGAACAGCTTGTCGGCTTCCTGCGGCGTCAGCACCGAGGTCGGCTCGTCAAGGATGATGAGTTGCGGTGTCTGCAGCAGGCAGCGGATGATCTCGATGCGCTGGCGTTCGCCGACCGACAGATCGCCGACAAGCGAGTCCGGATCGAGCGGCAGGCCATAGCTGTAGGAAAGCGCCCTCGCCTTCGCGGCGATGCTGCTGATCGGCGAGCCGTCATCGAGCGACAGCGCGATGTTCTCGGCCGCGGTCAGCGCCTCGAATAGCGAAAAATGCTGGAACACCATGCCGATGCCGAGTTTCTTGGCAGAACCCGGGCTGGTGATCCGCACAGCCTGGCCGTTCCAGAAAATCTCGCCGGAATTGGGCTCCAGCGAGCCGAACAGCATCTTGACCAGCGTCGACTTGCCGGCGCCGTTCTCGCCGAGCAGCGCGTGGATTTCACCCTTGGCGATGTTGAGGTCGATATGGTCGCACGCCGTCAACGTGCCGAATATCTTGGTCAGGCCGCGAACCTCGAGCAGGTTCGCCCCATCATGATTTGCACTCACAGTGCCTCCCATCTGGTTCACCAGATATGTTCTGTGTTCCCGCAAGCATGGTAGGCGCCGCCGGCTCTCAACGGAAAGCGGCACGCGTCTTGAAAGAGCTTCAAGAATTTCAGCGGAAATTCAAGGGATAGCAAGCCTGGCGGGACTAAGGGATGAGAATGGTCGTCCCCGTGGTCCTGCGACCCTCGAGGTCGGCATGCGCCTTGCCCGCATCCTTCAGCGCATAGCGCTGGTTGATCTGGATCTTGACGGCGCCGCTGAGCACCACCTCGAACAGCGCGGCCGCGGAGGCATCGAGGTCCTCGCGTTTTGCGTTGTAGACGAACAGCGTCGGCCTGGTGACGAACAGCGAGCCTTTCTGCGCCAGCAACGACATCGAGAAGGGCGGGATCGGTCCCGATGACTGACCGAAACTGACGAACATGCCGAGCGGCTTCAGGCAGTCGAGCGAGGCCGGGAACGTGTCATTGCCCACCGAATCGTAGACGACGTCGCATTTCTTGCCGCCGGTGATGGCCGCGACGCCGGCGACGAAGTCCTGCTCCCTGTAATTGATGACATGGTCGAAACCATGCGCCTTGGCGAGCTCGATCTTGTCGGTCGAGCTTGCCGTGCCGATGACGGTTGCGCCCAGATGCTTCGCCCACTGGCCCAGAATGAGCCCGACGCCGCCGGCCGCCGCATGGAACAGGATCGTGTCGCCCGCCTTCACCTTGAAGGTCCGGCGCAGCAAATATTCTGATGTCATGCCTTTCAGCATCATCGCGGCCGCCTGCTCGTCGCTGATGCCCTCTGGAATCTTCACCATGAGGCTGGCGGCGATGACGCGTTGCTCGGCATAGGCACCGACACCAGTCGAATAGGCGATCCGATCACCCGGCTTCAGCCAGTCGACGCCCTCACCGACCTCCAGCACGACGCCGGCGGCTTCGCTGCCGGGAATGAGCGGAAAACCGCCGGGCGGCGGATAGAGACCGGAGCGATGATAGACATCGATGAAGTTGAGGCCGATGGCCGTATGCCGGACCAGGATCTGTCCGGAACCAGGCCGGCCGGGTTCGGTGTCCTCATAGGTCAGAACTTCCGGGCCGCCATGGGCGTGGATGCGGATGGCTTTGGACATGGATTGAGATTCCTCTGGGAGCGGCTGGTCAGGCCTTTTTGGCGCCGAGATTTGGAAAGAACTGCATGATGCCACCGATGCAGGCCAGGTAGAGCCCGGTAATGGTGATGCCGATCTTGATGAAAGTGCTGACCTGTTCGCCCAGGACGCCGATCTGGTCGTAGAAGGCGGCGAGCGCCGCCTGTGCGAGTGCAAGCGCACCGAAGGCACACCACAAAAGGGTCATTGTGAGATTGATGGGCCGCAGCCGCACGACCCGCACCGGATGAATGAAATTGATCGGGACGAACGTCAGAATGCCGGCCACCACCACCACCGCGAACGACAYCCATTGTCCCGGTTCGATGACGAACAGCGTGAACACCACCATGTTCCAGACAACAGGGAATCCCTTGAAGAAATTCTCCTTCGTCTTCATGCCGGTGTCGGCATAATAGATCGCGCTGGAGACGACGATGATCGCCGCCGACAGGAACGACAGGCCCTCGCCCATGAAGCCGCGCTGGTAGAGCGCGAAGGCCGGGATCAGCACATAGGTCACGTAGTCGATGATGTTGTCGAGCAGTTCGCCCGACCAGGTCGGCAGGATTTCCTTGACCTCGAGCTTCCTGGCGATGGGTCCGTCGATGCCGTCGACGAACAGCGCCAGGCCGAGCCACCAGAACATCGCCGTCCAGCGTTCCTCACTCGCCGCCACCAGCGACAGGAAGGCAAGGAACGAGCCTGACGCCGTCAGCAGATGGACCGAGAACGCCCTCGCCTGCGGCCAGGTGACCTTCTTCTTCGGTCGCGGAATCCGGTCCGTGATCTTCTTGGCGGCTTTCCGTGCCGCCATGTTCCTGGCCGATGTGTTCTTGCTCACGGGCCCCGCCAATCCAGCTTGCAGATTTCGGCCGAGCGGCCGGCAAAATTCCAGTTGCGGCCAAAGGCTCGCATCTTGCTCTTGTCGGACCTCGCCACGATGATCTCCGGCGCAATCCAGTATTCCGAATTGGTGATCACCGTATCCTTCTCGCGATCCTTGCCCGCGATTGGGGTGACGGCGCCATCGATGATCTTCGGTATCTGGAAGATACGCGTCTTGTCCCGTGTCTCATAGGTGATCGGCACCTGTTCGACACCCAGGAATTTTCCGACCAGGATCGATAGCAGCGACGTGGTTCCGCCGGCCTTGCCGGTGAAGATCTTCGTCAAGGCCTTGACCGCGTAGATCGAGGCGCGTTTGTCGATGAAGAGGCCGGCGGTCCAGTTGCCGCGGCTCATGTAGCCGGGGATTTCCATGATCAGCCCAAGATTGAGGCCGGACAGATCGACCTCGCCGAAATGGCCGGCATCGATACGGAAGCCCGCCCAGGTCTGGCAATAGCCCTCGGTCGGAGGGTGACTGCCAAGCGACAGCACGCAGGGGCAAAAAACCGTGCAATTGCAGGAGAGTACGAGCTCTCCTTTCATCGCCCAGCCCTGATCTGTCATTGAAGTTCCCCCACTCACAGCGAGATTACTAGCAGCGCGGCTGCCCAGACAAGCAGTATCGCACCGGCCAGCCGGGTTGGAAGACGTCCCGTGGTCTGTTTTTCGATCAGGGTGAACAGGCCGATCAGCGCCATCCAGAAGATGTTCATCACACCGACGGCGAACATAACCAGCATCAGCGCCCAGCAGCAGCCGAGGCACCAGATGCCTTGCGCGGCGCCAAGGCGGAAGACGCGGATCGGTCTGGTGCTCCAGTTCGAAAACAGGATCGAGAACGGATTGCGGCATTTCGTCAGGCAAGCTTCCTTGAGGCCGCTGAACTGATAAAGGCCAGCGACCAGCAGTGCGAGCGCGCCGGCAATGCCAAGCAGCGGATCGTAGATTTCACCCGACGCGGCGAATGCGTGCACGAAGAGCGTTAGTGCCGAAAACAGCATCGAGGCGGCGAGCCAAACGCCGAGATAGCCGGCAACGAGCATCAGCGGATGGACGACCGGCTCGCCCTTGATCCGGGCCGTATCGGCGATCTCGCAATAGGTGCGGATCATCGGTGCCGCGGATGGCAGCATTGCGGCGATCGCCATCAGGAACCACATCAGGATCAGCGCCAGGGCACGCGGGACGACGCTGGCATCCAGCGTCGCCGGCGACAGGCAGAGCACGAAGAACCGTTCCAGGAAATCGGGCAGCGGCAACTGCGGCAGATCGCGCAGAAAAGTGTCGCCGGGCATGCTGCCCCCGGCCTCGGCGCCACGAATCGCCATCGTGGCCAACAACAGCCAGGCGAGCAGAATGCTTACGCCGACGACGATATTGACCGTCAAACGTGGGTTGCGCGTGATGTCAGCCGTGGCGCGGCCGGCGCGGTCGAGATGGCTGAAATCGTCCTGGTGGCCGGTCATGATACCCGAATGGGCCGAATCGCCGCGTTGATCAAGCCGCATGAACTGACCTATATGCTTATCGACTGGCCGGCCTGGTGGCCCGCCCCGCATCGCAAGCCGGAACCCGACCTTGGAGCATCAGGAAACAGCGCCGATACTGATTGCCGGCACCGGGCCGGCAGGGCTGATCGCGGCGCTGGCTTTCGCCGATGCCGGCTTCCCGGTGACGCTGGTCGGACCTGAGGCATCGGCCCCAGATGGCCGCACCACGGCGCTGATGAACCCTGCCCTGAAAGTGCTTGAGCGGCTCGAGGTTCTCGAAGTCATCAGGCCCAAGGCCGCTCCCTTGAAAGTCATGCGCATCGTCGACGCGACGAGCCGGCTGATCCGCAGCCCCGTCGTCACCTTCCGCGCCAGCGAGATCGACGAGGACCAGTTCGGGCTGAACCTGCCCAACAGCGTCCTTGGACCCGCGCTTGCCGCCAAGGTGGCCGCCCATTCCGGGATCGAATGGCGCAGGTCGATGGTGAGGACCTGGCATCTCGATGCCGATCGGGCTCATGCCGTCCTCGCCGACGGCAGCGAGGTCGGCGCGTCACTGGCGGTCGCCGCCGATGGACGCCAGTCGCCCGCGCGCGAGGCTGCGGGCATTTCGACCGGTTCACACGCCTATCCCCAGGCCGCGCTTGTGCTCAATTTCGGCCATAGCCGTGAACATGCCTTCACCTCGACCGAGTTCCACACGGAAACCGGTCCGTTCACGCAGGTTCCGTTGCCCGGCAATCGCTCAAGCCTCGTCTGGGTGGTGAAGCCCGAGACTGCCAAGGAACTTGCGGCACTGGATGACGCAACGCTCTCGCTGCGGGTCGAGCAGCAGATGCAGTCGATGCTGGGTCGGGTGACGGTGGAGCCGGGCCGCCAGATCTATCCGCTTTCGACCGTAACGCCCCTGCGTTTCGCGCGAGACCGGGTGGCGCTGGTCGGCGAAGCCGCGCATGTGTTCCCGCCGATCGGCGCGCAAGGCCTCAACCTTGGCATCAGGGATATCGACGATCTGGTTGGAATTGCAAAAGAAAACAGCGAAGATCCAGGCGCGGCCAAGGCCCTTGCCGCCTACGATTTCAAGCGCCGGCCCGATATTCTGGCGCGCAGCAGCGCGGTGAACCTCCTCAACATGTCGCTGCTCTCCGATATGCTGCCGGCGCAGATGGCACGCGGCGCCGGTCTCGGCGTGCTTGGCGGCTTTGCGCCGCTGCGCGCCTTCTTCATGCGCGAAGGGCTTCGTCCCGGCAGTGGTTTTGCGGCACTCGCGGGCGGCCTGCGAAAACCCATGCGGCAGCAGTAGCGATTTTGCGGATTTTATCGCGGCATCGCGACGTCAATCAAAACCTTTGCGCGGCATTCTGCGTAGCTTCAAGGCGCTCAGACGCTTCGGGATTGAATTGACTCGGAGTCTGCGCCAAATAAAATCAAGGAATTCAGTGGTGAGTACGATGAAAACAGCCAAATTTGCGATCGGACAGGTGGTTCGCCACCGGCTGTTTCCGTTTCGAGGCATCATTTTCGACGTCGACCCGCAGTTTGCCAACACCGACGAATGGTATGAAGCCATTCCCGCCGATGTGCGGCCGCGCAAGGATCAGCCGTTCTACCATCTGCTCGCCGAGAATTCGGAAACCGAATACATCGCGTATGTGTCGGAGCAGAATCTGCTCGAGGATCGGTCGGGCGAACCGGTCCGCCACCCGCAGATCAAGGAGATGTTCGACAAGAGGCCGGATGGGCGCTACGAGCCGAAACGCCAGTCAAGGCACTGACCTCGCGGCATTCCGGCCGGCCGCCCGGCAAATCCAGGCCAGCCGGAAAATCCAGGCCATTTTCAGACACGAAAAAAGCGGGGCATGACCCCGCTTTTTCTTTGACTCGAGAATGCCGAGCCGGTGATCAGTTGGCGGTCTTGGCCTTGTCCTGCTCGTCCTTGAGCTTCTTGGCGAAGTCCTGGTTGTTCTTGGCGACGAAATCCTGCAGCTTCTTCTGCCGGTCCTCGATGTCCGACTGCTGCAGCGGCGGGCCGTCATAGGCGCCGCTGAAGCCCTGGAGCGCGATCTTGATCGGGTTGGCCTGGTTCTGGAAATTGATCGAGGTCAGCGTGATCCCCTGACCCTTCTTGAACGAGGCGACCAGTTGGTCGGTCAGCGGCACTTCGGCCACGCAACGATCCGGGAAGCAGATGACATAGTCGAGCTTCTGCGCCTTGCCGGTGTCGATCTGCAGGCCGATGCCGGGAGGCACCAGGCGGCCGGTCGGGACCGTCACCTGAAACACCTTGCGGTTCACCTTGCCTTTGAGTTCGATCAGGCTGACACCGGTGACAAGCTGGCCGTTGCCGGCAGTGACGATGTTCTGGACGTTGCAGATATCGACGTCTTCCTGCTTGGTGCAGGCCTTGAACCAACCCTGTGGAATCTGTTGCTGCTGCTGTGCGGAAGCAGAGGGAAGTCCCGCGCCCAGAAAGCCGACCACGCCCGCGGCCATGACCGAAAGGCGGTACGCATTGCTGTTCAGGCTCGTCATCTCGTGCACTTCCTCTCAAATGATCCCGGAACCGGCTTCTCTACGCCGTGTGGTCCAGCTACCTGTTGCCGAAATGAGGCAACAGAATGACTTCGGACGGCGTGTTACACTGCAAGCGGTGCCGAATCCAGCCCGTTCACTTGTAATTCTTGATGACACGATTGGCCGGCAACGAGCTGCCTCATGCTAGGGTGCGCACCGAATCATCAAGCCGACCTGTTAAGGAGACGGTCATGGGCCGCGTTCTTGTTTGGCTGATCACCGCGATATCGCTTTTCACCCTTTCGCTGCGAC
The DNA here is from genome assembly GCF_056399285.1 of Mesorhizobium sp. 01N446. Classification (NCBI taxonomy): domain Bacteria; kingdom Pseudomonadati; phylum Pseudomonadota; class Alphaproteobacteria; order Hyphomicrobiales; family Phyllobacteriaceae; genus Mesorhizobium; species Mesorhizobium sp. 01N446. The sequence goes on along the minus strand of NZ_JBFTRA010000015.1, from coordinate 59,585 downwards.
CAGCCATGTCGGAACCGAAGCATGCCATCGCCATGCAGGGCGAGCCGGCGCTGCCGCCCGACTACGCCCATTTCGACTACGTCAATCCCGACGCGCCGAAGGGTGGCAACATCACCTATTGTGTCGTCGGCAGCTTCGACAACCTCAACCCCTTCATCCTGAAAAGCCTGCGCACGACGGCGCGCGGCATGATGGATCTGACCTACGGCAACCTCGTTTTCGAGCCGCTGATGCAGCGCAATTACGACGAAGCCTTCAGTCTCTATGGCCTGCTCGCCGACAGCGCGGACATGGATGCCGAGCGCAAGTCGATCGAATTCCACCTCAACCCCAAGGCAAAGTGGTCGGATGGCGAGCCGGTGACGCCGGAGGATGTGCTGTTCACCTACGATGTCTTCACCGACAAGGGCCGCCCGCCCTACAACGCACGCATGAGCCTGATCGCCAAGCTTGAAAAGACCGGTGATCACAGCGTGCGCTTCACCTTCAATGACAAGGCCAATCGTGAAACGCCTCTGATCATCGCGTTGACGCCTATCCTGCCGAAACATGCCTTCGACAAGGAGACTTTCGACAAGACAACGCTGAAGCCGCTGATTGGCAGCGGACCTTACACCATTGCCCAGGTGGCGCCGGGCCAGCGCATCGTGTTCAAACGCAACCCCGATTATTGGGGCAAGGATGTCCCGGCCAAGCGCGGCTTCGACAATTACGACCAGATCACCATCGAATATTTCCTCAACGCCAACGCCAAGCTCGAGGCTTTCAAGAAAGGCCTCTGCGCCATCGACGACGACGGCGATCCGGTCAAACGGGAGCGCGACCTGGACTTCCCGGCCTTCCACAGGGGCGAGGTGGTTTCCGAGACCTTCGACACCGGCATTCCACCCGTGGTGAGCGGTTTCCTGTTCAACACGAGGCTGCCGAAGTTCTCCAATCCGGTAGTTCGGCGCGCGCTCGGCATGCTTTACGACTTCGAATGGGCGAACAAGAACCTGTTCGGCGGCAAATACACCCGAACGATGAGCTATTGGCAGAACTCCGAGCTTTCCGCGCTCGGCCATCCTGCCGACGACAGGGAGAAGGCGTTGCTCGCCCCCTACCCCGGCCGTGTGCCGCCTGACGTCATGGACGGCACCTGGAAACCGCCCGTGACCGACGGTTCGGGCCAGGATCGCAAGGTGTTGAAGGCAGCCTTCGATCTCCTGAAAAGCATCGGTTACCACGTGCAGGACGGTACGATGCTCGATCCCGACGGCAAACCTTTCGCATTCGAGATCCTGACCGCTTCGCAAGACGAGGAGCGGCTGGCCGGCATCTATCAGCGCACGCTGGAGAAGATCGGCATCAACGTCAGCATCCGCAGCCTCGACGGCGACCAGATCCAGTCACGCAAGCAGCGCTTCGATTTCGAGGCCCTGATCGGATCCAGCGGCTTCAACAATTCACTGTCGCCAGGCTTCGAACAGCTCGGGCGCTGGGGCTCCGAGGCGGCTAGGGCTGAAGGCTCTTTCAATCTCGCCGGCGTTGCCGATCCGGCGGTCGATGCGGCGATCGAAGCGATGCTGCGCGCCCGCTCGAAGGAGGACTACGTCGCCGCCGTTCGCGTTCTCGACCGGCTGCTGATCTCGGGCAACTACATGGTGCCCATGCAGTACAACACGCAGCAGTGGCTTGCTTACTGGAATTATCTGGAACATCCGAAGAAGACGCCCATATTCGGCTATCAGCTGCCGACATGGTGGCGCAAACCGAACTGAAAATCCGGAGATCGAGATGAGCGAAGCGAACGCGATAACCGTCGACGTGGTGTCGGATGTCGTCTGCCCCTGGTGCTTTATTGGCCAGAAGCGGCTGGACAAGGCGGTTGCCGCGGCCGGGGACGTCGATGTGCATATACGCTGGCGGCCGTTCCAGCTCGATCCGACCATTCCGTCGCAAGGCAAGGATCGCCGGGAGTATATGCGGGCCAAGTTCGGCAGCGACGAGCGCATTCGCGAAATCCATGCCCGTATCGAGCCGCTTGGCGAGGCAGAGGGCATTTCCTTTGCCTTCGATGCCATCAAGGTGGCGCCGAACACGCTCGATGCCCACCGCCTGATCCGTTGGGCGGGTGCTGCCGGGGAAGCCGTGCAGAACAGGCTGGTCCGCCGCCTGTTCCAGTTGAATTTCGAGGAAGGGGTCAACATCGGCGACCATGCCGTGTTGGTCGAAGCCGCCCGCGAGGCCGGCATGGATGCGTCCGTGGTCGCCACGCTCTTGCCGACCGACGCCGATGTCGAAGCGGTGCGCACCGAGATCGCCACGGCGTCGCGCATGGGCATATCGGGCGTGCCGTGCTTCCTGCTTGAAGGCAAATATGCCGTGATGGGGGCTCAGGACGTCGACACGCTGGCGGATGCCATCCGCCAGGTGGCGGCGGCGAAGGCTCGGGGCGAATTGGACAAGGTCGGCTGAGGCCGGTGATCCATCGCCTGCGGGTAAGAACAGGCCTACTTCACCGTCACCTTGGCCTTGCTGATGAAAAATCCATGGCCGTTCATTGCCGCGCAGGCCAGACCCTTCGTTGACGATTGGCAGGAAAACGGCCCGGCGCTCCAGCTGTTGCCGTAGGCGAGCCTTGTGACATCGCTGCAGCAAGGCTGTTCGCCGGGGTTCTTGATCAGCGTCGCCGGCCCCTTGGGGCCAAGGATGATGGTGATGTAACTCGGCTCGACGCGCGAGCAGCTCAGTTCCGGGCCGCCATCCCTGGGCTCGTAGGTACTCGTGCCGCCTTTCGGCGTGTAGATGCAGCCAATGTTGCCCGACGGTGCGTTGAACTCGATCTGGCCCTCGGCGCCGGCCGGAATGCTCTGTTCGGCTGCATTCGCGAAGGATCCCCAGGCAAAGAGGGATAACCAGGCGATGAGGTTGAAAGCTGCGAATGCGGTTGCGCGCGTGAGCATGGGGAAGCCTCCCGTTGGACAACCATGGGTGTCGACAACGCCTCGAAAGGTTCAATCCCGAACCCGGGATTTGTCAACGCCGCTCCAGCCGATCGATCCCGGCGCCATGGTCAGGCATGTCGGGTTCAAGGCGGTTAAGTGATGATCGGCGAATACGCCTCACCGCAGAGACCGTTTAGGGTCATTTCTCGGCCTCCGGCAAGGCCGACAGCGGCAGGAATCAGGCATCAAAGGACGGCCCGTTTTCGGGAATTTGGTTAGCCGCAATGAGAAAATCGGCCTGCCGGGCAAGCCAAAACGAGTCACAAAATCGTGCGGAAACCTTCCCCAAGGGAAGGTTTTGGCCTGCTGCTTCGCTACCGGGTAACTATCTCAAATTATTACGTTAAATGACACTTCGGCTGGCTTCCGCGCTGCATTTTGACGGCCTGTTCTGTTGCCTTCCCGACACGTCCGGTACTTCAATCTCTCCGACCCCCTACAAAAATTAATGGAAAATGATCAATTGGTGTTACTATCCGTAACAAAACAAAAAAGGTTTGGGCGGGATCGTGATTCGGATCGGCAAACGATCGCAGGAGTCAGTACCGGATAGACTACACCGCGGAGCCGCGGGGCCGTCGCAATTAACGCCGGTATCCTCGATGCGCAGCTTCTGGGGCCTGATGAGGGCCTACTGGTTCTCGGATCGGTGGACGGAAGCCTGGACACTCACCGTCGTCATCGCCCTGCTGACGGCACTTTCCAGCAAGGCCGGCGTATGGTTTGCCGTGGCGCTGGGCGAGTTGGGCAATTCGATTGCCTTTTTCCACGATGCCGCCAACACCAGCCCGTTGCGGGCGATTCTGACCAATGCCGGCATATTGGTGCTGCTGGTCGTGCTTAAGGATGCCGGGTTCACCGGCGTGCGTGGTCTTGTCTCGGCAACCCTCCACCGCAAATGGCGCGGCTGGCTGAACAGCCAGTTCAACCAGGCCCTGCTCGACGGCAATCATACCCATTTCCATGCCCAGCATGGTTCGGTGGCTGGCGGTATCGTGGCTCCCGACAACATCGACCAGCGCATCCAGGAATCGATCAAGGACATGACGGGCGGGGCGATCGGTCTCGCCATGGGCGTTCTGGGTGTCGCGACGTCGCTCTATTTCATCGGCGAAAATCTGATCGGATCCTCGGTCGAGGTCAAAGGGCTGGAGTTCCTTGGCAGTTATGGCAGCGCGGCGCTGGCCTTCCTCGCCGTCGCCACTTACGTGCCGCTGAACACCTGGATCGCGGTCAAGCTTGGCCGCTTGCTCGAGCGGCTCAATATCCGCATGCAGCAGGCCGAGGGCAGCTACCGCAGCGAACTGACGACGTTCCTGCGCCGCAGCTTCCATGTCGCCGCCTCGCATGGCGAGGATGTGCAAAAGTCGATGCACGACAAGCTCTACGTCGATATCGACAAGACCTGGGGCAAGCTCAATGTCGTCAACAACAGCTACACGTCGTTCGAGCTGATCTACAACTTCCTCGGCGCCCGGATCGTCGCCTATGGTCCCGGTCTGGTGTCGTTCATCCACAATCGCCTGGACTACAAGGGCTACATAACCGGCTCCGAAATGGTCGCCCAGCTGATCAGCCAGTGCTCGTGGTTCATCCATGTCATGCCCGCCATCGCCACGTTGCGCGCCAACAGCCAGCGTGTCACGGAACTGGCGAACGCGATCGAGAACGTCCAGCATCCGCAGGCGTTCTACAGCCAGACCGGTCAGTCCGACTTCCACTATGCCAGCCAGAACCCGGTCTTCGGCCTGACCATCCAGAAGCTCGAACTGGCGCACCAGGGCGAGGACGCGACGCCGTTCCTCAGCGCCGCCAATCTGCGCTTCCGGCGCGGCGAGTGGACGTTCCTCAAGGGCGAATCCGGTTGCGGCAAGACTTCTCTGATCAAGGCGATCAACGGCCTCTGGCCTTACGGCCGCGGCACCATCGTCTTCCCCGACGGCGTGAAGAGTTTTTATGCCGCCCAGGAGGTCAAACTGCAGCAGGTATCGCTGAAACAGCTGGTCTGCCTGCCGGGCTCGGAGCAAGACCATAACGATGCACAGGTCGCGGCCGCGCTGCACAAGGCCGGCCTTGGCGACTTCATCGAGCATATGGCCAATGAAAACCGTGAGGGCAAAAGCTGGGATCAGGTCCTGTCGGGCGGTCAGAAGCAGAAGCTGGTGGTGGCCCGCATCATCCTGCAGCAGCCGGGGCTGCTGTTCCTCGACGAGGCGACCGGCGCCCTCGACCCGGAAGGCAAGATCGCTTTCCACCAGGCGATCAAGGACAACTGCCCCGATGTCACGGTGATCAGCGTCATGCACGAAGCGGTGGCGCCACGATCGGCTGCCGGCACCGAGTTCTACCACTCGATCGTGTTGATCGCCGAAGGCGTCGCGACCAAGAAGCCGCTGGTCCCGACACTGCCGGTCGAACTCACCACGATTCTGAGCCAGCCACGGCCCGTCGAGGACAAATGGCTGCGTTTCTCGCGCCGGCTGAAGCAGAAATAACGTTGATTTCACCGCGACTTGCCGGTCAGCACGGCAGTCGGCGATCACAGTATCGCGATCGGAGCCGTCGGGCGCCGTTTTCCTCACTCACCGCGATTGACTCGGCAAGGCGCCCTCCTATGTTGCGCCGGCTTGCTGATAGTCAAACGCGAACCCGCAAGCGGAAAGGTCACCGCGCCATGCCTGGCGACAGTATTAGTCGAACGCAACCGCCGTCCGCCTAGACGTGACCTCCAACGGTTCATGTCCTGCCGGACGGCAAGGAGTGAACCATGAACGATTTTTCCCCCGTAGCGGACGACGAGGCTGTCGCCATCGCCCGCATCCTTGCCAACGACCATGTCGCGGACGTGGTCGAGGCGCTCAATCACGAATCGCGCGAAACCGCGACGGATCTGCTTTGCGCGGTCCCCTTCGAGCGACTGGTCGAGATCTTCGACCAGCCGGAACTCGACGGTGCGCCCGAACTCGCGGAGGCCCTGCCCCGCGCCAAGGCAAGCAAGCTGCTCACCGCCATGTCGGTCGACCGTGCGGCCGACATACTGCGCGAGCTCGATGAGCCGGCACGCTCCGAACTGCTCGGCGCACTGGCGCCGCCGCTGCGCGCGACCCTGTTGTCCATCCTGGGCTATCCCGAAGGCAGCGCCGCATCGATCATGACGACGGAGTTCGTCAGCGTTCCCTCTGACTGGACCGTCGGGCGTACGCTCGACTATATCAGAAAGGTCGAGCGGACGCGCGAGACCGTCTACGCGATCTACATCGTCGACCCGCAAACGCATCTCCTGGTGCGATCGACCGGCCTGCGCCGGCTCATTACCGGTGAGCCGGAAGACCCGATCCTGTCGGTGGCGCCGGACCGTGTTCCGGTCACGGTCACCCCGCTGACCGATCGTGAAACCCTGGCGCAGACGATCTCCAAATACGATCTGCTCGCCGTGCCGGTCGTCGACCACGGCAAGATCCTCGGCATCGTCACGATCGACGACATCATCGACACGATGATCGAGGAGACGACGGAGGATGTGCACCGCTTCGGCGGCATGGAAGCGCTCGACGAGCCCTACATGAAGATGAGTTTCCTCGCCATGATCCAGAAGCGCGCCGGCTGGCTGTGCGCGCTGTTCCTTAGCGAAATGCTGACCGCCAACGCCATGCAGAGCTACGAGAGCGAGCTGGAAAAGGCGATCGTGCTCACGCTCTTTATCCCGCTGATCATGAGCTCCGGCGGCAATTCCGGCTCGCAGGCGACCTCGCTGGTCATCCGCGCGATGGCGCTGCGCGAGATCGGCCTGGGCGACTGGTGGCGCGTTGCCTTGCGCGAGCTGCCGACCGGCCTGGTGCTGGGATCGATCCTCGGCGTCGTTGGCGTCTGCCGCATCACGCTGTGGCAGTACTTCGGTTTCTACGATTACGGCCCGCACTGGCCGCTGATTGCCGCGACGGTCGGCGCGGCACTGGTCGGCATCGTCACCTTTGGTTCCCTCTCGGGATCGATGCTGCCCTTTGCCCTGAAACGGGTCGGTTTCGACCCCGCCAGCGCATCGGCGCCGTTCGTCGCCACGCTGGTCGATGTCACCGGGCTGGTGATCTATTTCTCGGTGGCGCTGGTCATCCTGCGCGGCACATTGCTGTAGCCGCGCCTGCCGTCTCCGCCGCTGGCCATGGCCGGCGGCGACTTCCGCCTCTCACGCTGTGGATGGTTCGTCGACCTTCATGGAGCCAACCACGCCCGTCACTGGACGCGCTGGCCGTCTTTCACGCGGTAGGTCGGCTTGTACATGGTGACGAGCTCTTCCGCGGCGGTCGGGTGCACGGCCATCGTGCGGTCGAAATCATCCTTGGTCAGCCCAGCCTTCAGCGGAATGCCGAGCAGCTGCGCCATTTCGCCGGCATCCGGCCCCAATATATGGGCGCCAAGCACTTTGCGGGTCGCGCCATCGACCACCAGCTTGATCAGCATCTTCTCGTCGCGGCCCGACAGCGTATGCCGCATCGGCCGGAAGCTGGCGCGGTAGATTTCGACATCGGCGAAACGCTTGACGGCTTCGTCTTCGGACAGGCCGACCGTGCCGATTTCCGGCTGCGAGAAGACGGCGGTCGCGATCGTTTCGTGGTCGGGCGCGGTCGGGTTACCCTTGAAGGCCGTCTCGACAAAGCACATCGCTTCGTGGATCGCCACCGGCGTCAACTGCACGCGGTTGGTGACGTCGCCGATCGCCCAGATGTTGTCGATGTTGCTGCGGGAGTACGCGTCGACCTTGATCGCACCGGCCTGGGTCATCTCGAGGCCGATGCCTTCCAGGCCCATATTCTCGGTGTTTGGAATGCGCCCGATGGCGAGCATCACCTGATCCACCGTCAGCGTCTGGCCGTTGGTGAGAACGGCGTCGAGGCGGCCGTCCGGCCGCTTGCGCACCTCTTCGCTCACCGCGTGGCAGAGTATCTTGATCCCCTTCTTTTCCATGGTCTCGTGCAATGTGCGGCGCAGATCCATGTCGAAGCGGCTGAGGATCTCCTTGCCGCGATAGACCAGCGTGGTGTCGACGCCGAGCCCATGGAAAATGTTGGCGAACTCGACCGCGATATAGCCGCCGCCCTCAATCATGATCGCCTTCGGCAGTTCCTTGAGGTCGAAAGCCTCATTGGAGAAGATGCAGTGTTCATGACCGGGAAGTGCCGGATGCGCCGCCGGACGGCCGCCGGTGGCGATCAGGATCTGGTCGGCCGTGACGGTGCGGTCCTCGCCAAGAAGACGGATGATATGCGGATCGACGATCATCGCCCGCGAATGGAAGGTCTCGCCACCTGCGCCCTCGACATTCTTCTTGTAGATCGCCTCCAGCCGGCTGATCTCGCGGTCCTTGTTGGCGACCAGCGTCTGCCAATTGAAACTGGCTTCCGGCACCGTCCAGCCATAGCCGGCGGCATCGGCGAAATGCTCCGGAAATTGCGAGGCGTAAACATAGAGTTTTTTCGGCACGCAGCCGCGGATAACGCAGGTGCCGCCAAAGCGGTATTCCTCGGCGATGCCGACGCGCTTGCCGAGTGCCGCGGCGACGCGCGCCGCCCTCACCCCGCCCGAGCCGCCGCCGATGACGAAAAGATCGTAGTCATAACCAGCCATGGGGCGGCTCCTTGAACGTCGGAAAATGCGAGTGACAGGTAGGCCGCCAAAGGCCAAAAGAAAAGCCCGGACAAGCCGGGCTTCACAGATGGCCGCAAGGCCGCATTTGAAAACGCAGGATCAGTTCTGCGTGCCGTCGGCGGGAGCCGCACCATCGGCCGGGGCAGCGCCATCCGCCGGAGCCGCATTGTCGGCGGGAGCTGCACCATCAGCGGGTGCGGGGGCTGCCTTCGCCTTTGCCTTGGCGGCCGCGGCCAGCGTTTCGCCAACCTGCTGGGCGAGGTCGCGGCCAAGGCCGTTTTGCCAGATGTCCGCTGCCTTGATCAAATCACGCGTCACGGCCGGACCGCTGTCGAGCAGTTTCTTGCCCGCGTCTGAAGCATAGAACGTCGCGATGTCGTTGAGTTCCTTTTCGGAAAACACCTTCGCATAGGCAAGGGCGGCTTCCTTCTCGAGATCGGCTCGGCGTGAGGCCAGCGCCAGAGCCTTCTCGTTGATCGTCTTGCCGATCAGCTCCTGCATGTCCGGGTTCTTCTGGATGAGCTGCGATTCGAGCGCGGCCGCCGCCTGCGGCAAGATGTTGTCGAACGGGTCGGTCGCATGGATCGCCGCGACCGCCGCCCGGGCCGCCTTCAGGTGCGATTCCGTGATATCCTGCGAAAACGCCGGCGACGACAAGGCGAAAACGGCCGAAGCCGCCAGAACGACGCAAAGGCCGCGAACCCGGTTATGCAACATCATGGTCGGTAGAACTCCCTGGTTTTCGGGCGGCATGGACGGTTTGGATACCGTCGCCGCCGGCGATGATGGCCGCTGAAGCCAGCCCGATGAAAAGACCATGCTCGACCACGCCCGGAATGGCGTGGAGAGCATTCGAAAGCGCTCTTGTATCCGGAATGCGGCCAAAAGATGCATCGAGGATAAAATGGCCGCCGTCTGTAACAAAAGCCTGGCCTCCCGTCATCCTCAATGTAATCGGACCGGAAAGGCCGAGTTCCGCAGCCGCCTTGGCTATGGCGATCTCGGTGGCACGCAGGCCGAACTGGTTGACTTCGATCGGCAGCGGAAAACGGCCGAGCGTCTCGACCATCTTCGACCGGTCGGCGATGACGATCATGCGCTGCGAGGCCGCGGCCACGATCTTTTCGCGCAGCAGCGCGCCGCCGCCGCCCTTGATCAGCGTGAGTTCCGGATCGACCTCGTCGGCGCCGTCGACGGTGAGATCGAGCTCGGGCGTTTCCTCCAGTGTCGACAGCGGCACGCCAAGTTCACGGCACAGTGCTGCGGTGCGCTCCGACGTCGGCACACCGATGACAGTCATGCCGGTGGCGACCTTGTCGGCGAGCAGCCGCACGAATTCTTCCGCCGTGGTGCCGGTGCCGATGCCGAGCCGCATGCCGTCGCTGACATGGGCAAGGGCGGCCCGCGCGGCCTCGACCTTCAATTGTCTTGCATCCATGCCGCTTGCTGCCCCGGGAACCTTCTGCATGTCGCCCAAAAGTGACCTCGGTTTTGGGGAAACGACATGCATGAAACTTAGTGTTGCGGGCTCCTAGCATTTTTGCCGGTCGGGTCAAAGCCCTTGGGCGCCTGTCCACCGCTCTGCTTGCCTTGGCGCGCCGCAGCCGCTATCGCCTGCCGATGCACAAATCTGCGCAGGATGGATCATGAGTCGCCCGATCATCGTGTTCGACCTCGACGGAACGCTGATTGACACAGCGCCGGACCTGCTCGACAGCCTCAACCACAGCCTGGCCGCCAGCGAACTCACGGCCGTCGACGAGGCCGGCTTCAGGCGCTTCGTCGGCCATGGCGGCCGCGTGATGATAGAGCGGGCGCACGCCGCCCAGCAGCGCTCGCTCGACGTCGCTGAGCACGACCGGCTGCTAAAACTGTTTCTCGATCACTACACCGACAATATTCCCGGCAAATCCCGCCCCTACCCCGGTGTCATCGAGGCCATCGCGCGCTTCGAGAAGGCCGGCTATCTCCTCGCCATATGCACCAACAAATACGAGGCCAACTCGCTGGCGCTGATCGAAGCGCTCGGCCTGACCAGCCATTTCGCGGCCATTGCCGGACAGGACACATTCGCCTTCCGCAAGCCCGACTCGCGCCACTTGACCGAAACCATCAAGCTCGCCGGCGGCGACTCGCACCGCGCGCTGATGGTCGGCGATTCGCAAACCGACATCGACACCGCCAAGGCCGCCGGCATTCCTGTTGTAGCAGTCGATTTCGGCTACACCGACCGGCATGTCCGCGAATTCGAGCCCTCGGCGGTGATTTCGCATTTCGACGCGCTGACCGTGGATCTGGCGGAGCGGCTGATCAAGGCCGCGGGACACTGAACGGACAGCAACGAGAATACCGTCAGGACGATCCCGAAATGGCGCCGAATCCGATCCCCTAAAGAACGCCAGACAGCGCCTTGACTTAACCGGCCGGCCTCCCTTATATCGCGGCTCGCTTGGCCTTCGGGCAACGAGCGGGCGATTAGCTCAGCGGGAGAGCACACCCTTCACACGGGTGGGGTCGCAGGTTCAATCCCTGCATCGCCCACCATTTTCCCAAATGGTTTTCCAGCCTTAGCCCGTTGACGCTCTCTTGGTAACGGCGCGGCAAACAGCCGCTCGTGCGAACATTCGCCGGGCACGCATGGCATCCCATCTGGAACCAACCACCGCGCCAGCTCGTTTCCTTGCGTCGAAACTTGAGGGAAAACCATGTCCAGATTTCTGCAGGCGACCAGCGTCGCCGTTCTTCTCGCCGCCGRGCCGGCCTTTGCCGCGGATGAAGCGCCGCTGCCGCCACAAAATGCCAAGAAGCTGTCGGAGATCCTTGCCAAGGTCGAGCAGCGCGACGGCTTTCGCTATGTGAAAGAGGTCGACTGGGACAAGGACGCCTACACCGTCACCTACTACACGTCGGACAAGGCAAAGGTCGAAATCACCTATGATCCGGTGACGGCTGAGCCCAAATAGCGCCGCTGGCGCGCGCCCTCCATTCGACGGGCTTGCCCGTTTTCTCGGCGCGTCTCGATGACCCAATGGCTGCCGCAAATTGTCCATCCTTGGCGTGTGATATGCATGCCAGGGCGGAGGGCAGCGCCTGTTGGCTTGGGGGCAGTCATGCGATTTTTCGTTCGAACCGTGCTTGTCCTTGCCATCATCCTGGCCGCCAGCGTCCTTGCGGCACCTTCGGCGCGGGCCGACGGGCCGTCTTTCGACTGCGCCAAGGCGAGCCTGCCGGCGGAGAAGGCGATCTGCGCCGATCCGCAGCTGTCGGCCATCGATCTGCTGGTCGCCAAGGCCTACAAGGGCTTCGAGCCGGCCTTCGGCGGCGACAAGCGCAAGATCGCCCGCGGGCTGATCGCCGACCGCAACGCCTGCAAGAGCGATACCGCCTGCATCGTCAGCGCGCTGAACAATGCCTTGCAGACCTATGGCAATGCGCCGGCCTGGGTGCAGGACTACAATATCGCCCTGATCGGCAAGAAGGCGCTTGACGCTGCCGCGCGCAACCCCGGCAACAAGGATCAGCCCCTGCCCTCGGCAGTCGGGCAATGCGCGTCCACCCATATCAAGACGCTGACCACGCGGCTTGGCGACGATCCGCTGGAAACGGCCACGCCCGACGCAGGCAGCGCCGCCACCTTCACCAATGGCGGCGGGTCCGTTTCCTATGATCGCGAACCCGGCCTCGCCGCCTCGAAGGTCGGCGACCCCGTCGAGATGTGCCTGATCGCGATTCCCAGGGATTGTCCTAGGGATGATGACCGTGGCCGGGTCTATTATTCGATCGATCTGGTTGCGAAAGGTTCCTGGGCCTTGCCGGACTCCCAGCATCTGTGTGGCGGCGCCTGATCAGCCCTGCCTCGCGATCCACGAATGCCTGCAAAAGGGCCCGCTCGGTCGCTCCCCTTGCGCCAGATCGTCTTTGATGGCTGACTGCAACGGTTGACTGCGCCGCATGGGGGGATGGGCATGGCGACGGCAAAGCATGTGTTGAAGCGCATCCTGATGATGCTCGCTGGTTATCTGGTCGCCATACTGGTCGGCCTGGTCGCCGTGGTGGCGATCTATGCTGCGCTCAGTTCCCTGCCCAACGCGCCGGCCTATTTCGACATGATGGGCGTCAGCCCGATCGCTGTCCTGGTGGTGCCGCCGCTCGGCATGTTCGTCTATTTCCTGACGATTGTCGTGACCGGGTTGCAAACGCTGATCTTCGCGCTGATCGCCGAGTTCTTCTCCTTGCGCAATGTCCTGATGCACATGTTTTTCGGCGCCGCTGCCGCCGCCGGCGGCTTCTTCCTGATCTGGCCGGTTCCGGCGGAGGATATGGATCCGGAGCGCTGGGCCGATATCGGCATCATCGCCGCCGCCGGCCTCGTCGCCGGATTGATCTACTGGCTGATCGCCGGTCGGGAGGCGGGTTTCCGTCGCCCATTGTCGCAATTCTAAACGATCAGCTCGAGGGTGAGCGAACCGCTTCTGTGGCGTCCAGGGCCTGCTTCAGCCGTGTATCGCGATCGTAGACGTCATTGAAATACTCGACCTTGCCGGACAGGTCGGGCCATGCGGTGAAATAGGCGACATAGACCGGAATCTTGCGCGTCACATCCTCGGTCGAATGGCCGTGCTTCAGCTTCTCGGCGACATAGTCGACCGAGGTGCCAAGCACCGCCGCCGCCATGCCGCGCGGGTCCTGCAGGCGCACGCAGCCGTGGCTGAGCGCACGCATGTCCTGCTTGAAGAACGATTTCTGCGGCGTGTCGTGCATGTAGATCGCGTGCTTGTTGGGGAACAGGATCTTCAGTTCACCCAGCGCATTGGCCTCGCTCGGCTGCTGGCGCACGCTGTAGGGGATGTTGGCGCCATAGGCGCCCCAATTGACCGCCGACGAGGGAATGCGCTTGCCGCGCGAATCCGTCACCTCGTAGCCGGCCCGGTCGAGATAGCCGGGATCGTTGCGCAATCTGGGCAGCATCTCGTTGACGATGATCGACTGCGGCACGCCCCAATAGGGATGGAAGTCGACCTGCTTGATCTGGTCGTAGAAGAACGCCGTCTGGTTGGTGACCCGACCGACGACGACGCGCGTCTTCAGCTTCTCCTCGCCGTTGTCGATGTAGCTCGCGGTGAACGCCGGCTGGTTGATAAAGACGCGCGGGCTGCCGAGATCGGAAGGCAGCCAGCGCAGTTCCTCCAGCGCCACCTGCACCTTGAGCAGCCTGTCGGCCTTCGACGTGCCGGCCAGCAAGGCGACGGTGCGCGGACCGATGACGCCGTCGCCCTTCATGCCTTCCTTCACCTGCACCGCCTTGATCAGCGGCACCAGCTCGGGGACGTAGACTTCACTGGTCGCCAGCCGCGACAGCAGCTCGCCATAGGTGCCGCCCATCTCGTCATCGAGACTGCGCGCAATCAGCGACAGCAGCTTTGGCAGTTCGGGGCTGGTCTCGCCCGGCTTCAGCAGCAGCTTGGGGTCGACGACGATCTCGTTTTCCGCACTGGCCTGCAAGGCCTCCAGCTCGACGCGCAGCGCCTGATATTCCGCATTCTGCGGATGCCGCGATTCGAGATAGGTGCGCACTTCCTGCGTATGCGCCAGCGTCTTCAGCACGCCGACCATGTCGAGCGGCTTGGCCGGGAAATCATAGTAGCCGGTCATCCGGTTGGGCTCGACACGGCCGTTCTGGGCGTCATGGGCGTAGCGCAACACGCGCGCCGACAGCGCCATCTCGAAGCGCACGAGCTCCCTGAGCTTGGCCGCGTCATCCACAGGGGCCGAAGTCGTGGCCGGCACATCGACCGTGTAGTCGGCGGGCGTCAGCCCGTAGCTCGCGGCCTCGCCCAGCACCCGCACCGCATCCTGGGCGCGGCTGTTGAGGCTGGTTCCGTTCACCCAGATGAAGTCCGGATTGGCCGAGTAATAGGCGATCAGCGCCTTGGCGATGTCGGGCTCGGCGTAGAGTTCGTAGTCGCTGAGACTGGCAATGGCATCGTGGAAAGCAGCCCCGGTGGCCGACGGAACGAACGCCGCGTCCTGTGGCGCCGCCGGCTGGGGCGCGGCGGACAGCGTCGAGAAATCGACGCGAACGAGCTTGTCTGCCTTGTAGGTGTAGTAGGACGGGCTGCTGATCTTCGTGCCGCCGCCAGCCGGGACTTTCGGCTTGGGCTTGTGCTTTGGCGGAGGCGGAAACTCGCCTTCCGGCTCATGCCGGATGCCGCCGCCAAACAGCATGTCGAACAGCCCTTGCGCACTTGCCTGAGGCGCGCCGAGGGCGAGCGTTGCCGCGATCGCCACAAGCGGCATCGCGGTTGCTTTTTTACCGAGGAATTTCATGGATCACCCGCTCCGGCCGCAACCGGTTCCCGTTCCGCACGCTAGACCGTCTCGCTCACCGCATGGCGGATGTAAGGCGCGACTATACCGATTCATACCGATTTCGTTAAGCTTTCATAAATTTTGGAAAGCCTGTTGCAGAACGGTTTCACAAGATCGTGACGGCTGGAGCGCGGGTGTTTCGCTCCAGCCTGAGGAATGCCCCAGAATTCAGGCGTTGGCGCCGCCATCGATGGTCAACGCGGCGCCGGTGACGAAACGCCCCTCCGGACCGGCAAGCCAGGCAACCATGCCGGCGATGTCGTCGGCCTTGCCGAATCGCGGCGTCGCCATCTTCTGGCGCTGGTGGTCGGCATGCGGTCCGTCCGCCGGGTTCATGTCGGTGTCGGTCGAGCCGGGATGGACGACATTGGCGGTGATGCCGCGCGCACCGAGGTCGCGTGCGAGAGCCTTGGTCAGGCCGACCAGCGCCGCCTTGCTTGCCGAATAGGCGCCGAGGCTGGTGTCGGTGACCCGCTCGGCGAGATTGCTGCCGATCGAGATGATCCGGCCGCCCTCGCCCATATGCGCCGCTGCCGCCTTCGAGGCAATGAAAGGGGCTCTGAGATTGACCGACATGGTCTCGTCGAAGTCGGCTAACGACAATGTGTCGATGGGCGCCGCACGCCAGATGCCGGCACTGTTGACCAGAATATCGAGCCGTCCGAATGCCGCGACGGCGTCATCGACGGCCCTGTCTATCGCCTCGGCGTCGCGGTTGTCCGCCTTGATGGCGATGGCGCGGCCGCCCTTGGCCTCTATCTCGGCGACGACCGAACGGGCGTGTTCCTCGCCATGCACATAGGTGAGCGCCACATCTGCGCCCTCGGCCGCGAGCCTTCGCGCAATCGCCGCCCCAATGCCGCGGCTGCCGCCGGTGACGAGCGCCGCCTTGCCGTTCAAATCGCTGGAAGACATCTGTTTCTCCATTTATGTAGTGATTGATACATAAATATCTGGCAGCCTTGCTGGACCGCGTCAACTCATTTATGTATCGATCAACACAGAAAAGAAGAACATGTCGGAAAGAGGCCGTCCCCGCACCTTCGATCGAACCGCCGCCCTGCGGCGCGCGATGGAGCTGTTTTGGGCCAAGGGCTATGAGGGTACGTCGATCGCCGAGCTGACGACGGCGATGGGTATCAGTTCGCCCAGCCTCTATGCCGCCTTCGGCAGCAAGGAGGCGCTGTTTCTCGAAGCGACCGAATATTACACGCAAGCCGAAGGAACCGAGATCTGGGCCGCCCTGGACAAGGCATCGACGGCATGCCAGGCGATCGAGAACTTCCTGCGGCGGACAGCCAGGGCCTATTCGCAGACCGATCGCCCACAGGGATGCCTGATTGCGCTGGGCGCATTGCATGAGGATTCAAGCAGCGGTGCCATCTGCAGCGATTTGCGTCGCCGCCGAGCCGAAAACCTCACGGCCCTTCGCAAGCGCCTGGAGCGCGGCGTGGCCGAGGGTGAATTGCCGGCCGGCTTCGACTGCGGTGCCGTGGCGACCTTCTACGCCACGGTGCAGCACGGCATGTCCATCCAGGCGCGCGACGGCGCGTCGTGCTCCGCGCTTATGGCGACCGTCGCTGGCGCGATGGCTGCCTGGCAGACGCTGGCAGGCCCCGAGAGAGCGTGACAAACGCAGGCTGTTGTGCTCGAAATTCCGACCTGCCAGCAAGGCCGGGAGGAACGTCGGTGAAAAAGGGTTATCGCGAACTGCTGGATGAAGCCAACGCCGAGATCGAAGTGGTTTCGCCTGAAGAAGCCGCAGGTTTGCTCGAGGACGAAGGCACCATCTTCGTCGACCTGCGCGACCCGCGCGAGGTCGAACGCGACGGCAGGATTCCCGGCGCCAAACATGTCACACGCGGTATGCTGGAATTCTGGATCGATCCGGAAAGCCCCTACCACAAGCCGTTCTTCGCCTCGGGCAAGAGTTTTGTGTTCTTCTGCGCCGGCGGCTGGCGCTCGGCGCTCGCCACCAAGACGGCGCAGGATATGGGCCTGTCGCCGGTCAAGCACATCCTTGGCGGCTACACCGCCTGGAAGGCGGCCGGACTGCCGGTCGAGCCCGGCGAGAAGAAGAAAATAGCCTGACCGCAGCTCAATGCAGGAAGGACGGTTCGCGGTGCTCCGCGACGAAGGCGACTGCGCTCGCGACCACGCCCTTGTCGGCGAGGATGCGGCGGTGGCCGAGCCCGTCGGCCCAGTGCAGCCGTACATGGCCGCCGGCGCCGGCATAGCGCTTTGCGTGCTCGGCCGGCACTTCGCGATCGTCAGGCGCGTGAATGACCAGCGTCGGCACCGGCGCCTGTGCGAGCTGGCGGTCGCCGGTGAATTCATGCAGCGGCCGGCCGGACAAATGCTGGACACGTTCCGCCATCGCGACCTGTGAACGCGGCCCGACATTGAGCATGCGGCTGAAATCGGCGAAGATCGCCGGCAAGGAGCTTGGGGCTGCAATCAGCACAAGACGTCCGGCCGCCAGTGGCGGAATGTCCTTGACCGAACCGGCAATGGCATTGGCGGCAACGGCGCCGCCGAAGGAATGCCCCACCGCCGCGACAAACGGGCCGAACCATTCGCCGGCGGCCCGCACCGCGTCGACCGCATTGACCATGTTCAGGTGCCGGCCCTGCGAATGGCCGTGTCCCGGCAGGTCCAGGGAGACGACCCTGTAGCCGGCCGCGCGGTAGCCCTCGATCAAGGCGCGCATATATTCGGTGCGCGATCGCCAGCCATGGACGACCAGCACGGTGCCAAGTGCGGCCCTGCCCGGTTCCGGCCGGAACTCGTGCACCATCACGCAGCCGGTCCTGGTCTTCAGCCGGTGATGGCGCGCCTCGGTCATGAACTCCGCGGCCCGGCCTATGGCGCGGCGCTCGCCGTCGGTCAGCGCCTTGGCGCTCGGCGTGCGGCAGAACAGTTCGAAAGCCGCGCGCCCGGTGATGCGTGGCGCAATATGCTCGGCCGCACCAAATACGCTCCGGATGACCTTCAGCCCGATTGATGCCATAGTGAGAATCCATCCATACGTTCAAGCATGAACATAATAGTTCAAAGATGAACAATAAACAAGAGCTACCCTGGGACAACCCGCGTTTTCGCAACTGGGTCGCGGTGGCGCGCGCCTGCCATGTGCTGGAGCGCACGCTGGCGGTGAAACTCGCGCCGCTTGACCTGAAGCCGGCGCAGCTCGACGTGCTGATGAACCTCTACCGCCATCCCGGCATGTCGCAGCACGACCTTGCCCGCAGGCTGCTCGTCGGCCGCTCCAACATCACGATGCTGTTGCCGCAGTTGGAGACGCGCGGCCTGCTGCGCCGCGAAGGCGACGAGAAGGACAAGCGCATCCTGCGGCTCGCCCTGACCGAAGCCGGCGAGGCCCTGCTGATGCAGGCGCTGAAAGTGCATATGGCGCTGATCGAGAAGGCGATGAGCCAGTCGACGCCGGAACAATGCGACATGATCGGCGATCAGATGCGCAAGATCTATGAGGTGCTGAAGGAAGCGTGAACGGCAGGATCATCGCTATCCTCTCGCGAAGGCTGTTGAAAAACTCAGAACTATGCGGGATTCTTGCGTTTCGCCTGAGGGACGATCGAAATGACCCCGACCCTGCGCAATTTGCCCATGCTTGTACCCGGCATCGTTGCGGCTCTATGCGGCCGCGCTGCCGCACAGGATTATGCGAAGTTTCGCGTCCTCGACACCAAGGTCATCGAGGACATGTGGATCAGTGCCGGTCAGAAGGCGGCGCTGCTTTCGCCGGATGGCAGTCGGGTGCTTCATCTCAACGGCAGCGAGTTCTGTCTGCTGGCTCCGTCCCAGATGGGATCCTGGGCAAAAGTCGCCTGCATGCAATCCACGCCCGACAATAGCCCAGGTGAAGCGGCTGACATGTTCTGGTCCCCCGCGGGCAGCCAGCTGCTGATGCCGACATACACTTACGGGCTGGAGTTCTTTCGCGATACGGACATCCGGCTGTTCGATCCTGCGACATTTACCGTCAGGAACCTGACCGAGGATGGCTTCGCCGGCAGTTTTCTGGACGGCAAAGGACCGGCGAACCTGGACATTCTCGCCCATTGGATCGACGGCGACACTATCGCTTTCGTGCGCTACGCCGTTCCGGACGGAGGCATCAAGCAAGGCGGCTCGACGAGCCTGATGACGATCGAAGCCGGTGGCGGCGATCCTCGCGTCGCATTCGAAATCGCCTCCAAAAGCAGTTTTCGGGTCTGGGCGATGACAGTCTCGGCGGATGGCAAGCAAGTGGCTTACAGCCTCGCGGACAAGGACAACGCCGACAGGGCCGGCATATATCTGTTGAAGCTCGGCGAAGCGACGCCGAAGCGCGTCGCGGCAATGAGCGACGCGGGCCAGCCGGCGAGCCTGGCTTTTTCGGCCGACGGGAAGTTCTTGTTGTTGCTCGGGCGAACTGCCAGTGGCATCGACGCCAGGGTAATAGATCTGGAGAGCGGCGAGATCGTGCCGGTCGATCTTGTCCAGAACGTCGTCGGGGTGGCATGGTCGCCGACCGGATCAGCGCTGGCCTATATCACATATGACAGAGCCAACGCCGATATGCCCGGAGGTCTGTTTCTCGCCGAGGCGCCTGGCAAGCCGGCCCGGCTGCTCATCGGCGGCGGATTTTTCCCAACAGTCTGTTGCGGCCAGCAGCCTTTCACCTGGGCTTCCAACGACACCATGATCATCGCGCAGATGGGCGACAAATTGGGGTCGGTCCTGTTCGTCACGTTGGGACAATAGGCCCGCGACACAATTCGCAGGAGGGCGAACCGGTTACCACATTGTTTTCTTCGCCCGCTCGGGCCATTCCTTGTCGTAGGTTTCTCCGTCGATGTTCTTGCGGCTGGTGATTTCGAGGATTTTTCCGGGCGTCGGCAGCGACTTCGGATCGACATGCCTGGCCGGGTTCCAGAGCTCCGACCGGACGATGGCGCGGGCGCACTGGAAATAGACCGAATCGACGTCGATGACGGTCACCGACCGCGCCGCCTTGCCGTCGACCATGAAGGACGCGCAAAGCGCGGAATCCGTGGTAATATGTGCCCGGCCATTGATGCGCAGCGTCGTGCCGGAGCCCGGAACCAGGAACAGCAGCCCGATGCGCGGATCCCGGATGATATTGCGCAGCGAATCGGCGCGATTGTTGCCGCGCCGGTCCGGCATCATCAATGTCTTGGGACCAACGATGCGCACGAAGCCGGCGAGATCGCCGCGCGGCGAACAGTCCAGCCCCTCCGGGCCGCTGGTGGCAAGCGCGACAAAGGGCGAGGCCTCAATGAAGGCGGCATATTCAGGAATGACGTGGTCGAGTTCCTTGACCAGTGAGGCTTCGCCAGGAACGCCGTAGAGCGCCTCGAGCTGTTCGACCGTGGTGATGAGCGGCATCTTCTTTGTCTCCGAACCTTTGCCGGCGCTACCCCACATCGATGACGTTTTGACGACAGCGGCGGGATCAGAGCAAGATCCCGAAAAGTGGGAACCGGTTTTCGGAAAAGATCATGCTCCAACAAAAAAGCTAGATCAGGGTGACGATCCAACCAAACGTCATCCTGATCTAGCGATCGCGGCTCAAGCCTTTTTCCGCAAGCTCGGCCAGATAGGCATTCCAACGCTCATCCCTCTCATGGCCGAGCGTATGCAAATAGTTCCAGGTGAAAATGCCGGTGTCGTGGAAATCGTCAAAGGTGATGCGCACAGCATAGTTGCCGACCGGCTCGATCTTGAGGATGGCCACATTGCGCTTGCCGGGAACCGTCACACGCTGGTCGGGCGAGTGACCCTGCACCTCGGCCGATGGCGAGGCGACGCGCAATAGCTCCGCCGGCAGTTCGAATGGCTGGTGGTTGGGAAAGGTGACCGACAGCAGTTTGCGGTCCTTGGAGACCCTGAGTTCTTTTGGCGCGGTCATGCTGTTGATCCCATATCGATTGCCCTTCCCTACGCCGCTTCGCGAGAGGGGAAAAGTCCTGATAGACGACCGACACGCCGTGTCGGCTCCGGGATGTTACCAAAGATCGAGAAGCGGTATCTTGAATGGCGGGCTGGATCGTATCACATAGCTGTATATAACGGCGCCCGCTAACGGCCACGGAAACGCTCGAACATGAACATGATCGACCCCTTCGGTCGCACGATCAGCTATCTCAGAGTGTCGGTCACCGACCGCTGCGATTTCCGCTGCACCTATTGCATGGCCGAGGACATGGCCTTCCTGCCGAAGAAGGACCTGCTGTCGCTGGAAGAGCTGGACCGGCTCTGCACCGTCTTCATCGAAAAGGGCGTCAAGAGGCTGCGCCTCACCGGCGGCGAGCCGCTGGTGCGCAAGAACATCATGCATCTGGTGCGCCAGCTTTCGCGCCACCTCGACAGCGGTGCGCTGGAAGAACTGACGCTGACCACCAACGGCTCGCAGCTGTCGCGCTTCGCCGCCGAACTCGCCGATTGCGGCGTCAAGCGCATCAACGTCTCGCTCGACACGCTTGACGCCGACAAGTTCCAACAGATCACCCGCTGGGGCCATCTCGACAAGGTCATGCAAGGCATCGATGCCGCTCAGGCGGCCGGGCTGAAGGTCAAGCTCAACGCGGTGGCGCTGAAGGATTTCAACGACGTCGAACTGCCCGACATGATGCGCTGGGCGCATGGTCGTGGCATGGATCTCACCGTCATCGAAACCATGCCGATGGGCGAGATAGACGCCGATCGCACCGACCAGTACCTGCCGCTGTCGCTGCTGCGCGCTTCGCTGGAGCGCCAGTTCACGCTGACCGACATTCCCTTCAAGACCGGCGGCCCTGCCCGCTATGTCCAGGTCGCAGAAACCGGCGGAAAGCTCGGCTTCATCACGCCGATGACGCATAATTTCTGCGAAAGCTGCAACCGCGTCAGGCTGACCTGCACCGGCACGCTCTATATGTGCCTCGGCCAGGAAGATGCCGCCGACCTGCGCGCGCCGTTGCGTGCATCCGAAGGCAACGAGCTTGTCGCCGACGCGATCGACGAGGCCATCGGCCGCAAGCCGAAGGGCCATGATTTCATCATCGACCGGCGCACCAGCCGTCCCGCGGTGTCCCGGCATATGAGCGTCACCGGCGGCTGATTTTTTCTCCGATTTGGTGCAAGACTGTCTTTGGTTACTTGGGCCGAGGGGGCATCATGCTGCGTGTTTGTCGGATCGGCTCACCGTCGCTGGCCGCAGCGATGTCCTTGGCGACCATCGTTACAACAACGGCAATCGCCAAGCCCTTCACCTATGTGAACGCGCGCTTCGGCACCGTCTGCACATTTCCCGATGAGATCTTCACCGATCGTCAGCCCGAGCCCGAAAATGGCGACGGCCAGGTTTGGCTGAGTGCCGATGGCGCCAGCCTGATCTGCTCCGGCATCCTCAACGTCGACGACGACACGCCGAAAGGCTTTGTCGCCGACGAAAAGGCAAGCAAGGAACCGGGCTACACGGTCACCTACAGCAAGGTCGGCAAGGACTGGGCGGTGCTGTCGGGAGTGAAGGATGGCAAGATCTTTTACGAGCGGCGCCTGTTCGGCAGGGACGGCGTCATCCGCACGGTCTGGATCGAATACCCGCCGGCCCTGAAGGCGAAATATGACCCGCTGGTCGGCGCCATTGCCGGCAGTCTCAGGGGACAGTGAGTATTTCGGATCACACCCCAGAAAAAGTCTTCTTCGCGAACCGTCGCCGGATTTACGGCCGGCTTGTTCCGGCCTAGCCTTCCCCTGAAAGCGGTTTTTCGCTGATAGGGGGAAACGTCATGCGCAAACTCATTCTTTCTCTGGCATTGCTTGGCTTCACGGCCCTGCCCGCGGCGGCGCAGTCGATCGGCGGCACCTACACCGTCGCCGGCACCAATTTCGACGGATCGGCCTATGGCGGCGAAGCCACCATCACACTGACCAGCGGCACCACCTGCACGATCCACTGGGAAACCGGCGGCTCTTCCTCGGACGGCATCTGCATGCGCAACGACGACGCGTTCTCCGCCGGCTATGTCATGGGCAAGGACATCGGCCTTGTTGTTTACAAGGTCGAGGATGACGGCTCGCTGCATGGCCTCTGGACCATCGCCGGCAAGGAAGGCAACGGCACCGAGATCTTGACGCCGAAGAAATAGACATCCCACGGCCGCACAGCTTCCGGGAGGCGAATCCGCCTCCCTATCGGATTCGCACCCGAATCCGGGATCGATTTCACGCCGGCGATGACGAATGCGCCCGGTCCTGGCCCAGCCCTTTGCCATTGCTGTTTCGTCGCGGGCTGTTACAGGCTGGTTGTCCAAGCAACCGGTAGATGTCTTGCCTATTTCCCCAAATCTTCGCGGCGCGTTGTTCATGGTGGTGGCGATGGTTGGCTTCACGCTCAACGACGCCATCACCAAATACTCGTCGCAGTCGATGAACATGGCGCAGGTCATGCTGATCAGGGGAGCCTTTGCCTCGCTCTTCGTCGGCCTGCTGGCCTGGCAACGTGGCGCGCTTGCGCGGCCGCGCCTGATGCTGCAGCCGCTGGTGGCAGTCCGTGTCGTGGGTGAAGCCGGCGCCACCGTGTCATTTCTCGTGGCGCTTGCCCATTTGCCGATCGGCAGCGTGTCGGCCGTTCTCCAGGCGCTGCCGCTGGCGGTGACGATGGGAGCAGCACTGTTTTTCGGCGAAGCGGTCGGCTGGCGGCGCTGGCTCGCGATCGCCGCCGGTTTTGCCGGCGTGATGGTCATCGTGCGGCCGGGTTTCGACGGCTTCACCATCTATTCCCTTTGGACGCTGGCCAGCGTCGCCTGCTGCACCGTGCGCGATCTCGCCACCAAGCGCATCCCCCAAACCACACCGACGATGCTGGTCTCGACCGCCACCGCGCTGGCGATGACCGTCGTCGGCGCGGTGCTGTTGTCGCCCATGGGTGGCTGGACGCCGATGACCGGCAAAAGCACGGCGCTTCTGGCTTTGGCTGCCGTGCTCGTGCTCATCGGCTATCAATTCATCATCATGGCGATGCGCTCGGGCGAAATCTCCTTCATCGCGCCGTTCCGCTACACAGCGCTCCTCTGGTCCATCCTGCTTGGCTTGATCGTCTTCGGCGACATACCGGACATGCCGATGATTGTCGGCGCGACGATCGTCGTCGGTTCGGGTCTCTATGCGCTCTATCGCGAACGGGTGGTTGGCCGGCGAAGGATTGTCGCCGAAACAACCGGGCCGGCCGTGGCGCCGGATGGAATCTAGCCGGGTCTTGTGATTTCTGGCGGCTGGCGTACAGGCTCGATGCATGGAGCGAGATATTGCAGGGATAGTCCTGGCTGGGGGCCAGTCGAGGCGGATGGGAGGCGGCGACAAAAGCCTGTTTCCTCTCGGCGGCGGCAGCGTGCTCGACCAGGTCCTGTCGCGCTTTGGCCCGCAGATCGAAACCCTGGCGCTGAGCGCCAATGGCGATCCCGACCGCTTCTCCCGTTTCGGGCTGCCCGTGCTTGCCGACACCGTTGAAGGTTTCGCTGGGCCGCTTGCGGGGATTCTGACAGGCCTCGAATGGGCCGTGGCCAGCACACCTTGCAAGGCTGTCGTCACGGCCGCCGGCGACACGCCTTTCCTGCCGCTCGATCTCGTCGACCGCCTGGCGGCGGCGGCTGGCGACCATCCCGGTTCGATTGCCGTCGCCTCCTCGGCCGGCAGGCGGCACCCGACCTTCGCATTGTGGCCGACCGAATGCCGCGATGCCTTGCGGCATTTCCTGGTCGATGAGGACAACAGGCGGGTTTCGACGTTCATCGAGCGCCTTGGTTATGTCGAGGTGGAATTCCCGGTCCTGCAATCGGCGGGTCTCGATCCATTCTTCAACATCAATGTGCCTGATGATCTTGCCGAGGCCGGGCGGCTGTTGCAGAGCATGACATCATGAACATCTTCGGCATCACCGGCTGGAAAAACTCCGGCAAGACCACTTTGACCGAAAAGCTGGTCGCCGAACTTGTGCGGCGCGGCTGGAGGGTCTCGACGGTCAAACACGCTCACCATGATTTCGACATCGACAAGCCGGGCGCCGACAGCTTCCGCCATCGGCAGGCCGGCGCCACCGAGGTTGCGATCGTGTCCGGCAACCGCTGGGCGCTGATGCACGAATTGCGCGGCGAGGATGAGCCGCCGCTGGAGAGCATCCTCTCGCGACTCGCCCCATGCGACATCGTGCTGGTCGAAGGCTACAAGCGCGAATCCCACCGCAAGATCGAAACGCGGCGCCTGGAAGCGAAGGACCGGACGCCGCTTTCAGCAGGTGATCCCAATATTGTCGCCATCGCCGCCGATTTCGCCGTCACGGACAAGAGCCTGCCGGCATTCGACCTCGATGACGCAAAATCGATAGTCGACTTCATCGAGCGCACCACCGGCCTCGTTGCTTGAGATGTAACGTAACGGCAGAACCCCATTGCCGATTTCGGTGGTTTTGCAGTTGCTTTTTTCTTGGAAAGAGTGGGAGTATCGCCCTCAGCGGGCGGTCAAAAGCACCGCCCCACAGAGCCGTTTCGGAACGACGGCCGGGACCAAAAAGAGAGGACTATCATGCGTATTGCACTGCGTATCGCGCTCGCCGCATCGGCTGCGCTGCTGACGCTCGGCGTAGCCCAGGCCCAGGAAAAGACCCTGAGGATCGGCACGGAAGGCGCCTATCCCCCGTTCAACAACCTCACCTCCGACGGCAAGCTCGTCGGCTTCGACATCGACATCGCCCAAGCGCTTTGCGACCAGATGAAGGTCAAGTGCACCTTCGTCGCCCAGGATTGGGACGGCATCATTCCTGCACTCCAGGCCGGCAAGTTCGACGCCATCGTCGCCTCGATGTCGATCACCCCGGAGCGCAAGGAAAAGGTCGACTTCAGCCACAAATACTACAACACGCCCTCGGCACTCGCCGTGCCGAAAGACTCGACCCTGAAGGGTGTGACCAAGGCAGATCTCGCCGGCAAGACCATCGGTGTCGCCACGACGACCACCCATTTCAACTATGCCTCGAAAACCTACACCGACAGCACCGTGAAGGGTTATCCGAGCAGCCCCGAGGAGCAGGCAGATCTCGCCAATGGCCGTCTCGACGCTATCGAGGACGATATCGTCGTGCTGCAGCAGTGGCTGGACTCGCCTGATGGCGCCTGCTGCAAGATTCTCGGCCAGCCCTCGCCGCAGCCGGTCGAGATCTTCGGGCCGGGCGCCGGCATCGCCGTGCGCAAAGGCGAGACCGACCTGGTCAACAAGCTCAATGAGGCCATCGACGCCATCCGCGCGAATGGAAAATACAAGGAAATCAACGACAAGTACTTCAAGTTCGACGTCTACGGCGCCGAGTCCTGATAGAGAGGATCAAGACGGCGGGGAAATCCCCGCCGTCTTTCTATTCATCTTAGGAACGCTGTGGGGATAAGACCTGTCGATGCCAGCCCAAAGCATATGGACACTTCTCAGTTGGGGACCCGATGGCTGGAGTGACGATATTGTTTATGGCGCACTAATCACCGTTGCGCTTGCGCTTGCCACCCTGCCCATCGGATTGACGATCGGCTTTTTCATTGCACTCGCCAAGCAGTCCGAAGAACCTTCGCTGCGCCTGGCCGCCAACATCTACACCACGGTCTTTCGCGGCCTGCCTGAACTGGTGACGCTCTTCCTGTTCTTCTTCGGCGTGCCGATCTTGCTACAGCATCTCATCCACTATTTTCGACCCGAAGCGACCATCGACGTCAACAGCTTCGTCGCCGGCATGATCGTGCTGGCGCTGATTTTTTCGTCCTATGCCAGCGAGGTTTTCCTCTCGGCCTTCCGCGCCATCCCCAAAGGCCAGTATGAGGGCGGTTATGCCATCGGTCTTTCCTACGGGCAGACAATGCGCAAGGTGATCGTGCCGCAGCTGCTGCGCATCGCGTTTCCCGGACTGGAGAACTGTTGGCTGAGCCTGCTGAAGGACACGTCGCTGGTGTCTGTCGTTGGCCTCGCGGAGACATTGCGCAATGCCTACACCGCTGCCCGGGTCACCAAGCACGCATTTCTTTTCTATGGTGTTGCGGCACTGGTTTTTCTTGCCCTGGCCGTAGTGTCGTCCTTTGCAAGCAGCGCGATACTGCGCTCGCTTGGCCGGCGGGAGGCTCAGCGATGAGCGCCACAGCCACCCTGGTCGAACGGCCCCCGCCGCGGGCGCGCGGTTGGCCGCGCAGGCGTATCGCCGGTTATGCGCTGGTCTGCTTATGGGTTTTATTCGGCATCGGCATCGTCAGCTATCTCGTCTTTGCCTGGAATGCTGACTTCTTCGCCAAATATGCACCGGCCTATCTGCGAGGGCTTGGGGTAACGCTCGCGTTGGTTTCGATATCGATGGTGCTCGGCGCTATCCTGTCGGTGCCTGTCGCCTATGGGCGTATGTCCAGAAACCGCATCCTGTCCGGCCTCGCCTATTGCTACGTCTATTTCTTCCGAGGCACGCCGCTGCTGGTCCAAACCTATCTGGTCTATTACGGATTGGGCTCGTTCCGCGTCGAA
Source organism: Mesorhizobium sp. 01N446 (assembly GCF_056399285.1). NCBI lineage: Bacteria > Pseudomonadati > Pseudomonadota > Alphaproteobacteria > Hyphomicrobiales > Phyllobacteriaceae > Mesorhizobium > Mesorhizobium sp. 01N446. The sequence continues at coordinate 32,034 of NZ_JBFTRA010000015.1, read as the reverse complement.
CTCCAGTCGGTCGGCCTCTGGGACTTTTTCAAGGACGCCTTCAACTGCGGCGTCTTCGCCTTTGCGCTCAACACCGCCGCCTACCAGGCCGAAATCCTGCGCGGCGCCATCGAAAGCGTACCTAAGGGCCAATGGGAAGGCGCTGCCTCACTCGGCCTCCACAAGCTGCAGACGCTGCGCAGGATCATCCTGCCGCAGGCCCTGGTCGTGGCCTTGCGGCCTTACGGCAACGAGCTGATCCTGATGGTCAAGGCCTCCGCCATCGTCGCCATCATCACGGTCTACGACCTGATGGGCAATGCAAAACTCGCCTTCGCCAATTCCTTCGACATCCAGGCCTACATCTGGGTCGCGCTGGTGTACCTCGTGATGGTCGAGCTGTTGCGCCATGCGATCGAATGGATCGAGCGCCGGATCACCATCCATCTGAAACGCTGACGAGTTCCCACGCTGCACCAGTCGATCGCGCCACAGGCGTCTTGACGAATTGTGCGCAGCGCATAGAGCTTTCGCAGCAATTTCGTTTCGTCTGAAGGGCAAGCTCATGGCATCTGTGGCATTTCTCGGTCTTGGCGTGATGGGCTATCCAATGGCCGGTCACTTGAAGAACAAGGGTGGCCACGACGTCACCGTCTACAACCGCACCAGGGCCAAGGCCGAGCAATGGGTTGGCCAGCATGGCGGCAGCCTTGCTGTCACGCCGGCAGAGGCAGCCAGGAACAAGGACTTCGTCTTCTCCTGCGTCGGCAATGACGACGATCTGCGCTCGGTGACGACAGGTCCCGAAGGCGCCTTCAAATCGATGAAGAAAGGATCGGTCTTCATCGACAACACCACGGCCTCGGCGGAAGTCGCGCGCGAATTGGCAGAAGCCGCGCAAGCCGGCGGCTTCTCGTTTCTCGACGCGCCGGTCTCCGGCGGCCAGGCCGGAGCCGAGAACGGCGTGCTGACCGTCATGGTTGGCGGCGACCAGGCTGCCTTCGACAAGGCGAGGCCAATCATCGATGCCTATGCCCGCATGGTCGGGCTGATGGGCTCGGCGGGTGCCGGTCAGCTCACCAAGATGATCAACCAGATCTGCATCGCCGGGCTGGTGCAGGGCCTGTCGGAAGGCATCCATTTCGGGAAGAAGGCCGGGCTCGACATCGAGAAGGTGATCGAGGTGATTTCCAAGGGGGCGGCTGGCTCCTGGCAGATGGAGAACCGCCACAAGACCATGAATGCCGGCAAGTATGATTTCGGTTTCGCCGTCGACTGGATGCGCAAGGATCTCGGCATCTGCCTGGCTGAGGCCGACCGCAACGGCGCCAAACTGCCGGTGACTGCGCTTGTCGACCAGTTCTACAAGGACGTGCAAGCCATGGGCGGCAAGCGCTGGGATACGTCCTCGCTGCTGGCGCGGCTGGAGAAGTAGGCGGCCATGTCCCTGCCCGCTCCAGGCTGGACCGCGCAGGACATCGTCGCGCATCTGCGTTCGATCGGCTCCGAGGAAAATCGCGCCGGCATGGCGCGGTTCGGCATCAACACGGCAACGGCGCTTGGTGTCGGCAACACGGATTTGCGGCCCTTGGCGCGCAAGCTGAAGCGCAACCACGAGCGGTCCCTGGCGCTGTGGGCCAGCGGCATTCGCGAAGCGCGGTTGCTGGCTGCGTTCACCGGTGAGGCCAAGAAGATCACCAGAGAGGACTGCCGCCGCTGGGCCGGCGACTTTGATTCATGGGAAGTTGTCGATACCGTCTCCGACCTGTTCGTCGATACGCCGTTCTGGCGCGATCTGATCGCGGAGTTCGCGGCCGATGAGCGCGAATTCGTCCGCCGCACGGCCTTTGCCATGCTGGCCTGGGCAGCCGTGCATTTGAAGAGAGAGCCGGAGGCGACATTCCTGTCCTATCTGCCCTTGATCGAAGCCCATGCCGGCGATGAGCGGAATTTCGTCAGGAAAGCCGTCAACTGGGCGCTGCGGCAGATCGGCAAGCGCTCGATGAGCCTGCACGCCCCTGCCCTGGCCCTGGCGCAGAAGCTTGCCGGCTCCCCGGACAAGACCGCGCGCTGGATCGGCAAGGATGCCGTCAAGGAATTGTCGGATGCCAAAACACTCGAACGCCTCGCCGCCAGAAAAATTTGACCTCGCCAATGTCCGCTTCAACGAGGTGACGCCGGCGACCCGTGGTCGCTTCGAGGCTTTGTTCGAGCAGCCGGGCGCGCCAAAATATTGCTGGTGCATGGCCTGGCGGCATTCCGGCCGCGAGCACCTCCAGAACGATGAGAAAAAGCGCCAGATGATGGCGCTCATCGATGCCGGCACCCCGGTCGGCATCCTCGCCGAGATCGACGGCAAGACCGTTGCCTGGTGCTCGGTCGCGCCGCGCGAGACCTATCGCAAGCTTTCAAAGCGGCAGGATGACGGCGAGACAGGCGTATGGTCGATCGTCTGCTTCTATGTGCCGAGGGCGCTGCGCGGCGGCGGCCTTGCTTCGGCCATGCTCGATGCCGCCATCGATCATGCCTTCGCCAAGGGCGCGCGCATCATCGAGGCCTATCCCGTGGCCGAGGCGTCGCCGAGTTACCGCTTCATGGGCTTTCGCGACATGTTTGCATCTCGGGGATTCCATGAGGCTGGCATGGCCGGTTCTCGCCGACATGTGATGCGGCTCGAGCATTGACGTCATTGACCTCGGCGTCTTTACTCGGCCCTAAAAGGAAGCGGCATGGGCACCCATTTCAAATCAATTCTGGCGCTCGCGGCCGCGCTGTCTCTCACCGCTGCCGGCGCCTCGGCCGAGACCATGCGCATTTTCTGGAAGGACCTGCGCCCGGCGAGCCAGGCAGTCGCCGAAGACGCCGGCCTGCCGATGATCGCGGCAAAATTGCCCGATCATGGCGAGACGCTGTCGCTCACCCTGCAGGACAAGACGATACAATTAGCCGGCTATGCATTGCCGGTCGATCGCGACGGTGACCTCGTCTATCAGTTCCTGTTGGTGCCGTGGACCGGTGCGTGCAGCCACATGCCGACGCCGCCGCCAAACCAGATCGTGCTGGTCACGCCATCCCATCCCTACAAGATGTCACAAGCCTACCAGTCGGTCGCCGTCACCGGTGCCTTGAAGCCGGGCATGGAAAAGAGCCAGCTGTTCATTCTGGATGGCGTCAGCGTCATCCAGTCCGGTTACACCGTGCGCAAGGCGCAGGTGGTCGGGGTCGACACCGTGCCGGACACCATCACCTTGCCGGTGAACTCGCCCTGGAGTTTCCTCAACAAGAAGAAGAACTGATCGGGTGCCGCCCACTCAGGCAGCGTTGGCGCCCGATTCCTTGTCCAGCACCATGTAGTCGAGCGGGATTTCGGTCGTGTACTTGATCTGCTCCATGGCGAAGGACGACGACACGTCACGGATTTCGATCTTCGCGATCAGCCGCTTGTAGAAGGCGTCGTAGGCGGCGATGTCGGGCACCACGACGCGCAAGAGATAATCGACATCGCCGCTCATGCGGTAGAATTCGACCACCTCGGGAAACTCCTGGATAACCTCGGAAAACCGCCGCAACCACTCATGGCTGTGCGAATTGGTGCGGATCGAGACGAACACGGTGACCCGCACATTGACTTTCTCATGGTCGAGAATGGCGACGCGCCGCTTGATGACGCCCTCCTCCTCGAGCTTCTGGATGCGGCGCCAGCAGGGCGTGGTCGACAGGCCGACTTTCTTGGCGACATCGGCCACCGCGAGCGTCGCGTCCTCCTGCAGGAGGCGGAGAATTTTTCGGTCAAGGCGGTCCATTAGAGGCTCCTGGAGGAATAGTTTGGCTATACTCCCTCTTATTCCGGGCTTTCACAAGAAAGAAATTCTGCCGATCGCCACAAAAGCGAGTGATTTCTTGCTGAATACCTAATCAAGGCGATAGCGGATTTCCGAGCGCAGGAAAGGCAGCAAATCCATTTCAAACCACGGATTCTGCTTCAGCCAGCCGCTGTTGCGCCAGGACGGATGCGGCAGCGGCAGCACTTTCGCACCCACCGAACTCTCCCAGATGGCGCGCCAGTCCTTCACCGTTTCCGTCAGCGAGGGGCGGCGCGCGGCGCCCATGTGCCAGGACTGCGCGTAGAGGCCGATCGTCAGCACCAGGTCGATCCGCGGCATCAAGGCCATCAACGGCGCACGCCAGGCGGGAGCGCACTCGCGTCTTGGCGGCAGGTCGCCCCCCTTGGCATCCTGGCCGGGAAAGCAGAAGCCCATCGGCACGATGGCGAATTTCTCGGTGTCGTAGAATTCGTCGCTGGACACATCAAGCCAGTTGCGCAGGCGGTCGCCGGAGGCATCGGTGAACGGCATGCCCGACAGGTGAACCTTGGTTCCCGGTGCCTGGCCGGCAATCAGGATGCGGGCGCTGGATGAGGGCCGCAGCACCGGCCGCGGCTCATGCGGCAGCGGCTTGCCGGCGGGATTCTCGACGCAGATGCGGCAGGCCCGGACCTTCGCTGCAAAATGGTCCAGTTCCACGCTCAAGCGGCGGCACTCGGCCGACTGGAGATCGCCTGATGCCAGCGCAGCACATTGGTGCATTCCTCCGGCACTTTGATGCGTGCCGGCTTCATGAAGTCGATCGCGATCAGGCCGGTGATATCGGCGATCGAATAGCTGTCGCCGGCGGCGAATTCGCGGCTCGCCAGTTCGTCGTCCAGAAGCTTCAGGAATGCGACCGCCTTCGGCTTGTTGACCTCGCCCCATTCGGGAATCTGCGGAATTTCCCAGTCCTTCATCGCCGGATGGATGTGGCGAAAGGCCTGCGCGACGCTGCTGAGCAGATTGAACTCCATCCGCCTCTGCCACATCTCGACCTGTGCCTTGCCGAGCGCGCCGCGCCCGAACAGGGCCGGCTCTGGATGCAACTCCTCGAAATAGCGGCAGATGGCGACGGATTCGGTGATGACGGTGCCGTCGTCGAGCTCCAGCAGCGGCAGGCGCTGCAGGGGATTGCGCGAGCTAACAGTCCGGCCTTTGTGCTCCAGCGCCCCCATGTCGACGGATACCAGCGGAACCGTGATCCCTTTCTCGGCAAGAAACACGCGTACCCGCCGCGGATTGGGCGCCCGGCCGCCGTCGAAGAGCTTCATTCGATCCTCCCTTTCCCGTTTCAGGCCGATACGCTTCACCAGAAGCGAAAAATCTCCCGCATGGCGTCGCCGATCGACGCCAGCGTGCCGTGTTTTCGCTCCACCACCTCGCCGTGATGGCTGTCGCGCCAGTCCTGCGGCTGATCGAACGTGCCCGCCCAGATGCCGATCTTGGCAGCGCGGGCGGTCGCTTCCTCGCTTTCGAAGTCACCAAAGGCCACGGCCCAGCCCGCCTCGACCTGGGCGCGGTTGAGGTCGGTCCCGCCGGCCCTGCAGTCGCCAAGCAACCGGCCATAGCGATCCCGCTGCCAGCCGCTGCAGGTGACCGGCCTGCCGGCAACCAGGCGCACCAGCGACTGGCGCGCTAGCGTGCCGCAGGCATAGTCGGCGCCATTCCTGCGGCAGATCTGGGTGTACTCGGGGGCATCGATGCCCCGCATGCGGATGCGCTCGGTGCCGAGCGTGATCGAATCGCCGTCATTGATGATGGCAGCGCCTTGCGTCTGGCGCGTTTCCACCCGATCGAGGCGCGCCGCCAGCAGGATCAGCAGTCCCAGAATGACTGTCGTAAGCCCATAATCCAGAAGCCGCCGCCACGGGCTTCTGGGCACCGGTGCGTACCGTTGGCGCGATCTCGGCGACCAGGAACGGCTCATATGGCAAACGGTTGGTTAATCATTCGAACGTAGCTTAACACCTTGAAATCGCTGCGCGCATAAATTGAAGCTTTTGATGCCCTTGCAACGCTCGAACACAGCGGACAAGTTCATTGTGGACCGCAGGAAACCTCATCGCAACAGCGATGTGGCGCGCGCGGTGCGCAAGACGCGCGACCGTCTTTCGCAGCAGGCCGGCAATCCCGATTTCGACCGCGAACTCTTGAAACTCCACGCGCGCGCCATGACAAGCGGCGCCGTCGTGATCCCGCTTCTCGTCCTGGCGATCGCCGCCGCCGGCAGGCTCGCCGGTGTCGGCAACGAGATCGGGCTCTGGGCGCTGTTCACGCTTACCTGCTATACGGTCGTCGCCTTCATGGCGCGGCGCATCGAGCGCACGGAAGCTGCTGAGCTCAACCCCTTGCAGGCACGACGGGAATTCCTGGTCGGCCATTTCCTTTGCGGCCTCGGCTGGGCCTGGTTCGTCTTGCTCGGCTGCGGCACCTGCGCCGTTGACCAGTTCCAGGTGGTCAAGGCGGTGGTGTTGCTGTTTGCCATGGCCGGGACAGCCCTCATGGCCTCGTCGCTCAGCGGCGCGCTGCTGGCGACCTTTGCCGTGCCGGTGGCGCTCTATGCCTATCTCGGCGCCAGGCTGTGGATGCCGGTCGAGGCGATCATGGCCGGACTGCTTGTCCTGTCTCTGCCTTTCTTCGTCTATGTCGCCCGTCACATCAACCGCTCCTCGCTGATGCTGCTGTCGTTCCGCTCCGAAAAGGATGCGCTGATCGCCGAACTGGAGACGGCAAAATCCATGTCGGACGAGGCGCGGCGGCGGGCCGAGGATGCCAATCTGGCAAAGTCGCGTTTCCTCGCGTCGATGAGCCATGAATTGCGCACGCCACTCAACGCCATTCTCGGCTTTTCCGAAGTGATGGCGAACGAGGTGCTGGGGCCGATGAGCAATCCCACCTATCGCGACTACGCCAATGACGTGCATGATTCCGGCCAGCATCTGCTCGACCTGATCAACGAGATTCTCGACCTGTCGCGCATCGAGGCCGGCCGCTACCAGCTCAACGAAGAGCCGGTGATGCTGCTGAACATCGTCGAGGACTGCTGCCATATGATGGAACTGAGGGCGCGTAACAAGGATATCCGCGTCATCCAGGATTTCGAACAGACATTGCCGCGGCTGTTCGCCGACGAGCGCGCCGTGCGCCAGATCACGCTCAACCTTCTGTCCAACGCCATAAAGTTCACCGCCACCGGCGGCGAAATCCGCGTCCGTGTCGGCTGGACGGCAGGCGGCGGGCAATACATCTCCGTCAAGGACAATGGCCCCGGCATTCCCGAGGACGAAATTCCGGTCGTGCTCTCGGCCTTCGGCCAGGGCTCGATCGCCATCAAGAGCGCCGAACAGGGCACCGGGCTTGGCCTGCCGATCGTGCAAGGCTTGCTTGCCATGCATGGCGGCGAGTTCGAGCTTCATTCCAAGCTGCGCGAAGGCACCGAGGCGATCGCCATCTTCCCGCTGAGCCGGGTGATGGAAGAATTGCCGGCGTTGCCAACCGCGGCAGTGGCGGCACGACGGCGGTAGGCGACCCCAGCGACCTGCCTTCATTGCCCAAAGAGGAACGCAGACCGCAATGAGCGCAGGTTGGGATGCCGGCGGCGTCGAAATCAAATCGGAGCGGCTTCACCTTAGGTTGTTTACGGCCGATGATGCTGACGAAGTCTTTGCCGCCATCACGCCCGCGATCACTCGTTTCATGCAGTGGGAACCGCCGCGATCACCAACGGCCTTCGCCGAGGTCTGGCGATCCTGGCTGGCGCCGATCCTTGACGGATCGGATCTGCATTTTGTTGTGCGCTCGCTGGTGGACGATCGCTGTCTGGGGCTGGTCGGCCTGCATGCGGCGAAGACGGCCCGTCCCGAGATCGGAATTTGGATAAGAGAGGACGTCCATGGGAACGGCATCGGCCGGGAGGCCGTCGCTGCCGTGGCGGCATGGGCGTACGGGGAACTCGATCCGGACTGCTTCGCGTACCCTGTCGCCGAAGAGAACGTGGCGAGCCGAAGAATCGCGGAAGGCCTCGGCGGTTCGATCGTCGAGACCCGCTCCAACCCGAAATACATTTCGGTCGTCTATCACATCCCCAATCCCAGGCGTTGATGCGCCGGGGACCTGAAACCCTAGGCCCGCACAGCCGCCGCCATGCCCGAACTGGTCAGCGCCGCCGCCTTGACCAGGCCCGCGCCAAGTGCTGCCCCTGCCCCTTCGCCATGGCTTATGCCGAGGTCAAGCAGCGGACGGAAGCCAAGCAGTTCGGCGGCCTTGGCATGCGCGGGCTCCGGCGACAGGCTGGCGAGAAGACAATGGTCCAGCGCCGCGGGGGCCGCGGCATAAAGCACCGCAGCGGCAGCCGTTGCAGCAAAGCCGTCGAGCAGGACCGGAATCTTCTGCATCCGCGCGGCGAGGATGGCGCCTGCTATCGCCGCGAACTCGCGGCCGCCGACCCGGCGCAGCACCTCCAACGGGTCCTCGAGATGGTTCTGATGAAAGGCCAGCGCCGCATCGACCACATCGGCCTTGCGCGCCTGCATCGCCGCGTCGGCGCCGGATCCCGGGCCAACCCAGTCGGCACCCCTGCCCCCGAACAGTGCGGCAAGCAGCGCCGCGGCGACGGTGGAATTGCCGACGCCGAGATCGCCGAGGCAAAGCAGGTCGGTGCCGCCGGCGATCGCTTCCATGCCGAAGGCCATGGTCGCCGCGCAACCGCGTTCGTCGAGCGCGGCGTCATCGGTGATGTCGCCGGTCGGGATGTGCAGGGCGAGATCGAACACCTTCAGCCCAAGGTCGTTGGCAATGCAGATCTGGTTGATCGCCGCACCACCGGCCGCGCAAAGTTCGACCGCGTTGGCTGTCGCCGCCACCGGACGTGGCGAAATGCCATGCCTGACGACACCATGGTTGCCGGCAAAGACCGCCATCAGCGGCCTTGTCACCGCGGGCGGAGCCCGGCCGCTCCAGGCGGCAAGCCACGCGGCAATGTCCTCGATCCGGCCGAGCGAATGCACCGGCTTGTCGGCCTTGGCAAACAGCGTGCGCACCCGCGCTTCGGCTTTGAGATCGGTTGACGGCAGATTGTCGAGCAGGTTGCGGAAATCGTCGAAAGGCAGTGCGCTGGTCATGTCGTGAGCAATCATTCCTGGATTTGGTGAGCGGCATAGCCGCGTTGCGTGATCGGCACAACCTCTCCCAAACATCCGCCTTGATTGCCGCAAAGATGGCCTGGGAAGGCGCGATCGCGAGGGCTTGCATTGGCTTTGCCGTTGCACCATGTGGAGATGGAACTCAGGATTCCGAATGGAATCCCCAAGAGAAAGTCATGACGGCCATCGAATCCCCCTGCATCCTGGTCTGTTCGATCGACATGAAAACCGGCTTCTGCTTCGGTTGCGGCCGCACGCGCGAGGAAATCGGCGCCTGGATGGGGATGACGCCCGAAACGCGCCGCAATGTGATGGCCGAACTTCCGGCCAGGCTGGAAAAGGTCGAGCGCCGGCCCCGCCGGGAAACGCGCCGCACGCGCATGGCGCGCGAGCGCGACGCAATCTAGAGCAGTTCTCTGTTTCACGGAAACGACGAAACGCTCTAACTCATTGTTTTACCGCAATTCCGGACGAAAAGCCGTCTCACACTTTTCCTGGAATTGCTCTAGCGAGGCACGGATGAGCAGCCGACTGTTCTGGATTCTGATGGCGGTGATCGGCGTGGGAGCAGCGCTGCTCATGCTCAACGATTCTGCCGGCAGCACGCTGGGGGTCGAGAACCATGATTTCGGCCGGCTGATCTGGCTTGGCGCCTTTGGTGCCCTGATCGCTGGTGGCCTGCTGCGCTCGGGCCGCCCGTTGGGCGACATGGCCCGCAATTTCGGCGCCTGGGCGGCGATCGTGCTGGCGCTGATCGCCGGCTACCAGTATCGCTACGAATTGCAGGACATCGCCAGCCGGGTGACCGCTGGTCTCGTTCCCGGCAGCCCGCTGGCGCTTGGTGTCGAAGACGGCCACGCCACCGTGACCCTCGACAAGGCCGACAACGGTCATTTCGAAGCGCGCATCCTGATCAACGGCAACCCGGTGCGAGCCGTCGTCGACACCGGCGCGACCAGCACGGTGCTGACGTCGGAAGATGCGCAGGCCGCCGGTTTCAACCCCGCCGTCCTCAACTACACGATACCGGTTTCGACAGCCAACGGCATGGCGCGCGCCGCAGCTGTGAAGACCGACGCGGTGGCGATCGGCGGCATCGTGCGCAAGGACATGTCGGTGATGGTCGCCGCACCCGGCATGCTAAGCCAGAGCCTGCTCGGTATGAATTTCATCGGCTCGCTGTCAGGCTTCGACGTGCGTGGCGACCGCATGATCCTGCGGGATTGAACTCAGGCCGCTTCGGCGGCCCCTCCGCCGAATTCGACAGCCGCGAAGGCCGTCTTCAGCACGTCAGGCCCGGCGCCGGGCCGGTTTGCGTCGGTCGACAGGATCTGGCGGTACCGGCGTGCACCGGGCAGCCCATGGAACAGCCCGACCATATGGCGGGTGACATGGCCGAGCCGCCCGCCCCGTTCGATGTGGCGCGCCGCGTAGTCCGCCATGGCATCGATCAGCCCGGCGAAATCGAACGCCTCGGGCTTCGCGCCGTAGAAGGCAGCGTCTACGCCGGCCAGGATGCCTGGTGTGTGGTAGGCCGCGCGGCCGAGCATGGCGCCGTCGACATGGTCGAGATGCGCCTGTGCCTCTTCAAGCGACTGAATTCCACCGTTGATGCCAATAAATTCGTTCGGCTTTTTGACCTTCAGACGATAGACCCTGTCATAGTCGAGCGGCGGGATGTCGCGGTTTTCCTTGGGGCTCAGCCCCTCCAGCCACGCCTTGCGCGCATGCACCCACAACGCGTCGGCGCCGGCCGCGAAAACGCCATTGGCCAAGTCGTCGAGCGCCGGCTCGGGATCCTGTTCGTCGACACCGATGCGGCACTTGACGGTGACTTGTATAGCCACCGCCGCCTTCATCGCCGCGACGCAACCGGCGACGAGGTCGGGCACCTTCATCAGGCAAGCGCCGAACGTGCCCGACTGGACGCGGTCGGACGGGCAACCGACGTTGAGGTTGATCTCATCATAGCCGAAGGCTTCGCCGATGCGCGCCGCCTCGGCAAGCTTCGTGGGATCCGAGCCGCCAAGCTGCAGCGCGACCGGATGTTCCGCCACATCGAAACCAAGCAGCCTGTCGCGCGCGCCCTGGATGACCGCATCGGCCACCACCATCTCGGTATAGAGCAGCGCACGGCTCGTCAGCTGGCGATGGAAGAACCGACAATGCCGGTCCGTCCAGTCCATCATCGGCGCCACGGCCAGTCTATGCTCTTGATTTTGCAGCATTTTTTCTTTAACATCAATTCGTTAGTCGAAAGCGCGGCTACGCCACTTTACGCCAGAATACGACCCTTTTCGCCACGTTTCGATCTCTCACTGCACACGGAGCGCACACGAAAAATGGCCACCTACACAAAACTCTCGTCCGGCTCTTGGCGCGTCCAAGTCCGTCGTAAAGGTCGCTATGTCAGCGAGACCTTCCTGCGCCGAGACGACGCACGACGCTGGGCAACCGACGCCGAGCGCCAGGTCGATCGCGGTGAGACGCCGACCAAGTCCCGTACGGCGCGCCTGAAAACCTTCGGCGAACTCATCGACCTTCATATCGACGACATGTGCGATGTAGGCAAGTCCCCTCTCCGCTCCAAGGCCGCGACACTCGACATGCTGCAGAGGCATCTTGGAAAGTGCAATACGGCCGCTCTCGATCGCGAACGGCTCATTCGTTTCGGTCGCGATCGCGCCGCCCAAGGCGCTGGACCGGTGACCCTCGGCATCGATATCGGCCTGATAAAACTCATTCTATCCCACGCTGCTGCGGTGCACGGCCTTCCTGTCAAAGTCGAACCAGTTGATCTCGCGCGTATCGCCCTAAAGAGGCTTGGCCTAGTTGGCAAAGGGCATGAGCGCGACAGGCGGCCCACCCAGGATGAGTTGGACAGGCTGACCGCTCATTTCGATGCAAACCCTCGTCAGGCTGCACCGGTTAGCCAGATCATACGTTTCGCCGTCGCAACCGCGATGCGCCAGGAGGAAATTTGTAAGGCTCGTTGGTCCGATCTGGATTCTCGCACACGAATGATTCTCATCCGCGACCGCAAAGACCCCCGCAACAAGAAAGGTAACAATCAGCGCATACCGCTGTTCGCGGCAACCGGATACGATGCGTGGGCCATTGTTGAGGAGCAGCGCGCAAAGCGAAGCAATGACGATGATCGAATTTTCCCGTTCAACCATCGGTCAGTCGGAACGGCCTTCCGTCGAGGGTGTGCTGATCTGAGCATCCACGACCTTCATTTTCACGACTTGCGGCACGAAGGAACGAGCCGCCTTTTTGAAGCTGGGTTTACAATCGAACAGGTAGCGCTGGTCACGGGGCACAAGGATTGGAAGATGTTGCGGCGCTATACGCACCTCAAGCCGGAAATGCTCCACACTATCCAAGCGGCAAAGGCTGCGTAGTTGACGCGATTGCTTATCAGTCCGCAATCTCGGCGGCGGCCATGGCCAGTTTTCTGACAATAGTACGACCTATGGCGAGTAGCTGACAAAGCAGCGCACGAACCCCGTCAGTTGCCCGGCCAGCTTTGGGGCGCGTATGCCTGCCGCCCTAGTTGCTGGTTGGTCGAAGCCGTTTGGCAGTTCCTCCCACCGCGGCGCGGAAGGCCGCATCGAAGTTTACGCCGGCGATCGCCCAGCTTGCATCTTTCGCACTGAGAGGAAGCCGCCAAGTGGCATGCCAACCCGGCTCGTTGGTCTCCCAATCAAGACGACCGACCAAGATCGCGTCAGCGCCCAGTCTGGACTTTAGCGTCATTAACTTCTCCGCCGACAACTCGTCTATCCTCCCAGGCGCGATCGCTGCCGCTGCAAGATCGGCTTCTTTGGCGAATATCACGGGTATCGAGAAGCGCGCCGAGGCATCCGCAAAGCTCGCGCGCAGGTCGGAGCCGTGGGCGCCGTCTGCCGCGAGCATATAGCGACGCGCCATATCGGTGACTTCGAGGACGATCCCCAGCTTCGGTCGCGGACCCAGCCACGGCTTCTCACCCAGCGCAGCCATGGCATCGTCCATCCGCCTTCGGTCGAACTGGAACGTGAGATCAAAGGGACGGTCGCGTGTTCCTTGCTCATCATGTATGGGAAAACCGAACATGCGATCGTGATACGTATAAGACCAAACCATGGCAGTTGCCCGGATCGCCAACGACGCAAACACCGGATTTTGCGCGATATCAGGATTTCCCGTCAACTTTTGCGCCGCCAGTTCGAAGCCCTGTGGGACGGCGGGTACGCGTGTTTCTTCACGATCTCCAGTGACGATGACGCTTGAGCGATAAAGCACATCGTCATCCGCTTGCGCCAGGCTCGAGAATGCGAACCATGCCACCAACGTCAACAAGGTGGCATTCATGGAAACCTCCCAGCCCTCTTGAGTAACCGTATAAACGGTTACATACTGCAGAGATGGAATCAACCGAATTTGTCCGTACCTACCTCTCGCCGCTTGGTCCCATGCGCATGTTGGGCGGCGCGCCGGCGCTCGACCTTGCAAACACCTTGCACTGGCGTGATGGGAGCGAGGTCGATTTCATTCCGACGTATCAAGATATGTTGGCGTTTTGCGCTCCCGCCCAGTTGCTGTCTGACGACGAGGGGCATGCGCTCAGGCGCATGGCGGAAAGTCATGGGAGCCTGGCCGGCAACGTGCATCTCGAAGTCCTGAGGCTGCGCGACGTGTTGAAATCGTGGCTCACTGTTTCGGCACGAAATCTGAACCACGAAATAGCGCCGAACGAACTCGCCTTGCGTCACGTCCGGGAGGGTATAACCCGGGCAAGCGGCACAGCCGGCCTTGGCGACATTCTGAAGCTCAAGGCCGATTCCGCAAATGAGGCCATTCACCTGCCCTTGCGCCGGTCCGCGGCCGCGGCTGCCCTGTTGGTGCTGTTTCCTCCGCAAAACGACATCCGGCAATGCGAGGCCGACCATTGTGGCGGCTTCTTCATCAATGACAGTCGCTCGAAACCGCGGCGCTGGTGCTCTATGGATGGTTGCGGCAATCGCGCCAAGGCAGCGCGCTATCGCCTGGCACACCGAAAATCCATCGCTTAGGATTCACCTTAGGCGCGGTCTTCAAATGCAACAATGGTGACACGCAGCCAGCAGAAACTCTGTCGTGCAGAACCAACGAAACGACCTTTTCAGCCAACGAAAAGTCGCCTCCCAGTCACCTCGGCTCGAACCTTAGCTAGGTCGTTTTGACAGATATGAGGCCCATACAGCTACTATGCTTTTGGCCGGGAGCACATGGTTCGGTTCTGGAACGAACGAGCCCGAGAGCTGCCACTCCGCTGACGACGGCTTGCGGAGATTACTAAGTATTCAATCGTTAGAAGATATCAGGCCCTGGACCAAGCCACTCAAATCGCAGCATAGAACATCGTTAGCTCGTCGCCGCCGATCGCTTGAAAACGACGGTGACCCTGGTCCCTTCAGTGGCGCTGGATTTAACTTCGAATTGTGCTTTGGCGTTCTCGGTCAAGGAGCGCGCGATGAGGRCACCAAGCTTGCCTGGCTTCGGCCATGTTTCGCCCTCCGGCAAACCAACGCCATCATCGGCGATAGTGATGCGGCATCCGTCGCCATCGACCACGCTGTGAAGCGTGATCGTGCCACCTTCTCGTCCCTTGAAGCCGTGTTTGAGTGCATTGGTAAGCAAGTTGATTCACGACCAGCCCAGTCGGCATCGCAACGCTGATCGACACTGGATAGGTATCAACCTTCATGTTCAGGCGTATACCTTCGACCGCATGCGAAGCCATTGCGGCGGATGCTATCTGACTGAGGTAGATACCCAGATCGACCTCATCCTTCTGCTCGTCATTCGACAGCGCCTTGTAAAGAATCGCGAGAGCGTCGACGCGCTCGGCCAACCTCTCGAACCGTTTCTGACCGGGCTCCGCCGCATTGCGGGTCTCCAGCCGAGTGAGTGCGGTGCTCGTCTGGAGATTGTTTTTTACCCGATGCTGCAGCTCCCGCAGCAGGTATCCTTCTCGCGAACACGCTCCTCGACCGAAGGCGCGTCTTCATCGTGAAAAGATACGTCCACCAAGGCAACCCGTCTGAAACACGTTTTTCCGTCGTCGTCGACTATCAAATTTGAGTGGGCGTCAACGACTGCCTGCCCGTCGACGCCGCGCTTCAGCCAGAAAGTACCCACGAAATCAGTTTCATTGACAACGCACTCGGCCAGCGCCTTGTCCTTCTGCTCACGGACTCCGGTCCCCGAAAGCGCTGTCCAGTTTTTCCATGCCAGACTGGCAGACTTCAGGCCTGAGAGCTTTTCGAACTCAGGGTTGGCATATAGGGCGCGCTCTGTCTCGATCAGGTCTGAAACTGCGATCACAAAGGTGGCGAGTTCGGGCGTATCGAGCAGCTTCTCGACCGCCTCTAGCCTCCCTGTATCCGATGTCATTTTACGCGTAAGGCATCAGTATCAGCGATGGGCTGATAGGCCAGCACCGAAGCGGGGCTCCACCTGCAGGGGTCAGTAGGCCGGGACCAGCCTGGTGTCGCGTAGCGGCAAGGTCATTGCAAACCGAAGGCCGTCAGGATGATAGTTTAACTCAACCTCGGCGTGGCACTGCACCGCGACTACTTTCTCCAGCAGAGTCGTACCAAAACCGCGCCGCCTTGGTTGCTCCACCTTCGGTCCGCCGTTTTCAAGCCAATTCAGATTGAGCATTCGCTCGTCTTGCGAATTGCTCACCGACCACCGGACTTCGATACGCCCTGTGGGGCGCGACAACGCGCCATATTTCGATGAGTTGGACGCGAGTTCATGAAAAGCCATCCCGATCGGGATCGCGATATCGGCGACCAGCGCGACGTTTGGCCCTTCGAGGGCTACACGCGACTTGTTGGTCGTGTCGTAGTGGCGCAGTTCCGACTCCAGCAGCTTGTGCAACGAAGCCATCTGCCAATAGTCATCGGTCAGCATCGAATGCGTGTCGGCGAGAGAGACGATCCTGGCGGAGAAATCGCGCACGAAATCATCCACGTTGCCACTCGATCTGGCGGTTGCGCCCATCATCGCCCGGACATTTGCCAACGTGTTTTTGACGCGATGATGGAGCTCCCTGATCAGCAGTTTCTGCCGGTCCGCGACCTCTTGCTTCTGTTCAATATATGATTTGACCTCAAGCTGACGTGCGCGGGCACGCAGAGCCGAGCGCACCGAATTTGCCAGGCTCGACGCCAGGAAGGGCCTCTCGAGAACGATGAGATAGCGGTCCAGAAAGGCGAGGCGTTTGTCCATCTCCGTTCCCCGCATCGTCAGCAACACGATCGGAAAATCGGACCACGCCGGTTGATGGTTGAGCCAGGATGCAAACTGATTTCGATCAGAACTTATCAAGGCTTCTTCGGCAACCAAAAAGCATTGGGCTTGGTCCAAGAGCGGAACTGCCTCGTCCAGCGTCGCGCAGATCTGAGACTTGATGCCGTTTTCCGTAAGGATAGCCGACGCGACCTTCGCGTCGCGCCCGACTGGTGCCAATACGAGCACACTGCTGTCCGAGGGCATTATGATGCCTTATCTTGCAACAGGTTGCCTTGCTTACCCTCGTAGGTGGGCACGCCAGTCAGTATCCCCCGGAACTCCTCCAATGGTTCACCGACGGACAGGCCGGTTGCGCTTATCTTGAATTCGCGAATGGTGTCTTCATGCGGCCCGACGCGCTTCTTCACCACGGAGATAGCCCGTCTCAGACGGCCGCCGCTTTCGAAAAATCGCAGAAGCATTACGGAATCGCAGAGATAGGTCATGTCGACGGTGGCGGACATTTGCCCGATCAGCCCATGATTGGCCAACAACAGGATCGTCACGACGCCCTTTTGATTAAGATATGTCAGGATCTCGTGCATCTGCAGCACAAGATGCTGCTCCTCCGACATAGCGTTGAGGTATCCGGTCAGGCTATCGATAACGACGATCCTTGCATTCGAGCGGTCCACAGCCGACTGGATGCGCGAGGACAATTCACCGGGCGACAATTCCGCCGGATCGATCTGTTCCAGCAACAAGCTTCCTTTGTCGGCGAACGGCCCCAGATCCATGTCGAGGCCCGATGCGCGCGCCAGGAATATCCGCTTGGTTTCATCGAACAACAGCACCAGCACATGTTCGCCGCGCTTGAGAGCGGCATGACAATAGCTGCACGCGATGGTCGACTTGCCGACACCTGAAGGTCCCATCAGGAGAGTGCTGGTGCCGCGGTCCAGCCCGCCGCCCACGAGCGTGTCTATAGAATCGTTGCCGGTAGCAGGCGATCCATGCTCGGCCATCTCATGTTCGGAGGAAACCAAGCGCGGAAATACCATCACGCCGCCCGGTCGAATGACGAAATCATGGAAGCCCCCGCGAATTTGTACGCCGCGCATTTTGATGACGCGCAGCCGCCGCCGCTCTCCGCCATAGATCGGCGCAAGCTGTTCCATCCGGATGACGCCATGGCTGATGGAGTGCAGGTTGAGATCGTCATGTTCAGCCGTGAGATCGTCAAGCAGAAGCACCGTCGCATTGTTGAGAAGGAAAAAGCTTTTCAAAGCCAGAACCTGCCGGCGATAGCGTAACGAGCCCTGAGACAAGAGGCGAATTTCCGACAGGGAATCGAACACCACGCGATCCGGCTTCATGCGCTCGATCTCGGCGAGCGCGGACTGCACGGTCTCACCGAGCTCAAGATCGGACGAATGAACCAGAGTCTGTAACTGCGATGGATCGAGGCTCAGTTCCGGTGGGACCAGTTCGAGGATTTCGATCCCGTCAAGAGAAAACCCATGCCGTTTTGCGACCGAGTGCAGTTCGCGCTTGCTTTCGGACAGCGTTATATAGAGGCATTTCTCGCCATCCGCCGCACCTTTGATCAGAAACTGCAGACCAAGTGTGGTCTTTCCCGAACCTGGCCTGCCTTCTATCAGATGTGAACGGAATTTGGCGTAGCCGCCTCGCAGGACATAGTCGAGGCCTTGCACGCCGGATGATATTGGTGAAGCGTCGTCTTGATCCACGTTGTCCCCGGATGCCTGTCGTGCCCCCTTAACGGACAGCATTTTCAATAGTTCCCTTTTGAAAAAGAGGTGACGGCCATCCCCCGCGGGGCTGTCACGCAGTGCCGCCGAAGATTTCTAACGGTCTCAGCGAGCTAATGGCCGTGGGAACCTCGTACTCGCGAGGCCGTGCCGCATCAGAAGCCTGGCCGGATTGGCGACCAACGTCAGAAAGTCAGCTGCCTCTTGAGCATTCGCCGTCAAGGCACGCCAAAGCCCCCTCCACGCGAACGACACACGGCGCCGTTACAATCTGGCGCTGATTTAGTTCTGCCTACCTCGGGTCGATCCCGTCCAAATCGTTGCTGGCACAAGCAGGGCTGGCTTCCTTCGCTGCGAGGGACACCACCGAACTCGAGAGTTTCATATCGCAAATCGATTCCAGAACTCTGGCTCTCCTTCGGAGATATGGAGCGACCTTGGCTACATCAAAGTGAAATGACAGGCCCGACGAACAGCCGCATTGCGAGAAGTCAGCGGCCGGTTGATGGGGTCGGTTGCTCGGAAACGACCATCGCACGCTCGCACTAAAACGGAGGCGACGGATGCTTGAACGACCTAATCGCTCATACGTCGAGTGGTTTTACCCTGACGACCTTGTGACGTTGAAGTCGGCTTTCGACGCCCTTTGTGCTGAATTCAATATTCTTCCCGATACGTCGGATGCGCAAGGGGTTGCGGCCGAGTTGATAAGACTCTTTCAGGCCGGCATGACGAGAGAAGACACGCTGATGGTCGCAGTGCGTGGCCGATGGCAAAAGGAATGGAAGATTGCCTGTTAGGTTTCCTCGCTCCGCAGCAGCTGGGCGGCCGGCGGCTCAAGCGCCTCGCTGTTGCGTCTATGCTCCGTCGGGTGGAAGCGATGGTCTACTATCGGATCGTCGACAAGGTCGCACTCCATGTCGATCCCAGATTTCGTCTGTCCGGCCGCCGAAGGCGGCGGGCGTCCATGAAGCTGGTTCGGCCAGCTTGTCAATTCCATAGAGGCATCGAGACGCGCCGTCGTCCTCGATAATGTGTTCCGCTGAGCCACTACCGTGAGAACGCCGTGGCTTGACTTCAACGGCTAGCGCCGAGCGATCAGTTAGCAAAGTTGCCGAAGATCGTGGTAATCGGGAACCAAACTGGCCAGAACGTCGACGCAGCGCTTCTTGATGCGCGCCATCTGACTGGTTACATCTGGGCGGCAGCCGCCTTGAGCCTCGGAGTGGGGAGGCTCGATAGATTTGCCGGGGGTTTGTCAGGCTTGTCGGACTGATGCCGTCTACGCCCATCCCGGGGGTTGCACCCATTGTTGCGCCGAGGCCTGCATTCACGCCATCAGTGACACCGATATTCGCACCCGCTGCGGCATTGACCCCACTTCCTCCTTCGACCGAGGCGCCGAGCCGTTGATACCATTTGAGCCGCCGACATTGGCGCCAGCCCCGACGTGTGCGGCTCTGTCGCCCCCCATGGATGCGCCTGCACCGGCACCGACCCCATCGACGCCGCCGGCCGATGTACTCCGGCGTCCGCGTTGAGACCACCTCCGCTGACGACGCGCCGTCAGCGGCCGCCCAGTAAACAGGCATCTTTAATCGATGAAGAAGCGGCCAATCGCGCGGCCGCAACAATGCAAGAGAGCAAGGCGGCTCTGATGGGGGGAAGGGAGATTGCGGCGCTTGTGGGAGGAATTCAACAAGGGCCGGGTTCTCCTGGTCGCGGCCGGTGCTACGTTCTACCTTCTGCTGGCGCTGCGGCCCCGGTTTCGGCTGCCGACCATGGCGTATCTCTCGGCGGATTGCTTCCGTCAGGGGGCTGGACCTCATTTCGTAGTCAACTGCAAGCCCTGGCCAGGCAAAAACCCAGCGCACTGGGCACCGGTTTCTTCATCGGCCTTCGTATTGCGTTTTGGACTTCCAACAGCGGCATGAAGGCGCTCTTTTGGGGCCATGAACATCGCCTACGAGGAATGCGAAAAACGCAGCTTCAGGCAAGAGCGCAGACTGACAGGGCAAATCATCGCACCTTGATCGACTATGTGTGGTGGGTCGTGTCAGCGCGCCTGCTATTCTAGATGCGGCCACTTTCTGGTTTGCCCCCGCCTCCACCATAAGGACAAAAACCTGAACCTCCTCGTCTATCTCACGCGACGAATACCTTCCGCCAAGGGATCCTCCATCGCCCTGTCGGCGAGATCGGTAATCAATGAAGGGTCGCTCAACTTGCAATGACTTCAAAACCGTTAGTGGCAACGCTATTCATCAATAGCCGCCTATCACAGGCAGAATCTCTCCGGTGATGTAGCTGGAGCATTGCGGTGACGCCAGGAAGACATAGGCAGGAGCAATCTCCTCTGGTTGCGCGGGTCGTTTCATCGGCGTTTTTGCGCCGAACTTTGAAACATCGCCCGCTGGCTTTTCAGAAGGATTGAGCGGTGTCCAGACCGGGCCCGGCGCGACGGCATGCACGCGGATTCCCTTGTCGATCAGATTGCCTGATAGGGCCCGTGTGAAAGCGTGAATCCCGCCCTTGGTCATCGAGTAATCCACCAACTCCTTGGATCCGTCGATCCCGGTGATCGATCCGGTGTTGACGATCGCGGAGCCGGGCTTCATGTGCGCCACCGCCTCCTGTGCCATATGGAAATAGCCGTATAGGTTTGTCTTCAGCGTGGTGTCGAAATGCTCCTCGCTCAGGTCGGCGAAGTCGCTTGAATGCACCTGGAACGCTGCGTTGTTGACGAGCACATCCAAGCTTCCCAATTGCTTGACCGTGCTGGCTACTGCTTTGCGGCAAAAGGAGCGGTCGGCGACATCACCGCGGAGCGCGATGCATCTACGCCCCTCGCCTTCCACCGCCCGCTTCGTCACTTGCGCGTCGCCATCCTCGGAAAGATAGACGATTGCGACATCGGCGCCTTCGCGAGCGTAAAGGACGGCAACGGCACGCCCGATGCCGGAATCCCCGCCAGTTACCAGCGCGACCTTGCCTTCTAGTTTGCCCGAGCCACGCCAGAATGGCGCGTCGTATAGCGGGGCCGGCTTGATTTCTGCCTCATGGCCAGGTTTTGGATGGTGCTGCTTGGGAAAAGGCGGTGCCGGGTACTTTCGCGCGCCGGCCTGCATGGCGCCAACTGGTTTCGTTTTTGGCTTGGCTTGATCGTCCGCGTCGACTTTGCGTTGTATGCGGTTTTGCTTTCGCGTCGTTTTGGACGTGTCGGTCTTGGTTAAAATCGGCATCGTTGTCTCCTCAGTTTCAGGAGACAACGTGCGTTCAAGGAAAAAGTTGAAAAGCGATGTCGATAACGCTTCCGCTTGAATGCGACGCCTCCTGCCATGACGCGTCGCCGTGCAACCAAAACCGGCTTGCACCGTTTTGTCGGGTTCGACATTTCGGGGGATATCTTGGAACCATCCAGCAAGGACAGCGCGAGCGCCGCGTTTCGCAGCGCCGGAGAAATGGCTGAGCGTATCGGCTCGTTTGGGTGGAGCGCGACATCCATCGGGCCGGTCTCTTCATGGCCCGCAGAACTGAAGACAGTCGTCGATCTCATTCTCGGCTCCGCACAGCCTATGTTCGTCGTCTGGGGGCAGGACCGCATCTGGCTCTACAACGATGCCTTCATCCCTATTCTTGGCCGCAAGCACCCGACCGCTCTCGGCCTGCCTAGCCAACAGGTATGGGCAGAGGCATGGGGGACGATCGGACCGATGTTTGACCTGGTTTACCAGGGCCAGTCAGTCCATATGGACGACATTGAGATCCGAATTGACAAGCACGGCGCGCCAGAAGAGACCCATTTCGCCTTCTCCTACAACCCGGTCACGCAGCCGGAGATTGGGACGACCGGCGGCCTGTTTGGAGTCTGCACGGAAACCACGGATCGATTCCTGGCCGAAAAGCGCGAACGCCTCGCTGCTGAACGTCAGATCCATCTGTTCGAACAAGCACCAGGCTTTATCATTATCATGCGCGGTCACGACMATGTCGTTGAATTCGTGAATGACGCCCATCGCCAGGTTTTCAACAGCGGTGATTGGCTCTCGAGGCCCATTCGAGACGCCGTTCCCAGCCTCGCGGGACAAGGTTTTTTTGACCGGCTCGACGACGTCTTCGCTAGCGGTACGACATTTGAAGCGCAGGGCGTTCCAGTGCGATTTCGCCGCTCGGCGGATAGTCCGGAAGAGACGCGCTACCTGACGTTCATCTACGCACCGCTCTACGATGGCGGGAACATCATCACAGGAATATTCTGCGAAGGGTTTGACGTCACCGAAACATTTCGTGCGAGGAAGCGGAGCGCTGCCCTCGCCGAACTTGGCGACGTTGTGCGCCTGGTCGAAGACCCCGACGAACTGGCCTATGCGGCGGCCGAAATCATTGGCAGGGAGCTGGATGTAAGCCGGGCCGGATATGGCACGATCGATCTGGCGAATGAGACCATCTCCATCGAACGCGACTGGAATGCCCCCGGCATCAATAGCCTGGCTGGGGTGCTGCATTTTCGCGATTACGGCACGTATATCGATGATCTCAAGCGCGGCATCACTGTTGTCATTGAAGATGCGGACAAAGACCCGCGGACGAGCCAGAACCCAGAAGCACTGAAAGCCATCAGCGCTCAATCCCTGATCAACATGCCCGTCACCGAAAGGGGGGGCTTTGTGGCCCTACTCTACCTTAATCATAACAGGCCCCGATCCTGGTCTGAGGAAGAGATCGAGTTCGTTCGCGAGATGGCAGAGCGAACGCGCACCGCAGTCGAAAGGCGGCGCGCGCAAGCAGAGTTGAGGCAGAATGAAGGTCGCTTGCGCTTCCTCGACGGACTGGGGAAAGAAACATCGAAAAGCACGGACGCGGACGCAGTGCTTGAGATCACGACCAGAATGCTTGGCGAGCATCTCGGCGTCGCGATCTGTGCCTATGCCGATATGGAGCCTGACCAGGACCATTTTACGATTCGCGGAGATTGGCACCGACAAGGCTCTTCCAGCATCGTTGGCTACTACAGTCTCCGGGACTTTGGCGAACTCGCCGTTCTTCGGCTCCATCAGGGTTTGCCGCTGATCATCAATGACAATCAAGTCGAGCTTCCCCCAGAAGAAGCCGCAACGTTCCAGAATATTGGAATCGCTGCCACTATCTGCATGCCCCTCGTCAAAGAGGGGCGCCTGACCGCGCTGATGGCGATCCACGACAGCGCTCCGCGGGTCTGGACGCAAAATGAGCTTGCACTTCTCACAGAGGTAACGGAGCGGTCGTGGGCGCATATAGAAAGGGTGAGGTCGGATCAAAGCGCTGCCGAGACCGCGGAACGCCTGAGCCTGGCTACCCAGGCGGCCGCAATCGGCATCTGGGATTACGACCCGGTCGCTGACCATTTGCGGTGGGACGCACAATGCCGGGCGTTGTTCGGTATTACGTCGAACGATGGGGTTACCTACGAGGGCTCTTTCCTCGCCGGCCTACATCCAGAAGACCGGAGACGGGCAGATGAGGCGGTCAGGCGAGCAATCGCTCCAGACAGTCTTGAAGGTTTTAACATCGAGTACCGAACCATTGGCCTGGAGGACGGTATAGAGCGTTGGGTGGCGGCGAGCGGCCATGCCATTTTCGAAGCCAGCAAGGCCGTTCGATTTATCGGCACTGTGATCGACATTTCCGATCGCAAAAAGGCCGAGCGACACCTCAAGATCATGAACGATACCGGAGCGGCGGTCGCTGCCGAACTTGATCTCGACAAAATCGTGCAAATCACCACCGATGCCGGCGTCGAACTTTCCGGAGCGCAGTTTGGCGCTTTCTTCTACAACGTGCTCGACGATCAGGGGGGCAGCTACATGCTCTATGCCCTGTCAGGGGCTCCACGCTCGGCCTTCCAGAATTACCCCATGCCACGTGCGACGGCTGTGTTCGAACCAACCTTCCTCGGGAAAGGCGTCGTTCGATCGGACGATATTCTCAAGGATCCACGATACGGCAAGAATGCGCCGCGCAAGGGCATGCCTGAAGGCCATCTGCCGGTACGCTCCTATCTGGCGGTGCCGGTCGTGTCGAACTCCGGCGAAGTTCTGGGTGGTTTGTTCTTTGGCCACGCGGAGCCCCGCAAGTTTCATCCTGAGCACGAGAGGGCCCTGTTGGGCATCGCCGGCCATGCCGCAACGGCAATAGACAACGCCCGCCTCTTCCAGTCAGCCGAACGCGAACTGTCTGAAAGGCGGCGTGCCGAAGCCGCACTGCAGACACTCAACTCAACACTGGAACAGCGCGTCATCGACGAAGTGGCGGAACGCTCTAAGGCAGAAGAACAGCTGCGGCAGGCGCAAAAGATGGAGGCGGTCGGCCAGTTGACGGGTGGCATTGCGCACGACTTCAACAACATGCTTGCGGTCATTATTGGTGGGCTCAATCTGCTTCAACGCAAATTGTCCAAGGGTGAGACAGACGTCGGCCGATTTGTCGAAGGCGCCATGGATGGGGCGCATCGCGCCGCCGCTCTTACCCAGCGGCTCTTGGCCTTTTCGCGACAGCAACCACTTAAGCCGGAGCCCATCAACGCCAACCGCCTGGTCGGCGGCATGACCGATCTCTTGATGCGAACGCTCGGTGAGACGATCAAGGTGGAGACGGCTTTCGGTGCCGGCCTCTGGCAGGTCAAGGCCGATCCAAGTCAGCTGGAAAGCGCCTTGCTCAACCTGTCGGTCAACGCACGGGACGCCATGCCCAACGGGGGCAAGCTGACCATCGAGACGTCGAACGCCTATGTCGACGAGCGATACGCTCGCGAGTCCGCCATTGCGGCCGGTCAATTCGTGCTGATTGCCGTAACCGACACGGGTACGGGCATGACCGCGGATGTTCTCGCCAAGGCTTTTGACCCCTTCTACACGACTAAGAGCGTTGGCAAGGGGACAGGACTGGGCCTCAGCCAGGTTTACGGTTTTGTTCGGCAATCTGGCGGCAACGTGAAGATATACTCGGAGCCGGGCGTCGGCACGACGATCAAGATCTATCTGCCACGGCATTATGGCAGCACCGAGCAGGATTCTCTCGAGACGAAATCAAGATCGATAGATGGCGGCCTGGCAAGCGAAATCGTCATGGTGGTCGAAGACGAGGATCGCGTCCGCGCCGTCTCAGCCGAAGCGTTGCGCGAACTTGGTTATACGGTCGTCGAAGCCAGTGGCCCAAACGAAGCGATCAAAATGATTGAAGCCGGACAGCAGTTGTCCCTGCTCTTCACCGACGTCGTGATGCCGGAGATGTCCGGCCGACAGTTGGTGGATATCCTTCGCAAGGGCAGCCCCAAGCTTAAGGTTCTCTACACCACGGGATACACGCGCAACGCCATCGTTCACAACGGGATCCTCGATCCTGGAACGCAGCTTTTGCCGAAGCCTTTCAGCCTTGAAGACCTTGCGGAAAAGGTGAGGACAATTCTCGACGGCCCTTCATAGGGCGCACCACTAGCATCTCGGCCGATCTTTGTGACCGAAGCAGTTCTCACTTGGGGACGGCTTAACACCAGCGCGGGGAGCGAAAAGGCGAAGCCTCAGTATGCATCCCGACCGATTGTGTTGCCAGTCTGACTATCTGGCCTTTGGCACTCGCAGTCGGCAATATCTAGGCTGGCAAGTTTGAAGGCCATCTGCCACCGCAGAGGGCCAGCATTGGCTGCGAGATAGGCCTATTCGTGCGATCCTGCCGCAACGGTTCAGCCACACCACGCGCACCTTGAATGCGCACTCTAGGCCGGAAAGCGCCCGCGCTACTGCAGGGCCTGTTGATGAGATTGGCAAGACGCTCCGCCGCCAGAACGGGTTGCGATCGAGCTGCGTTGGTTGCGGTGGTTTCATAGTCCTTGGTCAGCAGGGCAGCTCCACTGGCCGAGCGCACCGGTTCTGGACGTACAATCGCTGCCGCGATTTTCTCGCTTTCAGTCATCCACTGCCGGGATCGTCGATCGCTGCTGCCGCTTGGTCGGCTGGCACACTTTCCAGCCCGCTGTCATGCAAATCAAGCATCGCGCCTTTTGCCGTCGTGTAGCCGCCGAAGATGCCATGCCCAATTGGCGGCACTCTCGTCTCTGCGTCGCTGCACCTTGACGCCCAGGCGATGCGACAAGAGACGGATGATGCCTCGCGCTCGCCGGCGGCGGCGCTGCTCGCACAGGCACTCGCGCCAAGCTGACCGCAAAAGCGGCGTTTCGGGCGCCGCGATCATGAGAACCCGCAAATATACGGTAAACGCTTATCAACGTTCGGCCGCGACGACGTCTCAGGAAGATATCGGCCGTCTATGGACAAACTCGCAGTGCTTGGTCGTCAGCGATATCGAACCCGTTCTTATGCAAGACGTTGGAAAGGTCGACCCCGCAGGGCCGCACGGACCTAATGGCGCGATCGGCGTGACCTCAGCGGAAATCAAGGCGCACGCCCGCTGGAGGTTCGCGCGGAGCAACCTATCTGGCAACTCTTCCTGCGAGCGCGAGAGATGCGAACTGTGCTCAAAGCGGCGGGGGTAAGAATTGCCCGCGCATTGCTGTCTGGGCTTATGGAAGGTAGAAGATGTATTAAAGCCGCAACGAAGTGGTGGCATCTCTAAGTAGAATTTCGATTTCGGAGATAGTAGCCTGCGTGCTGTCCCGTGCGGTCAATCCTAGACGTGAGGTGATTGCCACAAATGAAACCGTCATCGAAACTTCCCTGAATGGTCAGCGTCTCGCTGCCGCGACTAGTTTTCCGCCCTACCCCGCGCAATCGGCTTCAACCAGCGCATTGCCGCGCCGGTCCGGCCACCTTTCCAACGGCGGCCGTTCATTTTCGCCGATCGCCGTAGTTCCTACGACAGGCACCATCTGGATCTCCAACTTGCTCGCTGCGCTCCGAGATTTGAGTTCTTCAATCTGATCATCGCGCCGGGCGATCCTGCTCTCCAGGTTTGCAATGCGCTCGGCCAAAAAGTAGCGGCCAACAGTGAAGCCACAGCTCGCGAAAAGTACGGCGGACGAGGCAAATGCAATTGGATTGGCCAGCACCAGTGCCGAATTGGTCTGGAAGAAATCGATCAGATTTTGCATTGGCCCAACTCGCTTCAATGGCCGGGATGCTTGTGAATCTCGAACCCGCCCAACCCGGGCTAAGCGGATTCTCTGCACTCCCTATCTAAAAATAGGACGATATTCCTCACACGTCAAGCTTGCACTCGACTTTGGTTCTCTTCTGTTCACCTTCGCGAGGGAAAAAGGCACCACGGGGCGCAACATCCGCGCAGCCGCCATCGGGCCGCAGAGGTGTCATTCCTACGGCAAGACGCTTACCTCAGCGATGGCCATCAGCTGATTGAGGGCCGCGGGCGGGCCTATGTTGTAGTCGTGCGGCTTCGCGTGCACCCGAAACGCGGTGCCGCTGCCATCGCCCTGACGCCGGGCCTGGTCATGGCGGGGACGTTCCGCATTGCGGCATGCGGTGTGTCGGCGATGATGATCGAATATTGTTCCCAGGAGCGGTCCCTGGTAGTCGAACGGCCGTAAGCCGCCCGACCGGGAGTTGCGACAGCAGTTACCGGGATCATAGCCGAGCAGGCGCTTGCCACCTTTTTGCTGCTTTTTTAAAAGTGCCTACAACGCTTGTCGTGGTCATGGTGACCCTCTCAGCCTCTGCATCAGCTCTATTTATCGTCGAATGCCCAGAGATGACCTGTGCCCTTCTCGCGCAAAGGGAGAAGGGCACATTGGATCTGCTTAGTAATTGCCGTTGTAATACCGGTCATCGCAGGGCGCGGTGTAGACGCGACCGTAGCGGTCCTGGTAGCGGCACATTTCTTCGCCGCGGCGCTGCGGCGTAGTGGCCGAGCCGACGACCGCGCCGAGCAGCGCGCCGCTGGCGGCGCCAATCACCGTGCTCTTGGTGTTGCCGCCGATCGCCTGGCCGACGAGCGCGCCGCCGGCGCCGCCGATGAGCGCGCCGGTGGTGGCCCGCTGCTGGCCTTCGGTCTGCGACTGGCAGCCGGCAAGTGCGGCGGTCACTAGCAGGGCGGCTATAGCTTTGTGAAAGGTCATGGACGTCTCCCTTAAAAGTCTGAAATCCCTATCAATCGTCCCGTGCGGGCGCATTGCGGCGGAACGGGGGCGCACACTCTCACGAAGTGAGTCAGGGTTTCCCATGAGTTGAAAGCCATGGTTTCCAAAGCGCAAAGGAAACGGGCATACCCGCTGATCTCACCGGCCGATATAGTTGCGCA
The DNA here is from genome assembly GCF_056399285.1 of Mesorhizobium sp. 01N446. Lineage (NCBI taxonomy): Bacteria > Pseudomonadati > Pseudomonadota > Alphaproteobacteria > Hyphomicrobiales > Phyllobacteriaceae > Mesorhizobium > Mesorhizobium sp. 01N446. The sequence goes on along the minus strand of NZ_JBFTRA010000015.1, from coordinate 3,765 downwards.
CGGGTATATATATCTGGATGCGGCCGACGGCTCGCATTCGAAGCAAACTCGACATGTTTTCCTAACCAAATAGCAGGCGGTACAGGCCCCTATTATCAGGTCTGAGTACCATGGCCCGCGCGATGGACAAAGCAACCACACCCCCCGAGTTTGAAAGGCGAAGGGCTCGCGCTGCTCAATACCTGCGCATGTCGACGGAGAGGCAGATCTACTCCATCGACAATCAAAGGGACGCGATCCGTAACTATGCAGAGGTCATGGGTTACGACATCGTTGCCACGTATGAAGATCCAGGCCGAAGCGGGCTCAGCATCTTGGGGCGCCCGGGCTTGAAGCGGCTGATCGAAGATATCGAAAGCCGGCGGGCCGATTTCGAAACTGTCGTGGTCTATGACGTCAGCCGATGGGGACGCTTTCAGAATACTGATGAAAGCGCCTCATATGAATACCGATGCCAAAGAGCCGGAGTGCGGATCGAATTCTGCGCTGAGCTATTCGTCAACGATGGGAGCATTGGGTCCGATGTTCTGAAGGCCATCAAGCGCAGCATGGCTGCGGAGTACAGCCGAATGCTGTCGAATAGGGTCTTTGCAGGTCAAAGCCGAATAGTCAAACTGGGTTTCAGCGGAGGCGGCCCTGCAGGCTATGGGTTGAGGCGCCTTCTCGTCGACGGCTCTGGAAATCCCAAGGCAATCCTCCATCATAATGAGCGAAAAGGCCTGGCCAGCGACCGCGTCGTTCTCGTCCCCGGGCCTGAAAATGAGGTGTCAACCGTCCGATGGATATTCAACCAGTTCGTGAAAAAAGGAAAAACGGCAGTCGAAATTGCGTCAGCTCTAAACGCGCGCGGCTTGGTCACCGAGTTTGGCCGGCCTTGGACCGGAGCGTGCGTAGGCACGATACTGGCCAGCGAGAAATATGTCGGCAACATTGTATGGAACCGAATATCCCACAGGCTTCTGCAAAACCGGCTGAGAAATCCGCCAAGCGCATTTGTTCGCGCCGACAACGTCATCGAACCGCTCGTAACCCGGGCGCTGTTCGATCGTGCGCAAGCTATCAGGCGGGCACGCACTTACCTCAGACCCGATGAAGAGTTGCTGGCCGATCTGACCAAGCTTTTGAAAGAACGGGGAAGGCTGTCGAGCCCAATCATTGATGCCGCTCCAGGCTGTCATTCAGCCAGCATTTACGCGCATCGCTTTGGAAGCATGAACGCCGCCTACCAGTTGATCGGATACGACGGGTCGGCGAACTATCGGAAACTCGACATCAGAAGGCGGCTCATTCAGATTCGGCAGCAAACAATCGAAAACTTGATGTCGGACATCGACGGGGTCGGTGGCTCAGCGCTGTACGATCCCCAAACAAAGATTATGCGTGTCAATGATGAATTCTCCGTGGCGATTTGGACTGCGCAATATCGGATGAACGTCGCCGGTTTTCCACGCTGGCCGTTCTGGAAGCGGGGTCTCATCGGGCCAGAGGTAACGATTTTGATCAGGATGGAGTCCGATAATCAGACCGTTCGTGACTTCCTGATCGCACCCGCTCATGAAGCGCAGTCTGCCCTTCACATGCTCAAGGCCGACAATGGCGTGCGCCTTGATGCCTTCCTCTTCGCTTCGCTTGATCCTGTGGTTGAGATGGCGAGACGAGAACCAATGCCGGCAAATATATGAGAACTACGAAAGCCGGGCATCGCGACTTCGTCACAAACAATCGGCATGCCATTCGGCTGACGGTAGATTCGCGGGCGCCGATGAACCCGCTGCGTGTCTCCGGTTTGTTGAAGACCTTCAGGCGCCAAGTCGACAATATGCAGGAATTCATCAGGGAAGCCGACGCGGTGAAACACCAGATGGAAAGCGTCGTCGATGCCTTTCGTCATGTCCTGCGCATCGCCGCATTTCAAGGGTTGCTTCAATCGAATGGCTTCGCAACGGCTCCTTCGATCTTGATGCAAAATTCGCCAGAGGCCGGGGTGAAAGCAGGTATCTGCGAAGACCGGCAGATTTCCTTTCCGCGCGTCGACGAGCCGCTTGTCGAAGGCATCTGCCTCGAAGCTCTCGACATGCTGAACGATTTCGGCGCCCCCTTGAAGATTTTCGGCTTGTTACGAGAGGTCGTGCCGGGTCGGCAGGTTGAAATTGTCCGGCTGATGCTGGCGATGAACCGCGTGGAATTCCGAGTAGCGAGGCTCTTGATCGAGCTCACCCCACGATCACAACTCACCAATCCCTTGGCTCGCAGAAAAAGATACGAGGGTATTTCCCCGGCGCAAATGGCCGCCATGGAAGCCGACATTGCCGAGGTCAGCCATGACTATCTGAGCGCTGCCAGCACCCACGGCTCAGAAATGCTAAACCTGATCGCCGCTACGAGCTATTTCGACCGACTGCTGAACAACCCCAAGCTGGTTCGATATCTAGCGCGCAATTTCGCGAGGCAACTGGAGGTGTTTCAGAACTTGCTCGACTTCCGCGAGGCTCGATACAAGAAACACCCGCCGCAGGCCGGGTCGTGAGCGGTCGGTCATCACCCTTAGTTTCGCGGCATGCTGTGTATCTCCATCCGAACCGGTCCTCCCTTTTTGCAACTCGTGCAGAAAAGAGCGCGCTCCACCGAGCTGAACAGAGCTTCCTTGCCGTAGCGCTTGATCAAGCTTGCCGGCTTCACTTCCGCATGATGCGAGCAGGTCGTGCACCACGCTCGCAGCGTGTGCCAGCTGCGCAGGTCGCCCAGCGCGACGTCTAGTCCGGCGTGAATACTGCCGTCGATGATCGTCTGCGGCGGAACCTTCACCTCGCCGGGGGTAATGATCTTCTCCATAACGTGGCGGCTGTTGTAGTGGATCAGCAGCATGCCTGGCCGGCGCCGGATGGCGGCGTGCCAGGCCGCTTGGCTCACCACCGCGTCCGGCGATCGACAGATGGTTTCGAGATGCGTCTTCTCCTCCCGATCCCAAACCTCGATCCGGAAATTGTCTTCGGCAGTGTCCACCATTTAGGGGCGCGCCTTGTGCCAGCCGCGAGAAAAGCCATTCGAAACCGCAGCCCGTGACAAAGCGAGTTCCCGCTCAAGTTCGGCGTTCCTGGCCAGAGCCGTCAGCAAGGCGACCACAGCATCGCCACTGGCTGCAGCGAGGGCCTGCTGTGCCGCCAACTCCAATTCGGACATAGCTTCGCCTATCGGCGCATTTTGGCGCTTTCCCATGGCCCTTTTCCTGCTCAGATAGATCAGGAATAAGGAACATATTCCTGTCCGGTCAAGAGGCGTTTGACTATTTTGTTCTCATTTCGTTCACTGTCGGCAGGATAACCACACCAAAGGATCGGGAAGCCTGTCGATCAAGGAAATGTCATGTGCGGCCGCTACACCCGATATCTGACGTGGTCGGAAATCCACCGACTCTACCGGCTCACGGGGCCGGCGGAAATCGGCCGCAATGACGAGCCGCGATACAACATCGCGCCGACGCAAGACGTGCCTTTCGTCACCGCCGGCGAGAACGGCAACCACCGCCTGCGGGAGGGGCGATGGTGGCTCGTTCCGTTCTGGGCAAAGGAAATGCCCAAGGCGGCCATGTTCAACGCCAGGATTGAAGGCATCGACGCCGCGCCGGCCTTCCGGGATGCCTTCAAGTCGAAACGATGCTTGATCCCGGCTGACGGCTTCTTTGAGTGGACGATCTCGCCGGCCGACGGCAAGAAGGATCCGTGGCACATCTATCTGCCCGGCCACGCGCCTTTTTCGTTCGCCGGG
>NZ_JBFTRA010000014.1:0-127332 GCF_056399285.1 Mesorhizobium sp. 01N446 | reverse complement strand
GCCCTGATCGCAGTTTCCGGTGCGCGCGCCGCCGACGCCGTCGTCGTCGCCGAGCCGGAACCCGCTGAATACGTCAAGATCTGCGACGTCTACGGCGCTGGCTACTTCTACATCCCCGGCACCGAAACCTGCCTGCGCATCGGCGGCTATGTCCGTTACGACATCGGCGTGGGTGATCGCGAAGGCGTGCAGAACGTTCCGGATCATCTCGATGTTGGCGGCACGAACGACACGTACTGGAAGCAGGCTCGCTTCACGCTGAAGACCTGGACCGGCCAGGAAACCGAGCTCGGCACGTTGAAGACCTACACCGAGACCCGCTTCAACTTCGGCAACAGCAGCGGTGACTATACTGACCAGGTTGCACCCTATGTCGACGGTTACACGCCGACCAACTGGCAGGCTCGCAACAGCGGCATCTCGCTGAACTTCGCCTGGATCCAGCTCGGTGGCCTGCGCGTCGGTAAGGACGAATCGGCCTTCAACACGTTCACCGGTTACGCTGGTAATGTGATCGACGATACGCTCGTTCCTTACGGTCGCTTCGACACCAACGTCATTCAGTATTACTTCGATGCTGGTAACGGTTTCTCGGCCGTGGTCTCGCTCGAAGAGGGTGATGGCGCCTACACGATCGACAGCTATGTTCCGCATGTCGTCGGTGGCGTGAAGTGGACGCAAGGCTGGGGTAGCATTTCCGGCGTCGTTGCTTACGACAGCAACTACGAAGCTGTCTCGGGCAAGGTTCGTTTGGACGTGAATGCGACCAACGAGCTGGCGCTGTGGATCATGGCCGGCTATGGCAACAAGTCGGACGTCGGTGACCCGAATACCGGTCACAACTACTACAAGAACTGGGACGGAAGCTGGGCTGTTTGGGGCGGTGGCACCTACAAGTTCAACGAGAAGACCTCGTTCAACGTCCAGGCGTCGTACGACGACGGCAAGACTTTCGGTCTGGCTGCCAATATCGCTTATGACGTCGTTCCGGGCTTCACGGTCACGGCCGAAGTCGACTATTTCAACAAGTCGTCGGGCGATTTCCGCGCTGTCAAGGATGACGGCATCGGCGGTATCCTCCGCTTCCAGCGCTCCTTCTAAGGGCTGGTTCCTTACAGGTGAAATCCAGCCCGGGCGCACAAACGCCCGGGCTGTTTTTGTTTCGTGACTGGGTCAACGCAAACGAAGGAAGAGGGGGAATCGGTAGCTGAACAAGTCCGCAGAGTGATTTCGTGGGATTCGCACAGATGGGCGGATGAGATCACAACCGCGTGATTAAATCTCTTGAAAGGACGCTTCCAAGCGGATAGGGCTGATCTATCCACTCGGGGGTGTGATGAATTATGACCAACGAAGCGATTCAAGAGGGTAGCCCCCCGGATCCGTTTTCGATGTTTTCTTCTCAGAATTCAAAGATTAAGTACACTTACAACAAGATAAGAGAAGTAAAGTCGTACCGAGTCGGAGAGCTTTTTTCAGCCTATCGAGACATACTGTGGGATGATGGGCGACATAAATACAATGTCAGCTCTTTCATCGGCGAAATAGACGAAATCCTCCTTGGGGAGCGTTTCAGCGCCTTTGACCAGAGTGCCCTTGACAACCTTATCGGCACATTGCGCCAGCGCGGCAACAGCAACGCAACCATCAATCGAAAGATGGCTGCCCTTAGCAAACTGCTGCGCAAGGCTTACAAGATGGGAGATATCCACAGCCTGCCCGAGTTCCGCCGCCAGAAGGAGCGGGCGGGACGGATTCGCTTCCTCGAGAGGGAGGAAGAGGCAAGGCTGTTCGCTGCCATCAGAAGCCGCAGCGAGGATGCCTACAGGCTTTCCGTCTTCCTGGTCGACACTGGATGCCGTCTCGGCGAGGCGCTCGGACTGATCTGGAACGACATCCAGGAACATCGCGTCTCGTTCTGGATCACCAAATCCGGCCGCAGCCGCACGATTCCGATGACGGAGCGGGTCAAGGAAGTCATCAAGCTGCCCCCCACCGAGGGCCGCCGGCCCAAGGGGCCGTTCACCAAGCTCAGCCAGGCGCAATATCGTGCCATCTGGAACGAGGCGAAGGCTGAAGTCGGTCTTGGCGCCGACGATCAGGTGGTACCGCACATATTGCGCCACACCTGTGCTTCACGTCTTGTCCAGGGCGGCATAGACATCAGGCGCGTGCAGATGTGGCTTGGCCATCAGACCTTGTCGATGACCATGCGCTACGCGCATCTGGCCACCAATGATCTCGACGGCTGTGTCACCGTGCTCGAGACGCCTCGGAGTTGTGGGGCGGTCAGCGGCGTCGAAAGCTCCGCATTTTCGTCGCCGCTGACCACGCCTTCGGCCCCGAAGCCGCCGCGCAAGCCGAAGAGTGAAGCGGTAAAGGCGCCCGGGAAGGGCTCCAAGGCAAACTAAGCTCCAGGCCGGGCTTGCCAATTGGCCCGTGAGCCGGCGCTCTTGCCTGGCGGCGTCCTCTCCTCGTATTGGTGTTGGGGAGAGGGGCGCTCTTATCGCCGGTCGTGCAATCGGCGTTACAGGACGAGTTGAGGGGTGGCGGCCAGCCCCTTGTTCAGCTCGGCATTGGCCGAGCTCATCGTCGATTCATCGCCAATTGTTGGCGATGCAAAGAGGGCACCGGCGTTGCCGCCAGCTGCTTTCTTCTCATCTCCGTAGGGAGGGCAGTCCGCCAGGCAGGCAAGAAGCCAATGCCCGGCTTTTCGAGTGACGAACGCCGTGAAGTTTACTCTGAGCAACTCTGCTGTTCTGCCCTGTCGAGAAACGCACCAATTGACCCAGGCAAGCTGCCCGTTTCGAGGAATGGCGCGTGGCCCTGGCCCTCGACGGTGATCGTTTCCATCATCGGACGGCGCTGGCGCATCTGCTCCAGCGTTTCAGGCGACAGGAGCCTGGAATTGGCGCCGCGGATAGTGAGCAAGGGAATGCCCGCCAGTGCCTCGAACTGCGGCCACAACGCCGGCAAGGGTTGTGACAGGTCGAGGCTGGCGACCGTGTCGACCAGTTTCGGATCAAAATCCGGCAACAGCCCCTGATCCGTCTCGCGGTAGAGCGCTCCCACCATCCGCATCCAGTCAGCGTCGGTGAGCTTGGGAAAATCCTTGCCGTGAACGCTGCGCTGGGCATCCACGGCCTCGGTGAAGGTTTTCGGCGTCGGGGCGCGTTCGAGATAGGACTGGATGTGGGCGAGGCCGGCCGTTTCGATCGCCGGCCCTATGTCGTTGAGAACAATGGCTTTCAGCACGGCCGGCCGCAGCGCGCCAAGCACATGGATGATCAGCCCGCCACGCGAAGTGCCGATGAAAGCGGCCTCCTCCATACCGAGTGCGGTCAGCCCGGCAAGGACATCGCCGGCCTCGACGCCGACATTGTAGTGGCTGACATCGGGATCGTAGGCTGACCGGCCGCGTCCGCGATAGTCGAAGGCGACCACCTTGCGTGATGCCGGGGATCGTGTCGAAAGACAGAGCGCCAGCTCATGAAAATCCCGCGCGTTGCGGGTCAGTCCGGGCAGGCAGACGACCGGCCAGTGTCCGGAATTAGCATCGCCATAGACGCGCGCATGAAGTCTCAGCCCATCTGGCGCGGCGTAGAAGAAATCGGAAAAGCCTTCGGTGTTCGACATCTGGACACGATTCCTTCCGCTGCTTGCCTGACTGCTACAGGCGAGGGCGGGGAGCGTCAAATGAAGGCCTTTCGTACTCCCTTGTGGGGGCTGAAGGGCGGGCGAGGCGCGTGACTTGTCCAAGGCAGAGGATCGGCGCGCCGCGCCGAGACGGATGAGAGGTGGGGGACGGAGAGAGGCGCTGGTGTTCCATGGCCCCATCCGTCGCCTTGGCGACACCTTCTCCGACAAGCGGAGAGGGACAGAAAGGCCTCAACTGCGCCCGTTCACCAGGTCGCCGACGATGTCGTATTTGCCGAAAATACGCATCTTGTAGACTTCGTAATTCTCCATCACACGCTGTACGTAACTTCTTGTTTCCGTGTAGGGAATTCGTTCGATCCAGTCGACCACCGCATCGATGTCCTTGCCACGCGGGTCGCCGTATTTCGCCACCCACTGGCTGGCCCGGTTGGGTCCGGCATTGTAGCCGGCAAAGGTCAGCACATAGGAGCCGTTGAAGCGGTCGAGCTGCTCGCCAAGGAAGGCCGAACCGAGCGTGGCATTGTAGCCTGCGTCGGTGGTCAGGCGCGCTTGAGAAAACTGCAGTCCGGCCTTCTTCGCCAGTTGCTTGGCGGTTCCCGGCATCAACTGAAGCAGCCCGCGCGCGCCGGCGCTGGATACGGCGCCGATGTTGAATTCGCTCTCCTGGCGGGCAATTGCATAGGCCAGCGCCTTGCCCGAGCCGGAAATATTGGCCGAATCAGGGATGACGCCGAGCGGGTGCGACAGTGCGCCGACATCGATGCCGCGCGCGCCGGCGATCTTGCCGACCTTCAGCGCCATGAAATGATTGTCCTGCTTTTCGGCAAGGATGGCGAGCAGCGCCAGTTCGCCTGGGCTGGTCAGCTGCCCGGCGAGGTCGCGATAGAGCGTTTCGGCATAGCGGTCATAGCCTGCCTCCTGCAGCCGCTTGATGGCGCTGACAGCCTCGCGGCCGGCAAAAGTCTGCCGGTCGGCGGCACTTGGCGTGGGATAGACGATGTTGAGCGCCTGCCTTCCGACACGTTCGGCGGCGAGCTGGCCGTAGAAAGTCGTGCCGTAAGTGGCGGCGCGCCCAAAATAGTCCTTGGCATTGCCCGGGCCGCCGACTTCCGCCGCCCGGCCAAGCCAGTAATAGGCGCGCGACAGGGTCATCGGCCCCTGGGCAAGGTCGGCGATGCGCGCAAAATGCGTCGCGGCAAGCTTGGGATCATTCAGGCCGCGCAGCGCATACCAGCCTGCATGGAACTCGGCTTCGGCAGCATTGGCAGCGCTTTCGGCGGCATGCGTAGCGACAATCTTGTACGCCGTCTTCATGTCGCCCTCGTCGACCAGTTCGCGCGACAGGACCCGGCGCTCGACCCACCAGGCATCCGGATCGACCAGAGCCTCGCGGTCCGTCGGCGCCTTCATGACGACGGCCGCGGCGCCGGCAAAGTCATCCTGCTTGCGCATATATTCGGCCTGCGCGAAGAAGTAGCCGGCAGAACGCTGGGCCGCCGGGACCGCCTTCAGCAGTTTCAGCGCATTCTTGTCGCCTCTGTCGGCCGCGGCCCAGGCCTCGGCAAACTGCTGGGCGCCGGCAAGGCCGGCAATGCGCAGCGCGGAATTCACCCGGTCGGCATAGAACATGCGATCCATGCGAAAACGGTGGTCGGCGGCAGGGATCAGACTGCCGAATTCCTTGATCAGCGCCGTCTCGTCCTTGGCTTCCAGGATGGTGGTGCGCCAGAACGGCGACAGCACCGAGCGCGCCGCCTTGACGTTGCCCGTCGCCACATAGGCGCGGGCGAGAACCATGACGCCTTCGAATGTTTGCGGCTGGCTGCCGTCGAATGCCGCAATGACGATGTCGGGAGCGGGGTTCTCCCGGTAGAGCGCCCGCTCGCTGTTCTTGCGCAAGGCAATTGTGCCCGGCCAGTTGGGCAGCATCTTCGCGGCGGCGGCGATGTCGCCGCTCGGAACCTTGTCGCCACCGTAAAGCGCGATCGCCCAGGCTAGTATATGCTGGTCGAGCGATTGAGCGGGAAGCGCATCGCGCACGCCACGGGCCCCGGGAATATCGCCGGCGGCCAGTGCGTGGAGCCCGCTTTTCAGGAGCGCGACGCTGGGTGAGGGGGCCTGCTGCCCACTATGTTGCGGGCTCTGGATTGGGATCGCCGAGGTGACCCGCGCATCCACGCTGCCGCTGATCGCCACGCCGGGCATCAGCGCGGCGACGGCTCCAAGCAGCGCGAAGAGGTGGGGCCGACGGGTCGGCATGATCTCGTGTCTTTCCCTAGTCCAGCATTCTACCAGCAGGCGAAGATGCCTCGAAGCCTAAACTTAGGTCGTGAAGGGCTCGTAAACAAAGAGTTATTGAGGCCGTTCGAATTGCGCTCGCTGGCACCATGGCAATGCTTGCCGCGCAACCATGTCGAGACTATGGTGCGCCGCTTCGCTTTCGGTTAGAAGGCGCGCACGACAAAACACCGATGCATGTCGCCCAAAGTGGATACCGGTTTTGGGACAACGGCATGCATAGACCAAAGATGCATGTCGCCCAAAAGTGGATACCGGTTTTGGGATGACGGCATGCATAAACAAGGAAGTCCCAAGGAGTTGGACGACATGCTGAGAGGCTCGCTTACTGCGCTCGTGACACCGTTCGAAAAGAGCGGGCGTTTCGACGAGAAAGCCTTTCGCGCATTCGTCGAATGGCAACTCGGAGAAGGCACGACGGGCTTGGTTCCGGTGGGCACCACCGGCGAGTCGCCGACCCTATCGCATGATGAGCATCGCCATGTCGTCAAGGTCTGCATCGAGGTGGCCAAGGGCCGCGCTCCGGTCGTCGCCGGTGCCGGCTCCAACAACACCGCCGAAGCCGTCGGCCTCGTGCAATATGCCGAAAAGGCCGGCGCCGATGCCGCCCTGGTCGTCACGCCCTATTACAACAAGCCGACGCAGCGCGGCCTCTACGAGCATTTCGCCGCCGTCGCCAGGGCGACGAAGCTGCCGATCATCATCTACAACATCCCGCCGCGCTCGGTGATCGACATGATGCCGGAGACGATGGGCCGGCTGGCGCACGACTTCAAGAACATCGTCGGCGTCAAGGACGCAACCGGCAAGGTCGAGCGTGTGTCCGAGCAGCGCATGACCTGCGGCAAGGATTTCATCCAGCTTTCCGGCGAGGATGCCTCGGCGCTCGGCTTCAACGCCCATGGCGGCGTCGGCTGCATCTCGGTGACCTCGAATGTCGCGCCGCGGCTCTGCGCCGAATTCCAGGAGGCGACGCTGTCCGGCGACAGCGCCAAGGCGCTGGAATTGCAGGACCGTCTCTTGCCCTTGCACAAGGCGATCTTCCTCGAGCCTGGCGTGTCCGGCGCCAAATACGCGCTGTCGAAGCTGGGCAAGGTCGAGAACGTGCTTCGGTCGCCGCTTGTCACGGTCGAGGAAGCGACCGCGGCGAAGATCGATGCGGCCATGAAGCACGCCGGCTTGATTAATTGAGGATGAGGCGCCACCTCTCCACATCATGAATCAAGTCAGAAAAGCCGATCCCAACAACAAGACCGTTGCGGAAAACCGCAAGGCGCGGTTTTCCTATGAGGTGCTCGACACGATCGAGGCCGGCCTGGTGCTGACCGGCACCGAGGTCAAGTCGCTGCGCCAGGGCCAGGCCAATATCCAGGACAGCTATGCCTCGGTCGAAGGCGGCGAGATCTGGCTGATCAATTCCTATCTGCCCGAATATCTGCAGGCCAACCGCTTCAACCACGAACCCAGGCGGCGCCGCAAACTGCTGCTCAACAAGCGCGAGATGGCCAAGCTGTCGCAGAGCGTCGACCGCGAAGGCATGACCCTGGTGCCGCTGAAAATCTATTTCAACGACCAGGGCCGCGCCAAGCTCTTGCTCGCCGTCGGCCGCGGCAAGAAGCTGCACGACAAGCGCGAAACCGAGAAGCAGCGCGACTGGTCGCGCGAGAAGGGCCGGCTGTTGAAGGAACGCGGCTGAGAAGGGCGATTGCCCTAGAAAAGCCTGCTGTTGGCTTCAGGTTTCGTACAGCCGAGCCTGCAAATACCAGAGGGGACCACCTTGAAAAACCGGATCATCCTGTGGGGATCGGTCTGCCTGGTTTTTGCAGCGCTGGTCGTGGCCGGTGGCTTCTTCTACTTCCACACCTATTCTCCCGACCGTGGCAAATATCCGGTCAGAGGCATCGACGTCTCCCATCATCAGGGCCAGATCGACTGGCGGCGCGTTGCCGCTGACGATGTCGCCTTCGCCGTCATCAAGGCGACCGAAGGCGGCGATCATGTCGACAAAGCCTTTGCCGCCAATCTGCGTGAGGCCCGCGCGGCCGGCATCGCCGTCGGCGCCTATCATTTCTTCACCTTCTGCCGGCCCGGCGCCGACCAGGCGAAGAATTTCATCTCGGTCGTCCCGCACGATCAGCCCCTGCTGCCGCCGGTCGTCGATGTCGAGTTCGGCGGCAACTGTCCGCAGCGTCCGTCGCCCGAACAGTTGAATGCCGAGCTCCAGGCTTTCCTCGGACCCGTCGAAGCGGCGTTCGGCAAGACGGCGATCGTCTACCTGACCGATGAGGCGGAGGCAGCCTATGCCGGACAGATCGCTACTCGCCCGCTCTGGCTCCGTTCGCTGCTGGTGGAACCGGACCGCCACGACTGGGTCTATTGGCAGTACCACAACAGGGGGCGCGTGGACGGTATTGTGGGTGACGTCGACCTCAACGTTTTGCAGGGCGGGCCGGAGAAATTGACGGCGCTGCTTGCATCAGCGCATTGAGGCTGTCCGGCCGAAGCGGTCGGCTGGACGTCCGAATCTGTTTCTTCACAAATCGGGCTATGCCGTTGCAAATATTGACGATCCGGCTGTTGGCAGTTTCGCCAAACTACCCCCGGCTGCGTGTCTTGCCGCTGCCTCAAGCCGCGGCCTGGGACACCTCTGGCGCCAGCGTCACATTCGCATCGCCCCACTGTTTCAGGGCGGTGATCACCGGTTCCAGGCTTCTGCCGCGCGGCGTCAGGCTGTATTCCACCTTTGGCGGCACTTCCGGATAGATCTTGCGGGCAATCAGTCCATCGGCTTCGAGTTCGCGCAGCTGGTTGGTCAGCATGCGCTGCGTGCAGTTCGGAATGCGCCGGCGGATCTCGTTGAAGCGCAACGTCCCCTCGAACAGATGGTAGAGCACGACGCCTTTCCACTTTCCGTCGATATAGCGCAGCGTTCCCTCCACGGTGCAGCCGGGGCTGCAATCGAAGCGTTCATGGCGAATGCGCGGCATGACGGTATCCTTTTCGACACTATGTGCTTTATATGTGCATTCTTGCGCTTCGCGCACATAATCCGCATCTCTGCCCCAGACAAAGCTCAACAGCAATCGCGGAGATCGAAATGCGCGCCGTCGGCTATCAAATCCCAGCTCCCATCACCGATGAGGCCTCCCTCGTCGACATCGACCTGCCCAAGCCGGAGCCGAAAGGCCGTCAACTGCTGGTCGAGATAAAGGCGATCTCGGTCAATCCGGTTGACACCAAGATAAGGCGAAGTGCCAAACCCGAAGCCGGGAGCTGGCGGGTGCTTGGTTGGGACGCAGCCGGCCGGGTCGCTGCAGCGGGGCCGGATGCCCGCCTGTTCAAGGCTGGGGACGACGTCTTCTATTCCGGAGCGCTCGCGCCGCAAGGCACCAATGCCGAGTTTCACCTCGTCGATGAGCGCCTCGTCGGCCGCAAGCCCGGCTCGCTCGACTATGTGCAGGCAGCCGCGTTGCCGCTGACGGCGATCACCGCCTTTGAGGCGCTGTTCGACCGTCTTGACGCGAGGAAGCCTGTCACGGGTGCCGCGAATGCCATCCTGATCATCGGCGGCGCCGGGGGCGTCGGCTCGATCGCGGTCCAGTTTGCGCGCCAACTGACCGATCTGACGGTGATTGCCACCGCATCGAGGTCGGAAACACGCGACTGGGTGGTTGGGCTTGGCGCCCATCATGTCATCGATCATTCCAAGCCGCTCAGCAGCGAGGTCACGGCACTCGGCATCGGCGCGCCAGCCTTCGTCTTCTCGACAACCAACACTGACAAGCATCTGGCCGAGATCGCCGAATTGATCGCACCGCAAGGCCGGTTCGGCTTGATCGACGATCCCCAGACGCTCGACATCAATCCTTTCAAGCGCAAGAGCGTTTCGGTCCATTGGGAGCTGATGTTCACCCGCTCGCTGTTCGAGACGCAGGACATGGCCGCACAGGGCGAGTATCTGAACGAGTTGTCGCGCCTTGTCGACGCCGGCACCATCCGCACCACGTTGGGCGAAACCTTCGGTCGGATCAATGCCGCCAATCTGAAGCGCGCCCATGCGCTGATCGAGACCGGCAAGGCCAAGGGCAAGATCGTGCTGGAAGGGTTCTGACTGGCGTTATTTCCGCAGGAACGCCGCGATCTCGCCGAACACGTTGACGAACATTTCTTCCGTCAAGACACCGGTGTTGGTGTTGTAGCGCGAGCAGTGATAGCTGGAAAACAGCGTGATGCCGCCGGCCGGCAGTTGCCCGCCATGCTTGAACGGATAGGCGGCGACGCGCCCGCCCAGCGCGCGCACCGTCGACTGGTGGGCGATCGACCCCAGTGCCAGCACGGCGCGCAGGTTTGGGAAGCGGGCGATCGTCGGCACCAGGAATGTCCGGCAGGTCGAGATTTCGGCGCCGACGGGCTTGTTCTCCGGTGGCACGCAGCGCACCGCGTTGGTGATCGCGGTGCCGACAAGCTCCAGCCCGTCATCGGGCCGCGCCTTGAACTCACCGCGCGCGAAGCCGTGCGCGATCAGCGTCGAGTAGAGCAGGTCGCCGGCATAGTCGCCGGTGAAGGGGCGGCCGGTGCGGTTGGCGCCACGCAGTCCGGGCGCCAGCCCGACGATCAGAAGCTGGACGGCGTCCTCGCCCTGCGGCGGCAGGAAGGTCGGCACCGGCGCGTTGAACCAGGACGGTTCGCGCTGCCGCCACTCAGCAATAAAATCATGCAGCCGCGGGCAGAGCGGGCAGTTGCGGCTTGGTTCGGAAGTGGGGAGGGCGGTCAAGGTTACCGGCCTCAGTAGTCGTCCTCGTCGACTTCAGCCGGTTCGGGCCGGCGCACGGGCCGCTCCGACGGATCGCGGCCGACTTCGTTCTTCAGCGTCGTCAGGTCGATGAAATGATCGGCCTGGCGGCGCAGATCGTCCGAGATCATCGGCGGCTGCGAGGCCATGGTCGAGACGATCGACACCTTGCGACCGCGCCGCTGCAGCGCCTCGACCAGGGTGCGGAAGTCGCCGTCGCCGGAAAAGATGACATAGTGGTCGACGACATCGGCGAGTTCCAGCGCATCGACCGTCAGTTCGATGTCCATATTGCCCTTGATCTTGCGGCGGCCGGTCGAGTCGGTGAACTCCTTGGCCGGCTTGGTCACCACCTTGAAGCCGTTATAGTCGAGCCAGTCGATCAGCGGGCGGATCGAGGAGTATTCCTGATCCTCGACCAGCGCCGTGTAATAATAGGCGCGCAAGAGATAGCCGCGCTTCTGGAAACTCGACAAGAGCTTGCGATAGTCGATGTCGAAGCCAAGCGCGCGCGAGGTGGCGTAGAGATTGGCGCCGTCGATGAACAGGGCGATTTTTTCACGAGGGTCGAACATGGAAAATATTCCTTTTCGAAAAATGCGGCCGTCTAAACGAAATGCGGTAGCGACTATCGGTCAGGCTCATAATAAACCGGCTGACCTGTCCATCCGAGATAGCGCCAGTTTGGTGGCAATCCAAGGCGTGATGGAGCAATGCAAGCAATTGTGATCGCCGCATAGGACGCCATGGACGCGACGGCGTTTTGCTTCAATCGGGTGTTCGACCGCAGGATCGCCTGTCCTGCAGTGCCGACTTTTGGCATGATGCTTGTATTTTGGCGGCGTTCGGGTTATGGACCGCGCCTGTTTTCCATCAAATCCAGGCATGAAAGGGGCAGTCCATGGCCCGCGTAACCGTTGAAGATTGCATCGACAAGGTCGACAACCGCTTCGAGCTGGTGCTTTTGGCCGGCCACCGTGCTCGCCAGATCAGCCAGGGCGCGCAGATCACCGTTCCTCGCGACAATGACAAGAACCCGGTCATCGCACTGCGCGAGATCGCCGACGAGACGCTGTCGCCCGACGACCTCAAGGAAGATCTGATCCATTCGCTGCAGAAGCATGTCGAGGTCGACGAGCCCGAGGCCGATGGCGAGGTGATCGCCGATCAGACCGGTGGCGCTGTCGCGGCCGCCGAAACCGACGATGCCGAGGACAACATCACCTTCGATCGCATGACCGAAGAAGATCTTCTGGCCGGCATCGAAGGTCTGGTGCCGCCGGAAAAGAGCGACGACTACTAAGAGAGTTTTCTGGACCTGCCCGGAACACGTTTCCGGCACTTCCGTCCCGGCAGTTTCGTGGCTATCTATGACATGCGCCGTACAGCAGTGCGGCGCATGATTCATTTCATCGCTGAGAGATTCCGCCCATGATGCGTCAGTATGAGCTTGTCGAGCGCGTCCAGCGCTACAAGCCTGACGTCAACGAGGCGTTGCTCAACAAAGCCTATGTTTATGCCATGCAGAAGCATGGCCACCAGAAGCGCGCTTCCGGCGATCCCTATTTCTCGCATCCGCTCG
Source organism: Mesorhizobium sp. 01N446 (assembly GCF_056399285.1). NCBI lineage: Bacteria > Pseudomonadati > Pseudomonadota > Alphaproteobacteria > Hyphomicrobiales > Phyllobacteriaceae > Mesorhizobium > Mesorhizobium sp. 01N446. The sequence continues at coordinate 115,000 of NZ_JBFTRA010000014.1, read as the reverse complement.
AAGTCGCCGCCATCCTCACCGAAATGCATATGGACGAGGCGACGATCGCTGTCGCTTTGCTGCACGACACCATCGAGGACACCACGGCGACGCGGGCCGAGATCGATGATTTGTTCGGCCCAGAAATGGGCAAGCTGGTCGAGGGCCTGACCAAGCTGAAGAAGCTCGATCTCGTCTCCAAGAAGGCCGAGCAGGCGGAAAACCTGCGCAAGCTGCTGCTGGCGATCTCGGAAGATGTTCGCGTGCTGCTGGTCAAGCTCGCCGACCGCCTGCACAACATGCGCACCCTCGACCACATGCCGGAGGCCAAGCGCCTGCGCATCGCCGAGGAGACGATGGATATCTATGCGCCGCTGGCCGGGCGCATGGGCATGCAAGGCATGCGCGAGGAGCTGGAGGAAATCGCCTTCCGCTACATCAATCCGGAAGCCTACCGCGCCGTCACCGCGCGGCTCGCCGAGATATTCGAGCGCAACAAGGGCGTGCTGACCGACATTGAAAAGGCGCTGTCGGCGCTGTTTGAAAAGCATGCCATCAACGCCGGCGTGAAGAGCCGCCAGAAGAAGCCCTGGTCGGTGTTCCGTAAGATGGAGGCCAAGGCGCTGTCATTCGAGCAACTGTCCGACATTTTCGGCTTCCGCGTCGTCGTCGATACGGTCGAGGACTGCTATCGCGCGCTCGGCGCCATCCACACCACATGGTCGATGGTGCCCGGCCGTTTCAAGGACTACATCTCGACGCCGAAGCAGAACGACTACCGCTCGATCCACACCACCATCGTCGGCCCCTCGCGCCAGCGCGTCGAGCTGCAGATCCGCACCCGCGAGATGAACAAGATCGCCGAATACGGCGTCGCGGCGCACTCGATCTACAAGGACACGGGCGGCAAGACGAATGGCGCGGCCCATGCGATCTCGAAGGAGACCAATGCCTATGCCTGGCTGCGGCGTACCATCGAGCAGCTCGCCGAAGGTGACAATCCCGAGGATTTCCTCGAAAACACCAAGCTGGAACTGTTCCAGGACCAGGTGTTTTGCTTCACGCCGAAGGGCATGCTGATCGCCTTGCCGCGCGGCGCCACACCCATCGATTTCGCCTATGCGGTGCACACCGATGTCGGCGACACCTGCGTCGGCGCCAAGGTCAATGGCCGCATCATGCCGCTGATGACGGAGTTGAAGAACGGCGACGAGGTCGAGATCATCCGCTCCAAGGCGCAAGTGCCGCCGGCGGCGTGGGAATCGGTCGTCGTCACCGGCAAGGCGCGCGCCGCCATCCGCCGTGCCACCAAGAACGCCATCCGCAAGCAGTATTCGGGTCTCGGCGCACGTATTCTCGAACGCGCCTTCGAACGGGCCGGCAAGACCTTCACCAAGGAAAGCCTGAAACCGGTGCTGCACCGGCTGGCGCGCAAGGACATAGAGGACGTGCTGGCGTCGGTCGGCCGTGGCGAACTGGCCTCCACCGACGTCATGAAGGCGGTCTTCCCCGACTACAAGGACGAGCGTGTCACGCCGGCAGCGCCCAAGCAGCGCGAGGAAGGCTGGTCGAAGATCCGCAATGCCGCCGGCATGCTGTTCCAGATTCCAGGACGTGCCGCGCGCAAGGACAAGGACCAGCCGCGCGACGGCGCCGTGCCGATCCGCGGCGTGCGCGGCGACCTGCCGGTGCGCTTCGCGCCGGAAGGTGCTGTGCCTGGCGACCGCATCGTCGGCATCGTCCAGCCGGGCACCGGCATCACCATCTATCCGATCCAGTCGCCGGCGCTGCAGGCCTTCGACGACCAGCCCGAGCGCTGGATCGACGTGCGCTGGGACATTGACGAGCGCACCAAGGAGCGCTTTCCGGCGCGTGTCTCGGTTACCGCCATCAACGCGCCGGGGTCGCTCGCCGACATTGCCCAGGTCGTAGCGTCCAACGACGCCAACATCCATACGCTGTCGATGGTGCGCACGGCGCCCGACTTCACCGAAATGCTGATCGATCTCGAAGTCTGGGATCTGAAGCATCTCAACCGGCTGCTGTCGCAGCTCAAGGACAATTCGAGCGTCAGCGACGCACGGCGCGTCAATGGCTAGATCATGATCCCGAAAAGTGGGAACCGGTTTTCGGACAAGATCATGGTCAATCAAAAAAGGGACGCAGATGAAGACCGATGAAGTGCTGGGCATTTTCCGCGAGGCGGGTGCTGTTCTGGAGGGGCATTTCATCCTGACGTCCGGCCTGCGCAGCCCGGTCTTCCTGCAGAAGGCACGGGTGTTCATGCATGCCGACAAGACCGAACGCCTGTGCAAGGCGCTGGCCGAGAAGATCCGCGCCGCGGTGCCGGGAAAAATCGACTATGTCGTCGGCCCGGCGATCGGCGGCCTGATCCCGGCTTACGAGACCTCGCGCCATCTCGGCGTGCCGGCGATCTGGGTCGAGCGGGAAGGGGGCGAGTTCCGCCTGCGCCGCTTCGAGATCGCCAGGGGCGCGCGCGTCGTTATCGTCGAGGACATCGTCACCACCGGCCTGTCGATCCGCGAAACCATTGAATGCCTGCGCGAGCTTGGCGCCGAGGTGGTGGCGGCCGCCTGCATCATCGATCGCTCAGCCGGCAAGACCCATGTCGGCGTACCGCTGATCGCGCTCGCCGAATACGAGGTTCCGGCCTATCCGCCGGATCGGCTGCCGCCGGAGCTTGCCGCGATACCGGCGATCAAGCCCGGCAGTCGCAATATCTAGCGAGGAGGGCGAGATGATCGTCGGTATCGATCATTTCGTGCTGACGGTGGCGTCGCTCGAAGCGACCTGCGCCTTTTACCAGCGCGTGCTGGGCTTTGAGCGCATCGATACGCCGGGCCGACCGACGGCGCTGGCTTTTGGCAACCAGAAGATCAATGTCCACGAAGTCCGCCGCACTTTTGAGCCGAAGGCGAAGGTGCCGACGCCAGGGTCAGGCGATTTCTGCCTGATCACCGAACGGCCGCTCGACGAAATCCGTGCCCGTCTCGACGCCAATGGCGTTGTGCTCGAGCTGGGACCGGTCGAACGCATTGGGGCGCGGGGCCTAATGATGTCTGTCTATTTCCGCGACCCGGACGACAATTTGGTCGAGGTCAGCGAATACCGGCCTTAGCCGTCAGCAAGGCCGTGCCCTTCGGCGAAGCAACTGCCGGCTCCATAAATTCGCCGCGATTGTCCAATGTTCGAACCGAGGACTGCCTATGCCGAAAGGACGGCAACATGTAGGCGCCGCACAGACGGTGTTCGGTTGTTCTTCCGGAAGTGCGTCGCTATATCAACGTTGCGATTGCCATCGGGCGATCGTTTAGCGCAAGATGATACATCTCACATTCGGCAGATATTGCCGGCGCGAGAGCCGTGGAACGGGAACAGAGTGCTTTTTCGACGTCGCAAGCCTGATGGCCTTTTCGAACGGGTGCGCACCTATCTGTGGCCGCGCCGTTCGTTTTCGCGCTCGCTTCAGTATTTCTCGAAACGCATCCTGCGTCTGAAGGCCACGCCGCATGCGGTGGCCGCCGGGGTCGCGGCTGGTGTCTTCGCTTCGTTCTTTCCTGTTGGCTTCCATTTCATCATCGCCGCCGTTCTGTGCTGGGTGATCGCCGGCAATCTGGTGGCGGCGGCACTGGGCGCTGTTTTCTTCGGCAATCCGCTGACCTTTCCCATTCTGTGGGGCGCATCCTGGGAAACCGGCAAGCTCATCCTGCACGATCGCCTGCCGGCACATGGTCCGCCGGCGCATCTGGGCGAGATGCTGCACACGCTTTCCTTCGCGAAACTTTGGCATCCGGTGTTGGAGCCCATGCTGATCGGCGCGGTGCCGCTCGGGCTGGTGTTCGGTCTCCTGTTCTACGGTATCACGCGCTGGGGCATGAATGTTTTCCGCGAGCAGAGGCGCAAGCGGCTGGCCGAGCGCGCAAGCCGTCGCGAGAAGTCGGCCCATCCGGGTCCAAGCATCGGTTCCGCCGCACGATGATCATCGGCATCGGCAGCGATCTGATCGACATCAGGCGCATCGAGAAATCGTTGGAGCGTCATGGCCGGCGTTTCGTTGAGAGAATCTACACCGAGCTCGAACAGGCGCGTTCGGAGAACCGCCGTGCCCGCGCCGCTTCCTACGCCAAGCGCTTCGCCGCCAAGGAGGCCTGCGCCAAGGCGCTGGGCACCGGTCTGGCGCAAGGTGTCTTCTGGCGCGACATGGGCGTCGTCAACTTGCCCAGCGGCGCGCCGACCATGGCGCTGACCGGCGGTGCGCTGATTAGACTGCAAAATATCCTGCCCCCAGGGCATCGGGCGGCGATCCACCTCACTATCACGGATGATTTTCCGCTTGCTCAAGCCTTTGTGATCATCGAGGCGTTACCCGTCGAAGAAGCGCCACATTGATTGCATCTGACGACCGGCATTGACGTTGCCCAGCGCGCGCCGAGACTCTATACCATCCAACGCACAATCGAGGACGACATGAGCGTGGCTGAAAAATCCCAGAAGAAATCCGGCGGGCTTGGCGAAACCGTCAGCGTCATCGTCCAGGCGCTTTTGCTCGCCCTGGTCATCCGCACGCTGTTGTTCCAGCCCTTTTCGATCCCGTCGGGATCGATGCGGCCGACGCTTCTGGAAGGCGACTATCTGTTCGTCACCAAATGGTCCTACGGCTATTCGCGCTATTCGCTGCCTTTCGGACCTGACCTCTTCTCGGGCCGCATCTGGGGCTCCGAGCCCAAGCGCGGCGACGTCGTGGTGTTCAAGTTCCCGCCGGATCCGTCCGTTGACTACATCAAGCGCGTGGTCGGCCTTCCCGGCGACAAGATCCAGATGAAGAACGGCCAGCTCTTCATCAACGGCGTCGGCGTGCCGCGCGTCAAGACCGGCCAGATCGACAATCCCGACATCACCGAAATGCCTCAGCCGATCGACGTCTATCGCGAAACGCTGCCCAACGGCGTCAGCTACGACACGCTCGACCTCAATCCAAATTCGATCGGCGACAACACGCGTGAATTCGACGTGCCGCCCGGCCACTATTTCATGATGGGCGACAACCGGGACAATTCCGCCGACAGCCGGTTCACCGTCGGCTATGTTCCCGCAGAGAACCTGGTTGGCCGCGCCAACCTTGTCTTCTTCTCGATCGCCGGCAAGGCAAGCCCCCTCGAAATCTGGAAATGGCCGTCGCTGATGCGCGTTTCGCGCCTGTTCCATTTCGTCAACTAGGGATGGCAGCGGCAAAACGGCTGACCGCCGACGCGCTCGCCGAAGCGCTTGTGGAACGCACGGGCCATGCCTTTGCAGACCGCCAGCGCCTGCAGCGTGCGCTCACCCATGCCAGCGCCCGCGGCGCCAATGCCGGCACCGACTACGAACGTTTCGAATTTCTCGGCGACCGGGTTCTCGGCCTGGTCGTTGCCGACATGCTGCTGGCCGCGTTTCCCGATGCGGCCGAAGGCGAATTGTCGCTGCGGCTCAATGCGCTGGTCAATGCCGAGGCGCTTTCCGAGATCGCCGAACATATCGGGCTGCCGGACCTGATCCGCGCCGGATCGGATGTGCGAGGGCTGGAAGGGCGCAAGCGCGTCAATCTGCGCGCCGACGCGTTGGAATCGCTGATCGCCGTGCTCTATCTCGACGGTGGGCTGGAGGCGGCGCGCGCCTTCATCCACAAATATTGGCAGCCGCGTTCGCAGGCTTCCGGCGCGGCGCGCCGCGACGCCAAGACCGAATTGCAGGAATGGGCGCATCAGGCGGCGAGTGCCGTTCCGGCCTACCAGATCGACAGCCGCGAGGGGCCGGACCACGATCCGTTGTTCACCGTCAGCGTCAAGGTTGGCGCATTTCAGCCGGCGACCGGCAGCGGCCGTTCCAAACGTGAAGCGGAGCAGGCAGCCGCGGCTGCCCTTCTGCTGCGCGAAGGTGTATGGAACGCGGCATGACCGATATTGAAACTGCAGAAACCCCCGCCACGCATTCCGGCTTCGTCGCGCTGATCGGCGCGCCGAACGCTGGCAAGTCGACGCTGGTCAACCAATTGGTCGGCGCCAAGGTGTCGATCGTCACCCATAAGGTGCAGACGACGCGCGCCATCGTGCGCGGCATCGCCACACATGACAATGCGCAGATCGTCTTCGTCGACACGCCGGGCATCTTCAAGCCCAAGCGGCGCCTCGACACCGCGATGGTTACCACCGCGTGGGGCGGCGCCAAGGATGCCGATATCGTTTTGCTGCTGATCGATGCCGAGCGTGGCATAAGGGGTGATGCCGATGCCATCCTCGAACGGCTGAAGGATGTGCGCCAGCCGATGGCGCTGATCCTCAACAAGGTCGATCGGGTCAAGCACGAGACGCTTCTGGCCCTGTCCGCGGCAGCCAATGAAAGAGTGCCGTTCAAGCGCACCTTCATGGTTTCCGCACTGACCGGTTCCGGCTGCAAGGACTTGCTCGAATATCTGGCGCAGGCGCTGCCGGCCGGCCCCTGGTACTATCCGGAAGATCAGATTTCCGACCTGCCGATGCGCCAACTGGCGGCCGAGATCACCCGCGAAAAACTCTATCTGCGGCTGCATCAGGAACTGCCCTATTCCTCGCATATCGAGACCGAGAAATGGGAAGAGAAGCCGGACGGCTCGGTGCGTATCGACCAGACCATCTATGTCGAGCGCGACAGCCAGAAGAAGATCGTGCTCGGGCACAAGGGCGAGACCATTCGCGCCATCGGCCAGGCGGCGCGCATGGAGATCGCGGGTATCCTCGAGCAGAAGGTGCACCTGTTCCTGTTCGTCAAGGTGCGCGAGAACTGGGGCGACGATCCCGAGCGCTATCGCGAGATGGGGCTGGAGTTTCCCCACTAGGATAGTTCACCGTTTTGGTGCTCGCCGATCACAAGCATCGGGCGTGATCGGCGAATCCAGCACATGGCTCAGGCGGCGAGCGCAGCCATCCGCCGCCGGGCGAAGTTCTCCGCTCCGTAATAGACGACGATGGCGACCGCGATGATTGCCCAGATCGCCACGGCGATCCACTGCTGCTGCACATAGTCACCGCCGGTGAACACCTTGCCCAGGAAGCGGACGCTGTTCTGGTGCGTGACGTGCATGATGATGGCGAGAAGCACGCTGCCGGTGTTCTGATAGAGCCAGGTGAACACGACGCCCGCCAGTACGACGTTCAGGGTGCTGTACAAGCTGAGGTCGCCGACAAGGCCGAGCGGAAAATGCCAGATGGCCCAGATCACGCCGAGAATCAGGCTGCCGGTGAGTGCCGGCTGACTGGCAAGCAGACGTGGCGTCGCAAAACCGCGCCACCCCGGCTCTTCGCCGAGCGGGCCGCTGAAGACGGCATAGAGCGCGATGATCGGCAGCATCTCGGAGAGAGCCGGGATGTTGCTCCAGGCCGGTGCCGCGGTGCCAAACAGCGGATTGATCAGGATAGAGGCCAATTGCGTTGCGAACGGCAGGCCGAACGCCACCAGGTACCATATCGGACGAACCCGCCACCTCACCATCGCGCTGAGAATGGCCTTGACCGAACTCCAGCCGCCGGAGACAGCCGCGACGATAAAGCCGGAGACCATCGGACCGAACGTGAACCAGGGAATGCTGTCACCATGCGACTGGTAGAACGGAATGAAGGCCAGCCAGGTAAGGCCAATCGTCAATGAAAAGAAGGCGGTCAGCTGGTGCCTTCGCACCAGGCTCAACAAGGAAGTCATCTCAAGTCCTCTCAACGGGCAGCGTCTATGAGAGGTCGCCGGACTGCCCGATCGGTCGACATGCCTCAGGAAACGAGCCGGCCGAATTGTTCAGCGGGCTGTGTCGACCACATCGGCCGACCCCGGGACTTTTGGCGTCTTTGCGGCCAGAAATCCCGAGCGCTTTCTGAAGGATTTCTGATTTTCTTGCGGCCGATTCTGTTTTCCGTGCCCGGTCTGCTCCATCACGCAATCATCGATGCGGCCCAGGCGAGTTTGGCTTGCCCCGGCAAAGCCGATCGGCTGCGCGGGCATCGTCGCAGCATTGGCGTACTCTCAAAAGAGGATGAGCTGCAACTGTCATTTCCGCGAAAATAGTAAGGATATCTTCGAAAAATCAGAGTTATATTACCGGTTTCAGCGAATCTTTCGAAATATAGAGCCTTGAAAATATAGTTAGTCGGGAAATTTCCAAGATATGTATTTATTTTGTGACGTTGTGCCGATTGTGCCGTCTCGAGTGTTATTTGTGCAACACAGCATAAAACTGTTCGAGGAATCGCTGTTATTTCCAAAACCGTCATTGAAGGCGGAAGATTGATGGGTATGTTCGCCGCGAAAAGGGGACGCGGTGCGCGCCTTTTCGTTGTGGGGGTGAGGCGGGACAACATATCCGCCAGCCACAAATCCGAAGCCATTTAAAACTATGACTGGAGAGGTCAGAAAATGAACATCAAGAGCCTCCTTCTCGGCTCAGCCGCGGCCCTGATCGCGGTCTCCGGCGCTCGCGCCGCGGACGCTGTCGTCGTCGCCGAACCGGAACCGGCCGAATACGTCAAGATCTGCGACGTCTACGGCGCCGGCTACTTCTACATCCCGGGCACCGAAACCTGCCTGCGCATCGGCGGCTATGTCCGTTATGACATTGGTGCCGGCGATGTCGGCTCTTTCGATGGCGTCAACCATGTTACTGACAGCATGGGCGATGGCGATCACTCGACCTGGTACAAGAACACGCGCTTCACGCTGAAGACGTGGACTGGCCAGGAAACCGAACTCGGCACTTTGAAGACCTATACCGAGACTCGATTCAATTTCGGCAACAAGTCTGGCGACTACTCGGATCCTGATGGTGCAGGCCCCAAGACTGCGAGCACCGATTGGCAGGCGGTTAACAAGGCTCTCTCGCTGCGTTACGCCTGGATTCAGCTTGGCGGCTTGCGCGTCGGCAAGGACGATACGGCTTTCGATACGTTCACCGGCTATGCCGGTAGCGTCATCCAGGACACGCTGGTTCCTTATGGCGGGCAGGAGAGCAACGTCGTTCAGTACAACTTCGACGCAGGCAATGGCTTCTCGGGGGTTGTCTCGCTCGAAGAAGGCGCGGGCGCCAATACAATCGACAGCTACATCCCGCATGTCGTCGGCGGCTTGAAGTACAAGGCCGACTGGGGTGCGATCACCGGCGTCGTCGCTTATGACAGCAACTACGAAGAAGTCGCTGGCAAGGTTCGCCTTGACGTTAAGGCAACCAGCGAATTGTCGCTGTTCTTGATGGCCGGCTACGGCACGGACGACAACCTCAACGACTCCGCCATCGCCAAGGGTCGCGGCTACTACAAGCAGTGGGGCGGCAGCTGGGCAGTCTGGGGCGGCGGTACCTACAAGTTCAACGACAAGACCGCGTTCAACGCCCAGGTCTCTTATGACGACTGGAAGAACCTCGGCATCGCCGCCAACGTTGCCTATACCCTTGTGCCCGGCTTCACGGTCACCGCTGAAGTTGACTACCTCAATGCCGGTAAGTTCGGCGACCCCGACTTCAACAACTGGACCAAGGCTACCAAGAAGAGCAGCCTCGGCGGCATCCTCCGCTTCCAGCGCTCGTTCTAATAGATCGACAGATACCACCGAGCCGCCCGCAGCATATTGCTGCGGGCGGTTTTTTTTGTGCGTTGGTGCGAGGGCCGGCCCAGGCGCCAGGCCCATACCTTGATTTCGCCACCCGATCGGTGAAAAGCTCTAGGCATGGAATGGCGCGACGAGGGAATCATTCTCGGCACCCGCAAGCATGGCGAAACCAGCGCCATCCTCGAGGTGATGACCCGCGCGCATGGCCGCCATCTCGGTCTCGTGCGCGGCGGTCGTTCGCGCAAGCAGCAGCCCGTTCTCCAGCCCGGCAATCGCGTCGACCTGTTGTGGCGGGCCCGGCTTGACGAGCATCTTGGCACATTCCAGGCCGAGGCGATCGAGATGAATGCCGCCAGGCTTATGGACAGCGCCGTCGCCGTCTACGGCCTGCAGACGATGGCCGCGCATTTGCGCCTCTTGCCAGAGCGTGACGCCCATGGCGGCCTCTACGAGGCACTTTCCGTGATGATCATCCATCTCGACGATGCCGATGCCGCCGGCGAACTGGTGGCGCGCTTCGAGCTCCTGATCCTCGATGAACTCGGTTTCGGCCTCGATCTCAGCCATTGCGCCGCCACCGGCACAAGGCAGGATCTGGCCTATGTCTCGCCGAAGTCGGGCCGCGCGGTGTCGCGCGAAGCAGGCTTGCCATGGCGCGACAAGATGCTGGCGCTGCCGGCCTTTTTGCAGCGCGGCTCCGGCCTGCGCGGAGATCCGGCCGCGATCGAGGATGCCTTCCGGCTCACCGGTTTCTTCTTTACCCGCCACGTCTACGAGCCGCGTGCCATCGAACAGCCCGATGCTCGCGCCGGCTTCCTCGCCGCCTTGCGCAAGCATCACGCGACGCGCAAGGCCATTGCCGGAGACAATGCCGCATGAGAGAGGTCGAACCTTATTCACGCTGGGTTCGTCGTTTGGAGCCAAGCACTTGGCTTTCGGTGCCAAGACATGTTCGATATTTCCAGCCGCCAGTCTGGTGGCACGTTGAGTTTTTCCAGCCGTTTAGCCGCCGTATTTGGATGTCAGTGAGATAAAACGTCAGTGAAAACTGGCCTGGTTTGGGGGAACCGCCATGTTTGAAAGCCTGATCGGCCTTGTCGCCATCATCGCCTTGTTCGTCATCATTTCGCGTCAGCAGAGCCGCATCGGCCTTGTCGAGCGTGAGCTTGGCGCGCTGCGCAGTCTCGTCCTTTCAGGCGCGGTGCCGCCGGCAGCGAAGCCGGCAGAACAGATGGCGGCCGATGGCAAGGCGGAAGCGGCGCCTTTCGCTGCGGCAGCGGCCGATATCGCCTCGCCAACGGTGAGCGAACCGGTCGCGCAGGCGCCGGCTACAGAAACGGAAGCTCCGGCCGGCGAGGCTGTGTCCGGCCCCTGGTCCGCGGTCGAGGCTCCCAAGGCAGCAGAACCTGCCGAGCCGGCTGCGGCCCCCAAGACTCCCGGCAAGCCGGACATCGAAACTGCGCTCGGCACCCGCTGGGCGGTCTGGGTCGGCGGTATCGCGCTGGCGCTGGGTGGCCTGTTCCTGATCCGCTACACCATCGAGGCGGGCATTTTTGGCCCCGGCGTGCGGCTTACCATGGCGGCGGTACTCGGGCTGGTGCTGGTCGCCGGCGGCGAGTTCATTCGCCGCACCGGGTTCAAGGTGCCCGTGCAAGGCGTTGCCGGTGCCTATATTCCGGCGATCCTGACGGCGGCTGGTGCCTTCATCCTGTTCGGCACCGTCTATGCCGCGCATGGAATTTACGGCTTGATCGGCCCGGCGCTTGCCTTCACGTTGCTCGGTGCCATCGGCGTGGCGACGATCGCAGCCGCCCTGGTCCATGGCCAGGCGCTGGCCGGCATCGGTCTGGTTGGCGCCATGGTGACGCCGGTGCTGATCGCCTCGCAGGCGCCCAACCCCTGGGCGCTGTTCGGCTATCTCGCCATCGTGCTCGCCGCCGCCGGCGTCATCGCTCGCATGCGCGACTGGAAGGCGCTGATGGCGGCGGCCTTTTTCGGCACCGGCATCTGGACAATCCTCTACATGAGCGACGCGCCGGGCGCTAACCTGTCTGCCATCTTGTTCATCGACGCCGTCACCCTGGCTGTGCTCGCTTTGGTCTGGCTAGGCGGCCATCGCGACGAAACCGCCAGGGTCTTCGACTGGCCGTCCATCGTGCCTGGCCTGTTCGTTGCCTTCTCGGCGCTGGGCCTGTCGGTCGACCCGGCCTTCGCCACGGCCGGCTACGCCTTGCATGGCGCCGCGATCCTGGCCGTAATGGTGGCCGTCGCGCTCTATCGCCCGCTGGCGCTGCCGCTGCTTTATGCCGCCGGACTGGCGACGGTCATGATCTATCTCGGCATCATCCCGCCAGCTTCGATCGCGTCCGACTTTTCGGCCGGTGCTCTCGGTGTCGATGGCTTGCCCGTGGCCACGTCCAATGCCTTGACCTTGCGCATCGGCATCGCACTCGGCCTCGTCTTCATCGGCGCGGGCCTGTGGGGCGCCCGCAAGTTCGCGGCGTCGTCCCGGCCGCGATCCGCCTCTTGGGCGGCATGGGGTGTCGCCGTGCCGCTGGTCATCCTGCTGGCGCTCTGGTTCACCTTCGGCAATCTCGACCGCGACTTTGTCTATGCCGCCGTCGCCGCGCTGCTGGTCATGGTTTTCGCCGCCGGCGGCGATTGGATCGCGCGCGCCGAAGAGCCGCCGCTCAAGGGCGGGGTGGCCGTGTCGTTTGCCCTCAGCGGTGCGGCGCTCGCCGGCCTTTTGATGCTGCACATGGCTTTCAACTCCGGCTGGACCACCATTCTGCTCGGTGCGGCAGTCATCGTGCCGGCGCTGGCCACGCGCTGGCGCTCTTATCCCGTGCTTGGCTGGATTTCGGTTGGTGCCGTGATCGCCGTGCTTGGCCGTGTCGCCTTCGATCCGACCATCGTCGGCGCCGAGTTCCTGTCGACGACACCGGTGTTCAACTGGCTGCTCCCGGGCTATGGCGTTCCGGCGCTCGCCTTCGGCTTCGCCGCCTGGCAGCTCGCCCGCACCACCAATGGCCGGCCGCGCCTCGTCATGGAAGCGGCGGCGGCGCTGTTTGCGCTGCTGACACTTGCCATGCTGGTGCGCCACGCCATGCATGGCGGCGTCATCGACACTGGTCCGATGACGCTCGCCGAGCAGGCGATCTACACGCTGATCGCCATCGGTGCCGGCGCCATCCTTGTCGCCATCGACATGCGCTCGCCAAGTTCGGTGCTGCGCTATGGTTCGATGGCGGTGGGCGTGGTTTCGGTCGCCTTGATCGTCATCCGGCATTTCGTGGTGCTCAATCCGCTGTTTACGGACGAATCGACCGGCCGAATCCCGGTCTTCAACCTGTTGTTCCTTGCCTATCTCCTGCCGGCCGTCGCCGCCGGCGGACTGGCGCTCTATGTCAGAGGCAAGCGGCCAAAATGGTATTCGGCAATGCTGGCACTGGTCGCGGCGCTGCTTGCCTTTGCCTATGCCACTTTGTCGGTCAGGCGCCTGTTCAAGGGCGAGTTCATCGGCCTGTGGAGCGGGCTTGGCCAGTTGGAGACCTACTCCTATTCGGCGCTCTGGCTGGTGATCGGCGTGGCGCTGCTCACCGCCGGCGTCTGGCTGAAGTCGCAGGTGCTGCGCATTGCCTCGGCCGCGTTGATAGCGATCGCCGTGCTGAAGGTCTTCCTCTTCGACATGTCGGAGCTGGAAGGCGTGCTCAGGGCGCTGTCCTTCATCGGCCTCGGTGCGGTGCTGATCGGCATCGGGCTGTTCTACCAGCGGCTTTTGACGAGGGCGGCGAGGGAAAACGGATAAAGGCAAGCAAGAACAACAAGATTTCAGTCTGGTCGGGAATAATTTGACCAATCCTCTCGTTATCTCATTGCTTGGGTGACCGGGGCGGCGGACCGCTTCGCGCTGGCCGCTTGCGTCGCGCTCGGAAGGCGCGTTGAATCGGGTTCAATAAGGGCGATTTCAGAACCAGCGGTCATGGACGAAAAGAAGGCAGCAATCCTCGGCGAAATACCGCGCCTGCGCCGCTACGCACGCTCGCTGTTGCGCGACCGCGATTCTGCCGACGACCTCGTTCAGGACTGCCTCGAGCGCGCACTGATGCGGCTCGACAACTGGCAGACGGGAGAAAGCCCCAGGAGGTGGCTGTTTACGATCATGCATCATTTGTTCATCGACCAGATGCGCAAGGTGAACCGTCGCGGCGAAGCGGCGATGCTGCCCCTGGAAGCAGGCGAGGCGGTTGCCCAGCCAGCCGAGCAGTTGGAGGGCATCGCCTCGCGTGAGATCATCGACGCGCTGCATGCGATCAGCCCCGATCGCCGCGCGGCCCTTGTCCTGGTCGCCATCGAAGGCTTCTCCTATGCCGAGGCCGCCAACATGCTGGGCGTGCCCGCCGGCACGCTGATGTCGCGCATCGCACGCGGACGTGAGGAACTGCGCGGCTTGCTGGATGACACGGCGCGCCGCCGCGCCATAAGGATCGTCGAGAAATGATCCGCCGCGATTTTTCAGAACGTGACATCCACATGGCGCTCGACGGCGAACTGCCGGCCGACGAGCGTGCCGCCTATGATGCCTGGCTCGACGCCAACCCCGAGATGAGGGCCAGGAGCGCCCGCTTCACAGCCGACCGGGAGGCATTGCGCTCGGCCTTTGCCGGCGTGCCGGATGAGCCTGTTCCCGCGCGCTTGCGCAAGGTGGTGCTCGGCGAGGCGCCCGTTAAGGCTGCGGCGCCGCGCTCGCGCTGGTGGCTTGCCGCCGCAGCGGCCGTGCTTTTGGCCACGGGCGGTTTTGGCGGTTATTTTGCCGGCATCGACGGCACCGCACAGGAGGATCCGGCGGAGGATCGGCTTGCCGAACAGGCGATTGCCGCCCATGTCATCTACGCCGCCGAGAAGCGGCATGCTGTGGAAGTGCCGGCCAGCGACAAAGATCATTTGCAGACCTGGCTGTCCAATAGAGTCGGGCTGAAGCTGGTGGCGCCGGACCTGACCGCGAACGGCTTCCAACTGATTGGCGGCCGGTTGCTGCCCGCCGGCGACAGCAAGGCCGCGATGCTGCTCTACGAGGACGACAAGGGTGAGCGCGTATCGCTCTTCGTCACCGCGGAATCAACGGAGAACGCCAAGGGCACCTATGCTTCGGCGCAGGACGGTCCGCAGGCGGTCTACTGGCTGGACAAGGGCTATGGCTGCGCCGTCGTCGGCTCGCTGCCGCGCGAGCAATTGGCGGCCGTGGCCAAGAGTGCCTATGGCCAGCTTCTGGCTGGCCTCGCAAGCTGAGCGGCCGCAATTATTCGCGGCCGGTGGTCCGTCAAAACAGCGATCCTGTTCAAAGCTCGCGGGCTTCCTTGCCGCCGCGGAAACTGTCACAATTCGGCCCTAATCAAGGAGCGATAGCGCTTGATGAATACCGGCGCTTCGGCCGGTGTTTGCGACGCTTTTGACCGGGCCGTTTCCGCAACGCAATCGAGGTTTTCTCAAGTCGCATGCCTGCCGAGATCCGTACGGCCCGCGYGTCTGACGTCGATGATCTCGCCGCCATCGAGAAAGCCGTTTTCTCGAGCGATCGCATCTCCCGTCGCTCCTTTCGCCTGTTCATCGAGCGCGAGACCGCCGAGACGCTGGTCGCCGAAGTCGATGGCCGCGTCGCCGGCTACGCGATCGTGCTGTTTCGCAAGGGCAGTGGCGTGGCGCGGCTCTACTCCATAGCCGTCGGTCCTTTTTTCGGCGCGCTCGGCATCGGGCGCCAGCTTTTGACGGCGGCGGAGGAGGCGGCCTTCGAGCACGACCGCATGATGCTGCGCCTGGAAGTGCGCGAGGACAACGGCCGGGCCATCCGCATCTACGAGCAGGCCGGCTACCGCAAGATTGGCCGCGAGCCGGGCTATTACGAGGACGGTGCGACCGCGCTTCGTTATGAGAAAACCCTGCGCGGCGACCTTCCGGTGGCCACAAGAGTGCCGTTCTACCAGCAGACCTGCGAATTCACCTGCGGCCCGTGCTGCCTGATGATGGCGATGGCGAATTTCGACCGGGATTTCGTGCCCGATCCGGTGATGGAAATTCGCCTCTGGCGCGAGGCGACGACCGTCTTCATGATGTCGGGGCCGGGCGGCTGCGAACCATTCGGCCTGGCTGTTTCCGGGTATGAAAGCGGGCTCGCGGCGGAGATCTTCGTTTCCTTCTACGGCGCACTGTTCCTGCAGTCGGTGCGCAGCGAGGACAAGCGCCGGGTGATGGAACTGGCCCAGGTCGACTTTCGCCGCCGCGCGGAACAATATGGCATCCCGGTGAATTATCGCCCGTTCACCATCGACGACATCAAAACCGCCATCGCCGCGGGAAAACTGGTGCTGGTGCTGATCAGCGGCTTCCTGATGTTCGGCAAGAAGGTGCCGCATTGGGTGCTGGCCATCGGCGATGACGGCGATCATATTCTGATCCACGATCCCTGGGTCGAGGACGAGAGGCAGGAAACCATCCTTGATGCCGCCAACATTCCCGTGCCCTACGGCATCTTCATGAACATGGCGCAGTTCGGCCGCGACGGACTGCGTGCCGCCATCACTCTGGGGAAGCGCGACACAAAATGACCTGGGTCATCCTTACCGGCCGGCAGAGCGATCTCGACCAGGTGGCGACACCGCATAAGATCATCACCAACCGCGACTATCTCGCGCATCCTTCGCTGTTTCGTGGCCAGCGGCCGAAGGTCATCAACCTGTCGAACAATTACGGCTACCAGAGCCGCGGCTACTACGCCTCGCTGCTGGCGAGCTCGCGCGGCCACAAGGTCATCCCGACCGTGGAGACGATGATCGACCTGTCGGAACGCAAGCTCTACGAGCATGCGCTGCCGGAGCTGGAACTGGCGCTCAACAAATGCCGCAAGGACCTCGGCGGCGCCTTTCCGGCCAAGGTCTGCATCTTCTTCGGCATCGGTCCCTCCAAGGTGTGGGACCGCTTCGCCAAGCTCCTGTTCGACTGGTTTCGGGCGCCGGCGCTCGAAGTCCACATCAAGGACAGCGCCGAATGGGCGTCGATCCGCAAGATCGGCTTCCATCCGCTGGCGCGCATGACCGAGGACGAAGAAAAAAACTTCATCCAGTGCCTGGAGACCTACACCAACCGCGAATGGCGCGATACCAAGGGGCGCACGCCGGCGCGCTACACCTTCGCCACGCTGGTCGATCCGCATGAGGAACTGCCGCCGTCGGAAATCTCGTCGCTGCGCTACTGGGCCAAGATCGCCGAAAAGATGGGGGTCGAAATCGAGCCCATCACCAAAAAGGATCTCGCCAAGCTCGCCAACTACGATGCGCTGTTCATCCGCGAGACCACCTCGATCTCCAACCACACCTATCGTTTCGCCCGCCGCGCCCAGCAGGAAGGCATGCCCGTCATCGACGATCCGCTGTCGATGATCCGTTGCACCAACAAGGTCTATCTCAACGAGCTGATGGCCTACAACAAGGTGCCGGTGCCGCCGACCGTGATGATCGCCGGCACCTCCGATTTCGAACTGGCCGCGCAGACACTGGGTTTCCCGCTGGTGCTGAAGATCCCGGATTCGTCCTTCTCGCGCGGCGTCAAGAAATGCGAGAATCTCGAGGAACTGACACGGCTTGCGACCGAGTGGCTGGAAGATTCCGACCTCCTCATCGCGCAGAAATTCATTCCGACCGAATATGACTGGCGCGTCGGCGTGCTCGGCGGCCAGCCGCTGTTTGCCGTGCACTATCTGATGGCCAAGAAGCACTGGCAGATCGTCAACCACAAGGCCAATGGCAAGCCCGACCAGGGCGGCATCAAGACCTTCACGCTGAAGGAGACGCCGCCGCATGTCGTCGAGACCGCGGTCAAGGCGGCACGCTGCATCGGCGACGGCCTTTACGGCGTCGACCTCAAGGAGACCAAGGACGGCGTCTTCGTCATCGAGGTCAACGACAACCCGAATCTCGACCACGGCTGGGAGGACTCCGGCGAGAAGGACGAGGTCTGGGTGCGGCTGACGCAGTGGTTCCTGGAGCGGCTCGACCGGCCGGGGCGACAGTAGTTCAGCCAAGGGGAAAACATGCAGTTCATCGTGATCGAGGATTTCACCGGCTGCGACCGCAAGGATATCTACCGTCGCTTCCGCGATCGGGGCCGCCTGAAGCCGGATGAGCTGGTCGTGCACCACAGCTGGATCGCCGCGGATATGAGCCGCTGCTTCCTGCTGGTGGAGACGGACGACGTCACGCTCCTGCAGCGCTGGGTGATCGAATGGGCTGATCTGGTCGAGTTCGAGATTGTTCCAGTGGCGACGAGCAAGGACATGGTGGCGGCCTTGAGCGGGCACCTCTGACCATCGCCATCGTCAGGTCAGCKCCGGCGCGCCCACGGCGCGCCGGCATTCCTCGATCAGCCAATCGCGGAACGCCACCACGACATCGCGCCTGGCGCTGCGTTCGGGAATGGTCAGGCAATAGGGCTGGCGCAGCGCGATCGCCCTGGCAGCGGGCCGGACCAGCCTGCCGTCCTCCACCGCTTCGGCACAATAGACCCCTTGCGCCAGCGCCACGCCCAGCCCCGAAATGGCGAGGTCGAGGGCGGCGCGCGACGAGTTGGCCGACAGGCCGCGCTGCGCCCCCCGGCCGGGCTGGACGCCTTCCGCCTCCAGCCAGTTTCGCCAGGACGGAAACGAGGCGCCGGTCGGTCCCCAATCGGTGTGGATCAGCGGCAGCCCTGCGAGTGGACCGCCGTCAGCCTTGATCCTGCTGGCAAGTTTTGGCGCGCAGACGGGATAGACGGCGTCCCGGGCGATGTCCTCGGTCGGGTGCTCGCGATAATGCGGACCGTAGGAGAGCCTGATATCGATCAGCTCACGGTCGAACGGCACCGGGTCGTCATCGCCGCGCAGCGATATGTCTGCGGCGCCGTGGCTTGCGACGAAGCCGGCGAGGCGCTGCGAAAGCCAGCCCATCGCCATCGAAGGTGGCACCGATACCACCAGGCGCGGGCGGAAGGCATCGCCGCCCAATTCGCGCGAGACGCTGCCGATTTCCTGGAAGGCCATGGTCAGTCGGGGTAGCATTTCCACGCCGGCCTCGGTGAGGACAACCTTGCGGTTGACCCGGTGGAACAGCTTGCGCCCCATCTGTTCCTCGACGGTGCGGATAAGCTGGCTGACAGCCGCCGCCGAGACCGAAAGCTCTTCCGCCGCCGCGGCAAAGCTGCCCGTGCGCGCCGCAGCCTCGAAAGCCTGAAGTCCTTTCAGCGATGGAGATGTGACCATAGTCGCCAGATAGATAAGATGAACTTATCCAAATTGCAGGAATCGTCGTTTTTGGAAAGCTTTTTCATCGACTAGAGTGGGCTCACCAAATCGCCAGACTGGATCGAAGCCGATGGACCATCGCGATATAATCGCGTCACTGACCCCGGAAGAGCGCAATCGCCTGACCGCCAAATCCGACGTTGCGGGTCTCGCTCAGCTCGGCGCCCATTGGGGTGCGATTGCGATCATCGGATCGCTGATTGCGGCCAGGGTGCCATTCTGGCCGCTGCTGATGCTGCCCCAAGGTATCCTGATCATCTTCCTGTTCACGCTGCTGCACGAGACGGTTCATCGCACGGCCTTCGAGACACAGTGGTTGAATGACGTCGTGGCGCGGGTATGCAGCCTGGCGCTCGCGCTGCCGGCCGACTGGTTCCGCTATTTCCATTTCGCCCATCACCGCT
The DNA here is from genome assembly GCF_056399285.1 of Mesorhizobium sp. 01N446. Lineage (NCBI taxonomy): Bacteria > Pseudomonadati > Pseudomonadota > Alphaproteobacteria > Hyphomicrobiales > Phyllobacteriaceae > Mesorhizobium > Mesorhizobium sp. 01N446. The sequence continues at coordinate 95,668 of NZ_JBFTRA010000014.1, read as the reverse complement.
TCACCCAGGATCCCGAGAACGATCCGGAACTGGCCTTTCCCAAACCGGAAACGCTGCGGCAATATCTCGTGCATGTGTCCGGCATCCCGCTGTGGTGGGGCCATCTCAAGACGCTCTACGCCAATGCAGTTGGCGGCGGCCAGGAAAGCTATGTGCCGCCGAAAGGCCGACCCAAGGTGCGGGCCGAAGCGCGCGCCATGATCGCCTTCTATGCCGTCGTCATTCTGCTCGCCGTCTATTTCCGGCTCACTGTGCTTGTCTATGTCTGGATCATTCCGGCTCTGCTCGGTCAGCCCTTTTTGCGCCTCTATCTGCTGGCCGAGCACGGCCGCTGTCCGTTCGTGGCCAATATGCTGGAGAATACGAGAACCACGCTGACCAATTGGCTGGTGCGCAAGCTGGCCTGGAACATGCCGTTCCATGCCGAGCATCATGCCTATCCCGGCGTGCCGTTCCATCAGCTGCCGCAGTTTCACGCGCTGATCGAACGGCACCTGAAGGTGGTCGAGCCCGGCTATGTCAGCTTCCACGAGAAATATCTGGCAACGCTGAACTGACCGCCGATGCCATCAGCCAGTTTGGCTGTGCAGGGCGCGCGACTTCAGCAGGCGCTGGATGTCCGCCGCCTTCGACGGCACGCCGATCAGATAGCCCTGGGCCTCGGCACAGCCATTGTCGCGCAGCAGGTCGAGTTGCACCTCGGTCTCGACGCCCTCGGCGGTGACAACAACGCCAAGCTCGTTGCCGAGCCCGATGATGGTACGCACGATCGCCGCCGTGTCGCGATTGCCCATGTCATGGATGAAGGAGCGATCGATCTTGATCTTGTCGACCGGGAAACTCCTGAGATAGCCGAGCGAGGAATAGCCGGTGCCGAAATCATCCAGCGCGATGCGGATGCCGAGATCGCGCAACTGCCGCAGCGTCTTCAGCACGGCCTTGCTCTCGTCCATCAACACGGTTTCGGTGATTTCCAGTTCCAGCTGTGCGGCCGGCACACCTGAAAAGGCCAGGGCCGATATGACGCTGCGGGCAAACCCGCCGTTTTTGAGCTGCACGGCCGAGACATTGACCGCGATGCGCAAACCGGGAGGCCAGCTGGCCGCCGCTGCGCAGGCCTTTCTCAGCGCCCATTCGCCGAGCGGCACGATCAGCCCGGTTTCTTCGGCGACCGGAATGAACGTGTCAGGCGCGACGGTGCCGCGCGCCGGCGAATGCCAGCGCATCAAGGCCTCGGCGCCGATGATCTCACCGGAGGCGATGTTCATGATGGGCTGGAAATCGAGATCGAACTCCTGGCGCGGCAGCGCCGCGTCGAGGTCGACTTCGAGCGCCCGCCGGGCCTGCACGATGGCGTCCATCGCGGGCTCGAAGAAGCGATAGAGGTTTCTCCCTTCGCTCTTCGCCCGATAGAGCGCCGTATCGGCGTTTTTCAGCAGCGTATCGGCGTCCTTGCCGTCTTCAGGGAATACGGCAATGCCCAGGCTGATGCCGATATGCATATCCCGGCTCTTGTCGCGAAACGGTCTTGCGATGGCCTCGACGATGCGCTTCGCCAGTTTTTCAGCATCGGCGATGCCCCTGGAGTTGAACTGCATGACGACGAACTCGTCGCCGCCGAAGCGGGCGACGACGTCTGTCTCATTGCTCAGGCAGCGCTGCAGCCGCTCGGCCACGCTTTTCAGGAGCCAGTCGCCGGCGGGATGTCCCCAGGTGTCGTTGACGGCCTTGAAGCGGTCGAGGTCGAGCGAGAAGATCGCCAGAGGCGGTGCCGCCGCATCTTCCAGCGCCAGGTCGAGCCGTTCGCGAAACATCGAGCGGTTGGGCAGTCCGGTCAGCGTGTCGTGATGCGCAAGATGGATCATGCGCTCTTCGGTGCGTCGACGTTCGGTGACATCATCGAAGGTCACCACCCAGCCGCCGCCGCTCATCGGCTGGCGTGTGACCAGAACCGTCCTGCCGTCGGTAAGATAGCGATAGGCCGAATGCATTTTCGCCGCCACCAGGCAGGCTTCGGTCTTGGCGACTTCGCTGTCGACGTCGATCTGCTGATAGATGCCGAGTTCCAGCAGTTTTTCGAGTGCGTCGCGATGCGTCGTTCCGAGCGGAAAGTCCGCCGCGGTGACCTTGTAGAGCTCCAGAAAACGCCGGTTGCGTACGATCATCTTGCCGTCGGCGTCGTACATCAGCAGGCCTTGCGACATGTTGGCGAGCGCTGCGTCGAAACGGCGATGCTGCTCCTTGAGGTCCTGCTCGGCGCGCCGCTGTTCGGTGATGTCCTCGTAGATCGAGACCCAGCCGCCCACGGCCAGCGGCCGGTGTGAGATGTTGATAATGCGACCATCCGACAGCGTCTCTTCGTAGGTCGAGGGTTTCGCCTGGTCGATATAGGGTTTGCGGATGGCATAGAGCTCGTCGGCGCTTTGCGAGGCGATGCCGATGTCGACGCTGTGGCGCAGGATGTCGATGAAGTGGATGCCCGGTCGTACCAGCTTGGCGTCGAGGCAGAAGAGTTTGATGTAGTTGCCGTTGCAGATGATCATGCGTTCGTCGGCGTCGAACATGCACAGCCCATGCGACATGTTCTCGACAGCGGCTGAAAAGCGTTCGTTCTGTTCGCGCAGCTCATTTTCCATGCGACGAGAGCGCTCCACGCCTTCGGCCACCCGCTCCGGGACGATCGAACCATCCTTGACATCCACGACGGGCATGAGGCGCGCCTGCGGTGCGTGATCGAACACCACAGTGTTGCCGTTTCCGGTTAATTTAGCGTTCTCTACCCTAACGCCGACGTCGCAACCGGGTGTCGCGACTTCTCAAGCGCCGAAAACCGCTTCAAGAACGCATCCTGCGCCCAGGTTACCGAGCGTGGTGTGAAATCGAAGCGCTCGGCGGAGAAACCGCGCGGGCGGCCGAAGAATTCGGTCGCCTCGGCGGTCGAGAAGCCGGCAAGCAGCGTTGCCTCGAAATAGGCGGCGATCTGGTCGGCGCGCTTGATGTCCCTGCGCAGCGCCGCGGCCGGTTCAGGAGGCAGCGAAAAGCGCAGATGGATGGCGCGCTGCAGGCGCAATTCGCAGTCCTTGTAGCTGCCGCCCATCACCGACTTGAACGGTGAGATCATGTCGCCGATGACATATTCAGGCGCATCGTGCAGAAGCGCCGCGAGCTGGTCGGTGGCCGAAGCCTGCGGCACCAGATCGTTGAACAGGGCCTCGACCAGCAGCGAGTGCTGAGCGACCGAAAACGCATGCTCGCCCCTGGTCTGGCCGTTCCATCGCGCGACGCGGGCAAGCCCGTGGGCAATGTCCGAAATCTCGATGTCGAGCGGGGAGGGGTCGAGCAGGTCAAGCCGGCGGCCCGACAGCATGCGCTGCCAGGCGCGCGGCGGCGCGCCGGTGCGGTCCGCCGCCATCAGGCTTCCTCCGCGCTGACTGTTTCCTGCGGAAAACTGAATTTGGCCCAGGCGGGAATGGCCACCGTCACCGGCACATCGCCAGCCAGGATCGGTTGGCCGGCGTCGAGCGCCACCTTGACCCTGTCGATGCGGGCAATGGCAAGCCCGATATCGCCGGCGCTCGAACCGAGCGTGCCGACAGGCCGTCCTTCGACGGTGAGTTCGAGGCCGGAAGCGGGCAAGGCAAGCCCGGCCTGGACGATCAGCACGCGTCGCCTTGCCGTGCCGCGATGCTGCATGCGCGAGACGACTTCCTGGCCGACATAGCAGCCTTTCCTGAAGCCGACGCCACCGGTCTCGTCGAGCAGCACGTCATGCGGGAAGGCGTCGCCCAATGCATAATCGGCGCCGCTTTCGGCGATGCCGTACGCTATGCGGAAGGCCTGCCACGCGGCGATGTCGCCGGCGTCGGCAACGCCGGCATAGGTGCGTGTGACGCTTTCGTCGGGAAAGCGCCTGTCGGCAACCGCGGTTGAATCATTTTGTGAGGCGATTGACTCTTTTCCCCACGCAACAGCGACAAGCGCCTGTTCCGACTTCGCAATCTCGACCTTGGCGCGAAGCTTGTAGAGCGTCAGCCGGCGAATGAAATCATCCGAAATATCGGCCCGGCATTCCAACCGGAAGGCGTTTTCGCCGGCGCGCGAGATCAGGAAGTCGAACAGGATCTTGCCTTGTGGCGTCAACAACGCGCCGGGCTTGGCTTCGCTGGTGCCGAGTGTATCGAGATCGGTAGTCAGGATATTTTGCAGAAAGTGCTCGGCATCAGGGCCGGAGACGGAGATGAGCGCGCGGTCTTTCAGCAGGGCAAAGGGCATGGGGAGGATAAAAGCCTGATCTTGCAAAACGGTTGGTCATTACGTAAGCCGCTGACACTCCCCCCGCAAGAGAGCATGGCCATGACCTACGACCTCATCCTGACAGGCGGCACAGTGGTCAACCATGATGGCGAGGGGCCGCGTGACATCGGCGTGAAGAATGGGCGCATCGCGGCGATAGGCGATCTCCGCCAGGCCTCGGCCGGCGAGACGATCGACTGCCGCGGCCTGCACATCCTGCCCGGTGTCGTCGACAGCCAGGTGCATTTTCGCGAACCGGGGCTGGAGCAAAAGGAAGATCTGGAAACGGGCTCGCGGGCGGCGGTGCTCGGCGGTGTCACCGCCGTGTTCGAGATGCCCAACACCAACCCTCTGACCATCAGCGAGGCAACGCTTGCCGACAAGGTCCGGCGCGGCAGCGGCCGCATGCATTGCGATTTCGCGTTCTGGGTCGGCGGCACCCGCGACAACGCCGGGGATGTCGGAGAACTCGAGCGGTTGCCCGGCGCTGCAGGAATAAAGGTCTTCATGGGATCGTCCACCGGCGACCTGCTGGTCGAGGATGACGAGGGTGTTGCCTCGATCCTGCGCAACACCCGCCGACGTGCCGCCTTTCATTCGGAGGACGAGTTCCGGCTGCGTGAGCGGCTTGGCGAACGCATCGAGGGCGATCCGTCATCGCATCCGGTCTGGCGAGACGAGATCGCCGCCTTGCGCTGCACTGAACGGCTGGTGCGCATAGCGCGCGACGCTCGCGCCCGCATCCACGTCCTGCACATCTCGACCGCCGAGGAGATCCTGTTCCTCGAACAGCACAAGGACGTCGCGACCTGCGAGGCGACGCCGCACCATCTGACGCTGAGCGCCGACGACTATCTCAGGCTCGGCACGCTGATCCAGATGAACCCGCCGGTGCGCGCCTCTCGCCACCGCGACGGCGTCTGGCACGGCATCGCGCAAGGCATCGTAGATGTGCTCGGCTCCGATCACGCACCGCACACGCTGGCCGAAAAGGCAAAACCCTATCCAGCCTCGCCCTCGGGCATGACCGGTGTGCAAACGCTGGTGCCGATCATGCTCGACCACGTCAACGCCGGACGGCTGACCTTGCAGCGCTTCGTCGATCTCTCCAGCCACGGCCCGCAGCGCATTTTCGGCATGGCCAGAAAAGGCCGCATCGCCGCCGGCTACGACGCCGACTTCACGGTTGTGGATATGAAGCGGCGCGAGACCATCACCAATGCGCAGGCCGGCTCGAAGGCAGGCTGGACGCCTTATGACGGCAAGGAAGTGACCGGCTGGCCGGTCGGCACAGTCATTCGCGGCCGGCGCGTCATGTGGGAAGGCGAGATCGTCACACCGGGCCAGGGCAGGGCGGTGGAGTTTTCCGAGGCGTTGCCGGGGTAGCCTCTGCCTCCCCCTTGTGGGGAGGTCGGACCGAAGCTCCGGGTGGGGGCGGCGCCGCACCCCCACCCCGATGCTTCGCATCGACCCTCCCCACAAGGGGGAGGGTAAGGGGCTCAGTCCCCGGCGACAAAAAATGTCCACTGCCCGGCGGGCGTGATGCCGACGCGATAGAAGATATAGGCGCCGAACTGTTTCATGTCGTCGAAATCGCCGGCGGTGACGATCTTGAACAGCTCGACCCGCTGCTTGGCGTCGAGCTTGTCCAGCGGCAGCGCGAAGAAATACGGCCAGACATAGAGTTCCTGCGGCGTTCCGGCGTCGACATGGACATAGCCGGCGCTGAGCACCTCCTCCAGTATGGCCAGGATCTCCTGGCCGTCAGGGTCGCCGGACAGACCTTTGAGGAAGGCGATGGCGTCGCCGTCGATGTCGGCCAGCGACAGCTGGGTCATGCTGTCGCCCTGGCCGATCAAGGGCCGGAGCTTTTCGATATCGCCGCCCTTGCAGGCTTCGATGATCAGATCATGCATGCGCCGCACGGGCTCGGGCAGCTTGGCTAGGTCGTAGACCACCTCAGGCAAGGGCGCCTCGGGATCGACACGCGGCCTGTTGGTGCCTCCATCCGCTGGACTGTCGGGCTCCGCAGCGTCCGGAGCGGCCGGCTGCTGGCCGGTCGAAGGCGGTGTGCCCACCGGCTCGGGCATGGGAATCGCGCCGCCGGGCGGCGAAACGTCGTCGTTCGTTGACGGTGTGATCGGGGAGGGAAGCTCTTCGCGCTGAATTTCACTCAGCGCATGGGCCGGGCTGCTGGCCAGGCACGTCACGAAGGCAATCGCGGCACAGCAAGTAGCGAGGCGGATGTGGAGGACCAGGCCCTTCGGCCGGCCTGACATCGGAAAATTCACTGCCCGTATCTCCTTGGCTCCCGGGCATGATGCCCAAACGGCACTCGATCGTCAAAGAACCGGATGTCGGTTCAGTGCCGCAGCCGTTCGGGTTCGAAGGCGCCAGCGATCACCTTTTCACGCATGCGGTCGAGCAGGGCAAGGGCCGATGTCTCGCCGTTGGCGCGCAGCATTTCACCGAATGCGGTCTCGAGCGCGGCTTCGGCAATGATCTCGGGCTCGATGCCGGCCGAAAGCCCTTCGGCCCAGGCTTCGCTGTGGCTTTCCACCGCCGTCAGGCGCTTTTCTTCCCTGACCAGCGCGTCGATGTCGTTGACACCATGTTCCATAAGCGATGTCCACCCTTTCAAGCAGCAATCCATCAATAGCGCGGATCAAGCTTGATTTGTTCCGTTTACACGCAGCCCTAAGTAAGTATCTGTAAATACGACATTTTTTTGATCGTCTTTTACAGTAGACGGCTGTGTCTGGCGAAGCTGCGTTTCAACCCGGATCAAACTTAGCCGATTAGGCCGGCCTGCGGGGTGAAAACCTTCAGTTTGAGTTAATTTCGCATTCTTGCGGTAACGTTTGATTAACGTTGTTGCAGAAGTGCAACATCAGAATTGCATCAAGACACAGGCCGCTACAAGCCAGATTTGTCCGACATGCCCAGCGACGGCTCGGATATCTGTTGATGGACGCCTAGTTGCCGTAGCGCGAGGCGATATCGCGCGACAGCGTCTCGCCTTCCTTCATGTAGCGGCTGATGGCTTCCGCGGCTGAAGCGGTGCACTGCGTATAGGTACCGCCGAAGGAACGATAGCCGCGATTGAAGCTGGCGATGAAGCGGGCGCGACGCTCCGGATCCGGATTTTCCGAATCGAGCAGTTTTTCCATCTCGCCACGCCACTGGTCGCCCTTCTCGCCGCACAGGTTGCGCAGGAAATGCAGCGACCCCAGCACCTCCGCGAGTCGCATCAACCCTGGTTCGAACGGCGACTCGGCGCTGAATGCGGGCGGCACGGCCACGGCCGTAGTCACAGCAAGGCACAAAGCGACAAGAAGAGGAGCGCGGCTCATGAGTCTATGTGGCCAAACAATTTGTCGCCTGCAAGGCGTTTCCGGCGAGGCGGTTGGGGATTTCAGCGGCTTTCAGGAGAACCAGCAAGTCGGCCAAGCAGATCTTCCGCCACCGCGAACACCGAGCCGGCAAGCGGCAGCGCCGCCATTTCGCGGAGCGTGTAGAAGGCGGCTGTCTCGGCATCGTCGCTGGCCACGGCCTCGCCGCCTGTATAGGCGGCGCCGAAGACCGTGAGGCGGTAATCGACCGGGTGGGAATCGTCCCTGCCGTCGATATGGATTTCGCGAAGCGGGCGGAAACCGGTGGCACGCAGACCAGTCTCTTCCAGCAGTTCGCGCCTGGCGGCATCCTCCAGAGTCTCGCCGGCCTCGACCTTGCCGCCGGGAAAGGCATAGAGACCCTGTGAAGGTTGCCGCGCCCGCTTGACCAACAGCACGGTGTCGCCACGCACCACGGCCACCGAGACCGCCGGCAGTATCTTTCGTGTATCGCCCATGGCTTCCAACCGTTCGATCGCCGCAGCCCGCTGTGGACGGCCGTTGCCGGACAGCTTTAGCGGTTGCAGTGCCGCTGTTCCATCGCCACTTTCTGGCGGAACCATTCGAAGGCGGAGCAATCGATCATGTGCGGACGTTTTGCCTTGACGGCCACACCGGGTCAGACCGCCGCCTTTCTCGGCCTGGCGGAGCTGGAGGATTTCCCGGCGCGCTACAACATCGCGCCGACGCAGCCGGTGCTGATGGCGACCGCCGGTGTGCCGCGCGCGCCGGGCTCCAATTTGCCAGACCGTCAGCCGATGCTGGTGCGCTGGGGGCTCATTCCCGCCTGGGTCAAAGACACCAGGGAATTTCCGCTGCTGTTCAACGCGCGCTCGGAAGGCGCAATCGAAAAGGCCTCGTTCAAGGCCGCCATGCGCCATCGCCGCGCGTTGGTGCCGGCATCTGGCTTCTACGAATGGCGGCAGAGCGGGGGCAAGAAGGGGCAGCCTTACTGGGTCCGGCCCAGGCATGGCGGCCTGGTCGCCTTCGCCGGCCTGATCGAGACCTATGCCGAGCCTGGCGGTTCGGAAATGGACACCGGTGCCATCCTGACGGTCAACGCCAATGCCGACATCGCCCATATCCACGACCGCATGCCGGTGGTGATCGATCCCAGGGATTTCGCCCGCTGGCTGGATTGCCGCACGCTGGAGCCGCGCGACGTCGCCGACCTGCTGCGGCCGGCGCAGCTCGATTTCTTCGAGGCTATCCCCGTCTCTGACCTCGTCAACAAGGTCGCCAATACCGGCCCGGAGATTCAGCAGAGGGGRGAGATCGGGCCGGATCCCGAGAAGGCCCGGCGCCAGAAGCCCGGCGCGGACGAGAGTCAGATGACGCTGTTTTAGAGGTTTTTCGAGGCACGTATGAGCGCCTCATTCCGGTGCCATTGGCACCGGCGGCGCACTGCCTCAGGCAGCGCGCGGCGATACGATCTTCGGTGCCGGCTTCTTCTTCTTCGCGGTGTGAAGAAGAGCGGCGACGATCGCGGCCGGGCCGATGGCGCGATAGTGGTTGGTCAGCGCCGGTTGCTTGGCGCGGGTGGCTTCCTGCTTGCTTCGAGGCATGTTTCTCTTCCCAGGTAACGTTTTCGTGTTCGCGTTTGACCGTTGATTCCGACCAAATCGTGACGCGTGGTGATCTAGCCGGCGAATGTTTCATGACTGTGCCGACATGTTTAATAAAATGTTTCACTGCCTGATTCCGCGTGACCGAGCGACGCGTTTGCCAATCTTTACGGCGTTTTTCTCCGAAGCAGCGACTTGACGGCAACACTGGCCAAGGCGATAAAGCCGCCCATGAAAACGTCTTTCGCCATTTGTGGCATTTGCATTATTGGCTAGCCTCGCGCTGGTCCGGACGTTTTCGCCTCATCTTTCCCCAGAGTGGACAAACGCCCCGGCCAGCAGGCTGGAGCCTGATTTGCGCCTCGGCGCAGGGCTGGCTTCATCCACATAAGAAGTTCTGAACCGGGAAGGCATGGAATGTCCGACGCATCGCAGGGCCTGCGCCTCTACAACACGCTGACGCGCACGAAAGAAAACTTCGTTCCGATCGATGCGCTCAATGTGCGCATGTATGTCTGCGGCCCGACCGTCTATGACTTCGCCCACATCGGCAATGCCAGGCCGGTCATCGTCTTCGACGTGCTGTTTCGCCTGCTGCGCCATCTCTACGGCGAGACGCATGTCACCTATGTGCGCAACATCACCGACGTCGACGACAAGATCAACGCGCGTGCGCTGCGCGATTTCGGTGGCGAGATATCAGCTGGGAAACTGTCGCTCAACGAAGCGATCCGGCGAGTGACCGAAAAGACCGCCGACCAGTTCCACAGGGATGTCGCCACGCTTGGCTGCCTGGAGCCGACGGTCGAACCGCGCGCCACCGAATTCGTCGAGCCACGCGCCGACGGCAAGGCCAACATGATCACCTTGATTCAAAGCCTGATCAAACGCGGTCATGCCTATGTCGCGGCAGGCGAAGTTCTGTTCGATACGGCGTCGATGCCGGACTACGGCCAATTGTCGAAGCGCAATCTCGACGAGCAGCAGGCCGGCGCCCGCATCGCCGTCGATGCGCACAAGAAGAACCCGCAAGATTTCGTGCTGTGGAAACTGTCATCGCCGGAAGAGCCGGGCTGGCAAAGCCCGTGGGGCAGGGGTCGGCCGGGCTGGCACATCGAATGCTCGGCGATGTCGGCGGCCTATCTCGGCGAGGTTTTCGACATCCACGGCGGCGGCCTCGACCTCATCTTCCCGCATCATGAGAACGAGATCGCCCAGTCGCGCTGCGCCCACGGCACGTCAGTCATGGCCAATGTCTGGATGCACAACGGCTTCCTGCAGGTCGAGGGGCAGAAGATGTCGAAGAGCCTCGGCAATTTCTACTCGATCCACGAACTGCTGGAGACCGAGACCTTCGGCGGCCGCAACTGGCCGGGCGATGTTCTGCGGCTGGCGATGCTGATGACGCACTATCGCGAGCCGATCGACTTTTCCGTGCGCAAGCTGGAGGAGGCGGACAACACGCTGCGCAAGTGGAAACGCGCGGCGGATCTGGCGCCCGAGGCAGGGCAGCTGCCGGTGGAGGTCATCAATGCCTTGTCGGACGATCTCGCCACCTATGCCGCCTTCCAGGTGCTGACGCAGTTGGCCGGCGAGGCCGCGGAAGGCAACGAAGCCGCCGCCGCGCTGAAGGCGTCGCTGCTGTTCCTCGGGTTCGATGTCGGCGCCGCCAAGGTGAACGAGGCAGCGGTCGCCACGGCTATCGCCAACCGCCTGGCGCTGATCGCGGCCAAGAACTGGGCCGAGGCCGACCGGGTTCGGGATGAGCTTCTGGTGCAGGGTGTGCAGCTGAAGGACGGCAAGGATCCGGTGACCGGCGAGCGTATCACCACCTGGGAGGTAAAAAGATGATCGACCATCTCGGCATAACCGTTACCGATTTCGAGGCTTCGAAGGCTTTCTACGACAAGGCGATGGCGCCGCTGGGCGCCTCTCTGCTGTATATGGTGCCCGCCGAATACACCGTCGGCGCCAAGGTTGGCGGCTATGGTCGAGACCGGCCGGTGTTTTGGTTGAGTGCCGGCAAGGACAAGCCAAGGGATCATCAGCATGTCGCCTTCACCGCGCGCAGCCGCGCCGAGGTCGATGCCTTCCATGCCGCGGCCCTTGCCGCCGGCGGCAGGGACAATGGCGCGCCGGGCCTGCGCCCGCACTATCACCCGAACTACTACGGGGCCTTCGTCTTCGATCCCGACGGCAACAATGTCGAGGCCGTCTGCCATGATCCGGAGTGAGACATGATGAGCCTCGACAATCGGCCGGTCTACACAGGCGGCTGCCAGTGCGGCGCGGTGCGCTTTCGCGTCGAGGGCACGCTTGGCGACGCCTCGATCTGCCACTGCCGCATGTGCCAGAAGGCGAGCGGCAATTTCTACTTGCCGCTGGTCTCGGTGCGTGGCGCCAAGGTTGACTGGACACGCGGCGAGCCCAAGCGTTTCCGTTCCTCCAACGCCGCCTGGCGCGGCTTCTGCGCCGAATGCGGCACGCCGCTGACCTTCGAGGCCCCGGACGGCATGGCGCTGGCGATTGCGGCCTTCGACGATCCGGCCGGTATTGCGCCGACCATCCAGTGGGGCACGGAGGCAAAACTGCCTTATGTCGACACCATTCCGCAACTGCCGGGCGAGGACACAATGGCGGATATGGGTTCGGCTCCCTATCTCGCGGAGCTTGTCTCCTACCAGCATCCCGATCACGACACAGACCAATGGCCGCCGGAGGAAAGACCATGACCGAGACCGTCCGAACCGGCGGCTGCCAGTGCGGCGCCGTGCGCTTCCGCATCAAGGGGGYGCTCGGGCGCCCGTCCATCTGCCACTGCCGCATGTGCCAGAAGCAGTTCGGCTCGTTCTTCGGCGCGCTGGTGACGGTGCCCAGGGGCGGTGTCGAATGGACGCATGAGGAACCGAGCTATTTCCAGTCGTCGGTCAACATCGATCGCGGCTTCTGCGCCCGCTGCGGCACACCGCTGACCTACCGCCAGCCCGGCGGGCTGGAGATCGCCATCGGCGCTTTCGACGATCGCTCGGATCTGGCGCCGCAAATCCAGGTCAACTATGCGGCGAGGCTGCCCTGGGTGGAAAAAATCTTCGAGGCGCCGGTCCATGACGACCCCGATTTTTACGCGAGGCAGGAGCAGATCATCTCCTTCCAGCATCCCGATCACGAAACGGCCAACTGGCCGCAACAGGGCCTAAAACTATGACTGTTCACAGCACCTCCTTGCGCACCCTCTACCCGGAGATCGAACCGTTCGACAGCGGCATGTTGGATGTCGGCGACGGCCACACGGTCTATTGGGAACGTTCCGGCACCAAGGGCGCCAAGCCCGCCGTCTTCCTGCATGGCGGTCCGGGCGGCGGCTTTTCGCCCAAGCACCGGCGGCTGTTCGACCCAAAACTCTACGACGTCATCCTGTTCGATCAGCGCGGCTGCGGAAAATCGACGCCGAATGCCTCGCTGGAAGCCAACACGACCTGGCATCTTGTCGCCGACATGGAGCGGCTGCGCGAAATGGCCGGCTTCGACGCATGGCTGGTGTTCGGCGGCTCCTGGGGCTCGACGCTGGCGCTCGCCTATGCCGAGACGCATCCCGATCGCGTCAGCGAACTGGTGGTGCGCGGCATCTACACGCTGACCCGCGCCGAGCTCGAATGGTATTATCAGTTCGGCGTCTCCGAGATGTTTCCCGACAAGTGGGAGCGTTTCGTGGCGCCGATCCCCGAGGCCGAGCGCGGCGACATGATGGCCGCCTACCGCAAGCGGCTGGTCGGCTCGGACCGCAAGGCGCAGCTGGAAGCAGCCCGCGCCTGGAGCCTGTGGGAAGGCGAAACCATCACGCTGCTGCCGGAACCGGAAACCAGCGGCAAGTTTGGCGAGGACGACTATGCCATCGCCTTCGCCCGCATCGAGAACCACTACTTCGTCCATGCCGGCTGGCTCGACGAAGGGCAGCTGCTGCGCGATGCCTGGAAGCTCAAGGATATCCCCGGCACCATCGTCCACGGCCGCTACGACATGCCGTGTCCGGCACGCTACGCCTGGGCACTGCACAAGGCCTGGCCGAAGGCCGATTTCCATCTGATCGAGGGCGCCGGCCACGCCTATTCGGAGCCCGGCATTCTCGACCGGCTGATCCGCGCGACGGACAAATTTGCAGGCAAATGACCATGACCCGCGAGCGCCTCTATCTCTTCGACACCACATTGCGCGATGGCCAGCAGACGCCGGGCATCGACTTTTCCGTCGAGGACAAGATCGCGATTGCAAAGCTGCTCGACGAATTCGGCATGGACTATGTCGAGGGCGGTTATCCCGGCGCCAATCCGACCGACACGGCATTCTTCCAGCAGAAACGCACCGCACGCGCCAAATTCGTCGCCTTCGGCATGACCAAGCGGGCAGGGGTCTCCGCCTCGAACGATCCAGGCCTCGCGGCGCTTGTACAGTCGGCGTCGGACGCCATCTGCTTCGTTGCCAAGAGCTGGGATTATCATGTCCGCGTCGCGCTCGGCTGCACCAACGAGGAGAATCTGGAGTCGATCAAGACTTCGGTCGAAACCGCTGTCGCTTCTGGCAAGGAAGCACTGGTCGACTGCGAGCATTTCTTCGATGGCTTCAAGGCCAATCCCGACTATGCGCTGGCCTGTGCCAGGACGGCCTACGACGCCGGTGCGCGCTGGGTGGTGTTGTGCGACACCAATGGCGGCACGCAGCCATCGGAGGTCCGCGCCATCGTCGGCAAGGTCATCGCCTCGGGTATCCCCGGCGATCATCTGGGCATCCACGCCCATGACGATACCGGCCAGGCGGTGGCGAATTCCCTGGCCGCGGTCGAGGCCGGCGTGCGGCAGATCCAGGGCACGTTGAACGGCATCGGAGAACGCTGCGGCAACGCCAATCTGATCTCGATCGTGCCGACGCTGGCGCTGAAGCCGGCCTTCGCCGATCGCTTCGAGACGAGTATTTCGGCCGAGGCGCTGACCGGCATTTCGCGCCTCTCGCGCGCCTTCGATGAATTGCTGAACCGTGCCCCGGAAGCGCAGGCGCCCTATGTCGGCGCCTCGGCTTTCGCCACCAAGGCCGGCATCCACGCCTCGGCGCTGGCCAAGGAGCCGGCGACCTATGAGCATGTGCCGCCGGAATCCGTCGGCAATCGCCGCCGCGTCATGGTTTCCGACCAGGGCGGCAAGGCCAATTTCCTCGCCGAGTTGAAGCGGCGCGGCATCGAGGTGCCCAGGGACGATCACCGGCTCGACGCGTTGATATCGGTCGTCAAGGAGCGTGAGGCCGAAGGCTACGCCTATGAGGGTGCCGATGCATCCTTCGAGCTCTTGGCCCGCAAGATGCTGCACGGCCTGCCGGAATTCTTCAACGTCACCTCGTTCCGTTGCATGGTCGAGCGCCGCTTCGACGCCAACGGCCAACTGAAGACGGTTTCGGAAGCGATCGTGAAAGTCGAGGTCGACGGCGAGGAGAAGATGTCGGTGGCGGAAGGGCATGGCCCGGTCAACGCGCTCGACATCGCGCTGCGCAAGGATCTCGGCAAATACCAGGGCGAGATCGTCGACCTCGAGCTCGCCGACTTCAAGGTGCGTATCCTCAATGGCGGTACCGAGGCCATCACCCGCGTCCTGATCGAATCGCATGACGGCACCGGTGCGCGCTGGTGGACGGTCGGCGTGTCGGAAAACATCATCGATGCTTCGTTCCAGGCGCTGATGGATTCGATCATCTACAAGCTGATGAAGAACCGCGACATGGCTGGGCTGGTTGCGGCCGAATAAGGTTGAACCATCAGCGGAAGTCCATTGATCCATCAGAACTTTGTGATGGTCTTGCCAAGATTACTGGGCCATAGCGTTGGGCCATGGTCACTGAAGCAATTACCCTGGACGCAGAGTCAAAGGCCCGTCGCGGCTTCCTGCTGGCGCTGGGCGCCTATCTCTTGTGGGGGTTGCTGCCTTTCTACATGAAGGCGGTGGCGCATCTGCCGCTTGCCGAGGTGATCGCGCACCGCATCGTCTGGTCCGTGCCGATCGCCGCCGCGGTTCTGGTCTGGGCCGGTCGCACGGCGGACTTCAAGGCTGCAATCCGGTCGCCCCGCACCATTGCCATGGCGGCGCTGACGGCGGCGCTGATCTCGGTCAACTGGGGCATCTATGTCTGGGCGATCGCCGTCGACCGCACCGTCGAGACCGCGCTCGGCTATTACATCAACCCACTGGTCAGCGTCGTTGTCGGCGCGCTGCTGCTTGGCGAGCGGCTTGACCGTCTGCAGATCGCGGCGGTGGTGCTGGCGACGGTCGCCGTCACGGTGCTGACAATCGAGGGCGGCAAGCTGCCCTGGGTGTCGCTGGCGCTGGCGTTTTCCTTCGCCGCCTACGGCTTCTTCCGCAAGACGCTGCCGATCGGCCCAAGCCAGGGCTTTCTGCTCGAAGTGCTTTTGCTGTCCGTGCCGGCCCTTGGCTATATCGTCTACCTGATCGGGACGGGACAGGACCACATCGTGTCCAGCACCGGCATCGATACGGCGTTGCTGATCGGCTGCGGCCCGGTCACGTCGGTGCCGCTGCTTTTGTTCGCGTTCGGCGCCAAGCTTTTGCGCCTCTCCACCATCGGCATCATGCAGTACATCGCGCCGACCATGGTGTTCCTGATTGCGGTTCTGATCTTCGACGAGCCGTTCGGCACGGCACAGGCCATCGCATTTGCCCTGATCTGGACGGCGCTGGCGATATATTCCTGGTCGATGCTGGTCACCGCCCGCCGGGCGGCCGCTACATCCGTCCGAGCCGCCTGACGAACAGGTAGGTCACTCCGGCGATCAGCAGCGAGACCGCCGTCACCACCCAGAAGCCCATCGGCGTGTCGACCAAGGGCAGCCCGCCGACATTCATGCCGAACAGGCCCGAGATGATGGTCATCGGCAACAACACCGCCGTCATGACGGAGAGAACATAGAGAAGCTGGTTCGACTGCATCGTCAGTTTCGCCATCAGTTCGTCCTGCAACAACCTCGTGCGTGCCTGCAACTGCTCGCCGTCATTGTAGAGGGTGAGTGCCCGATGCGAGAGTCTGGCCGCCATGTCATTGATCGGTTCAGGCAACTCGTCGCGATGCGAATGGTCGAGATGCCGGAACAGATTGGTCAGCGTCGCCATCTGCCTGTGGATCACCACCAGTTGCCGGCGCGCCTCGACCAGCGATTGGCGTTCATTGTGCCACGCATCGCGCACGACGCGATCCTCGATGCCGTCGAGCGTGTCGCCGAGCTTGCTGAGTTCGCCCGCCATGCCGTCGAGCGACTGACCAATGACCGCCTCGATCAGGTCCGCCGGCGAGCGGAATTTCCGCGATCCATTCTCCACCGCCTTGCGGACCGCATCGACCGATTCCAGAGGCTGCTTGCGGGCGCCGATCAGCATCGTGTCGTTGAAGGCGAAGCGGAAATGGACGAGTCCGCGCGCCTCTGAAAAATCGTGCCTGAGGTCCGGCAGGTCGCCAAAGAGCCAGTCATCCTCGTAGTCGATGTGGCAGCCATGGCTGGGGGCGAGGAAAGCATCGCGCGCTGGGGCCGGCAGAGCCTTCTCGGCGGCAATTTCCTGGCGGGCATGCAGATCGGTGATCTGGTAGCTGCGCCATGTCCAGTGCGCGGCGCCGGCGTCCTTGGTCCGCAGGCCCTCGGTGGTGAAATGATAGGTGAAGAACAGCCCGTGCTCATCGGGAAGATAAGGCGACAGGTCGGTGCCTTCCGGGGCGAGGGCGGTATCCATGGGCAATGCCAGATGCGGGTTTCGGACGCAGCGCCGCACGGCGGCGCCTGACCGAAATTTCTAGCACGCGCGAACCCGGTTCCGTGTGACGGTTTCTTGACAGCCGATCACAGTCTGTCGAGCAGGGGGAGGCCTCGAAGCGCAGTTGACGTCATTTTCGGCGCATGAACGGGCGCTGCAGCCACCGCAACGGGGCTGTCAATCGCCAGCTGGACGACGCCAGCAGCGCCGTGCGTTCGGCAATGAGATTGTCCCGATCATGCACCAATGCGTTTCGTTCGAGGTCGAGCTCGTGGTAGGCGCCGCTGATTGCATCGCGCTCGCCGCGCAAATGTTCGGCTTCGGCGGCCGCCGCGGCGCCCGCGACAGTGCATGCGTCATCGAATCTTGCCCGCATCAGGTCCAGCTCGGAGCGCAATTTCTGGCTGTCGCCGTCGTCCGCCATGGCGCATAGAATGTCGTAGGCGGTGCGGATCAGCGGTGTCACATCCGGATGGCTCTGCAAGTCCCCGGCCGTTGCCCGTTCGCGATGCAGGTCCGCTGTCAGGAAAAGTTCTATCTCGGTTTCCGCCGCGTCGGAGCGTGTCGGCCAGGCAATGCCGGTCTTCTCTGCCGCGCGCTCGACATGATGTCGCCAGTCGATCAGGAAACGTTCGTGGCGAATGAAACAACGCGGCATGTGTCGCGAATGAAATTCCGCCTCGAGCACGTGCCTGAGCCAGAGCAAAAGCGATTTCGCCAGCGGCAATCCATCCCGCCGTTGCAGCGAGTAGGCGACCTCGAGGGGATTGCGCAGCGGAAGCAGTGCTACCGGGTCGACCTCCATCTCGGCAAGGATCGACGACAGGAATGGAACGAACCGGCAGATCCGGGGATCCTTGATGAAGAACAGCGGTTCGTCGCCGAACTCGCTTGCAAGGATCGCCTTGATCTTGTGGCGGTGCCGCTCCGCCGCCCGCGATTGCAGCCATTGCGGATCGAGTGGCCGCCAGTCATGCCACGAAGAGGCGGCCTCCGCGAGCAACTCATCGTTGGCGAAATTGAGCGGGGTGCTTTCCCAGTACCCCTTGGGATTGTTGTCGTCGGCGCGCAGTGGCTTTTTGGGATGGGCCGACCCCAATGCGGCCAGTGTGCCGGCAAGCATCGAGGTCCCGCTGCGGTGCATTCCAAGCACGAGGATCGCTTTTCTCCGGGAACGGCGCTCGCGGCCCGGTATCGGCGTTACAGGCGGCGGGGTCTCGCGCAACGGCAACCTGGCTTCGAGCCATTCGCATATTCCCGCAGGCAGCGCCAACGTTCCGTCCAGGATCGGGTTCGGGGCGGCTGAATCCTCGCTAAACAGTCCATGGTAATGAATATGAGCCAGCCGGGCCGGGTCTGGCGCCGTGGCTGGGTTGAAGTTGTGAAGCGGAAAATTATGGGTTGCCGGCAAAAGCCGCACGGAGTGGTTGCCGGCAACGGCCGCCAGCGAGAAGGCAGCCTGGCTCGTGCCCCAGAAGGCGGTGGCCGCTCCCTGCAGAATGCCGGTCCCGGTGTTGTAGGTCGGTTCCGCGCCGGCCCATGGCTTCATATTGGCGGAAACCAGCTTCCTGAAGATATCCTCGGTGCGCTGGAAGAGGCCGCTCGCCCTTCTGGCGGCGATGAGCCCGCCATTGTAGCTGGCACGCACAGCCAGGCCGTTGTCGCTCGTGCGCACGATGGGCAGGTGCTCGTAGTCGACACCGGCTAGGGCGCATAGCTGCCTCCAGTACGGATCGAATGGATCATCAGGGCCTGTCGTGCACATTCCCTTGCTGTCCACCGGGCGGGCGGCGGCGGAACATGTGCCCAACGAAAAATCGGGCTCGGCGATGAAGACCGCATCGCTGTCAAGCTGGATAATGACCGGCGGCCCGGGCCGTTTTTCGGCATGAGCCAGGGAATGTATCCGGTACGATGGACCATATTGCGGACAGCAGCTGTCGATCTCGATGGCCAGATACTCCACGCCCAACTGCTCGAACCGGTCTATCGTCGACGGCGAGGGACGATGGCTGCTTCTGGGCGAAACCGCCGTTATCTGGGACCGTGAAAAAGAGCCGGCGAAACACCTGATGCTCTCGCAAAGCAGCAGGGCCTGTGCTTCGAGAATGCCCGCTTCGGCAACGAGCACAAACTCGACTTTGCTTTCAGTCTGGGGTCTGTTGACGGGTTCCTCGCGCGGGACAGAAGATGGTCGATGAGGAATTGCCGGGCGCTCACTTCTGGCGACGCCGATCTTCTGGATGATGATTTGTTCTCCTCGGTACAGCTCGCGGTACTGGCCGGCATGCACCGAAAGGAAACTGTCGATCCCGAGTTTTGGACGTGCGACTTCGTCGGCAAAGAACGTCCATTCGTAATCATCGAAAATGACGATCCCGCCGTCCCGCACCATCGGCCAGGAGAACACGGCATCCGACTGGACGTCGGCACTGTGATGGCTGCCGTCGACATAGACGAGGTCGAAACGCCGCTCGTCGGTGATCAGGCGGGCCAACGCCTGGGACGAGGGACTTTTGATCTTCTCGAACCGTTTGCCGAACGCGGCGAGATTGCTGTCGAAGCGCTGCTCGACATGCGCAAGCTGGGCGCTCCATTTGTGGCGCAGGGCATGTTCGGGACTGCCGGCGAACGTATCGATGCACGTCAGCCGGCATTTGCTGAAATAGTTGAGAAAGAAGATCGCCGACCGGCCTTCCCAGGAGCCGATTTCCAGAATGTCGAGGGCTTCGTCGCGTCGCGGCTGGAACAGTGTAGCCCAGAGGGAAAAGAAGCGCGAAGTCCAATCGGTCGAAAGGCTCTTGCCGGCAAACCACGCGGAATAGTCAGGATCCATAATTCTCACTCTTTGCGGCAGGGACGGCGCCTTCGGTTTTCAGAATCCTGCTCCTCGTCAATTGGTCCGGGACCGGTTGAGTTTGGGCAACCACGCCTTGAGCTCAATCGCCAGCCATCTTGTCACCGCACCGGTTACGCCGCGCCAGTCGAGCGGCCAGCACAGACGGCAGATCCGCAGCATCTCCTTGGGACCTGCCGGCGGGTTGGCGAGCATGCGCGCGACAATATCATGGGCCAGCTGCCTTGCCGCAACCGCATCCTCCGTGCGCGCGAAGGGCCGTGACGCTGCGAGAAAGGCCTTGAGCACGCCAACCAACTTGCCGTAGGCGACAGCGCGTCGGTCGACGGCGATGACGTGCCCGCGGATAAATCGGGTCAGGTCCTGGGCCAAAGCGTCGTCATAAAGGTCATAGGTCAGGCCGAGGCGTGCCCATGATGCCTGGCGAATCGAATGCGTGCGATTGCGGGCATTCGTTGCATTTGTCGCGGTCAGCCCGAGTGTGTTCAGTCGGTAGCGCGTCAACGGCTCGGCAAGATTTCGCGCCCGGCACAAAGGCAGCATGTCGAACCAGAGATAATGGTCCTGCGAGACCAGCTCATCGATCCTGTAGCGCCCGGCGGCCTCGAAGCAGCCGCGGCGGTAGGCAATCGTGGAATGATAGAAGGGGTTGTGGAAGAGGATCGTCCACCGGATCTCTAGATCCGTCTCCGGCATGTGCTGCGCACCGACGACGCGGTCGGTCTCGTCGATCAGCATCACCGCGTGTCCGACGAGGCCAAGTTCGCTGTTCTCGTCCAGCGCCGCGACCAGTCGCCCGACATGCGCGGGCTCGGCGATATCGTCCGCGTCAAGGCGCAGGATGATCTCGCCCCGGGCCGCCTCGATCCCCCGGTTTGCGGCAGCGGCGGTGCCGAGATTGGTCGGATTGATGACCAGCCGGATGCGCCGATCGCGACGTGCCAGCGCCTGGAAGACCGCGTCCTCGCCGGTCCCGTCATCAACGATGATGAGCTCGAGATCGTCGAATTCCTGGGTCAGGACGCTGTTGACCGCGGCATCGAGAAAGCGCTGGTCCGTATAGACGGTCATGACGACGGATGCGCGTGGAACGCGCTCCGCATCGCCGCCTCTTCTGTCCGCCACCGTCAACTCCCCTTTGCCCATCTCCCCGATAACCAATCAGGAAACTCGTCGCAAATGGAAATCGCCGGAGCGTCCCCAAGGCCCCGAACCGCCGCTCGACCGGCGGCCGGCCCAGAGCGCCGCCGGCCACGCCGTCCGATGCGGTTCAGCGCTTCGGCCCAAATCCGGGGTAGGGGTTGAGCGGCACGATGGCGGCGATGTCCATCATACCGGCCTTGACCAGCGGCAAGGTGGCGAGATGGCCGCGCACTTCGGCGTCGTCGACCGCCTCGAACATCATGCCACTGCCGGGAATGTCGCCACGGTTCCAGACCTGGCGTACCGCGCCTTCGGCGTAGAGGGTGCGGCGCTGTTCGGCCTCGCCGGGCAGAAGCGGCGCAAAGTCGGCGTCGCCGAACTTCGCGGTGTTGCGGGCGAGAAGGGCAAAGAATTGCATGTCGGTCTCCTTTGGTTGGATGGCCGACTATCCCCGTCGCTGGTCAGACTGTCCAAGACTGATTAGGCTAAAGTTGAGACCCTTAGGGACGCAAAGCCTGGGATAAAAATGTTCGACCTGCGCCAGCTCCGCTACTTCATCACCGTCGCCGAAACCGGCAATGTCGGCCGTGCCGCCGAAATCCTGCATATTTCGCAGTCGCCGCTCAGCCGACAGATCATGCAGCTCGAGGACCAACTGGGCGTTGCCCTGTTCGAGAGGGCAAAGCAGCGGGTTCATCTCAACGCCGAGGGCCGCGCCTTCCTCACCGAAGCCCGCGCGCTGCTCGCCAATGCGCAACGCGTGGAGGAATTCGGCCGCAACCTCGCCAGCGGCGCGGTCGGCCGTCTCGCCATCGGCTATGTCGAGGGCGCGGTGCATGCCGGGCTGGTCGCCGGCATGCTCAGGCAATTCCGCCGAGAGCGGCCGCAATTGCATCTCAGCCTGATGAGCCTGCGCTCCGCCGCGCAGCTGGAAGGGCTGCGTCAGCGCACGCTCGACCTCGGCCTGGTCTATTCGCCGCCGCCGGCCGACTATCCCGAAATTGCCTCGGTGCTGGTCCGCCGCGAGCCGCTGGTGCTGGCGATACCCGAGGGTGATGCGCTCACGGCTGTCGCCGACATCAGCCCGCATCATCTCGACGGACGCACCTGGATCACCGTGGTGCGCCAGCCCGCCGACACCAACCGCGGCCAGTTCCTGGCCGCCTGCATCGAGGCCGGCTTCGTGCCCGACATCGCCTATGAGACAGCCGATCCCTTGACCTCGCTTGGCCTCGTCAGCGCGGGGCTGGGCCTGGCAACGGTGCAGGAAAGCCTGCGAAGCGCCGCGCCGCCGGGTGTAGTCTTCCGCGACCTTCCCTGGTTCAAGCGCAGCGTGGCGATCTATCTCGCCTGGCGCCGGCAGGACAAGCGTGCGGTGATTGGGGATTTGCGGAAGGCAGTAGGGCAGTAGGGCAGTAGGGCAGTAGGGCAGTAGGGCAGTAGGGCAGTAGGGCAGTAGGGCAGTAGGTGCTGTCTTTCGCTACCGCCTTACTGCCCTACTGTCTTATTCCCTTACATCTTGTCGATCACCGACTGCACGCCCTCGGTCGGGGCGTCGACGGAGGAGCCCGCCACCATAATGGCGGCGACGATGGCCTCCGGGTCGTTGACGACCAGCGGCTTGACCCGTTGCGCGGTGTGGATGAAGCCCTCTGCCGTCATGTGATCAAGCAACGCCGTCATCGGATCCCAGAATCCGTTGATATTGCCGAAGACGATCGGCTTGCGGTGATGGCCGAGTTGTGCCCAGGTCATGATCTCGACGATTTCCTCGACGGTGCCGATGCCGCCGGGCAGCGCCACAAAGGCGTCGGATTTCTCGAACATCTTGTGCTTGCGCTCGTGCATGTTGTCGGTGATCAGCAACTCATCGAGCCGGTCGAGCGCGGTTTCGGTTGCTTCCCTGTTGATCAGGAAGCGGGGAATGATGCCCGTCACCTTGCCGCCAGCTTTGAGCGCGCCTTCGGCGACGGCGCCCATAATGCCTTTGGTGCCGCCGCCATAGACCAGCCGCAGGCCCGCTCTGGCAATCGAGCGTCCGAGCAGGTGCCCGGCCTTCGCATAGATTTCATTACGGCCCGGAGACGAGCCGCAATAGACGCAGACGGATCGAATCGTGTTCATACGGATGATTGGTGATTGGGTCTGAAAGCGTGGTCAAGCCCCGGGGTGGGCTTTTTCTTGTCGGCTTTGGCAAAACACGCTAGACCGGCGTTAGGTGGCTAAGGGGTAGGGAAATATGGCAATTAATCCATTGAAGGCGTTCCTGTTCGCGGCGGGTGGGACCGTTGCGGCCGCGGGGACCGCCTATATATCGGGCGCACTCGACCCGTATCTTCATCCAACGCCGCCGGCGAAGGTCGCGGCCTTGACGCGGCCCGAGGCGCCGAAACCGGCCGACCCCGGCACGGAAGGGCGACTGCCGGCGCCAGCGGTACCGGCTGCTCCCGCCGCCGCGCCGCAGGCGACTGCTCCAGCCGCGCCCGCGACAGAGGCTCCGGCAGCACCTGCACCAGCCGCACCCGCGGCGGCCGGCCCGATCGCGCCGACTTTCGATGTCGTGCGCGTAGAGGGCAATGGTTCGATCGTCATTGCCGGAAATGCCACGCCCAATTCAAAGGTCGAGATCCTGAACGGCTCGACCGTGCTTGGCTCGACCGTGGCTGGCCCCGATGGCGCTTTCGTCATCGTGCTCGACGATCCACTGAAGCCTGGCGACTACACAATTGCCCTGCGTTCGGCGGTCGGCACGGTGGTGACCGTCTCGGTGCAGACCGCCGTCGTTTCGGTTCCCAAGAATGCCGCCGGCCAGGTACTGGCCATGGTCGAGGAGCCGGGCAAGCCGGCCGAACTGCTGACGGTGCCCGCGCCCGAGACCAAACCGGCGGCACCTGCCACCGGCGATCAGGCCGCCGCTCCGGCTGCTCCGGCGGCTGAAGTGCCCGCAGCTCCGGCGCCCGCCGCACCGGCCCCGGCCGTCGTCGAGGCTGCTCCGGCTCCCGCCGCGCCGGCAACACCGCCCGCCGCAGTCGTGGCCGAGCCAAAAATCGTCGTCGAGGCGGTCGAGATCGACGGCAACAAGATCTTCGTCGCCGGCCTCGCCGATCCGGGTCGCAAGGTGCGCGCCTATGCCAATGACATCCTGCTCGGTGACGCGCAGACATCGCCGGACGGTCATTTCCTCGTCGAAGCGAAGCGCGACATTCCCGTCGGCAGCTACACCATCCGTGTCGACGGTCTCGATGCCGACGGCGTGAAGGTTGTGGCCCGCGCCGCCGTGCCGTTCGAGCGCGAGCCGGGCGAAGCGGTCGCCGCCGTGGCGCCCGGCGGGACCAAGCCGGCAGAAACCAAGCCGGCCGCACCGGCGGCCGCCGAAGCGCCTGTCGCTCCGGCACCTGCCCCTGCCGCACCGGCGCCGGCCGTTGCCGCCGCACCCGCCGGGACGGCACCGGCGACGCCGGCCGCACCCGCCACCGAGGCTCCTGCCGTCGTCGCCGCGGCCACGCCGCCAGGCGACGTGCCGGAGGTCGTGGCGCCCAAGCTCGAACATGCCGACGGCGCCGTCATCATCCGTCGCAATGACACGCTGTGGCGGATTTCGCGACGCGTCTACGGTCATGGCGTGCGCTATTCCACCATCTACCTCGCCAACCAGGACCAGATCAGGGATCCCGACCGCATCTGGCCCGGCCAGGTGTTCAAGGTCCCGCAAAAGTCCAAGGAAGGCGAAGCCGCCGACCTCAAGGCAATGGGCGAACAGGCGACGACGGCGCCGGCCAAGACGAAGTAGAAGCCGACATCGATCAACTGGCGTCGCCTGCCTGGTTGGAGTGAAGCGCGAAACCGTTTGCACCGGGATCGCCGAGTTCAGGGCGGAGATTCATGCTCGGGATGAGATAGTCTCCGCCATTTTGCCGACGGTATGGGATGGGCGGCGTCGTCGCCAATGTCCGCATCCTGTCACGTAGTTGTGCAGCCACGGGCTCGAAGCCGGTCTCGTCGAGACGATCGACCTTGTAGACCACGAACGGCGGAAGCACGTCGTATCCGGGGTAGTAGAGGATCCCGTGATTGATCGGGAACAGCAGGTCGTCGATAGGCCCGTTGATCCCGCGCGGTGTAAAGTGCTCTTCCCAGCCCCCAGCGGTGACGATCAGCATCGCGCGTTTCCCAACCAGGGTCCCCTCGCCATAGCGATCGCCCCAGCGCCGATCGCTATGCTCTCCAACGCCATAGGCGAATCCGTAGGCGAACACCCGGTCGACCCAGCCCTTGAGGATCGCCGGCATAGCGAACCACCAGAGCGGGAATTGCAGGATCAAGGTGTCGGCCCACAGCAGCTTCTCGATCTCGGCCTTGACATCTGCGGTCAGCGTGTTGGCCTCGAACCCGTTCTTGGAAGCCGCGACCGGGATGAAGCGCGCACCGGGTTCCAGTGATGGGAAGTCGGCGCGATCGACCTCGGACTTCCAGCCATCGGCGTAGAGGTCCGATACGCGCACCTCATGCCCTTGAGCCTCGAGTTCCCTTATGGCGACGTCGCGAAGAGCGCCGCTCAGCGAGCGTGATTCAGGATGGGCGAAGACAAGCAGGACTTTCATGGGTCAGATCCAATATTGAGGAAGCTGACGGGAAGGTAGCCAAAGGCTGGTCAATCCACTATATGCAGGTAATGCATAATATTATGCCGAATAATGGATAAGTCAGACATTACATTCGAGCGCATGCGCACCTTCATTCGCGTGGCCGAGCGGGGCAGCCTGTCGGCGGTCGCGCGGGAGTTTGGTGTCGGGCAGTCGACGATCACGCGGCACCTGCGCGAGCTCGAGGAGGCGGTCGGCGTGCCCTTGCTCAGCCGGACGACCCGGCGGGTCACGATGACCGCCGAAGGCAGCCGCTATTATGCCAACAGCGTCCAGATCCTGCGCCTCGTCGAACAGGCCAGCGACGAGGCCCGGGGCACGCGCGGCGCGCCCGCCGGCACGATCCGGATAAGCTGCACGGCGGCTTTCGGTGTCTTGCACGTCAGCCGGCTGATCTTCGCTTTCCAGGACCGTCATCCCGACATTGGGGTCGACCTCAGCCTCACGGATGAGCGGGTGGACCTCGTCCGCGAGGGCGTGGATATCGCGCTTCGGCTGGGGCCGCTCACGGACAGCTCGTTGAAGCTGCGGGCCCTCGGCCAGTCGCGGCGCCTCCTCGTGGCCTCTCGGGATTATCTGGCGGCGCGGGGACGACCAGCCGTTCCCTCCGATCTGTCTCGGCATGAGGGCATCCGCATGTCGAACGTGGCGGGCAGCGAGACGCTTGTTTTGCAAGGCTCTGGCGGCGAACGCCATACGGTACCTTTCGCGGGGCGGCTGCGTATCGATCACGGACTTGCCGCAAGGCAGGCCATGATCGCCGCTCGCGGGATCGCGCCGGCGCATCGATGGCTGGTTGACGATCTTCTGGCGGCGGGCTTGCTCGAGACGATCCTGGAGGATTATGCGCTGCCGTCCGTTCCGCTGAACATGTTGATCGTCCCAGAGCGTGCGGGCGTCGCAAGGGTCCGTCTGCTGGTCGAGTTTCTGGGGGAACAGGTTGCCGCTATTCCAGGGATCGAGTGATCCGTCCCTGAGCACGAGCCGCCGTCCGATCTACCCGGAAGAGTAGCTTGCGGCGATGCCATCCATCGTCTATCGCCGATGAACGATGACAGAATCCACCCTTGAACCAGACCGCGCGGCCAGCGCTCCACCCGGCCGCATCTCCGACAGCCGTGCTGTCGCAGCGCGATTTGCGGCGTTGTCGCATCCGGCACGCATCGAGATACTGAAGCACCTCTCGGCCAGCAATTCCTGCTGTTGCCGCGAGGTCGTCGACCGTTTCGATCTGGCGCAGTCGACCGTCTCGCAGCATCTGAAAATCCTGGTCGAGGCCGGTCTGGTCCGCTTCGAGCCCGACCGCCAGCGCTCCCGCTATGCCGTTGATCGCGCAGCCCTTGCCGATGTATCGGCATCGCTGAACGCCCTCGTCAATTCCTGCTGCTCCGGCCGCTGACCCTCTCACCCAAAAGGCAAGAAAAGTGGCCGAAAAAACCGTCTCCGCCGACACCTCAACCCTCACCACATTGCGCAACCTCTGGCCGTATATGTGGCCAGCCGACCGTGCCGATCTCAGAGCGCGAGTCACCTGGGCAACACTGCTGCTGGTCGTTGCCAAGCTGACGCTGGTTACCGGTCCCTATTTCTTTAAATGGGCAACCGATGCATTGGCGGGTGGCTCAAAAACGCCCCCGCCGCTGCCGTCTTTCCTGCTTGCTCCTGTCATGCTGGTCATCGCCTACAATGTGCTCAGGCTCGTCCAGCTCGGTTTCAATCAGCTGCGCGATGCGCTGTTCGCCCGCGTCGGCCAGCATGCGGTGCGCCAGCTTGCGTTCCGCACCTTCGTTCACATGCACCAGCTGTCGCTGCGCTTTCATCTGGAGCGCCGCACCGGCGGCCTGTCGCGCATCATCGAGCGCGGCACCAAGGGCATCGAGACGATCGTGCGCTTCATCATGCTCAACACCGCGCCGACCATCCTCGAATTCGCGCTGACCGCCGGCATATTCGGTTTCACMTATGGCTGGAAATATGTGGCCGTGGTGGCAGTCACCGTCTGGCTCTATGTCTGGTTCACGGTCAAGGCGAGCGACTGGCGCATTTCGATCCGCCGCGACATGAACGACAGCGACACCGACGCCAACACTAAGGCGATCGACTCGCTGCTCAATTTCGAGACGGTCAAATATTTCACCAATGAGCGCATGGAGGCCGACCGTTTCGACCGCTCGATGGCACGCTACGAGGTCGCCGCCACCAAGACCTGGACCTCGCTCGGCTGGCTGAATTTTGGCCAAGGCGTCATCTTCGGCCTCGGCACGGTCGTCGTCATGTGCATGTCGGCGCTGGAGGTGCAGGCCCACACCCAGACCGTCGGCGATTTCGTCTTCATCAACGCCATGCTGGTGCAGCTTTCCGTGCCGCTCAACTTCATCGGCTTCATTTACCGTGAAATCCGCCAGGGCCTCACCGACATCGAACACATGTTCGACCTGCTCGACGTGCCGCAGGAGATCGTCGACAAGCCCGACGCCAGGCCGCTTACCGTCGGCGCTGGCAAGGTCGAGTTCCGCGACGTGCATTTCTCCTATGATCCGAACCGCAAGATCCTGAAGGGTGTTTCCTTCGAGGTGCCGGCCGGCAAGACGGTTGCCATTGTCGGGCCATCGGGCGCCGGCAAGTCGACCATTTCGCGGCTGCTGTTCCGCTTCTACGACGTGCAGGCGGGCCAGGTGCTGATCGACGGCCAGGATATCCGGGATGTCACTCAGGACAGCCTGCGCGCGGCGCTCGGCATGGTGCCGCAGGACACGGTGCTCTTCAACGACACCATCGCCTACAACATACGCTACGGTCGCGTCGGCGCGAGCGAGGAGGAGGTCCGCAAGGCCGCGGAAYTCGCCCAGATCGGGCCGTTCATCGAGAAGTTGCCGGACGGCTACAAATCGATGGTGGGCGAGCGCGGGCTGAAGCTCTCGGGCGGCGAGAAGCAGCGCGTGGCGATTGCCCGCACCATCCTGAAGGCGCCGCCGATCCTGATGCTCGACGAAGCCACCTCGGCGCTGGACAGTCACACCGAGCAGGAGATCCAGGCCGCGCTCGATCTGGTCAGCAAGGGGCGCACCACCATCGTGATTGCCCACCGTCTGTCGACGGTGATTTCCGCCGATGAGATCATTGTGCTGAAGGACGGTCAGATCGCCGAACGCGGCACCCATGTCGAACTGATGCGCAAGCACGGCCTCTATGCCTCAATGTGGGATCGCCAGCGCGAGGCGACCGAAGCCGAGGAGCGCCTGCGCCTAGCCCGCGAGGGCGACGAGCTTGGCGTCATCGTTCGCCGGCGGACGTCGGAGGTAAATTGATTTTTCTGCTTGACCTCAACTTAAGTTGAGATTGTACGCCGTTCCTGGAGCCCGAAAACACCATTATCCAGGAACGGAACAATCGAAATGAACGACATAAATCAGACTGTTGACGGCGGCAGCGTGTTCAGGGTGGACAAGTTCGTCGTCCCGGCCGCCGCCCGCGAGGAGATCCTCGTCAAGGTCAGGACGACTCATGAATTGCTGCGCCAGCAGCAGGGCTTCGTACAGGATTTCCTGCTCGAGCAATTTTCGGGGCCGGGCGAATTCAACCTGGTGACGATCGTCGAATGGGAGAGCCAGGCGGCCGTCGACAAGGTCGTGCCGATCGTCAAGGCAGCACATGAGCGCGTCGCCTTCAACCCGCAGGAGACGATCGCGCGCCTGGGCGTGCGCGCCGACATCGCCAACTATCAGCGGATTCCCGAGGCTTGATGCACGTCGCCCAAAGGCGGGTAACGGTTTTGGGATGACGACATGGACAAAAGCGCGCCGACGCGGCGCGCTTTAACGGGGCCAGCCGACGCCAGGTGCAGGCGTTTCGACGCCGAGCACCTGGCCGGTTCTGATATCGCTGACCATGTGCTCGAAGCCGCGCCACTCGGCGGCGACGATGAACAGCGTTTGCCTGTCCGCGCCGCCCAGCATGCAGGCAAAGCAGCCGCGATCGGCGGTGACAGTCTGCAGCACCTCGCCGCCTTCGCGCACGCGCACGCAGTGCTTGTTGGGAACATCCGCATACCATATCGCGCCTTCGGCATCGAGGCAGATGCCGTCGGGGTAGCCATCGAGTTTGGCCCAGACGCGTCGGTTGGACAGGCTGCCGTCGGCGGCGATATCGAAGGCGGTCAGCTGGTTGGCGTGGGATTCGGCAAGGATCAGCGCCCTGTTGTCCGGGGTCACCGCCATGCCATTGGCAAAGGCAATGTTGTCGGCCACTTGCCGTACCGCGCCGTCCGGTGTGATCAGCACGATGGTGCCCGGGCCGAGATACGCACCGGCAGCCGGCGCCGGCCCACCGCCATTGACATAGATGTTGCCCCGCGCGTCGACGACGATCTCGTTCCACGGGCTCTTCGACAGGCCGCGCAGATCGGCATGGGTGACGAGCTTGCCATCGGCTTCCTGCCGCAACAGCAGGCCCTCCCGGCCCGAGACGACCAGCAGCCGTCCATCCGGCAGCCAGTCGATGCAGTAGGGCAGGACGGCCGGCACGGTGAGCATGATTTCGCGATTGCCGTGCACATCGACCGCGATGATCTCGCCGGTGCCCCAGTTGCAGACCCACAGCCGTCCGCTATGCCAGCGCGGCGATTCCCCGAAGGCGAGGCCAGCGGTGACTAGATGTGGTACGGAGACCGATTGTATCGGCATTGAGGAACTCCTTGTGGATCTGTCTCACCAAGGACGGGCGAGGGGTCTTCTTTCCGACAGCCGCTTTGTTATTTCGTTCAGGAAAGATTGCCGGTAGGGCGTTGGCGCCGCGTGACGACGACTTGTCGTCGCGCCCGCCAGCCGCAGCCAATGCGGCTTTGCCGATTGTTGCGTTGCGGCGAAGGGGGCTTTCAGTTATTGAGGCCGGACCTGAAACAGGGACTGCTCCCACTCCATGAGCCTTGTCGACACGGTCAAGAACGCGTTCGTACCGATCCATCGCGAAGGCTATCCCTTCATCGCGGCCTTTGGCGCGGCGACGCTTTTCCTTGGCTATTTCTCCTCGGTCCTGTTCTGGATCGGCCTGATCCTGACGGCCTGGTGCGTCTATTTCTTCCGCGACCCCGAACGCGTCACGCCGGTCGATGACCGCCTGGTGGTGAGCCCGGCCGATGGCATCATCTCGGCGGTCGGCCCGGCCGTGCCGCCGCGCGAGCTCGGCCTCGGCAATGTCGAGATGACGCGTATCTCGGTGTTCATGAACGTCTTTTCCTGCCATGTGAATCGCTCGCCGGTACGCGGCCGCATCGCCAAGATCGAACATCGGCCCGGAAAATTCCTCAACGCCGAACTCGACAAGGCCAGCACCGAAAACGAACGCAACGGGCTGGTCATCGAGAGCCCCAATGGCACGGTGGCGGCCGTCCAGATCGCCGGCCTGGTGGCGCGGCGTATCGTCTGCTGGGCCGAGGCCGGCTCTTCGATCGGCACCGGCGAACGTTTCGGCCTGATCCGCTTCGGCTCGCGCGTCGACGTCTTCCTGCCTTTGGCCGCGACCCCGCGCGTTGCCGTTGGCCAGACGGCGGTCGGCGGTGAAACCGTGCTCGCCGAATTCGGCGTCGTCGCCGGCACTCCTCTGGTCAGGATTTCCTGAGCCTTGGGCGCCCCCTTCAAGAAGTTCGAGGCCCATGCCAGCGGTGGTCCGCGCATCCGCGAGATCCCGATGCGCATGGTGCTTCCCAACCTCGTCACCGTGCTTGCCATCTGCGCCGGCCTGTCCGGCATCCGCTTTGCTTTCGAGGACCGCTTCGAGACGGCGGTGGTGATGGTGCTGCTGGCCGCCTTTCTCGATGGCATCGATGGCCGCCTGGCGCGCATGCTGAAGGCGACCTCCAAATTCGGCGCGCAGATGGATTCGCTGGCCGACATCGTCAATTTCGGTGTCGCGCCGGCCCTGGTGCTTTATGCCTTCCTGCTCGACCGCGCCGGCTCGCCGGGCTGGATCGCCGCCCTTCTGTTCGCCATCGCCTGCGGGCTCAGGCTTGCCCGCTTCAACGTGCTCGACGACGAGAAAGCCGAGCGCCCGCTGTGGCAGTCGGAATATTTCGTCGGCGTGCCGGCGCCTGCGGGCGCCGTGCTGGTCATGCTTCCGATGTACCTGTTTTTCCTGCGGCTCGGGCTGGAGCCAAGCCGCCCGGCCGCCTTCGTCGCCACCGGCTTCACCATCCTGGTCGCCTTCCTTCTGGTCAGCCGGCTGCCGGTCTATTCCGGCAAGAGCATCAAGATCCCGGGCGATAGGGTCCTGCCGGTCATCCTGGCCGTGGTGCTCTACATCCTCTTGCTGATGACCTATCCCTGGTACACGTTGACGGCATCTGTCGCGGGCTACCTGATCTTTCTGCCGTTTTCCGTGCGTGCCTACTCCAAGCGCGCCAAGCTCGAAGGCGAGAAGGTGCCGCCTTCGGACATAGGTTAGAAGGTTCGCCGAAGTCCTTGATCTGACTCAGGCCGCCACGCCCAGCCCCAGCCTGTCGATCGCCAGCTTCCTGGTCGAGACATAATCGGTCTTGCCGGAACCCAGCACCGGGATTTCCTCCACCTTGACGATGTCGTTGGGCACCATCAGTTCGGCCGCCCCAGCCTTCTTGCCGAACTGGCGCAGCTCTTCGGGATTGGCATCGTCGGCGGTGGTGACCAGCACGATGCGCTCGCCGCGCCTTTTGTCCGGTACGGCCACCGCCGCATGGCGTTCTTCCGGCCACAGCGACTGCACCAGCATCTCGACCGCGCCCAGCGACACCATCTCGCCGGCGATCTTGGCGAAGCGCTTGGCGCGGCCGCGTATGGTGATGAAGCCTTCGCGGTCGACGGCGACGATGTCGCCGGTGTCGTGCCAGCCGCTCAGCGGCTGCAGCTCACCTGGACGATCCGCGGTCATGTAGCCCATCATCAGGTTGGGTCCGTCGAGCCACAACTGGCCGGCGTCCGAGATGCCCTCGACCGGCTCCAGCCTCATGCGCATGGCCGGCAACAGCCGGCCGACCGTACCGTCGCGCCCATGGATCGCGGTGTTGACGGCAACCACCGGTGCGGCCTCGGTCAGCCCGAAGCCTTCGATGATCTCGGCCTGGAAGCGCTCGCGATAGACACGGCGGGTTTCCGGCTTCACCGCCTCGGCGCCGGCGACGACGAAGCGCAGGCTGGAGAAGTCGCCGTCCTTGGCGGTGYGCGCATAGTTGGCGAGGAAGGTGTCGGTGCCGAACATGATCGTCGGTTTCACCTTGCGCGCAATCTCGGGGATGATCTTGTAGTGGAGCGGCGAGGGGTAGAGGAACAGCTTTACCCCGGTGACCAGCGGCAGGATGGTGCCGCCCGTCAGGCCGAAGGAATGGAACACCGGCAGTACGTTGAGCAGGATATCGGCCGGCGAGATGGTGATGCGCGCCTCGGCCTGCATGGCGTTGGCGAGAAGGTTCTTTTGCGACAGGACAACCGCCTTCGGCGTTCCCTCAGAGCCCGAGGTGAACAGGATCACGCCCGGCTTGGCCGCATCCTGCCGCTGCAGCGGGAAACGCCACAGCAAGGCGGCGGCCAGCTTGTCCAGCGCGGTGACGCTGGTCCGGACATCTTCCAGCCACAGCAGCCTGGCGCCGCCCTTTTCGACAGCGGCGACGATATCGGCAAGATCGGCCTTTTCGACGAAGGCGCGCGAGGAGATGACGGTGCGGATGACGGCGGTGCGCACGGCGGCCGTGACGCTCGCAGGCCCGGCCGTGTAGTTGATCATCGCCGCCACCCGGCCCGCCGAGAGAAGGCCGACCAACGACAGCACCACGCCATTGGCGTTGGGCAGCATTATCCCCACCGCTTCGCCCGGCGCGGTCACGGCCTCGAAGCGCCGGCCCAGCACGCGCGCGCCTATGAACATCTTGCGGTAGCTCAGCGCGCCGGAGATGACATCTTCGACTATGGGGTGCGAGGCGCCAACCCTGGCTGCGGCATCGCGCATGGCCAGGAACAGGCCACGGTCGAGATCGTTGCCGAAAAGCCGTGCCTCGGCGACGCGGTCGAACAGCGCATTGGTGTTCGAGGCCTGATCCGGATTGCGCGCCAGCAGTTCGGCGATGGTCATTGGCTCCAGCACGCTCATCGAGAGCTGCGGAAACCAGTGCCGCGGCGCCCTGGCTGCCGGCGTCAGCGACACTGTCAGGCTGCGCGCGCCGGCGACAAAGATCGGCACGATGCGGGCGTCGGCCTGCATGGCAATGCGGGTGACGGCGCGAAACAGCCGAAACGTCTTGACGTCAGGCTCGACCGCATCCGGCAGATAGACGGCGAGCCGGCCCTTGCCCTTCAGCACGCGCACCAGCCGGCGGCTGACGAAAAGATGTTCGGCATTGAAGGCAATGGTGCGGCCAAGCTCACGCCAGGGTTCGAGCCAAGGCGAACGCGCCGAGACCTCGTCGAGGATGTGCAGCGTGTCGTCCGGCAGCAGTGACAGCATCAGCGCCGGTTCGAAGCGCGACTGATGCGAGATGACGTAGATGACGGGAGCCTGCGCCTTGCGCGCGATCCTGATGCGCTTGTCGCTGATCCGGTAGGCGAGCTTGAACGGCACATAGAGCATCGCCTGGCTGAAACGCAGGCCGAGGCGGAATTTTTCCACCACGCCAATCAGCAGCCAGGCTAGGACAAGACCAGCAAGCAGGGCCAGTGTCAGGATCATGCCGCGTCTCTCCCAACGATTTTTGTCATCGCGGCTCTGCGGCCGCTTCAGAAGCAGAGGGTAGCGGAAGTGCGCTCGAGGTCAATGCGGACTGATGCGGTGCTTCGATCGCCACTTGAAAGACTGCGACAGATGTCGTAAATAAAATGACACATGACGGATAAGTGAGCATGGCCAGTTTCCCAACGGGATTTGCCGAAGCACCACACATGGAGCCGGAGTTCGAACGGCTGGTCGACCTGTTCGGCGGGCCGAAGGTTCTTGGATCCTCGGTATCCAGCCCGCTTGAGGCCCATGAAATGATCTTGCATGGAATACCAAGCCAAGCCTTGGAAAGCCTTGTCAGGCAGCTGACCGTTATTGGCGCTGATGCCTTCGAGGCTGCATTCGGCATGAGTGAGCGGACATTTCAGCGTCACAAATCGGATCACTCCAGGACGCTCAATCGGGAGCAAGGCTCACGGACCTGGAATTTTGCCAGGGTCCTCACCAAGGCCACGTCCGTTCTGGGAAGCCAGGAAGCGGCTGAAAAATGGATGATTGAGCCCGCCATGGGCTTGGACAACCGACGACCGATTGATCTCTTGGCCACGGCGGCGGGCACCATCCTTGTCCAGGAATTCCTCGAGCGGCTCGACTATGGTGTCTACGCGTGACGCCTTTGCCGGGCTCTCTTGGGACGGGAGAAGTCCTCGGCTGGAGACTTGATCACAAACGCTTCCAGGCAAGTTGGGACAGCGGTGAGGGGGCCTTTAAACTTGGTGGACGATGGAACAGCAAAGGGGTCAGGGCCGTATATGCGTCCATTGACCCCTCGACCGCCATTCTCGAGGTGGCCGTCCACAAGGGGTTTCGGACGCTGGATACGGTTCCGCATGTGCTGACGGCCTTCGACATCACCGATCCGTCGAAGATTCATGTGGTGGAAATTGACGACATTCCCAATGCAAATTGGCTGCGCCCCGGCATTCCCAGCGCGGGACAGCAGCAATTTGGTGACGGCCTGCTGGCAAAACATCCCTTGGTTCTAATTCCCAGCGCGGTATCCCAGCACAGCTGGAACCTGGTGTTCGACCCCGGCCAAGCGGCCAGTCGCTACAGGCTGCACCTCCAGGAGGATTTCGCCCTTGATACAAGGCTTCATCCTCCTGCCAGGTAGCCGTCTTTACGCCGCCTTCAACCGCCCGCTGATGAAGCGGAATTCCTGCGTCTTGCCGCCATAGCCATAGGCCGCCGCAGGCACCTCATGGACGAAGGCATAGCTTTCCTCGTGCACACCGCCCAGCAGGCGGCCGAAGGCCTCGAAGAGGGCATTGAGATAGGCTTCCAGCTCGAGCTTGGTATTGGTGCCGTCAACCACCTTGATATCCAGCCAGAACGTGTTGGTGCCATGCTCGGCCAGGGACTTGCCGCCGGCGAACCAGTGCTGCGGGTCGATATAGGATACGGCGACGGCGGTGATCGTCGGATCCTTGCGCAATTGCGTGGCGGTGATCTCGGTGATTTCCCTGGCAATCTCGGCGGACAAAGCGGCGTTCGGCTTGCCGGTGACGCTGATGTTGATGATGGGCATTTTTCGTCTCCTGGGTTGAGCGGCGTCTCATCGCCGTTGGACAGACCATGTCATCATCTTTGAATCAAAAAAATCGAATTGTTTTCAACTGAAGATTCGATAACATCGAATTATGGAAACGCTCGATCCGGATCTGCTCAAAACCTTCCTCGCTTTCGTCGACAGCGGTTCGCTGGCGCGGGCAGCGTCGAGCGTCGGCCGTTCGCCGTCAGCGGTGACCGCGCAGATGCAGCGGCTGGAGGAGATCGTCGGCGAGCCGCTCCTGGCGCCGCAGGGCAGGGGGCGTGGGCTGACGCCGGCCGGCGAGGACCTCGTCGGTCATGCCAGGCGCATACTTGCCGTCCATCGCGAGGCGTGGCTGGCTTTGAAGGGGGCGCGGGCCGCCGGGCGTGTCGCTATCGGCACGACGCAGGATTTCGCCGACAGCGGTCTGCCGGACCTGCTGCGCGCCTTCGCCACCAGCCATCCGCGCGTCAGGATCGAATTGCGGGTCGGCCGCTCGGCCGAACTGGCGCAGGCGCTGCAGGCCGGCGGCCTCGATCTGGCGATCATCATGCGCCAGACCGCGGCGGCGGACGAGGTCGGCGTTCTGCGCGAACCGATGATCTGGCTGTGTTCGCAGAAAGGGCTGGCCTCCCGGCAGGAAGAACTCCCGCTGGCGCTGCTCGATCCTTATTGCGGTTTTCGAGAAGCGGCACTGGCGGCGCTCGATGCCGCCGGCCGCCGCTACCGCATCGCCGCCGGCAGTGCCAGCCTCGCGGGCTTGCGCACCGCGGTGAATGCCGGCGTCGCGCTGACCTTGCGAACGCCGCGCTTTGCTCATTCCGGCATTGTCGAAGCGCCGCGTGAGCTTGGCTTGCCAAATGTGCCTGTCGCTGAATTCGCCATCCGGCTGCGCGCCGGCGCCGATGCTTCCGCGGGCGATCTGGCGGCGCTGCTTGGCGGCAATCTGGCCCTGTCAGGGGCACCTGGCTGATCTGGCAGGGCGAGAAGCCTCGTTTCCAGCTTACAGGCGAAAGAGAAGCTGACGGTCGGGCCTATTTGGCAAAGAAAAAGCCGACCTTGCGGTCGGCTTGGGAGTAGGACGGGCCGAGGGGTTTGGGGGGACTAGGGGGGTGGCCCGTCGCACCAATAATGTCTGAGTCCGATGATGGTTCCGTGACTGTGTCACTTTTTTAAGAAATATTTGACGCCGCCTGCTGCGAGCGGGCCGCCAGCCAGTCGCGGCCGGCATGGGCGAACACGGCGCACAGCACGATGGCGCCGCCGACCATGCTGGCGACAGGCGGTATCTCGGCCAGGAACAGGAAGGCAAACAGGATCGCGAACGGCACCTCCGCCGAGCCAAGCAGGCCGGATTCTGGCGCCGGGATAAGCCGTGCGCCCTCCGTCCACAGGATGGAGGCCAATGCAAAGGACGCGCCGAAAGTGGCCAACAGAACGGCGTCCCTTGGCGTAATCGCCAGGGGATCGGTGACGAACCAGCCGAGAATGAACAGCAGGAAGGCCGAAACCGCGCCGGCCCACACCACCGGCGTGTCACGGAAGGCGCGTACCATGATCATGTAGAGCGCGCTGCCCGCGGTCATCAGCAGCGCCAGCCCGTCGCCGAACAGATTGCCTGTGCCGAAGCCCGACCAGACCATGATGCCTACACCGCACAGCGACACGGCGGCCGCGAGCATCGTCTGCAGGCGGAAAGGCTCGCGCACCAGCACCCAGGCCAGCACGGCGGCGATGAAGGGTGACGTCGCATAGATGACCGCGACATTGGCCACGTAGGTGAATTTGAACGCCGAGATGAAGGCGATGCTGGTCAGTGCGCCCTCAACCGCCAGCAGCCAGCCGCGCCAGCCAAGCCGCAGCGTGCCGCGATTGCCCGATCGGCGGCGGCGCCAAAGCACATAAAGGCTGATCAGGATCGAGCCGACGAAGCCGCGCCAGCAGGTGATCGTCAGCGGATCGGCATGGATCGACTTGGTCAAGACACCGGTCAGGCCGAACACGGCAGCCGATGACGACACCAGGATGATGCCAAGCGTGCGCTCGGTGGTTTCGGTCGTGGCGGCTGCGATGTCAGTCATGCCGGGCAGCCTACTCCGTCAGGTGCTGACATCGTAGTGTCAGCAAAGAGCCTCATCCCCATCACAGCCGCTTGCGGAAATGCTCGCTGCCGACGATCAGCAGCCCCGCGGCGATAATCAGGGCGGCGCCGAGAAACACTTCGCGGCGCGGCACGTCGCCCCAGATCGCAAAGCCGAGCGCGAACGCCCACAGCAGCGAACTGTATTCGAGAGGCGCGAGGATCGATGCTGGCGAGCGCTTCATGCCTTCGAAGAGGAGATATTGCGCCAGGCCGCCAAGCGCGCCGACGCTGGCGAGAAGCAGCAGCTGGGTCGGATCAGGCGTATGCCACCACAACAGCGCCGGCACCGCAGAAAACACGAGGAAATAGAAATTGTTGAGGACGAGCTGGATCATCGAGCGCTCGGCTAGTGCCGTCTTGCGCAGGAGCACGATGGCGATGGCCCACAAAAGCGCGGCCGCAAGCACCAGCAGCACCGGCACGGACAGGCCGAGATGGGTCGGGTCGCAAGCGACGAAAACGCCGGCAAAACCGATCAGAACCGCTAACCAGCGCAACATTGGCACCTTTTCGCCGAGCAGGAACACCGAAAGCACGGTGACGATGATCGGCGCCGCGTAATAGACGGTGGTCAGTTCGGCAAGCTGCAGGCTGCGGGCGGCGTTGTAGTAGCAGAGCCAGGCGGCAAGCGTGAAAGCGCTGCGCACCAGCATGGGCCGCACGATCGGCGAGCGCACCGTGTCGACGAACAGTTTTCGTCCACCGATCGCCGCGCAGGCGCTCAGAATGGTGATGCTGCGGAAGAACATGATCTGCCAGACCGTCATGCCGGCAACCAGCAGCTTGATCGAGGCGTCTTGCGTCGAAAACAAGAGATAGGCGGCGCCGGTCAGCAGGATGCCGGCGAGAACCCTTTCGCGTGTTTCGAGGATGGCGACATCGGCCATAGGCGCGGACCAAAGGTGCGGGAAGCAACAGGAATAGCTTGAGGCTCTGGGAAATCAGGCCTCGACTCCCAGCTATACGGGCGAAAGCTGACACCGCGCTACGCCAGCCCTGGGCTTGCGTTGGGGCAGGGATTGCGAGCTTGCTTCCAGGACGTGATCGGCACTTATATCTGACAAAGCCATGCAACTCGCTGGCCGCAAAAGCGAAAGAGGCAACGAATGGACGCCACCGAACTGAAGGCCATGCAGGCGCCGCTGAAGCAGGCCTATCGCGACGACGCCTCGCAAGCGTTGATCACGCTTCGAGCCAAGGGCTCCATCGACGACCAGGCGGTGGCCTGCAAGGTCGAGACGGGCAGGGCGATCGCCGTCGCCGGCCTGCATCCGGCAACCGGCGGCTCGGGACTCGAGCTCTGTTCCGGCGACATGCTGCTGGAAGCCCTGGTGGCCTGCGCCGGGGTGACGCTGAAGGCCGTGGCGACGGCGCTCGAGTTCAAGCTCGGCGCTGCCACGGTAGAAGCCGAAGGCGATCTCGATTTTCGCGGCACGCTCGGTGTCGCCAAGGACGCGCCGGTCGGCTTTCGCGCCATCCGGCTCAATTTCAGCCTCGATACGGATGAGCCGCAGGAGCGCATCGACTCCCTGCTGAAGCTGACCGAGCGCTATTGCGTGGTGTTCCAGACCATCAACCACAAGCCGGAGTTGACGGTGAGCGCCCGGCGCTGAAATCACAAGGCCCGCAGCCAGCGGGCCGCGAGCCTCACTATATCAAATCCTTACTGCGCGGCCGGCTCTTCGGCATCGCCCTCGTCAGTGAAAGGCGAGGCGCTCGGCACGCACTGCACCGACCAGCCAGTCGGTGTCGGCTGCTTCTGATATTCGGTGATGGCGGCGGTGCACTGTTCGCGCTTGTCGAAGGTACTGGGCAGCACCACCATGCCGCCCTGTGGGCCGGCGATTACCAGATACCAGACCAATGCTGCGGTCGTAGCCATGGGAGTTTCCTTGTTCTGCCCAGCTTGGGCTCTCGCTGTTGTGGGAGTCGCTACGATCCTAACAACTCCGGGGAAATGACGAAAGCATGACCGCAGCGCAGCTTTTCCCCCTCAGATCACAGCCGCGTGATGATGAGCCGATCTCTGAGAACGGGTTTGCGCCTACGCTGCTCAGTTGGTTGCAAAGCAGTAGAACAACCCGTCGCCGCCGGTGCCTTTCAGTGCTTCCTGGCTACAGCCGCCGCGTGAGGCATGCGAGGAGTTCCACGACTTTGCCGCCGCTGAATCGTCGAGCCCGGTGCGGTCGTGATGACCCATCATCGCCACCCCTTCGGCGCCGCTCATCGTCCAGTCGCCGCAGGTCTGGTCGGCGATCCTGGTGCCGTCCGGCTTCGAACCGGTCAGCATGTCATGCCGGTTCGGCGTGTCGCCGCGGCCATTGACCACTTCGCCCTTTTCGTTCAGTGCCGTCTGCTTGGTGATGCCGTTGGCATCGCTGTGCAAGGAGGCGACATCGTCGGCGATTTTCTCGCCCTTGGCGTTGAACCAGGGGCCCTTGCCGATACGGTCGCGGGCATCCTCGGCGCTGGTCGACAGATAGGCGTGCCAGGTCTTGCCGGTGACGCCGGCTGCTTCGGCCAGCGAAGCGCAATGCGCGTCGGCGCCCTTCAGACCGCCGAGATCGGCGCCCTTGCCGGAGCCGACGCTGGTGACGAAGAAACTCATCTTGGCATCTTGCGAGACGGCTACGCCTGATGTCGCGCCAAGAGCGGCTACAAAGGCGGTGGCGGCAACGAGAAGAAGTCTGCGCATATCGATCCTCCGGTTTTTCAATATCCTACGTTCGAAGAACGTAGCCGGAGGCTGTTTTAATCCCTGGCGGAGGCCACCCGAATGCGCGGGCGGTTCCGGGAGCCGTCAAAACCAAGGTTATTCGGGCTGCCTGTAGGCGACGAAGCGGTTGTGCTTGGCCTGGAAGATCAGCCCGGTCTCCTTCAACTCCGGGCTGGCCAGCGGCACGATGCGCTTAGCGATCTCGGAAGGGTGCGGCAGCGTCTCCGGGTCCTCGCCAGGCACGGCCTGGGCTCGCATGGCGGTGCGGGTGGCGCCCGGATCGGCGGCATTGACGCGCAGCGGCAGGCTTTGCGTCTCATGCGCCCAGGAGCGCATCATGGTTTCGACCGCCGCCTTCGATGCGGCGTAAGGCGCCCAGAACGCGCGTGCCGAGTGCGCCGCGTTGGAGGAGAGCAAAATGGCCCGGCCGGCATCGGAAAGCCTGAGCAGCGGGTCGACCGAGCGGATCAGCCGCCAGGTCGAGGTGACGTTGATGGTCATCACCTTCTCGAAGGTCTTGGCCTCGACATGGCCGATCGGCGAGATGACGCCGAGCACGCCGGCATTGGCGACGAGAATGTCGAGCTTGCCCCAGCGCTCATGGATGGCGCCGCCCAGCCGGTCGATGCCGGCCATGTCGGCGAGATCGAGCGGCACCAGCGTCGCCTGGCCGCCGGCCG
Organism: Mesorhizobium sp. 01N446; assembly: GCF_056399285.1. Lineage (NCBI taxonomy): Bacteria > Pseudomonadati > Pseudomonadota > Alphaproteobacteria > Hyphomicrobiales > Phyllobacteriaceae > Mesorhizobium > Mesorhizobium sp. 01N446. The sequence goes on along the minus strand of NZ_JBFTRA010000014.1, from coordinate 54,176 downwards.
CCTTGATCTGGTCGTCGAGTTCTTCCAGTCCGCCGACCGTGCGCGCTACTGCGATGACATGCGCACCGGCGGCGGCCAATTCCTTGGCGATGAAATAGCCGATGCCGCGCGAGGCACCGGTGACGACCGCGACGCGGCCGGTAAGGTCGAGGGTCATGCGAGAATTTCCGTAAGGTCCAGAGCAATTCCAGGAAAAGTGTGAAGCGGTTTTCCGCCCGGAATTGTGTCAAAACAAAGAGTTAGAGCGGTTCGCCGTTTTCCGTGAAACGGTGAACTGCTCTAGCCTACGCCCCACTGTTCGCCAGCAGCGACAGTGTGCGCACATTGTCGTGGCCTTCGAAGTCGAGCAGGCGGGTCGGGTATTGGCCGGTGAAGCAGGCGTCGCAGAACTGCGGTTGCTCGTCGTTGCGGCTGGCCTCGCCGACGGCGCGGTAGAGGCCGTTGATGGAGAGGAAGCCGAGCGAATCGACACGGATGAATTCGGCCATCTCTTCCACCGACATGCGCGATGCCAAAAGCTTCGACTTTTCCGGCGTATCGACGCCGTAGAAGCACGAGGCGCTGGTCGGCGGCGAGGCGATGCGCATATGCACTTCCCTGGCGCCTGCATCGCGCACCATCTGCACGATCTTCTGGCTGGTGGTGCCGCGCACGATCGAATCGTCCACCAGCACCACGCGCTTGCCCTCGATCATGCGGCGGTTGGCGTTGTGCTTCAGCTTGACGCCCATGTGGCGGATCGAATCGCCGGGCTGGATGAAGGTGCGGCCGACATAGTGGTTGCGGATGATGCCGAGCTCGAAGGGAATGCCCGCCGCCTGGCTGAAGCCGATTGCCGCCGGGGTGCCGGAATCCGGCACCGGCACGACGATGTCGGCCTCGACCGGGTTCTCCTGCGCCAGCTCGGCGCCGATGCGCTTGCGCACCTCGTAGACGTTGCGGCCTTCGACCGAGGAATCCGGCCGGGCGAAATAGACATATTCGAAGATGCAGAAGCGGGTCTTCTGTGGCTCGAAGGGGAACAGGCTTTCAATGCCCTTGGAGGTGACGACCACCATCTCGCCGGGCTTCAGGTCGCGCACGAAACGCGCGCCGATAATGTCGAGCGCACAGGTCTCGGAAGCGAGGATCCAGGCGCCGTCGAGGTCGCCCAGCACCAGCGGGCGGATGCCAAGCGGATCGCGGCAGCCAATCATCTTCTTGGCCGTCATCGCCACCAGTGAGAAGGCGCCTTCGACCTGCCGCACGGCGTCGATGAAGCGTGAGTTGAGGTCGCGTTCCTTGCTGGTCGCGACCAGATGCAGGAGCGTCTCGGTGTCGGAGGTGGACGAGAAGATCGCGCCCTGCTTCTGCAGCGCGCGCTGCACCGTCATGGCGTTGGTGAGATTGCCATTGTGGGCGACCGCAAAGCCGCCATCGGCGAGTTCGGCGAAGAAGGGCTGGATGTTGCGCATGCCGGCGCCGCCGGTCGTGGCGTAGCGCGTATGGCCGATGGCGCGGTTGCCTTGCAGGCTGTCGATCACGCGCTGCTTCGTGAAAGTGTCGCCGATCAGGCCGACATGGCGTTCGACATGGAACTGGCTGCCGTCATAGGAAACGATGCCGGCCGCTTCCTGGCCGCGGTGCTGCAGTGCATGCAGGCCGAGTGTGACGATGGCCGCGGCATCCTGCCGGCCGAAAATGCCGAACACACCGCATTCGTCGTGGAAATGGTCGTCGGCCTCGGCGGAAAGCACGTCGTCTGCGTCTGCCATCTTAAGCTCCGCTAAAATCGCCATATAATGCGGGTTCGCGTCGAAAGCAACGCGCGCCGTGCAGCCTTTCACACCATCGCCTTAACCGACGCCCGTTTCGGCGTCAGTTTGCCGGTGCCGTGGGTGCCGCCGGTGCCGGCTTGGCGGTGTTGTCCGCCGGGCCGGCGTCATTGTCGTCAGGGGCCGGCGTGTTGGCGTCGTCACCTGTTGCCGGCACATCCGCCGCAGGTGCATCCGGGGCAGCCGGAGTCTCGGCGCCCGCTTTCGGGCTGAGCTTCTTGAGGATTGCGTTTTCCGTGTCGGCCGGCAGCAGGCTTTCAAGCTTGGCGCCGATCTGTTCCAGCAGTGGCCGCGACTTGGCCTCCGTCACCCAGGCCGGAGCCTTGGCGCCGGCCAGCCAGTTGAAGAACAAAAGCGCCACCGCGACGACCAGGATGCCGCGCGCGGCGCCGTAGAGGAAGCCAAGCGTGCGATCGAGCGCGCCGATGCGCGAATCGATGATCCAGTCGGCAAGCTTCATGGTGATGACCGAGACGACGATCAGCGCGATGATGAAGACGACGCCGGCCGAGGCCGCCATGGCGACCTTCTCGTTCTCGATATAGGGCTTCAGATAGGGCAGGACCGGCTTGTAGAAGAAGAAAGCCGCCGCCGCTGCCGCCGCCCACGATACGACAGACAACACCTCGCGCGAGAAGCCGCGAACCATGGCGAGCATCGCCGAGACCAGGGTGAAGCCGACCAGGATTCCGTCAAGCAGCGTAATCGGCATGTCTTTGGCCCCACTCCGATCTCTTTTTCACGGCTCGGCGAGCCGCGTCACTCTTCTTCGTCCACGCGGCTTCGGCGTGAGCCGGCTATGCGTGCCACGAGGTCGGCAAGCTCGGTAGGCTGGAAAGCGCCGGCCCCGATCCCCCCAGCAAGTTCCTCGCTGCCCAAGGGCAGAACCGCGCTACCAAAACCCAGCTTTTCGGCTTCCTTAAGGCGTTGCTGCGCATGCGCAACCGGCCTCACAGCACCCGAAAGGCTGATTTCGCCGAAATAGACGCAATCGGCGGGAAGGGCAAGACCGGTGAGCGAGGAAACCAGTGCGGCGGCGACTGCCAGATCGGCCGCCGGCTCGCTGATACGGTAGCCGCCGGCGACGTTGAGATAGACGTCGTGCTGGCCGAAACGAACGCCGCAATGCGCCTCCAGCACCGCCAGCACCATCGATAGTCGCGCGCCGTCCCAGCCGACCACCGCCCGGCGCGGTGTGCCGAGCGAGGATTGCGCCACAAGGGCCTGGATCTCGACCAGAACGGGCCGCGTGCCTTCCATGCCGGCGAAAACCGCGGCGCCCGGCGATTTCGCATGCCGCTCGCCGAGAAACAGCTCCGACGGGTTGGAGACTTCGCGCAGCCCCTTGTCCGACATTTCGAAGACGCCGATCTCGTCGGTCGGTCCGAAGCGGTTCTTCACCGTGCGCAGGATGCGGTAATGATGGCCGCCTTCGCCCTCGAAATAGAGCACGCCGTCGACCATGTGTTCGACCACGCGCGGGCCGGCGATCTGGCCTTCCTTGGTGACATGGCCGACCAGGACGATGGCCGCACCCGTCGATTTCGCATAGCGGATCATCGCCTGGGCGGAGGCGCGGACCTGGGTGACGGTGCCCGGCGCCGAATCGGCAAGGTCGGTCCACAGCGTCTGGATGGAATCGAGAATGACCAGGTCCGGCCGCTTGCCGTCGGCGATCGTGGCAAGAATGTCCTCGACATTGGTCTCGGCCGCCAGCTCCACCGGCGTGTCGGCGACGCCGAGCCGCTGCGCTCTCAGTCTGATCTGCGCGACGGCTTCTTCGCCTGAGACATAGACGATGCGGTGGCCTCGCGACGCCAGCGCGGCCGCGGCCTGGGTGAGCAGCGTCGATTTGCCGATGCCGGGATCGCCGCCGACCAGAAGTGCCGAGCCGCGTACGAAACCGCCGCCGGTGGCGCGGTCGAGCTCGCCGATGCCCGAGATGATGCGCGGCGCGTCCTCGATATCGCCCGAAAGCGTGGTCAGCACCACCGCGCGGCCCTTGCGGGCATTGCGGGTGTTGGCCGGACCCGAGCCGATGCCGCCGGACGTGCCTTCCTCGACCAGCGTGTTCCACTCGCCGCAGCCATCGCATTTGCCGGCCCAGCGCTGATGCACCGACCCGCAATTCTGGCAGATGAACTGGACGCGCGATTTAGCCATGAAGATGCGCCGTCCACCAATTGCAGAAAATAGGCGCCCGTAGACAGCCGCCGCCCTGGATGTTTGCTGCGATCTCGGACAACTGCCTACTCGTCAAACCTCTCGGCGATATGGTGCTCCTCGGCCAGATCGGAAAAGCGGGTGAATTCGCCGTGGAAGGCGAGCGTCACCGAGCCCGTCGGGCCGTGGCGCTGCTTGGCGACGATCACCTCGGCCTTGCCGCGCATCTCGTTCATCTCGTTTTCCCACTTGACGTATTCCTCGGTGCCAAGCTTGGGCTCGCGGTTCTTGAGGTAATATTCCTCGCGATAGACGAACATCACGACGTCGGCGTCCTGCTCGATCGAACCGGATTCACGCAAGTCGGACAGCTGCGGGCGCTTGTCTTCGCGGCTTTCGACCTGACGCGACAGCTGCGACAGCGCGATGATCGGCACCGCCAGTTCCTTGGCCAGCGCCTTCAGGCCCGTGGTGATCTCGGTGATTTCCTGGACGCGGTTCTGCGAAGACTTGGCGGATGAACCCTGCATCAGCTGGATGTAGTCGATGACGATCAGGTCGAGGCCGCGCTGGCGCTTCAGACGACGCGCGCGGGCGGACAGCTGCGCGATGGAAATACCGCCGGTCTGGTCGATGAACAGTGGGATCTTCTGCATGGTCTGCGAACACGCGACCAGCTTTTCGAAGTCCATTTCGCTGATTTCGCCGCGGCGGATTTTTGACGACGAGATTTCCGTCTGCTCGGAAATGATACGGGTCGCCAGCTGTTCGGACGACATTTCGAGCGAGAAGAAGCCGACGACGCCGCCATTGGCCGCCTTGAACGATCCGTCCGCCTGCTGCGCCGGCACATAGGCCTCGGCGATGTTGAAGGCGATGTTGGTGGCGAGCGACGTCTTGCCCATGCCCGGGCGGCCGGCAAGCACGATCAGATCGGATGCCTGCAGGCCGCCCATGCGGCGATCGAGATCGCGCATGCCGGTGGCGAGGCCTGACAGATGGCCGTCGCGCATATAGGCGGCGTTGGCCATGTCGACCGCGGTCTTGACCGCGTCGGTGAAGCTTTCGAAGCCGCCATCATAGCGGCCGGTTTCGGCCAGTTCGAACAGCCGGCGCTCGGCGTCCTCGATCTGCTCGGACGGCGACATGTCGACCGGCGCGTCATAGGCGATGTTGACCATGTCCTCGCCGACGGTGATCAGCGCGCGGCGCGTCGCCAGATCATAGATGGCGCGGCCATAGTCGGTGGCGTTGACGACGGTGACGGCTTCGACGGCCAGCCGTACGATATATTGTGCCACCGTCATGTCGCCGACCTTTTCGTCGGCCGGCAGGAAGGTTTTCAAGGTGATCGGCGTCGCCACCTTGCCCATGCGGATAAGCTCGGCCGCGATCTCGAAGATCCGGCGGTGCAGGGGCTCGTAGAAATGGCCTGGCTTCAGGAAGTCGGAGACGCGGTAGAAGGCATCGTTGTTGACGAGGATCGCGCCGAGCAGCGCCTGCTCGGCCTCGATATTGTTCGGTGCCTCGCGATACAGCGGTTGCTCCGCCACGCCGAATTTCCGCGCTGCCTCTGCCATGATATCCCCAAATTCAATCCCACCTTGCCGTAGCAGACCACGTTCAGGGCGGGTGAAGATTCGTCGTCCTTTCCTGCTTGTTCACAGCACAAAAAAATCGGTGGAAAGAATCCCGATTGACTCGAATCAGGCAACCGACCGTAGCGAATCTGCACCGGGAACAAAACAGGAAAATACACATCCGCCAGGGTCGGACGAGTCTAGTCGTGGAGGGTGCAATGGCTGGCGAGTTGATTGAGGCGCGTCTCCAGGAAGCGTCGTTCCGCCGGCTGGCGGGTCAGGTCCAGTGCCCGTTGGTAAGAGGTGCGTGCGGCTTCAGTCAGGCCTAGCTTGCGCTGCATATCGGCCCGCGCCGCATGCGCCAGATGGTAGCCATCGAGGCTGCCTTGTGCCATCACGACGTCGACCGCCGCCAGACCGGACCGCGGGCCGTCGCGCATGCCAAGGGCGGCGGCTCGGTTCAGCGCCACCACCGGCGAGGGGGCGACGCGCCCCAGCACATCATAAAGCGCGACGATCTGGGTCCAGTCGGTGTCTGCGGTACTAGCCGCTTCCGCGTGGACGGAAGCGATGGCCGCCTGGAGGATGTAAGGCCCGACCTGCCGCGAAGCGAGCGCCCGACCGATGAGGCCGTTGGCGTCGGCGATCAGCCCGCCGTCCCATTGCGACCGGTCCTGATCTTCAAGCAGGACGAGGTCGCCATTCACATCGACCCGCGTCGCGCGCCTTGCCTCATGCAGCAACATCAACGCCAGCAGCCCATGTGCTTCTGGATGGTCGAGCAGATCCACCACCAGCCGGCCGAGACGGATCGCCTCGGCGCACAGATCGGCGCGCGTCAGGCTTGGTCCCTGGGTTGCCGCGTAACCCTCGTTGAAGATCAGGTAGATCACCTGCAGCGCGCTCTCGAGGCGTGCCGGCAGTTCGCCGCGGTCAGGCACCTCGTAGGGGATGGCCTCGTCGCGTATCCTTGCCTTGGCCCGCACGATGCGCTGGGCGATGGTCGGCGCCGGCGTCAGATAGGCGCGGGCGATCTCTTCGGTGGTCAAGCCGCCCACCTCGCGCAGGGTCAAGGCAATGCGTGCGTCCGGCGCCAGCGCCGGATGGCAGCAGACGAAGATGAGCCGCAGTTCATCGTCCGCTATGTCTTCAGGCGCGATCGGTTCCAAAGTCTGTTCGCTCAAAGCCAGCAGTTCCGGCAAGGAGCCGGCCAGCCGCGCTTCCCGTCGCCAGCGATCGATGGTTCGGAAGCGGCCGGCCGAGACCAGCCAGGAATAGGGATTGGCCGGCAGGCCATCGCGCGGCCAACGCTCGGCGGCGGCGACGAAGGCCTCATGCAAGGCCTCCTCCGCCGCGTCGAACCCGCCGAGCAGGCGGATCAAGGTCGCCAGCACGCGCCGCCCCTCGGTGCGATACACCGTCTCCAGGCTGGCATGCGTGCCGGCGGCGCTCACAGCACCGGCCGGGGCTGGCTGAAGTCGACGACCGGACGGACTTCGATGTGGCCGATCGTGGCCAATGGATGTCCGCTTGCCACCCGCACGGCTTCGTTGAGGTCGCGGGCCTCGATGACGATGATCCCGCCCAGCACCTCCTTAGTCTCCATGAACGGGCCGTCGACCGCCGACATCTTGCCGTCGCGGACCTGCAAGGTCATCGCTTCTTCAGGCAGCACCAGGGCTTCGCCGGTGACGAAATGGCCGCTGGCCTTCAGCACCTCGTCATATCCGGCGCACTCGGCAAGCGCGGCATTGGCCTGCGGACTTCCGCCGAACAGTGTCTGAGGGTGATAGTAGATGAGACAGGCATAGCGCATGATGGTTTCCTGGTCTTGATTTGCGGGGTCAGGCGTCGAGGATCGGCGCGAAGCCGCCATGGACCCTTCGGCCGTTGTCGTAGGGCATGATGTCGGCATACATGCGCGGATCGGCAATCACCTTCTTCCAGCCTTCGTCACGAACTTGTTTCGACGGCCATTCGACCCAGGAATAGACCACGGCTTCCCCGTCCTGCGCTTTCACCGCCGTCCTGTAGTCGGTGACCTCGCCGTCGGAAATGTCGTCGCCCCAGGCTTCGACGATGTGGGTGGCGCCGAATTCCCGGATCACTGCGGCATGCTTCGCGGCCACGGCAAGGTAGGCGGCCTTGTTGGCGACGGGAACCGGCACCAGCGAGCCATCAATATACCCGGGGTTGGCGGAAGGGCCCTCGTCAACGATCGATGCGAAGCCGCCTATCATCATGCGCTGGCCGTCGAAGGGCATGGTCGCGACGATCTTTGCCACACGCGGATCGCTCATCATCGTTTGGTAGGCGGCGTCCGCAGCTGTCTTGTCGGGATATTCGTGCCACGAAAAGATAACGACCTCGTCCGGCGTTGCCTTCACGGCGCGCTTGAAGTCGGTGGTCTTGCCGCCGGGCACGTCGTCGCCCCAGGCTTCAACCATCCGGGTCGTGCCGAATTCCTTCAGCACCGACGCCGCCTCGGTGACATGCCTGCGATAGGCTTCCTTGCTGGCGGCGGGCACGGCGGCGACAAATCCTGCGATATAGTTCATTGTCTTTCTCCTGTTGGCGTCCCGGAAGGTCCGAGAACGCCAATGGTCGAACGGCACAGCCTGGATTCGACACCGCTCCCAGATTTTTCTTTGCTGGCGCTGTCGCAGTGCCTTTGCCGCTCTATTCGGACGCCAGCCTGTCGCCCCAGTCCAGTCGCCGGGCCAGCTTGAAGTCCGCGCCGTCGCGCTTGGTGAACAGCTGCTCCGTGGCCGTGCCGTCTTCCCGGCAAAGCTTGAGCAGAACCTTGCCCGAGCCGGATTTCGGCGGCGCGATGACCCGAGCGGCATGGGAGGCGGCCGGCTGGCGCGACGCGGCGACAAAGATGAATTTCTCATCCTCCCACGGCACCTCGGCGTCCTTGGCCAGCCGGTGCAGGCGCGAGCGGGCGACGCGACGGGAAAAGTGGCACCAGTCGGGCGCGGTGAGCGGGCAGGTCACCTCGTGCGGACAGGGCGCCAGTACATGCGCGCCGGCCGCGATCAACTGCGCACGCACCGCCAGAATGCGCTGCCAGCCCGCCGGCGTGCCCGGCTCGACAATCAGCAGCGTGTCGGTCGTCAGCTGCCACAGCCGGTCGACCATTTTGGGCAGCGATGCCGGCACGATCTCGTCCAGCACATAGGCGCAAGTAACAAGGTCCGCCGACTGAAGGTCGGCGAGATCAATAGTGACGTCGCCAGTGCGCCAGACGGTTCGGGCCGTGATGGCATCGGCGGCGAGCGTCTCGCCGACCTTGCGCACCGCGGCACTTGCCTCCAGCAAAACCGCCTGTTCGAGATCGGGCCAGAGATCGTTGGTGGCCCATAGCACCGTACCAGGACCGGCGCCGACATCGAGCAGGGTTTTCGGTGCGAATTCAGGCCGGGCCGCGCTCAGCGCGTCGAGGCTGGCGCGGACCGCGGCATAGGTCGCCGGCAGCCGAGTCGCCAGATAGGCCCTGACCGCCATGTCCTGCGCCATGTGCAGGCGGCCGTCGCGCATTTCTGCACGGTAACGGTCCGACAGTGTTTTCGCGGCCTGCTTCAGCTCCGGCAGCGAGATTCTTTCCAGGATGCGATCGACGGCTTGTCGAAGAGGGGCTGGCAGCTCCACGCTATGCTCCTCGCGGTGCGAGCAGAATGACCGAAGCGCCGGCTATGCAGAGCGCGGCACCCGCAAGGTCCCAGCGGTCGGGACGCACGCCTTCCACCAGCCACAGCCAGGCCAGCGAAGCAGCGATGTACATGCCGCCATAAGCGGCATAGGCACGGCCCGCCGCATTGGTATCGACCAGCGCCAGAAGCCAGGCGAACAAAAGCAGCGAGACCAAGCCCGGCGCCAGCCACAAGGGCGATCTTTCCAGCCGCCACCAGGCCCATACCGAAAAACAGCCGGCGATTTCGGCGAGCGCCGCGGCGGTGTAGAGGAGATAGGTCATGAAAAAGGCCTCGCGACGATCACGAGGCCTTTTTCAGGGCAGGGGCCGGGAATGGCAAGCGCCAATGGCCAACGGCGTGTCTACTCCGCCACCTTGCGGCGGCGAGCGGGCTTGACTGGCTTCTCGACGGGAGCCGCTTCGCGGCGGCCCATGTCGCGCATTTCCAAGGCCTTCTCGCATTTGGCCATATAGTCGCGGGTCATCGGCAGCGTGTCGTTCTTCTTGGCGATCTGGAACTGGAAGATGACCAGGTCCTGCCAGCGGAAAGCCGCTTCCGAAGCGGCCAGATAGAATTCCCACATGCGGCAGAAGCGCTCGTCGTAGATGGCCTTGGCCTTGTCGCGGTTGGCGGCGAAGCGCTGGCCCCAGTGCTTCAGCGTGTCGGCATAGTGAAGCCGCAGGATCTCGACATCGGTAACCACCAGGCCGGACTTCTCGATCGCCGGCAGCACCTCCGACATGGCGGGAATATAGCCGCCCGGGAAAATGTACTTGCGGATGAACGCGCTGGTCGCCCACGGCACGCCGGAGCGGCCGATCGTATGCAGCAGCATGACACCATCGGGTTTCAGCAACGTCGCCGCCTTGTCGAAGAAGGTGCGGAAGTGATTGACGCCCACATGTTCGAACATGCCGACCGAAACGATGCGGTCGAAGCGCTCGTTGAGTTCGCGGTAATCCTTGAGCTCGAAATGGACGTGGTTTTCCAGGCCTTGCGCATGCGCCCGGTCGGTGGCCACGCCATGCTGTTCGGTCGACAGCGTCACGCCCTGCACGTCGACGTCGAACGCCTTGGCGAGATAGAGGCCGAGCCCGCCCCAGCCGGAGCCGATATCGAGCACGGTCTGGCCGGCCTTCAGCCTGAGCTTGGCGGCGATGTGGCGCTTCTTGGCGGCCTGGGCCTCGTCCAGCGTCATGTCAGGCTGCTCGAAATAGGCGCAGGAATATTGCATGTCCTCGTCGAGGAAGAGCCGGTAGAGGTCGCCCGACAGATCGTAATGGCGCTGCACGTTGCGGCGCGAGCGCGAGGTGGTGTTGATCTGCTGCAGGCGGCGGAAGGCGTGGCGCAGGCCCTCGATGGCTTTCGACCAGGTCGCGTCGATGCCGCCGCTGCCCATGTTCTGGAAGGCGATGCGCATCAGTCCGAGCACGCCGCCTTCGAGAATGTCGAGCTCGCCGTCCATGTAGGATTCAGGTACCGCCAGCATCGGATCGAGGGTGATGGCGCGTTCGGCATGCCGGGTCTTGATGTGCATGTGCACCGGCTCGCCGCTGCCGTCGCCGAAGATGACTGTCGAGCCTTTTGGCCCGGTTACCTTGAGATTGCCCGTGCGCACCAGGCGGTCGAGAACGCGCTTCAGCAGAATGTTCATAACCAAATGTCCCCTCACGGTCAGACTGGCTGCCTTAATTCTGCAACAATATATGGGGGTTCGAAAAGTTCCTTTTGGCACAAAAATGCCCGGGCGAGAGGCCCGGGCATTGGTCCAGAACGGCTGGATTACGACAAAGTGATCGGAGCGCCGCTCCTTCGCTTGTCGTATGCGATCAGGCGTTGTCTTCGCCGCCTTCGAACTCGGCGTTCGGATCGAAGAAGTTTTCCGGCCGCGCATTGTCGTTGATGTCGTCGCCATAGATGGCTTCGGCGGTGGTCAGCGTCTCGCCCTTGGCCTGGCGCTCGGCTTCGTCGGCCGTGCGGGCGATGTTGAGCGTGACGGTGACCTCGACTTCCGGATGCAGCGCGATCGCCACATTGGTGAGACCAATGGTCTTGATCGGCTGGTTGAGCAGGATCTGGTTGCGGTTGACCGAAAAGCCTTCCGCCGTCAGCAGTTCGGCGATGTCGCGGGTCGACACCGAGCCGTAAAGCTGGCCGGTTTCACCGGCCGAGCGCACGGCGATGAAGCTCTTGCCGTCCAGCTTCTCGGCAACCTGGCTGGCTTCCGACTTGCGCTCGAGATTGCGGGCTTCGAGCTGGGCGCGCTGGCCTTCGAATTTCTTCTTGTTGGCTTCGTTGGCGCGCAGCGCCTTGCCCTGCGGCAGCAGGAAATTACGGGCAAAGCCGTCCTTGACCTTGACGGTATCGCCCATCTGGCCGAGGCGGGAAACGCGTTCGAGAAGAATGACTTCCATGGTTTGTTCCTTTCTTTGGGCGCAAGCGCCAAATTCACTGGAACAGGTCAGGAAGCTTGAGCGCCTTGAGCGCCGGTGTCGCTGTCCTGCCTGTCGCGGCAGTTAGAGGTTTTGGCCTCAACTCGGGATTTGATGGCTGAACCGGTCATGCCCGTCATGGCCGGTGGAAGGAACGGGCGGCGAACCGCCCGTTCGGAAGAGTTAGCGGACCACGTAGGGCAGCAGGCCGAGGAAGCGGGCGCGCTTGATCGCCTTGGCGAGCTCACGCTGCTTCTTCTGGCTGACGGCGGTGATGCGCGACGGCACGATCTTGCCGCGCTCGGAAATGTAGCGCTGCAAGAGACGCACGTCCTTGTAGTCGATCTTGGGCGCGTTGGCGCCGGAGAACGGGCAGGTCTTGCGGCGACGATGGAACGGGCGCCGGGTCGGGATCTGGTTGATGTCGACCATTATTCTGCACCCCCTTCAAAGCCTTCGCGCGGACGGCGCGGACCACGATCGCCACCGGCGTCGCCGAACGAACGCGGCGGACGATCGCCACGGTCGCCGCGATCACGGTCGCCGAACGAACGCGGGCCACGATCGCCACGGTCGCGGTCGCCGAAGCTGCCGCGCTCGGAGCGCTCTTCGCGCTTCTGCATCATGGCCGAGGGACCTTCCTCATGCGCCTCGACCTTGATGGTCAGGAAACGCAGGACATCCTCGGACAGACCCATCTGGCGCTCCATTTCGTTGAGCGCTGCCGGCGGGCAGTTGAGGTCCATGAGCGTGTAGTATGCCTTCCGGTTCTTGTTGACCCGGTAGGTGAGGGACTTCAGTCCCCAGTTCTCGACCCGGCCGACGGACCCGCCATTCGCGGAGATGACGCCCTTGTACTGTTCGACAAGCGCATCGACCTGCTGCTGCGAGAGGTCCTGCCGGGCAAGAAACACATGTTCGTAAAGAGCCATTATGTCTTCGTGCCTTTCTTCGTTTCTCTCCCGGTTCCCGGCGGCAAAAGCCTCTGCAACTTCTCTGACCCGCTGGTCCCGGTTAAAGGGGCGGGGAAGAAAGGAGCATGACGAGACGGTCGAGAGCGGAGACACGGGAGGCGGAAGCACTTCTGGCTTCACGCGAAGGCTTTGATAAAACCTCCGGCCCTCCGTTCAGCCCCCAGCTGGGACCGGCAGATTGGCGGCGTCTATACAGCAATCCGCTGATAAGGCAAGGGCAGGCCGCGTTCCCGATGTCGCAGGTCGCCAAAAATCAGGCGGCAGCACCGTCATCACATGGCGGCTTCCGGCAACCGGCCCTTAACCACAAGTTCAGGTTGTGCAGGGTTGAGGCCTCGCCGTCAACGGTCGATTCATCAAGGAAGGCGCAAAAGCCCGGGCGATCCGCGCATATCAAGCGGTAAGCATTTCCGGGGGTAAGGATGCTTCTCAACAGATTCTGGCGCTCGAAGAGCGGCAATTTCGCGCTGCTGATGGCGCTCGGTCTGCCGGCCATCCTGTCGGCCGTGGCATTCGCGGTCGACGTCTCAACCATCATGCGGGCCAAGAGCAACCTGCAGAATGCGCTCGACGCCGCAAATCTTGCCTCTTCGCACCTCGGTGACCTCGACATCACCCGCACCGACGCCTTCGACCGCTATTTCCAGGCCAACATCGCCGGGCATGGCGAACTCGCCAATGCGCAGGCGACGCTGAGTGTCGACAGGGGCGTCAACTTCATTAAGACCAAGGCGGTTGCCTCGGCGGACATCAATTTGAACTTCGCCTTCCTGTTTGGCCAGAACAGACACATTGTCGTCGACGCCTCGGCGGTCGAATCGAACAATCAGCTCGAAGTCGTGCTGGTGCTCGACAATACGGGCTCGATGGCCGGTGCCCGCATGACGGCGTTGAGGACGGCAACGAAATCCTTGCTGGACACGCTCGAGGCGACGAAATCGCCGACGCGCCAGGTGCGCGCCTCGCTGGTACCCTTCGTCACGGCGGTCAACGTCAATGGCGAGGGGTTCGACCCGTCCTGGATCGACTTGCACGGCAAGTCCTCCACCAACGGCATCAATTTCCCCGTCGTCAAGGGCAAACGGCCCAACCACATGGCCCTGTTCAAGCAGCTCGGCCTGAAAGGCGGATGGAAAGACACCGGTTGGAAAGGCTGTGTCGAGGCGCGGCCCGGCACCTACAACATTTCAGACACGCCCCCCGATCCGTCGAAGCCCGACACGCTGTTCGTGCCCTATTTCGCCCCTGACGATCCGGAGCCGGCCGCCAAGCCGTCCGGCTCCTACGGCAATTCGGCCACCGGCTACAACAATTCCTATCTCGACGACACAATAGACGACGAGAAGCTCAAAGAGCCGGGCGTCAATGTGCTCGATATCGACCTGAGCGATCTAACTTCCGCCGTGGTCAACGCACTGACGCGCGGAGATTTGGAAAAGGTCGCCAAATATGTCGCGTCGACCAAAAAGATCGTCACCGAGACAAGCGGCGCCCTCACCGTTGGCCCCAACCGCGCCTGTCCCACTCCTGTCGTTCCGCTGACCGACGATTTCGACAAGTTGCGCAAGGCGGCGAGCCAGATGACGGAATGGAACGGCTCCGGCACCAACGTTTCGGAGGGCCTGTCGTGGGGCATGCGGGTGCTGTCGCCGGGCGCGCCCTATACCGACGGTGCGCCGTTCAAGACGGCAGGCGTCAGCAAGATCGTCATGCTGCTCACCGACGGCGAGAACGTGGTCTACGGGGCCAGCAATCAGCCGACCAAGTCCGACTATACATCCTATGGATATCTGGCCGATGGTCGCTTCGGGTCGGACAACCAGACGGCGGCGGCCCGCAATGTCGACGGCTGGACCAAGAGCGTGTGCACGCAGTTGAAGAACCAGGGCGTGCAGATCTACACCATGGTGCTGCAGTCCGACACCGCCGCCAATCGCACACTGTACAGTGCCTGCGCCTCGGACCCGAGCGGCTACTATGCGGTCAACGATCCGGCCAAGCTGCCGGATGTTTTCCAGCAGATCGCCAACAAGTTCTCGAGGCTGCAGCTGACCAACTAAGCTGCCTCTCACACGCACCTCCAAAGGATCGGACCCCCTCAGCTCGTGTGGGCGACGACCTTGTCGACCGTCTCGGGGAAGAAGTCGGGCGCCGCGTGGCGCTTGCCGAACATCATGTCGTACTGGATGAGCCGGAAATCGCGGATCGCCGGGTCGATCTCTTTCTGCCGCGACCAGTCGGGCGTGGCCTCGCCGGCCGGGGTCAGAAGCAGGTTGCGGTCGACCACGCGGTAGCGCTCCCGCATCTCGCCCAGGAAGCCCGTATAGTAGGGGTGAGTGATGCCGGCGGCAGTCAGGATATGATAGGGCAGGAACGCCGGGCTCACCGTGCCGAGATCAGCGACCGGACCGGAACGGTTCGACCAGATGATCAGTGGCGTTTCGTGATGGTCGAGGGCGGCCTGCGGTGTCGGCTCCTTGCGCGGCGCGACATTGTCCTTCAGGAAGCCGGTCTCGACATAGACCGGCCCAAGCGGCGGCAAATGGTCGCCGAAGAAGGCGACGATCGTCGGCCGCTCCCGCTTCTTGGCCCATTCGATCAGCCGTTCAAGGCCGCGGTCCGCGTCGGCTGAACCTTCCGCATAGCTCAACAGCGAGTCGCGCGCCCACTGGCTGATCGGCGCCTGCACCGCGTGGGTCGGGTTGTAATAGCGGTTTGGTTCATAGGGGCCATGGTTCTGCAGGCTGACCGCGAAGAAGAACACCGGGTCGTCGCTGGCGTCGGCTTCGCGGATGATCTCGTCCGTCATCGCCGCGTCCGATGCCAGCGGTCCGCGCTTTTCCATGGGCGGCAGCGTCTCTTCCGACCTGAAATCGTTGAAGCCGAAATCGGCGTAGACCGCGCCGCGGTTCCAGAACCAGTTGGTGCCGGGATGGATGGCGCGCGCCCTGTAGCCCTCGCTCTTCAGGAAGGTCGCCATGGAAGGCGTCGGCGTGCGCACATATTGCTGGTAGGGGATGCTGCCAGCCGGCAGGAAAGCGTTGGAAAAGCCGGTCAGCGCCTCGAATTCGATGTTGGCGGTCATGCCGCCGAATTCAGGCGAGAACATCGAACCGGACCGCAATGCCCGCACGGTGGGAATGGGATCCGGCGTGATGGTGACGCCGGGCAGCCTGTTCGGATCCCAGAAGGATTCGCTCATGACGATAATGATGTCGGGCTTTTCATCGGGCACCGATGCCGTCATCTGCGGCCGCTCGATCGCCGCGATCGCCTTCTCCGTATAGCCCGGCGGTGCCGAGACATGCGCCATTGGCACGTTGAGCGCGAAGGCGAGCGCAAAGCCGTTGGAGGCGTAGTTTTCCTTCTGGTCCCACATGATCGGGATGATCTGCAGCCGGTCCCTGGTCCAGGAGAAGGTGGCATAGTCCATGATCGAGACGAAGAAGGCGAGCAGCGGCACCGCCAGCGTCAGCCGCGCAAGGCGGCCCTTGTGGCTGAGCGCTGGAACCTTGCGGCGCCACAGCCGCCAGCCATAGACGAGCAGCGACAGGCCGGCGACGATGCCGGCGACCATGGCGAGCGCGGTCATCGGTCGGTCGCGCACCAGGAGCGGCAGCAGGGCGACGATCTGGCGGGCGTAGAGAAAGTCAGTCGGGTAGAGCGGATCGCCGAGATAATGCGACTTCTGATGGCCGACAAAGGCCAGCGACAGCGTCAATGGCGCGACGATCATCAGGCTCTGATGACTGCGGCCGAGCACAGCGTCGAGGCCAATCAGGATCAGCGCGAAGACGACGATGGTGGTCCAGCCCGGCTTGAGCGGCTGAAGGAAGAAGGAGACCGTGCCGGCAAAGTCGCCGCGCACGATCAGTTCGATGGCGAACACCAGGATGGTCGAGATCGCAAGGCTGATCAGCCCGTAACGGACGACCGGCCATGCCCGGCCCGGCAGATAGCCGGTGGACGGATCGTCTTCCAGGAATTGAGGCGCGGCTTTACCCGCGCGTTTCGAACTCTTTGCCACTTTAACTTCCCACCCAGCGACAACCCAAGTCACGCGATTGTCATATAATTGTCACGCAAAGCTAGCGCCTGTAGCGGAAATAAGAAGAGCCAGCGAACGATTCGTGAGCGGTTTTCATCAGGAGTGATCGCCAAAAAGCCTTTTGGAACAGGCACTCGGCGCGCGGTTCGGAGCCGGGGTAGGGTTGAACCGGGCTTGACTTGGCGGCCTGCCTTGCGCCACAGGCAGGGAAAATTCGTGTTATCAGGCAAGTAAAACCAGTCTTCGGGAGCCCTCGCATGGCCGTCGCATTCACCTTTCCGGGACAAGGCAGCCAGGCTGTCGGCATGGGCAAGGATCTCGCCGACGCCTTTCCCGAGGCGCGCAGGGTCTTCCAGGAAGTCGACGACGCGCTCGGCGAAAATCTGTCGAAGCTGATCTGGGAAGGTCCCGAAGAGACCTTGACGCTGACGGCCAACGCGCAGCCGGCGCTGATGGCGGTTTCGCTGGCGGCGATCAGGGCGCTGGAATCGCGCGGTTTCTCGCTGAAGGACAAGGTCGCCTATGTCGCCGGCCATTCGCTGGGCGAGTATTCGGCCCTTGCCGCAGCCGGTTTTGTGTCCGTCGCCGATGCCGCGCGGCTGCTGCGCATCCGCGGCAACGCCATGCAGGCGGCGGTGCCGGCCGGCGAGGGCGCCATGGCGGCCATCATCGGGCTGGAGCAGGCGGATGTCGAAGCCGCTTGCGCCGAGGCCGTGCAAGGGTCCGGCAAGGTCTGCCAGATCGCCAACGACAATGGCGGCGGCCAGCTGGTCATCTCCGGCGCCAAGGCGGCGGTCGAGCTGGCAGCCAAATTGTGCAACGAAAAGGGCGCCAAGCGGGCGCTGATGCTGCAGGTCTCGGCGCCCTTCCATTCGGCGCTGATGGCACCGGCGGCCAATGTCATGCGCGAGGCGCTCGCCGGTGTGACGAAGCATGCGCCGGTGGTGCCGGTGGTGTCCAACGTCACGGTGACCCCGACCAGCGATCCCGACGAGATCGCCCGGCGCCTGGTCGAGCAGATCACCGGCCGCGTGCGCTGGCGCGAAACGGTGGAATGGTTCGGCGCCAACGGCGTTGCGACACTTTACGAGATCGGCGCCGGCAAGGTGCTGTCCGGCCTTGCACGGCGCATCAACCGCGACATTGCGACGGCAGCCGTCGGCGCACCGGCCGATGTCGAGGCCGCGCTGGCCGCTCTTGCATAATCCACTGGCGATTTGACCCCACCCGTGTGAAGGGTGTTTTCTCAGATCAGGAGACGAAAATGTTCGAACTGACCGGCCGCAAGGCGCTCGTCACCGGCGCATCCGGAGGCATCGGCGAGGCGATCGCCCGCGTGCTGCATGCGCAAGGCGCCATTGTCGGCCTGCACGGCACCCGCATCGAGAAACTGGAAACCTTGGCGGGCGAACTCGGCGACCGGGTCAAGCTGTTCCCGGCCAATCTGTCGAACCGCGACGAGGTCAAGGCGCTTGGCCAGAAGGCGGAGGCCGAGCTCGAAGGCGTCGACATCCTGGTCAACAATGCCGGCATCACCAAGGACGGCCTGTTCGTGCGCATGTCGGACGCCGATTGGGACTCCGTCCTCGAGGTCAATCTAACCGCTGTTTTCCGGCTGACGCGCGAACTCACCCATCCGATGATGCGCCGCCGCCATGGCCGCATCATCAACATCACCTCGGTGGTTGGCGTGACCGGCAATCCCGGCCAGACCAATTACTGCGCCTCCAAGGCCGGCATGATCGGCTTCTCCAAATCGCTGGCGCAGGAGATCGCCACCCGCAACATCACCGTCAACTGCGTTGCTCCGGGCTTCATCGAATCGGCCATGACCGACAAGCTCAACGACAAGCAGAAGGAGGCGATCATGGCGGCGATTCCGACGCGCCGCATGGGCACGAGTGCCGAAGTGGCGTCCGCCGTTGTCTACCTCGCCTCCAACGAAGCCGCCTACGTCACCGGCCAGACCATCCACGTCAATGGCGGCATGGCAATGATTTGACGGATATGGCGGGCCTGTGAAAAGAGACCATTTCACCTTGGACCTCGGCCATTTTTCGTGTAATGCGGCCCGCAACCCGGCGGTTCGGGCAAAAACCGGTTCGTGGCCGTTGCGTTTCCGGCAGGACCATCTTTCAGCTTGATTAGCGGCATTCTGCCCGCTAACGAAGACAGACAAACAAAAGACGAGGATGCCCAAATGAGTGACACCGCAGAGCGCGTCAAGAAGATCGTCATCGAGCACCTTGGCGTCGATGCCGACAAAGTGACGGAGCAGGCGAGCTTCATCGATGATCTGGGCGCTGACAGCCTCGACACGGTCGAACTCGTCATGGCGTTCGAAGAAGAGTTCGGCGTGGAAATTCCCGACGACGCGGCCGAGACCATCCTGACCGTCGGCGACGCGGTGAAGTACATCGACAAGGCTTCGGCCTGACGCTTTCCGCAGTCATCACTGGGGAGGACCTGCGATGAGGCGTGTCGTCGTCACGGGCCTTGGGTTGTTGTCGCCATTCGGCATGGGCTTCGAGCACAGCTGGAAGGAACTTCTGACCGGCCGCAGCGCGGCCAGACGCATTACCGAGTTCGAGGTGGAGGATCTTGCCTGCAAGATCGCCCACGTCGTCCCGCGTGGTGACGGCAGCAATGCCACCTTCAATCCCGAGGCCGTGCTCGAGCCTAAGGAATTGCGCAAGATCGGCGACTTCATCCTGTACGGGATTGCGGCCGCCGACGAGGCACTGAAGGATTCCGGCTGGGAGCCCAAGACCCACGAAGAACAATGCGCCACAGGCGTGCTCATCGGTTCCGGCATTGGCGGCATCGAGGGCATCGCCGAGAACGCGATGATCCTCAAGGAGCGTGGCCCGCGCCGCATCAGCCCCTTCTTCATCCCCGGCCAGATCATCAATCTCGTCTCCGGCCAGGTTTCGATCCGGCACGGGCTGAAAGGCCCGAACCATGCCGTCGTGACGGCCTGCTCGACCGGCGCGCACGCCATTGGCGATGCGGCCCGGCTGATCATGTGGGGCGACGCCGACGTCATGGTCGCCGGTGGCGCCGAGGCGCCGGTGACAAGGCTGTCGATCGCCGGCTTCGCCGCCTGCCGGGCGCTGTCGACCGAGCGCAATGACACGCCGCAGACGGCGTCGCGTCCCTATGACCGTGACCGCGACGGCTTCGTCATGGGCGAGGGCGCCGGTGTCGTGGTGCTGGAAGAACTCGAGCACGCCAAGGCGCGTGGCGCCAAGATTTATGCCGAGGTGACCGGCTACGGCCTCACCGGCGACGCCTATCACATCACCGCGCCGGCTGAAGACGGCGATGGCGCTTTCCGTTGCATGACCGCGGCGTTGAACCGGGCCAGGCTCACGCCCGCCGATGTCGACTACATCAACGCGCATGGCACCTCGACCATGGCCGACACGATCGAGCTCGGCGCTGTCGAGCGGCTTGTCGGCAATGCCGCGTCGAAGATTTCGATGTCGTCGACCAAGTCGTCGATCGGCCATCTTCTGGGCGCGGCGGGTGCCGCCGAAGCGATCTTTTCGATCCTCGCGATCAGGGACAACGTCGCGCCGGCGACCATCAACCTCGACAATCCAGAGCGCGAAACCGCGATCGACCTGGTGCCGAACAAGCCTCGCTCCCGCCAGATCGACGTGGCGCTCTCCAATTCCTTCGGCTTCGGCGGCACAAACGCTTCGCTTGTGTTCCAACGCTACAATGGCTGATCGCCCGGCTGCCGGGCGATGCTTCGGCATGCCGTCAATTTTGCCATATTCGCCCCTACTCTGCCGCAGGGGATTCGTTGAGAGATCAAACGGTAGGGCGAGATGAACACAAATCCGGCGGGCAACGGAGAATTCGGGCAACGGCTGGCGAACAATACCGGACCGATCGTGCCGAAGACGGCCAGCGAGGCCTTGCGGCCGGAAGCCGGAACGCCGCCGCCGAAGCGCTCGCGCGCTTCGCGCAGCCAGGTCGTCGTGTTCATGAACTTCGTCATCTCCCTGGTGATGCTGATGGTTCTGGCCGCGGGCGCGGCGCTTTACTTCGGCAAGCAGGAGTTCACCGAACCTGGTCCCTCGGCCAATGGCGACACCTTCCTGGTCAAGCCGAACACAGGCGTCCAGGACATCGCCGACCAGCTTGAGCGCCGTGGACTGATCAGCGACGCCCGCGTCTTCCGCCTTGGCGTGCGTGCTTTCGGCAATGATTCCGCGCTCAAGGCCGGCGAATACGAGATCAAGCCCAGGGCATCCATGCGTGACATCATGGAGTTGTTGAAGAGCGGCAAGTCGGTGATGTACTCGCTGACCATTCCGGAAGGACTGACGGTCGAGCAGGCCTTGCAGCGCATCGCCGACGAACCCGCCTTGAGCGGCGACATGCCGGCGACAACGCCTCCCGAGGGCAGCCTTGCCACCGACACGCTGCGCTTCACGCGTGGCGCGACGCGCCAGCAGATGATCGACAAGCTGGTGGCCGACCAGAAGAAACTGGTCGACGAGGTCTGGCAGCGGCGCGCGCCGGACCTGCCGCTGGCCAATATCGAGGACTTCGTCACCTTGGCTTCGATCGTCGAGAAGGAAACCGGCAGGGGCGATGAGCGTTCGCGCGTCGCCGCCGTCTTCATCAACCGGTTGGCCAAGGGCATGCGCCTGCAATCCGACCCGACCATCATCTATGGCCTGTTCGGCGGCAAGGGAAAGCCCGCGGACCGACCGATCTACCAGTCGGACATCCAGAAGCAGACGCCTTACAATACGTATGTGATCAGCGGCCTGCCGCCGACGCCCATCGCCAATCCGGGCCGCGCGGCACTTGAGGCCGTGGCCAATCCATCGAAGACCGACGACCTCTATTTCGTCGCCGACGGTACAGGCGGTCACGTCTTTGCCGCGACGCTCGACGAGCACAACGAGAACGTTGCCCGTTATCGTGCGTTGCAGAAGAAGCAGGCCGATGACGCGGCCAAGGCCGCCGCTGCCGCTGGTACAAACGGCAATGCCGACAAGCCTGCTACCGACAAACCAGCCGCCGACAAACCAGCTGCCGACAAGCCTGCCGACGGCAGCAACACCACCGGTGGCGACAATGGTGACGCCGGCGGCGATGCGGGCGATGCCCAGTAAGACGAAGAAAGGCGTTGCCCGGAAGGCGACAGCCTGACATTTGAAGGAACGCCATGCGTCCGATTTCGACGCACCTGTGGCGTGGTTATTTTCAAGCAGCACTTGCCCTGTCCGGAAACTGGTTTCGGGGTGATGCGCCAGGGATGTGCAGGCGACATGAATTTGCAGAGCATGACCGGATTTGCGCGTGCCGTCGCCGAGCATGACGGCACCTCGATCGCCTGGGAGGTCAAGTCCGTCAACGGCAAGAGCGTCGAGGTGCGGCTGCGGCTGCCACAAGGTTTCGAGCGTCTGGAACCGGCGGTCAGGCAAACGCTGCAAAAGCGGTTCGCCCGCGGCAATTTCCAGGCGACGCTGACCATCGGCCGCGCCGCCGGCGCGCAGGCGCAACCCGTCGTCAACGAGGCGTTTCTGAAGGACCTTGCGGGTCTCGCCAAACGGCTGCAGGAACAGTTCGGCGTTGCTCCCGCGACGGCTGACGGGTTGCTGTCGCTGCGTGGCGTGCTCGATGTTCCCGAAACCGTGGAAACCGAAGAGGCGCGCGCCGCGCTCGACACCGCCATCATGGCGGCGCTCGACGTGGCGCTGAAAGGGCTGGAGCAGGCACGGCAAAGCGAAGGTGCGGCGCTGACTTTGCTGCTGTCCGGCCACATCGATGCCATCGAGGCATTGACGCTGCGCGCGGAGGCGGATCCGTCACGCGAGACGGCGGCGATCCGTGAGCGCATCGCCGAGCAGGTCAGGCTGCTGATGGACGCGTCCGCCAATCTGGATGCGAGCCGGCTGCATATGGAGGCGGCATTCCTCGCCACCAAGGCCGATATTCGCGAGGAGATCGATCGGCTGAAAACGCATGTCGCATCTGGCCGGGCTCTGCTTGAGGGCGGCGGCGCGGTCGGCCGCAAGCTGGATTTTCTGGCACAGGAATTTAACCGCGAATCGAATACGCTGTGTTCGAAGTCGAATGCCGCAGCCGTCACCGCGATCGGGTTGGAGCTGAAGGCGGTGGTCGACCAGTTTCGTGAACAGGTCCAGAATCTGGAGTAGCCGATGGTTGCCAAGGAGCCGATGGTTCCCAGGGATTTGGGATCCCGCATCCGCCGCCGGGGGCTGATGCTCGTCCTGTCGTCGCCATCCGGTGCCGGCAAGTCGACGATCGCGCGCAACCTCCTGGAAAGCGATTCCAGCCTCGAATTGTCGGTCTCGGTCACCACCAGGCCGCGCCGCGGCTCGGAGATCGAGGGCGTTCACTACCATTTCCGCACGATGCGCGAGTTCGAGCGGTTGCGCGATTCCGATGCGCTGCTCGAATGGGCGGAGGTGCACGGCAATTGCTATGCGACACCGCGCGAACCCGCGGAACTGGCGCTGGCGCAGGGCCGTGACATGCTGTTCGACATCGACTGGCAAGGCGCCCAGCAGCTCAAGGAGAAGATGCGCGCCGATATCGTCTCGATCTTCATCCTGCCGCCGTCGATGAAGGAATTGAAGGCCCGCCTGAAGCGCCGCGCCGAGGACCAGGAAGCGGTCATCGAAACGCGGCTGAAGAACGCCCGCAACGAAATCGAGCACTGGAAGGAATATGATTTCGTCATCGTCAATGACGATCTCGATCGCGCCTTCGCCGAGGTGCGCGGCATTGTCGTCGCCGAACGATTGCGGCGCGACCGCCGACCCGGGCTTTTTGACTTCGTATCGGGCCTGCTCGACGAGAAAACCGTCTGACCGGCTTCAGGGCGCCATGCCGTCGACCAGGATCAGATGGCGGCTGAGCGCGGCGTCGCGCACGTCCAGCGCCGCGGCATACTCGGCGGATGCGTACCAGCGCCGTGCCTGCTCCATGTCGGGAAATTCGACAACGATCAGCGGTGTGGGATGCCACTCGCCCTCCAGCGTATCCACCTGGCCGCCGCGTACGAGATAGCGCCCGCCATACTGGGCAATGGAAGCCGCGGCACGTGTTCGGTATGTCTGGAATGCCTCTTGGTCGCGGATGGTGACATCGGAAATGATATAGGCAGGCATTTGGCTTCTCCGGCATGCTCGCCAGAATATCTATGCCTGCATCCTCGCAATTCCAGAGCTGCCGGCGCTAGGCCGCATTGGTCAGCCGCACAAATTCCTCGACGCTGAGCGTTTCGGCGCGGCGGGTCGGATCGATGCCCGCGCGCTCGAGCAAGCCCTCGCCGCCCAGGCTTTTCACACTCTGCCGCAGCATCTTGCGGCGTTGGCCGAAGGCGGCCTCGGTGATACGCCCGAGTTTCTTCACATCGGCGGGCAGGGGCGTCAGGCGCGGCTCCAGATGCACCACCGAAGAGGTCACCTTGGGCGGCGGCGTGAAGGCCTGGGGAGGCACGTCGAAGGCGATCCTGGCCTTCGTGCGCCAGCCGGCCAGCACGCCAAGCCGGCCATAGGCGTCGCTGCCGGGTTCGGCCACGATGCGCTGGGCAACTTCGCGCTGGAACATCAGCGTCATCGAGGCGTAGAAGGGCGGCCAGTCCACGACGGTCAGCCACCGCACCAGCAACTCGGTGCCGATGTTGTAGGGCAGATTGGCCACGATCCGCACCGGACCGCCGTCTGAAGCCGCCGCGGAGGCGAGGGCGGCGAAGTCAGTCTTCAGCGCGTCGCCGGAAACCACCTCCAGCCGGCCGGGATAGTGAGCGGAGACTTCGGCCAGCGCCGCCAGGCAGCGCTCGTCGCGTTCGATAGCGACAACCCGGCGGGCGCCGTTGGAAAGCAGCGCTCTCGTCAGGCCGCCGGGTCCCGGTCCAACCTCGATCACCGCGGTGTTTGTCAGATCGCCGGCAGCGCGTGCGATCTTGCCGGTCAAATTGAGGTCAAGCAGGAAATTCTGGCCGAGCGCCTTCTTCGCCTGCAGCCCATGGCGCTCGATGACATCGCGCAGTGGCGGCAGCCCGTCGATGCTCATGCGTTCGGACCCGAAACGGGAGCGCTCATGCGGCCGCGGCCTTCTTGTCTGTGTCGGCGAGCCGCCTGGCGAGCTTCAACGCGGCGATCAGGCTGTCGGGCCGCGCAATGCCCTTGCCGGCGATGTCGAAGGCGGTGCCATGGTCGGGCGAGGTGCGGATGAAGGGCAGGCCGAGCGTGACGTTGACCGCTTCGTCGAAGGCCAGCGTCTTGGCAGGGATCAGTGCCTGGTCGTGATACATGCAAAGTGCTGCGTCATAGCCTGCCCGCGCCCGCGCATGGAACAGCGTGTCGGCCGCCAGGGGGCCGAAAGCATCGATGCCCTCGGCGCGCAGGATGTCGACTGCCGGCTGCACGATGCGCGCGTCCTCCAGGCCCATGGAACCGCCTTCGCCGGCATGCGGATTGAGGCCGGCAATGGCCAGCCTCGGCCTGGCGATGCCGAAGCGGCCGGCAAGGTCGGCCGCGGTGATGCGCGCGGTCGCGACGATCAGTTCGGTGGTCAGGGCCTTCGGCACCTCGGCCAGGGCGATGTGGATGGTGACGGGAACCGTGCGCAGGTCAGGGCCTGCCAGCATCATGACCGGCATTGCCTCGATACCATTGTGGCGGGTTGCCAGATGCGCCAGATATTCGGTGTGGCCGGGAAAGCGGAAACCGGCATCATAGAGCGGCTTCTTGGCGATCGGGCAGGTGACGACGGCAGCGGCGTCGCCGGCAAGGCAGGCGGCGACAGCGCGGTCGATCGCCTCGACGGTTCCGGCCGCATTGGCCGGATCCGGCCGGCCGGGGCTGTCGGTGAACCGGGCCGCCAGTGGAACGATCGGCAAGGAGCGGGTGAAAACCTGCGCCGCCTGCGCCGGTGTCGTTTCGACGAACGGCACCGACACGCCCAGTTGCCGTGCCCGTGAGGCGATCAGCGCCGGATCGGCCAGAAGATAAAAGGCGGGCAGGCCGGCGGACTCGCGCGCCAGGAAGGCGGCGATGGCGATTTCGGGGCCGATGCCCGAGGGATCGCCGACGCTCAGGGCCAGCGCGGTCATCGCGCTCCTCACGTCAGCGCTTGACGATGCGGGCTTTCGCCTTCAGCTCGTCGACATATTTCTTGCTGAGATCGTCGGCCGCCTTGTCATTGGAGCCTTCGCTCTGGAACACCATCTGGGCGGTCTTGTCGTCTGACACTTCACGCGACGAGCAGATGCCGATGAATTCGACGCCGCGCTCGGTCTCGCGCGTGGTGGTCGCGCCTCCGACCTTGGTCGCCTTGATCTGCTCGGCCCAGTCAGGCGGCAGCTGCGGCGCCAGCACCCTGCCCAGATCGCGAACAGTGACGTCGATCAGGCCCTTGGCGAATTCGCGCGTCGTGTTGCAGCCGTTGAAGCGGGCGCGCATGGCATCGGCTTCGCGCTTGCGCTTGGCCAGCGTCGCGCTGCGTTCGGCGGCGGGCACCACGAAGATGACCTGCTGCAGCATGTACTCGGTGGCGCTCGGTTTGGCTCCGCCCTTGTCGAGCATGCGCCTGACCGCGTCCTGCTCGGTCACGCTGCCGCCTTCACCGGAACGGTASCGCGCGCTCAAAGCCTGGTTCCAGGCCATCTGGGCGCGGATGAATTCCTTGAAATGGTCCCTGCCGACGCCGGATTTTTCCATCACGCCATCGAGCTGGCCAAGCTGCATCTTGTTGTTGGTGGCAAAGCGCTGATAGGCCGCCTCGACCTGGGCGTCGCTGATGCGGATGCCAAGCCGCCTGGCTTCGGCAAGCCGCAGCGTCTGGTCGATCATTTCCTGGGCGGCATCGCCCTTCTTGCGCTGCAGCTTCAAAAAGGCGGCGCGGTGCGCGATATCGCCCGACGTGATTGGTATGTCGTTGACGACGTATTTGATCTCGCTGGCGAAAGCCGGCGGCGTCATGACCGTCATCATCGACACGGATGTCGCCGCCACAAGCAGCGCGAACCCTGCTGAAAAGAGGTATTTCCTCATCATTAGCATCCCAATTCTATCCCGGTTCCGCCCAATTTCGTCCTCTTCCGGGTGCGCGAATCCGTGCCAGCCCTATGCGGCGAAACGATGACTCGCCGGCTATTGGATGGTGTCGACTGCGCTGGTCGACGAACCGAAGTCGCCGAGGGTGCGGAACGACAGGTTGAAGCCGATGCTCTGCGTCACTTCCCTGGTGTTCAGGTCACGCGACTGCGAGTACGTCATCAGATAGGTGAAGCAGGAATCGTTGTAGGCGAAGCCGACCCCATCCTTGACCAGCAGGCTTTGCTGCAGATCATAGGTTCCTGTCCCGAACACGCGCCAGTTTTCGGCAAGATGCGTGGATGCACCGAGCGTCACCTCATGCCGGTCGGTGGTGAAACCGTAGAGCGGCTGAGCCTGGATGAAAGCGTACTTGGCGCTGAGCGACACCGGCAGGCCTGAATAGGCGGCCTTGAACTCGGCGCGGCGAACTTCGAAAGTCTGTTCGTCGAAGCGGCCGCTGACGGAAGCCGCGAACCCATTCGGGCTGTTGATGCCGAACAGGCCGACATAGTCGGACTTGGTCGTCTGAAGGCCGGAATTTGCACCGACATTGACCAGGTCCGGCGCGGCAAAGGAGTTCTCGCCGCCAATCTGATAGGACTGGCCGAAAATGGCGTTGGTGCCCCAGCCGTTGATGTAGGAGCCGGAATAGCGGAAGCCGACATTGGCGCGCGAGCCGCCTTCGATGCGGTCATAACCGGAGAATTTGTCGCGCTCGAACAGGGTGGTCGCGTCGAACACCATGCTCTGGGCGTCTTCATTCGGGATGGCGAGACCGCCGACATATTGTTCGTTCGGACGCAGGAACAGCTGCGCCATCGGCTCGATGACATGGCTGGACCCGCTGGCCATCGAAAACAGCACCGGCCAACGCATCTCGAGACCGGCGGTTGCCATGTACCGGGCGAAAGACGAGCGCATATCGTCCTGCTGGCTCAAATTCGTCGCCATCTGGTTGACGGCGGCGAGCGAACCCGATGACGCATCGACGTAGTCGACGTCGCCCTGCAGTGCCAGCAACGGTGTCAGCACCAGCCCGTCGTCGGTCACGAAGGTCCGTTTCCACTCGGCCTCGGTGGTGAGGCGCCCGGACTCACCTGCGACGCCGCGCACGCGCTGTACGGGGCTGCTGGCGTCGTATGGGATGTTGAAAGCCTCATCGAGATCATCGCGACGGATGACCCGTGTATTGACATTGAGCGACAGCTGGCCGCCGGCAACCGGCACGTCGGGAATATAGGCGTAGTCGAGCGACGGCAGCACCCAAGGCTGCTGGCCGCTTCGCGCGGCCGCATTGTCGTTCGGTGTGTCTTCCTGGACTTCGAAGTGCATGGCGCGCACGTCGAAATAGTTACGGCCATTGAGACCCGTCAGGTAGACCGACGACTGGTGGACGGAACCGTTGTATTTGTCGATGTTGTAGGTGTTGGAGAAATTCTTGTCGGTCTGCAGCAGCACGTCCCAGCCGAAATTCCAGCGTTCGTTGATGGCGAACTGGCCCTGCGTGCCCATCATGCCGCGGAACTTGTTCGGATCGCCCGCCGCGCCCGAATCGACGTTGTGGCCACCGGAGGCCGGGAAAGCCGTTGTATCAAGGAAGGCGTCCGGATTCCGCTGCTGGATTCCGGCGATCTTCAAACTGTATTGGCCATTGTTGAAGCGCTGGCGCCACTCGGCCTCTCCGAGGAAACCCTGCTTGGTATAGCCGCTTCCCGTCACCGTCAGGTCATATGTCGGCGAAAGGGCGAAATAGTAGGGAACCTTGACGCTGTACCCCAGATGGCTGTTGTAGTTGATGCTCGGGATCAGGAAGCCGCTTTTGCGCTTCACCGTCGGGTCGGCGATCTCGAAAGCCGGCAAGTAGGCGAGCGGAAAGCCGAAGAACTCGAAATTCGCATTCTCGAAGCGAACCGTCTTCTTCTCGCCATTCCAGATGATCTTCCTGGCCTTCACACGCCAGGTCGGCGCCTTGTTGGGCTTGTCCTCGCACGGTTCGCAGGCGGTGTAGACGCCGTTGTGGAAGGTGGTCAGCACGCCGCCCATGCGCTCGGCGCTTTCGGCGGCGAAATACGCCTTGTCGATGGTTTCAACGCGCAACGCGTTGACGAAACCATCGGCGAAATCGTCGGTGATGTCGATATGCTGCGAATTGATCTTGGTGCCGTCACTGTTGACGATTTCAACATTGCCGGTGGCAACCATCCGCTTGGTGTTGCGGTCGTATATGACCTTCTGGGCGACGAGGCGATTGCCGCCATAGTCGATCTGCACACCGCCGACGGCGGTCACCGTCTGGTTGTCGTTGTTGTAGACCAGCGTGTCGGCGGCCAGCAGCATCTGCGAGCCGGACGGAACATTGGTCGCCATCTTGCCGACTTCCTGCGCGAACGCAGGCAACGGCACGGCGCAGGCAAGCAGGCACGCCAAGGCGCTCGCCGCATAAAGGCGCGCCAAATGGGCCTGCCTGCTGCTGGGCAAAAACGCCTCCCTCACTAGCCGTCTTCCTTGTATAGCAGGAAAGTCACCCCGAAGAACATAGCTACCACGACTGGCACCCAGGCGGCTATGGCAGTCGGCACGAACCCCGCCACGCCGAATGCCTTCACCAGCACCGAAACGACATAAAGCAGAAACCCGGCAACGACGCCACCCAGAATCATCGTTGCCGATTGTCCCATCCTCGCAAATCGCATTGAAACTGTTGCCGCAATCAGCGTCATGGCGACGAGGAGGAACGGCAACGCCACCAGCGAATCAAACTGCATGGCAAACGCATTTGCCTTGAGGCCGAAGGAACGGGCAACCTCGATTTTTCCAGGCAGGTCGTAGAACGGAATGGTCTCCGGGCGCGCCAGCCGCTCCTGCACGAATTCCGGCTTCAGATTGGTCGGCACACGATCGCTAGCCGCGGACTGGATGGTGCCGTTCCTGAAGGTCTTCACATCCTGCAATTCCCAATAGCCGTCCCGCAGGTAGGCGCGCGCGGCGTCCTTGCGCTCGACGATGTTGCCTTGCTGGTCGAGGACGAAAAAGACGGCGTCGGCCATCTCCAGGCCTTGGTTGAGGATGGCCCGCGCGCCGATGATGGTGTCACCGGAGCTGGTTTTCTGGCGAATCCAGGGGGCGGCGTCGGCCGAAACCGTGTTTGATTTGCCGGAGCGCAACTGGGTCTCGATCTGCTCGGACAAGGAGAAGGCGTGCGCGGCGAGGGGGTTGATGAGCCCGACCGACACAAAGCCGAACAGCAACGCGCCGATGCAGCATGGCAAGAGGAATTGCCAGGCGGAAACGCCGGCGGACCGCGCGATGACCAGTTCGTAGCGGCGGTTGAGCGAAACCAGCGTCGCCATTGCCGAGAACAGGCCGACAAACGGCACGGTCTGCAGCATGATCATCGGCATGCGGAGGCCTGAAATGGCCACCGCCGTTCCGTAGGTGAAGCCGGGCAGGCCGGTGGTGCGGCCGGACAGCTCGGTGAAATCGATCAGGAACACCAGCGCCAGCAGGCCCAGGAAGAACCAGATCGTGATCGTCACGTAGCGGAAGAAGAAATAGCGGCCCAGCGTCCAGCCCATCAGCCGATCCCCTGACCTGAAGTGCCGCGCCTGGACCAGCGCAGTTTGAGAGCGTTCCAGCCGTCCCCGAAGCGGCTGGCCAGGTTTGTCATCCAGTCCGCCCAGGCCACCGGCAGCTCCATGGTCCGGTTGGAGACGATGAACCAGATCGCCACCGCGGAAGCCACGATGGGCACTCCATAGACCATGTAGGCAAATTGCGGCACTTCATCGGCCTTGCTTGCGGCAAAGAAACCCAGCCAGCGCACGAAGAGGGATATGGTGATAGCCGTGATCAAGGGATTGACGCGTGCCTCGCGATGCGAGCGCGCGTCGCCGGCGACCGCGAGCGCGATCAGCGCAAACACCATGGAATAGAGCCATTCCGAAAATCGTTGGTCGACCTCGGCCCGGTATTCCTGGGGGTTTTGCTGATAAAGCTTGTCGTTGACGTTGGGATTGAGCAGGTACTGCGTGGTCTGGTCCTTCGGCAGCAGCGTCACCTCGGAAGCCGCCGCCATGAAGGCGGACATGTCGAAGGCGTAGGAGGTGAACCGGATGACACTGAGGTCGCCGGTCAGTGTTTTGCGGTGGATGACGCCGTCATTCATCATCAGCACCTTTTCGCCGCCGCGTTCGACGACGCTGCCGGTCTTGGCGTAGTAGACGAGATTGACGCCTTCCTCGCGCGAATCGGCGACAAATATGCCGCCCAGCCTGTTGTCGGGAAGCCGCTCGCCAATCTGCAGGAACAGCCCATCCTCGATCTTGCGGAAAGTGCCTTCCTGGATGATCAGCGACAACAGGTCGGCGCGCGACTGCGCCACCAAAGCGCGGTTCTTCTGCCGCGCATAGGGGTCGATGCCATTGTCGACGGCAAAGGAAAAAACGCTCGCCGCAAGGGCGAGAAGCATGATTGGCCGAACGATCGTCCAACGCGACGCGCCGGCGGCGTTGACGACGGCGAGTTCGGAATCCGAATTCATGACACTCAGTGTCTGCGCGACCGCCACCACCAGCGCGAAAGGCACGACGATCGGAATGATCGAGGGAAGAATGAGCGCGGCGACCTCGAAGAAGGTCATCGACGACTGGCCGCTGTCGGTAACCAGATCGATCTTGGCCAGCACCTGCGTGGTCCACACGATGGCCAGCGTCCAGACCAGCGCTGCCAGAAAGACCACGAAAGCGCGGCGCATGATGTAGCGTTCAACGACCTTCATGAAGGCTTTACTCGATTTTCTCGAACGGCATCATGCCACCACGCCAAGGGTAGCTGTCCGGCGACGCCCGCACAACTGGCTCCGATGGGCTCGATCAAGGCAGGCGATCCGGTTCCCGTCCCGCGTCGCGTGCCGCAATGGATCGGAGTGTCGGAGGGAATGGATAAGAAAGGGCGAACATCGATGGTTAACAACAGGTTGCGGCATGAAGCGGGGCCGTGCCGCGACGAATCGCCATCGATTCCAACTGTCATATGGGTAGCCATTTTGGCAAAGTCTTGCCAAATGCCGGAAAACGACCAAATGTCGCGGATCGCTTCAAACGCTTCGCGCGCCATCCCCGAAAGCAGGACATGATGAACCCGAGACCATCGATCGCCTTTGCAAAATTCGCCGCGCCCCAGACGGCGGCGAACAGGAAGGGCACGGTCTTCGTGCTATCGGCGGATGACGGCGGCCTGAGCGATGCGGCCAGAGCTTACGACCCCGGCAAGACGTTGGAGCGGGCCTTTCCGGTGGCCGAATTCACCGGCAAGTTCGCCGGCGTCGTCGAGATACTGGCGCCGGAAGGAACGTCGCTCGACAGGTTGGTCGCGATCGGCGCGGGCAAGGCGGCGGGGCTCGATGAATATGCCTGGCTGAAACTCGGGGGCACCATTGCAGCGTCGCTGCGCAAGGCAACCGACGTCGCCGTGCTGCTCGACCTGGTTGGCGCTTCGGCTGACGGCAAGGATGCCGCCAACCTTGCCGCGGGCATTCTCCTGCGCAGCTATTCCTTCGACAAATACAAGACCAGCAAGGACAAGGATGATGCAAAGGCCGATCCCAAGAAGCCGGTCAAGATAACCATCCACACGGCCGACCCGGCAGGTGCCAAGAAGGCCTTCGCCGATGCCGAGGCGGTGATCGACGGCGTGCTTCTGGCGCGCGACCTGGTCAACGAACCGGCAAACATATTGGGACCGCTCGAGTTCGCGGCCCGCGCCAAGGAACTCGAGACGCTTGGCGTCAAGGTCGAGATCCTGACCGAGAAGGAGATGAAGAAGCTCGGCATGGGCTCGCTGCTCGGTGTCGCGCAAGGCTCGCCCCGCGGCGCGCGCATGGCCGTCATGCAGTGGAACGGCGGCAAGCCCAAGGACAGCCCGATCGCCTTCGTCGGCAAGGGCGTCACTTTCGATACCGGCGGCAATTCGATGAAGCCGGCTTCGGGCATGGAGGACATGAAGGGCGATATGGGTGGCGCTGCCGCCGTGACCGGCCTCATGCATGCGCTGGCCGCGCGCAAGGCAAAGGCCAATGTCGTCGGCATTATCGGCCTGGTCGAAAACGCCGTCGATGGCCATGCCCAGCGTCCCGGCGACATCGTCACCTCGATGTCGGGTCAGACCATCGAGGTGCTCAACACCGACGCCGAGGGGCGTCTCGTGCTGGCCGAC
This sequence comes from Mesorhizobium sp. 01N446, assembly GCF_056399285.1. Taxonomy (NCBI): domain Bacteria; kingdom Pseudomonadati; phylum Pseudomonadota; class Alphaproteobacteria; order Hyphomicrobiales; family Phyllobacteriaceae; genus Mesorhizobium; species Mesorhizobium sp. 01N446. Next base: position 21,160 of record NZ_JBFTRA010000014.1, on the reverse strand, counting down.
GCGCTGTGGTACTGCAACGACCGCTTCCAGCCGAAATTCATGGTCAATCTGGCGACGCTGACCGGCGCCATCATGGTCGCGCTCGGCCTGCACTATGCCGGCCTGTTCTCCAACAATGACGAATTGGCCGAGAGGCTTGCTGCGGCGGGGCAGGCGACGCAGGAGCGGCTGTGGCGCATGCCGCTCGGCGCCGAATACGACAAGCTGATCGATTCCAAGAACGCCGACATGAAGAACATTGGCGGCCGCTATGGCGGCGCCATCATCGCGGCACAATTCCTGCAGCGTTTCGTCAAGGACACGCCCTGGGCGCATCTCGACATTGCCGGCACCGCCATGGGCTCGCCGTCGAGCGAGATCAACCAGTCCTGGGGCTCAGGCTTCGGCGTGCGGCTGCTCGACCGGCTGGTGCGCGATCACTACGAGAGCTGACCCTGATCCATGGCCGATGTGCTGTTCTACCATCTGACCGAATCGACCCTGGAGGAGGCGCTGCCGGGCCTGCTGGAACGCAGCGTCGATCGTGGCTGGCGCGCCGTGGTGCAGACCGGTACCGAGGAACGGCGCGACGCGCTCGACCAGCATCTGTGGACTTTCCGCGATGATTCTTTCCTGGCGCACGCAACCGACCGCGAGGCTTATCCCGGCGAACAGCCTATCCTGTTGACCACGGGCGCCGGCAATCCCAACGAGGCCAAGATAAGATTCCTGGTCGACGGCGCGGTACCATCAGACCTTGGCGGTTACGAGCGTGCCGTGTTCCTGTTCGACGGCCATGACGCCGCCCAGGTCGAGGCGGCGAGGGCGCATTGGAAGACGATGAAGGACGCGGGCCATGCCGTGACCTACTGGCAGCAGACATCGGACCGCCGCTGGGAGCGCAAGGCTTGATGCCAGGCACGAACAGAGGCCCAAGCGCGCCGCATGAGCCCGTATCGGTGCGGCGCGCTTCAGCCGGCGATAAGGCTACTCTTGTGCCTTGATCCGTTTCTGTTTCCAGCTGACATAGTCGCCGTGTTTCAGTTTCATGAACTCGTCCGCCAGGTTGCGGTGCGAACTCCTGAAGACGTACCAGTCGCCATCCGGCAGCTTGCGCTGGTAGACCACCCTGCGGCTCTGACGATGCTCGAAGCAGGTGAGGGCGTTGGAGTCACCTCCCGCGCCATGCCATTTTGCCCGGAAGCAAAGCTTGCCGCCTCCGGGGATGAACCAGATCCCGTCACCATAGCCAGGCTTGCCCTTGTCCGAAGTCCAGGCGCTGAATTGACGGCGCTGCACGGCAAAATAACCCGCACCATTTCGGCCCCAGAGCCATGAACGGTTATGGTACATCTGGTAGATGCCTTCGTCGGGCACCGCTTCGGCCTTTTCGGCCAGGTCGGCGACCTGCGCCGCTGTCTTGGCCACCGCCGGAATCTGGAAGGCCAGGACGGCTATGGAACAGGCAAGTGCCGTTCCAATGGAATTGCCCAGTACTCGTTTCACGACCCCACCCCTACAATTTACGCTACGCTCAGTTCTTACGCTTGCACCCAACCTGACACAGCATGCCTAGGGCAGGACGTGCTGGGTAACCCTCCAATCGGGCAGCCCATAGCCGCCCAACCATGGCCACACCTCCTTCTGGTTGAAGTAGACGACCGAGGTCAGCGCCGGAAACTCGGAATAGGACTTGCGGGAATCGCCTTCCCATTGCGAAACATATTCCTGCTTCCCGACATAGCCGAGCTCCGCCACCACGACCGGCTTGTTGAAACCCGCGACGCGGTCATATCCGGGCTTCAGCGTTTCGGCGAACGTGCGGTCGCGACCGGCCTCGTCATTGTCCTTTTTCTGCAGGCCGAATACCGACAGGCCGATGACGTCGACATAGTCGTCGCCAGGGTAGTACTTCTCCAGACCCTCTTCACCTTTGGGCGACCACATGTATTTGGCGGCCGGAGCGGCCTTGCGGCAGAGGTCGACCTCGCGCTTGTAGGCGGCGATCCAATCCTTGGGTGCCCAGTTGGCCCAGGTGAAGCGACCGTTCTTGTCCTCCATTTCCTGCGCCCAGCGAATGGTGACGGGGCTCTTCATGGCCCCCACCAGGTCGCAGATCGCCTGCATGTTGGCGTCATATCTGCCGCTCAATATCCCGTCGCGCAGTTCGTTCGGGGTGATGCGCCAATCCTTCGACCAGGTCCAAGGCTCGATGGTGATCAAGAGCGACCGGTTTCGCTGAAGGGCATAGGCATCGGCCAGGGGAAGGGTCGTCAGATCGACGTCTTCCCAAGGCAGGAACAACTCTTCGATGCTGGCGGTCTTGTCGGCGCTGAAGTCGCCGTAAGGATCATAGGATCCGAACGCCGACGCGGCGCTGCTCGTCTGAACGGGATCCGTCGCGGCTGCCGAGCCGGCGCCCGCCGAAGTCGGCAACGCGGCGCTGCCGCCCAAAACCAGCGCGATTGCAAGCGCACTTGCTGCGATATTTTTCATGATAATCTCCCATGGCATCGATATCCTGCGGAAGTCGAAGCCTCGCCCACGCGTCGAAGAGTGATCGACGCGATCGTCCAAAACCCTATCGGCTTATCGGCGGAATCTGCGGGATTTGGAGCGACTATTGGCGGGTGTTGCTATGCACCGATCCCACCATGAAAATCATCTCTCAAGACGCTGGTACGAGGAGCTCAAGAGAGAAGGTTCGCCGCGATACTCACAAATTCGCGTCATATTCCGATATATCATCCCGAGCTAATTTAAGAGCCGATCGCGACCAGGAGTCAAGTACAATTAACGGTTGCTTAACCATGATACGCTCGGCATGGTTAACGGGCCGAGCTTGCCGGAAACGCACCGGGTGCCCTTGGTCCATCAGCTTTTCTTCCAACGCTGAAAATTTCATCGGACGTCTATTCTCAAGCCGACCATCGGCCTGCATGCCGAAAAGTTTGGGCTCCCGTTCAAAGGGTTAGGTTAACCAACGCTCAAGAAGAATGGTTAAGCAATATTTAATTTAGTTGACACTAACGGAGTGACGGCCGATTCTGCTGCGGGGATTTAAGGGTTTTGCAGCGGTCGTTGGCTGCAGCCCAAAGTGGCGGCGCGTAAGGGTATGAGTTTAGACGTAGGCATCATCGGCCGTACGAGCGGACAGGCAAGGCAGCCCAGGTCAACTCTGGCCCACGCGGCGCAGAAGGCGCCTTTTCTCGTGCCTGTGTTCTCTCCCGTCCAGCAATGGATTCTGCGGACAGGCTTGGCTTTCTGGTTCGTCACCCTGGGCTTTTTCTGGGTCTGGTGGCTGAAGCCGGAACATATCGAACACATCGGACCGTTCACTTTTGCCACACTGGTGCTGGCCTGGCTGACCTTGATGCCGATGTACTTCCTGCTCAACGTGTACGCGTCGAGGAAACCGTCCAAGCTTTCCAGCATCCCGAAGCGTTCGCGAGTTGCCATGGTGGTGACCAAGGCGCCGTCCGAACCCTTCGCCGTGGTCGCGCGCACGTTGGAAGCAATGCTCGCGCAGGATTATCCCCATGACACCTGGCTGGCCGACGAGGATCCTTCCGAGGAGACGGTCCGCTGGTGCGATGCCCGCGGCGTGCTGATATCGACGCGGCGCGGCAGGGAGGACTACCACCGCAAGACATGGCCGCGCCGCACGCGCTGCAAGGAAGGCAACCTGGCCTTCTTCTATGACCACTATGGTTATGAGCGTTACGATTTCGTCGCGCAGATGGATGCCGACCATGTGCCGACGCCGACCTATCTCAGGGAAATCCTTTATCCCTTCGCCGATCCCGCGGTCGGCTATGTCTCGGCACCGAGCATCTGCGACAACAATGCCGCCGAAAGCTGGTCAGCGCGCGGCCGGCTGTTTCCGGAAGGGATGTTCCACGGCCCCTTGCAATCCGGCCATACCGGCGGCGGGGCACCGCTCTGCATCGGCTCGCACTATGCGGTGCGGACCGAGGCGCTGAAGCAGGCGGGCGGTCTTGGCCCGGAACTGGCGGAGGACCATTCCACCTCGATGCTGATCAACGCGGCCGGATGGCGCGGCGTGCATGCGATGGATGCCATTGCCCATGGCGACGGCCCGCAAACCTTTGCCGATCTCGTCACCCAGGAATTCCAGTGGTCGCGCAGCCTGATGACGATCCTGCTCGAATATTCGCCCACGTACTTTCCCAAGCTGCCGCCGAGACTGCGGTTCCAGTTCCTGTTCTGCCAGCTCTGGTATCCGCTGTTCGCCGTCTTTGCGCTGATGATGTACGCAATGCCGATGTATGCGCTGTTCACCGGGCGCAACTTTGCCAATGTCATGTATGCCGACTTCCTCTTCTACTACCTGCCCAACGCCGGCGCCCTGGTTGGCCTGGTGATGATGCTGAAGGCATTCGGCCTCTCGCGACCGATGACGGCCAAGACCATAAGTTGGGAGGGCACGCTGTTCCTCTTCTTCGCGCGCTGGCCGTGGGTGCTGGCCGGCACGCTGTCGTCGCTGCGCGACTATCTGACCAAGTCGTTCGTGGATTTCCGCGTCACGCCGAAGGGCAGTGGCCCAAAGAGCCTGATTCCGTTTCGCGCCTTCGTTCCCTATGTGGTGCTGGCGGTCGGTGCGGCGCTGCCCGTCCTGCTCGTCGACCATCCCTTCGACGCCACCGGCTTCTACTGGTTCGCGGCCCTCAACGCCTTCCTCTACGGGCTTCTGGTGCTGGTTATCGTCGTAAGGCATGTCATCGAGAACAGGATCCCGCTGCGCGCCAATGCCGCGAAACTCGCCTTTCAGGCATCGCTCACGATCCTGGCGCTTGCCGTGCCGATCATGGGTTTTTACGATCGTGGCATGGAGGGCGTCTATGGGCTGCAGCAGGGAGCGGGAGGCTTGCGCATCGTGCGCATCGCCTATGTGGTTTCCGGCGCCGGCCAGGGCAACATCGGCACCCGCAATTTCTACTTCGATCCGGGTTGGGAAACGCGGCGCTGACGCCTGCGGTCATCCGCGCGCAAAGAACTCTCCTGTACTGCATTCACCTTGATGGATGGCTTCGATTGCCGGCCGGTGACCTGCTGTGCTTCAGGAACGGCCAAATAAGATCAAATTTTAATAATATCCGATCGAGCACTGAAGGGCGGCGCTGACCATGCCGTTTGCGCGAATTTTAATAAGTATCCCCTAATATTCCGGCATGATGTGAGTGGCGGCTGGCTGTTCACACGGCGCGGAAGACACCAAAGAAAAATATCTCCGCGTCCAATCGACTTGCAGTTCTCGGCAGGGGATAGGTGATGAACAAGTTCATGAGGGGTTTGGCTGCCAAGGGCAGGAAAAATGCCTGGTCCATAGCCGCCATTGCATTGATGTCGATGGTTTCCGGTTGCCAGAGCATGGACGCGACCACGACCGGCTCTCTCGCCGGCAAGCCCGCGGTGCATGCATCCGCCAAGAAAATCCACTACGTCGGAAAGAAGCGGGTTGGCGTGTTCCACCGCAAGCGCGTCATCCAGATGACCAGCGTGACGCGCACGACTGAAACGGCCTACGCCGCCTTCGTGCGGCCGCGGCCGGCCAGGATCGTCACGCCGGCGCCGGTGAAGGTTTCTTACAGGCTGGGCAATGCTGGCCCGCTCCTGGGCCATTCGCCCTGGATCTGCGGTCCAAGCGGATTTGGCCAGCGCGCGACTTGCCGCGCGCGCTAGCAAGAGTTCAGTGGGGGACGGAATCCGGGCGTGAGAAATCGGGCGGCTAAGGCTTCGCCACCCGCCTCTCGCGCCCGGATTTCCATTTGCACAGATACCGATCGACACGCGTCTTCGCGCCGTCTTAGGTCGGCTCTCGTGGCCTGACGTCGAAGTCGCAGGCCGGCCTGGTTTACGGGGCTTGTCGGTCCCTCGGCCCGTGGCACCTCGTTACGGCGCAAAAGATTGACATCGGTCTTTGCCCGGCTGTTAATACTCGCAAAACCAACTGCTGACCGCGCGGCCTGGGAAATCCAGCGTTGTGTCGATGGAGAGAACGCTCCGTGGTGGGGCGTTCTGGGTCATGGTCGTGTCGGCGCTACGCTGGATCGGGGTGTGAAAACCGAAATGCGACCGCTGATTGCGCTGACAGTTTCGACCGGATTGCCCTGGCCTTGCACAGGTCGTGAGCGGGAACGCCGCCAGTCCGGCAGACGCGTTTGGCTTGCGCTCCTGCTGGTCGTTTGTGGTCAGTTGGCGCTTTCCGGAACAGCTCGGGCGGCCAGCGAAGAGAACCCCAAACCTGCGGAAGCCGCCGTCACCGTGCCGACGGCCTATGAGCTGCAGCTTCTCTACTCGAACCGCACATGGCTATGGAAAGACGGGGCCGCCTATTTTGGACAGGCCGCCCGCCCTCTCCGGGCCTGGACGTCGGGGCAGGACTCAGCCTCCGTCGCCGAGGGCAGGTGGCTGGTGACCAAAGACGGCAAGATGTGCATGGAAGTCGCCTGGCGAACCAAGAGCTACAAGGGCAAGCCGCAACGCACCTGCTACAGCCACCGTGTCAGGGGCGGGGCCATCGAGCAGCGAAAGGATCCGGACGGGGCGTGGTACAGCTTCAAGCGAACCCCCGAGGACCTTTCCGACGAATACCGGAAATTCGAGGTGGGCGACACCAAGGCCGCGCAGTTCGAAGAGACCCGCAAGCTGATCGATTCCAATAACTAGGTCGCGTTTCAGCCATACTGAGCCCGGTGGTGCCTTGCGGCGTGCCGCAATGAGAATTGTCGCGGCCGGCGGTTTTCGCGATCCTGCTTCGCCCCATTGTGGCGGGTTGGACCGTCAAATCGGTCTCTGGTTCGACGGCAGGCTGCCTGCTGGGAACCTGTCCAGGAAGTTGCGAATCACTTATCGTGAAGGCTGAGGGATGGGGTCCGACCGGAGTCGCCGGGGCACCGATCCCCAATGAATTGCATTCCATTCCCCAAAAAGGCGAGAGGTTGCGCCTGACTGCACGGTTTGTTTAATAAGCATTGTCTAATATTCGGCGTGATTGTAAGTGGCGGGTGGCTACTCATGCGGCGTGAAGGCAACGAGAGCATGGAATGCCGCACCTCGCCCTTGGCTTGATTAAGAGGGGATACGTGATGAGCAATTCCGCGACGGGCGCATTTCGCCCAGGCAAGTACAATCTATGCATTGTTGCGGCCGTGGCGATCATTTCGGGTTGTCAGGGCCTGGATCCGACCAAAACCGATGCGGTCGCTCTCAAGCCCGTCGTCCACCCGGCCCGCGTCAAACCCGCGGTTCCGCCGGTCTACGCCATGTCCACGGTTCATTCGCTTAGAGCCGAGCCTCAGATTCTGATGACGAGCACGATAGGGTCGACCGAAATCGACTACGCTTTCGTATCACCGCAGCGGGTCAAAATCGGCGCGCCGGGACCCGTGAGGATCTCCTACAATCCGGCCATTGGCGGACCGTTTCCGGGCAGTTCGCCCTATATTTGCAGTCCCAGCGGATTTGGTCAGCGCGCCAGCTGCCACCCGCGCTATCTCTGATCTAGCGAGCAGCGAGCGATGCCCCCGCCTTGCCTGGCGGCAGGTCCGCCGGCTTTGCCCGCAATCCGAAGAACGGGGCCGCCGTCCTGACGATCGTGTCGATGTCGGAAAGCTGCGGCACAAAGCCAAGATCGGCGCGCGCCTTGCCCGGATCGGCATAGAGCTCTGCCGGATCTCCCGGGCGCCGGTCTCTGAAGACCGCCGGAACCGGTCTCGAAGTTATCCGGCTGACCGCCTGTATGATCTCCTTGATGGATACGCCGCGCCCGGTGCCGAGGTTGACCGACAGGCTTTGTCCGCCGCCCTCGAGATGCTGGAGCGCTTTCAGGTGGGCGCTGGCCAGGTCGCTGACATGGATATAATCACGCACGCAGGTGCCGTCCGGCGTGTCATAGTCCGTGCCGAAGACTTCGATTTCGTCGATGATGCCGGACGCCGCCATCAGCACCCTGGGAACGAGATGCGTTTCCGGTGAATGCCACTCGCCGAGCTCGCCATCGGGATCGGCGCCGCAGGCGTTGAAATAGCGCAGGATCGCGAATCTCATCCCATAGGCGGACGCATAGTCGCCGATGATCTGCTCTCCCATCAGCTTGGTGCGCCCGTAAGGGCTGATCGGATTTTGCAAGGAGGTCTCGCGAACGGGCAACGCCTCCGGCACGCCGTAGGTGGCGCAACTGCTGGAGAAGATGATGTTGTCGACGGCGTGCGCGCGAGCCGCGTCGAGCACGGCGATGGTCCCGGTCACGTTGGTCGAATAATAGTCGGCCGGCTCGCCGACGGATTCCCCGACATAAGCCAGCGCCGCGAAGTGGATGACCGAAATCGGCCGGTACGTCCCGATCGCCGCCCGCAGCGCATCCCGGTTCCGGATATCGCCGACGACAAGCGGTCCCCAGGCGACGGATTTCCGGTTGCCGCGGCTCAGATTGTCGAAAGCCACGGGCAGATAACCGGCGGCGGCCAGCAGCTTGCAGGTGTGACTGCCGATGAAGCCGGCTCCGCCTGTCACCAGGACCGCCGGTCGGCTCATGAAGCCGCGGCCCCGGTGATCATCCGGCGTCCGTAGAGCAAGGTGTCGAAATAGTCGACGGTGTGGGCGAGCCCCTGGGCCAGGTTGATCCTCGGCTCCCAACCAAGATTGTCCCTGGCGAAGGAAATATCCGGTTTGCGCTGCCTGGGATCGTCGACCGGCAATGGCCGATGCACGATCTTCGACCTCGAATTGGTGTAGCCGACAACCAGCGTTGCGAGTTCCATGATGGTGAACTCGCCGGGGTTGCCGAGATTGACCGGATGGGCAGGCGCGCGCGGCGCATTCATCAGCCGTATGAAGCCCTCGATAAGGTCGTCGGCGTAACAGAAGGAACGGGTTTGCAGGCCGCTGCCATAGACGGTCAGGTCTTCGCCGCGCAACGCCTGGACGATGAAGTTCGAGACCACGCGCCCGTCATCGGGCTGCATGCGGCGGCCGTAGGTGTTGAAGATGCGGGCAACGCGGATGTCGAGCCCATATGTCCTCGAATAGTCGAAGAACAGGGTTTCGGCCGAGCGCTTGCCTTCATCATAGCAGGACCGCGGTCCATGCGTGTTGACGTTGCCAAAATAGCTCTCGGGCTGCGGGTGCACTAACGGGTCGCCATAAACCTCCGAGGTCGAGGCCTGGAATATCTTGGCATTGTTCCGGCGCGCGAGTTCCAGAAGGTTCAGCGAACCGAGCACGCTCGTCTTGAATGTATGGATCGGATCCGCCTGGTAGTGTGGCGGAGAGGCAGGGCAGGCGAGATTGTAGATCTCGTCGGCCTCAAGGCCGACAGGCAGAGGATCGACGATGTCGTGCTCGATGCAGGTGAATCTGGGATCGCGCAGAAGGGTGTTGAGATTGTATCTCTTGCCGGTGTGGAAATTGTCCAGCGCGACGACGTCATACCCGTCCCGCAACAGGCGTTCACACAGATGCGACCCCAGGAAACCTGCGCCCCCGGCAACCAGGGCGCGACGTCGTTTTTGGTGAGGCTCCCTTTGACCGATCCCGGATCCCAGTTTCAGAACCTTGATGATCTTGCTCATGCTTTTCCCCTACGCAACGCGCACGCTATCGCCGCGCCGGGACAACGCCCCGGCAACGCCTTCAGAACGTGACAAACCCTCCGCATCAGCGGATTTGCTGCCCATTGATGTGCGTTAACTGACCTTTGGGTTCGCCGGGTCGGGCCGCACGGTTTACGTGCGGCCGCTCACCCGCTTCCACGCCCCAAAATCGCGATCACACGCTCGGTGCCGTCATCGTCGATTGCTCGCCCAAATTGCACATCCCAACGTACTAAAAATATACCTGTAGGGATCATAGTCAACTAAATTAGTAATTTCTTAACTACAACAATTCGCGAATGGTTAACCCTCGGATAGGCTCGGGCCTGCAAATCCAGACCGTGAGCGTCCGGGGAGATAGTCGTTGCAAGTCAATGGTTTGGATCGACCGCCGATGCAATGCTGGGGCTGAGAATGCCGAGGCCGCCACTCCATCGCGCGTCTCGGTCCGTATCCAAGGAAATATACCTAAATAAAAAGCGGCCTTGGGCAATCCCCCGCGGATGTCAAATTTTCAGTTCGCAATGAGACTGCTGGCCAAAGCCGCTTGGGCTGCAAATATAAATGTCTGGGTGTGAATACTTTGCCAGTATTTCCTTGCGAAAAGAGGATTCATCGCAGCCACTTATGGAGAATAGAAAGGCGAGAGCCAAAAATTGAATGGAAAACCGCTGCGCCCGGGATGATTTGAACCGCGACCTTGCTTCATCGGACTGCTCAAAGGCTTTGTGCATAAAGGCCTCTTATTCGCTTGGCGCGGATCAACGGTCATTTTGGTCAGAAAAAGCGCCTGTGTCCATTCCACGCCGCAACATCGATGATCTCGATAATGGCATTGAGCGCATAGGTAGAGAGCGCCGTCCATTGCGCGATCGCGTATGCACGCGACGGCACCTCGGCACAACCGGTTGTAAAATACCTGAGCCGGGGGATGGTCTGCATCCGCGGGCCATCCCCTGGCGGGGCACGACAAGACGGTCGCATTGCTCTTTTGTCGATTGGGCTCGGATCAACCTGGAGGCGGTCGACCGCTTCCAGGTCGAATGGCCTACTGCCCGCCCATCTCCTTCTTGAATGTGTCGAAATCGACCTGCATGCCGTTGAAGATGGTGCTCCAATGGCGGGTCAGCGCAGCCATTGCCACGGCTTCCTGTATCTCCTCGTCGGTGGCGCCTGCGCGCTTGGCGTCCTGCGTGTCCGACCAGATGCAGTAGTTGCACGGAATCTGCGCCGCCACTGCCAGCGAGATCAGCGACTTGACCTTTGGCGGCAGCGCCGTCTTGTCGTTGAGCTCAATGGCCTTGACCTCGGCCCAGGCGCCGGGCAGACCGGCCTTGGGAAACTGTTTCACAAAACTCGGTACGCCGCCCATGGTCGCCTGGATATCCTTGAGGGTCGCATCATAGTCGTCGGCATAGGCAGGTGCCGCGACCAGGGCCAGCGCACAGCCGGCGGCGGCGGCGAGCAGGCAGCGGTGGTGTAGCGATGAAAGCACGGATGAAAGAATGCGATAACTGGACATGACATTCTCCTCTGGTCTTTGTTAGCCTTACGATGTAAGGTGATGCGGAAAATGAACCTTACAGTGTAAGTTGTCAAGCGGCGCAATGGACTCATCAATCAAAAAAAAGCGAGTGCGCGGGCGCCTGTCGCGCGAAATGATCGAGGACGCTGCCTTCGAGGTGATCGAGAAGGAAGGGCTCGCCGGCTTTTCAATGCGCAAGCTGGCGGCGGCACTCGGTTGCGAGGCGATGAGCATCTATCACCACTTTCCTTCGGTGGCGCATTTGCACGAAGCGCTGGTCGACCGCCTGGTCGGTCCTCTTGAAATCCCTGACGCCGGCCTTCCGTGGCGGCAAAGAATGCGCGTCGCCATCGAGGATTTTCGCCGTATCGGCCACGACCATCCCGCCTATGCAGCTTTCTTCGTCACTTACCGGATGAACTCGCCGATCTGCCTTGCCTGGCTGAACGGCATTCTGAGCCTGTTCAGGGATGGCGGCTTCGACGCCGAACTCAGCGCCAGGCTTTTCCGTGCCGTCGGTTATTATCTGATGGGCGCGGTGCTGGACGAGAATGCCGGCTATGCCAAGGGCCCGTCGGCGGTGAACACGGTCAGCGACGAGCAACTGGCCCGGGATTTTCCCAATGTCATGGCCGCCGGGCGCTTCTTCGGCACCGCCGAATTCGACAAGACATTCGAACTCGGCCTCGACATGCTGCTGGACGAGATGGAACGCCTGCGCGACGGTGCCGGCGCAAGCCAGCTGTCCGGCAAGGTGTGACTACGGGGTGAGTTCTGAATGCGCTTTCTGTTTGTCCTGATCCTGCTCGCCGGCACCGGCGTCGGCCTCATCTATCCCTGGGCGATGACCAATTTTTCCGGCCGCGAGATCGGTACCTGGCGGGTCTATGAGCAAGGCCGCTTCAAGCCGCTGACCGTGGCGCTGTCAGGCCGCGACGCGCCGGTACGGGTCCTAGTCGATCTCACCGCGCGGGCCGAACGCATCGTTTCGCAGCAGCGCACGGTGTTGACGCTGACCGCCGCCACCAATAGCCGCACGGTGCTTGCCTCGACGCTGCAGTTCAACCATGTCGACAATCCGCGCCAGGTCAGCCCGCAGCTGCCCGACAAGATCTTTCGCGACGAGGCCGGCGTCATCGCCACCGTAAATTCCGGTCCTTATGTCTTCACCGTCGGCCCCGGCGATGCCGAGGACATCCCGATGCGCGCGGTCGATCTCATCCTGCGCTCCGGCGTCGGCGAAGCCGACCGGCGTGCGCGGCCGGTCGGTTTCTCGCTGATGGCGATCGGCTTGATCGGCTTCCTGCTGTCCCTGCGTTCTGGCGGCGGCCGGCCGGACAACCCGAACTCGCAACCACCGCCGCCGCGTTGGGGCAGGGGGTGACGCATGTCGCTCAAAAGTGTGCAGCGGTTTTGGGACAACGACATGCGTAACGGCAACGGATCATGAACTATCGCCACGCCTACCACGCCGGAAATTTCGCCGATGTCGTCAAGCATGTCGTGCTGACACGCCTGCTCGACTATCTCAAGCAGAAGGACAAGGCGTTTCGTGTCGTCGACACCCATGCCGGCATTGGCCGCTACGACCTGTCTTCGGTCGAGGCGCAGAAGACCGGCGAGTGGCAGGGCGGCATCGGCAGGCTGATAGACGCCTCGTTCGACGCGAAGGCGGCCGCGCTGCTGGCGCCTTATCTGGAGGCGGTGCGGTCGCTCAATCCTGGGGGCGGCGTCAAGAAATATCCGGGTTCGCCGCTGTTCGCGCGCCATCTCCTGCGCAAGCAGGATCGGTTGTCGGCGATCGAACTGCACCCGAAAGACGCCGCCAAGCTGAAGGCGGAATTCGCCGGCGATTTCCAGGTGAGGGTGATGGAACTCGACGGCTGGCTGGCACTCGGCGCGCATGTGCCGCCGAAGGAGAAGCGCGGCCTTGTGCTCATCGATCCGCCCTTCGAGGAGGAGGGCGAGTTCGGCCGCCTCGTCGACGGGCTCATCAGGGCGCACAAGCGCTGGCCCGGCGGCATCTATGCGCTGTGGTATCCGATCAAGGACCGCAAGGCGGTGATCGCCTTCAGGAAGGCGCTGAAGCAATCGGGCATCCCGAAAATCCTCGATATCGAATTCGAGATCAGGCCGGCCTCTTCGGAACCCAGCCTCGATGGCAGCGGCATGGTGGTGGTCAATCCGCCCTTCACGCTGGAGGGCGAATTGCGAACCGTGTTGCCGGCCCTGCACAAATTGCTCGCCGTGGAAAAGCCGGCGCACTGGTCGCTGGAGTGGCTGGCCGGGGAGTAGGCGGGCACGGCTTCGACCGCGACGGTCGAGGAACTGCTATGTTCTCGACGAGGCGCCTGCGAAAGTCGATGGCGTGGCGCCGGACAGTCGCCTGCTCTCGCGTATCAGATGAGCCTGATCCGAATAACCGGCTTCGACCGCCAGCATTGCGGTTGAAGCATCGCTGGACGTTTGCCTCAGGCGCCGGTAGCGATGAAAGCGCAGGATGCGGTCGAGCGTCTTGGGGCCGTAGCCGAAACTTTCCTCGAAACGGCGACGCAGCGTCCGCTCGCTCAAATGCAAGGTGCGCAGCAGGTACGGCACCAGCGGCTTGTCGGCTGGCAGTCCTTGGTCAATCAGATCGAAGGCATGGCCCATGACCGTGTCGGATGCACGGTGCTCTAGCGTGTGTGCCCCGATTGCCTCCTCCAATTGTCTTACCATGCCGGCGAGATCGGGCGTGGCGTGGATACGGTCCGCCAGATGGCGCGCCCGCTCACCCCAGAGGCCGCCGAGGTCAAGGCGTTCTCCCACGATCCGGTTGGCCGGCACGCCCAGCCAGCCGGCGGCCGCCCCTGGCCGGAATCTCAATCCGACGATCGTCGATCCTGAGGGCAGTGTCTCGATCTGCGGCTCCCGGTCCGGTCCCGCGACCCGGAACCGGCCGTCGATCCACTGCAGGTCGATCGTCGCATCCGGGGTTATCACGACAGGCGGAGCGTCCCGGTCCTGCATGCGGTGGACCCAGACGGACACGAAAGCGGCAGCCAGCCGCCTGTCCGCGGGGCGTTCCTGGAAAAAGCCGGTGGTCTGCGCCAGTACCGCTTCCATCCCTTCAGCCTTCGTCAGTCTGCTCGGCCCCTGGTCTTCTCCTCGGCTCGCCATTTGGGTCCGCTGCCTCGGCCGTTTTGGCCGAAATCTTCAATGCGGGCCGCTCCCGCCATGGCAAACCACACCAAGCCTTTTCGGTGCCATTGGCGACCACATCGGCGTCGAGGTCACCGATACGGTGCAAGTTCCGAATATAGAAAGGAGAAATCAAAATGAAAGCGCGCATCAGTGTCATCACGCTTGGTGTCGACAATCTGGAAGCTTCGCTCGAATTCTACCGAAACGGGCTGGGGTTTCCGACCGAAGGCATTATCGGCAAAGAGTTCGAGCACGGCGCCGTCGCCTTCTTCGATCTGCAGAACGGCCTGAAGTTCGCGATCTTCGAACGCTCCAACATCGCCGTGGACGCCGGCATCGCCCAGACCGGCCGCAGCCCGACGGAGTTCACCATCGGCCACAATGTCACCAGCGAGGCCGAGGTCGATGCCGCGATGGCGCAGGCCATCAGCGCCGGCGCGCGCCTTGTCAGGCCGGCGCAGAACACGTTCTGGGGTGGCTATGCCGGCTATTTCCAGGATCCGGACGACCATCTGTGGGAAGTCGTCTTCAACCCTGCCTTCCTTCCCGAGGACTGAACCCTGGCAGGCATCTGGTAGGAGGTTGGCATGTTCGTTCAAACGGTTCAGGCGCTGGGCGCGCTCCTGATCGGCGGCATGTTCGCATGGGCCGGCGTCGAACATTTCGTGAAGTTCAAGGCAATGACCGAGTATCTGGCCGCCAGGCGATTTCCGATGCCGGCCTTCGTGCTCGCCGCGGGCTCGGCGTTGGAGATTGTCGCCGGCTCCTTGCTTGCCATGGGCATTGCGATGCCATTCGCCGCCGCCGCGCTGGTGGTGTTTACGTTGGCGGCGAACATGCTCCTGCTGCGGTTCTGGGCCTGTGAGGGCCTGGAACGGCAGACGCTGCGATCCGCCTTTCTGGTCAACTTCGCCGTTATTGGCGGATTGCTGCTTGCGGCAACCGCATAGTCTTGTTCTGGAAACCATTGTTTCGGCAACCGCTTGACCGCCGCCAAGCGAATCCGCACAGTGCGCGCAATCGACCTTGAGAGGCTGCCATGACTCGCTTCGCCAAATCCGCACTTGCCGCCCTGATTTCGCTCTGCACCCCGCTAGCCGCGCCTCTCGCTATCACCCAGACGGCGCAGGCGGCCGACCTTGCCGTCTATTCTGACGATGATGGCGGCGTCTGCGGCCAGCCCTGGGTGCTGAGCAAGATCACCAGCCGCTTCTCCTACCAGGTGCATCACGTGCCGCATCTGCCTGACGTGCAGATCACCGATTTCCGGCGTATCCACCAGCACCGCTATCTGCCGGCCAACGACACCTGGCCGATCGGCCGCCGCTATTGCGGCGCCACCGTCAGCCTCTCCGACGGGCGCGACCGAACCATCTGGTACCTGATCGAGGAAGGCCAGGGCTTCGCCTCGATCGGCGACAATGTCGAATTCTGCGTCTCGGGCTTCGACCGCTGGATGGTCTATAACGGCCGCTGCCGCGTCCTGCGCTAAGGGAATGTTGATATTCAGGTGAGGCCGGCCTGCAAACGGCAGCTTCCTGCGCTTCTGGTGCTCGCGTACTTTAAGTACGCTCCGCTCCGGTTCTCGGAAGCCACCGTTTTCGACTCGGCCTGACCTGCATCTCAACATTCCCTAAACGCAGTCTTCCAAATTCCCGATTGTTTTGACGCCTGCGGCTTGATCAGCCGCAGGCGTTTTGTTGTGTTGACAGAAAACGCGATCCATTGCACTCTGATGAGACAGACCTGTCTCATCACTTGTTGGATGCCATGACACCGTCGCCTCTCTCCGACAAACGCCAGCATGTCGTCGAAACCRCCTACGCGCTGTTCAAGCGCGCCGGATTCCATGCCACCGGCATCGACCGGATCATCGCCGAGGCCGACGTGGCCAAGATGACGATGTACCGTCATTTCCCCAGCAAGGACGAGTTGATCGTCGCGGTACTCGACTATCGCGCCCGGCGTTTTGACGGTCAGCTCGACCAGCTTGCCCGCAAGGACATCACGCCGGAGCAGAAGATCGCGGAGATATTCGACTGGCATCGCCGCTGGTTCCGCAGTCCCGATTTCCACGGCTGTCTGTTCGCGCATGCGCTGGCCGAGTTTGGCGACCCCGGGCATCCGGTGTTCGAGGCTGTCGCCAGGCAGAAGAATGGCCTTCGCCAGCGCATGCGATCGATCCTGTCGGAGGTGATGCCGCGCGGCCGGGCCGAGAACGTGGCGGCAACCCTGTTGATGCTGATCGAAGGGGCGACCCTGATGGCGCAGATGGGGCAGGGGAATACCGCCCTGCGTGAAGCCCGCAAGACCGCCCTGGGGATCGTCGCTGCCTCGCGCGGGCCGCAATGAGCCCGCTGGTCATCGGGCTCGCGCTTTTCGCGGCGATCCTGCACGCAAGCTGGAATGCTTTTCTGCGAACCGGCGCCGACAGGTTGTGGACCGTCACCGTCATGAGCTTCTCCAGCACGGCGCTGGCCGTTCCGCTGGCCATCGTCAACGGTTTTCCAGCCCCATCGGCCTGGCTCTATGTCGGGCTCTCGGCCTGCCTGCAGGTCGGCTACAGCGTGTTTCTGGTGGCCGCCTACCGATATGGCGAACTGGGGCAGGTCTATCCGATTGTTCGCGGCAGCGTGCCTCTGCTCGTCACCCTTGGTGGCTTCCTGCTCGCCGGCCAGCAGCTCAGCGTTCTGGAGACTGTCGGCGTCGCCCTGGTCGGTAGCGGCATCATGGGGCTATCGCTCGGACGCGGAAGAGCTGCCACGACATCGATCCTCTATGCGCTGGCGACGGGAGCAATCATCGCCGCCTATGCGACGGTCGATGCGATCGGCGTTCGCGCGGCCGGCAATGTCGGCGCCTACACCGCCTGGGTGCTGCTCGCCTATGGCGCCTTGCTGCCGGCGACCTTCATAGCATGCCGTGGGCGGCTGATTGTCGACCCGCGGGCGCCGGAGACCTGGAAGGCACTGGGCGGCGGTCTGTTCGCGCTTCTCGCCTACGGCGTCGTGGTAGCGGCCTTCGCACTCGGGCCTGCCGGTCCGATCACCGCGATCCGCGAGACCAGCGTCGTCTTCGCGGCCTTCATCGGCCGGCTGTTTCTCGGTGAGACGCTGACGCCCCGGCGGGTCGGCGCCTGCGCCGTCGTCGCGCTCGATGCCATCTGCCTCGGTTACCAATCGTGACGACAATGCATGCGCCTGCCGGCACGCGCGCCTGCGGCTCGGGTCTGGCGGGACTTGCCTATTCGGCGTGGGGCTGGAGCGGCGCCTGCCTGTTCGGCGCGGCATCCGCCGCGGCGGCGCTGGTGGTGTCACGAAGGCCCTGAAGTCTGGGTATCGCCGGCGGGCAAATCGGCTAAGCTGAACACCCGAGAGCGACACATCACTTTCGGGAGCCTTCATGGACCTTGCCACCGTCCTTGCCTTCGCGGCCGCCTTCTTCGTCTTCGCCGCCAGCCCCGGTCCCGACAACATGACGATCGTCGCCCGCACGATCTCCAGCGGCGCCGCGTCGGGCATCGCCTATGGCGCCGGCACGGTGGTCGGCATCCTCATCTTCCTGATGCTCGCGGCCTTCGGCCTGTCGATCATCGCCGCCAAGATGGCAATCGTCATGACGGTGCTTCGCTACGGCGGAGCGGCCTATCTGATCTGGATGGGCGTCAAGCTCTGGACGGCAGTGCCCGTCGTGCCGGATCTGCAGCCTGTCTCCGGGCGGCGCGGCCTGCTGACGATCTTCGCCACCGGTGTCGCGCTCAATCTCGGCAATCCGAAAATGCCGCTGTTCTATGTGGCACTGCTGCCCAACGTCGTCGGCGCCTCGCTGACATCATCTCATCTCGGCATCCTCGTCCCGGTGATCCTGGCTGTCGAGATTGTGGTGATCGGCGGGCATGTCCTCCTTGCCGGCCGCGTCCGCGGCCTGTTGCGCACGCCCCGGATCGTGCGCCGGGTCAACCGCGCGGCGGGCGGCGTCATGATCGGCGCCGGCGTTGCCGTGGTCGTCACGCGCTGAGGCAGAGCGCTCAGTCGCAGCGCTATTTCCTGCGTTGCGTCGCCTCGGCCTGGTCGATGATCTTGCGGAGAAAAGCGATGTGGCCGCGAAAGGCCCGCCGCCCAATCGTCGTTGCCTTGACCCGGGTCTGCGGCCGTCGCCCGACGAAAAGCTTCTCGACATCGACATAGCCTGCCCTGGCCAGCGTATCGAGATGTGCCCCGAGATTCCCATCAGTGGTTTCGATCGTGGCCTTCAACTGGGTGAACTCCAGTGCCTCACGCCTTTCCAGCGTGTTCAGGACGGCCATGATCCTCAGCCGGGTGCTCTGATGAATGATCTCGTCGGCACTCATCGATGGGCCCCTCCGAGGCGAAGCCCTGGGCTGTCGCCACGTGGCTTGGCGATTGCGGGTCCTGTCTGTTGCCTTTGTGTGATCGAAATCAAATCACTAGCTCCTGCTTCTGCAGAATATTCTGCCTCGCAGAGCAATCTGTCAATCAGCGACGGATGATGGAAGCACGCTTGACAAGGTGTTCTTCAGATCGGTCGTCGCGTCGTGCTCGTGATCAGTATGGATCATTCGATTGCAGAAGATGATCGCTTCGATGAGGCGGCAGGCCGTGATATTCGCGGCCACAGATCATGCGTGAATCGGCTCGCTAATCTTCGTGGCTTCATCGTCAGCTCGCATCGAGAGTGCCGGTGTGAAATTGCTGGCGATGTCAGAAGATCAGCAGCGGATTTTTGTGATGATGAGTGCGATCGTGTGTCGATCTCAACCAAAATTTAAGCTGAGAAAATCATACCATTGCTTCGCTGGCTAGCGAGCCGCGAGTCAGATATGCATTGCGCGCCGGGGTCATTCACGGCCATCGGCATAACGTGAAGGGGCATGACATGGCTAAGCAGTCATCTAAAGCGCCGGCATCCAAGGCACCGGCAAAGAAAGCACCCGCAAAAGCAGTCGCGGCGAAGGCCGCAACAGCAGTGAAGAAAGCAGCGCCTGCGAAGGCGGCGGCAAAGCCCGCGGCGAAGGCAGCACCGGCCAAGAAGCCGGCGGCCAAGGCAGCGGCGAAGCCGGCAGTGAAGAAGGCGGCGCCCGCCAAGGCAGCGGCAAAGCCGGCGGCGAAGGCAGCACCGGCGAAGAAGCCGGCAGCCAAGGCAGCGGCAAAACCCGCCGCCAAGAAGGCAGCGCCCGCCAAGGCCGCGGCAAAGCCCGCCGCAAAGGCAGCGGCAAAGCCGGCAGCAAAGGCGGCGGCAAAGCCGGCCGCGAAAGCAGCAGCGGCCGCGACCAAGCCGGCTGTGAAGAAGGCCGCCGCGCCGAAGGCCAAGGCAGCGCCTGCGAAGGCGAAGGCTCCGGCCAAGAAGTAGACCGGTCGTTGGGGCGTCGGGTATCCCTTCGGGGTTCGCAAGGACGCTCTGACGCTCGGGATCGAAACTGTCCGGCAGCGGGTTCAGCCCTGAGGGCTGAACATCGGAATGGGACCGAGGGGCAAGCAAAGCGAGGCGCCGGTTGGCTGCCTCGCTCGCTCTTTGGGTTGCCTCCTTGTAGCAGTCGGCGAAGGTCTGGGTACGATGCCTGGGCTTCTTGAGATGCGAATGCAGGTCTGATCCCGTCAGACTGCCGTCTTCGCACGCTCGTGTTCCAGCGTGTCAGTTCGTAGGCTGTCCGTGATGTCTGGAAGCGGAAACCGCAACCGGTTTCTGGCTGTTGTTTTTTCGTGCCCTGGCGGTTGATCGCAAGCGCCTCTCCAGTCAACACTGGGCGCCTGCAAACAGGAAACCGATCATGCCGAAGCTGCTCTACGCCTCCACCTCTCCCTACAGCTCCAAGGTAAGGATGGCCGCGGCCTATGCCGGGATCGCGATCGACGAAGTGCCGGTCAAGACCGAGGACAAACCGGCCGAACTGATCGGCGCCAATCCGCTCGGCAAGATCCCGGTGCTGGTACTGGACGATGGCCGCTCGGTTCACGACAGCCGCGCCATCACCCAGCACCTCAACCGGATTTCGAAGAACGCCTTGTTTCCGCGCAATCCCGACAAGCGGCTCGAGGCGGAAGTGCTGGAGGCGCTGGCTGACGGCATCTGCGATTGCGCGCTGTCGATGGTCTATGAACGCCGCACCCGGCCTGACGAGATGGTCTATCAGCCCTGGCTCGACCGGCAGTGGGCGAAGATCACCGCCGCGCTCGACCTGCTCAATGCCAACCCGCCGAAACTGCCCAAGAAGATCACGGCCGGCCAGATGGCCTTGCGTGCCTGCCTCGGCTATCTCTCTTTGCGTTTCGCTGGCAAATGGGAAAAGGGCCGCGGCCGGCTGACCCGTTGGGCGGCGCGTTTCGACGAAAAATTTCCGGAGCTGAAGTCGGCGATTCCGGCCTGAGCGGCCGGCAATAAAAAAGCCGGGCGCGAGGCCCGGCTTTTTCGTGTCGTGGCTTGAACGACTTAAAACTTCATGCCGAGGCCGAAGGTGACGCGGTTGTCGGTGGCCTTGACCTTGCCGATACCGTCGAAGCTCTTCGAGCCGAAGTCCGTGTAGCGGTACTCGACACGGCCGAAGACGTTGTCGGTCAGCTTGATGTCGGTGCCGACGCCGGCGGTCCAGCCGAGCATCGTGGCGCGGTCGCTGACGCCGAGATCGCTGTCTTCCACCTTCAGGCTTTTGCCGGCGAGACCGCCGGTACCATAGAGCAGGATTTCCGGGGTCACAGCGTAGCCGAGACGGGCACGCAGCGAGCCTTCGAAGCCGCCCTTGGAGTGGATGCCGTTATCGTCACCCTTGACGCCGTTGTAGCCGAGTTCGGCTTCACCGCCGTACACGAAGTTCTCCTGCTGCCACTGATAGCCGCCGAAGACG
>NZ_JBFTRA010000013.1:0-141969 GCF_056399285.1 Mesorhizobium sp. 01N446 | reverse complement strand
ACATCCAGCCGATCAACTACCCGACCGTGCCGCGCGGCACCGAGCGCCTGCGCATCACGCCGACGCCATTCCATTCCGACACGCTGATCGCGGGACTGCAGGACGCGCTGGTCGAGACCTGGGATGCGCTCGGCATCCCCTACGGCTCCGCAGGACGGCCCGCCGTGGCCAAGAGCGATCGGATCGTTCCGCTCCTGGTGGCGAAAGCAGGCGGCTGAAACCGACCCCGATGCTTCCGCAGCCTGGCAGAGGCGAGGGAATTGGAACGTTCTTCGGAGGAATTTGATCCGGCTCAATGCTCAACGCTTCCCGGCGCCCAAGAATGGATATCAGATCTCCGAGGAGCACCGCCATGGGTCATTGTTCTCACACGTCCTTCGCCGACTTCACGCACGCCGGCCAGCAGGCGCAGCAATGGGTCAAGGAACTTGCCAAGGACCTGTGCTGGAGCGAACCGAGCGCGTGCCGCCTCCTGAGATCCGTTCTGCACACGCTGCGGGACTGGCTATCGCAAGCGGAAATGGCCGATCTCGCGGCGCAATTGCCTGTCTTGGTACGCGGCATCTATTTCGAAGGTTGGAACCCATCGGCGCCGGCCCGAGAGCACAAGAAGCGCGACTTTGTCCTCAGCGTCAGAAACAGTTTCGGCTATGATGAGGAGATAGATTTCGACCTCGCTATCAACGCGGTGTTCAAGCTTCTGGACCGCCATATTTCGCATGGCGAGATCGTGCAGGTCAGAAACTCGATGAAGAAATCGCTGCGAAAACTGTGGCCAGTGGATTGAGCGATGTTCCGCGACCGTCAAGAGGCTGGAATGAAGCTCGGCGTTGAGCTGGGAAACCTTCAACTGCATCAGCCTGTTGTGCTGGCGTTGCCGCGTGGCGGCGTGCCTGTCGCGGCGGAAGTGGCCAAGGCTCTCAATGCGCCTCTTGACGTACTTATCGTCCGTAAGGTCGGCGCGCCCGGCAATCCCGAGTTGGCTGTTGCCGCAATCGTCGATGGCGACCCTGGGGAGGTCGTGTTGAACCGGGAAATTGTCGAGACCTACTCGCTCGACGAAGGCGAACTCCGTGTCCTGATTGCAAACGAGCGTCCAGAACTCGAACGCCGGCGCGTTGCCTATCGAGGCAAGACCAGACCAATCTCGATCGCGGGAAAGACCGCGATCATCGTCGATGACGGGGCCGCGACCGGTACGACCATGAAAATCGCGATCCGCGCCCTCAAGCGTCGGTCACCACGGGAGATCATCGTGGCAATTCCTGTCTCACCACAGCAGACACTCTACGAACTGGCACAGGAAGCGGACCGTGTGGTCTGCCTTAGCCAACCAGGACAGTTTCGCGCCTTGGGGCACCACTATCTGCGGTTCCCGCAGCTTTCTGACAACGACGTTGTCTGCGCCATGGATGAGGCTGCCCAGCGCTACAAGACCAGCCAGCGGCACGTTGCCGGCCACAGTTCAAAAGCCGAGAAAAACAGGAGATCGCACTGATGCTGATCCGCACGCTTTCTGCCTTGGAGTGTACCAAACTGCTGACAGCCAATCGTGTTGGCCGCCTCGCATGCGCAAAGGACGGGCAACCATACGTGGTACCCCTCTATTACGCTCATTCGGATGCTCATCTTTACGCGTTTTCAATGCCGGGAAAAAAGATCGAATGGATGCGGGCCAATCCGCTGGTGTCCGTCCAGGTTGACGAACACGGCCAAGGGCGAGGATGGAGAAGCGTCGTGGTTGATGGCCGATACGAAGAACTGCCTGACCGGATCGGCCACAAGCTTGAGCGAGATCATGCCTGGTCGGTCTTGAGCAAGCACTCCGACTGGTGGGAACCTGGCGCGCTCAAGCCCATCGTTCCTCCCACAGCCGACAGTGCACCGCACGTTTTCTTTCGGATCCTGATCCAGCAGGTATCCGGACGAGAGGCGAGCGAGTAGTCATCCCATCAAGTCTTGCGAGAAATGAAAAAGGGCCGGCGCACGATGTGCACTGGCCCTTTCTCCTCCCGTTGATTTGCTATCGCGCCATCAAGACCGGCAGCGATTGACGCTCAAGCATCGACTTGGTGACACCGCCGAACATGCGCTCGCGCAAGCGGGAATGACCATAGGCGCCCATCACCATCAGTTCAGCCGCAACGTCACCGGCATGCTGGCGAAGCACGTCGGCGACCGAATGGCTCGAGCTTGAGAGCCGTTCGACAACGACCTTCACACCATGCCGGGCAAGATAAGTCGCGGCGTCAGCTCCCGGCTCCGCACCATGATGGAATTCGTCCTCGATCGGGTCGACCATGACGAGGTGAACCTGTTCTGCGCCTTTCAGCATGTCGAGCGCCTCGCGAACGGCGCGCGATGACTCAAGGCGAGCGTCCCATGCAACAAGGATGCGTTTCGGCTTCAGCGTCGGGCGCGAGCCCTCGGGGACGAGCAGAATGGGTTTTCCCGACGAGAACAGAGCGCCCTGAATGACTTTGTCCCTCAGCGCAGGGCTTGCCCGCAGACCCGGCCCGATAATGGTCAGATCGGCGTAGCGGGCACGCCTTCCGATGACGTCGTCCGCCCATCCTGTGTCGGGGTAGTCGTCGCACATATCGGCCGATAGGGCGCTCTTGGAGAGAAACTCGGCGACATCAGAAATTCGTTTCTCCAACCTTCTGAGTTCGGCCTGACGTTCCTCGAGCCAAGCTGGTGAGACAACAGCAGCATACTCACCGCCCGATGGAGGGGCGGCAAGCTCGAGAACGAGCACGGAAAGGTGCGCATCGATCTGCTCAGACAGCTCAGCGGCGAGCTTGAGATCGCCCTTGCCCTGGTTCGGTCCGGTAACCGTAAGCAGCGTTCTGAAAGTCACAGCGGCAACTCCTCATTTCGGGTGAAGGTTCAGTCGTGATGTCAGTCACTAGCAACGATGCGACGTGGTTTCATTGCGCTCAGTCAAACGCCGTGACTGGCGCTGCATTTGATCCGCATCAACGTGCGGGCAGACCAGCGCAGTAGAGTTCAGTCGATCAATCGAGGAAACGTTGATGAGGTTCCTGGTCGTGTCGGCACTCGCAAGCTTGGCCTTCAACGCGGCTGTCGCCCAGGAACTCGGCAATGGCAAGGCGGAATACATGAACTCATGCGCCGTCTGCCATGGCCCCGAAGGCAAGGGCGATGGCCCGTTGGGCGACGAGTTGTTGAAGCGGCCGAGCGATCTGACGCGCCTCTCCAGACGGAATGGCGGCGAGTTTCCGTATTGGCGCGTTTTTGCCGTGATCGACGGCCGCGGCACGGTGCCGGCGCATGGCGAGCGCGACATGCCGGTGTGGGGCAGCCAGTTCCTGCCCGGCGACGTGAAGAGATATGGCCCGAACGCCGGCGAAATCGTCACCAGGGAGCGGATTCATGATCTGGCCGGTTATGTCGAGACGCTGCAGCAATGAGCGCGGATGGCGCGAACAAGACACATCAAGGAGGCCGGCGATGATCGTTGACGACCAGCAAGCTGCTGCCTCGTTTCTGCTTGATCCCGCCTCATATGGCGCGACCGGACCCGTCGAGGCGATCGAAACCCATATCTCCCGTATTTTTCTGATCGGCGAACGCGCCTTCAAGATGAAACGCGCGGTCAAGCTGCCCTATGTCGATTTCTCGTCGCCTACCCTTAGGCTGGCCGCCTGCGAGAAGGAGGTGGAACTCAACGCGAAGACCGCGCCGGGTCTCTACCTGGGTGTGCGGCACATCACGCAGGAGGCCGACGGCAAACTGGCTTTTGACGGTCCGGGGCAAATGGTCGATGCGGCGATTGAGATGGTCCGGTTCGATCAGGCCAAGCTTCTCGACCGCATGGCAAGTGCCGGCGAACTGACGCCGGCGCTGATGACCGCGGTCGCACGCATGATCGTGGGCTACCACCGCGCCGCGCCGACGATCCACAATGGCACCGGCTCGTTCAATCTGACGGGCGTTCTCGACATCAACGAAGCCGGCTTTGGCACCAGCCACGTATTTACAAAGCCAGAGATCGAGACGTTTGCCAGGGCCTTCCGCACTGCGCTTGCCCGGCATTCCGGGTTACTCGACCACCGGGAGACCGCGGGGAAGATCCGCCGGTGCCATGGCGATCTGCACCTGCGCAACATCTGCCTCCTCGAAGGCGCGCCTCGCCTCTTCGACTGCATCGAATTCAATGACCAGATCGCGAATATCGACGTTCTGTACGACCTTGCCTTCCTGTTGATGGACCTATGGCATCGTGGTTTTCCGCAGCTCGCCAATCTGGTCATGAACCGTTATCTTGACGAAGCCGACGACGAAGACGGTTTCATCCTACTGCCCTTTTTCATGGCCGTGCGGGCTGCCGTGCGCGCCCACGTCACCGCGACGCAAGTAGAGGAAGGCAGTGCCGATTCCGACAAGCTGACCGCCGAGGCGAGATCCTATTTCGACCTTGCCCAGACATTTCTCCGTCAAACACCGTCCAGACTTGTTGCCATCGGCGGCCTCAGCGGCTCTGGCAAGACGACGGTTGCGGAAGCGCTCGCCGCCCATGTCGGTGCACCACCTGGCGCCCGGATTGTCGAGAGCGATCGCATACGCAAGGCGATGCACGGTGTGGCCGCCGAGACCAAACTGCCAGGCAAGGCTTATCGGCCAGCCGTGTCCGAACGGGTCTATCGCCAGATTGCCTGGCGTGCGGACCTTATTCTTTCACAAGGCGGATCGGTTGTTGCCGATGCCGTCTTCGACAGGCCGGTTGATCGCCACAGGATCGAACGCGTCGCCGCTGAAAGGGGTATCCCTTTTGCCGGATTTTGGCTGGCGGCCGATCCGCTTGTGCTTTGGCGCCGCGTCCAGGAGCGCACGGGTGGGCCGTCCGATGCCACGGTCGACATCCTCTCTCAGCAAATGCAGCGCAGTGTCGGCGCTTTGAACTGGTTGAGGATCGAGGCCGACCGGAGCGTCGCTGAAATCGCGGCGCAGATGCAGAGTTTCCCTGCGGCCACGACTGGAGTCTCTGCAGGCGAAGGGTCACTTCCATCCGCACCGTCTTTATTAAGCAGGAGAGATCATACGCCTCAGCGTCCCGTCCCGTAGCCAGAATTGATGATACAGGGCGGCGACGGCATGGATGCCGATGAGGATGATGAAAGCGGGCTTGTTCAGCGAATGGATGTCGCCCCACGGATCGCCGAGGTAGAAGGCAAGCAAGCCCACGATCGGCGTCGCCAGCAGCAGGAGGTAGAACAAGCCGTGTGATGCATGGGCCGCGAGTTGCATCCAGCGCGGATTGTCGCCCGCCGGCGCTGGCGCACCGTGGAAAAGCCTCAGGATCAGGCGCAGCAGAACGAAGCCAATTATCGCAATGCCTACCCAGTAATGGGCCGACGCCAACAGCTGATCGCTTGCCGATACGGTTTGGCCTTCGCCGGCAGCATCGACGACGATGGTCATGGTCTCGCCGTAGAAAACCTGGAATAAGACGAGCAGCGCAATAATCCAGTGCAGAGCGATCTGATAAATTGAGTATCCCTGTATAGTTTTATGCACTTCTTTCTCCCTCGGATTTGAAAACACACTGCGATGGCATTGAAAAGACCGCTGAAGATTGGCCGAAATTCGCCAGAATCCTCCCGGAATTGTGGCGGAGAGCTTACACTTTGGTATGATGGACTTGGTGCGTGGACACCTTGCCGTCGCAAAGACGCGTCGTGTCGCTTCGTCACCGGACATCCAACGTCGCAATCGACAAGCCGGTTTCGCTGGGGTGATGGACGATTGAGAACCCGGCCTCGCGGCACATCGCGAGCATCTTGGCATTTTCACCGAGCATGATGCCCTCGATCCGGCCAATGCCATCGGCCTTTGCATAGTCGACGATCTGCCTGAGCAATTCCCAGCCTAGGCCGTGACCCTGCAGATCCGTGCGCACCAGCAAGGCATATTCGGCGACGGAGTGGTCAGGATCGCAGGCGAGCCGGCTGATACCCGCCAAAGCGCCGGTGCTTGCTTCCAGAGCGACGAACGCCATGTTGCGGTCGTAGTCGAGCTGGGTGAAGCGCTTCAATGCCTGGTCGGAAAAGCGCTTGCGCGGCGACAGGAAACGCAGGCGCAGATCGTCTGGCGAAATCCTGGCAAGGAATTCGGGATAGAGCGCGATATCGGCCGGCTTGATTGGCCGGATGCGATAGTGCGCACCACCTGTCGAAAACTCCTTCTCCCAACCCGATGGATAGGGCCTGATGGCAAGTGCGGGATTGGGTCCAGGCTCCTCCAAGCGTTCAGGCTCGATCTCGATGCGGGCATCGAGCGCAATCACCCCAGCGGCGTCCGCCAGCAGCGGATTGATATCCATTGAAACGAGGCACGGAAAGTCGACAACCATCTGCGACAGCCCGTTGAGCGCCGCGATGATCGCCTGTCGATCCGCCGCCGCGCGATCGCGAAAGCCGTCGAGCAGTCGGCCTATCCGGGTTTGCCCGATCAGATCCCCGCCAAGAACGTCGTCAAGCGGCGGCAGCGCGATCGCCGTGTCGTCCATCACCTCGACCGCGACGCCGCCGGCGCCAAACAGGATGACCGGCCCGAAGATCTTATCCCGTTTCATCCCGAGGATGAGCTCCTGCGCCTGTTTGCGCACGACCATCGGCTGAACGGCATAGCCTTGAATATCGGCTTGCGGTGAGTGCTTGCGCACGCGCGCCTCGATGGCGCGCGCAGCCTCACCGGCGGCAGCGGCAGAAGCAATGTTGAGCACCACCCCGCCAATATCCGACTTGTGCGAGATTACCTTGGACAACAGCTTGACCACAACCTGCTCGGACGTCTCGAGGAGCCGGCCGGCCGCCGCTTTCGCTTCCTCAGGAGATCTGGCGACGATCGTCTCGGGGACCGGGATTCCGTAGGCGGAAATCGCCGCCTTGGCTTCGGGCTCGGTCAGCATTCGCCGCCCTTCCCGCGCGACCTGCCTGAATATGGAAAGCAAGGCTTCCCGATCGACCGCGACGTCCTCGCTGCGGCTTGAAGGGGTACGCATCAATGCCCGCTGGGCACGCGACCATTCACTGAGGTAGGAGACGGCCGTTGCCGCGTCAGCGGGCGTCTCGAAACTCGCTATGCCAGCCTGGTGCAGGATTTGCCGCCCTGAGCGCGCCGTGTGTTCCCCGAGCCAGCAGGTCAGGACCGGTTTGCCGCCGATCATCCCGTCTCTTGCGAGTTCTGCCACCGCACTTGCCGCGGCCAGCGGCGAGCCGAGCCCCGTTGGGCAATTCATCACCAGGACGACGTCCGTTCCGGGATCGGCCGCGACGGCTCCAACGGCGGTGGCGTAGCGTTGCGGCGGGGCGTCACCGATGATGTCGACCGGATTGGCGTGCGACCATGTCGGCGGCAAAGCGGCGTTCAGCCGTTCCATGGTGGCAGGGGAAAGCGCGGCCAATTCGCCTTTCAAGTCGATGAGCCGATCGATGGCCAAGACCCCTGCCCCGCCGCCATTGGTGACAATGCCGACGCGGGCCTGCTTGAGGGGAGTGAAACGGGCGATCGTTTCGGCGGCATCGAACAGCTCGGCAAGCCCATTGACGCGCAAGACGCCCGCGCGCAGCAACGCCGCGTCGACGACACGATCGGCCCCCGATAGCGCGCCGGTATGTGTCGCGGCCGCTTTGGCCGATTGCTCGTGCCGGCCCGATTTGATCGCGATGACCGGCTTGACCCGTGCCGCCGCGCGGGCTGCCGAGATGAACTTGCGCGGATTGGGAATGGTTTCCAGATACATCACGATGGCGCGTGTGTGCATGTCACCCGCCAGCATGTCGAGGCAATCGCCCACGTCGACATCCGCCATGTCGCCGAGAGAAACGATCTGCGAGAAGCCGACATTGTTGTCGGCGGCCCAATCGATCAGCGACGTGGCGATGGCACCGGATTGCGACAGCAGTGCGATGTTGCCCGGCCTGGCGGCCATGTGCGCAAACCCGGCATTGAGTTTCAAGGGCGGTATCATCAGCCCGACCGTGTTCGGCCCGATAATGCGGAACAGATCGGGCTTGGCGGCATCGAGCATCGCCTGACGCAAGCCGTTTTGACGTGTGAGCCCAGCGGTGATGACAACAGCTGCGCGCGTACCCTTCGCTGAAAGGTCGCGCACGATGCCGGGAACCGTCTCAGGCGGCGTCACGATGACGCCGAGGTCCGGTACCTCAGGCAGATCGGCAGCCCTGGCATAACAGCGCCGACCGGCGACTTGCGAGTATTTTGGGTTCACTGGCCATATCTCGCCCTCGAAGCCGCCGGTCACGATGTTCTCGAAAACGACGCGTCCGACAGAGCCGTCGCGCCCCGATGCCCCGACGACGGCAACCGACTTTGGGGCGAATGCATGTTCGAGGTTTCGGATCGTCACCTCTTGTATCTCCTGTTCGTTGCGACAATCGCCTGTCGCGCTCGCCGGTTCGTTGCGTTGGATCAAAGCCTCCCGGCATAATCGGATTACACATTGCGCACATTGCACGCGCTCGTCGGCGCCTGCGAAATTGGCGAGCAGCGTTCAAAATCGGGAAGCATCGCATGAACGAGTCCACCCTGCGACGCGCATTGCTGATCATTGCCATCCTGGGTCTCGCCCTCGGCACCGGCGTCTGGCGAACCGGGCTCGGTCCTCTTGAGGCCGACACGATCTGGACGATAGCGACTTTGCCCGTGGTAGCGGCTCTCGCCATCTCCATTCTGCGTGATTTCTGGATCGGCCGCTTCGGTGTCGACGCGATTGCGCTGGTGTCGATGTCGGCCGCGCTGCTTCTTGGCCAACCGTTGGCTGCAGTGGTGGTCGCCATCATGTATGCCGGAGGCACCGTGCTCGAGGATTTTGCGCGCGGCCGCGCGGAGCGGAACCTCAAGGCACTCACCGACCGGTCGCCGCGTGTCGCTCACCGGACCTCAACGCCAGGGGCCGAGACCATCGCCGTCGAAGAGGTTGCTGTCGGCGATGTGCTTTTGGTTCGCGCAGGCGAACTGCTCCCTGTCGACGGCATTTTGCTTGATGCTTCGGGCTCACTCGACGAGTCGGCCGTCACAGGAGAGCCGCTGCCAGAACGGCGCAGCGCAGGGGATGTGCTGCGCAGCGGCACCGTCAATGCCGGCGAGACCTTCAGCATGCGGGCCTCTGCCGTCGCGGAACAAAGCACCTATGCCGCGATCGTGCGCATGGTCGCTGCAGCGCAGACCGCTAAATCCCCGTTCATTCGCATGGCCGACCGCTTTGCCCTGTTCCTTCTGCCGGTCACGTTGCTGGTTTCCGGCGCGGCCTGGTATGTTTCCGGCGACCCAATCAGAGCGCTTGCGGTGTTGGTCGTCGCCACGCCCTGTCCGCTCATCCTCGCCGCGCCCGTGGCCTTTATCGGCGGTGTGTCGCGCGCAGCACGTGCCGGCATCCTCATGAAAGGCAGCGCGGCTCTGGAAGCGCTTGCACAAGTCCGAACCGCGATCTTCGACAAGACCGGCACCTTGACCATCGGCGGCGCGGAACTCCTCGAGATCGAAGCGGCACCCGGCTGTGACTCGGACCATCTGCTGCAGCGGTTGGCATCGCTGGAACAAGCCTCGCACCATGTGCTTGCCGACTCGATCATCCGGGCGGCGCACGGCCGGCAGTTGATCCTTTCTCATCCGCGCGATGTCCGCGAGCATCGCGGAGCCGGACTGAAGGGCTGTGTCGACGATACGTCGATCGCGGCGGGGTCTCGGGCTCTCGTACTCGCCGAAAAACCGTTGCCCGGCTGGGCGAAAGGCGGTGAGGACCGCTACCGGACCGAAGCGGTGCTGAGGGTCTTTGTTTCACTCGACAACCAGCTTGCAGGCGTTTTTACCTTCGGCGATGCCGTGCGCGCCGATGCACAAGAGACGCTTGTCAGTCTGCGCTCGGCCGGCATCAGGCGTATGGTCATGCTGACGGGCGATGACAGTACGGCAGCAAATCGTATTTCTTCCAGGCTGGACCTGGATGTTGTCGTCGCTGATGCCGTTCCCGCGGATAAGGTGGCGACGGTCGAAGCCGAGAAAGCCTTGGGACCGACAATGATGGTCGGCGACGGCATCAACGATGCCCCGGCGCTGGCGGCCGCTACGGTCGGTATCGCCATGGGCGAACGTGGAGCGACGGCCTCTTCCGAGGCCGCCGATGTCATCGTTCTCGCCGGCCGGCTGGCGCCCGTCGCCGACGCCGTGCGGATTGCCCAGCGGACGCGCGCGATCGCCCTGCAGAGCATCGTCGTCGGGCTGGCGCTGTCGGCCCTGGCCATGCTTGCGGCTGCCATGGGGCAGATCACGCCGGTAGCAGGCGCATTGCTTCAGGAAGGCATCGACGTGGCGGTTATCGTCAACGCGCTGCGCACTCTTGGCGACGGACGTCTCCGGCGCGCATAGTATGTGACCGAAAGTTGGTGACTGGCCATGGCAGAGCAAAATTTGGTGGTTTGCTGCGAATGCGGCGGCGTCAACCGCTTGCCACCCGCCCGCAACGCGCGGGAGGCAAAATGCGGAAAGTGCGCAAGCAGACTGTTTTCGGGTCACCCGCTGGACGTTGACGCGACGTCGTTCGACCATCAGGTTGCGCGCAGCAGCATCCCCGTTGTCGTCGACATCTGGGCACCCTGGTGCGGCCCCTGCAAGGCGATGGCACCGGCATATGAGGCGGCTGCGAGCGAGTTGGAGCCGCATGTCCGCTTGATAAAGCTCAATTCCGACAATGAGCAGGCCGTCGCGGCAAGGCTCGGCATTCGCGGCATCCCGACGATGATTATGTTTCATGGCGGGCGCGAAGTCGCGCGCATATCGGGCGCAATGACGGCAGGCCAGATCGTCAGGTGGGTTCGCGACCGCCTGCCGACAGTTGCCGCCTGACAGTCCGCACGCCAATGGATCCGCTCATTTCCCGGCTTGGACTGGCGCTGGCGATAGGTCTCCTCGTCGGCCTGGAACGTGGCTGGCAGGAGCGCGATGCGCCTGATCGCAGTCGCACGGCCGGAATTCGCACATTCGGCATATCGGGCCTGCTCGGCGGCGTTCTCGCCGCACTCGCCAATGCGCTCGGCGCGGTGTCGGTACTGGTCGGCGGGTTCATCGCTTTTGCGGCAATTTTCGCCTGGTACAAGGCGCGAGAAGCTGCCCACGACGAGGATTTCAGCGTCACGAGCGTGATCGCGGGCCTTGGCGTTTTCGCGCTTGGCGCGCTCTCTGTCGCCGGCGATTATCGTGCCGCCGCAGCCGGTGGGGCGGCATTGGCGGCACTCCTGGCCAGCCGTGAGCTCCTGCACGGTCTGTTGAAGCGACTGACCTGGGTCGAGCTCCGCTCAGCACTGATCCTGGCGGTAATGACCGCGATCGTCTTGCCCTTGCTGCCAAACCGGACACTGGACCCGTGGGGCGGTTTCAATCCATGGGAAGTCTGGTTCCTGACGGTGCTGATGGCCTCGATCTCTTTTGCCGGGTATGTCGCTGTTCGCATCCTGGGAACGACGCGTGGCCTGCTGGTCAGTTCGCTCGCCGGCGCGATCGTCTCTTCCACTGCCGTCACCTTGGCGCTTGCCCGCAACGCCGTCTCGGCGAGCAACCCACTGCCGCTCGCAGGGGCAGCTTCGCTGGCTGCGATGGTTTCGGTGCTCCGCGTCTGCGTGGTGATTCTGATCATCGAGCCAAGCGTGTTCGCGCCGGTCGGCGTTCCGGCGATTGCCGCGGCGCTGGCCTTCGCCGCCTGCGGGGCATTGATGCTGTCTCGCGGCAATGGCGATGGCGAAAGTGGCGCTGTCGCGCGCAATCCATTCGAATTGGGTCCGCTGCTGCTGTTCGCCCTGCTCTTCGCTTTTGTCGCGACCGCGAGCGCTGGTCTGGCCACGCAATTCGGCGGACGCGGCCTGCTGGCAACCTCGGCGCTGGCAGGCACGTTCGATGTCGACGTCTCGGTGCTCGGTGCGTTGCGGCTGATCAGGCATTCGGTGCCCGTGGAGACGGTAGGCCAAGCGGTACTCGCGGCGTTGGCGGCAAATGCAATTGGCCGTTTGCTGCTCGCAATTTCTGCCGGTCCGGTCAGCTTCTGGCTGCCATTGGCCGCGGCAACCCTCGTCGCCGCGACTATCGGCATCGGCGCCATGTTGTTGACCGGCTTCTGAAGAGCGCGAGATTTCGAGCGATCTTTGACACGGATCAAGGTCAGCCGCCGCAGCCACGCTAAGATACTCCACAAAGGAGTGTACGCCCATGACCAGTCCGCAGGATCTCACCCCGAAATTCCGCCACGTCCGGCTGTTGCTGGCCCGCGAAAAAGGCCACCCGGGAGGCGATCGCGAAGAGGGCTATGACGTGCTCGCTCCCTTGACCGGCGAAGGCAAGATCGATGCCGAGGAATGGAGGTCGCACCGGGCTTCCTGCCGTGTGCGCCGCTTCCGCACCGGCGAGGAGGATCTGATCGGACGGCTGAGGCGCAAGCCCGGCGGCCAGTGGTTTTTCGACTATGCTGACGGCGACCGCGACGACGAAATCGGCTTCCATCTCGGCGACGAGAGATTCGTGACCGGTGAGTACGTCTCGATCGAACGCAACGGCGCCATGCACACCTACCAGGTGGCAAGGGTCGAGCGCCCCTGACGCTGCACCACTACCGGCCCTTGGGAAGAGACCATGTCGACGCGGCGTATCCTGATTGTGGTCGGCCATCCCGACCCGTCCCCGGACCGGCTCTGCCGCGGTCTTGCCAAGGCCTATGGCGAAGGCGCGGAAGAGGCTGGTCACACGGTGCGCAGAGTCGATCTGGCGGCGATCGATTTTCCCATGCTGCGGACAATGCAGCAGTTTGAACACGGCAAAGTTCCTGACGAACTGAAAGAGGCCGCGGAGGCGATCGTGTGGGCCGAGCACATCGTCTTTGTCTTCCCGCTGTGGCTGGGCACGATGCCGGCATTGCTCAAGGCTTTCCTCGAACAGGTCATGCGGCCGGGAACGGCTTTCGCTTATCCGGACAAGGGCGGCGGTTTCACCAAGACACTGCTTCGCGGCGGCTCCGCGCGCGTCGTGGTGACGATGGGCATGCCCTCCACCCTTTACCGGCTTTGGTTCCTTGGCCACGGCATCGCCGGTATGCGGCGCAGCATTCTGCATTTTGTCGGCATCAGTCCCGTGCGCGAGACCTTGTTCGGCATGGCCGCCGGTGCAAGCGATGCGACCCGAACGAAATGGATCCGGCAAATGCGTGCACTGGGAGAGCGGGCCAGGTAACGCTTGGCGGTCGTCGTCGCGGCAGCGGCCTAGCCTTGTTAAGCATCTCGTTTCGTCGAAAGGACTGCCTGGGTTCTGGGCCTATGGATCAACGGTGAATTCGGTCCACATGCCGGCTCCATAGTGACCCGGTACGTTGCAGATAAGCAGGTATTTTCCGGCCTTCAATTCGACGGTCAATGTGCCTGATTTGCCAGGATCAAGTTCCGAAACCTCGCCCTTGTCGCCCGCCTTGTCTTCGTCGACCCGGTTCTCGGCCTCAACGTACGGAAGCGGCTTGCCGGGATCGGCAAGGTACATCACGATCATTTCGTGGATGGTGTCCTTGGAGTCATTCTTCACATTGAATGTGACCTCTCCGGCCTTTACCGCACCTGGCAAAGCCTTGATCCCCATGGTCGCCTTGGCGAGATCGAAGCCTGGCGTTGCATAGGCGAGCCCCATCGGCATCTCCGTACTCGCGCCCTTGTCCCACAGCGAGATTTGGACAAGCGAAGCAGCCTGGACGGCGCCGGCACTGCCGGCCATGAGCATCGCCGCCGCGAGCCCGAGCGCTGCTCTCCTCGACATGGTTTTCATCGTGATCCTCTTTCAGGATGGCAGCAGAAGCGCTCTACATCCTGGCGTCATCCTGCTTGCGGCATCACCCGCCGTCCTTGCGCCAGATCAAACCGATCGGTGCGAGCCCGATCGGCGGCGCCGACCCAGCTGTCAGCCAGTTGTCAGGTTGAACGGGTTATTTCGACCGATGACGGTGAAATCGCCGTCTGACAGGACCGATCGAAATCCCACCCGCAGGCGCAAGATCGGCGCCCAATCCCGAATGGAGCCATTATGTATCGCACACTCGTCCTCGCCGCTCTCGCTGGCATGATTGCAGGACCAGCGCTCGCCGCCGGCGGCAGCTGCAGCACCGCCCCGAAATCACAGTTCAAGCCCAAAGCAACGCTCGAGGCGCAATTGACCGGCGAAGGGCTCACCGTCCGCCAGATCAAGGTCGAGAAGGGTTGTTACGAAGTCTACGCGGTCGACAAGGCCGGCAAGAAGGTGAACCTGGCCTACAATGCCGAGACCCTTGAAAAGCTCGACAATGCCGAAGCCGGCGAAAACTGATCGAAACGTTTCCATAGCCGCGGACGCGCAACCATCGCCGCAGATGGTGCGCGTCTGGGACCGGGCCGTGCGGAGTTTCCACTGGGCGCTTGTGCTCAGCTTCGTCACGGCCTGGCTCACCTCCCATTCCTCCGAGGACATTCACCATTGGGCCGGCTACACCGCTGCCGCGCTGGTCGCAATGCGGCTCCTATGGGGCGTTCTGGGCACGCCCTATGCACGGTTCTCTCAATTCGTGCGCGACCCGGCGACGGTGCTACGCTATTTCTCGGCAATACTGAGCGGTCGCGAAGCCCGCTACATCGGCCACAACCCGGCCGGCGGCGCAATGGTGGTCGTGCTGATCGCGGCGATGGGGTCAACCGCATTGACCGGTTGGCTGATGACAACGGACGCCTATTTCGGCGTGTCATGGGTCGAAACGGCGCACAGCCTGAGCGCGCACGCCCTACTTGTGCTCGTCCTTTTCCATATAGGCGGCGTCGCGCTGGCAAGCTTTCGCCATCGCGAAAACCTGGTATGGGCGATGATCACCGGGCGAAAACGCAAAGCCGAGCCGGCGGACATCGCCTGACGACCTATTAACCGACCAAATCCGATTTGCGCCCTGGCTAATTTCGGGGGGCGCAAGTCGGTCGCTCCTTGTTCAACATGGCCCTGGAAGCGCGCGATGCGACAAGGGCGGCGCGGACAAGATAAGAGCCGGCATTGGTGCGTCGACCCAGAAGCCGGAACACCCAGCGCCACTCTTTTTATTCAACAACCACTTATTGACCCGCATCAAAGCTGCCGGGCCTATCTTCCTGTCTATTGCCTCCCATCAGAGCCTTCAAATTGGGGAGAGCATCATGACTACGGCTGATTTCAACATCCCTGCTGCGAAAGTCGCGACCGCGGAGCCAACGAAACTTCGATTGGGGTCCCTGACCGCATTGGTGATCGGTTCCATGGTAGGCTCCGGTGTGTTCAGCCTGCCGCAGAACATGGCTGCTGGTGCTGGTCCCCTCGCCATCCTGATTGGCTGGGCGATCACTGCGGTCGGCATGCTGGCCCTGGTCTTCGTCTATCAATCGCTTGCGACGCGCAAGCCCGATCTCGATGCCGGGCCCTATGCCTACGCCAAGGCCGGCTTCGGCCCCTTTATCGGCTTCAACAGCGCCTGGGGCTACTGGATCAGCGCCTGGGTCGGCAACGTCTCCTACGCGGTGATCGTGTTCAGCGCCCTGTCCTACTTCTTTCCGGCCTTCGGCGATGGGAACACCTGGCAGGCGGTGCTTGGCGCATCGATCCTGCTGTGGCTGATCCATGTCTTGATCCTGGCCGGCATCCGGCAGGCCGCCGTTGTGAACCTCATCGTCACGGTTGCAAAGATTGCTCCGATCGTCCTGTTCGTCGGGGTTGTTGCCGTCGCCTTCAAACTGCAGGTCTGGTCGCTCGACTTCACCGGTCTCGGCAACGCCAGTCTTGGCTCGATCACCTCGCAGGTGAAGAGCACGATGCTGGTGACGCTCTGGGTGTTCATCGGAATTGAGGGCGCCAGCGTCTTTTCCGGCCGGGCGGAGCACCGCAAGGACATCGCCACGGCGACAGTTCTCGGCTTCTTCACCTGCCTCGCGCTCTATGCCCTGGTGTCGTTGCTGTCGCTCGGCATACTGAGCCAACCCGAACTTGCGACATTGAAGAACCCTTCAATGGCCGGTGTTCTGGAGGCCGTTGTCGGCCCCTGGGGCGCCATCCTCATCAACATCGCGCTCGTCGTATCCGTGGTCGGCGCCTTCCTGAGCTGGACGCTGCTTGCGGCCGAAATTCCGCATGTCGCCGCCAAGGACGGGACAATGCCGAAGTTCTTCGGCCACGAAAGCGAACGCGGCGTGCCGTCGACCTCGCTCCTGATCACCAACTTGCTCGTCCAGGCTTTCCTGGTGATCACTTTGTTCGCGCAAAGCACCTATCAGGCGCTGTTCTATATCGCGTCGGCCGCCATTCTGGTTCCTTACATCTTTTCTGGAGCTTACGCGGCCAAGCTCGCGCTGACCGGCGAGAGCTACAAACCTGGCGAGGGCCGCGCCGGTCCGCTTTTTGCGGGATTGCTGGCAACGGTTTACGGGCTGTGGCTCGTCTATGCGGCGGGACCCGCATACCTGTTCATGTGCGCGATCCTCTATGCGCCGGGGATCATCTTCTTCATCTGGGCCCGTCGCGAAAACAAGCAGCGCGTGTTCCATACCGCCGAGGCCGCCCTCGCCGGAACCCTCATCGCGGTCGCCATCCTCGCCGTCTACGAGATGTGGACCGGCGCCGTCAGCCCACTTTGAAGGGATTGGCTCGATGACGAAGCTGGGTGTCCATTCCGAAGTCGGCCGTCTGCGCGAGGTGATGGTCCATCGCCCAGATCTGAGCCTGCGCAGGCTGACACCGGAAAACTGCAAGGCGCTGCTCTTCGACGACGTGCTATGGGTCAAGCGGGCTCGCCAGGAACACGATGTCTTCGTCGATGCGCTGCGCGAACGCGGCGTGCTGGTGCATGCCTTCGGGGAACTCCTGGCCCAGACAATGAGCCTGGCCAGGGCCCGCGACTGGCTTCTTGACCGCCGGGTCCATCCAGGCGTCGTCGGACTCGACATGGTCGACGAGTTGCGCGGATGGCTCAACGAGATGCCGCCGGAGCAACTGTCGTCTTACCTTGTCGGGGGCATTGCCCGGGCGGAGCTTCCTTTCGAGCCCAAAGGGCTGACCGGAAGGACGCTCGCCCCCCAGGATTTCGTACTGCCGCCGCTGCCAAACCAGCTGTTCACACGCGACAGCTCCTGCTGGATCTACGGCTCGGTCTCGGTCAATCCCATGTACTGGCCCGCGCGGCGCCCGGAAGCGGCCAATGTCGAAGCCGTCTACCGGTTCCATCCCCGCTTCCGCGACAGCGGCATACCTTTCGTGTCGCCAGACCTGGGCTCCGGCACCAGCCTGGAAGGCGGTGACGTCATGCCGATCGGGGGCGGAACAGTTCTCGTCGGCATGGGCGAGCGCACCACACCGCAAGCGGTAGGCGATCTCGCGCGCAACCTGTTTGCTGCCGGCGAAGCCACGCGCGTGATTGCCGCCTTGATGCCCCGCGACCGCAGCTTCATGCATCTCGACACTGTCTTCACCTTCTGCGACCGCGACCTTGTCACCCTGTATCCGCCGGTGGTCGACCGGTTGCGCACCTTCTCACTGCGGCCGGGCGATGCAGAGGCGGCTGTCGAGGTCATCGATGAGACAAAGCCCTTCACGACGGTAGTCGCCGAGGCCCTTGGGCTGAAGACACTACGCATCATCGCCACGGGCGGCGACCGCTACGAGGCCGAGCGCGAGCAATGGGACGATGGAAACAATGTCGTCGCGGTCGAGCCCGGCGTCGTGATCGGATACGACCGCAACGTCTACACCAACACGCTTCTGCGCCGCGCCGGCATCGAAGTGATCACCGTCGAGGGGGCCGAACTCAGCCGCGGTCGCGGCGGCGGCCACTGCATGACCTGTCCCATGGCGCGCGACCCGATCTGACCAGAAAGGATTCTCCGATGTCGATCAATCTTCACGGCCGCTCCGTCTTGACGCTGGACGATCTGACCGCAGATGAGATTCGGTTTCTTCTGAGGCTGGCGGCTGACCTCAAGGCGGCCAAGGTAGCCGGACATGAGATCCCGCGTCTTGTCAGAAAGAACATTGCGCTCATCTTCGAAAAGGATTCGACACGCACCCGGACGGGATTTGAGGTGGCAGCCTATGACCAGGGCGCCCACGTCACATATTTTGGCCCGAGCGGCAGCCATATCGGCCACAAGGAATCCATGAAAGATACAGCGCGGGTGCTGGGCCGCATGTATGACGCGATCGAATATCGCGGTTTTGGCCAGCACCAGGCCGAACTGCTTGCCGCGCATGCAGGTGTGCCGGTTTACAACGGCCTTACCGACGAGGCGCATCCAACGCAGATCCTTGCCGACTTCATGACGATGCGCGAATTCACGCACAAGCATCTGTCGGACATGACCGTCGCCTTTGTCGGCGAGGGCCGCGACAATGTCGCGCTGTCATTGGCGCTGGGTGCAGCCAAGGTCGGCATGGATATGCGCATTGCCTCGCCAAGGGACCTTTGGCCCGACGAAGCGTTCTGCGCCCATGTCAGGGAGCTCGCAGTACAAAGCGGCGGCCGATTCAGGCTGGATGAAGACGTGGCGAGCTGCGTCCAGGACGCCGACTTCGTCTACACCGATGTATGGATGTCGATGGGCGAGGACAAATCCGGCTGGGCGGAACGCATCCGCCTGTTGACGCCATACCGGGTCACGGGCGCAGTCATGGCAGCGACGGGCAACACCCACGCCAAATTCATGCACTGCCTGCCGGCGTTTCATGACACCGAAACAGAAATCGGCGCCTTCATCGCCAAGGAGTATGGCATCGACTGCATGGAAGTGACCGACGAGGTCTTCGAGTCGTCGGCCTCGATCGTTTTTGATCAGGCTGAGAACCGCATGCACACGATCAAAGCCCTGCTCGTCGCCACGATCGGCACCTGAGATGCGCATCGTGGTTGCCCTTGGCGGAAACGCGCTGTTGCGGCGCGGCGAGCCGATGACCGCAGACAATCAGCGTGACAATGTCAGGCGTGCGGCATCGGCGCTGGCGGCTTTGATCGGCGAGGGCCATTCTATCGTCATCACGCATGGCAATGGGCCCCAGGTCGGGCTGCTCGCACTCCAGTCGGCGGCAGGCCCTGACGGCAGCGCCTTCCCGCTCGACGTGCTCGGCGCCGAGAGCGCCGGCATGATCGGTTACATGATCGAACAGGAGCTCGGCAACCTCATTAAGCACAGACTGTTCGCGACACTGCTCACCCAGGTCAAGGTCGACCCGACGGATCCTGGTTTTACGCATCCCACAAAGCCGATTGGGCCGGTCTACGATGAGGACACGGCGCGACGCCTCGCTACCTCGCGCGGCTGGGCGATTGCCCCGGACGGCGACAAATGGCGCAGGGTCGTGCCCTCCCCACGCCCGCTGGAGATTCTCGAAGCGGCGGTCATCGCCTACCTGGTCGATCACAATGTGACCGTGATCTGCACCGGCGGTGGCGGCGTTCCTGTGGTGGCGCGTGACGATGGCAGTCTGGGTGGCGTTGAGGCCGTCATCGACAAGGATCTGGCGAGCTCGCTACTGGCGCGGCAGCTGACAGCCGACATGCTGCTGATGCTGACCGACGTCGATGCGGTCTATGTTGGCTACGGCACAGCCGGTGCGCGTGCCCTGCGTCGTGTCAGGGCAACAGAGATATCCGGGCGCGATTATGCGGCTGGGTCAATGGGACCCAAGATCGATGCCGCGATCGAATTCGTCGATGCAACCGGCAATCCGGCAGCGATCGGCCGGCTCGAGGACGCGGTCGAGATCGTCAAAGGCCGGCAAGGCACTTGCTTCCACGCATAAGCCGCTGTCGATCTCTCGGTCCCCAGACGCGAAGGCGCAGCGGCGCGGCCTGTCGACCATAGGCGCAGGACAGGTCTCACCTGCGATTCAAGCTCTTGATGTAGGATACGATGGCGTCGATCTGACTGGGCGTGGCGACGAATTCCGGCATGTCAGGGTGGCCAGTGGAAATCCCCTCGCCGAGCGCTTCTTCCAGATCTTCAATCGGATAGCGGCTCGACAAAGTGCGGAAGGGCGGCGCATCGGGATGGGTGCTCTYGCCATTCAAGCCGACGGCATGGCACCGCGAACAGTTCGCCTCGACAAGCCTCTTGCCGCGAGCGGCCTGCGTATCGTCAGCTGCCCATGCCGGCCTCGCACAAAGAAGTGCAAGTCCAAGCAAAAGAGAGCTCCCAGCTACGCATCGAGGTTTCATTATCTTGGGATAGACGAGCTGCGAATACCCGCCTTGATCTGGCTCAAATCCGGCACGGGCGCAAGCCGGTGCCGTCTCGTTGGCAGGGTGTTTCGCAGAGCCAGGCACCTCAGGCGGCAGCGGTCGCGGCAGCCATATCCTCGACGGTGTTGCGTGCCTCCTTGCGCATTTGGCCGGCCGCTTGCGCGGCAAACCTGGCGCCGATCGAGGCGACCTTGCCGATTTCATTCGCGTAGGAGGCGGCAGAGTTCTGGACAAAGTTGCCGACGATGTCGAACGCATCGGCAAGATCGTCGCGGGCGATCAGAGTCTCGACCAGGTTCAGGCCGGCTTCAAACCGACGGTTGAAGAAAAAAAGACCTTCGATCTGGCAACTGATCAAGGCCCCCGCCGCCTGCGCCTGCAGGGCGGCGTTCATTTGCAAAACCTTTTGCCCGGCCTTCATGAACGGAAGAAGCTCCGGCGCGCGCAACGCTTCACCCAAAACTGCGTCGGCATCCTGCAGACCGCGAGTCGTCATATCAAAACCTCACCTTCACCCGAAGCGGCCGGGTGTGACGGCCAAAGCCATAATTTATCGAAGACGGCACGCCTCTCCTGGCCGAAGCAAGTTCGAAGCAAATCGAGACACCAGCGACATAGGCAAAGCCAAGCGCGGCAGCCCATAGGACGATAGCATCTGCAGACACGGTCGTATCCTTTCGTTAATCCTGAACAGGAATGACAGAACAGCCGCCCAAAACATTGATCCCGATCAAGCCGATCATGGTCGAGCAACCGTCATGACAGCCCCGGCGCCTACGGCCGACGAGCCAGCGCGACGGATGGCGCGACTATGGCGTAGATGGTTGACCGGTGCCTGAAGCACCGCATATCCAGCGTCTTTCGCCGCCTTTGATCGCCGTCAAGGCAAGCGCAAATCGCGCAAGCTAGTTTCAGACATCGAAACAATGATCAGGCGCGATGCAAATGGGCTACAAATCCATCCTCTTGAACGTCGACATCGACGGCCCGATCGAACCGATTGCCAAGGCGGGGATAGATCTCGCCAAGAGATTCGATGCCCGGCTGATCGGGTGCTGTGCGGCCGACGCGCCCTTACCGGTGACAATGGCACCGGAGGGCGCCGAGTTGGCGGCCGAGTTGTGGGAGCAGTCGAAGGAAGAAATCCGGCAACGATGCAAGGATCTGCGCAGCCAGTTCGATGGCCTCGCCGCTGGGAGGGTGTCGACGGAATGGCGGGGCGCGGTGGACAATCCGAACCACAGCCTGGCCATCAATGCGCGC
The DNA here is from genome assembly GCF_056399285.1 of Mesorhizobium sp. 01N446. Classification (NCBI taxonomy): domain Bacteria; kingdom Pseudomonadati; phylum Pseudomonadota; class Alphaproteobacteria; order Hyphomicrobiales; family Phyllobacteriaceae; genus Mesorhizobium; species Mesorhizobium sp. 01N446. The sequence continues at coordinate 120,428 of NZ_JBFTRA010000013.1, read as the reverse complement.
GCCGCCGACCTTATCCTGACGAACGCCTCCCAAGGCGTATTGACTGGAAATGCCTACAGGGTTGCCGACCCGGCAACGGCGGTGTTGCGCGCCGGCAGGCCGGTGATTGTTGTCGCGCATGGCGCCCAGGATGTGCCGGCGCGCAAGATCGTGGTCGCTTGGAAAGACACGCGCGAAGCAAGACGAGCCATGGCGGACGCCGTGCCGCTGATGCTCGGCGCCAAGGAGGTCGTGCTGGCAACGATCGACCCTCATCCAACCGACTGGTTGGAGGAGAGCATGAAGGATGCTGCGGGCTTCCTGCTCCATCATGGCGTCAGAGCGCGCACGGAAGTGCTAAAGGCCAAGGACGAGCCCGCCGCGCTCAGTGATTTCATCCGCTCGGTCGGCGCCGACCTGATCGTCTCGGGTGCTTATGGCCACAGCCGCCTGAGGGAATGGGTTTTCGGCGGGATGACCCGTTCGCTGCTTGACGATGTCTGGCTCAGCCGCTTCATGTCGAGCTGATTGCTTCATGGACCTCGGCCTTGACGCCCAAGCCCTGCGTAACGTTTTGACCCGAGGCGCGACGCGCGGCTGTGCGGATTTCATGCGTACGCTCTGCCTATCAAGGTTCGGTGCAGCCAAGCGACTAAGTAGTTTCCCTTAGGGACATAAACGAATTTCGGCCGGTTCGAATTTGCGCGATTTCTGTTGTCACGGATCAACCGGGAACACAGCCATGTACGCTCAACAGATCGCCAATATCGAACTGCCCACGCAGCAGAACCCTTTTGCTCTGCTCGATGCGACGCAGCCGGTAAGCTTCTTCCCGGCGGGTACGGAGATCTACGCCCAAGGCGAAAAGGCAGGGCCGCTTTACCAAGTCGAATTCGGCGCCGTGCGCGTCTACCGCCTTCTGGCCGATGGCCGCCGGCAGATCAGCGCCTTCCATATGGCCGGAGAGACATTCGGCTTCGAAGCCGACGCCACCCATCATTTCTTCGCCGAGGCGATCAATGCGACCGGCATCCGGGTTTTCCGGATCGCCGCGGCCGCGGATATGTCCCGGCAGCTGCTGCCACTGGCGCTCAAGGGTCTCGTCAGAGCCCAGGAACATCTGCTGGTGCTTGGCCGCCAGAATGCCATCGAGCGCGTCGCGGCCTTCCTGGTCGACATGGCGGAGCGCCAGGGCGGCCTGCGCCAGGTCGAGTTGCCGATGTCGCGCATGGATATTGGCGACTATCTCGGCCTCACCATCGAGACCGTGTCGCGGGTGTTCACCCGCCTGAAGGACAAGGGCGTCATTCGCCTGCTTGGCCTGCGCAGCCTCGAGATCCTCAAGCAGGACGTGCTCCTCGACATGGGCGAATAAAGCGGCGCGGCCACAGCCTCCCAGACCAAAATGCCCGCAAGGGCAAGCCAAGGACCGAAGACGATGAAAACCATCCTTACCACGCACTCAGGATTCCGCTTTGACGTTCGCGAGGCCCGCCCCGAGGACGAGCCGACACTTGCAGAGTTCTTCACGCACGTAACGCCCGAGGATCTGCGCTTCCGCTTTCTAGGCGCCGTGCGGGAAGTTTCGCACGAGAGGCTGGTTGCGATGACCCGCTCCGACGACGCGCATATCCATAATTTCCTGGCGTTTGGACCGGACGGAATGTTGATCGCGGTGGCGACGCTGGCCAGCGATCCGGCCGATCGGCGCGGCGAGGTCGCCATCTGCATCCGCGATGACCGCAAACATCTGGGCGTCAGCTGGGAATTGCTCGCCCACGTCGCGCGCTACGCGGACAAGCACGGCCTCGAAACGATCGAATCGATCGAAAATCGCGAGAACCGGGCGGCGATCGAACTTGAGCGCGAGATGGGTTTCACGGTCACGGCTGACCCCGACGATGCGACCCTCGTTCTGGTTCAGCGCAAGCGTGGCGCCAGCTTGCCCGCATAGGTCCGTGAATCCCATCCAGCCGCAGGAAGACCTGCTTAGAATGCAAGCAGGTCTCGCGCCACGGCGACCTCCTCATCGGCCGGAATGACAAGAATATCGACACGTGACGTCGCGGCGCTGACGAGTTCGCCGCCGCTTCGGTTCAACCCTTCGTCAAGCGCCAGGCCAAGCCATGCGGYAGCCTCGCAGATCTTGTGCCGGATCAGGGGCGCGTGCTCACCAATACCTGCGGTGAACACCAAAGTGTCGAGGCCGCCTAGCGCGGCAGCCAGCGATCCGATTTCTCGCCCGACGCGATAGACAAAGAGATCGACGGCTTCAACAGCCGCAGCGTCTTTGGAGTCGAGCAAAGTCTGCATGTCCCCGGAAATGCCGGACACGCCCAGCAGGCCTGAACGCTCGTAGAGAAGGTCGTTCAGTTCATCGGCAGATAGGGTCTTGCTACGCAGAAGATGAAGGATCACGCCCGGATCGAGCGCACCGCAGCGGGTGCTCATGACGAGACCATCGAGTGTCGAAAATCCCATTGTGGTCGCCACACTTGCCCCTTCCCGCATGGCACAGAGGCTTGCGCCACTGCCGAGATGGGCAACGATCGCGCGACCGCCGGAGCCCGCGCCGTACCGTTCCCGCAGCATCCCTGCAATGTGGCTGTAAGACAGTCCGTGAAAGCCGTAGGAGACGATTCCCTGCTCCGCCAGGTCGCGCGGCAGACCGTAGATCTTGGCGAGCGCCGGCCGGGTCGCATGAAATGCCGTATCGAAGCAGCCGACCTGCACGGCATGCGGCAGCAGCTCAGCTGCCAGCTTCACGATCTCAAGATTGACCGCCTGGTGGATCGGCGCAAGTGGCTCCAGCCGGCGCAGAACCGCAAGAGTTTTTGCCTCGAGCCGGACCGCATGTGTGAAGGTTTGGCCGCCATGAACGATGCGATGGCCGATCTTGCCGATGCGGCCGAGGAGATTGCGATCGGCGAGCAGCGAGGCCACCACCGAAAATGCGTCGGCGATCGCGATCGGCCCATCGCCGACGCTCGTGTCGATGGCGGACGCCGCCGCCGTGGCCATGGTGCGCAGTCTGGGATCTCGGCCGAGTGAAGACACGCTGCCGCGCAACAGCAGGGGAAGCGTCCCCTGCTCCTCGAAGACGGCGAACTTCAAGCTGGATGAGCCGCCATTAAGAACCAGCACCGCATCAGTCATGGTCGGCCTGGCGCCAGCTTACGGGACCCACTTCCAGCCGAGGATCTCCGGCATGTCCTGCCCGTGGGCGCGGATATAGGCGCGATGCTCAATCAGCTTTCCTTCCATCGCGTGTTTGAGCCCGACATGGGCGCCGCTCGGCTCGGGAATCCGGTCGAGCACGCTGAGCACAAGATGATACCTGTCGAGGCCGTTGAGTACAGTCATGTCGAAGGGCGTTGTGGTCGTGCCTTCTTCATTGTAGCCGCGCACATGAATGTTCTGGTGGTTGTTCCGTCGGTACGTCAGGCGATGGATGGTCCAGGGATAACCGTGATAGGCGAAGATCACTGGCTTGTCCTTGCTGAACAGGGCGTCGAAGTCGCGGTCCGACAGGCCGTGCGGATGATGTTCCTTGGGCTGCAGGGTCATCAGGTCGACAATGTTGACCACCCTGATCCGCAGATCCGGAATATGCTCTTTCAGGATCTGCACCGCGGCAAGCGTCTCCAGCGTCGGCACGTCGCCGGCGCAGGCCATGACCACGTCCGGCTCGGCGCCGTGGTCAGTCGAGGCCCACTCCCATATCCCGACGCCCGCGTTGCAGTGGACGATCGCCTGCTCGAGGCCCAGCCACTGCCAGGATGGCGCCTTGCCGGCGAAGATGACGTTGATGCGGTTCCAGGTCTTCAGAACATGGTCGGTCACGCACAGCAGGCTGTTGGCATCCGGCGGCAGATAGACACGCACGACATCTGCCTTCTTGTTCAGGGCGACGTCGATGAAGCCTGGATCCTGATGGCTGAAGCCATTGTGTTCCTGGTGCCAGACGTGACTGGACAAGAGGTAATTCAGGGACGCAACGGGCTGGCGCCAAGGCAGCTTGCGGCAGGCATCCAGCCATTTGGCATGCTGGTTGAACATGGAATCGATGATGTGCGTGAAGGCCTCGTAGCACGAGAAAAAGCCATGCCGGCCGGTCAGCAGATAGCCTTCCAGCCAGCCCTGGCAGGTATGCTCGGACAGGATCTCGATCACCCGGCCGTCTCGCCCGAGATGGACGTCCTCTGGAAGGATCTCTTCCATCCAGGCGCGTTCCGTCACCTCAAAGACATCCTGGAGCCGATTGGACGCCGTCTCGTCGGGGCCAACGATGCGGAAGTTCCTGGCATCCTGGTTGAGCGCCATCACGTCGCGCAGGAAGTGGCCCATGATCCGCGTCGATTCTGTCTTCACGGCGCCGGGGCGCGCGACCGCTATGGCATGCTGATCAAGGGCGGGCAAATCGAGAGAACGCCGCAGCAGGCCGCCATTGGCATGCGGGTTGGCGCTCATGCGCCGTGAGCCCTGCGGAGCAGTCGCGCGGATCGTCGGCGCTGGAGCACCTGTTGCGTCAAACAGCTCTTCCGGCCGGTAGCTGCGCATCCAATCCTCGAGCATCTTCAGATGCTGCGGGTTTTCGGCGAGACCCGACAAGGGAACCTGATGCGCGCGCCAGAAACCTTCGGTCTTCAATCCGTCGACTTCCTTGGGCCCGGTCCAGCCCTTCGGGCTGCGCAGCACGATCATCGGCCATCTCGGCCGCGACTGGACAATGGCGCCGCTGCTGCGCGCAGTTTCCTGGATCGCCTTGATGCGGTCGAGCGCTTCGTCGAGCACGACCGCCATCTTTTCATGCATCAGGGCCGGGTCGTGGCCTTCGACGAACAGCGGCTCATAGCCGTAGCCTACGAACAGCGCGCGCAGTTCCTCTTCGGGGATCCGGGCGAGAATGGTCGGATTGGCAATCTTGTAGCCGTTGAGATGCAGGATCGGCAGCACCGCACCGTCATGCGCCGGATTGAGGAATTTGTTGGAATGCCAGGCGGTGGCAAGCGGTCCGGTTTCCGCCTCGCCGTCTCCGACCACGCAGGCGACGATGAGGTCGGGGTTGTCGAATGCCGCGCCATAGGCATGCGAGAGCGAATATCCCAATTCGCCTCCCTCGTGGATTGAGCCCGGCACATCCGGCGCCGCATGGCTGGGGATGCCGCCTGGAAAGGAGAACTGGCGAAACAACTTCTTCATGCCGGTTTCATCCAGCGAGATGTCCGGATTGAGCTCGCTGTACGTGCCCTCCAGATAGGTGTTTGCAACCATGGCAGGCCCGCCGTGACCGGGGCCGCAGACATAGATGACGTTGGCGTCGCGCTGCCTGATGGCGCGGTTGAGATGCGCATAGATGAAGCTGAGACCAGGCGAGGTCCCCCAATGGCCAAGCAGTCGCGGCTTGACATGCTCGAGCCGCAGAGGTTCGCGCAGCAGCGGATTGTCGAGCAGGTAGATCTGGCCGATGGTCAGGTAGTTGGCGGCACGCCAATAGGCGTCGAGATCGCGCAGCTCCTGTGCGGACAAGCGGTTGGCGTCAGCCGCGGGTCTCGAATGATCGTCCATTTTCCTGTTCCTCTGCATTCGCGAAAATCCTGGCTACCGTCCAACGCAAACCAGCGGGTTGAGTTCGTTTCGACGCTTTCAATCCGATGTCGGCGGGAACCGTCGCACACATCTACCGCGACTCTGTGACCGTCGCTGTCACCTAACGGCTGCGATCCTTTCTGGATCCCAGCTGAAATCCCGGTCGACTGGTTTCGTTTCTAGGTCGGCGGGGTGCGCGCGGCATTGATGCAGCGCAAATGCGCCGTTCACGGATTTGCCAGTTGAATGCCCGGCCGGCCGATGCGGGTTGTCCTTCCAAATCTCAAAGGACACGTTCCACGACGCAGCGGGTCACTGAATGGTGGCCGTTGATGTGCGTCAATTCGCTCAAAGCCTTGGCATGGCACTAATCCGTCATGCTCCACGCCGTCTCGAATTGCCAAGACAATCGCCCAATGGTGCCGGAACAACCTGACGGGTCCGACCTGCATCCCATTCCTACATCGGCAGCGCCGGGCAGCACGGCACTTTGCCAGGCGCGAACCTTTGCCGCCCCCGGCCTGCGTGCCGCTATAGCGCTCCAAATGGTGCGTACGGTCCTGCGACTTGCCTTCACCGGCCTGTCTGCAATCTTCGTCGGCGAGATGATCACGGGAGACGCCAATTTGCCGCTCCTCGGAGCGGCATTGGCTACCCTGATCCTCGTTTCCACGATCGGCCTTTTGACAGACCGCGCTGTTGCCAATACGGAGCTGAAGGTCGCCGATGGGCTACTTGGGACGGCGCGCAGCGGCCTTGCCGCGGCGCAGTCCCGCGACATCCAGGCAATGCCGCTCGGAACGTTGATTGCCGGACTGCAACGCTATCCGCAAGCCGTCGCAAGTCTCGCAGTGGGACATCGCCTGGCCTCGGTCATGCTGGGGCTCGGCCCACTGGTTGCCGCGGCAGCAATCATGGCGGTCTCTTGGCAAGCTGCGTTGGTACTTGTGGTTCTAACGCCGGTGATGATTGTCTTCTTTATCCTGATCGGCCGTGCGATCCGGATCGGCGCCGAGGCACAGGAGAAGGCCTTCGGCCGCCTCGCAGCACAATTCGCCGATCGAATCCGGGCGTTGCCGACAATTTTGGGAAACCATGCACTGCCGCGTGAGAGCCGCAAGCTCGCGACGCGGATGGACGCCTATACATCGGGCACGATGAGCGTCCTCAGGGTCGCCTTCCTCAACGCTGGCATCATCGACCTCTTCGCGTCGCTTTCGATCGCGATCCTTGCCGTATTTCTCGGCCTCGGACATCTCAAGCTGATGAGTGTTCCCGGCTTTGCCGGGCTGCAACTCTGGCAAAGCCTGTTCATACTCATGATCGCGCCCGAATATTTCGCTCCGTTCCGCCGTTATGCCGAGCAGTATCACGCCAAGTCGGAGGGGTTCGCAGCCGCCACGGCGCTCGACACGCTTGTTCTGGCAGCGCGTCCGCAGTTCGCGGACTTCGAAGCGGCTATCTTGACCCGCGAACTGCTTGGCGAAGCATCGCTCCTGCCTCGGACGGGGCTGGTGGCCATCACCGGGGCGAGCGGATCAGGCAAATCTACCTTGCTGCGCCACGTTGCCGGGCTCCGTTCAGCACTGCCGGATCAAACGGAGCGCGACCAGCCTGGCATCGCGTGGTGCTCGACCGAGATCTATGTACCCGAAGGCACCCTTGGCGACGCCATCGGCTGGGAAGCTGGACCGTGTTCCCGGACCCGCTTGTTCCTGGCTGCGGGCAGTGTCGGCCTCCTCGACGACGCGCTTCTGCCTGGAGGGATCGATGCATCGATCAAGGCCGGCGGCGAAAACCTTTCAGGCGGACAACGCGTGCGTATCGGACTGGCGCGAGCGCTGCTCTCGGGCCGCGACATCTTCGCCGACGAGCCGACCGCCAAGCTTGATCCCGCAAATGCCGCGATGGTCCGCCGCGCGCTCGCCGATGCGGCGCAGACCCGCCTGGTTCTCGTCGCAACGCATGACAGGGCCCTGGCCATGCTTGCTGGCAACACGATCGACGTTGGATGGCACAACCGGCAGGCACAGGAGAAGGTCGCGTGAAAGACAACGTTTCCTCGATCGTCAACCTGCCGCAGGCAAGCATCCGGCAGACCGCGCCATGGCGCCTCGCCCTTGTGTTCGCATTTGCGGCCCTGGCGGGAGGGATCTTGCTGACGAGCGTTTCCGTATGGCTTTTGGGCGCTGTCGCTCTGGCTGGAATGACACCCGCCGCTTTGACGTTCAGCTTTCAAATGCCCGCCGCATTCATACGGCTGTTCGCCCTGACCCGAACGGCGGCCAAATATGGCGAGCGTGTTGTCGGGCATCGGGCGGCGCTGACGGATCAGAACGTGCGCCGATCGGCGCTTTTCGCCGCGATGGCCGCCGCCCCGTCCGTTCGCAGGGCCAGTTGGCAACTTGGCAACCAGGATCGCCTTGCCGACTTTCTCGACGATGTCGAGGACGTGGACTACGCACGCCTGCGCGTCAGCCTGCCGTCGGTGACCCTTTGTGTTGCCCTTCTCTTGCTTCTGGCAACAACTCTTTGGATGACCCCGTTGGCAGGCGTCGCTATTTTGATCCTCTTCGCGGCGAGCGCCGCCGCGGCCGTTTACCTCGCCAGCCGGATTGAAGCCGATCAGGCTGCACTGCGCCTAAGCCGGCGGCACGCCTCGCGCCTGCTTGGCGCCGCGATGCAGGCCGTGGTTCCGTTACAAGGCGAAAGGCGCTGGGACGCTATGCTTGGCGAGCCGTTCGGCGGCTATACCGATGCGCAGAACCGCGCGCTGATGCTTCGCCGCCGCCAGGCGCTGTTGGACATGCTGGCCAGTTGCGTGGCGCCATGCGCCATGCTGAGCGTTCTGGCATGCGCGTGGCTGGCGGGCCTGCGCGGCGCGGCTCTGTTGCCACCGGCGCTCCTGGCATTCGCCTGGCTTGCCGTCGGGGACTCTCTCCAGGGCGCATCGAGGATTCTGATTGCCTTTGTACGCGCGAAGGCAGCGAAGGCCGCGCTGGCGAAATGGCCCACCGCTCCGGACGCACCGCCACGTCGATATGCCCAGGATCGCATTTCCACGCTTTCCCTGGACGGCTTGCCGCGCTGTGCTCCAGATGGCCGACGGATTGGACGGCCTCTCGCCGCAGTATTCAAAGCGGGCAGGCCGACAGCCCTGCATGGCCCCAGCGGCTGCGGCAAGACCTCCCTGCTCAAGCAGATCGCCGGCTGGCTGGATGCCGGTGATGGACGCATCGCAGCAGATGGCGTGGGGCTCCGGTTGGAAGCACGCCGGTCCATGACTTGCTTTTGCCCGCACGACGCGACCGTTTTGGCCGACACGGTGCGCGAGAACCTGTTTGCCCCAAACGCCACCGACGAAGAATTGTGGGCTGCGTTGAACGCGGTGGAACTGGAGGGCAGGATCAGCGCAGCCGGCGGCTTGGACAGCTGGCTCACGCAAGGCGAGCTGTCGCTCGGCGAGGCGCAAAGGCTGAACCTCGCCCGCGCCTGGCTTTCCGACAAGCCTATCGTGCTGTTGGATGAACCGACCGAACATCTTGATGCCGAACAGGGCGAACGCATCCTCAGCATCTTGCTGCATCGGCTGCGGCAACGCATCGTGATCCTGTCGAGCCACGAGCCATGCGGAATGGCTTCGGGGGGTCTCGTCTTTCGTCACATTGCGCAAGGGTGAGCTGGACGATGGTGCAATCGCCACTGCCGGCCAGTAACCGCGGCGTCTTCAACGTCGTCAACGTCATAGAAATCGAGGAAAAGACCATCCAAAGGGAATGAAGCTTTGTAAACGGCCTCCTTTAAAACAAACAGGCAGCGGGCATAAAGTGGAGACATGCCAAGGCGACTGCGTTCGCCATTTGTCGTCACGATGTCGATGAGATCTTTGGGCAAGGTTTCTGCTGGCTCGATATCAATACCGAGCGTCAAAGATCTGCTTTTCGGTGAAACGGCCGCCACTGCTGTTTTTCGATCATGCGCCAATGAACCCACAATTTCTCTGGGCCAGATTGGTGGTCCACCCGTTGACTTGTTGATCGCTTCGCAGGCCTGGCCCAACTCTTGGAGCAATGATCGGGCAACGATTCGAGCAGCACCACTTTGTCTGCGAACTGTGTTCACCGAATTGCTATAAGAAACCGCCTCCGAGGGGAGGAGGGCGTCCTCCTCCCCTGCGCATATAGGTCGACGGCCAACGAGTAAATCAGACTACCACCAGAAACTTTCGGCCGTGCTCGTGGGCGAAATCCCCAAGGATCTTACAGGGCATTCAGCGCAAGAAATAGAGAAGGTGGTTGCCGCCGCGTAGTTGGATGGGTGCTTCCTGGTCTTTTTGCCTGCAGGCGACATGCCAGGCACCCTCCTTGTATATTTTGAGATTTGCACGGGTGTGTCTCGATACACCCGTGCCCCAGGGAAGGCGTTAGCCAGCCGGTACGCCCCCAAGTCACAAGATTGACGTCAGGTCTAAGCCGGTCGACCATACTGCGTGGACCGCACTATGATTGGGGAACCCGGTTCTTGCGAAGCCGTTGTGGACTGTAGATCGAGGTCCTGCGCTTGAGCGAACCAGCCCCAGATATCGAGCTAAGGCCCTGCCCTCCCCCGCCGACTGGGATTAGCGGTGCATCCGCTCAAGACAGATACAGCCTTGTCGCGGTGATGCTTGTGGCATGCCTCGTTCTCGGCTTTGGGGTGCTCGCCGAGGAGGTCCTGGAAGGCGATACGACCAAATTTGATCTGGCGATCATGTCGACCCTTCGCGCTGCCGATCCCGCCAACCCGATCGGTCCGCCATGGCTACAGGAAGCAGCCAGGGATGTGACCTCAGTCGGAAGCGTGGTGTTTCTTGGATTCGTGTTGGTGGCAGGGGTTGTCTATCTTCTTCTCATTCACAAGCGGGCTCTCGCCATTTGGATGGGGGTGGCGGTGACCGGCGGCGAACTGCTTGGCACCATCCTGAAATTGAGCTTCAACCGGCCCAGGCCGGAAATCCCTCATGTCACGCGGGTATTCACCGCAAGCTTCCCGAGCGGCCATGCAATGCTCTCGGCGATCACGTTCCTGACCGTGGGCGCCCTCCTTTCGCACGCAAATCAGGATCGGCGTCTCAAACTGTATTTCATGGCGCTCGCTGTGTTTCTGACGGTGGCCGTTGGCGTAAGCCGGGTCTATCTCGCGGTCCACTATCCCACGGATGTCTTGGCCGGCTGGTGCATTGGTTCAGGCTGGGCGATCCTGTGCTGGATAGTCGCTTTATGGTTTCAGGAAAGGCCGAAGCGGGGGCCAAGGACTTGAAGGTCATGGCACTCATCAACAAAAGAGCCGGCGCTGCGGCGCGCAAGGGCGACATCGAGAGAGCCGTACGGGATGGGTTCGCCGAACGTGGCGTCGAGGCGGATGTGCGATTGGTGGAAGGGCGAGAGGTTGGAGAACTCGCCCGGCGCTTCGTTGCTGACAACAAGTCGACTTCCGGCGATCAATCAATATTGGTAGTGGGCGGTGGCGACGGCACTCTCGGCAGCGCGGCCTCGGCGCTGGCGGGGACGGATGTGGTGCTAGGTATTCTTCCGCTCGGCACGCTAAACCACTTTGCCAAGGATTTGGGTGTGCCGCTCAACCTGACTGCGGCGATCGGTACAATCGCGACGGGCAAGCCTGTCGCAGTCGATGTCGCCGAGGTCAACGGCCGAGTCTTTCTCAACAACTCATCGATCGGCATCTATCCCTTCTTTGTAGCAAAGCGTTCAGCCGAGCAGCGGCACCGCGGGTTCGGCAAGCTTGCCGCCATCGGTCCCGCCCTGATGAGAACGTTGAGATCCGCCTCCTGGCAGGCTGTCCACGTCGCTGCCCAGGGCACCCGCGAGAGATTGCGGACCCCTTGCGTATTTGTCGGCAACAATTTCTACGACATCGCCGATCTTGGCCGTCGCGGCAGCCTCACGTCAAAAGAACTGTGTGTCTATGTCGTCAAGCAGCAGTCCTGGTTTGGACTCGCACTGCTTCCGTTCAAAATCGCGTTCGGCATGATCGACTCCGCCCGAGATCTGGAAATCTATCGGGCTGGTTCACTTCAAATCACATCGCATCGCCACGCCATGCTGGTTTCTCTGGATGGCGAAGCCGTCAGTATGGCCATGCCCCTGAACTTTCGGATTCGACCAGCGGCCTTGCACGTCCTTGCACCTGCCAAAAGAGACCAGAACCGGTGACCGTCGCTGAAAGCGGAGAACTTCAGTGAAAACCCTGGTCCACCTTTCGGATTTGCACTTCGGAAAGACAGAGAGCCGGCTTGTGGAGGCGATTGCGACGGAGGTTCTTGCGGTCGACTCCGATTTGCTCGTCGTGTCAGGAGATCTGACGCAGCGCGCCCGGAAAGAGGAGTTCCTGCAGGCGCGGGCATTCCTTGATTCCCTTCCTGGCCCCCGCATCGTGGTGCCAGGCAATCACGACGTGCCGCTCTGGAATCTCTTCGCGCGTGCCATGACGCCTCTGTCGCGTTACAGGCGCTACATCGAGGCGGACACCGACCCGTTCTATGCCGACGGCGAAATCGCCGTGGTCGGGATCAACACGGCACGATCCCTGACAATAAAGGACGGCAGGATCAACGTCCGCCAGCTCGAGGCGGCGACGGAAAAATTCGCACATATGTCCGATGACGTTACCCGGATAGTGGTCACGCATCATCCTTTCGAAGGGCTGGACCTGGAAAACGACGACGGCATCGTGGGTCGGGCTGATCTGGCAATGGACGCCTTCTCGCGCAGCGGCGTAGACGTAATATTGTCTGGCCACCAGCATCTTCACCGCGCTGGTTCGAGCGCACGGCGCTACCTTATCGACGGCTATGCGGCACTGCTTATTCAAGCGGGAACGGCGGTTTCGTCGCGGGTACGCCAAGCTGCAAATTCGTTTAACATCATTCGCGTCGAGCAGCCGAGGATCTCCATCGAATGTCGGGCATGGCAGCCTTCGCAGTCCGGGTTCGAAACCTCAGCCAGTTATTCCTTTCGGCAAGGTCCAGGCGGGTGGGAACCTGCTTGAATGGCGGTTGTGGAGAGCGTCAACATTCCCAGAATCCGCCGACATACGGCTAAAGCTGAGATTCGATGGGGAGGTGCCTGACCAAGGCGGCCAGTATGCGGCGGGACCATGCTGCCTCGGGTTCGCGAGTGTAGGTTTGCGGCCTGCCTTCATCGCTGCCATGCCAGCGAAGAACCTCGTTCTTCAATTCGAGCCGGTAGCTCGCTTCCGGCGCTATCTCCGATTTGAACCTGTGCCGCAGTTCCGCGACCAGATTCTCGTGTTCAAAAAGCACGCCCATTTCCGAATTCAGGGATACGGACCGCGGATCGAAGTTGAAGGATCCGACGAAACCGATCCTGTCGTCGACGCTGAACGCTTTGGTGTGCAGGCTGGCGCCCTTGGATCCAAATACGGAAATCTTGGGCTGCCGGCTAAAGGGTTGGAGCTCGAAAAGCTGCACGCCCATTCTCAGCAAGCGCTTGCGATAGTTGGCGTATGCCCCGTGGACCGCGGCGACATCGGTCGCGGCCAAGGAGTTGGTCAAAACAGAAACCTGCACTCCATCGTCGACGAGGTCGCCGAGGATTTTTGAACCCTTCTTGCCGGGGATAAAATACGGGGACACGATTTCCACCCGCTTGCGCGCCGACTGAATGATTGGAAGCAACTCCTTCATCAGCCAACCGCGCGGTCTCCAGCCTCGGACCTTTTCCGGAGGGTCGGAGATCACGCGCACGCGCTCGACCCAATGTACGTTGCTGCTCGCCGCTATGAACTCGGCGATGGAGCCCTTGTCCCTGATACCGCTCAGAAGCGTCGATTCGGTTTTCTCCTCGCTTCCGTCGAAATACGAGGCATGCGAGCCTGGAGCGGATGCGCCGAGTTCAGCTATTGGCTTGGCGTCCTGGCATACCCAGAACGTTTGGAAGATCTGTGCGGTTTGCTGGACGGCGGGACCGAGAAGCAGCATGTCGAGGTCACGGAAATTCGTCTCCGCCGCGTCAAAATACGCATCGCCGATATTGCGCCCACCGACAATGGCGATGTTGTCGTCGGCAATCCACGCCTTGTTGTGCATCCGCCTTGTCAGTGCAAAAAGCCGCAAGAGGACTTCCGCCCCGCGCATGAGGCCGCGCGCTCTGATGCCGCTCGGGTTGAACAATTTGAGTTCGATGTTTGGATGGTTGCTCAGCGCCAAATAGGCGGCATCGCTCTTGCGCGGATTGACGTCGTCGAGCAGCATTCTGACCCGCACGCCTCGCTGGGCCGCCCGGACAACTTCCTGCAAAAGCAAGCGCCCCGTGTGGTCGTCATGCCAGAGATAGTACATGAGATCGAGAGTGCGAGCCGCGCCCCTTGCCGCTAAAACACGCGCGGCGAACGCATCGTAATTGTCCGAAATCAGCAGCAGGCCGCTCTTACCTGCTTTGATTTTATCGGCCGATGTTTGCGTAATCGAGACGTCCATGGATTGACCAGTTTCGGAGGAGAACGAGGCGCCGTTTCATTACGTCAAGAACCCGCGAGCGCTGATCTGGTTGCACGGGTGCTTTGAGCATGCTGAGGGCGCACGGACAGTTCGCCCGTATGGTAATCAGGTGGCTCGCTCATTTCGTTGCGCTGCTTCTTGTTCGAGCAACGCAATCTTTTCGCGGATTTCCTCCGGCTCGGCATGTTCCAGGCCGACAACGTCGTTTCTGGTCTCGTCCAGTGAAACGATGATCTCATCAAGCTTGGCGTGGATGGCGGCGGTATCGCGATAGCCCTGTATCAGGACAACACCGGTGATCACAATGGCGGCCACCGAAAGGGCATAGGTGACCGCGTTGGTCAGTCCGAATGGCACCAGCGCGGTGCACAACACCATTGCGACCATCATGACGTAGAAGCCCGGCGGGCGGGAAAGGAAGTCCGCCGCCACAAAAAGGATGCGGTTCATTCCAGCGTTCCCATAATTGCGCGGTCGGGGGCTCGATCTCGCGCCGAACGCCGCCGAGGATACAACCACATCATCATATCTTGGCCAGAGCGAATGCGGCTATTAGCGCGGTGAGACCGACGCAAATGGGCACAGCCAGGAGGAAACCGGCCTCTATGAAGCGAGTCTTTTTGTCTTTGAACATCCACCCGTCGCTGGCCAAATTGAAGTCGACGGGTTCGCTCGCCGCCAATGCAGCGAGCGAACCGTTATCAGCGCAGGAAGGGACATAGCTGCGCGGATTTTGAAGTGTGGGGTATCCAGATTCAGCCAAGGGATAATCCAACCATGAGCAGGGCTATCGCCAAAAAGAAGACTGGCGCCAGCAACCACCGCGCTTGACCAACACTTCTGTCCATAAATTCGTTCCTCCGGTTCCTTCGCTGGCAACTTCCAGGACATCCTACCGTTCCAAGCTGAGTGGCCGGCAAGACCCTTGCGCAATTCGACCGGACTTTGGTCCGACCGCTTCGCCCGACTGAAGTCCACCCAAGGGAACGATTGCACCCACGCCAAGTTGGCAGCTGAGCTTCGACATCACCGATCGGAGCCAATCTAACGAGGAGCAAGACTATGAAATTGCATCTGTCTGCCGCAGCCGCGGCATTTCTTCTGCTCGCAGGGGCCGGCGTTGCGGCGGCCGAGGACATCATCATTCAGCCGGAGCAGGAAACGGTTATTCGTGAATATGTGAAGAAGCAGCCGCTTGCTTCTGTGAAGGTTCCCGGTGTCGAACTCAACATCGGCACGGCGCTGCCCGACACGGTCGAACTCCACGAAGTTCCGAACGTCAACTACCGCTATGTCGTGATCGACAACCGGACGGTTCTGGTCGATCCAAGCAGCCACAAGATCATCAAAGTCTACGACTGACCGGCCTTGCCGGCCAAAACCCGTCGCCTCTGCCGGCGACGGGTTTTCATTGAAACGGGAGCTCACATGACCGCGAGATCTCGCAAAATCCGATGCCTTGGAAATGCGCGTTGAAACCTTCGGACCAAGTTCGCGGACGCGAACATTACCGGCGACGACCTGATCGCCGCTTCTTTTCTCAATGACGATTAGCTCATTCCTGGCCATTGGCCTAAGGTGGTCCAGCCGGCTGCGTCTATAGCGTCGGAGTGGAACAAGGAAACGCCATGACTTCGACAGCAGCGCTGATCTGGTATCTGGTGATTGCCGGCCCGCAGGGCGGCATGGCGGTGTTGCCGAGCACTTTCGACAAGCGCGAACAATGCACGGCCGCCATTGCCGAATACCAGAAGCAGCCAACCCCGCCGGGCTGGACCCTGCAGTGCATCCCCAGCGCTTCCCCATTCACCAACAATGGATCCGCCGAATAGCGGGAAGCGCAGCCAAAGGCCCGGCAGAGCTATCACCTCCTCTGGCGCAACCTCCTCCTTACGCCTTCGGCTCGACCGCCGCCCCTAGAAGGTGGATATGTTCGGTCGCAATTTTGAGCAGGGTTTCCGCGGTCTCTTGCGCTGTCCATCCCTGAGCCTCCGATTCAGCCACCAAGGCCGCGAACGCCGCTTCCAGGGCCACCTCACAGTTGACCGCCCGATCCGGACTTCCTTCCGGCAATATCGGTGGTTGAATGGTCTGGGACATGCGCGATCTCTTCCAAAAAAGGGGGAAGCCCGCGCCCTTAGTGAAGAACGCGGGCCGATCAAGGTTTCTGGCCCGATCTTCAGCAAGTAGCGCGAGGGAGCGTTGCCTGCCGCAATCACCAACCCTCGGAAGTCACATATGTTCCAGATCAACGAATCGAAAGTCGCACGCATCGACCACGGTCGGTCCAGCGACTTAAAATCGATTCGGACTCGGGTTCACTTGCGAAAATCAGGCGAGGGATGCTCAATGGCATTGAGGATAGTGCGTCCCAAGAATCCTGCGTAGAAGCGTGCCGCAAAAAACGTCTTGCCACGCAAGTGTTTCACCAAAGGGTTTGCCCCCGCCTGTGTTTGCCTTGTCGCTCGCGCGCGACGATAGCCCGAACTGCCTCGGCCGACCAGGATGATCCTGTCGCAGCATGAGCCGACATGGCCCTCGCCCGTCTCCCATATCAATTCGCTCTTCAGGATGCCGAAGCCAGGATCGGTCACCTCAGGGCGCCTACCTTCCCGTGGATTGCTTCCAGAGCAACTCACGCACCGCTCTCGAATCGCAGCAAAGCCAGCGCCCATATTGGTAGATCAACTTTCAAATAGCCGTTCGGGTATGTCAAAGTGAAATGACAGGCCGGGCGAACCGTCGCATAGCGGGGTGGTCAGCGGCCAAATGATGGGCTCCGCTGCTTGGGAGCGACGATCGCACTCTCGCCCGTAGTGGAGGCGCCTGATGCTTGACCGACCTATTCGCTTACATAACGAGGGCTTTTACCCTAACGACCTCGAGACGCTGAAGGTGGCCTTCGACGCCCTTTGTGTTGAATTCAATGTTCTTCCCGACACAGCTGGCGCGCAAGGGCTTGCAGCCGAACTGATAAGGCTCTTTCAGACCGGCATGACGAGTGAAGATATGCTGATGATCGCAGTGCGTGGCCGTTGGCAAGACGAATGGAAGATTGCTGGTTAGAGCTTTCCCCTCTCGTGAATGCCGACATCCGGCTAGCTTGCCGGCAAGGAGGCGACAGAATGGAATTCGTACATGTGGCTACCGAACTTATTGCTAGTCCCGCTTAAGTATCCTGGCCTCGCGGACGAGCGAAGAATGATCGTAACCGACTATTGAAATGAGGTAACGTACCTGCGGCTCTGAAATACCGGTCTCGTCAGCGACCTTGCGCACAAACTCGGCCCTTGGGTCGAATATTTTTGGCAATTCGGTCATCAACAGCTTCCTTTGTTTCACCTGAGCACTCCTAACGCGCAACGCGCGCGGGACAAAAAGTGAAGGCCGGAGCAAAAGCCCTCAAATCCTCAGATCACCAGACTAAGCTGCGCATAGGTCTGCTCGGTATCGACGATGCGCTTCTTGGTGGCCAATGCGTTAGTGGCTGGCCTTGCGAGCGGCCTCGGCCTCGAGGACATCCACCGTATAGACAAGTTCACCCTTTTCGTCCGAGACCCGCACCAGCCAGCCGGACAGTGCATCGGTCCCGGGCTCCAGATCGACCAAGAGATCGACTGCGCAGCGGATTGCTTCGGCCCGTGCAGCTTCGAGGCTTGGCATACGGGAGGGAGGTATCCGCCGACTGGTTTCGCCGTCGCGATAGTCGAAGAGATAAACATCGCCCCCCGTGTCGCTTGCCGAGGTCACCGCGACTTCGTCGAAGTTGCCATTGCTGGTCGCGTCATACTCGTTGGCGGCAAGACCGAATGTGGCGGTTTGGACGAGAATGGCCTTTGCGCGGGTCATAGCAAATTCTTCGTCTCCATCGACATTAGCCATATCCACGGTAACGCATTCACTGCCCTCGCCGCAAAAAACCACGCGCAGGATCGCTTGGCCGTTCAACGCGGTGGCATTCAAGACTTGAGTCCGAACGATTTCCATTTAGGGGCTCCTAGCGTCGGTGATGGCGGGGCCGGCCCGAAGCCGGCCACCAGTTTCAGTCCAGATGTTCAGGCATGTCTTCCAGCTGATGCCTGGTCCAAGTCGTTACGGCGTGGATGTCACCGTCTGCGTCACGCATGAAGTCCAGCTGGTTGGCGGCGACAGCCACCGGCTTGGCGCCGATTCCGAGAAAGCCGCCGACATCGATGACAATCTGACTGCCGTGCAGATGAGAGACGGTGCCAATTTCTTCGTCGTCAGCGCCATAAATGGTCGCGCGGTCAAGAAACTCCGGTGTCAGTTCATTGCCGGCAAGCCGCGTGTGACTGGTATGGTCCATTGGTGCATCTCCTCAGTGCGTGGGTCAGTCCCAATCTATGAACAGGCTAAGGGTTCCAAATCGAGGAAGACCGTTCACCGTGACCAACTTCAAAAACCCGGAGGTCAAATCAATGATGGCCGTGACGCCGCCAGTCGATGCAACCGCTACCGGAACCAAACGAGAGCGATCAAGTTAGCCTTCTGCGCACAATCAACGCATCAGCGTCTTAGGGCGCGAACAGGAGTAAGACATGGGCGTTCTCAGCAAATTCTTCTCTGGCCTGGGTCGCAAGGCGCCAGCCGACAAATCGAGTGGAGACATGCGCAAGGCAACGGGCGCCGGCCCAGCGATCGCTGCTCATTCCAAGGACGCCAAGACGTCGGCAGCGACCGGTCAAAATCCAGCGGCGGCCAAGAAGAAATCAGCCAGCTGACGCCGACGCTTTACACGTCCTGTCACAGGCTTCAACAAATGCCCGCAATGGAAATGCCCAGTCGATCCGCCGCGGCTCTCACTGATCAATCGCCTCCGCAATATATTCCTTGAGATCGCCGATTTCGTCCTGGATGTCCTCGGCGGCGATCCCCTCCTGTTTTGCATCGGCAATGCATTCTTTGGCAAGTTCTTCGACGGTATCATCGCCAGGCGAAAACGTCGTCGCCTTTTCAATGACGTGCTCCTCAATCCATTCACCGACAAAATGAGCCGTTCGGTTGACGATCTGGTCGGTATCTTCCGCGAGCACCGCCTCCGATGTTAGCTCGGCTTCGCTCAACGCCTTCATCTCTTCATCCTCTGGTAGGCACTTCGCCAAACGTCGATGTGTCTGAAAAGGATGCGCGCCTACCGAAAAATCGTTGTGCAGCCAAACGACATGGTCGCTCTTTCAGGAATAGCGGGAACAGCTTTGCTGTTTAAGACGTTGAGGGGACACGAGCCCGGGCATGAGGAGGCGAATTGGTGGAAACGCTCGACCGCAACCCAACCCCGGGTCAAGGGAGGGACGCACCGGCGACACACTCTAAAGTCCTTGTCGCATGTGGCGGCCAGTGAGACCAGAGCATTGACTTCGGGAGCGAACCGGGCTCAGCAGCCACCCGGAAAAGAGGCCTCGTTGATCGATGGAGAGGCCGCCAGTCGCGCTGCATCGACAACGGAAGACAGCAAGGCCGCTCTGAGATCGGAAGATGGCGATCGCGGCCGCGACGCGGCCTGGCCGTCCCAGATCCCCGCGCTTGGCTGGAAAGATATTTTCTGGCGCTTGTGGGAAGAATTTAACAAGGACCGGGTTCTGCTCGTCGCGGCCGGTGCCACGTTCTACTTGCTGCTGGCGCTGTTCCCGGCTTTGGCCGCGTTCATTTCAATTTATGGCTTTGTCGCGGACCCGGTTACGGTTGCGGACCATGTCGCGTATCTCGGCGGATTGCTTCCGTCAGGGGGGCTGGACCTCATTCGTGGTCAACTGCAAGCCCTGGCCAGCCAGAAACCCGGTGCTCTCGGCATAGGCTTCTTCATCGGCCTTGGTATCGCGCTGTGGAGTTCCAACAGCGGCATGAAGGCCCTCTTTGATGCCATGAACATCGCCTATGAGGAACGCGAAAAACGCAGCTTCATAACGCTCAACCTCATGTCGATCCTGTTCACAGTTGGAGCGCTGCTGATCGGCATCGTGCTGTTGCTCACGGTGGGCGTCGTTCCGGCACTTTTGGGCTATTTCTATCTTGACGCGTGGACGGAAACGCTCGTCGCGGTATCTCGGTGGCCGATCCTGGTCGGAGCGATGCTGACCGGAATTTCCTTGCTCTATCGCTTCGGACCGAGCCGCGAGCGAGCCAAGTGGCGCTGGCTGAGTTGGGGCGCGTTGATTGCGACGGTGGCATGGATCGCAGCGTCTTGGCTGTTCTCGTTCTATCTGCAGCATTTCGCCAACTACAACGCCACCTACGGGTCGCTAGGGGCTGTTGTCGGTTTGATGATGTGGACATGGATTTCCGTCATCATCCTCATTGCTGGCGCAGCCATCAATGCCGAGATGGAGCATCAGACAGCCGTGGACTCGACTACAGGCCCTCCCCTGCCCATGGGCAAGCGAGGTGCTGTGGTAGCGGACACGTTGGGCAAAACCGCAGACTGACTATCGAACGAACAGGCACTGTGAGCGAGGGTGCGTAGTCGGGTCCTGTCAGCGCGCCTGGCTAGATGTTTCTACTTTGCGTCCTATGCGGCTTTGCTCTTGCGTGATTTTGCATGTGCTGGTCTTGGTTGCGAGCGGGATCGTGCGTTGAAGGAACCGTGCTCATGTCGCGACAAGCTCTGCGGCAGGGTTAGGTTCCGCCTTACTCAACCTCGATAGTCTTTCGGGCTGGCTTCCTCGCGGCTGCTCGACGACGGCTGAGGAGAGCCGGGTTATCAACCGGTGGTTCAGCCAGAAGGCGCTGTGCTCTAAGCCGCTCCGTCTTGGCAATTCTGGCTACGCGCTCGGCCTCGATCGCCAGTTTCGATTCACGATCTGCACGCTCGATTCGTTCCTTATCGATCCGACGTTGGGTCAAAGAGAGCCTCCCTGTGCTAACAGACCAAATGAATGCCGACCCGACAAAAATGTTCCGTCTTTCTGGAATGGATCATCGCCCGTTGCACGCCGTTGATTCGATCACCGCAGACTCGTCGAGTTCGGCTTCCAGTTGATGGCCGACAGGCCCGTTTTTGGCTCCGCCGGGTGCAGAGAGTCGTCAAAACCCTGCAGCCATGCCTCAGCCAACACCTTCCAGTAGTCCGGCAAGGCGTGTTCCTTGCCTTCCGTGCGCGCCTGTGCGCCATACGTCGAGGCGGCTTGCGCACAGCGTCGCCGATGAAGGCCTAGCTAACGGCCGGCGCGATCGGCCCTCAGGGCAAAGCCTTCAACCAGTTCGTCGATGGGCCGCTGCGGCATTTGCTGTCGCGCCACTTGGAAACTATCCCTGCTAGGCCGGCCTTGCCGAGCAGCCGGAAAACACTTCGGCTTCGCCTGGCAGCGCTCGCTGAACTGAATCCGGCTGCCAGGCTCGATCATGCCGGCCGGCAAACGCGGATCACCCCGATATGGGGAGCCRTGGTTTTGGGGTTTTTGCACCGCGGAAGAGGCGCGCGCGACCCGTTGGCGAAGGCGCGTCGGAAAAATGCTGATTGGCGAAGAGGAGGTTTGCCGGCTGTTTGGATCAGGAAGGTTACGGCGTAATCGCGCCTTGAGCATGCTCAAGACAGAAGAACCCGCCACGGAAGCCCCTGGCGGTTTCTATGAAGGCTGATCCACCCAACCGTCGCGAGGAAGCGCCTGGCCGAGATCAAATTCTGGATGCTCTATAGGTTCAAATCAGTTGAGGAGGCGCCTCACTTAGCCGTGAAAAATGTGAGCAAGACTTTACCTTTTTCCCCGAGCAAGCAGACAAAGCGGTCTGGCGCTCCGGTTTTGCCGCCTCGAGCGATGTAGGCTTCGCCCAGAACAACCGTCTTGACAGGGACGTTCTCGACAGTCGTGTCGGCTTTGCTCAGCGCGACGCTTTCCATGTCGATAACCAGGTCGCTGATGTTCTTGTCCGTCTCCTGAAGAGCGACCAAGCCGGTCGACTTGCAGGCACCGAGCGCCGGATCGTCGGGTGTCTGCGCAAGGCAGCTTCCGGTCAGCAACCCCATAATTACGGACGACGCGAACATATTGTGAATCATATTGGTTCTCCAAAGGACGAGCCACCTTGCGAGTAGCCCTGCCACCACGAAGCAATGGCGTCGGGAGAAAAGTCACAGTCTCGAAATTCGTTCCTAGCGGGGAGGAGATAAACGTGGGCCGGCAGGATTTTGAGTGTTGGGATCGATCAACCAGCACTTCTTCGCCGCAATGCGCGCGCTGGCAGCCTCCTCGGAAAGCATTCAAGAGAGGCTGGTCGAAGTAAATGTGAACATTCTGAATGTCACGATCGACAAATTCGTCGGCGAACGCGAACTCAAAATTTGCAAAATTGCTTGACCTTCTGGCTGTTGATCAAGACGATTTGGAGACGGTCGCAGTAGAGAACGCGGCGCACATGTCGGACTTCGAAGCTGTGAAAGTCGCCGATCTGATCTACGATTTCTGTTGCGAGATCACCTAACCGCGGTGGCTGGCTAGCAGGCTCACTCCATACGCCAGATGTTCGACCAATGCGCCAACGGAAAAGCCCGCCGCCGAGCAAGCGACGACGGGCTCTGCTCGCTCGCTCGGTCGAGGGAGAACCGAGCAGACAACGAACCTCATGGGCGCGAGTTGGTTCCAGACAACCGATGGACAATAGCGGTACCTGCGGAATTGCGGGCCATGGCTTCTTCGTCATCCGGCCAACAAATGCCCCAGCCGATCACAGCGAGCAGCACCCCTCCTAGCAGCATGCCAAGGACAGGCTTCCCTATTGCCGCTTGCGCTCTGTCGTTAATCATGTACCTCATCGTCAGAATTGGTGGCCATCTCGGGGATGCGCGGGCAAGGTTTCCCCTGGTCAAGCGACCGCGCCGCTGAAAAGTCGGCCGCCGCCTGCACCAACCATTGATACAAAGGTATGTTCCAGAAATAAAAACCCGCCGCTCTGAGGGAGAGCAGCGGGCCAGGGTCATGGAGTGCTGGGATCAACCAGCATGGGTCAACGAGCGGTGGAAGTGTTGGTTGCGAAGGAAGCCGAAGGTTGACGGCGATTTTTCATCAGCACTTTCCGACCGGTCTTGACGGTCAAAATCGCGAGACCCATATCGCCGTCGGCGCTGACCGTTCGTGGCGCGCCTATATCAAAAATCAATTGTTCGTTCGACTTGGAGGATCCTATGAACGATCGGATGTTTGACAGCCCTGTCTTCGTGAAGAGCGGCGGGAACCTGATCCAGGAAATTGCTTGCCTCGAGGACGCCCTGGAATTTCTCTACGATTGGCCGAAAGAACGGCGGGGAGTTATCTACCAGACCGCCCTTCGCGCCTGTCAGCGCGCATTCGACGCCGGTTATCCGCTCTCAGGCGCTCGCGAAGCATTTCGCGGTTTCGCTAGGTCGGCCAAAATCCATGAAGAAAACACCGTGCCTTGGGCGACGGCTGGAAACCGGAGCCAGAGCGGCGGATTGGTCGCTTAGGCTAGCGAGGGAGGCAGATCGCGATGCTATCAAAACCTTTTGAAAAACCGGTTCGCGTCTGGGTTGGATTGGGTTTCCCCCGCCAACTCAACACAGTCGCCGACGCCTATCAATTCGCAGTGGAGTGGTGCGGCAATAGCCCGGAACAGAAAGCGGCTATTCGAGCCTGCAAAGCCGCGTTGGTCGGTGATGTCGACCCTGAGACTGCACGAGGCGTTTTTACAGCCTTCGCGCGGAAGAAAGACATCCTGATGGAAGATGGGGTCACGCCCCCGTCCCTCGGAAGATGGACGCCCAGCCACGTCTAAAGGCCACGAAAGGCGGTTGCCACGACGAGCGGCCGCCTTTCCCTGATCTTTCATTTTCAAGAGAACGTTAATGGCAAACGAAGCCACAGTTAGATCCCCCGCCCATGAGGTAAACGCAACTCCGTATGACGCTGATTGCCAGGATGCTCTAGCTTCCCATGTCGACGAGCTGATAAGCCGCGCTGAAGCAGCCGGTTGGAACCGAACTCGTGTAGCTTCAGCACTAATGTACTTGGGTGCCAAGCGGCTTACTTCGACCTAACAAGTCGATCGCTCCACTTAAGCGGTCGTTTGGAGGGGCCGGAGGGTCAACGTTTCCTAAGGCAATCAATACGTTACCGCATGGTTCGCCAACCCATTTCCTTCGTATTCTCGTATGGTCGGGCGAACCTAAGAACGACGAACGAGATTAACTACTGGCTTCGAGATGCCGACGCTGTGGCTGCGGGTCGCCAAGAACTTCCTCCTACTGAATAACGGACGCGATCAAACAACTAGTTCGACCCGGCCGCGCCGACCGTGTCTTGATGGCGTTGACCAAATCCGGCTTGCCACATCGGGATCACCTTTACCGTTCAGGCATGGCTCTCGATGAAACTTAGAACGGCCCTGTTGAAGCCTTCCGGCCGCTCCCAATAGGCCGAATGTCCACAATCGGATACGAGAACCTTCTCAGCGCCGGCAACGCGGCTGTGGAGGAGACGCATCATCGACGGCGGCATATAGAGACCGGCGTCACCGGTCATGATGAGCACAGGAAGCTTCCAGGCCGCCAGATGATCCCACACCACCTTGTTCTGGTAACCCTGCACTTTCATGTCACCAACCTTGGCTTTGTGCTCAAGCTCATTCCAAAGGGCGCGACCTGCCGTATCGATGTGCCGATAGGAAGGACCAAGCTCCTTGAAATCGCCCGGCATCGCGTCGAAACCCTCTAGCCATAACAGTTTATAGATGGCGCGATAGTCGTCATTGGTGATGCCCACAATCGTATTTGCAAGCACCAGAGACCGGACCCGGTCTTCATGAGAGACAGTAAAGTCGGTCGCGATCATGCCGCCTGCCGCGGTGCCAACGAGATGAAATTTGCCGAGGCCGAGATGATCCACAAGCTTGAGCAGATCTTGCGAACCAGTACCAGGCTTGGCCATTCGCTGCTGAGCTCGCGGTCACCATGCCGGATCGCGCACAAAGAGACCCGGTGCAGCCATCGCCCCAGCCAACAGAGCGCCTACCACCACGCCAGCTGAGACTGAACCCACACCAAAGAAATAGAGAAGAAGCAGGGAGGCCAAAACAGCGCAGGATTCGCAGCTACTATCGCGAAATTCTGCAGCAAAATCAATATCTTATCGGAAAAATTGATGGTACCGTTGGCTGGGATCGAACCAGCGACCTCCGGATCCACAATCCGGCGCTCTAACCAGCTGAGCTACAACGGCACATTTGCCTGAGCGGAATCGGTGCGGAAATTCGTTCCACTTGATCCGCTCTGTCGTTCGGCGATGCGTCCATACGGGCTTATGGATTTTAATTCAAGGCCTTTGCGAAGCAAAGGCCACTTGCCCACATCTCGCCGCATCGCGCGATATCACCGGGCAAAGAAAAAGGCCGGCGGGAGGAGGTGCCGGCCTTTTCCTGTTACGAGCCAGCGGGAGGAGGAGCTGGCTGGTCACCCCGGGAGCAGAGGGAGGAGGTTCCACTCGCCGGGTATTCCTTGATGGCCATCATCATACGCCTGATCGTTTTTAAGAAAATGCGACCTTTTGTTGCATCTTCAGATCATGCGCAAATATTAGGCAGCCTTGATGTCCTTGATCGCCTTCTCGAAGGCGGTCTTGATCGGCTTGGAGACGTCTTCGGCCGCCTTGGAGGCAACAGCCTGGAAGTCCTTGGCCTGCTCGACCGTCAACTCGACGCGCTTGCGCAGGAAAGCGGTCTGCAGCTCGACGACTTCCGACAGCGACTTGGCGCCGATCAGGGCTTCGAGATGCGAGAAGCCGGCTTCGGCATTGGCGCGCAGCGCCGCGATGGTCTTGAGCGACAGGTCGCTGGAAACAGTCTTGGCGGTTTCGTAGGTCGACTCCAGAGCCTTCTGGGTCTCCTCGGCGCCGGTCTTGAGCTTTGCATAGGCCTCTTTCGACTGCTCAACGCCCTTCTCGGCGAATGCGCGAATCTGGTCAGTGGCCTTGGAAGCATCGAAGCTCGGGAATTCAACGTTTTCGATCGTGTCGGCAGTCTTGGTCCTGGACATTTTCCATCCTTTTCAGCGGCAGCGGCTTTGACGGAAAGCCGTCTCGTTCAGTTATGATGGCAATATAAAGGCAAATTTTGTGCATTGCAATATCTTTGTTGCAGTGCACCATAAATTTCTTTTCGGCCGTTAACCAAAAGCCCAGAAACCAGCCTTTGCACGTTCTGGCTTGTGGACCTTCGCGGCTGCGGCTTTTATTAACAAAGCGTTAACTGCAAATTTCGCCGCTCCGTTAGGGTTCGCCAAGCGCATGCCGTCCGAATATTCCTTCCTCGACGTTGCCGTGCTCGACGCGGTGCGCCAGCGCTTTGCCGCCGGCGACGCGCTCGCGATCCTGTCGGTGGACCTGGAGCAGGTGATCTGGGCCAATGGGCCGGGCGCCGCCCTGTTCGGCTACCCCGACATCGAAGCGATCATCGGCGCCTCGGCACAGTTGCCATTGATCGCCCGCCGCCAGATCATGGCGACCAGCGGTTTTCCCGAGATCGGCAGCGATCGCGGCATTACCGTCAGGCTGGCGACGGGCATGACCAGCCGCACCATCGGCTTCCAAGCAAGTGCGGTGACGCTGCCCGACGGCGAGAAGGCGATCATGCTTGCCGTGCCAGCGGCCCAGACTGGCTCGCGCGGCGCCGCCGAGATCGCCAGTCGGGCGATCAGCGGCTTCACCGAGGACGGCCATTTCATCGCCTTCATCGATGCGGTGGGTAATGTCGAGGCGGCGTCGGACGGCTTTTCGAAGCTCGGCATCCTGCCCGCGACGCTGGCCGCTCTGGTGGCTGATGTGGCCGCCGAGGGCGAGCGCATCGTCAAGCGCCTCGTTCCGGGCGGCAACACCTCCTACCCGGCCGGTCTCGCGCGGCTGACGCCGGAGCGGCATCTTCTGGTGGTGATCGATGAGGATCAGCTCGAGGACAACGCCGCTGCTTCAGGGGCGTCGGCAGACAGTCCCTCGGCAGCAACGGAAAACCCCGCCAACGAGATTGACCATGCAACAGCGGCAGAAGGCGCCGCGCAATCCGATCCTCACCAGGACAATCAGCCAACGGCGGATGTTTCGCAGGCGGAGCCTGTCGAACGGTCGCCCGGCACTGCCGAAATCGAGCAGGAGCCCGCCTCTTCCGAGTCTGTGGCCGAAGACAGGCCGGAACGGGCAGCACAAGAGGTTTCGGAGCCAACCGGCCCGGCGCCGGTTGCCGCCGACAACGATCAGCCGGCCGCAAGGGGCACACCGGCACAGCACGATCACTGGTACTTTAACGCCGGTGAGGATGACGCGCGACCCGCGCCTGCCGCGCCGGAAGCGAAAAATGCGGCCCAAGCGGCCGGCGCCGAGGCTTCGGTGGGCAGCGCGACGCCGGACGAGGCCGCCTCCCCGGCTGCATCGACCGCGACCCAAGCTCGCACGATAGACCGCTCGGCGGCGCCGCTGCGCTTCGTCTGGCGCACCGACGCAGAAGGCAAATTCAGCGCGCTGTCGCCGGAATTCGCCGACATTGTCGGCAAGCCGGCCGCCGACGTGATCGGCCGGCGCTTCAGGGATGTCGCGGCGGCCTTCGGCCTTGACGCGTCCGGAGAGATCGCCGGCCTGCTGGAGCGGCGCGACACCTGGTCCGGCCGCTCCGTACTTTGGCCTGTCGTCGGCACCGACCTGAAGATTCCCGTCGACCTGGCGGCTTTGCCTGTCTATGGCCGCAGCCGCGCCTTCGAGGGTTTTCGCGGCTTCGGCGTCGCGCGCGCCAGTGATGCGGTCGTCGATCCAGAAGCGATCGGCATGGCCCTGGTGCCCAATGGCCGGGCTCCGGACCCGGAAGCCGTCGAGCCTGCCGCTGAAGAGCCTAAAGCGAAAGAGCCGAAGACCGAGGAACCAGATGCGGCGGACCCGTTCAAGGGCGAGGTGCCGGCGCTGACCATCGTTCCGAAACAGGAGCGGCGCTTTGCCGACAAGGTCATCCGCCTGGCCGAACACCGGCAGCCGGCCAACGACAAGGGGTTGTCGACGCTGGAACGCAGCGCCTTCCGCGAGATCGGCGAGCGGCTGAAGAAAGACAGTGCGCCGGCCGAGCCGCCGGAAGCGGAGAAGCCCGGTACCGAAAGCCTACCGGTGGTCGAGACACCGGCTGAGTCCGCGGCTGAAACAGCAGCCGAGGCGCCGGTCGCGAAGACGGAAGCTCCGATCGAGCCCGCTGGCGAGATTGCGTCGACGCCCGATGCTGTCCCGGATCAGGAGCCGGCAAAGGCCGGCGAAATCCCGGTTGCAGAGCCAGACAACGACGCGGTGCCGGCCGAGCCATCCGAAACCGATGCCGAGGACCAGGCGGATCTCGCACGGCTCGACGGCGCCCATCCGGACGACGCGGTTCACGAGGAGGAGAGTGACACGCGGGCTGCTGCGACAGGCTCGCTGCTCAGCTACGCCGACCGCGAAGACGAGCCAGGCCCCGTTGCGGACAATGACGAGCCCACGGCCTCTCAACCGGAGCCTGTGGAACCGGAAGCTGCCGAGCCCGCCTCGATCGACGATGAACCGGCAGCTGCAGACGCCGGACATCTCGCGGCCGATGACGACAGCATGACGTCGGCCGATTTCCGCGATGCCGAGGACAATGAAGACTGGGTCGAAGGCGAGAAGGCCGTAGCCTCTAACGGGCGGGCCGCCGCGTTCAGCCACGAAATCGCCGGCACAGCCGACGCTGTCGAGAGCCCGGCTGGACGGCCGCGTCTGCAAGTGCCGCCGCTCAAGACCGAAGGGATCGTGCCGTCGGCCTTTTCGATCGGCGACGAAGGCAAGGCTCCGGACACTTCGCTGCTCGGCAAGCTGCCGGTGCCGCTGCTCATCCATTCGGGCGACCAGCTGCACTATGCCAATGAGGAATTCCTCGACCTGACCGGTTACGACACGCTCGAGGATCTTGAGGATGCCGGCGGCCTGGGTGCGCTGTTTGCCGATCCCTACGCTGATGATGGCGCCGCCGACGGCAGCGACCGGGCGCTGCGGCTGAAGACCCGCGATGGCCAGGAATTTCCCATCGACGCCATCCTGCGCTCCGTTCCCTGGCGCGACGGCAAGGCGCTGATGCTGGTCGTGCGCCGTTCCGGCGAGGATGACGCGCCCGCCGCCCTGCACGTGGTCGGCGAAGAGCCGACACAGCCCGACATTTCCGAGCTCAAGGCGCGCATTGCCGAGATGCGTACCATCATCGACACCGCTACCGATGGCGTCGTGCTGATCGGCAGCGACGGCACCATCCGCTCGATCAGCCGGCCGGCCGAAGCGCTGTTCGGTTTCGACAGCGACGAGGTGACCGGCAAGCCGTTCGCCTCGCTGTTTGCCATCGAAAGCCAACGCGCGGCGCGCGACTATCTCGCCGGCCTGTCCGAACCCGGCGTGGCGAGCGTCATGAATGACGGCCGCGAGGTGATCGGGCGCGAGGCGCAGGGGCGCTTCATCCCGTTGTTCATGACCATCGGCCGGCTGCCCAACGACAGCGGCTTCTGTGCCGTCGTGCGCGACATCACGCAGTGGAAGCGAGCGGAAGAGGATTTGACGCAGGCACGCGCGGTGGCCGAACGGGCGTCCTCGCAAAAGACTGATTTCCTGGCCCGCATCAGCCACGAGATCCGCACGCCGCTCAATGCCATCATCGGCTTTTCCGAATTGATGGTCGACGAAAAGTTCGGGCCGGTCGCCAATGACCGCTACCGCGACTATCTCAGAGACATCAACCGCTCGGGCAACCATGTGCTCGATCTGGTCAACGACCTGCTCGACATCTCGAAGATCGAGGCCGGCCAGCAGGAAATGGCCTATGAGGCGGTGTCGCTCAACGACACGCTGGCCGAGACCGTGGCGATGATGCAGCCGCAGGCCAACCGCGAACGCGTCATCATCCGTTCCAGCTTCGCCTCGCGGCTGCCGGAAGTGGTGGCCGACCTGCGCTCCGTGCGCCAGATCGCGCTCAACATCCTGTCCAACGCCATCCGCTACACTCAGGCCGGCGGCCAGGTGATCGTTTCGACGGCCTATGAGACTTCAGGCGACGTCGTCATGCGGGTGCGCGACACCGGTATCGGCATGAGCCAGGCCGAGATCGAACAGGCGCTGAAGCCGTTCAAGCAGATCAACGCGCTGAAGCGCGGGCGTGGCGACGGCACCGGCCTTGGCTTGCCGCTGACCAAGGCTATGGTGGAAGCAAACCGCGCCCGCTTCACCATCAATTCGACGCCCGGCGAAGGCACGCTGGTCGAGGTCGCCTTCCCGTCGACGCGCGTGCTGGCGGAATAGCAAGCCCAAAAGAAAAGGCGCCCAAAGGGCGCCTTAAGAGATGGGATTGCTGTCACAACGGGGGCTTGAGCGAATTCAGATCCTCCGGGGGCTGAGGAACGGGATTTCTCCCTCAAGTTACATGCGACTATCGGGGCCGGGCCTTAACAAGTCCTTACCGGACCGCTGAAAAATTTACGAATGTGTACCACTCGTGAAATCTAGGTAAATTCCCGCGACATGGTTCGTTAACCATGCCGGTCGGGATCACTCGGCAAGCTGCGGCAGGTTCCTGAACAGCTCCAGCGCTTCCGGGTTGGCGAGCGCTTCCTTGTTCTTGATGGCGCGGCCATGCACCACGTCGCGCACGGCGAGCTCTGTGATCTTGCCCGACTTGGTGCGCGGAATGTCCGACACGGCGACGATCCTGGCCGGCACGTGGCGGGGGCTGGCGCCACTGCGGATCTTGGCGCGGATGCGTTTTTCCAGGTCCTCGTCCAGTTTGACGCCCGCGGCCAGCCGCACGAACAGCACGACGCGCACGTCATTGTCGAAATCCTGGCCGATGCACAGCGCCTCCAGGATTTCCGGCATCTGCTCGACCTGGTTGTAGATCTCCGCCGTGCCGATGCGCACGCCGCCCGGATTGAGCGTGGCATCCGAACGGCCATGGATGATCATGCCGCCATGCACGGTCCATTCGGCGAAATCGCCATGGCACCAGACATTGTCGAAACGCTCGAAATAGGCGGCCTGGTATTTCTTGCCGTCGGGGTCGTTCCAGAAGCCGATCGGCATCGATGGAAACGCCTTGGTGCAGACCAGTTCACCCTTCTCCTGCCGGATCGGCTTGCCGTCATCGTCCCAGACATCGACAGCCAGGCCGAGGCCCGGTCCCTGGATCTCGCCGGTCCAGACCGCTTGGGTCGGCACGCCGAGCACGAAGCAGGAGACGATGTCGGTGCCACCGGAAACCGAGGCCAGATGCACGTCCTTCTTGATGCCGTCATAGACGAAGCGGAAATCCTCGGGCGAGAGCGGCGAGCCGGTGGAGGCGATCGCCCGGACATCAGACAGATCATGGCTGCGGATCGGCTTGAGGCCGGCCTTGCGCACGGAATCGATGAACTTGGCCGAAGTGCCGAAGAAGGTCATCTTCTCGGCATCGGCGAAGTCGAACAGCACATTGCCGTCGGGGTAGAAAGGCGAGCCGTCGTAGAGCAGAAGTGTCGCCCCGGAAGCCAGGCCCGACACCAGCCAGTTCCACATCATCCACCCGCATGTGGTGAAGTAGAAGAAGCGGTCGCCGTCAGCGAGCCCGGCATGCAGCCGGTGTTCCTTGACATGCTGGATCAGCGTGCCGCCGGCCGAATGGACGATACATTTGGGGATGCCGGTGGTTCCTGATGAAAACAGGATGTAGAGCGGATGTGAAAACGGCAGCCGCTCGAAGCCGACGGCTTTTTCCACGAAAGGCGACAGCGCCTCTTCCATCGCCATCGCCTTGTCGATGGTTGCGGCCACATCGGCCGAGGTGCCGAGATAATCGACAAGCAGGACCTTGCGGACACTGCCGAGCTTGGCCGCGACCGCGGCGACCTTGTCGGCGACCTCGATCGCCTTGCCATTGTACCAATAGCCGTCTGGCGCGATGAAGATGACGGGTTCGATCTGGCCGAACCGGTCGAGCACGCCCTGTTCGCCGAAATCGGGGGAGCAGGATGACCACACCGCGCCGATGGAGGCGGCGGCAAGCATGGCGGCGACGGTCTCGGGCAT
Source organism: Mesorhizobium sp. 01N446 (assembly GCF_056399285.1). Classification (NCBI taxonomy): domain Bacteria; kingdom Pseudomonadati; phylum Pseudomonadota; class Alphaproteobacteria; order Hyphomicrobiales; family Phyllobacteriaceae; genus Mesorhizobium; species Mesorhizobium sp. 01N446. The sequence continues at coordinate 88,301 of NZ_JBFTRA010000013.1, read as the reverse complement.
GTTCGGCATCATCGCGGCAATGCGGTCGCCCTTCCTGACCTTGAGCGACAGGAAAAGCTGCTGCAGGCGCGACACCAGGCCATGCAGCTGGTTCCACGACAGCCGTCGCTCCACCTTGTCCTCGCCGCGAAAGACGATCGCCTCGCCGGCACCGGTCTTCTTCAACAGGTTCTCGGCGAAATTCAGCGTTGCGTCGGGGAAGAAGGAGGCGCCCGGCATCTCGTCGCCATCGGCCAGCAGGCGCTCGCCCTTGTCGCCGACGATGCCGGAAAAGTCCCAAACCAGGCTCCAGAACGCCTCGCGATCCTCGACCGACCAGCGGTGCAACTCGGCGTAGGAGGCGAATGTGGCGCCGGCTTTCGCCTCAGCCGCCTTCAGGAAAGCCGTCAATGGCGAAGCGTCGATCCGGTCTTGCGTCGGGGTCCAGAGCGGTACTTCGGCAGCCATGATCGATCCTCCCACGGTCGTCATCGCTTATGCATATCGCAGCGCAGCAGAGCAAGATTTTGTTGGGCGCAAGCGGCCAGGTGTGCGCAAATGCCATCGCCGGGCCATAAAGACTTGAAATGCCTCAGTCCTAAGTCGTAGTGACGGCTGGGGTTACACACCGGGCGATTAATCGGAACGCAAGCAGACAGGGCGAGATGCCATCATCCTTGATCCGCCGCGGAGTATGGGCGATCGGCGCTGCCGTGATCGTTATCGCTCTTGTGGTCGCCACGCTGCCGCTGATCGCCTCGACGCGCATCGTGCGCGACCGCATCGCCTGGGAAATGAGCGCCTGGAGCGGCTTCCGGGTCGCCATCGAAGGCTCGCCGCGCATCGAGGTCTGGCCGAAATTCCGGGCGATCCTGAGCGATGTGACGCTGTCGAAATGGACGGACACCGACGCACCACCGGTCGTCGAAGCCGAACGGGTCGAAATCGACCTCTCGGCCATGGCGGCCTTGCAGGGCGACGTGGTGTTTTCCACGGCGCGACTGGTGCGGCCGACGATCCGGGTCCAGCGCACGGCGGACGGCCTGTTCCTGCCCACCGCGCCGACGGGCGGGCGCATCGCGCGCTCCATCGACACGGCGCGCGGCGTGGTCAGCGCCGACCCCGCCAAGCCCGACCTCGACAAGCTGCCGGCAGATGCCTTCGGCACGGTTGAGTTCAGGGACGGACGCATGGTGGCTTCCGTCAACGGCAAGGACGTGGAGATCCTGAGTAGCCTCAGCGGTCAGGCCACCTGGGCGGCGATGAACAGCAATGCGACGCTGTCTGCAACCGGGATCTGGCGCGGCGAAAGCGTCGCCCTCGATGCCGCCTCGCAGAAGCCGCTGGTGCTGTTTGCCGGGGGCATGGCACCACTCACTCTGTCTTTCAAGGCAGCCCCCGCCACCTTCTCCTTCGACGGCACGGCCAGCATGTCCGACAACGCCTATTTCGACGGCCAGGTGAAATTCGCGGCACCGTCGCTGCGCCGCGTGCTGGAATGGTCGCAGGCCGGCATCGCACCGAGTGCCGCGATCGGCTCGGTCAGCATTTCGAGCAAGGTCACGGCGTCGGCCGGACGCGTCAAATTCGAGAACACCGCGCTGACGCTGGACAACAATCCGGGCATGGGCGCACTCGACCTGTCGCTTGGCGACGCCCAACCCGTGATCTCGGGCACGCTTGCCTTCGACACGCTCGATCTCAGGTCCTTCCTGTCGGCCTTTACCCCGCTGGGGCCGGCAAGCGGGGGCGGACCAGGTGACGTGGAGGCAAGTTTCGCCGACCGGGTCAATCTCGATCTCAGGCTGTCGGCGGCGCATGCGACGGCCGGCGCGATCCAGCTTGCTGATGTCGCCGCCACCGCCCAGGTCAAGGACGGTCTTTCGGTCTTCGACATCTCCGACGCCTCGGCCTTTGGCGGCAACATCCAGACCAGCCTTCGTTTCGACCGAAAGCCCGAGGGCACACAGGTCGAGATCCGGCTGCTTGCGTCTGACGTCGATGGCGGCGCGTTCGGCACGGCGGCCGGCATGACCCGGCTCGTGCCGGTCGGCACGGGCACCGTTTCCGTCATCCTCAAGGGGCCGGGCAGGACCTGGGATTCGATCTTTGAAAACGCCGACGGTTCGGTCTCGGCGACCTTCGGCCCCGGCGCGCTCAGCAAGTTCAACCTGCCGGCCTTCCTCAAGCATACCGAACAGGGCGGCTTCTTCGCGCTCGACGATGTCTCCGACGGCACCCTGCCGATCGATGGCGCCGAAGTGAAGGCGACCATTTCGCGAGGCGTGGCAAGGCTGGACAAGGCCGAGGCCAATTCAGCGAAGTACAAGATCTGGCTTTCCGGCATCGCCTCCTATGCGGGGCGTGGGCTGGCACTGTCCGGCGGCGTCATCCAGCCGGACCAGGCGGCCGCACAGAAGACCGGCCAGCAAGGCCCCAACCAGTCTTCCTTCTTCGTCGGCGGAACCTGGAGCACGCCGTTCATTTCGCCGATAAGCCGCGGCGTTTCGGGCGAATAGCTCGCGATCTCCTCAGCCGCGCTGCGCGGCCTGTTCGTCGAGTTGGCGCTGCACTTCGCGCCGCTTGTTGGCGATCGATGCGATGATGACGCCGACAGCGACGACGGCGATCAGGATGGTGCAGGCGGCATTGATCTCCGGCGTCACGCCGAGACGGACCTGGCTGTAGATCTTCATCGGCAGCGTCGTCGCCCCCGGCCCGGAGGTGAAGGAGGCGATGACCAGATCGTCGAGCGACAGCGTGAAGGCCAGCATCCAGCCGGACACGATCGCCGGCAGGATGACCGGCAGCGTGATCTGGAAAAAGGTCTTGGCCGGCGTTGCGCCGAGATCCATCGCCGCTTCCTCCAGCGACCGGTCGAAGGAAACCAGGCGCGACTGCACGACGACCGCCACGAAGCACATCGTCAGCGTGATGTGGGCGAGCGTCACCGTGAAGAAGCCGCGGTCGAGCCCGACGGCGACGAACAGCAGCAGCAGCGACAGGCCGGTGATGACTTCCGGCATGACGAGCGGCGCGAAGACCATGCCGGAAAACAGCACCCTGCCCCGGAACCGCGTGTAGCGCGTCAGGGTTAGCGCCGCGAGTGTACCGAGCACCGTCGCCACGGTGGCCGAAATGACGCCGACGCGCGCCGTGACCCAGGTGGCGTCCATCAGACCCTGATTGTGGAACAGCGACACGTACCATTTGGTCGAGAAGCCGCCCCAGACAGTGACGAGCTTGGATTCGTTGAAGGAGAAGACGATGAGCAGCACGATCGGCAGGTACAGGAAGGCAAAGCCAAGCACGATCGAGGTGACGTTGAAACGGCTCCAGGTGGCGTTCATTTACCCTGCTCCTGGGCACGCGCCTGTGCCTGCTGGAAAAGCATGATCGGCACGGTGAGCAGCAGAAGCAGGATGACGGCTACCGCCGACGATACCGGCCAGTCGCGGTTGGCGAAGAACTCGTTCCACAGCGTCTTGCCGATCATCAGCGTGGACGAGCCGCCGAGCAGATCGGGGATGACGAACTCACCGACGGCCGGGATGAACACCAGCAGGCAGCCGGCAATGACGCCCGGCAGCGACAGCGGGAAGGTGATCTTCCAGAAAGCCGATGTCGGCGGGCAGCCCAGATCCTTGGCCGCCTCGATCAGCGAGTAATCCATCTTTTCCAGCGACGAATAGAGCGGCAGCACCATGAACGGCAGATAGGAATAGACGATGCCGATGAAGATCGCCGTATAAGTGTTGAGGATGACCAGCGGCTGGTTGATGATGTGCAGCGACAAAAGCAGTTGGTTCAGCAAGCCCTCGGGCTTGAGGATGCCAATCCAGGCATAGACGCGGATCAGGAACGACGTCCAGAACGGCAGGATGACCAGCATCAGCAATGTCGGACGGATGGTCGCCGGCGCGCGTGACATGCCGTAGGCGATGGGGTAGCCGACGATCAGCGTCAGCACGGTCGAGATCGCGGCAATGATGACACTCGTCACATAGGCCTTGAAATAGAGTGCGTCCTGCGTCAGCCAGACATAGTTGTCGAAGTTGAGGTCGCGAAACCCGGCGAAGAAGCCGGAGACGCCGTCGCTGAAATCGAGCACCGGCGTGTAGGGCGGCATGGCGATCGCCGTCTGCGACAATGAAATCTTGAAGACGATGACGAAGGGGATGAGGAAGAAGAACAGCAGCCAGAGGTAGGGGACGATGATGACGAGCCGGTTGACGAAGCCGGCCCCCAGGCGCGTCAGGAACGGCTTGGCGGCGGTCGGTGGCGCGGCGGCAGCGGTGACGGCGATGTTGGACATCTCAGCCCCCTACCGTGCCAGCACGACGCCGGCGTCGGGCCGGAAGGACACCCAGGCACGGTCGTTCCAGGTCAGCGGATCCTCGGTCACGCGCGCCGCGTTCAAGGCGCTTGCCCGCACGATCTGCCCGTCGTCGAGCCTGATGTGGTAGACGGTCATGTCGCCGAGATAGGCAACGTCATAGACCTCGCCTTCCAGCGCGTTGACGGCATCGGCCGGCTTCTTCGACGACACCTTGATCTTCTCCGGCCTGATGGCGAAGACGATATCGGCATTGGCCGCGGCGGCCGCACCGCCATTCTCGACGACGATCTGGGCTCCACTCGATCCGGTGATGCGGGTGGTGTTGGCCGACCGCTCGGCGACCTTGCCCTCGAACATGTTCACGTTGCCGACGAAATGGGCGACGAAGCGCGAGGCCGGGGCCTCGTAGACTTCCGCGGGCGTCGCCACCTGCATGACCTCGCCCTTGTCCATGATGGCGATGCGATCGGCCATGGTCATCGCTTCTTCCTGGTCGTGGGTGACGACCACGAAGGTGAGACCGAGCTCCTGCTGAAGATCCATCAGTTCGAACTGGGTTTCCTCGCGCAGCTTCTTGTCGAGCGCGCCGAGCGGCTCGTCGAGCAGCAGCACTTTCGGCCGCTTGGCGACCGAGCGGGCGAGCGCGACGCGCTGGCGCTGGCCGCCAGAGAGCTGGTGCGGCTTGCGCTTGGCGAACTGCTCCAGCTTGACCAGCTTCAGCATCTCGGCGACGCGCTTTTCGATATCGGGCTTTGGCATGCCTTCCTGCTTGAGGCCGAAGGCAATGTTGTTTTCGACCGTCATATGCGGGAACAGCGCATAGGACTGGAACATCATGTTGACCGGCCGGCGATAGGGCGGGATGCCGCGCAAATCCTGACCGTCGAGCAGGATGCGGCCGGCCGTCGGTTCCTCGAAACCGGCAAGCATCCGCAGCAGCGTCGACTTTCCGCAACCCGAGGCGCCGAGCAAGGCGAAGAACTCGCGCTCGAAAATGGTCAGCGACAGATTGTTGACGGCGGTGAAGTCACCGAACTTCTTGGTGACGTTGTCGAACTGGATGTATGGCTTGGCGTTCGGGTCGTTCCATGGCGCGAAGTCCCTGCGGATGCTGCCAAGCGATTTCATATCCCCACTCCGTGCTGTTTCCTGCTTCATGCCCCAAAAAGACGCGACCCCGGCTTTTGTTCGCCGAGGTCGCTTCAGATCCTTATTGGCCGGTGACGATCTTGGTCCAGGTGCGCGTGATGACGCGCTGGGTCTTGGGATCGTAAGGAGAGACCGTGTAGAGCTTCTGCAAGGTCGCGTCGTCCGGATAGACGGCCGGGTCGCCCAGCAGTGCCTTGTCGACGAACTGCTGCGAGGCCTTGTTGCCGTTGGCGTAGAGCACGGCGTTCGACGATTTGGCGATCACTTCCGGCGTCATCATGTAGTTCAGGAATTCATGCGCTTCGGCGACATGCGGCGCATCGGCGGGAATCGCCATCTGGTCGAACCACATCTGCGCGCCTTCCTTCGGCACGGAATAGCCGATCTCCACCCCCTGCTTGGCGTCGTTGGCACGGTTGCGCGCCTGGAAGACGTCACCCGACCAGCCGACCGCCAGGCAGATGTCGCCATTGGCGAGCGCATTGATGTATTCGGACGAGTGGAACTTCCGGATGAAGGGGCGAACCTTCATCAAAGCTTCCTCGGCCTTGGCGATATCGTCGGGCGAGGTGCTGTTCGGGTCGAGGCCGACATATTTCAGCGCTGCCGGAATGATGTCGGCAGGCGAATCCAGCACATAGACGCCGCAATCCTTCAGCTTGGCCAAGCTTTCGGGGTTGAAGAACACGTCCCAGCTGTCGATCTTGTCGGTGCCGAGCGCTGCCTGCACCTTCTTGATGTTGTAGCCGATGCCGACCGTGCCCCACATGTAGTTGATCGAATACTCATTGCCCGGGTCGTATTTGGCGGTCCTTTGCGAAACCGTGTCCCACATGTTGGAGAGGTTCGGCAGTTTCGACTTGTCGAGCTTCTGGAACACGCCGGCCTGGATCTGGCGTGCCAGGAAATTGCCGCTCGGCACGACGACGTCATAGCCGCTGCCGCCGGCGAGCAGCTTGGTCTCGAGGATTTCGTTGGAATCGAACGTGTCGTAGACGACCTTGATGCCGGTCTTCTTGGTGAAGTCGTCGATGATCGTCGGGTCGATATAATCGGACCAGTTGAAGACATTGACGACGCGGTCCTCGGCATGCCCGGCAGGCGTGAACAATGTCAGAAATACCGAGGTCGCCGAAAGCCAGAGCGCTTTGCGGATCATGCTATTCTCCTTTGGTGAGTGTTCCATCGCCGGCTCGTCGCGACATGCGCGCGGCCGGGCATTTGTTTCAGACTATTGAGCTTTCCAGGGGACAACAAGCGCCGATTGGCGCGCCGGTTGCGGCCGCGCGATCGTCTGGATCTGGAAGGAAGCACGGCGTCGTCAGAAGCTTTCGCCGCCGCGCGGACAGGAATACAGAAATATGGTCCGGTCTCGATCTGACCGGCGGGGAGACTTGGCAAGATACGCCTGTCTTGTTGTTGCCGTGGCCCCAGCCTGCCCGGGCGGCAGCAACATTGTCAATGGCAAAGCTTCAGCGGCCGGCATCAATTCGGCGATGGCACCCCGGTGACCCCTGCCCGCCGCGGCCGTGCCTGGCGCTTGAACTCGAGCCCGATATGGACGAGCAGCGCCGTGACCACCACCGCGCCGCCGATGATGGTGCGCCCGGACGGCACCTCGGAATGGACGAGCCAGACCCATATCGGCCCAAGGATCGGCTCGAATGTGCCGAGCAGTGCCGCGATGGCCGCCGGGATCAGCCGCGCGCCGGTGGCGAAGAACGCGAGACCGATGCCGAGATTGACCACGCCGAAGGCGAAAAGAAAGCCCATGTCGGCGGCCGACACCGTGAAGGTCGATGCCTGCGAGGCGGCAAAGCCCGCGGCCAGGAGCGTGCCGAGACAGGTCGCCGGCGTCATCCGCACGCTGGCGAAGCGTCTTGTGATGACGGTGGCGATCGAGAACATCAAGGCGATCAGCAGCGCCAGCCCGTCACCTATGGGCGAGACGGCGCCATCAAGCGATTCCGACACCATGATGGCAACGCCGGCAATGACGGCGGCGATCGCCACCCAAGTCACGACACCGACCCGTTCGCGAAACAAGGCCCAGGCCAGCAGCGCCGCCAGAAGTGGTACGCCCGCCTGCATAAGCAAGATGTTTGCGACGGTGGTGTAGGCAAGCGCCACGACGAAGGCGGTCGACGCGATGGCGAAACAGAACCCCACGGCAAGGCCAGGCAAGCCCATGTCGCGAAACGATCTCAGCATGCCGCGCCAGCCGTCGCGCCAGGTCATGAACAGGAGCAGGAAGGCGGCGGCCCAGACGGAGCGCCAGAAAATGACCGTCCAGCTGTCGCCGACGGTGATGAAGCGGGCGATGGTGCCGCCGAAACTCCACATCAGCGCCGACAGGAAGACCAGAAGCATGCCGATGCGTTCCTCGCGCGGCGAGGCGGTCGATACAGCAAGGCCTGCTGATGATGCTGCGTCTGTCATGGGCGCGAGTGTCGAGCTTTTGTGGACGGGACGATGCGCAAGGGGCGACAAAGAACTGCTCCGTTCGCGTAACGCAAAGGCTTGGAGAGCGGGTGATCCAGACACCGGCGACGATTGTGGCACCTTTGCCGCCGCGCTACTGGAAGTCGAAAGCGCTCAGGCCCGTCACCATCTCGTCGAGGCCGAGCGGACGTGTCACCGGCGGTTCGGCGCGCGCCAGGCAGCCGACGCGCTCGCAAAGCCGGCAGGCGGGTCCTACCGGCGTGGCCGTCGGAGCGCCCAGTCCAGCCTTACCACCGCCCGCCGCGCCGGGCAGAGCGGCGCCATAGACGATGTCGTCGCGAAAGCCGATATCGCAACCGATGAGCAGCGCGGTGCGGCGCGGACGCTCCGAGAACGCACCTTGCGGCCCTTCCAGTGTGCGGGCGACGCACAGGAACTCGGCGCCATCGGGCATTTCCACCGCTTCGACGAAAACTTGGCCCGGCTGGGAGAAGGCGGCATGCACGGGCAGCTTGGGACAACCGCCGCCGAAGCGGCTGTGCGGAAAGCCCTGGCTGCCGGCCCTGCGAAATCGGTTCCCGGCATTGTCGACCTCCAGCATGAAGAAGGGCACGCCCGACGCGCCTTGCCGCTGCAGCATGGTCAGCCGGTTCGCCGCCTGCTCGAAGGAAACGCCGAAGCGCGAGCGCAGGACGTCGATGTCGTAGCGGGCGCGGATGGCGGCCGCATGAAAGGCCTGGTAGGGCATCATCAGCGCATGCGCGGCATAGCGGCCGAGCTCGAAGCGGGCAAGGCGGCGGGCTTCATCGGTGGTCAGCTTGAGCGCCTGGATCTCGCCGGCGACTGCGACCGTCATGCGGATCAGGCAGGCCTCCATCGCCACCTCGCGCAGCTGGTCGAACGGCGACAGCCGCTCGGACAGGAACAGGCGCTGCGAATGGCGGTCGTAGCGGCGACGCCAGTTGGGCATGGTGGCGACCGGCAGCACCTTGACCACGATGCCGTATTCGCGCTTTAGCCAGGCTTTCAGCGCACCGAACAGATCGTCGCCGGGATCGAGCACCGAGGTGAAGGCCTCGGCCTCTTCCTCAAGTGTCGAAAAATGGTTTGGCCGCCGCTCGAAGGTCTCATGCACCTCGTCGATCGGCAGCCGGGCGCCGGACAGCGCGGTGGCGCGGCCCTCGCGCGCCAGGAGTTCGTTGAGGTCCGACAGCCGCTCGGCCTGCTCGCGATAGGCGCGGAACAGTTTTATCACCGCGGCGGACGCATTGGGCGCCGCTTCGGCAAGCTCGATGAGCTCCTGGTCCCCAGGCAATTCGCCGACCAGCAGCGGATCGGTGAACACTTCCTTCAAGGCCGCGACCGACCCTCTCGCCTCGCCCTGCAACTCATGAGGGTCGACCTTGTAGACAGAAGCCAGCTTGAGGATGAGCTGCACCGTCAGCGGCCGCTGGTTGCGCTCGATCAGGTTGAGATAGGACGGCGAGATGCCGAGCCCCTCGGCCATCGCCGTCTGGGTCAGGCCCTTGGCGTTGCGGATGCGGCGGATGCGCGGCCCGGCGAAAATCTTCTGCTCAGCCATCGACTGCCCTTGACAGGAATTTACATGACATTCGCGACAATCCCGTCGCCCGCATCTTTACAATCATGACAAGTTTACAGCAGCGCTCTGTCAAACACAACACAGGTTTTCCCTTATCTCCGGCCTCATTGGTTGATTTTTCTGGCTGATTTTGCGCCGCAATGTAAATTCAGTCACATTCCAAGGCGCCAGGAGAATGGCGCGCGGGCAAAGCACAGCAATCCTTCGGAGTGACTCATGACTGATTTTTACAATCTCGTTCCCTCGGCGCCGGAAGGCCGCTTCGACGGCATCGAACGTCCCTATTCGCCGGAGGATGTGAAGCGGCTGCGCGGCTCGGTGCAGATCCGCCAGAGTCTCGCCGAAATGGGTGCCAACCGGCTGTGGAAGCTCATCCACGAGGAGGATTTCGTCAACGCGCTCGGCGCCATGTCCGGCAATCAGGCGATGCAGCAGGTGCGCGCCGGACTGAAGGCGATCTATTTGTCGGGCTGGCAGGTCGCCGCCGATGCCAACACCGCCTCGGCGATGTATCCCGACCAGTCGCTTTATCCGGCCAATGCGGCGCCGGAACTGGTCAAGCGCATCAACCGGACGCTGCAGCGTGCCGACCAGATCGAGACCTCCGAAGGCAACGGGCTTTCGGTCGAAACCTGGTTCGCGCCGATTGTCGCCGACGCGGAAGCCGGCTTCGGCGGGCCGCTCAATGCCTTCGAGATCATGAAGGCGTTCATCGAGGCGGGCGCCGCTGGCGTGCATTACGAGGACCAGCTGGCGTCGGAAAAGAAGTGCGGCCATCTCGGCGGCAAGGTGCTGATCCCGACCGCCGCGCATATCCGCAACCTCAACGCCGCGCGGCTGGCAGCCGACGTGATGGGCACGCCGACACTCGTCGTGGCGCGCACCGACGCCGAAGCCGCGAAGCTTCTGACATCCGATATCGACGAGCGCGACCAGCCCTTCGTCGACTACGATGCCGGGCGCACGGTGGAAGGCTTCTACCAGGTCAGGAACGGTATCGAGCCCTGCATCGCGCGGGCCGTCGCCTATGCCCCTCACGCGGACCTGATCTGGTGCGAGACCTCGAAGCCGGACCTGGCGCAGGCCAAGAAATTCGCCGAGGGCGTGCGCAAGCACCATCCGGGCAAGCTGCTCGCCTACAATTGCTCGCCCTCGTTCAACTGGAAAAAGAACCTCGACGACGCCACGATCGCCAAATTCCAGAGGGAACTCGGCGCCATGGGGTACAAGTTCCAGTTCATCACGCTCGCCGGCTTCCACCAGCTCAACTACGGCATGTTCGAACTGGCGCGTGGCTACAAGGAACGGCAGATGGCGGCCTATTCCGAGTTGCAGGAGGCCGAGTTCGCGGCGGAAGCCAATGGCTACACCGCGACCAAGCACCAGCGCGAGGTCGGCACCGGCTATTTCGACGCCGTTTCGATGGCAATCACCGGCGGCAAGTCGTCTACCACCGCCATGCATGAATCGACCGAGCATGCGCAATTCAGGCCGGCCGCCGAATAGCGGGTCAGAAAACACCGAGGAAACGCCCAACAGGGCTTCACACACAGGAGAAGACCAATGGCATCGATAAGCCGCGTCAAGGAACGGGCCGAAGAACAATCGACCACGATGAGCGTCGACCAGCAGGCGACGATCCGCATGCTGGCCAACGATCTGCACAGGCTCAACCAGTCGGTGATGAAGGCGGTCGAGGCGGGCGTCTCGGTGGAACTGGTTCGCTCGGCGAGGCACCATGGCGGCGACGGCAATTGGGGCGATCTGCTGATCCCGGTGATCGTCACACAACAGAGCCATGGCTGACCGGAAATCGTTGCAACCCAACCTTCACCTGCGCAGCGTATGCGCAGGTGAATTTTATTTTTATGCAACCAATTCGTGGACAGGTCAGTACAGTACTGTTGCTTGACTCCACTGTCGCAGGAGGCGTTTTCGGATGCCTTTTATTTCACCTTGACATGGGGTGCGATCTCACGCCAATTGTCGCCCAGATTCAACTCTGCATTGAAATAGGGGCGAGCTTCTTGGCCGACTTGGGTGCCCAGTGAGTAACGAGGGCGAGACCGCAAAACATCCGAATCTGGTGACCCAGGATTCAAGCACCGAGACGATACGCAATCCCTCGCAGGTGCTTGTTGTCGGGAAATCGCCGATCAATCGCGTGGTGGTGTCGAAGATCGTCGAACGATCCGGGCTCAAGCCGATCTCGGAATCGCCCGATATGGCGGCGAAGACCTTGCGGACAATGGTGCCAGGCGTGATCGTGCTGGATGGCGGCGCGGACAACAAGGACTGCGACACGCTGATGTCCGGCATCGAAACGTTGCGGCGGGCTTCGGGACAATCGTTTCCGCCCGTGATCCTGCTTTCGACCAAGACCGGAACGCCGGAGAGCCTGGGCCTGTCGAACGTGATCGACGTGGTCGTCGCCAAGCCGATCACGCCCGAGCGGCTGCAACCGGTGATCGATCGCCTGATCAGCCGCTGAAGCGCGTCAGCTGACGCCTTTCAGGACCTCGTTCCATGCATGTCGACCTCCCAAAACCGCGGTCGGTTTTGAGCGACATGCAAACGCGATCAACTTCCCCGAGTGATGTTTTGCACCAGCTCGGGCAATTGCCCGAGATCGGATATCTGGCGGAACCGCGGCTCGGCGTGCGGCGCTTCGACATGCTCGAGCACCCAGGTCAGTTCGTGCGGCACATGGACGCCCCAGCCGCCGGCCTCGATGGCCGGCACGACGTCCGATTTCAGCGAATTGCCGACCATCATGCTCTTTGCAGGGCCGTCGCCGTGGCGGCTGAAAAGACGGGAATAGGTCGCTGCATTCTTGTCGCTGACGATCTCGACCGCGTCGAACAGGTCGCCAAGGCCCGATCCGGCCAGCTTGCGCTCCTGGTCGAAGAGGTCGCCCTTGGTGATCAGCACGAGCCGGTATGCACCGGCAAGTTTCTCCACCGTCTCGCGCACATGCGGCAAGACCTCGATCGGGTGGCCCAGCATTTCGCGGCCGGCCTCGAGGATCTCCGCTATGACCGAAGCCGGTACGCGCCCGTCGGTGACCTCGATCGCCGTTTCGATCATCGACAGGGTGAACCCCTTGATGCCGAAGCCGTAGACGGCAAGGTTGCGCCGTTCGGCCTCGAGCAATCGCGCCGAAGTCTGTTGCTCCTCGCCATGATCGGCAAGCATGGCGGCAAAACGCTTCTCCGTCATGCGGAAGAACTGTTCGTTCTGCCAAAGCGTGTCGTCGGCGTCGAAGCCAATGGTCGTCAGTTCGTTGTTGTTTCGCATCGATGCCTTCCGGGTTGCGAGCCGCCCGAACCTAAGCCGGCCGGCGTGATTTTCAACCGGAACGGGGAATGCCGGCAGCGCCTCCCTTCCCTTCCACAGTGGGGCACGGCTATACTCGGAAATCCGCAACCCAATCTGGTGAATGATGCCGCCTGCAAAAAAGGAAGTCCGTCCGTCGAGCCGCGGAGGACGGGCGCGTACGCCTGCCTTCGTGAAAAACCTGCGTGGTGTGAAGAACTGGAAGGAAGTCAGCGACTGGCTGGAATGGCGCGGCATCGAGGACATTGAATGCATCACGCCCGATCAGGCGGGCGTGGCGCGCGGCAAGATGATGCCGTCGAAGAAATTCACCTCCAACACCTCGCTGGCGCTGCCTTCGGCCGTCTTCATGACGACGATTTCCGGTGGCTATCCCGAAGACGGCAACGGCTTCCACTATCCGGAAGACGACGGCGACCTCAAGCTGATGCCGGACCTGTCGACGCTGACAGTGGTGCCCTGGGAAGAAGACCCGACGGCCGCCGTCATCTGCGACCTCGTCCACCAGGACGGACGCTCGGTCGAATTCACGCCGCGCAATGTGTTGAAGCGCGTGCTTGCCGCCTATGACAAGCTCGGGCTGAAGCCGGTGGTGGCGCCCGAGATCGAATTCTACCTGGTGCGCAAGAATCCGGACCCGGACTATCCGCTTACCCCGCCCGTCGGCCGCTCGGGCCGCGCGATCGGCGGCGGCGCCGGCTATTCGATCGCCGGCGTCAACGAGTTCGACGAACTGATCGACGACATCTACCATTTCTCCGAAAGCCAGGGCCTGGAGATCGACACGCTCATCCATGAAGAGGGCGCCGGCCAGCTCGAGATCAATCTGCGCCACGGCGACCCGATCGAGCTTGCCGACCAGGTGTTCATGTTCAAGCGCACCATCCGCGAGGCGGCGCTGAAACACGAAATCTACGCCACCTTCATGGCCAAGCCGATCCAGGGCCAGCCGGGTTCGGCCATGCATATCCACCAGTCGATCATCGACAAGAAGACCGGCAAGAATATCTTCTCGGCCGAGGACGGCTCGGAGACCGAGGCGTTCTTCCATTTCATCGGCGGCATGCAAAAGCACGTGCCGAATGCGCTGGTGATGTTTGCGCCCTATGTCAATTCCTACCGCCGGCTGACACAGGCGGCCTCGGCTCCGGTCAACAACAAATGGGGCTATGACAACCGCACCACGGCGTTCCGCGTGCCGCGTTCGGATCCGGCGGCGCGGCGCGTCGAAAACCGCATCCCGTCCTCCGACGCCAATCCCTATCTCGCGCTGGCGGCTTCGCTTGCCTGCGGGCTGATCGGCATCACCAGGAAGATCAAGGCCGAGCCGCCGGTGCTGACCACCGCCAATGCCCACGAGATCGACCTGCCGCGCAGCCTGCTCGAGGCCGTCGACCTGTTCGAGGGCGACGAGGAACTCTGCGCGCTGCTGGGCAAGTCGTTCGCCGCCACCTATGCGGCGATCAAGCGGGCGGAATTCGAGACCTTCATGGAAGTGATCAGCCCGTGGGAGCGGGAGTATTTGTTGCTGAATGTTTAGGGGAATAAGGGAGTAAGGCAGTAGGGCAGTAGGGCAGTAGGGCAGTAGGGCGAGGATGGCGGCCAAGATTGAATCGTACAGAGATTTGATTGTCTGGCAGCAAGCTATGGATCTGGCGGTTTCGATCTACGAAACAACCAGAGCCTGGCCAAAGGATGAGCGCTACGGGCTGACGGCTCAGGTACGTTGTGCAGCCACCTCCGTTCCCGCCAACATTGCCGAGGGTTACGGGCGAGAAAGCCGAGCCTCTTATCAGCAATTTCTCAGGATCGCGCAGGGATCTCTCAAAGAGTTGGAGACTCATCTGCTGATCGCGCAGCGCGTCGGAATCGCCTCTCATGAGGCAGCCGAACCACTGATGAGCCGGAGTGAGAGCGTCGGAACCCTCTTGCGACTTCTCATCCGGAAATTGTCTCCTGAATAGTCCTACCTACTGCCCTACTGCCCTACTGCCCTACTGCCCTACTCCCCTACTCCCCTACTGCCCTACTCCCCTACTCCCCTACTCCCCTATGAGCACCATGCCCTATCAATCCCCCATTTCCCCCGGCCGCTCGTGGTATGAAGACACGGCGGGGCCTAGACCAGAATATCCGGCGCTGGATGGCGACCGAACCTGCGACGTTGTCATCATCGGCGGCGGCTTTACCGGTCTGTCGGCCGCAACGCATCTCGCCAAGGCGGGAACCAATGTCGTTTTGATCGAAGCATACCGTTTCGGTGACGGCGCATCGGGCCGCAATGGCGGCCAGCTCGGCACCGGCCAGCGCGCCTGGGCCGAGGACCTGGAGGCCGAATACGGGCTGTCGCGCGCCAGGGCGCTGTTCGATCTTGCCGAGGAGGCGAAGGCGCATCTCATCGAATTCGCCGCCGCCAACCAGATCGATATCGACTACATGCCGGGCCAGCTCTCGGTGGCGCACAAGCCGCGCTATGTCGACGACTACAAGGCGCATGCCGAGATCATGGCCAGCCGTTTCTCCTATCCGCACATCTCGTTCATGGATGCGAAGGAGACCGCGGAGCGGCTGGGCTCGACCGCCTATTTCGGCGGCACGCGCGACACCGGCACCGGCCATATCCATCCGATGAAGCTGGTGATCGGCACGGCGCGGGTGGCGGCCCAGGCCGGCGCGCAGCTGTTCGAAGGTACGCCATCGACGGGCATCGTTTCCACTGGCGGCAAGGTCAGGGTTTCCACGCCAAGAGGCACCGTGACCGCGCAGAAATGCCTGATCGCGGTCAACGCCTATGGCGGCACGCTCGAACCGGTGAGTGCCGCGCACATCATGCCGATCGGCTCCTTCATCGGTGCGACCGTACCTTTGGGGACGGATTCGAACGTGCTGCCCGGCGGCGAGTCGGTCGATGATTCCCGCTTCGTGGTGCGTTATTTCCGCAAATCGAGGGACGGCCGGCTGCTGTTCGGCGGACGCGAGGTCTATGGCGTCAACGACCCCAAGGACATCCACATCCATATCCGCCGCCAGATCGTGGAGCTCTATCCGGCGCTGAAAGATATCGAGATCACCCATGGCTGGGGCGGCTATGTCGGCATCACCGTGCCGAGGAAGCCGTTCGTGCGCGAAGTGATGCCGAATGTGATCTCGGCCGGCGGTTATTCCGGCCACGGCGTCATGCTGTCGAACTTCTTCGGCAAGCTCTATGCAGAGACCGTTGCCGGCAATCGCGACCGGCTGAAACTGATCGAGGACTTGAAAATTCCGCCATTTCCCGGCGGCCGGCGTTTCCGCACGCCGCTGCTTTTCCTGGCGCTCAACTGGTTCGCGCTGCGCGACCGGATCTAGGGCATATCGGGGCAAAAATGCCCCCGGTTAGGGGAACTATACGGGCCAGAAAGCGAGTCGCATGACCTGTTTCGACGCGACGCGCCTCGTGCTGGATCCAATCGCCATCACGATCTGATGTAATATTGTAATATTCATTGCCCTGGCGGCACATTGCGGAAATGCCGGTAAAGGCGCAGAATCCGCTATAATGGCGTACTGATGCCACAATCAGGGGCGAAAGGTTCGCGCTTCTGGGCGACTATTCGGGGATTGCTGCGGGCTTGCCCGTGTTGATTTTTGGGACCGATGCCGATCAGATGCCGGACTTCCGGCAACGATCGAAAGAACATTGGCCCGCTTATGGAGGTGGCGAGAGTGAGAGAGCCCTTCAGTTTCGGTGTTCCGGAACGTCGGCGCTTTGCCATGCAGTTTGGATACGACATGCGGCCGTCCTTCTGGCAGGAAGTCCGTTCGAACTCGCATCTGGTGATTGCAGCGGTCGGCACCGCCGCGCTGCTCGGCGTGGCCGCGGTGGCGCTCTGGCTGGCATTGCCAACAAGCGAGCGGCAAGCAGCCGCCAGCCAGGAACAGAGCATTCCGACCATTCCGGTGAAAACGACGAAGATCGTGCCTGCCGGAACCACTGTGGCCGCGGCGACCGTGCCGCAGCCCGCCCGCAAGTCCGACCAGGTCTCACCGACGACCGTGGCGGCGGTGAAAGCCAATATACAAGCGCTTGCCGCCAATAACCCCCGTTGGACCGAGGCCCAGCCGAAGCCCGCTTCGGCGGCATCCGATCAGGCGGCCACCCCTGACCAGGCTGAACCGGCGCCGGACAAACCGGCCACCGCCGCGGCATTCGCACAATCGGCGACCGATACGGACGCTACTGCCGAACTTGCCAAGGTTGCCGCGCCGGCACCGTCGGCAGGCAGCAGTCCGGATGGAGCGAAGACCGCCGCCATCCCGCAAGTGCAGCCGCAAGCGCCCGAACAGCAGCCGGCGGCGAGCGATGACGATGGCAGCAACGCCAAGGCCAAGCATCGCAAAGTGGCGGCGGCCGGCAATGGGCGCATCCTGAGGGCAGTGACCATGCGCAGCGGCCCGAAGAAGAACGCAGCCGCCATCGGCACCGTGCCGGCAAGGACGTCGGTGCAGGTGATGAACTGCAAGCAATGGTGCCAGATCGTCTACAACGGCAAGACCGGCTGGATCTACAAGAGCTACATCAAGGCCGGCGGCTGATGCCTCTCTGATGCGCTTCAGATGCAGCGGCCGCCATCGACCTCCAGCGCCACGCCGGTGATGAAGGCGGCTTCATCCGAAGCCAGCCAGAGTGCGGCATTGGCGATGTCGAGCGGGGTCGAAAGCCGGCCGAGCGGGATCGAGGCGCGGAATGTCTCGCGAATCTGAGGCGTATCAGCGCCCATGAATTTCTCCAGCATGCCGGTTTCGCCGGCGACCGGGCAGAGGCAGTTGACGCGGATGTTCTTGGGCGCGAGCTCGACCGCCATCGACTTGGTGGCGGTGATCGCCCAACCTTTCGAGGCATTGTACCAGGTGAGGCCGGGCCGTGGCCTGAGCCCCGCGGTGGAGGCCGTGGTCAGGATGACGCCGCCGCCTTGCCGCTCCATGATCGGCACCACGGCAAGGGCCGCGTGATAGATCGCCTTCATGTTGACGGCGGTGATCAGGTCGAAAGTCTCTTCGTCGACCTTGAGCATGTCGCCGTTGCGGTGGGTGTAGCCGGCATTGTTGACCATGATGTCGATGCGGCCGAAGGCGCTTTTGGCGGCATAGACCATCTCGTCGAATTCGGAGCGCAGCGAGACATCTGTCTGCGTCCAGATCGCCGCCTCGCCGATCTCGCCGGCGACGCGCTCCGCCCCCTTGGCGTTGAGATCGGCGACAACGACCTTGGCGCCCTCTTCGGCAAAACGCTTGGCCATGCCTTCACCGAAGCCCGATGCCGCGCCGGTGATGATGGCGACCTTGTTTTCCAGACGCATGCTTTTCCCGCTCATCGATATCTTCCGGAATCAGGCGGCGGACCGCCATGGCCCATGCCGCGACAGACAATTTCTCCCTTAGCTTTCGTCACATTCACGTTCTATGCTGCACCTGCGAAAGCTTCCGGAGTCTTCGTTCACCGACAAGCCTCCGGCAAGCGCCAGTGTCAAGCGCACATGTGGACCCAATCAATATCCAGCGATTGGTCCTCGATGTGACACCATGGCACTGGAAAATTTAAATCGATTAGAATATATCAGCCGCGTACTCGCGACCGGCGTCAAAGCGGACAGACCATGACCAGCCAGATCATTCCCGTCGACCCTTTCGACTTCATCATTTTCGGCGGCACCGGCGACCTGTCGGAACGCAAGCTTCTGCCGTCGCTCTATTATCGCCAGCGCGACCATCAATTCTCCGAGCCGACGCGCATCATCGGCACATCGCGCTCGAAAATGAGCGACGAGGAATTCCGGGCCTTCGCCAGCCAGGCGATCTCCGATCACGTCAAGCCGGCCGACATCGACGCCAAGGAGCTGAAAACCTTCCTGGCGCGGCTTTCCTATGTCTCGGCCGATGCGACGAGCGGCGCCGGCTTCGACAAGTTGAAGAAGGCGATCGGCGAGAGCGAGAACATCCGCGCCTTCTACCTGGCGGTGGCGCCGGCGCTGTTCGGCGATATCTCGCACAAGCTCAAAGAACACAAGCTGATCACGCCGAACTCGCGCATCGTGCTGGAGAAGCCGATCGGTCGCGACCTTGCCTCGGCGCGGGCGCTCAACGATCTGGTCGGCGACGACTTCCACGAAAGCCAGATCTTCCGCATCGACCACTATCTCGGCAAGGAGACGGTGCAGAACCTGATGGCGCTGCGCTTTGCCAATGCGCTCTATGAGCCGCTGTGGAATTCCGCCCATATAGACCACGTACAGATCACGGTCGCCGAGACCGTCGGCCTGGAAGACCGCGTCACCTACTACGACAAGGCCGGCGCGCTGCGCGACATGGTGCAGAACCACATGCTGCAGCTGCTCTGCCTCGTCGCCATGGAGGCGCCGTCGTCGATGGACGCCGACGCCGTGCGCGACGAGAAGCTGAAAGTGCTGCGGGCGCTGAAACGCATCAACGGCAACGAAGCGCCGAAGCACACAGTGCGCGGCCAGTACCGCGCCGGCGCATCCGCCGGAGGGCCGGTCAAAGGCTATGTCGAGGAGCTCGGCAAGGACAGCAACACCGAGACCTTCGTCGCCATCAAGGCCGAGATCGGCACCTGGCGCTGGGCGGGCGTGCCGTTCTACCTCAGGACCGGCAAGCGGCTGGCGACCCGGGTTTCGGAAATCGTCATCGAGTTCAAGCCGATCCCGCATTCGATCTTCGGCGACAGCGCCGGGCCGATCTTCGCCAACCAGCTGGTCATCCGCCTGCAGCCCGACGAAGGCGTCAAGCAGTTCATCATGATCAAGGATCCAGGTCCGGGCGGCATGCGGCTGCGCCAGATCTCGCTTGACATGAGCTTCGCGCAATCCTTCGACGGCCGCGCGCCGGACGCCTATGAACGGCTGATCATGGACGTCATCCGCGGCAACCAGACGCTGTTCATGCGCCGCGACGAGGTCGAGGCGGCGTGGAAATGGATCGACCCGATCCAGAATGCCTGGGAAGGCGCCAAGCAGGAAGCACAGGGCTATACGGCGGGCACTTGGGGGCCGTCGGCCTCGATAGCACTGATCGAACGTGACGGGCGGACATGGCACGAGAGCAATTGAACGGCGCCAGCTACAACTGGAACGCTTTCCCCGACCGGCCGCAACTGGCCGCGGCGCTGGCCGGCCGCGTGGCCGACCGCCTGGTGAAGGCGATCGCCGAGCGCGGCACGGCGGTGCTCGCCGTCTCCGGCGGCACCACGCCGGCAAAATTCTTCGCTGCCCTCTCAACGGCGCCGATCGCCTGGGACAAGGTGATCGTGACGCTGGTCGACGAGCGTTTCGTGCCGGCCTCCTCGCCGCGCTCCAATGCCGGGCTGGTGGCCGCCAATCTCTTGCAGAATGCGGCCAAAGCGGCGCGCTTCGTGCCGCTCTACCATGAGGCGTCAGGCATCGAGGATGCGGCGGCATCGGACGATGCCGCACTGCGCTCCCTGCCCTGGCCGCTCGATGTCGTGGTGCTCGGCATGGGGCCGGACGGCCACACCGCCTCGTTCTTTCCCGACGCCGACGATCTGGCCAAGCTGCTCGATCCGGCCTCGGACAGGATCATCCTGCCGGTTCACGCGGCCAGTGCGGGCGAGCCGCGGCTGACCCTGACGCTGGCGCGCATCATCGATGCAGGCTTCATCGCGCTGCACATAGAGGGCGAGGACAAGCGCACCGCCTTCGACGGCGCGGTCGCGCCCGGCCCGCGAAAGCCGATCCGTGCCGTGCTCGACGCCGCTCACAGGCCCGTAGAGGTTTTCTGGGCGCCTTGATTTTACGTTTAGTGGTCCCGGCAATTGCGGGAGGATGTTTCCGGGACCTCGCTTGAAAGGACCGACCGCCATGACCGCAAGACGCGACATCGAAGCCATCACGGAACGCATCCGCCAACGTTCGAAGGCGGGCCGCGAGCGCTATCTCGGCCGTATCGCCGAAGCGTCGAACCAGACCGCCAACCGGTCGGTGCTGTCCTGCGGCAACCTCGCCCACGGCTTTGCGGTGTGCAGCCCCTCGGAAAAGCTGGCGCTCGGCGCCGACAAGGTGCCCAATCTCGGCATCATCACCTCCTACAACGACATGCTGTCGGCGCATCAGCCCTTCGAGACCTACCCTGCCCTGATCAAGGAAGCCGCGCGCGAGGCCGGCGGCATCGCCCAGGTGGCCGGTGGCGTGCCGGCGATGTGCGACGGCGTCACGCAGGGCCAGCCCGGCATGGAACTGTCGCTGTTTTCGCGCGACGTGATCGCCATGTCGGCAGCGGTCGGCCTGTCGCATAACATGTTCGACGCCGCCGTCTTTCTCGGCGTCTGCGACAAGATCGTACCGGGACTGGTGATCGCGGCGCTCACCTTCGGCCATCTGCCGGCGGTGTTCATTCCGGCCGGACCGATGACGACCGGGCTGCCCAACGACGAGAAGGCCAAGGTTCGCCAGCTCTATGCCGAGGGCAAGGCGGGGCGCGCCGAATTGCTGGAGGCCGAGTCCAAATCCTACCATGGGCCGGGCACCTGCACCTTCTACGGCACGGCGAACTCCAACCAGATGCTGATGGAGATCATGGGCCTGCACACGCCGGGCGCCTCCTTCGTCAATCCCGGCACGCCGCTGCGTGATGCGCTGACCCGCGAGGCGACGAAGCGGGCGCTGGCGATCACCGCGCTCGGCAATGCCTATACGCCGGTCGGGCGGATGATCGACGAGCGTTCGATCGTCAACGGCGTCGTCGGGCTGCATGCCACCGGCGGCTCGACCAACCACACCATCCACCTCATCGCCATGGCGGCGGCAGCCGGCATCGCGCTGACCTGGCAGGACATTTCCGACCTCTCGGAAGCTGTGCCGCTCCTGGCCCGCGTCTATCCGAACGGGCTTGCCGATGTGAACCATTTCCATGCCGCCGGGGGGCTCGGCTTCCTGATCCGCGAACTGCTCGACGAGGGCGTCCTGCACGAGGACGTGCAGACGGTGTGGGGTGAAGGCTTGCGCCCCTATGCGGTTGAGGCCAAGCTCGGCGCCGATGGCTCCGTGGTGCGCGAGGCCTCGCCGCAGGCCAGCGGCGACGAAAAGGTGCTGGCGCCGTTCCACAAGGCCTTCCAGCCGACAGGCGGCCTGAAGGTGCTGGCCGGCAATCTCGGCCACGCCGTCATCAAGACCTCCGCCGTCAAGCCGGAACGGCGCATCATCGAGGCGCCGGCCAAGGTGTTCGACAGCCAGCAGGGCCTGAACGAGGCGTTCAAGGCGGGCACACTGACCGGTGATTTCATCGCCGTCATCCGCTTCCAGGGCCCCAAGGCCAACGGCATGCCGGAATTGCACAAGCTGACCACCGTGCTCGGCATCCTGCAGGACCGCGGCCAGCGCGTCGCACTGGTCACCGACGGACGCATGTCCGGCGCCTCCGGCAAGGTGCCGGCGGCGATCCATGTGACGCCGGAGGCGGTCGAGGACGGACCGATCGCCAGGATCCATGACGGCGACATCATCCGCCTCGACGCCGATGCAGGAACGCTGGAGGTGCTGGTGCCGGGAACCGAATTCGCGCTGCGCCGCACCGCCGAAGCCGATCTCATCGGCAACGAATTCGGCTTCGGCCGCGAGCTTTTCGCCGGCTTCCGGCAGTTGGTGGGCCGCGCCGACCATGGCGCCAGCGCTTTCGGGACGGCCTGAGTTTTCTGGTCAAATAAAAAGGGCGGCCTTGAGCCGCCCTTTTTGCGTGTCCTGCTGGAGCTACTCTACCTTGAGCTCGCTCCGCTCGCCGGCCTTGACCGTGAAAGGCGTTTCCTTGTCGGCCTTGTCGGTGGTGAAATTGGTCACGAGCACGTAGTCGCCCGCCGCCAGCGTGGTCTGCATCTTTTCCCCGTAGGCGTAAGTGACCTGCTTGCGCTCGCCCTGGATGTTCTTCTTGGCCTCGAAGATCTTGAAGCCGTCGGCGCCCGGCGCGTCGACAGCCAGCACGCCCGCGTTCAGCGTCACGTTGACATCGGTCATCTGCCCGACCGTGACGCTGAAAGGCTGTTCGGCGGTCACGGCCTGCACATCGACGCCGATCACATAGTCGCCCGGAGGCAGATCGAACTGGCTGTCCGGGCCGTAGGCGTAAGTCACCTGATCACGGGTGCCGTCGAGCTTCTTGGCGGCCTTGTACACTTTCCAACCCACATCGGTTTCGGCCTTCTCGCCGCCCTGGGTGTAGAAGGCGTTGGCCTTGGCCTTGCCGACGCCGACGATGATGTCCTTGTCGACGACCTGGCCGGCGGCAAGCTGCATGGTCTCGCTTGCCTCGCCGGCTCCCAGCTTCACGGTGACCTTGGTCTCGCCGGCCGGGACGACGTACTTGACCTCGCCGTAGTTGCTGTCCGAGGTGCCGCCGGGATAGGCGATGCTGATCTGCGCATTGCGGTCGACTTCGGCCCCCGGCGCCGGTCGGGCATGGATCGAGAGTTCGGCGGCGTTCAAATTGAGTGCGAGTTCGGTTGCCTTGTCCGCCGTCAGCGTGACCTTCTGCTGCGCCTTGGCGGCACCACTCGAGGCGACGACGATGTAGTTGCCAGCGAGAACGTGGAATTTGACAGCGTTGTAGCCGTCGTTGACATGGTCTCCACCGACACCCTTGGCATCGTCCGGAAAGACTTCATAGTAGACGTCGATCTTCGGTACCTCGCCGCCCTCTTTCAAGAATGCCTGGGGAATGAGGTTGTAGTCGACCTCGGCCGCTTTCGGTGCAGGCGCGGGAGCCGGTGCTGGTTCGGGAGCCGGGGCCGGAGCTGGTGCCGGTGCAGCGACGGTTTCGACCAGCGCTTCCTGCAGCGCCTTCTCGTCGGAGGCCTGGATGTACTTGCCGCCGGTGTTTTCAGCCAGGCACGCGATCTGCTTGCCCTCGTCGGCCGTCAATCCAAAGCCGACGACGTCGGCGGTGAAGTCGACGCCGGATGCCTCGAGTTCCTTGCCCAGCGCGCACGGGTCGCCGCCGCAGGTCTCGAGCCCATCGGTGATGAGGACGACGGTTGCCTTGTCCTCGGTGTATTTCAGCGCTTCGGC
Organism: Mesorhizobium sp. 01N446; assembly: GCF_056399285.1. Taxonomy (NCBI): domain Bacteria; kingdom Pseudomonadati; phylum Pseudomonadota; class Alphaproteobacteria; order Hyphomicrobiales; family Phyllobacteriaceae; genus Mesorhizobium; species Mesorhizobium sp. 01N446. The sequence continues at coordinate 64,384 of NZ_JBFTRA010000013.1, read as the reverse complement.
CGCCTGCTTGACGGCCGCCGTCAACGGCGTCTTGCCGAGGAATTTCAGACTGTCGGCGGCATCCGTGATGGCGCTTGCCGAGCCCGCCTGGGGCGGCACGATCAGCTGAATGTCCTCGCAGCTGCCTTTTTCGCGGTGGCCGTAGGCCATGAAGCCGATCTCATCGTCGGCGGGAACCGATTGAAGCACGGTCCTCAGCGATTCCCTGGCGATTTCGAGCTTGGGCTTTCCGTCGATCTGCGCCCACATCGAGCCGGAAGCGTCGAGAATGATGATGACCTTGTTTGCGGCAAAGCCGAACGTCGTCATCGACAAAAGGAGGATCGCCGCAGCGATGCTCCGTGACAATCCCACCATCAAAATCTCCTGAGTAGCCGCCCCGCCTGCGACCCAAAACTATTTGAGCGCGTGTCGGGACACAAGCCCGGACGCAGCCATGTGGCTCAGGCGCCAACCGGCGGGGCCGGCCTGAAGCCTACATGCTCGACGATGACGCGATATCGGGCATCGGCCCGCAACCCCTTGAAGGCTCGCTCGATGCGGATGCCCAGCATATCGTCCTCCTTGCGTCGCATCGCCTCTTCGAGGTAGCGGATCGCCTCGTCGTTGCGCCCCAGCATCGCCGCGGTGCACGCCACCTTGTAGGCGGGCTCCAGGTTCCTTTCATATTGGCGGATCTGCTCGGCATACATGGCCGACAACAGTCCCTCGCCGCCGGCTTCGCGCAAACCTTTCTCGGCGGCGTCGGCAATGGCCATGCGGGCGCCGTTGTTGGCGATCCCGGCGGCGCGCCGGTATTCACGCAGGAAATCGGTGAAGCGGCCCTGATCGAGATAGATGGTGGCCAGATATTCAGGCGGAGACCGCAAGTTCGGTTCGGCCTTGGCCAGCTGCTGCAGGATCATCACGGCATCATCGACCCGGCCGGCATAAAACAGGATGAGCGCTTTGTTGGCGATGATGGCCCGGGATTCCGGGTTCAGCGCCTGGGCTTTGCCTATCTCCGCCAAGGGGGTGGCGGTCTCGCCCGTCACCATCAGGGTCAGAGCGTACCAATGGTGGGTCTGCGCGGCATTAGGATCGAGCCGGATGGCACGCTCGAACAACTCCCTCGATCGCTGGAAATCCTTCGTCCAGTAGAAGGTGGTGAAGGCAAGGGCGGCATAGGCGCCGGCATTGTCGGGGTCGAGCGAGATCGCTCGTTCGGCGGCGGCGACGGCGCGTGGATAGGCCTCGTTGGCCGGCATCAGCGTGAACTGGCTGATCGTGTTGTAGGCCTCGGCCAGTTTGACATAGGCATCGGCATAATTCGGGTCGAGCGTCGTCGCCTCGGTCAGCAGCTGGATCGCATGGGTGAAGCCGTCGGCCTGTCGGGTGCCGAGATGATAGACGGCGTCGAGGTAGAGATCCTGGGCCCGGGAATCCGGGCGGTAGATGATCCGTGCCGGGGATGGATCGACATGCTGCATGGCCAGCGTGCCGGCGACCGCAAGCAACACCAATCCAACCACACCGAAGGCCAGAGCCGAGATTTGGGGCCATTTCGAAAATCCGGCCGAAGCGGCTGGGGCGGTCGTTTGCGCAATCGCAGCCAAGGGCGGCGCGACCGGTTCTTCGGCCAAGGACTCGACATCGTCGGATGCGACCGGCTCACCGCCCCGCAGCCAGGTTTCGAGCTCGTCCGTATAGGCAAACACCAGGCTCCTGGCGCCGCCGGAAATGCGGTGCACGGGCAGCCCGCGCTGTTGCTCCCAGCGCCGCACCGTGCGCTCGTCGCGTCCGAAGAACGCGGCGATTTCCTTCCAGTCGCGAAGGCGACGGTCGCGCTTGCTCGTCAAGGCCATTGTCCCCTAATGCCCGTATCTGCCCGCATTCGCCTGATGCCGCCAACATCAGGCCGGACTAGCATCGCCGTCGACATCAGAGCTTCGATGCCAGCCGACGGCTCCTGCCGGCGGACAGCATTGCTTGGCCTATTGCAGGTTTCAACCCGGCGAAAAGGTGGGGGCGTTTGCGCCGCTTCCAGGCGGCTCAGTAGGTGGTGCGGCGCTCTTCCGAGGGCGGACGGCCAAACTGCAGCCGATAGCTCTGGGCGAAATAGGAATGCGAAGTGAAGCCGGTCGCGATCGCCACGTCGAGGATCGGCATGTTGGTCTGGCGCAGCAATTCGCGCGCCCGCTCCAGCCGCAGCCGCATGTAGTAGCGGCCGGGCGTGACATTGAGGTGGCGCAGGAACAGGCGCTCCACCTGGCGCACCGAAAGACCGGCCGATTTGGCGAGTTGCACCGCCGAGAGCGGTTCGTCGAGATGGTCGGCCATCAGTTCGACGATGCGCCTGAGCTTCTCCGACTTGCCGGTCAGGTCGCGTTCCGGCCCGACGCGCTGGCGGTCGCCCGCCGAGCGGATGCGCTCATGCTGGAACTGGTTGGCGACGCCATTGGCAAGGTTCGAGCCAAAATCGCCGCGCACGATCTCCAGCATCAGGTCGATCGAGGTGGTGCCGCCGGCGCAGGTGTAGCGTTTGCGGTCGATCTCGAAGACATTGCCGGTGCAGTTGATGTCGGGGAAGCGCTCCATGAAGCCGGCGCGGTTTTCCCAATGGATGGTGCAGCGGTAACCGTCGAGCTGGCCGGCCTCGGCCAGCAGATAGGACCCGACCGACAGCGCGCCAAGCGCGTTGCCGCGGCGGCCCCAGCTGCGTAGGGCCGCCAGAACCTTGCTCTTGCCGGGAAATTCGGTCGTCAGGCCGACCGAGACGAAGAGAATGTCGACAGGCGGCAGGTCGGCGACGCTGTAGTCGATCTTGAGCGGCAGGCCATTGGACGCCATCACCGGATCGCCATCGGCCGACACCGTCGTCCAGCCATAGAAATCGCGGCCGAGCAGGCGGTTCGCCGAACGGAACGTGTCGATCGCGGCGGCCAGCGAGAACATGGAAAACTTGTCGACCAGCAGAAAGGCGAACTGCCGGCCACCTTGAACGGGATCAGTCACGACCGGCCGTTCCGGGGAAATGGTGGGGTTCGGCAAAACTGGCGCTTTCAGGGTCAACCCGGGCTCAGAAGGAGGGCCGCTTCAATCCGGCCGCAAGGTAGGCAGAAGCTAACGTATTGGCCATCAGCATGGCAATGGTCATCGGCCCGACACCGCCGGGCACCGGCGTGATGGCGCCGGCTGCCTTGGCCGCCTCGGCATAGGCGACATCGCCGACCAGGCGCGACTTGCCCTCGCCCTTCTCGGGCGCCGGAATGCGGTTGATGCCGACGTCAATGACGGTGGCGCCGGGCTTCACCCAATCCCCCTTGATCATTTCCGGCCGGCCGACAGCGGCGACAAGAATGTCGGCGGTGCGGGCAAGCGCCGGCAGGTCCTTGGTGCGGCTGTGGGCGATGGTGACGGTGCAGTTGGCGGCCAGCAGCAGATTGGCCATCGGCTTGCCGACGATGTTGGAGCGGCCGACGACGACGGCGTTGAGGCCGGACAGGTCCTTGCCGCGCACGCGCTCGATCAGGAGCATCGAGCCGGCTGGCGTGCAGGGAACGAAGGCGGTGTCGAGTTCGCCCGTGCCGAGCTTGCCGACATTGATGAAATGGAAGCCGTCGACATCCTTCTCCGGCGCGATCGTCTGGATGATCTTGCCGGCATCGATATGGGCAGGCAGCGGCAGCTGCACCAGGATGCCGTTGACAGCAGGATCGGCATTGAGCTCGCCGATGATCTTGAGCAGCGCTTCTTCAGAAGTCTCGGCCGGCAACGTGTGCTGGAGCGAATGAAAGCCGCATTCCTTGGCCGTGCGCGACTTGGACGCGACATAGACCTGGCTCGCCGGATCCTCGCCGACGATGACCACGGCGAGACCGGGCTTGGCCTTGCCCTTGGCGACCAGCTCAGCGGTCAGCGCCTTGACCTTCCGCACCACATCCTCGGCAACGCTCTTTCCGTCAATCACTTCGGCCATGAACCATCCTCAACCCTGTTTCGCCCGACGCCGCTTTCGAGACCGCAATGTCCTGGCGCCGGCAACATGCAGCGCGGCATTGTCACGAAAATTCCGGCACGCAATCCCGTCAAAGCGCCGTCCCATGCCGTTTACGCGAAAACCAGGATGGTTTTGTTCGGCCTCGTCGACGTATCTTGTGGCTCAGAAGTAGCGGCGGCGGGCGCGGCTCTCGGTGAGTTCGCGCACCGCCTCGCGGAATTCGCGCAGGCTGGCGCGGATTTCCTCGATCGGCGCCTGTTCGGCGGTTTCCTCAACCGGCGAAGGCTCCGCCAGCGGCTGGGTTGAATAGGCCGGTGACTGCGGCGGCGCGGGCTGCGGCGGGTACGGCATATGCCCGGCATAGGGCGCCGTGCCCTGGGCATCGGGGCTGCCTGCCGTCGGCGCCTGCCATGGCGGCGGATAGAGCGGCTGCAGCGGCATTATCGGCGACCGCGACGGCGGCCCCATCGGCTGGGAATAGGCGGCATCGAAGCCTGGCGGGAAAGGCGGCCGCGAATAGTCCGACGACCGCGGCATGAAGGCGGACTCCGGGTTTGGGAAGCCGGAGGGCATGGCAGCATCGGCCGGCCGCACATTGCCGCCGAAGGCTGCGAATTCGCTGTCATCGTCCGCCTCAGTGAATGGCTTGCGGGATACGGCGTTGCGCAGTCTCGCCATCAGCCCGGCGATACGCCCGGGCCGTTCGGCGGGGACGGCCTCGGCCTGTGCCAAGGACGGCGGCGGTGCAGGCGGCGGGGGTGGCGCCGGCGGCACCGGTGCTGCCGGAATTGGTGGCGCGGGTGGCGGCGGCGCTGCCCTGAATGCCTGCTCTTCCACAGGCGCCTTGCGGTCACGGCGCGAGCGCGATGTCGCTGTCTCACGCAAGCTTGCATAGGCGCCACGCATGGCGCCCAGACCAACACCGGAGGCAAAGCCCAGGAGCAGGCCGGCAAGCGCCATCACGGCCCGCGATGGACCGTTCGGCTCAAGCGGAACGGAGGGCGGCGAGATGACGGTCATATTGGCGGTATTGATACCCTTCTGCTCGCCAATTTCCTTGGCGCGCAGCAGATATTGTTCATAGACCGAGCGCTTGGCCGCGGCGTCGCGCTCCAGTTCGCGCATCGAAACGAGGTCGCTGTTGACGTCGCCGCTACGGACCTTCATCTGCGCCAGTTGCGACGCCAAGTCCTGTTGGACCTGGATCGAGCGTTTCAGGTCAACCTGCAGCGACGAGGCGATGCGGCTGAGTTCCGCGGCAATGCGATCGCGCGCCCCGGCAATCTGCGCGTTGAGCGCCTGGAGTTCGGGATGACGCGGACCCAGCCGGACCGCCGCGCGATCCGCCTCCTGCTTGAGCGTGGCATATTGGGCGCGCAGATCGCTCATCGTGTTGGAATTGATTTCTTCCGGCAACGTACCGCCGAGCACCGAATTGACATTGATCGAGCGGGCAGAGGCAGCGCGGGCGTTCAGCTCCGCAGTGCGGGCACGAGCAACGGACAGTTGCTCGTTGACCTTGAGCATTTGATCATCGCTGATCAGGTGGCCCTGCGCGTCGACAAGGTCGTGCGTGGCCCTGAAATCCTCGACCTTGCGCTCGGCCGTCTCGACGCTTTTGCGCATCTCCTCGAGTTTCGCCGTCAATTCGTTGTTGGCCCGGCCGGYGGTGAGGGATTGAAATTCACCCGAGGTCTGCAGAAAGACATCCGTCATCGTTTCCGCGATCAGCGCCGATTTCTGGGCGTTCTGCGTGGTGACGCCGATCACGATCGTGGAGGTCTTGCCCGCGCGCTCTACCGAAAGGCTTTCGGCCAGATTGCCGACGGCAAGCGACAGGCGACGCGGTTCATCGCCACCGCCCGGTCCGTCGTGGCGCAACAGGATCGAGCGGATCAGTGACATGACACCCAGACCGCCCGTGCCTTGGCCATTGAACTCCGGGTCGTCGGCAAGATTGAGCTTGTTGACGACCTTGCCCAGCACCGTGCCCGAGGTCAGCAATCTGATCTGGTTTTCGACATTGACGAGTGTCGCGTCGGGAACAACCGCCATCTGGGTGAGATCACGGTCCGAGAGTTTCAGGTCGCGCGGATCGACGACCAATTCGGTCATCGATTCATACTTCTTCGGCGTCGACAGCGCGATCGCGATGCCGAGCCCAGCACCGATCAGTGTGGTCGTGATGATCAGCAATTTCGACCTGGCAATGCCGCGCACCACCTGCATCGGATCGATCAGCGGCTTCCACTGCTGATCGTCTGCGCGATCGCCGGAGGATGCATCCGCTCCGCCCTGACGGCGGGATCCAGAGGTGTCATCCGGGCGAGTGCTGAGGGAAGATTCTTCAAAAGACTGCCTTGAGTACGGCTTGGCCGGCGGCAGATCGCCGGTGTCGGCGTCCGCCTGTGAGCGCCAGGTGTCGTCCCGTGCAGCCGCTTCCGGCGGCTCGTCCGGCGATAACCGCCCTGCCCCGGCGGCGGACTGCGTTGGGTTCGCCCGCGCCTCACGCTGCGAGCGGGCAAGGCGGTGGCGCGTGGCGGCATCCTCGCGCCATGCCGAATCCGCGCGATCGCCTATCGAGACCAGGGATGCGTCATCCTCACCGCGCATGGCCTGGCCGAGCGCCAGCAAGGAACGCTCGCGCCTCCAGTCCTCACGGTTTTCCCTGTCGACCATGTTCTTGGAGCTTCACTCTTTGGCCGCTGGGCAGCGGCGGTCGGCTATTCGTTAAACCACGCTAAACAAGCATAGGAAACAAAAGGTTAATTTTGGCCGGCCAGCGGGTAAGCTTTTCATAACCTCAAGCGCTGGAATTTCAGCGCATCCGGGCCCCAGAACGGCACGTTAAGCTTTCCCGCCTATGGCTTCCCCAGACATGACCGAAGCTCGCGGCATACCGCAAAGGCGTAGTTTCGCCCGGATCGGCACTTTCGTGGCCGAGCGACGGGGGCTGGTGCGCGACTATTTTTCGGCGATCAGCGGCGCCGGCGGGCGATTGGTGTTTTCGCTGGCCTATTTCATCGCGCTCGCCAACACTTTGTCCATCTCCGAATTCGGCATGTTCGCCACCGCATCGGCGGCCGGCGTGATGCTGTCGCGGATCCTGGCCTTCGGTTTCATCTCGGCACTCTATCGCACCGCCACCATCCGCCCCAATCTGATCGGCACCTTCACCGCCGGTTTCCTGCTGCTCGGCATCGTCTCGCTGCCGCTCCTGGCCGCGGCCTCGTTCGGCGTCTACCTGATCTTCTTCGCCGGCACCGTGCCGCTGTCGGTGTTTTCGGCAATCGTGTTCGCCGAAGCGCTGTTGTGGCGGCCGGTGGAGGTAGCGCTGATCGTCAACAACGGGCTGGGCAAGTTCGGCCGCGCCGCCATACTGGCAATCCTTGCAACGGCGCTGCGGGCGCTTGGCGCGGTGCTGTTCATGGTCTCGGCGCAGCACAGCATCTGGGCATGGTCGTGGTTCTATATCGGCGCCAACGCCGTCTCGCTGGTTGTGGCTTTCGGCTGGTTCTATCCGCGCCAAAGACTGCGGCTGCGCATCGAACTGTATCTGCGGCGGCTTGCCGATTCCATCTACGTCGCCGGCGCCGAAGTGCTGTTCTACCTGCAGTCGGAATTCGACAAGCTGCTGGTGCTGGCGATCGGCGGCCCGCATCTGGCCGGCATCTATGCCATCATCATGCGGCTGGTCGACCTGACCGCGATCCCGATCCGCACCTTCTCGATGATGCTGGTGCAGCGCATGATGCGCGCGCCGGACCTCCTGTCGCGGCTGGCGGTCAAGAGCGGCATCGAGGGCGGTGTCTTCCTGGTTTCGACGCTGGCGCTGCTGGCGCTCGGCATCGTGCTGCATTTCTTCCCCAACGCGCTCGGCAGAAACGTCTCCGAGGCCGCGCCGCTGGTGGCGTTGGCGATCTGCGTTCCGGGGCTGCGCAATCTGGTCGAATATCAGGCGGAGCTTCTGTTCGCGCGCGGCCAGACAGCGGTGCGGGCGCTCAATCTCGGCCTGCTCGCCGCGCTGAAGGCGCTGCTTTTGACCTATGTGCTGACCACCATCGCCGATACGTCGACGCTGGTGCTGTCGCTCAACATCGTCTTCCTGCTGCTCTATCTCGCCTCGATGCTGCTGACCTATTCGGCGCTGCGCAGGCCCGCGAAGGCGATCTAAATTCAGCCAGCCAATCCGATCAGGCGGCGGATGCGGCCGATATCGGTGCCGATGAAGGATTGCATGCCGATCGCCACCTGCTCCGGCGCCATGCCGGCAACGAAGCGGCGGAACTCATCGTCCGACAACGCCTCGCCCGTCCAGTGGACGCGGCAGAATTCCTCCGAACCGTGGAAGTGCCCGCCGCCGTCCAGCAGATCGTCGACATAGCGGCCATAGATCATGCATTCGGAGAATTTGCGTGCCGAGCCGACGACTTCGACCCAGTCGCGGCCATGGGCCTTCTCGATCTGGCCGCACATGGCAAGCACGGTGTCGCGGCGCCAGGCGATCAGGGTCGAGATATAGTCGTGAGCCGACGTCCGCGATGAGTCGATGCCGAGCGCGGAACCCGCATTGCGCGACCAGATGCGATGCTCGTCGTGACCGCCATCGGCAAGCACGCCGTCGCGGCGGAACAGCCGCACTTTGCCGTCACGCCAGAAGACCGAGCAGTCGAACGCCTTCAGGAACGCGACGTCGGAATCGCAGAAGACCAGAACGTCTTCCCTGGCATGCGCCGCGATGGCGATGCGGCGCAATTGCTGTACATGCCAGCCGCGCAGCGGCTGCGTTTTCAGGCTGAGCCAGACGCGCCGGCGAAACAGGCTGAGCGGGTCGTCGAAAGCGCGCAGCCAGCGCGGCAGCAGGTCTCGCTCGTCGACAACAGTGCGCCGGCTGGTCTCCAACTGACGGAAGAGCGCGACATCGCGGTGTTCGACCAGGATGTAGTGGTGCGCAGCCCCGGAAACATGCCAGTCAAGCGTCTCGCACAACAAGCGGCAGCGCTCGAAATCCGGCGCGTAGCTCGCCGTCACCACGGCCGCCGTCGGCGTCTTCGGCAGCAAGCCGGGGCCGGCAAGGGTGTCTGGAACGAACCTTTTGTTCAACGGCGCTCTCCGGCCGTCTGCGCGCCACGCGACCATCTCTGCTTGGCGACCCGCCACAGGAACACTGGATTGCCGACCACGTAGCGGCGCCAGAGCCGGGCCGGCTCGACCGCCAGCCTGAACAGCCATTCCAGGCGCAGGCGGCGCATCCATAGCGGCGCGCGCGGCACCGAGCCGCTCAGGAAATCGAGCAGCGCACCGACCGCGACCGGCATCGTGCAGTGGCGTTCGTCGATATGGCGCGCGATCCACAGTTCCTGGCGCGGCACGCCCATGGCCACCAGCAGCATATCCGGCCGCAGCGCCGCGATCCGGCCGATGATCTCCGGCTCCTGCGCGGCGGAGAAATAGCCGTCATGAATGACCACGAAATTGTGCTGCACGGCAAGGGCCGCCAGCTTGACCGACGCGGCCTCGGCGTTGACGCGCGTCGCGCCGAGCAACCCCACGGTCAGCGGCCGCGTCGAGGCCTGCAGGAAGGCCGGCACGAAATCGGTGCCGTTGAGATTGTCCGGAAACGGCGCGCCATAGAGAAGCTGCGCGGCGAGATCGACGCCGATGCCGTCCGGCAGGATGAGGAAATCGTCGAGCGCCTCGGCGAAGTCCGGGTCCGAACAGGCGATGTTGGCGTTGTGGGCGTTGAGGAAGCTGACCTTGGTGAAGCGGCGCTCGGCGATCAGCCGGTTCAACAGAGCGACGGCATCGTCCCAGCGGATGGCAAGCACCGAAATGCCGAGGATCGTCTTCAAGCTGTCGAGCCCGAAGGCGGCGCGGGCGGTGTGCATGTTCATGCAAACACCTCCTGCCTGACGGCCCCGAGTTTTTCCAAGCCATGCCGGATGGCGACATCCAGCGCCGTGACCTGCTGGCGATGGAAGGCGCCGCCATCGACGTCCCTGATATCGGTCGCCGCAGCCTCCAGGGCCCTGGCGAAACCGGCCGGATCGTCGGTGACGACGCAATTGTCGGGGCGATGGTCGATGCCGCGCAGCGAGCGGCTGGTGGCGACCGAGGGCAGGCCGAGTTCGAAGGTCTCGATGGTCTTCAACTGCACGCCGCTGCCGGCGGTGCTGATCAGCGGAATGACGGCAGCACCCGACACGAAAGACGTGGCATCAGGGACACGGCCGACAAACGCGACACCTGGATGCGCCGACGTGACGCCGGAAGGCATGTGGCCGGCAATGCGGATGCGAAAATCGGAACGCAGATGCGGCACCACCTTGCCCAGGAACCAGTCGAGGCCAATGCGGTTCGGCTGCCAGGTCCAGGTGCCGATCAACGCGGCGTCGCAGTCGATCCGGCGCGGACCATTCCGACCTGGCGCCTTGGCCCCGGTCACCAGGGGCAACGCCGCCGAGCGGTCATCGGAGGCGACGCCGAGTGCCGCGCGGTCTTCCTCGGCGAGCGTGAAGACAAAGCGCGCGCGGCGGCAGAGACGCTCTTCCACGATCTTGAGCAGCCTTGCCTCACGGCGGAACAGCAGGCGCTGGAACAGACTACCGGCGGCAGCCGCGTTCTCCCGCGCCGAGAGATGCTCGACATTGTGGGCGACGAAGATCGAAGGCTTGTCTTTGAAGAGCTTTTCGAAGGCGCCGGCGAACTGCACGGAATTCAACACATAGCCATCAAACGGACCGGCTCGTTCGAGAGCGGCCTGGACATCGCGGTCGGACACCGCGCGCAGCTTGACCGACGCGAAGGTAAGGCCCGACAGCATTGCCTTGCCGACCCAGGCGAGCTTTTGCAGGGCAGAAGCGCTTTCGGTGCGCACGTCGATCGCACCCAGCACCACGGTGTTTTCCGGGTCGGCCGCGGCCTTCCCGGGCCAGGTGAAGCCTATGACCGTGACGCGCGCGCCAGCGCGCCGCAAAGCAGCGATGATCGCGGCATTGGCGATCTCGTAGCCCGAGGCGAGAGCGCCATCGGGCACGATCGATGTGGCGAACAGCAGATGCATCTCACCTATCCTGTGGTGTAGCCGGTAGCAAAGCGCGGTGAACCCTTGATTAAGCGAGCACGGTCAGTGCCCGAAAGCTCCTGCCTGGCGGGCCTCTCCGCGCAAGGTGATTAACGAAACCTTATCATCGTAGTGCTACCAGAGCGCGACTCACCATGTGGCTGGACACGGATGATCCCTTTGCCATCAGATGGTTCGGTATCGATCGCTGGACGGTCTCCCCGGCTTAACGTCGAGGCTGTCGAAGCGGTCGTCACCTTGCCGACCTTCAAGCGGCCCGAACAGGTGCTGGAAACGCTGGCGTCGCTGCGCGCCCAGCGGACCGGCAGGCGCTTTGCCGTCATCGTCATGGAGAACGAAGCCGAGGCGCGGGAAGGCGCCAAGGCGGTGCTGCCGCTGTTCGAGCACGGCGAGATGCCGGGGATGGTCATCATCGCGCATGAGCGCGGCAATTGCGGCGCCTACAATGCCGGCTGGCAGGCGGCGGTTCTGCACTTTCCCAACTTCAGGCATCTGCTGGTCATCGACGATGACGAGATCGCCGATCCGCACTGGCTGGAACGCATGTGCACGGCTGCCGAGACGCTCGGCGCCGATATTGTCGGCGGCCCGCAGGTGCCCGTCTTCGCAGACGCTGCCCATGTGAGATGGGCCGAGCATCCGGTGTTCGCGCCGCCCTACCGGGAAACCGGGCGCGTGCCGGCGCTCTATTCGTCCGGCAATCTTCTGGTCGGGCGCAACGTGCTGGTCGCCATGGGACCGCCTTTCCTCGATCTGAAATTCAATTTCATGGGCGGCGGCGATTCCGACTTTCTCAGCAGGTCGGCGCAAAGAGGCTTTGTGCTCGGCTGGTGCGCGGAGGCCAAGGTTCGCGAGAGCGTCCCGGCGCGGCGCGTCGAGGCCGACTGGATCCGCGCCCGCAGCCTGCGCAACGGCGTGATCTCGACACTGGTCGAGAAGAAGAAGCGCGCCGGCACGCCGCTGGCCGGCGCCAAGGTGTTCGCGAAGAGCCTGGCGCTGCTTGCCGCCGCGCCGTTTCGCGGCCTGATCCGGCTGGCGCGGACCGGATCGCCGGCGATCGCCATCTACCCCGTCCATGTGGCGCTCGGCCGCGTGTTGGCCGAATTCGGATATGCCAATGAGCAGTATCGCCAGCCCGAGAAAAACTGAGCGCGCCCCGCTCAGCGGCGCGTTCACGCGCGACGGCGTGGCGACGGCTGTCGCCGCACTGCTGTTCACCGTCATCATGGTGTCCTTCCGCCCGTTCCAGCCGGCCGGTGCCGAACTCACCGGCGACGGCGGCGACATCGTCAACCAGCTCGGCTTCGGTTCACTCGGCGCCATTTCGATCTTCTCGCTGATGGCCTTTGCCGATCCGCGCATCGTGCGCTCGCTGCTCAGCCCGTCCTGGGTGCTGATGTTGGGCTTCTTTTTCCTGTCGGTCGTGCTGGCGACAGACCCGCCCTCGGCGATGCGCGCCGCGTCCTTCACCATGATCGGCATCCTGACCATGGCAACGATCCTGGCGCTGCCGCGCGATGCCGAGTCCTTTTCGAAAGTGATCATCTTCACCGCCGTGGTGGTGATGGGACTTTCCTATGTCGGCCTGATCGTCTTCCCGCACGAAGCGCTGCACACGGCCGATTCCCAGGAGCCCGAGCATGCCGGCCTGTGGCGCGGCGTGTTCACCCACAAGAACATCGCCGGCCCGATCATGGCCTGCTTCAGTTTCGCCGGCCTCTATCTCTACCGGCGCGGGCAACGCTGGTGGGGCGCGGGCATCTTCTGCGCGGCGATGATCTTCATGCTGCACACCGGCTCCAAGACCACTGCCGGCCTGGTGCCGTTCTCGATCCTGATCGTGATGTTTCCGAGCCTGATGGGCATGCGGCTCGGCACGCCGATCCTGTTTGCGCTGGCGATCATCGCCACCGCAGTCGGCACGCTGGGCATCGTCTTCCTGCCGCCGGTGAAGCATCTGGCGGCGATCTATTTCCCCGACCTGACCTATACCGGGCGCACGACGCTGTGGGAGTTCGCCGGCTCGATGCTGGCGAAGAAGCCATGGACCGGCTACGGCTATGAGAGTTTCTGGGGCACGCCGCTGCTGCTCAACCAGGACCAGCCCTTCGACAGGCCGTGGGACATCCGGACCATCGTGCACGGCCATGACGGCTATCTCGACATCGCCGTGCTGATGGGCATCCCTGCCCTTTGCGTGGCGGTCTACACTTTCCTGATCGCGCCGCTGCGCGACTACATGCGCATTCCGCTGCGCAAGGAAAACATCTATCTCGGCGACTTCTTCATGATGGTGGTGCTGTTCACCGCGCTCAATGCTTTCCTCGAAAGCTTCTTCTTCCATCGCGGCGACCCGGTCTGGCTGTTCTTCGTGCTCGGCGTGCTTGGCCTGAGGCAGGTGTCGCTGCGGCCGATCGCGGTGCGCAGTCTTTCCCGGCCAGCCTGACAGGGGCTTCCCCAGAGAACCGCGAGCGTCTATGTCAAAGCCTCCTTCGGAGGGCTTTCGATGACGATCAGGCTTGTTCTCGCCGGCTGCGGCAATATGGGTTACGCCATGCTCTCGGGCTGGCTGAAATCCGGCAAGCTTGCGCCGTCGGCGGTCTTCGTGGTCGAGCCCAATGCGGAGCTGCGCCAGCGCGCTGCAACGCTTGGCTGCGCCACATCAGCGGATGCCAGTGAGATTCCAGCCGATGCGGTGCCCGATCTCGTCGTCATCGCGGTAAAACCCCAGGTGATCCGCGACGTCACCGCCGACTACAAGCGTTTCGGCGACGGCCGTACCACCTTCGTCAGCATTGCCGCCGGCACGCCGGTCGCCACCTTCGAGGACATCCTCGGCAACCGCGCGCCTGTCGTGCGCTGCATGCCCAACACCCCGGCTTCCATCGGCAAGGGCATGATGGTGGTGTTTTCCAACCCGCTCGTCTCCGATGACACCAAGCGCTTTGTCGCCGACCTGCTGTCGGCGAGCGGCGAAGTGGCCACCATCGACGATGAAGGCCTGATGGATGCGGTGACGGCCGTATCGGGATCGGGGCCAGCCTACATCTTCCATTTCATCGAAGCGCTGACCGTGGCCGCCGAAAAGGCGGGACTGCCTACGGCAACCGCCAGGCTGCTCGCCATGCAGACCGTCTATGGCGCCGCCTCGCTCGCCGTCGAAAGCCAGGAAGACCCCGGCGTGCTGCGCCAGCAGGTGACCAGCCCGAACGGCACGACGGCTGCAGCTCTTGGCGTTCTGATGGGCGAGGATCGGTTGACCGATTTGCTGACTCAGGCGGTTGAGGCGGCGCGACTGCGGTCAATCGAGCTGGGGAAGTAAGCCCTCAGTTCGCTCCGTACAGCATCTCGTCCTGCAGCCGGCGCAAGGCGAACAGCCTCGTCGTCCGGTCGGGCGCGGCATTGTCGGCGGTCAGCAACTCGCCCTTCCTGACCTGTTTCAGCACTTTGCCGCCCTCGAGCAGGCCGACCGGTACGGCGTGCTGGGCGCGGGCTTCGCCGACGGTCATCGTCCAGGAGCGATAGCAGGTCTCGCCGATCGCATCGAAGCTCTCGCCGGCTGCCAGGTCGCGCTTGGCGACCGCGCAGACTTCGGCGACCGGCCTTGGCAGCGGCACCATGTCGGGCTTGCCGGACAGCATGATGCGGGCGGCGGTCAGCGGCACTTCGAGTGACGTCAGATGATAGGGCCGGAACAGGCTGTAATAGGGACCGTGGCCGATATGCAGATCGTCCATGCGCTCGATGATGCGCGGATGCGTGGCCTCGACGATGACGAAGACGCCGGGCGCCACGCCCTTGCCGATGGTGTAGTCGACGACGCCTTTTTTCAACAACAGCCCGCCATCCTCGCGCGGGATCAGCACCTTGACGAGATCGTCGCGGTCGGCCTTCGGGCCGTGCATGCCCGGGACGTCGGGCACCAGGCCGGTGGCGTTGGCGATGGCGCACATCTCGACCATGGTTTTCGAGCCGTCGACGAACTCGACCAGCATGCGCGGGTTCATGTTGCGGCGGATCGCTTCCTCGCGATAGTCGTCGGGCATGGCGTCGTGGTTGAGCGGATTGTTCTTGCCCTTGCCGGCCGAGACGATGGTCAGGCCGAGTGCGGTGGCGAACTCGATCAGCTCCATGCAGCTCGACGGCTCGTCGCCGGCGCCGACCGAATAGACGACGCCGAGCCGATCGGCCTGCTGCTTGAGATAGCAGCCGATGGTGACGTCGGCCTCGACATTCATCATCACCAGATGCTTGCCGTGCTCCATCGCCATCAGGTCGAAATCCGCGGCGACGCCCGGCTTGCCGGTGGCATCGATGACGACGTCGATCAGCGGATTGGTGACCAGCATCTCGTTGGAGGTGATGGCGATCTTTCCCGCCTCGATGGCTGCGGTGACTTTGGATGCCGCGTCTGCCTCGACCGCCATCGCCTCGTCGCCATAGGCTATGCGGATGGCGTCACGCGCGGTGTGCGGGCGGCGGGTGGAGACGGCGCAGACCGAAATGCCCGGCATCAGCATGCCTTGCGTGACAAGGTCGGTGCCCATTTCGCCCGAACCGATGACGCCGATGCGCACCGGACGACCCTCGGCGGCACGGCTGGCGAGATCGCGGGCAAGCCCGGTCAAGGCGACATTGGTCATGGGTGAGATGTCCACAGCTTCTTCGTTTGCGGCCGGATTAGCAGGGACAGGTCGCGTGTGCCAATGAAACCGGGCGCGAGCGGCGATTCCCGGCGAAAATGACCGGGGAAAGGCATCTGCGCTCTCGCCGATTGGCCCAAAGGGTTGCCAATTGACATTGTTGTGAACAGCCCCAATAAAACATTCGTTTGCTGACAAAGGCAAATGTTCATCGAAACGAACGCTCGGAGGGGCATTCGTCTCACTGCAATCTGGGGAGTGCCTTTGCGCCGAGCTGGCGGCAAAGGCGTTGAATGAGATCAAGGAGCATCGCGAGGCATAGGCTCGGGGCTCCAGGGGAGGAAGAATGGATACTGTTCTCGCTGGCCTCAAGGGGGCCATCGACACGCTCGGCGCGACAATCCTGCTGCCGATCGTCATTTTCATCATAGCCGTGGTCTTGGGCGCCAAGGTCAACAAGGCCTTTCGCGCCGCCGTCAC
Organism: Mesorhizobium sp. 01N446; assembly: GCF_056399285.1. Lineage (NCBI taxonomy): Bacteria > Pseudomonadati > Pseudomonadota > Alphaproteobacteria > Hyphomicrobiales > Phyllobacteriaceae > Mesorhizobium > Mesorhizobium sp. 01N446. Next base: position 48,198 of record NZ_JBFTRA010000013.1, on the reverse strand, counting down.
CATCGGCGTCGCCTTCATCGGTATCAATCTCGTGCTTGGCCTGATGTTCACATCGATCGGCGACGTCGCCAAGGCCATCGTCACCAATACCGGCATCCATCGCGACATCATCGATGTCGGCTGGCCCTCGGCGGCGGCGATCGCCTTCGGCTCGTCGGTCGGCCTGTGGGTCATTCCGGTCGGCATCCTGGTCAACATCGTGCTCTTGCTGACGCGCATGACGCGCACGCTCAATGTCGACGTCTGGAATTTCTGGCACTTCGCCTTTGTCGGCTCGCTCGTCGTCGCCGCCACGAACAATCTGGCCTATGGCATTGCCATTGCCGCCCTCGTCGCGGCGCTCTCGCTGCTCTTCGCCGACTGGTCGGCGCGCGCGGTGCAGCAGTTCTACGGCGTGCCCGGCATTTCGGTGCCGCATCTCGCCTCGGCGCAGATCCTGCCGATCGCCATCATCCTGAACTGGATCATGGACCGCATTCCCGGCATCAACCGCATCAACATCAACACTGAAACCATCGAGCGCCGCTTCGGCGTGTTCGGTGAGCCTGTCGTGCTTGGCCTGATCATCGGCCTCGTGCTCGGCGCCATCGCCTTCTACAATGCGGGCGATCTCGGCACGGTGCTGGCCAAGGTGCTGGGCACCGGCATGACGCTGGCGGCGGTGATGCTGCTCCTGCCGCGCATGGTGAAGATCCTGATGGAAGGCCTGCTTCCGGTTTCCGACGCGGCGCAGGAATTCGTGCGCAAGCGCACCGGCGACCGCGAGCTGCTCGTCGGCCTCGATTCGGCGATCCTGATCGGCCATCCCGCGGCGATCTCGTCGTCGCTGATCCTGGTGCCGATCGCCATCATCCTGTCGGTGATCCTGCCGGGCAACCGCGTCATCCTGTTCGCCGACCTGGCGGTCATCCCGTTCATCGTCGCCATGACCGCGCCGCTGGTCAAAGGCAATGTGTTCCGCATGGTGGTGATCGGCACGGTGACGCTGGCGATCGGCTTCTATGTCGCCAATGCGCTGGCGCCGCTGTTCACAAGTGCGGCCGTCGCCTCTGGCTTCAAGCTGCCGGCGGATGCGTTGCAGATCACCTCGGTGGTCGACGGCTTCCTGTGGGTTCCCTATGTCATTATCGAGGCGATCCAGGGGCTGGGGCTGGTCGGTATCATCGTGATCGCCGTGGTCATCGCGGCGCTGTTCGTCCTCTATCGCCGCAATCCGCTCGGCTGGGAGCGGGCGGCGGGCGCCGAGGACGAGCCGGCCGAAGGCACCGCCTAACCGCCATCGCCTTCAATTCGAAACGATCGTGCGCCCTCTGCGGGCGTACGATCCACAACGGAGCAAGACATGTCCGACGGCCTCTTGCAGCTTCTGGATCCCGAAGCGATCGTGCTCGGATCCGATGCCTCGACCAATGAGGAGATCATCCGCGTCCTGGCCGGCCGGCTGGAAGCACTGGGCTATGTCAAAAGCTCCTATGCCGATGCGGTCGTGCGCCGCGAAATGACCATTCCGACGGGGCTGCCGCTGGAGCGCGCCGACAATGTCGCGGTGCCGCACACCGATCCCGAACATGTGCTGAAGCCCGGCATCGCCATGGGCACGCTCAAGAAACCAGTGACCTTCGCCAACATGGAAGACCCCGACGAGAAGCTGCCGGTGGGCTTCGTCTTCCTGCTTGCCATCAATGACAAGGACAAGCAGATTGAAGCGCTGCAGTCCGTCATGGCCACCATCCAGAATCCCGACGCATTGGACGGCTTGAGGTCGGCCAGGACGCTTGACGACGTGCGCGCCGTGCTCGGCTGAAACCCAAGGAGAAGCAAGAGATGTCCAGACAGAAAACAATTCTCTTTGCCTGCGGCACCGGCATCGCGACGTCGACCGCGGTCAACGTCGCCGTCACCGAGGCGATGAAGAAGCGCGGCCTCACTTTCAACGCCCAGCAGGCGAAGGCCACCGAAGTGCCGGGGCTGGCCGACAGCGTCGACTTCATCGTCGCCACCACGCCGATCTCGGCTTCGGTAACCAAACCAGTCATCAAGGGCCTCGCCTTCCTCACCGGCGTCGGCAAGGACAAGGTGCTCGACGAGATAGAGGCGCAGCTGCGCAAGTAGTCGCGGGCGACGCAGCCTGGCGACCAGGCTGACCTCAAACCACTCTGACGTAGCTCGTCATGCCCGACTTCTGGTGCTCGATGATGTGGCAGTGCAGCAGCCAGTCGCCGGGATTGTCGGCGACGAAGCCGAGGCTCACCTTCTCGTTGGGCTGGATGAGATAGGTGTCCGATATCAGCGGCTCAACCTGCCGCGTCGAGGACGACAGCACCTTGAAGCTCATACCGTGCAGATGCATCGGATGCGATTGCGGTGTCAGGTTCTCCATGTCGATGACATAGCTCTTGCCGACCTTCAGTTCGGCCAGCGGCGCGGTCGGATCTGATGTATCGCCTGGCCACGGCACCTTGTTGATGGCCCAGAAACTGTAGCCCAGTGAACCGCAGATGCCGTCGCTCGGTACGTTTTCCGCCGTGGCGCTGAGCGCCAGGGAAATATGCTGGGCGGCTGTAAGATCGACCTCCGCCACCGGATTGACCTCCAGCGGAGCAACTTCGCGAACATCCCGCTTGAGCGAACTGCCCGTCGCGCGCAGGGTCGCCAGGATCTTGGGCTTGGTGCCCCTGAGATCCCGCAGGCTCACCAGTGCGCCTTCCTGGTCGGGCATGCGGATGGCGAGTTCCATCCGCTGCCCCGGCCCAAGCAGCAGGGCATCGGGTGAAAAACGCTGGGGCACGGGATTGCCATCCAGCGCCATCACGATCGCCTCGGCGCCGTCGACGCGAAAGGCATAGATGCGCGTGACGTCGGTGATGGCGACGCGTAGCCGCACCAGCCCTCCGGCAGGGGCGTCATAATGCGGCTGATCAAGCCAATTGGCGGTGCGCACCGTGCCGTATGTGCCGGTTTTCGCGGCATCGCGCGGCCGGAACTGGTCGATGAACTGGCCGTCGTCGCCGAGACGCCAGTCGCGCAGATTGAGGACGAATTCGGCGTCGAATTTCGGATCGTTCGGATTTTCCACCACGATCACGCCGGTCAGGCCGTGGCCCATCTGCTCCAGCGTGTTGCAATGCGGGTGGTACCAGAAGGTGCCGGCATCGGGCGGGGTGAAGGCGTAGTCGAAATGATCGCCGGTGTAGACATAGGGCTGCACCAGGAAGGGCACGCCATCCATCTTGTTGGGCACGCGAATGCCGTGCCAGTGGATGGTCGTGGGATCATCCATGGCGTTGACCAGACGCGCCGCGAAGGGTTCGCCCTTCTTCATCCTCAGCACCGGCGGCATTCCGGCGTTGCCATAGGTCAGCACATTGTTGGTCGGGCCGATGTCCATCAGCCTGGCCTGGACCTTGGCCGTCTGCAGCACTACCGGCTCCGGGCTGGCGGCCGCCAAGCTGGCAATCCTGCCGATGGCCGAAAGCCCAACTCCGGTTGCGCCAGCGACGGCGGCCGTTTTCAAGAGCCCGCGGCGTGTCCATCCGGTCATTCGGCGCTCCAACTGCAAAGCCTGGGATTTATCGTCGCCTTGGATCACAGGCGAGCCGCCAGTGCAAATGCCGATATTGGCACACCGCGTCTCGTCATGACGGCAGGATGAGACGACAGAGCCTGCCGCCCTACTCCGCCGCTTCGGCATACTGCGCGGGCACATAGTTGAGGATAGGCCCGAGCCAGCGCTCCATTTCCACGAGCGGCATGTCCTTGCGGCGTGCATAGTCCTCAACCTGATCGCGCTCGACCTTGGCGACGCCGAAGTAATAGCTTTCGGGATGCGCGAGATAGATGCCGGACACGGACGAGCCCGGCCACATCGCGTAGCTTTCGGTCAGGCTGACGCCGGCATTGCGCTCGCCGTCGAGCAGCCGGAACAGCGTTGCCTTCTCGGTATGGTCTGGCTGCGCCGGATAGCCCGGCGCCGGGCGAATGCCGCGATAGGGTTCGCCGATCAGGTCGTCCGGCGCCAACTTCTCGTCGGCAGCATAGCCCCAGAATTCCTTGCGCACCTTCTCGTGCATACGCTCGGCGAAAGCTTCGGCAAAGCGGTCGGCCAGCGCCTTGACCATGATCGAGGAGTAGTCGTCATTGGCCCGCTCGAAACGCTCTGATATCGCAACTTCCTCGATGCCGGCGGTGACGATGAAGCCGCCGACATAATCGGGCTTGCCGCTCTCGGTCGGTGCCACGAAATCCGAGAGCGCGACATTGGCCTTGCCGTCGCGCTTGGTCAGTTGCTGGCGCAGTGTGAAGAAAGTCGCCAATTCCTTCGTGCGCCCCTCGTCGGTGAACAGCCTGATGTCGTCACCGACGGTATTGGCCGGCCAGAAACCGATGACGCCACGCGGCGCGAACCATTTCTCGGCGACGATCTTCTCCAGCATCGCCTGCGCGTCCTCGAACAGCTGGCGCGCTGCCGGCCCCTGCGCCTGGTCTTCCAGGATCTTGGGATAACGCCCCTTCAACTCCCAGGTCTGGAAGAACGGCGTCCAGTCTATATAGCGTGAGAGCTCGGTCAGATCCCAGTTCTCGAACACCTTTACGCCCGTGAAAGATGGCTTCGGCGGCTGGTAGGCGGACCAGTCGACCTTGTGCGCATTGGCCCTTGCCTTGGCCAGTGGCAGCCGTTGCTTGTCGGCCTCGGAGCGGGCATGCGCGTCAGCAACCTTCTTGTACTCGGTGCGCACCGTCTCGACGTAATCCGCCTTGCTGTCGTTGGACAGCAGCGCCGAAACCACGCCGACAGCTCGGCTGGCATCGGTGACATAGATAGTCTGCCCCCTGGCGTAGCGCGGGTGGATCTTCACCGCCGTGTGCACGCGGCTGGTCGTTGCGCCGCCGATCAGCAGCGGGATGTCGAAACCCTCGCGCTCCATCTCGGCGGCCATATGCACCATCTCGTCCAGCGACGGCGTGATCAGGCCGGAGAGACCAATGATGTCGACATTTTGCTCGCGCGCCGTCTGCAGGATTTTTGCCGCCGGCACCATGACACCGAGATCGATGATCTCGTAATTGTTGCAGGCGAGAACCACACCGACGATGTTCTTGCCGATGTCGTGGACGTCGCCCTTCACCGTCGCCATCAGGATTTTTCCGGCCGTCTGGCGCTCACCATTGTCGATGCCGTTGGCGGCGTTGGCCAGCTTCTCGGCTTCCATATGCGGCAGCAGCCCGGCCACCGCCTGCTTCATCACCCGCGCCGACTTCACCACTTGCGGCAGGAACATTTTTCCCGCGCCGAACAGGTCGCCGACGACATTCATGCCGGCCATCAGCGGGCCTTCGATGACGTGCAGCGGGCGATCCGAGGCGAGCCGAGCTTCCTCGGTGTCGGCGTCGATGAATTCGGTGATGCCGTTGACCAGCGCATGCGAAATCCGCTGCTCGACCGTCCATTCGCGCCAGGCGAGATCGCGCTCCTGCGCTTCCTTACCCGCCGTGCCCTTGAAGCGTTCGGCGATCTCCAGCATGCGTTCCGTCGCGGTGCCGCCGGCCTTGGGCATGCGGTTGAGCACGACATCCTCGCAGGCCTCGCGCAACTCCGGCTCGATCGTGTCGTAGACGGCAAGCTGGCCGGCATTGACGATGCCCATATCCATGCCGCGCTGGATGGCGTGGTAGAGGAGCACCGCGTGCATCGCCTCACGCACCGGCTCGTTGCCGCGAAACGAGAAGGACAGGTTCGACACACCGCCGGAAATGTGGGCATGCGGCAGCGTCGAAGTGATCTCACCGGTGGCCTCGATGAAATCGACTCCGTAATTGTCGTGCTCCTCGATGCCGGTGGCGACCGCGAAGACATTGGGATCGAAGACGATGTCCTCGGGAGGGAAGCCGGCCTGTTCGGTCAGGAGCTTGTAGGCGCGGGTGCAGATCTCGACCTTGCGCGCCTTGGTATCGGCCTGGCCGGCTTCGTCGAAGGCCATCACGACCACGGCAGCGCCATAGGCTCGCACCAACCTGGCATGATGCAGGAATGCTTCCTCGCCTTCCTTCATGGAGATCGAATTGACCAGCGGCTTGCCCTGCACGCATTTGAGCCCAGCCTCGATGATCTCCCATTTCGAACTATCGACCATGACCGGGACGCGGGCGATGTCCGGCTCGGCGGCGATCAGGTTGAGGTATTCGACCATGGCCTTCTTCGAGTCGATCAGGCCCTCATCCATGTTGATGTCGATGATCTGGGCGCCATTGGCGACCTGATCGCGCGCCACGTCGAGCGCGGGAACATAGTCGCCGGCCGTGATCAGCTTCCTGAACTTGGCCGAGCCGGTGACGTTGGTGCGCTCACCGACATTGACGAAGGGGATCTCGTCGGTCAGCGTGAATGGCTCCAGTCCGGACAGGCGCATCTTGCGCTCGATCTCGGGGATGGCGCGCGGCGGATGTTTCTTCACGGCCTCGGCGATGGCGCTGATATGGTCGGGCGTCGAGCCACAGCAGCCGCCAACGACATTGACCAGCCCCTCGCGCGCAAAGTCTTCGATCTGCGCGGCCATGAATTCCGGGCTCTCGTCATACCTGCCGAACTCATTCGGCAGGCCGGCATTCGGATAGGCGCAGACGAAGGTATCGGCGGCACCGGAAATCTCGGCCAGATGTGCGCGCATGGCGCTGGCGCCGAGCGCGCAGTTGAGACCGATGGTGAAGGGGCTGGCATGGCGCACCGAATGCCAGAAGGCGGTCGGCGTCTGGCCCGACAGCGTGCGCCCGGAAAGGTCGGTGATGGTACCCGAAATCATCACCGGCAGATGCACCCCCTTCTCAATGAAGATCTCGTTGCAAGCGAAGATCGCCGCCTTGGCGTTCAGCGTGTCGAAGATGGTTTCTATCAGGATGATGTCGGCGCCACCGTCGATCAGGCCGCGCAGCTGCTCGCCATAGGCCAGCCGCAACTCATCGAAGGTCACCGCGCGATAGCCGGGATTGTTGACATCAGGCGACATCGAGGCGGTGCGGTTGGTTGGTCCGAGCGCGCCGGCGACGAAGCGGCGCTTGCCGTCTTCCTTCTCAGCCCGCTTCGCCGCCCGGCGTACCAGCCGCGCGCCGTCGCGGTTCAGCGCATAGACGGCATCCTCCATGCCGTAATCGGCCTGGGCGATCGAGGTCGACGAGAAGGTGTTGGTCTCGAGAATATCCGCACCGGCAACGGCATATTGATAGTGGATCTCCTCGATCGCTTTCGGCTGCGTCAGGATCAGCAGGTCGTTGTTGCCCTGCTGGTGGCAGGCGCAGCCGGCAAAGGCCTCACCGCGGAAATGATCTTCGTCGAAGCCAAGCCCCTGGATCTGCGTGCCCATGGCGCCGTCGAGAATGAGAATGCGTTCGCGTGCCACCGCGGTCAGTGCCGCGAGCACTTCCGAGCCGTCGGGTTTTGCCACGACGGGGCCGAACAGGTCATCCAGCGAGGCGGAATGCTGCGACATTTTCTATCCTTTTGGCGACCATTGTGCCCATGTCACATAAGGATATCTTTATGTCAATATACGCTTCTCGCTAGACGGAGTCACGCGCCATTGCAGGTGCCAGAGCAACAAACGTCAAAAGCGACCGTTGCCGGGGCGTCCATTGCCCATCCAACTGGACACGCGGCACTCCTGTGTCAGTTCAGATCAGCCAGCAAGGCTTGCGCCTCGGCGAGGTTCTTCTCGGAGCCTGCGGTGAGGTCATCCATCTTGCGCTCCCTGAAGATGACCAGCGCCTCCTGGCAAGCGGCGATCGCTTCCTCGGCCAGCGCCTTGTCCTTGCGGGCAGCGCCCAGGTCGGTCAGCACGTCGCACAGGCTGTCCTCGGTGAAGGCGACAGCCGGAACCGAATTGATCTTCTTCTGCATGGCGATGGCCTCGCGCAGGATCGGCACCGCTTCCTCGAAACGGGCGACGTTGTTTTCCGAACGGCCGGCCAGCGTCAAGGCATAGCCGACCTCGTTCTGCAGGCTCGCCCAACGGTCGGGGTCACGGGCGCGGCCGACCTCGTCGGCCAGCTCCCGGTTGACGGCGATCGCCTCGTCGAACACTTCAGGCGACGGCGCCTTCGCGCCGATCATACCAAGCACATTGGCGAGGTTGCCTTGCGTGGTCGCCCAGCGCGCGGGGTCGCGGGCGCGGGTGCGCACCGCCTGGATGCTGCGGTAGATGCCGGCCGAGCGCTTCAGCAGCGCGACGTCGTTGCGCCAATAGCCCAGCGACGACAGCGCACTCGCCAGGTTGGACTGGTTGCGCGTCCAGCCATCGGCATCCTTGTCTGGGGTCGTCACCGTCAGTGCCGCCTCATAGGCCCGCACGGACTTTGCCATGATGTCCGGATCGGAAGCGGCACTTGCCTGCATCATGCGCGCATTGCCGAGGTCGCTTTCGGCCGCGGCCCACGGCGTGCGGTCCGGCAGGGTGGCGTAGACGGCAAGGGCAGCCTCATGCGCGGTCGCTGCCTTCTGGTAGAGCGACGGATCGTTGCTCGCGCCAGCGAGGTAGTAGTAGGCGCTGCCGAGATCGTTCTGCAGTTGGGCGTGATCCTGCGGTACGGCGGCAAGATCGTAGAACGGCAACGCCGCTTCAAGCGCCGTCACCGCCTGCTTGAAATCGTCGCCGTCCTGCACCCGGTCGCCCAGCACCAAAAGGACATGGCCGAGCCCCCATTGCGTTGCCGCCCAGGCGTCGGGATCGCTGTCGCGGGTCTGCACTTCAAGCGCCGCACGATAGGCCGTCACCGAGCGTTCAAGCGCTTCGGTCGGACCGTCGCTGGATTTGCCCAGCATCGAAAGCGCGGCACCCAGCCGATACTGCGTCTTGGCCCAGTCTTTCGGCGCGCCGTCCTTGGTCCGCACTGTGAGCGCGGCGTCGTAGGCGGCGACCGCCTGTTCGAGCACCGCTTTGTCGCCGGCGCGGTCGCCCCAGGTCGACAGCGTGCTGCCGAGACTGTGCTCGATCGAGGCAAACTCGGTGGGCGCGGCCGTAGCCGTGTAGACTTCGGATGCGCTGCGATAAGCGGTTGCCGACTTTTGCAGATAGTCTGTTCCCGTGTCGCGCTCGCCGAGCGAAGCATAGGCGGAGCCCAGATTCTGTTGCAGCGAGGCCCAGTCGAGCGGCAGTTTTTCACGCGGATATTCCGAGAGTGCGGCCTCATAGGCGGACACCGCCTTGAGCAGTGTCGCCGTGTCGCCCTGCTTCACGCCGAGGCGCTGCAAGGCATTGCCGAGCGTCAGCTGGCCGTTGGCCCAGCTCGCCGGCGCATGCTCGCGCGTCCACACGGTGAGTGCCGCTTCGGCCGCTTCGCGCGCGTGCTGCAGCGTCGGGATGTCGCCATTGATCTCGCCGATCGTCTCCAGCGCAGAGCTCATATTGTTCTGGATCGTCGCCCATTGCGCCGGCGCGCGTTCACGGGTCATCTCCTCCGTCGCCGACTGGTAGGCGGCGACCGCCTGCTCAAGTGTTGCGACGTCCTTCTCGCGCGCGCCGAGACGAAACAGCGCCGCACCGAGATTGACCTCGCTCAAGGCCCAATCGAGCGGCACGCGCTCGCGGCCATACTCAGTCAACGCGGCGCGATGCGCCTCGATCGCAGCGCGGAAACTGCCGCTGCTCGTTTCGCGCTCGCCGAGCTCCGACAGCACGATGCCGAGGTTGTTCTCAGTCGCCGCCCATTCGAGCGGCACCTTCTTCGCCCCCTGCACCTCGAGCGCCGCCCGGAATGTGGCGACCGCCTTGTCGAGCAACGCGGTGCCGCTCTCGCGCTGGCCGAGCCGCCAGTAGACCGTGCCGAGATTGCCTGAGGTGGACGCCCAATCGTCCGGATAGGTTTCCCGCGTATAGACCGTCAGCGCCTGCTCGAAGGCCGCGGCCGCCTTGTCGAGGTTTTCGCGCCCGGCCTCGCGCTCGCCCAGCGTGGAGAGACTGGTAGCAAGATTGTTCTGAGTGGCCGCCCACTTTCGTGGCGTCTTTTCACGCGACACATAGGTCAGGCTCATTTCATAGGCCGCGACGGCCTGGACTAGAAATGCGTTGTCGCCGGAAAACGTGCCCTGATTGGAAAGCGCCTCGGCTTCCGCCCCCTTGTAGAACCACGCATCCTCGTCGCTCCATCTCTCGGCTTCGTCATAGGCCTTGGCGTAGTCCTGCGCGGCCTTGAGATAGTCGAAAGACAGCTCGTAGGTCTTTGCGCTGCTGGCGAAGACTTCCGCGAATTCGAGCCGACGCGCCTTGAGATCGGCTTCAGCCTTGTCGACCGTATTGGACAATTCGCCGACGCGGGCCTTGGCTTGTTCGTGGAATTTCTGCGCGGCATCGAGCGCACCTTCCTGTACCGCCTGGTCGGCCAGTTTCGACAGGCGCACGATCTCCGGGTCCTGACTCTTCAGCGCGGCCTGCTCGGCCAGAACCTGCTTCAGCCGCTCGGCCTGGCCGCGCAGCAATTTGTCGAGTTCGGCCGGGTCCTTCGGCGTGTCGGCGCCGAGCGTCTTCAGCATGGCATAGAGCGCATCCATCGGCACGCCGCCGTCGCGCGAAATGGTTTCGATCTGGCGGCGTTCCGGGTCGGGCAGCACCGAAATGGTGAGCAGCAGCCGGCGGCGCTCGCTGAGGATTTCGCCCTCATCGCCCTTCGGCGCTTCGGCCGGCGTACCGAAATACAGCAGCCGGCGCAGGCTCTCATTGACCCATGGCCGCTGCTGGCCGTTGGTCTTGAGATAGACCTCCTCGCCGATCATGCGCAGCACGGTGCCGAATTCCTCGCCGCCCATCGTGTCGATGTGGCGCAGGATCGCCGCCGCATAGGGGCTGTTGCCGTCGGCCGGACCGTCGAGCGCCACCTTGCCGGGTTCGGCGGCAAAGCCGATGACCTGGCCGAGGCTGTCGTCGGCCGAGCCGTTGACCGGCGCATTGCTCTTCAGCGCCACGACGCTGCGCGTTTCGCCGAGACCGCCGGCGCCGATCGGCTTGCCCTCGTCATCCGGCGCCAGCTTCAGCAGCGTGCCCGGCGGGAACGGATCGTTGCGGCAGGCGTCGAGCAGCACGATGGTGACCGGCACCCTGGCCTTGAGTTCGGCAACGATCGACGACAGCGGCACCAGCTTCTCGCCGGCGTCGTCGAGCGCCGAGATATCGGCATCGACGGGGATCAGAAAGTTTTCGCCGCCGGCCTCGATGCCGTGGCCGGAATAGTAGATGACGGCGACGTCGGCGCCTTCGGCATCGTCGACGAAACCTTCGAGATCGCGCCGCAATTTGCGCGCATCGCGGTTGGTGGCCACGGATGTTTCGAAGCCGAGCTTGTCGAACATTTCCTCGATGGCGCGGGCGTCATTTTCCGGATTGGGCAGTTTGCCGACATGCTTGTAGTCGGACTGGCCGATGACGAGTGCCACGCCTTTCAGCGCCTTGGGCTCCTCGGCATGAGCCGGGACCAGCGCGCACAGGCACAGAATCAGCGCCGCGGCGAACGCCGCGCAAATGCGCAACCTTTCGACTGCTACTCGCCCAAGCTGCATCGCCCACCCCGGAACCCGCAAGGCGCGATCTTACCTCACGAGATGGCATCATGATGGCCGGCGCATGGCAAGTCCCGGGACGAACGGTGTACTTGTCGTGAGGCGCGGATGCTGGCTGGTTTTCACGCCGTGAGCGGGTAGTCTTCAGCAAAGGGCTTCAGAGGAGGTTGCGATGAGTGATTTCACGCCAAAATTTGATCTGGCTGGCAAGGTGGTGCTGGTCACCGGCGCTTCGCGCGGTATTGGCCGCGCCTGCGCGCTGGCCTGCGCCGGCTCCGGCGCCGACATGATCGTCGGCGTGCGCAACAAGGCCGACGGTGCTGCGCTTGTCGCCGAGATCGAACGCATCGGCCGGCGGGCGCTCGCAGTGCAGATGGATGCGACCGATCTTGCCACGGTGCGCAAAGGTGTCGCCGACGCGCATGCCGCCTTCGGCCGCATCGACGTTCTGGTCAACAATGTCGGGCTCGGGCCGGAAAACCTGGCGGAGAACGTCACCGAGGAGGATTTCGACCTCACCGTGAACGTCAACCTCAAGGGCACGTTCTTCACCACCCAGGCGGTCGGAAAGCTGATGATCGCGCAAAAAGGCGGGCGCATCATCAACATCAGCTCGCAGGCCGGCACGGTGACGCTGAAGGGCGAGGCGATCTACTGCATGACCAAGGCGGCGATCAACCATCTGACGCGCTGCCTGGCCGCCGAGTGGGCGCAGCACAGGATCGCCGTCAACAGCGTGGCGCCGACCTTCATCTGGACCGATGGCACACGCCCCTCGCTCGCCGAACCGGATTTCCACGCGCATGTGCTCGGCCATATCCCGCTCGGCCGCATCGGCGACCCGATCGATGTGGCGGGAACCGTGGTGTTCCTCGCCTCACCCGCAGCGTCGCTGATTACGGGAGCGAATATTTTGGTCGATGGTGGCTGGTCGGTGGCGTAGGCTTGCGCCGGCCCTAACCCTTGTCGACGCTGGCCAGAAACCGCGCGAAGATCGGATCGAAGAGGTCGGGCGAATCCCAGAACGGCGCATGGCCTGAATTGTCGAGCAGATGCGCCTTGCCTTCCCAAAGGTTGGAAAACGTCACCGCCGAGACGAAGTCGGTGTTGACGAAAGGTTCGTCGATGCCGTTGAGGACGGCGATCGGCGGCGTCTTGCCGGCGACGATCTCGCGCTGGTTGCGGCCCGTGCCGGCCGCGAATTTCTCGAACATCAGGCGTCGCGCCCGCCCGTCGGTGCGCGCGACGGTGTCGATGAGAAACGGCTCGAACGGCTCGCCGCAGGTGCTGCGCGCATAAGCCTCGACATCGGCTGCAGTGAAGGTCTCCTGCCCGGCAAGGTGCATGTGCGGGCTCGGCTTGAAGCCGTTGCCGACTTCCTCGGGCGCCACTGGCGGGGTGCCTGTAATCATCAGGCCGAGCAGGCCTGGAAAGCGGTCGATCATCTCCAATCCGATATGGCCACCAAGCGACCAGCCGAAGACGATGGCCTTGTCGATACCGAGCAGGCCCAGCACTTCGGTCATCGCATCGGCATAGCCCTCCATGCTGTAGGAGCGGTCCGGATMGAGCGCATCGCCTGATGCCCCATGCCCCGGCAGATCGGCGGCGATGATGTGGTAGCGCTCGCCCAACGGGCTCTCGAGCTGGTTGCGGAAAACAGCACTCGAGGACGAATTGCCGTGGATCAACAGAACGGCGGTGCCTTTGCCGCCGGTCTCGCGAAGGGCGATCCTGCCGTGGCTGGTTTCAAGGATCTTCTGCGTGATCGTCATGGTCCGCTCCGTCTGGAATTGCCTTGTTTAAGTGCAGGTGCGCAGCAAAGCGCCACGGCTTCCATACCTTTTCGGGAATCGTGTTCCCGATCAGGATGCGTTGAAAAATCCTTTTCAAATAAGAACAATTATGCGTAGATTGTCAATTATCCAACTCCCGATGAACGGGAGGAAAACAGGGAACAGCACGATGAAATCCAAATCCGCCGCCACCAGAATCCGCCATATGCTGATGAGCACCGCGCTGATCGGCATGTTTGCCGTAGCCGCCGTTCCCGCCTTTGCCGATGTCGTCAAGATCGGCCTGCTGGCGCCGATCACCGGGCCCGCCGCGGCGGACGGCCAGGAATTCCAGCGCGGCGTGCAGATGGCGATCGATGAGGCAAACGCCGCCGGCGGCGTCGCCGGCAACACGTTCGAACTGGTGGTCGGCGACGTCAAGGATCAGTCCGCCGGCAACGTCACCAGCGCGGTCGAGCGGCTGCTTGGCGATCAGGGCGTGCAGTTCATGCTCACCGGCTACGCCAGCCTGACGAATTTCGAGATCGACAACATGGCCGAAGCCGAGATGCCTTATATGCTGGCTGCCACCTCGCAGCAGACCAGGGACATCATCGCGCCGCACCCGGACAAATACATGTGCTGCTGGTCGCTGACGCCGTCCTTCGACGCCTACAACACCGACGTCACCCTGTTCGTCGAGAAGCTCGCGGCCGACGGCAAGATCACCTTGCCGTCCAAGAAGGTCGCCATCATCTCCTCCGACAACGCCTATTCCAAGACCATCTCCGAAGGCATGAAGAAGACCTTCAAGGAGAAGGGCTGGACCATCACCGTCGATGAGATCGTCCCCTTCGGCGAAGTGACCGACTGGCGCTCGATCCTGGCCAAGGTGCGCGAGAATGTGCCTGATGTCGTCATCAACACCGACTATCTGCCGGGCAATTCGGCATCCTTCCTCAACCAGTTCCTCGAGCAGCCGACCAAGAGCCTGGTCTTCCTGCAATACGCGCCGAGTGTCCCGGAATTCGTCGAACTGACCGGCAAGAAATCGAACGGCGTCATCTACAATCTTCTGGGGGGCGCGCTGACCACGCCGAAGAACCCGCGCGCCGACGAGGTGGCGGCCAAGTTCAAAACGAAATTTGGCGTCGAGAGCGGCACCTATGGCGTCGCGCTCTACGAAATGACCAATGTCTATTTCGACGCGGTCAAGAAGGTCGGCGGCGCATCCGACCACGCGGCGATCATGAAGGCGCTGTCGGAAACCGACAAGCAGGTCGCCGAAGGCCGGCTGAAGTTCGATCCCGCCACGCACCTTGCCACGCAGGGCGACGACTATATCCCGATCACCTTCTTCCAGATCTGGGACGGCCAGCGCACGCTGATCTCGCCGGAGAAATACGCCACCGGCGCCTTCAAGCTCCAGCCCTGGATGCAGTGAGGAATGGCCCTGCTTGAACTGGACGACGTCTCGAAGGCCTTCGGTTCGCTGAAGGCCGTCGACGGCGTGTCGTTCAAGGTCGAGGCCGGCGAGATCTTTGGCATCGCCGGCCCGAACGGCAGCGGCAAGAGCACGCTATTCAACATCATCACCGGCATCCCGTTCGGACCAGACCGGGGCCGCATCCGCCTCGACGGGAGCGCAATCAACGGCAAGTCAGGGCATGCCATCGCGCGGCTCGGCCTTGCCCGCACCTTTCAGCGCGAGACCAGCTTCGACGGGCTGACCGTATTCGAGAACGCCTTGATCGGCGCCAGCTACGGCAAGCAGGAGAAAGCGGCCGCAGTCGCCCGCGATGTCGCCGCCGAGGCGCTGGAATTCGTCGGCCTGGGGTCCGTGTCCTTCGGACGGCTGGCCGGCGAACTGTCCGTCTTCGAGCGCAAGTGCCTGATGCTTGCCACCGCGATCGCCATGCAGCCGCGCATGCTGCTGCTCGACGAACCGGCCTCAAGCCTGACCAAACCCGAGATCGAGACATCGATCGGGCTGATCCGCCGCACCGCTGAGCGCGGCATCACCATCCTTCTGATCGAGCATGTGCTGACCTTCCTGATGAGCCTGTCGCAGCACCTTCTGGTGCTCAACAATGGCCGCGTGCTCGCCGCCGGCGAACCGGCTGATGTGATCGCCGACCCGCGCGTCATCGAAGCCTATCTCGGGACTAGGAGGGCGGTGGCGTGAATCCCATCCTCACCGTCGAAGGCGTCACCGCCGGTTACGGCCGCGTCACCGTGCTGCACGACATTTCCCTGGAGGCCGGCCACTTCGGCAATGTCGGCCTGTTCGGCCCCAATGGCCATGGCAAGACGACGCTGTTGCGGGCGATCTCCGGGCTGCTGCAACCAAAGAGCGGCCGCATCCTGTTCGATGGGCAAGACATTTCCGGCCGCAGCGCCCGCGCCATCGTCGGCACCGGGCTGATCCATGTGCCGCAAGGCAACCGGCTGTTTCCCGACCTCTCCATCGCCGACTGCATGGCGCTCGGCGCCTATTCGGCACGTGCCCGCCCGCATGAGGCGGAAAACCGCGAGAAGGTGATCAAGCTGTTCCCGAAACTGGCGGAACGCTGGCGCCAGCGCGTGCGCACGCTATCGGGCGGCGAGCGCCAGATGGTGTCGATCGGCACGGCGCTGATGAGCCACCCGCGCCTGCTGATCCTCGACGAGCCGACGCTGGGACTGGCGCCCAAGATCAAGGACGAGCTGTGCGCCTCGGTCATGGACATTTCGCGTGGCGGCGTGCCGCTCATCGTCGTCGAGCAGGACATCGAATTCCTGCTCGAACTGACGCAGCAGCTCTACCTCGTCAATCACGGCGCGGTGGCGACCGAGATCAAGCCGGGCGAAAGCCTCGACCACGGCGAGATCATGTCGATGTATTTTGGCCACTAGGATTCTGAGATGAGCGCATTGGCGGAAATCCTGTTCGGCGGCCTTTTCCAGGGCTCGCTCTACGCCATGATGGCGGTCGGGCTGGCCCTGGTGTGGACGACGATCGGCGTGTTCAACTTCAGCCATGGCGTGTTCATGATGCTGGGCGCCTACATCGCCTGGCAGCTGGTCGAACTCGGCCTGCCGGCAGCGGTCGCCTTTCCGATCGCCGTCGTCGTCATGGCCGGCGTCGGCTGGATCCTGCAGGCGAGCGTCGTGCGGCCACTGATCGGCCGCCCCAACATCGTGCTGGTCGTCGTCATCACCACGCTTGCCGCCGGATCGCTGATCGAGAACGGCGCCCTGACCATCTGGGGGCCGCGTTCCAAGCAGATCCCGGCGCTGATCGACGGCAACGCCACCATAGGCGGCGTCGGCGTCTCGCTGCACCAGATCGCCATCATCGTCATCACGCCGCTGATCCTGGCCGCGCTGTGGATGTTCCTCAACCGCACCCGGCTTGGGCTGGCGTTGCGTGCCGTGGCGCAGAACGAGGATGCCAGCCATCTGGTCGGCCTCAACGTCACCGCGCTATATGGGCTGGCCTTCGCCATCGCCGCTTCGCTGGCGGGACTCGCCGGCATCTTCATGGGCGGCTATCGCTTCATGTCGCCTGTCATGGGCAGCGACCCGCTGCTCAAGGCGCTGATCGTCGTCGTCTTCGGCGGCATATCGAGCATATCGGGACCGATCTTCGCCGCCTATCTGATCGGCTTCTTCGAGGCTGCCTGCAGCTACTATTTCGGCCTCTACTGGACGCCGGCGCTGCTGTTCGGCGTGCTGATCCTGACCTTGATGGTGCGCCCCGAGGGCATTTTCGCCAGCCGCTCACGAGGCCTCGCATGACCGACACGACCTCGACGATGCCACCAATCCGTACAGCGGCGGCAATTCCGATCGCGCCCGGCCGCACGCCCTGGAAACATGAGGCCGTCGGCTTCGTGCTCGGCTTCGCGCTGCTGGCGCTGTTGCCGTTGGTCTTCGGCGACACCTATGCCCGCCACATCCTGATCATGGCCTTCATCTACGCCATCGTCGCCTCGAACTGGGACCTCAGCCTCGGCTATGGCGGCGTCTTCAATTTCGGCCATCTGGCGCTGTTCGGCATCGGCGTCTATGCCTACAGCCTGCTGACCAAGCTGGCCGGGCTCGACCCCTGGATCGCGCTGTTTGCCAGCGGCGTCATCGCCACGCTGGCGGCGATCCTGGTGACCATCCCGATCCTGCGGCTGAAGGGCATCTACATCATCCTGGTGACGTTCGGCTTCGCGCAGCTGGTGATGCAGGTGATCCTCAGCCAGTCCGACATCACCGGCGGCACGCAAGGCATCGTGCGCATCCCCGGCCTCTACTGGTTCGACCACAACATGGTCCGCGACGCCAAATTCGCTTATTTCTACATCGCGCTGGCGCTGCTGGTGGCAAGCACTTTGTTCCTGCGCGTGTTCGTGCGCTCACGGGCCGGCGCCAGCATCGTGGCGTTGCGCGACAATGAGGAATACGCCATCAGCCGCGGCGTCTCCATTGTGCGCCAGCGCATGCTGACACTGGCGGCAAGCGCCTTCTTCACCGGCGTTGCCGGCGCCTTCTACGCCGCTTACCAGCGCAATGCCTCGATCGATGTCTTCGGCATGAGCCTGGCGACCATCATCCTGTCGATGGTGCTGCTTGGCGGCACCAGCACCATCTACGGCGCCATCATCGCCTCTTTCGTGCTGACGATCTTCGCCGAATGGATGGCCGATTTCGGCGCCTGGCGGCCGATGATCACGGCGGTGCTGATCATCGGCGTGATGCTGGCCTATCCCAGCGGGCTGGCCGGCATGATCAAAGCTGCGTGGGGCGCTGTCGCCGGACGCCTGAAGCGCCCGGCCTGACCATTTCAGAATTACGGCTCCGCCTTAGCGCACGCCACACCAGTCGATCACCGAAGCGGCGATCACCTTGGCGGTCTCGACCACCGATTCCACCTCGACATATTCGTTGGCGCCATGAAAACCATCGCCCGACGGGCCGAAGATGACGCCGTCGACGCCCGCACCCGCATAGTGCGCGGCGTCGCAGACGGCGACGAAGCCGCGCACCTGCGGTGCCTTGCCGACGGCGGCCTTGCGTTTCATCAGCGACGTCACCAGCGGATGGTCGACCGAGGTGTTCATCGGCGGGAAATGCAGCCCGCCGAGTTCCCATTGAATGGTCGGCGGGTTGTCGCGCAGCCAGGCGTCGGTCTGGGCGAAATGATGGACGAAAGCCTCGAAATCGCGGCGATAGTCGGCTGAATTCTCGTCAGGCAGGAACTTCATGTCGAGGTCGAGCACGGCGACGTCGGGGATGATGGCCGGATTGGTCATCACCGTCGGCAGGCCGTGTTCGCCAAGACCGGTGCCGCCATGCATAACGCCGATGTTGATGGTGTTCATGCCAAGCGGCAGCAGCGGGTGGGATTTCGCCCGCGTCCGGTCGAGCTCGTACTGGCGGACAGCGGCAATGAACCGCGCCGCGATCTCGATTGCATTGACCCCCGGCTTCAGCCGGTCCTGGTCATGCCTCTGCGGATAAATTTCATTATAGCGCAGCGCCGAATGCGCGTTGCGGCCACGGATGGTCACCCGCGCCCATTCAAGCCCGCCTTCGACCGGCAGGACATCGCCCCAGGTCGGCTCGGCCACCAGCACCGCCTTGGCGAGCTTGCCCTTCTTCACCGCATCTATGGCGCCGAAGCCGCCGGCCTCCTCGTCGACGACGGAGTGGATCGCCAATCGGCCTTGCAGCGTGATGCCAGCCTTCTTGATCGCATGCGCAACGGCGACGCAGGCCGCGACACCGCCCTTCATGTCGACCGCACCCCGGCCATAGAGCCGGCCATTGGTGATCTCGCCGCCGAACGGATCGACGGACCAGTCCTTCATCTCGCCGACCGGCACGACATCGATGTGTCCGCACAGGATCAGGCTGCGGTCTTCGTCTCCATCCCATTCGCCGACCAGATTGGGCCGGCCGGGCAAGGCATCCCATTGTTCGGTGCGGAAGCCATCCTGCTTGAGGATCGGCTCGAGCAGCGCCTGGACATCCGCCTCGCGGTTGATCGCCGGGTTGGCTTCGAATTTCGGATTGACCGAAGGGATGCGGACCATGTCGCGGGTCAAGCCGATCAGCCAGTCGCGGTCGGCCTCGATCTGAGCCTGCACGGCGTCAATGATGGTCTTGATATCAGGCATGATTGTTCCTTCCTCGCAGCACCTCGTCGGGGGCTCGACACTATTTCCTAGGGATTTTGGGTTTGGCGGTCTCGCTGTCCGGCGACAGGGCGGCATCGAGGGTGACCGCATTGGTGCTGCGGATCTTCTCGATGTCCTCGATGCGCTTGCGCACCCCGGCGCCATGGCCCTCCAGCGCATGGGCAAAGACCGTTTCCATCTGGGCGACGGCGGTCGCCAGCGTGTCGAAGGGCGAATTGGCGTCGATCGCCGCGACCATGGTCAGGTCGGCGATCTCAGCGATCGGCGACAGCCAGACATCGGTGAACAGCAATACGGAGACGCCGCGTTCATGTGCCTGTTGGGCAAAGCGCACCACGTCCGACTGGTAGCGCCGGTAGTCGAAGACGACGAGGAGGTCACGCTTGCCGAGGTCGATCAAGAGGTCGAAATCGGCGGGGCTGAGCGAACCGATGTCGCGCACGCCGGAGCGGAATTGCAGGAGGTAGCCGGCAAGCATGGAGGCGATATGCCGGCTGAAACGGCCGCCCAAGAGCACGACCTGGCCCTTGGTTTCGAGCAGCAAATTGACCGCACGCGTATAGGCCTGCAGCGGCACCGCCGTGCGCGTGCGCTCCAGACTATCGGAAACCGAATGGAAATAGGCCAAAGCCGTGCCTTCGCTGGAGCCGCCCGGACGCTTGGCCTCCATCATCAAAAGCGGCGAATGCAGCCTGGATTCGACCTCGGTGAGCAGGCGCGCCTGGAAATCGGCAAAGCCGACATAGCCGAGCTTGGTCATCAGCCGCGTCACGCTGGGGTCGCTGACCCCGGCGCGGCGCGCCAGGCGGGTTGCTGTTCCCAGCCCCGACATCGGATAATCGGCCAGCAGGACCTGGACGATCTTTTCTTCCGCCGAGGTGAACGCCAAGGTGGTGTTGGCCAGTTCTTCGCGGATCGACATGGTCATAGCCTCTCGCCGACGGAAAGACGATTATCTTACAATTTCATGCATAATTGTCAAATTTGGAAAATACCTTACAGAGCGGTATGGAAGATTTCGGCATGGGTTGCGCAATCCCCCGACGGCACCCGACCATCCATATCACGCAACACATTCTACGCCAGCGCGCGCACGGTGCGTTCGCACCCTATTTGAAGCTGGCGATGGGCAGGAATTTCACCGCGGAGCCAGTGAAGCGGCGGTGATCGGACGTCTGTCCTCGCGGCTGGAAACCCTCGAGATAGACCTGCTCCGGCGCCGTGCGGATGAAATTGGCGGCAATGACGGGCGCCGTTGTCGAGCCGGTTCCCCCGGTGATGCCGCGACCTGTCTCAAGCGGCCGACGGGTCAACGCGGCGGGCACAATCACGGCGGTGGCTTCGGGATCGAGACGTGGCTGGACACGGTCGGCCTTGGGGCTGGTCCGGACGCGATCTTCGGGTTTCGGTGCAGGGATCGCGGCCCGCTGGCCGGCCAGCCCATCGAGCCCGTTATCGGGGTGATGCATGGCCAGCAAGGCAGCGACGGCGTCGCCAGATTTGGCTGCATCCGGCTGACGCGCTGCGCTTGTCTGGCTTTGCGGCCGCCATGTCGGCAAGGGGACGGTGAGCGCCGCCATCTCCGGCGCGGCGGCCGCCGGAGTGGGATCCGCGCTGGCTATTGCGAATGGTGCGGTTTGCTGGACCGGAATGTTGGCGGTGGTCTCGGCGCGCGGGGCAAAGGCTGGCAAAGGCACTGTCTCGGGCGCCATCGCCATGACGATTGCTTCAGGCGTCCTGCTCTTTTGCTCGGCGAGCGGTTCTTCCGTCGCACCGGCGGCAGCCACCTGGATATCCGCCCGCTGGGCTGCCTCCGGCGGCACTATGGCGATGCCCTGCCCGACCGCCTTGGGCTCCACGGACTTGGCCGGTTTGCGCTGCGCCGGCGCCGCCTCCGCGACATCCTCCGCCTCGTCGGCGCCGCGCCCGCCCAAGAGCGTCCCCAGCAGGCCGCGCGACTTGCGTTGGCCGGCGTCGGCGCTTGCCAGTTCGATGTTGGGCGTGCCGGCGCTCTTGCGCGATTTATAGGCGGCAAGCGCCTGGTCAAAGCCGGGCAGCGGCCTGCCGTCGCTCGGCACATGCAGCGTGTTGCCGTTCGGAAAGACCCTGGCGAGTTCCTGGCGGCTGATGCCCGGCCAATGCCGCACATTGCCGACATCCATGTGAATGAAAGGCGAGCCGGAAGTCGGGTAATAGCCGACGCCGCCGCCCTGCATCTTGAGGCCGATGTCGCGCAGCTTCTTCAGCGGCACGTCAGGCAGGAAGAAATCCATCGCGCGGCCCACCATGTGTTGGCTTTCCCGGGCGACGCCCTTCGAGCGGCTGCGCAGCATGGCGTTCGTTGCCGGCGAGCGATAGGCGCTGACCACATGGATATAGCCCGTCGAGCCGCTGGCCCGGTAGGCCTGCCAGACGAGGTCGAGCAGGCGCGGGTCCATCCTGGTCGGTTCGTTGCGGCGCCAGTCGCGCAGCATGAAATTGATCTTCTTCAGGCCCGTCTGATCGTAACGGCCGTTGCGCTTGAAGACGATCTCGGCCTTCTCGCCAGTATGGAGATGTTGAATCCGCAAAGCGCGCGTCTCGGCGGACGCGTTGCTGACGCACAGGCAAAGGAACGCGACCACAATGGCCGGCAGCCATGCCCAACGATGGGAGGGCGCGTTCTGTTCGCTTTCAATCACGTTCATGCCTTGCACATTGTTGCTGTTTCGGGCGATTTGACGTCTTGGTCGGACGGAGCCTTCTTTTCGAAGCGCTCGACCCGACAAGCAGGCCCGATCTTGGCAGGCCCGATCTTGGCAGGCTTGACCAGGCAGACGGGCATCCGTCCCCGCCCTATCGATGAACAGCATCTTGGTTAACGAATCGTGTTCGTGCCGGGAATGGGCCTTCCCGACAGTCGCGGATTGCCCGAAAGGCGTTCAGCCGATCGCTTCAGCGGAACAGATATTTCGAGACTTCCGGATTGCCGCGCCGCCACATCACATTGTCCAGGAAGTAATGGTGCACGTTGATGAATATCCAGGCGATGAAGAGGAAAAGCGACGAGCCGAGCACTGCCTTGTCGTAGGGAACCAGGTCAATCAGCATCATCGGCACCAGCCAGAAGCCGAGCGCCCCAAGAATTGCGCCGACCACGATGAAGGCCAGCACCCGCAGCCTGTACCGCGGTCCAAGAATGGACAGGGCCTTCAGTCGCGGCCTCTCGACGGCATCCGCACGATCGCGCTCGACATTGGTCTGGTAGCGCCAGACCACCGCCAGATATTGCAAGGAATGGAGCGCCGGCACCACGAGCAGCCAGAGCGGGTTCAGCGTCACAAACAGGATCCAGGCATAGAGGGACACGACGTAGGCGACGACGCCGTTGTAGGGCAGCGCCCCGCCATGCTTGCGCCAACGATTGATGAACATCATGGCGGTTGCCGCCGAGGAGGCAGCGGCGACCGACATGGCGATGGTGAGGAGCCATGGCGGGACCGCGAAGGTGTAGTACTGCAAACCCCAGAATTGCCTTTCGGTGATCACCACATTTGTCTGAAGCCATGCGAACAGCCACACGGCGTAGCCGTTGAACAGCAACACCTTCTTGTCCTGCTCGCTGAAGAATTTGCGCTTCAGCACGGCATCCACCATCAGCATGCCGTAGCCTTGCTTGACGTAGTGCCAGCCGACGAAAAAGCCCATCGCATTGGTTGCGTTGCCCAGCAGGCGGGCGTTGCCCGCCAGCGAGCCATAGGCAAAGAAGGCGGTCATGGCCAACGGGACGACAATGCCGGCGATGATGTAGCGGATCTGGAGATTGCGGCTGTAACCGTCGCCGCGCAGCTTGCGAGCGAAGTTGCGGTAGAAGATCTGGTACGAATGACCGAAATGCGGCTGGTTTATGAGGTGCGAGAGCAGGAACATCGCCAGCGTCACGGCGGCCTCGTACCGGAGCGGCAGGAAATACAGCACCGGCAAGATGACAAGCGCGCTTCCGCCAAGCATGAAGAAGTCGATGAACGGGCCAAAGAGATATTTTTGCGGGGCGACGGAAGCCGGGGCATCTGCCGAAAGGTGAAGTGCCATGGTGCCTTCTCCCTGTGATGGTTTATTTAGCCATCGACGCTCTACTTGAACCGGATCTCACGCAATTCCTGACGACCAAGCTCGGTCGGTACCGTGTGCAGCGAGGCTTTCGCTATGCGTCCGGCAGCAGCCCATATGATCAGGGTCGCCAGTACCGAAGCATATCCGTCAATGCCGTAATGCCAAGCCAGTTGGACGGCGCCGAGCTGAATTAGGACCAGGAAGGCGACGCCAGCCCAGCGCAGCACGCCGCCGAAGCGCCAGACTAGTGCTTATCCTGTTCACCGCTGCGCGAAGCGACGGAAAAGCAGAAATTCTGCCGGTCACTACCATCGTCA
Source organism: Mesorhizobium sp. 01N446 (assembly GCF_056399285.1). Taxonomy (NCBI): domain Bacteria; kingdom Pseudomonadati; phylum Pseudomonadota; class Alphaproteobacteria; order Hyphomicrobiales; family Phyllobacteriaceae; genus Mesorhizobium; species Mesorhizobium sp. 01N446. The sequence continues at coordinate 24,305 of NZ_JBFTRA010000013.1, read as the reverse complement.
TCGAAACAGAGAGGGAATCAGCATTGGAGTCGCACGCCGGTAGGCATCATATTCTGGAAAAGCGGCCTGTAAGACCTTTTCTTCGTTAACGAGGCGCCGATATTGGAAGGTGAGAGCAACCGCGCAGACTGCGACTGTTGCGAATGTCGGATTGCGTAGCACAATGCCGAAAAGGACGATGGCTTCGCATACATAGAGAGGATGCCGCACGATCCGATACGGGCCTGCGGTTACAAGTCGCCTGGCCTGCGCGGTGATGCTGAACGATCTACCGAGCCACCACAGACACCAGATGCAAAGTGCAAAACCGACAATAGTAGTGAGGTCGCCCAAGAGTTCGGTCTGGGGAGGTGTACGGACACGAGGAACAGCAACCAAAGTTACGGTGGCAAAGCAGCCGATAAGGGCAGCGATCCGGGGTTCGATCCCTTCGGCTGTTTTCAGCGGTGGAAGGCGTGCAACTGTGGTAGTCACCATCAGAATGAGAAATCCTAATGCTGCAACATCTGCGGCCATGTCGATGGCTCGCCCGACGGTCCAATCTGTGTCGCGAAAAAGCGTGATTAGGGCCACGGCCTTCAATGTGGCACATATTGTGAAATAGATTGTCAGTGTTGCGCGCCCAATGAAATCACGCATCTCTATTGATGGAAGTCTCATTCATCTAGCCCTTCGGGTTAACTGACTCGCCGAGTGCATGAATAGATAGCGTCATAAGATCAAAATCTAGACGCGCTTAAGCTTTGACAGAAGTCTTTTGCCACAATCATGCTGTTTTATTGATTAGGCCATCATGTTAATGCAAAGCTCGAGCGCGATAGTGCAGATCGACGCAACCGAAATCGGTAACCCGAATGGCACAACGCCTTTACGATCCAGATGCAGAACATAAAGACGGAACGCGCCAGCGGGTAGAATGAACGGGCTTTTTATGATCAGAACCGTGGCGAGGGCAAAAACCAGAAGAAGCACCGAAAACACTGCAAGGCCGCTGCCGCCGATTAGGAAAGGTATGACCGCCATCAGCTTGACATCGCCCGCGCCGACCTTTCGCAGCACCCAGAACGGGAAGAGCGCCACGAACAGCACAAGCGCGGCGATGGCGCTCAGCCCCATGTCCCACCAGGATCCGGATTGGAACGACAGCAGCAGCAGTGACCCCGCCCCAAGGCAGAGCAGCAGCAGCGCGTCGCGATTGGCTATCTTCTGTGTCGTGAAGTCCAGCCACGCAATCCTTGCCAGCAAGGGTATGGCGAGTGCCTTCAGCAGAAGCACTTCGATAAGCAACATGCTAGCGCTCGATGTTCTGCACGCTCGACGATAGAAGCTTCAGATTGTTGGCCACGGTCGGATCGTTGGGCGCCAGTTCATAGGCCTTGAGGAAACTGCTGCGTGCGTCCTGCAGCTTGCCGCGCAGCAAATAGGAATAGCCGACATTGTTGTAATATTCGGGCGACGCGCCAACCAGTTTGAAGGCGCGGGCGTACGCACGGTCGGCCAGGTCGAAGCGATGGATGCGATCGCAGGAAGCGGCCAGCCCCATCCAGGCGCCTCCGTCGTTGGGGGCCAGTTGCGTCGCCTTGAAGAACAACGCGCCGGCATTGCCGTAATTTTCCGCACGGAACTGGTTCGTGGCTTCGGCCACGGCCTGGTCCGAGGCGTAGTACTCGACGTTGCCGACTGTCTTCAGCCCGTCGAAGGCATCGCCAAAGGACGTGACATCGCCTTTCGACGGCTCGTTGGTGCGCACGACACCATCGGTGTCCGCACCATTTGTCTGGCAGCCGACAAGCGCTACCATCAGTAGGCAGGCTGTGACCGCGATAGCCCTCTTCATATTGTACCCCCAAAGGGTCCCCGACTCGTTTTAGGACCAAAGCATATAAGCCGCTAGAAGAAAACGCCTTTCATTCGGATGACAACAGGCAGCATCACGATCATCATCACGACAGGAAAGATGCAAAGACCTAATGGAATCATCATCTTGACAGGAAGGGCGTTGGCAATTTCCTCCGCACGAAGGATTCTCTGACTACGCATTTCGTCGCTATAGACCCGCAATGCGTCTGTCAGGCTGGTGCCGAGTTCTTCCGATTGCCGGAACAGCACAGCCAGAGATCTCGCTTCTTCGAGCCCGATTCGGTCCGCGAGTTCGCGCAGTGCGTCCCGTAACGGTTTGCCAGCGCGGAGTTGCAGATTCATGATTGACAACTGAATGCCGAGCCACTTGTGGGTGCTGGCGAGTTCGCTTCCGACGCGCTCGACCGCCGCTTCGAGGCTCATGCCGGCATCAGCGCAAGTGATCATCATGTCCATGAAATCGGGAAAGCCACGACGATAAACCTGCTTTTGTCCATTTTCGAACCGATCAAGCGCGATGCTCGGTATGACTATGCAGGCCAGCCCGAATACGGCAGCGACGGCAAAAGCTACGACTCCTGGCACCTTAGACGGCAGAATATGCGACAGGATTGCGTACGCCACCGCAAAGCCTATGCAGACCGCGCCCAGGCGCGACAAAGTGTAGATCATTGGTGCGGTTGATTGATAGAAGCCGGCTCGGAAGAGCTTCGCGTCCAATGCGCTGGGCTCGTCCCGTTCCTTTTCTATCGATCGAAAATATGCTTCGACTGGACGCTGCGCGGAGATCTTGGCGAGGTGTTCCTGGCCCACAAGCGAGCGACGACTGGCAATCCCCTCAGCTAACAGGCTTTTCGCAACCAGTTTCCGCGTTTGCATAGCCGGCAAGATAATGAATGCGCCGAACAGGAACAGCGCCATCGCGGCAAGGAAAACCGCGGCTGATACGAGCAGCCCGGAATTTTGAAGGCTTGCAAAAACGGTCATGGCTCGCCCTCCTCAGAAATCGAAATTGACCATTCGAAACATGATGAAATCGCCAAAAAGGGCCAATATTCCGAATATCAGGAATACAGGAGTTATGAGTGGACTGCCCCAGATATCTCCATAGTAACTTGGAGCAATTAAAAGAAGTATTACAAACATAATTATAGGAAATAGCGATATTATCCACGCAGACATTCTACCTTCAGCTGAAAGCGCCTTGATTTTCAGCCTCAATTTCTGACGCTCACGGAGCGATGATGAGAGATTTGACAACATCTCAGTCAGATTACCTCCGGTCTTGGCCTGAATAGAGAGCGATATGGTGAGAAGGTGGAGGCCTTCGAAGCCGACGCGTTGCGAGAGTTTTCGCACGGCTTGTTCAAGGCTGAGGCCAAAGGTGATTTCATCGGAGACGATCCCGAATTCTGTGCCGAGCGGGTCGGGCATCTCACGCGCCACAAGTCCAATTGCCACCGATGTTGGGTGACCGGCACGTAATGAACGAACGATCATATCGAGTGCATTGGGAAGTTGGGCGGCAAATTTCTGGACGCGCTTGTTCCGCGCACGCCGCAGGATGAGAAGTGGCAATGCGAAGCCAACAAGCAAAAAAGCAATAATCGCAACAGTGGCCGAGAAGTGTAGAAGCAACGGCAAAATCAACGCCACCACGAGACCGGCTAACAAAAATACTGCGGCAAATGCCAGCGGATTACCGGTAATGCCGGATTGCGTGTATAGTCGGTTGAGCGCTATTGCGCCAAAGATGAAGTCGCCACTCCCCGTCAGACCACGCTCCTGCAGCAACCCCTGCAATGTCTGTTCAGCTGGCGCCTCCTCTCTCAATCGCTTGATACGCCGATTGACGGTGGTAACGCGCGCTCGCCTCCCCGAAAAAGACACATAGAGTGTCTCGGCAGCAAGGATAACCGACGCTGCTGCCAGTACGTAGATGAAGTACAGTAGAGTCTGTCCCGTCGGCATCAAAGTGAGACCTGCGGGTTGAAGGCATCCTTGGCGAATTGATGCCCAAGAGTTGCCGCTTCCTGGGCGAACCGCGGCCTCACACCCGTGGCGCGAAACTCGCCGATAATGGAGCCGTCGGCACCGACATCGCGGCGGACAAAGTGATAGATTTCCTGAAGCTGGACGACGTTACCTTCCATGCCGGTCAATTCCGATATGGAGGTGACACGCCTGCCGCCATCCGAAAGACGTTGTGTCTGCACGATGATGTCGATGGCCGAAGCGATCTGCGCGCGAATGGAATCATTGCTCATCGGCATGCCGGCCATGCCGACCATCTGCTCGAGCCGCGAGATCGCATCGCGCGGCGTGTTGGCGTGGATCGTGGTCATCGAGCCTTCATGACCGGTGTTCATGGCCTGCAGCATGTCGAAGGCCTCCTCGCCGCGCACCTCGCCGACGATGATACGATCGGGCCGCATGCGTAGTGCGTTTTTCAGCAATTCGCGCTGGCGAACCTCACCCTTGCCCTCGACATTGGGCGGACGCGTCTCCAGCCGGCCGACATGCGGTTGCTGCAACTGCAGTTCCGCCGCATCCTCGATGGTGATCAGCCGTTCCCTGGACGGAATGTAGCTCGACAGCGCATTGAGCAAGGTCGTCTTGCCGCTGCCGGTGCCGCCGGAAACCAGGATCGATTTACGCGCCTGCACAGCGATCCGCAGCAGATCAATCATCGGCGGACGGATCGAATTGAACGCCATCAGACGTTCGAGCGAATAGGGATTCTTGGAGAATTTGCGGATTGAGACCAGCGGACCGTCTACTGATATTGGCCGCACGGCAATGTTGACGCGTGAGCCGTCTTCCAGACGCGCATCGACCATTGGCGCCGACTCGTCGACACGCCGGCCGATCGCCGAGACTATCTTGTTGATGACGCGCAATAGATGCGCCTCATCACGAAAGCGGATCGACGTCTCCTCAATGACGCCGCGCCGCTCGATGAAGACGCGCTTATGGGTGTTGATCAGGATATCAGCGATCGAGTCATCCTTGAGCAGCGGCTCGATCGGCCCCAGACCCAACATCTCGTCGGCGGTGTCACTGGTCAGTTGGTCAAGTTCGCGTGCGTTCAACGGCACGTTGCGTCCGCGTACGAACTCGCGCACGATCGGCCGGATCTCGTTCAGGATTTCTTCCTTCGACGCAGTTTCAAGCGCCGCGAGATTGAAACGGTCGATCAGATGCCTGTGTATATCCACCTTCAGCGCCAAGAACTCGTCGCCATGTGGTTCGAGATCAGCGACAGGCGGGGCCTCGTTGGCAACCGGGAGGGTCGCAATCGACTGCACCCTTGGCTCGATCCGCGCCTCGCCACCCTTCATGAACCGCCCCAGCATAATCCCTTATACCCTCCACTGCATATTAGCGGAAACTAAACGTTAACCAAGCGACGCACAAGCGCCGGGGCGCCTCAGGTGCGGCCAATACTTTCAACATAGTTAAGAAGCGACGCCGGAAAATATCGTTTTTATTTCCTGTCTCTGAGCCGCCAAACATGAGTGACTAACTAAGCTTTGCAGCCCCCTGCGCCCCTTGCGTGCTCCGACATGGGGATCCACCCCATAATTGGCTATAACCCCTTAGATATAAAGGAATATGCCATACAGCTAAAGTAAGCATCACTTAATTAGCTTGGCGACATAATTGTGAACGAATGGTTAAGAGCGCTTGAAAAATTAGACGAATCAAGCTCTTGCTGAAACTTAACGCCTCTCTGAACTCGACAGTTCATGTATTGGAAAGTTAAGGAACCATTAATCCCGTTTGACTCTGCAATTTCTCGGGACCTAGGATCGAGATGACGGGGGATGCTTGGGTATGGGGTTCATCCTTGGCTCTGTCTCGTCGGGTTCCAACCTCCAGAAGGAGAAATTGACATGAAGAAGCTCATGACGATGGCCCGGCAGTTCCGCGACGACGAAAACGGCGCTGCCATGGTCGAATATTCGATCCTGATCGGTCTGATCAGCGCAGCGGCAATCGCGGCGATTGTTCTGGTCGGTGGCTATGTGACCACATCGTGGGGCACGCTGACCACTGCGCTCAACCTGGGCTAACGACAATTTTGGGCCCGGGCATGCCCGGGCCCAAATTCTCGCCTTGAACGCTAGTTTTTCACCGTAAGGTTGAGTTTCATGCGCGCAAATACTGTCATCATGATTGTCCTCGCCGGCGTATTTGGCGTGCTGGCGGTTGTGCTCGCCAATATCTGGCTGGCCAATCAGCGCAGCGCGATTGCGCAGACGAATGATGTTCAGCGCGATACGGTCGTGGTGGCTGCGGTGGCATTGAAATTTGGCGACACCTTGTCCGCCGACAAATTGCGTGAAGTCGCATGGCCCGCAGGCGCGGTTCCGGCCGGAGCATTCAAGACGACAGAAGAGCTCCTGACGAAGGACCTTCCCGTTGGCGGAGGTACCAAGCAGGCGTTGCAGTCGATCGGCGTCAACGAACCCGTACTCGCCAGCAAGATCACAGGACCTGGCCAGCGCGCCACGCTTTCGGCGGTGCTTGGCGAAGGCATGAAGGCCGTGTCCATCCGCGTCAACGACGTGCTTGGCGTCGCCGGCTTCGTTTTCCCGGGTGACCGGGTCGACGTGTTGCTGACGCGCACCGTGCGAAGCGACGGTGGCGCGGACCAGAGTTTTGTCGACGTACTGTTGCAGGGCATGAAGGTGCTCGCGGTCGACCAGGTTGCCGATGAAAGCAAGGACAGCCCGACCGTCGTCAAGTCGGTGACGGTGGAGGCCAGCACCAAGGATGCGCAGAAGCTTACCTTGGCGGCGGGCGCTGGCCAGCTATCCCTGGCGCTTCGCCAGGCCGCTGCCAGCAAGGGCGAGGTCACCGAGCGGGTGACGCTTTCCGACCTGACCGGCGAAATGCCGGCTGACATAGCCAAAAAGCAAGCCGAACTGGCCAGGCAGGCGGCGGCCGATGCCGCGGCCGCAGCCGAACGTCAGAGCGCGGAAGACGCACGCAAGCGCGCCGACGACAAGATCGCGGGACTGGCCCAGGCCGTGGACCGCGTGGGAAACAAGCTCGACCAGCTGAGCAAGGTCAAGCCGCCGGCTCCGATCGTGGTATCAGCCCCGGCGCCGGAGGTGCACGAGGTCACGAAGGAAGTGGTCAAATATGTCCAGCCCGAGCCGCCGGCGCGGGCAACTGTCGGCGTCTATCGGGGGATAACGCTTGAATCTTATGAAGTGCCGCGACAACAATAATAAGCTAGAATAAAAAGCTTGAATGCGGTGAAGCACGGCTGCCGGGGCAGCAGTTGGGAGACGGGGATGCAGGGGTTTTGGGTGAGAGTGGCCGCTGCCGCGCTATCCAGTATGGCGACGCTGTTGGCGGGGAGTCTGGCGGCCAATGCAGCCGACCGCTTCATCGACGTGTCCAATCCCAGTGTCCATCGTGTTTTCCTGCCGATGTCGCAATCGGTAACGATCCAGGTGAATGCCAATCTTGGCGATATCGTCGTCGGCGACCAAAAGATCGCCGATGCCCAGCCGATGACCGACCGCACCCTCTATGTCATCGGCAAGAGTGCCGGCACCACCACGGTCAATCTGTTTTCTACCGACAAGCGCTCGCTCGGCGTCATCCAGATCGAGGTCGGCGTCGACGTCAGCGACATGGCGCAGGCGATCCGCCAGGTGGCGCCAAGGTCGCGAATCGAAATCGGCTCGGTCAACGGCAGGGTCAGGCTTGGCGGTCATGTCAAGGACGGCGCCACGCTGGCGGCCATCCTGGAAGTGGCGAAGCAATATGGCCCCGACGACATCATCAATTCCGTCACGGTCGATGACAGCCAGCAGGTCAATCTGTCGGTCCGAATCCTGGAGGCCAAACGCAACGCCGGCCGCGATCTCGGCGTGTCGATCAGAAGCAAGAACAGCGACGGCACAACGAAAGTTGGAACGGGCGTCGTAGCGTCAAACACAGACGGAACCGGGCTCGCTGCTGGCGATCTGGTCGGCGGTCTGCTGTCGCAAAGCAACCCGTTCGCGTCGCTCATCACTCGTGTCATCGATAGCAATATCAAGGTGGACCTGATCATCCAGGCGCTTGAGAACAAGGGCGTGGTGCGCACCTTGGCCGAACCCAATCTCACCACGCTTTCAGGGGAGTCGGCCAGCTTCAACGCCGGCGGCGAAGTCCCTGTCCGTAGCCTCGACGCCAATGGCCAGGTCCAGGTCTTGTTCAAGCAATTCGGCGTCAATCTTCTGTTCACGCCGGTCGTGCTCGACGACGACAAGATCCACATCAAGCTGGCACCAGAAGTGAGCGACCTGAATGGCTTCACCACCGCCGGCGACCCGATCTTCACCAACCGCAAGCTGGAAACCGTGGTTGAACTGCGCGATGGCCAGAGCTTCGCGGTCGGCGGACTGCTGTCCAGTAAGACCACCAAGCTGCAAGACCAGGTGCCGTGGCTCGGCCAGGTGCCAGTCATCGGCACGCTGTTCCGCAATTCGAGCAACCAGAAGGAAGAGACGGAACTGGTGGTCATCGTCACGCCCCACCTCGTGCGGCCGGTAAAGCCCGGCGAGCAGCTCGAGACGCCATTCGACAAGACGCGGCCCGCCAACGATCCGGAATTCTTCGTGCTCGGTCAGCTCGAGGTGAACAAGGACATGATCCGGAAATATGAAACGGGCGACGGCGTCACCGGCCCCTATGGCCACATGCTCAACTTCAAATCGAAGGACAAGATGCTCTATGTCAAGAAATAGCGCCTTGGTCCTCATTCTGGGCACCGGCCTGCTGACGGGCTGCGCCGCGGACTATCTGAATCACTACGATTCGATAACTTTGGCCGCCGGCGACACGCAGAACCACAATTCGCTGCTGCAGACGGTCGATCCGTTCAATCCAGCGTCCAGGAATACACACATAGGAGGCGACGGTGCGCGCGCAGCCGCTGTCGCCAACAGGTACAAATTTCCACCACCACCGCCGCCGCCGCCTGCGATTACGGTCAATGTCGGCGGCGCGGGGTCGGGGGTGACGACGAACACGCCGTAAACTGAACAGAAGGATGCGGTTTCAGTGCGCCAGGCCAAACGAGGGAACCTGGCGTCAGGGGAGCAAAGAGTAAGGCCATGCTGCGGACCATTCGCGCGTTCTGGCACGATCAGAGGGGAATAGCGCTGATCCTCGTCAGCGTCATGCTGCCGGCGATCATCGGCTTTTCGCTGCTGGCAATCGACATGAGCCGGGTCAACAATCTGCACAATGATTTGCAGAAGGCGGCGGACGCCTTTGCGCTTGCCGGCGCGGCGGAACTGGACGGCAGCACCGGTGCCTGGGGTCGGGCCGAGCGTGCCATGGCGACACTGGTCAACAACGAAAGCAATTTCTCGACCTCCGGCCGATTTACCCTCACCGCTGGACAACCCGGCGGCACGCAGCGATGCAACAGCGCCGGCAACATTTCATGGTGTTTCCTGAAGGCTATCCCCGCCGCGGACGGCACCCCTATAACGACAGCGAACCAGGCTAGCTATTACGCAAGTTCAGACCCTGCGACAGGCGAGCTTGAGACACACTTCGTTCAAGTCACGGTCACGCCCACCGGCTTCAACGCAATCTTTCCTGCGTCGTTCCTGACACGAAATTCTGCCAGCAACAGCTTCAATGTCGGGGCACTCGCGGTCGCGGGATTCAGGACGTCGGTCTGCGACTACACTCCCGTCTTTATTTGCAACCCATATGAGGGTTCTCCCGGTGGAGTTTCGCTGGAACAGGCAGCGACGCAGCGGCAGTACCGACGCCGCCAGATCACCCTGCGCAACGACGGCTCGTATCAGCCAGGCAATTTTGCCTTTCTGGCATCGCCTGACGGCAACGGGGCCAACCAGTTGGAATTGTCCCTCGCTCGGGTCAAACCATCGGGATGCTATGCCCAGGACGGCGTCGACACCGAACCCGGGCAGAATGCCGGCCCTGTACAGGATGGGCTGAATGCGCGGTTCGGCATCAGCAAATCCTACATCGGCACGGCAAATGGTCCCGCGTCCAATGTGCGAATGGGTCTGAAGAACATTAGCTGCAACAACGCCAAGACGACATTCCAGACCGATCCGACGAAGGGCATCGGCCTTGAGGAAGACCCCTGCATATCCGCGGGCAACTGCACCTTGATGGGTGGCCGCATGGGTGCTGGCGATTGGAACTTTGCCAGGTATTGGGCAGCCAACCATCCGACGCGTGCCGTTCCGTCAGCGCTTTCCGGCACTGGCACCAATCTGCCGACACGATACGAGGTTTACCGTTACGAACTCGATCCTGATGGAAACCCCGCAACGAACGACAGCATCGTCGGGGATGCCTCCGTGGGCGGCGAAACCGGCACGCCATCATGCAGCCAGACGCCGGTGACCACGGTCGATCGACGCATCCTTTACGGCGCGATCATCGATTGTAACGCGATTGGCGGGTTCAACGGCCGCGCGGACAACGTGCCCGTACATGCCTTCGGCAGTTTCTTCATCACCGAGCCGATCAAGGACGGCAAGAACATCTTAGTCGAACTTGTCGACATCACCGGCAAGGGGGGCCGTGGCACGCTCGACAATTTCCTGCGCGACGAAGCGCAACTCTATCGGTGATGGCCATGCTGAAGATGCTGTTCAGTCCTCTCGATCGATTTCGACGCGACCATCGCGGGGCGGTGATGGTCGAGATGACTATCGTCGCGCCGCTAATGTTGTTCTTGTCGGCAGGGGTGTTCGAATTCGGCAACCTGATTCATGACAAGCTGCTGATAGAAGCCGGTCTGACCGACGGCGCCCGATATGCAGCGCGCTGCAACAGTCAGATGTATACCGACGCCGGCTTGGCGGCGATCAACTGCGCCAACATCGCAGCCAACATTGCGGTGTTCGGCAACGCGGGAGGCACAGGAAGCGCGCGCGTCGCCGGCTGGGGGACAGCGAATGTGACGGTTACCATCGCCGCCTCAGGATCCTGTCATGACGCAGTTGTTGCCGGCGTCACGAAATATCGTTCCACCACCGCACAGGTCTGTATCGTACGGGCTGCCGGCACTTTTGCCTACAATGGCATCGGCATGCTGTCGTTGATAGGCGTCAGTCCGATCACGCTCAGTGATTTTCATGAGGAGCGGTTGATCCGATTCTGATGATGATCAGGCGTTTCGCAAAATCGGAAGACGGCGCGGCGATGGTCGAGATGACCATCGTGTCGACGCTGCTGTTTGCTCTTCTGTTCGGTTTCGTCGATTTCGGTTATGCGCTGTACCAATGGAACGCTGCCACCAAGGCTGTCCAGATTGGAGCGCGGCTGGCCGCAATCTCTGACTCCGTTGCAACCAATCTGACAACTGCTGCGCCCACGGCGGTGCCCGGCGCTCCTGTTGTCGCTGGCGCTTACGGTCCGTTTGTCTGCAAGTACACCGGAACTACTGGCACATGCACCAACGGCGGTACATTCAATGCTGCTGCCTTCAGCCGTATCTTTCGCGGCGATACAACAAACACCAACGACGATACCTGCCCGACAATCACCGCAGCCCAGCGACCTACCACGCGGCCGGGCATGTGCCAATTCTTTCCGGGCCTGCTGCGCAGCAACGTGGTCATCACCTACACGGCCTCGGGCCTAGGCTATCAGACCCGGCTCGGCGGCCCGGTGCCGACAATCACCGTTAGTCTGCAGAACAGGACCTTCCGATTCTTCTTTCTGGGCGGACTGCTCGGATTTGGAAACATCTCCATGCCCTCCATGCTGAGCACGGTCACGGGCGAAGACATGAAGAGCACTTATCCATGAATGCGATCAACACCAAGGTTACACCGACCAAGCGAAAGCAGGTGGCGCTGTTCTCGTCGGATCCGAATTTCAAGCGCGATGTCGCGACGCGGCTTGATGCGCTGGCGATCTATGATGTTCGCATTTCAGAGACGGATGAGTTTCTCAAGGGGCCGCCGGCCGATACGCGCCCGGGCATCGTCATCCTCGATCTCGGCAATGGCGAATTGCTCGGCAAACCCGGCATCGTCGAGGCGCGTGCGCTGTGGGCTTCCGTGCCGCTGATCGCGGTTTCCGATGAGCTGACGTCGGAACAGACACGCGTTTTGGTGCGCATGAATGCCTCGGACTGGCTGCACAAGCCGCTCGACGGCAAGGAACTGCTCAACGCGGTGACCTTCCATGATACCGGCAACCAGGGAACGAAGAGCCGGATCATCACCTTCATCAGCGCCAGCGGCGGTGCGGGCGCCACGACGCTGGCACTGTCGGCGGCCGAATTCCTGGCCACGAAATCGGCTGAGCGCGCGGCTTCGACCTGCCTGGTCGATCTCGATTTCCAGAGCGCCAATTGCGGCGCCTATATCAACCAGTTCAACCAGTTCGACCTGACGGGCATCATCGCTCAGCCGGAAAGGCTCGATGTCGAGCTGATGGATGTCATCAAGCTTACGCGCCCGTCCGGTCTCACCCTCTATGCGTTCGAGAGGCCGCAACTGCCCTTCGAGCTGCGCGGCAGCGATTTCGTCTTCCGGCTCCTGGACCTCGTCGCTTACCGGTTCGACGACATCGTCATCGACCTGCCCAACATCGAAACGCCCTGGCACAATTCGGTGCTTTCGACGAGCGACGAGATCTTCATCGTCTTCGAACTCAACGTCGCTTCGCTGCGGCAAGGCAAGCGGCTCTACAAGAAGATCCGCGAGCTGCGCGGCAATGCGGTCAGCATCACGCTCGTCGCCAACAAGCACAAGCGCAAATGGTTCGGGAACCATTTCTCGCGCAGCGAACTCGAGAAGATCTTCAAGGCGCCGCACATCAAATCGGTCGCGCTGGACAACGCCCTTCTGACCGACGCCTTGAACCGGGCGATCCTGCCCGCCGAAGTGGATGGCCGGGCGCGCTTCAACAAGGATTTGAAGAAGATGTTCAAAGAGCGGCTTGATGACGCTGCCCGGTAGATATCGGATCGCCCCAGGGCTGGCCGGCGCTTGCGTGCTCAGCCTGGCGCTGATGCTGTCCGCCCAAGGCTCCGCTCAGGCGCGGTCGGGACTTTYGGACCGGCCGCCGTTGCCGGCAATGGGGCCCAGCCTGCGCAAGGCCGTTGCTTTCACAACCACAGAACAGCCGGGAACGATCATCATCCGCAAGAACGAGAAGGCGCTTTATCTGGTGACCCGCCAGGGCCAGGCGCTGCGTTACCAGATCAGCGTCGGGCGTGACGGATTTGGCTGGACCGGGGTGGTGAAGGTCGGAGCCAAGACGGAATGGCCGCAGTGGCGCCCGCCTCGGGAAATGCGCGCCCGCCAGCCGGAGCTGCCGGAACTGGTGCCCTCGGGCCCGTACAACCCGCTGGGCGCACGGGCGCTGTATCTGCTTCGGGACGGACGCGACACGCTCTATCGCATCCATGGCACCAATGATCCCTCAGGTGTAGGATTCGACGGTACGTCGGGCTGCTTTCGCCTTACCAACACGGATGTGATCGATCTCTTCAAGCGCGTGCCAATCGGCACCAAGGTGGTGGTTCAATGACGACGATCAGCGACCCGCATGTGCCGACTGTCTCCGCCGAGCCGCTTGAACCGCAACTGCTCGACAGGGATGCGAGCCGGTCGCGGCTGGCCATCGTGGTCGGCGTCGGATTGACATTGTTTGCCGTGCTGAACGCGACCGCCGCCATCTATCTCTACCGAGGCATCAACGACCTGCGCACCGTGGAGGGGCGTCTCGAGGAACTCGGCGCGTTCGAGCAGCGGATCGTTGCCCGGCTCGACACGGTCAACAACGGTTTTCAGAGCCGGTTCGAAAAACTGGACAGCCAGTTGCAGGGCAGTTTCAACGAAATCAACGGCAACATAGCCCGGTTGGAACAGAACCTTCCATTGGCCAGCGACGCTGGCGTCTCGGGCGCACCGGAACCCGTCGTCACGACGAGTACCGTGGCCGAAGCGTCTCCTGACACCGAAGTCGCGGCCGAACCCACAATTATCGATACACCGCGGCCCCCAAAGAGGAGGGTTGCCGCCGCGCCCCCTGCCCCTAATCCGGGCTACCAGCGAACGGAAACGCCGGACGGCAAGGTTTACTATCGCAAGATCAATTGAGGCGTGGCGAGTTCCGGCAAAGCCAAGTGCGCCGGACTAAATATCCCGTCCCAAAGTCAAGAGGCGCAAGGCCAGTGACTCTCCGCGCAGCCGCGTTTCGCGAAGGAAGGCGACATGACAGTACGCGCAGGCCGCGAAGCCCAGAATGAGCACCAGGCTGTTCTGCCAGGTAAAATCGATCTTCAGAGCAAATTGGAGGCTGTTGGAAATCGGAATTGCCGCCAGCGTGCTCGCCGTCTCCGAATGACTGCTGGCAGCGATCATCAGTCCGGCAAAGACCAGGGCGACGTGATTGGTCAGGAAGAAGGCGCTCGCCCGCCTCATGCGGCAAGCGCTCCAGCACATCATTGCCGCCGTAACCAGAATGACGGCATCGAGGGCCATCGAACCGCCGAGATAAAGGTCGACCTGTTGCCAGAACATCGCCGACAAGGGACGCAGTTCAATCCAGACCCTCCACATGGCGGGGCTGGCGGGATAGGCTCCGAGCAGCATGGTCGCGATTCGCTCGCACGCCAGAACCATCAGGATGAGAGCTGGAAAAGCGAAGAGTAATATCGGCCTGCGCTTCATGTTATCCTCGACAATCTGGCATCAGCATAGATCGCAGAGATTGCGCGAAGCTTAACGCTGGGGCGCCACTACGGCCGTGCTTGGGAGTTCATAAGGCAACCCGAGATTCAGCATCGGTCCTTGATGCAGCCGCGGCATGATCTTGGTCGGAACGTCATCAGATTTTCGACCGCGCGCTTTCGGCTCAGGCGGGCGTCACACGACCCTGCCGGCCTTGAGCCGTTTGTGCGTTTGGACTTTCCACATCAGGCGGCGTTTGGCCGAAGCCTGGTCGACCCCAATTTTGTGCTATTTTTGCTACATTTCCCAACCTTATGGCCGAAATCCCTAATTTAGATGACCCTAAATTAATATTCACTCACATATTTCTTGGAATTGTTGGATAGTCCCCTGAGACGGGCTCAGGCTTGGTTCAGCGCTCGAATAGGGCGTGGGGGAAACGTTGGGGCGGGTTAAATGAATACGACAAGCATCTCGACTATGGGCAGGCGCCTTGGTCTTTTGATGGCAGCTACGATGCTGACCTGTGCGAATGCGAATGCGCTTACGCTCAAGGAAGCAATGGCTGTTGCCGTCGAATCCAATCCCGAGATCGGCCAGGCCATAGAAAATCGCGAAGCAATCGAGTTCGAGTTGCGGCAGGCCAAGGGGCTTTATCTTCCCAGCGTCGACCTGGAAGCGTCGGCTGGAGCTCGTCGCCTCGACAACTCGTCGCGACGTGCACTCGACATAGAGCACGACGCGCTTTATCCGGCGGAAACCGATTTGACGGTTTCACAAACGCTCTATGACAGCGGCGCAAGGCGGGCCGAACTGAACCGCCAGGCCTCACGCGTCGACGGCGCATCGTTTCGTGTGCTGGAGCGGTCAGAGTTCATCGGGCTCTCAGTCGTCCAGGACTACCTCGAATACATGCTTCAGGCTTCGATCGTATCAGAGGCAAAGAAGAACCTGGGCTTCCATCAAGGGATTCTCCACGACATCCAGGAAGGCATCGCCGGCGGCGGGTTGAACGAGGCCGACCGGCAACAGGCCGAAGAGCGGCTGTTCGCGGCCAAGGCCCGCATGCAGGAAGCCTCGGAGGAGTTGGAGGCCTCAAGGATACGGTTCTTCAAGACAGTCGGGAAGCCGCTGACCAATGCATCGAGGCCGGCCGATGTTTCCGGCGCGCTGCCAAGGTCTCTGGACGATGCGATTGGCCTTGCGCGCGAGAGCAATCCGCGCGTCCATATGGCCAACAGCGATATCGCAGCGGCGGCCTCGCTGGTGGACGCGGCCCGCGCGAAATACGGCCCCTCGATCGTCGCTGAAGGCGTCGCTCGGGCTGGGTACGACATCGACGGCGACAATGGAGACACGTCCGACCTGCAAGCACGCCTGGTGCTGCGGTGGAACCTGTACCGGGGCGGCATCGACAAGGCCAACGAGCAGGAGCAGATCCGCCGCACCAGCGAGCAGCGGCTTGCCCAGCACCAGGTGCTGCGGGAAATCGAAGAAGCCGTTCGCACGTCATGGGATCGCCGCTTCCGGCAAGCCGACCTGGCAAAGACGCTGAAGCTGCAAGCCGCGTCCAGCGAGAAGCTGGTTGCGTCCTATCGCGAGCAATTCAAGGTCGGGCAGCGCTCGCTGCTCGATGTGCTGGATGCGCAGAATACGCGGTTCAACACGGCAACGCTGGCCGACACCGCATCCTACGCCTCTCTCTTTGCCCAGTATCGGCTTCTGGCAGCCACCGGGCAGTTGCTGAAAACGATGGACATCCGCCCGCCAAAGCAGGCCGCGGCCTACGCACGGACCGAGTTCGCGGCACCGGAAACGGCCGACACCGAGACCTATGCGCGGACCCCTTCGGAACAGAAGAATGACGTGCCGTTCGATATTCTGGCACCGGTCAGGAAAAAGTAAGCGGAGGTAAGGGTCGATCGAAAGTCCCTATGGGCGGATCGTGAACCAGCAACCCAACATCCTCTCCCCGAAGGAGGCGTTCAAGGCCTGCTTCTCTGCCGTTGCCGGCTATCTCGGCAGGCCGAGCGCGCAAACGGTGTTGTTCGCCGGCGTGCCGCTGTCGGACACGCGTATCGACATCGATGCCATCCGGCATATTGCCGAGCGCATCGGCCTTGAAATCACCGAGTTCAGCCATCGTGACTTTCTTCGGGGGCGCATCGACCTCCCCGCCATCGTCTTCCGTGTCAGCCAGTTGCCGGTTGCCCTGCTGGCCGAAAGCGAGGACGGCGCATTCACCACCGCTCCCCAGGAAGACGGCCGCGTAACCATCACGAAATCCGAGCTGGCCGCCAGCTACATCAGTGGCGGCGTTTCCTTCTCGATAACCTATGCCAACGCTGCCGAAGGGATGAACGTCGGTTCGGCACCGAAGATCGAGCGGCGACATTGGCTGACGGGAACGATGGGGCCGTTCTGGCGCACCTATTCGAAGGTTATCCTGTCGGCAATATTCATTAACCTCCTGGCCATCGCCTCGCCGATCTTCACCATGAACGTCTACGACAGGATCTTGCCGAACAAGGCAATATCGACGCTCTGGGTGCTGTCGATCGGCATCGGCGCGGTCATCCTGTTCGACCTGCTTTTGAAGACCGCCAGGGCGTCCCTCATCGATTATGCCGGGCGCAAGGCCGATCTGCGCATTTCCTATTTGCTGTTCGAGAAAGTGCTGAACTCATCCCTGTCGGCACGGCCAGGCTCGACGGGCGAATACGCAAATCGGGTGACGCAATATGAATTCGTGCGCGAATTCTTCACGTCGAACACCATCAGCGTGTTCATCGACACGGCCTTCGTGTTCATTTTTCTCCTGGTCATCTATGCGATAGGCGGCTGGCTGGTCATCATCCCGGCGCTGGCTTTCGTCGCGTCCGTGATCGTTGGACTGATCACGCAGCGGCGCATCGGGAAGCGCGTCGCGGCCTCGATGAACGAAGCCTCGCAACGGCAGGCCCTGCTGGTCGAATCCATCTCCACGCTGGAGACGATCAAGTCGCTGCGGGCCGAGGCGTATCTGTTGCGGAAATGGGCAGAGCATTCCAAGAACGCGTCCAACACGTCCGAGAAGATCAAGCAGCTTTCGGCGGCCGCCGGCAATATAACGCAGGCCATCCAGCAGATGGTCACCGTCGCCCTGATCGTGGCCGGCGCCTACGCCTTCTCGGAGGGACACGTCTCCACCGGAGCCATCATCGGCACCGTGATGCTGGCCAGCCGGGCGGTGGCCCCACTCGGCCAGATCGCCATCACCTTGTCCAGACTTCGCCAGGCCATGCTCTCCTTGCGCATGGTGAACTCGATCATGGCGCAGCCGGAGGATCGCCCGGATACGGTGGGTTTCGTCAACCGGCCCATTCGCAATGGCGCCATGGCGTTCAGGAATGTCGGCTTCATCTATCCGAACTCCGAGAACGAGGTCCTGACCGGTCTGAATTTCTCGGTGAAGCCCGGTGAGCGGATCGGTATCATCGGCCGCATAGGCTCGGGAAAGACAACCATGGGCCGGCTGATCGGCAGGCTCTTCCTGCCGACATCGGGCGAGTTGCTGCTGGACGGGATCGACATCCGCCAATACCACCCATCGGAAGTTCGCGCCGCGGTTGGGATCGTCGCGCAAGCCAACGATCTGTTTTCGGGCACCATCAAGGAAAACCTCCTGATGGCTTGCCCGGAGGCGACCGATGAGCAGATCGTCGAAGCGGCCAAGGCTGCCGGCGTCGACGATTTCGTCTCCCGCCACCCGCGTGGCTACGACATGAATGTCGGCGAGCGCGGCACCAATCTCTCGGGCGGCCAGCGACAGACCATGGCGATTGCCCGTCTGCTGCTGACCAAACCGAAAATCGTCTTCCTGGACGAGCCGTCGGGTTCGATGGATCTGGCTTCAGAGCGCCAGCTGATCAAGCAGCTCAAAGTGGCTTTCGACCGGAGCACGACGCTGATCATTTCGACGCACCGCTTCAGCATGCTCGAGCTGGCCGACCGTCTTATCGTCATCGAGCAAGGCAGAATCGTTGCCGATGGACCAAAGGATCAAGTGATACAGGCGCTGCAGAAAACAAACGCCTGAGAAACAGACTTATTGAACGCATTCAATGCGTTGGGGTTGTAGGACATGCTTGCAAGGGAAGACCGGCCGCCGCTCTTCGCGTCGGCGTCCTTATTCATCATCGGGGCACTCTTCGTGTCTTCCGTCGCCTGGGCGTCCTTTGCCGAGGTCGATGAAATCGCACGCGGCGACGGCAAGATCATACCCGCCTCGAAGACCCAGATCATCCAGGCCAGCGAGCCAGGCGTCGTTCAGGAAATTGCCGTGACGATCGGGCAGGTCGTCAAGAAGAACGACCTCATTATCCGCCTCGACAATACGTTCAACACCTCCAGTCTTGGCGAGCAGCAGGCCAAGGCGCGGGCTCTGCAGACGCGCATTGCCCGGCTCAACTTCGAACAGGCCGGCAATCTCGAAGGCTCATTTCCGTGCCCGTCCGAGATCCAGAAGGTTGCCCCGGAAATTTGCGACAACGAGCAGAAGCTGCTCGTCGCGCGCCGCGACAACTTCCAGGTCAAACTGTCGGYTCTCAAGTCGCGCCTCGATCAGCGCGAGAAAGAACTGGACGAAGCGACCGCCAATGCCGATCGCCTGACGAAGAATCTGGCCGTCAGCGACCAGGAGGCAAAGCTGGTCGAATCGATGGTCAAGAAAGGCCTGATGGCGCGTACCGAGCAGCTCCGCGTCGAGCGCGAGATGAGCGAGCTCAACGGCCAGCTGACGCTCGCTGGAGAAACCATCAAGAAAGCCAAGTCGGCCATCACCGAGGCCCGGCTTCAGGTCGACGAACTCGGCCTGCAGTTGCAACAAGAGGCGCTCGGCGATCTGACGCAGGCGCTGGCCGATCTCTCGGTGGTGGACGAGACGATACGCGGCGCCACCGACAAGGTGGCGCGCACGGACATCCGCTCGCCTGTCGACGGGATCGTCAACACGCTTGATATCAACACGGTTGGCGCTTTCGTGCAGCCCGGCGCGGTCGTGGCCGGCATCGTGCCGACTTCCGAGACGCTGCTGGTCGAAGCGCGGGTCTCACCACGGGATGTTGCCTTCATCCGGCCGGACCAGGACGCGCTGATCAAGATAACCGCCTATGATTTCTCGATCTTCGGCGGCATCGAGGGCAAGGTCTCCAACATCACCGCCGACAGCCTGGTCGACCAGAAGACGGGAGAACCCTACTACCAGGTGCGCGTCGCAACCGAGAGATCGACGCTGACGCGGGATGGCAAGACCTATTCGATCATCCCCGGCATGATCTGCTCGGTCGACATCAAGACCGGTCGCAAAACCATCCTCACCTATCTGATGAAGCCGATCAACAAGGCACGCGAGGAGGCAATGAGTGAACGATAGCGCCACCTCTCCTCCTGCCGATCGCGAACGGCTGCTTCCGCCCATGGCGACGGAGGATTTCGGGCTGGAATTCCGTGTCGTGGCGCGTGGCGGCACACGACGCGGCATTCGTCTGGAGCGGGCGTTCTGGACCTCGCTGAAGCAGATGGCCGAAAACCGCAAATGCACGATCGGCATGCTGATCGACGAGATCGCCGAGAGCCATGCCAACACAGGAAACCTGACATCGGCAATTCGGGTGGCCTGCATGCGCGGATTGGCCGACGAAAACCAGACCTTGCGAAGGCTCGCGTCGATCAAGACGATCAACGCCATTCTGGTCGCCTGTCCGTCACCAGCTTTTGCACTCTCATCGTCGAAGAGGATCCTGACCTTCAACGCGCCGTTCCAGCAACTGGTCAGGCGTCAATTGCCGGTGGCGCCAAACGAAGATGCGCGCCACGACCTGAAGCTTGCTCTGGACCTCAATGTCGCTGACATATTCGCGCGGCTCGACGCCAATGGCGAAACGCCGGTCGCCACCGGTTTCGTCATCGGCGCAGGCGACCGCCGCTACCGGGGGCAATTGAACGCGGTGCGAGCGCCGGTGATCGAGCCGGAGCTGCTGATGGCCTTCGTCTTCGGCGGCTGAAGCACGCCGCATAAATCCGTCTCGACGTGACGTGCCTCTGAGAAAGGCGTCCCCGAACCGGCTGCTTCGCTTGTCTTGGGAACGCTACTGCTGCAAGCCCTCGCCGGGTGCGACCGTCGCAAGACCGCCTTTGATCTCGGCAACTTGCGCCGCGCCGGGCCTGGTGCCGTGGATCCACGCGCGGTCGGTGCTGAACGAGTACAATGGTATGTAGTCGGGGAGATCGCTGTCGCGCAAGACGACGTTGCTCAGGCTGTCCAGGATGAACACACCGCTGCCGGTGCTGACCGACAGCACGGCGTGAAAGAAACCGCGCTTGCGGTCCTGCAGGACGACGAGCGACATGCTCTGTGCCGGAATGCCGGCACGCAGCAGCGCCGCCATCTTGAGAATGGCGAAATCCTCGCAGTCACCGGCACGCCGCTCGAGAATTTCCGAAGGCTTGGCCCAGTAGTCGAGCTTGCCGTAAACCACGCTGTCCTTCTTGTAGGCGATCGCGTGGTTAATGCTTGCGTTGATGAAGGACAGCTTGTCGATAAACCGCTTGTCCTTGGCAGCATTGACGATCGCGACAAAGAGGCTGTTCTTGCCATCGCACGCACTGCCCGTGGAACAGTCGACGATTGCCCTGTAGACCGGCGCCCAACGTGCCGAAACCGGAAAATTATGCATGGACAGCGCAACCGATCCGAACACGCCGGGAATGATCGCCGCCGTCTGGATGGGATCGATCCCGGCTTTGTCTTGCGTCGAAGAGCGGTTTTCCTGATCGACTGCGGCAGGACCATAGCTGGTGAAAACCATGCCGATCCTGTAGGCCGGGGCGGGCTTCCAGGGCTGCGGCCGCATGAGCGAAATGCCACCGAGGATGGAAGGCGTTTCGACCTTCGCCAGCAGCGCATCGGCAGGATCGACACGCGCCGGGAAATTGCTCGCGGACGACGGCTGCGGCAGGCTCATGATGCCGACCAGCAGCAGCAACGCCTTGAGCCCGATTGCCCCCTGGGCAGATTTTTCTTTTGTCATAACGCCCACCTTTGACTGTGGACGCTACCAATTCCGCCTCAAATTATTGGAAAGGAAGGTGGATAAATTTCCTGTACTTGATAACGCCTATTTTATGTAAAACTTTATACGAATTTATACTTCTGTTTACCAAGTGACCAGAGCCGATCTCCCTCAGAAGGATCGCATACCAGCCCATGTATATCCGGTTATATGGTTCGAGTTTACCACGCGTAAAAAATGCCGAAGCCAGCATATCGGAATATATGAAATGGATTGCATGATAGTTGCAAAGTAGAGGTGGCCACTGTCTCTTTCCGGGAAATGCCGAAGGGGTTTGGCCATGACAAACAGTAACGATTTGGACACCGTCTCTCATTCTTGGGACGAGCACTCTGAACACAGCGGACTGCCGTCGCAGGCGCAGATCCAGGTTGCCGAGGCAGCCCCGGCACAAAAGGCCGTCCCGGCGGCAGCCGAACCGGTTCCCGTCGATGTCGGCAGCGGCGCACCCGTCAAACCGGAAGCACCTGCGGAGGCGAAAGCGCCGGCGGCAGCCGCGCAGCACGAATATGTGGCCGACGCCAACCATGTGGTGAAACTCCCGGCCAATGTCTCGATCGACAACATCAAGGTCGACGGCCACAACCTCGTGCTCGAGCAGGCCGACGGTTCGGTGATCGTCATCAAGGATGGCGCGCTGAACGTGCCTACCTTCATCATCGGCGACGTCGAAGTGCCGCGCGTTGCCTTGATCGCGGCGTTGGAAGCTAGCCATGTCGATGTCGCCTTTGGCGCCGACGGATCGATGTCGGCAGGCCCAGGCGGTTCTACCTCGAGTGCGGGCGGAGACTTCTCGGTTCCTCCCGGCGGCATCGGTGATGGATTCGGCCTTTCGGCACTGTTGCCGCCGACGGATCTGGCGTTCGGCCAGCCGGAACATCGTGAACTGTTCCCCAGTCTCCTGCCCGACTCAACGCCGTCGATCATCGACCTGACGCCTTCCGTCGATGGCGGCGACACCACCGTCAATGAAAAGGGCCTGCCGGCAAGCTCGGGGTCGGAAGGCTCCGGCGAGGCGGCGGCGCCAGGCGCCGATGGCGATCCGTCGGAGCACAACACCGGCACCTTCACCATCGCCTCGCCCGACGGTGTCGGCTCGCTGACCATTGCCGGCCAGGTAATTTCGGGCGTTGCCCTTGCCGACAGTGCGTCGACGCCGATCAACATCACCACGCCGCTCGGCAACACGCTGACCATCAACGGCTACGACGCCAGCACCGGCCAGGTGAGCTACAGCTATACGCTGCAGCACAGTGAGACACATCCAGCAGGCAGCGATCCCATCTTTGACAACATGACTGTGACGGTGACCGACGCCGACGGCGACGTCTCCCTTCCGGGCACGCTCTCGGTCCAGATTGTGGACGACGTGCCTGTTGCGCATAATGACATCGCCACGCAGGCAACCGAGAACGCACCGGTGACGGTGAACGTGTTCGCCAACGACGTGCCAGGCGCGGACGGCGTCAACATCGCCGATCCGACCAAGGTCGCCTATGTGGCGAATTCGCTGACCGGCGGCGCCGGCGCGGTCACCTACAACAATGACGGCACCTTCACCTACACGCCGGCTGCCGGCGAGGAAGGAACCGTGACGTTCCAGTACCAGATCGTTGACGGCGACGGCGACCCGTCGACGGCAACGGTGACGATCAACCTGTTGAAGGACTCGACGCCCACGATCGACGTGACGCCTCAGAATCCGGATGCATCCGGCCACAGCGCGGCGAACGAAACCGGCCTTCCGCCGCATGACGGCCTGCCAGCGGGCTCCGGCGAAATTGCCGACAACGACGCCAACAACAACAGCGACACGAGCGAAACGACGACGGGCGCGCTCACGATCACCACGGGCAGCGACACGATCGGCCACCTCTATGTCACCGACAAGGACAATACCCAGATCGAGGTGACGAACGCGGCCGGCGGCATCCTGGTGCACGGCCAGTATGGCGACCTGACCATTACCGGCAGCACCCACGGCACCGGCGCGGCCGACACGGCCGGCGCCGACGGCATCGCCTCGATCGCCTGGACGGGCATCGCCGGCTCCACGGTGACGGGAACCTATGGCGTGCTGACGGTCGATGCCAATGGCGGCTACAGCTACCATGCCAACCCGAACGCATCGGGCACCGATGTGTTCGCCTACACCATCAAGGACGGCGACGGCGACACCTCGCCCTCGACACTGACGATCACGGTCACCAACGGCCAGCCACAGCCGGTCGCGGCGACGGTGCAGGTYGAYGARGCAGCTCTCGACACCAGCGCCATCGGCGATCTCGCCGCTTCGGCGGTGACCGGCTCCAATCCGGGAAGCACCGCCGAGACGGTGGCCGGCACGCTGACGCTGGGCGATCCCAACAGCCCGCACGTCACCAACATCGCAGGCGCCACCTCATCGGCCGTCGCCGGTGTCCCGGTCACGGTGCAGGGCACATACGGCCTGCTGCAGATCGACCAGGACGGKCACTAYACCTACACGCTGACCAAGCCCTTCGACACCACGCCCGACGCCAACAACAGCACCAACATCGAGGCCGGCAAGGACGTCTTCACCTATACCGTCACCGACAGCCTCGGTAACACCAACACCTCGACCATCTCCATCGACATCAAGGACGACGTCCCGACAGCC
>NZ_JBFTRA010000012.1:0-151645 GCF_056399285.1 Mesorhizobium sp. 01N446 | reverse complement strand
ACCAAGATCCTCGTCCTTGCCAGCCATTCGCGCGATCTGCTGCGAAAGAATTGCAACCGCATCCTGTGGATGGAACACGGCCGTGTGCGCATGGACGGCCCTACAGATGAGGTCCTGCCTGCCTATTTCGGTTGAGTGTTTTCCAGTCGTCTCCGGTACATAGGCGAGATTCGGTTTGTCAGAGTTTGGTAATCTTGGACCGCCACTTCCGCAGAGATGCGGTCATCTTCCAAGACTTGCTTGATCGCATAAGATCCAGTTCCCTTTGCAACTCTACGACCTGGCGTTGTTCTTTGAGCAATTGCTCCCCAGCGAGCTGCGCTCTAGCCTCCGCCGCCAAAAACTCTGCATGAGACTGCTCGATCTGCTGCTGTGCTAAATCAAAACGCTCTTCAGCGCGCTGCAGTGCACTCGTGACGTGCTCGGTTTGACGTTCGGCAGCTTCGGCCCTGCCGGCCTGGTTCACGTGATTTGCGAAGACAAAGTCATCGAAAACGTTCGGTGGCGCTTGGAACGAAACCCTCAGACTATTGTCGTGCTCTTCAGCAATATACCACTCGTTGAGACCATCAAACCATCGAAGCTTGTAGCCTGATTCCCTAACTAATTTCTGAAAGCGACTTGAATTTCGCTGCGGAGAAAGCGGGCGAGTTGCCTCCACGACTACAATCCAAGGGCGGTGCTTAGGTAAATTAGCTCCCAAGATGACATCCCGTTCGGCGCCTTCAACATCTATCTTGAGAAAATGAACAGTATTGAGATCATATCTACGCCATATACCTTCGATTGTTGCCACTTCGATTTCCGTTGGCTGCGGCGAGGGATGTCCTGCTTTTTCGTGTCTTGCCGCAATTTCTCTGTCAAAAGTGGATAATCCAGTGCCAGCTATACGGTGAATAACTGCCTTGCCTTCCCGAGCCCCCACAGCCAGTTCCAAGTTAATGTCTCGTGGGCGGTTCGCCCTCAAAGATGCGGCATAGAGAGGCTCGGGTTCAATATTTATCCCATTCCAGCCCCGGTCGTAGAAGGCTCGAGTTACCGATCCTTCGGTTGGATCCGCCGCTCCCACATCAATATAAAACCCCACCTCGATGTGCTTAAGGGCACGCCACAGCATGACGTCTTCGAAGTTTTGCGCGTAAGAGATAAAGGTCATGGATGACCGGCAATACGGCGGCTCAAATTTCTGATTGCACGAAAAGCCCTTAGCCCCAGGCGTGCTGTTCCTGCGGCAACGGGTATTCGACGTGCGGCACTCGCAGCATCGCGAATCGGCTTAGTGTAGCGTAACGAACGAGAGCCGCGCAGGACGGCCAACTCATGTTCATAGCGCCTCAACTGTTCGGCCGTTGCCTCGTTTACCCATTGGGTCGGCTTTTCAGTACCGTACGTGCGTGTCCAATCCGCTATCTGGTTTGTCAGAATGCCACTTGCTCGGGTGGCCTCTTCCTTTACCAGTTTTTCGAACGCACGGGAGTGCACGCTCTTTGGCAAGATTTCGGCTATCGGTTTTCTGAGAGCCAGATGAACCGAGCAAAAGAGGTGGCCTTCGTGAAAGAGAACGAGATTTGGATAGGCGTTCTTCTTGTCGGACAAGGATGCTACCTTCTTGGCCTTATCTAGAAAATCCAGAAGAACAACGCGGCTATCGAATGTATCATGAGACGTTGTGTATTGTGGAGTTCCGATCGCCTCCAAGCCCGATGGATCAATAATGAATTCTTGCAGAAGTGATGGTGTAAACAAAATACAATCATCGCTGAACCATCGCTTGTCTAGCGGTCCATCCAGGCGAAACTCTGTGCTTATCACAGCGATTCCACCTGGCTTCAGAATTCGGCCAATTTCTTCGGCAGATGCCGCGACAGACTCCAAAGAACCAAAATGTTCGATTGAGCCAGCGGAGTAGACACCGTCAAAAAAACCTGTTGGAAGCGATAGTACACGCGCGTCGGTATGGACAGGAATTACTGCACCGCGCGGATATTCGTATTCAGAAAATTGAGAGGGGCGAACCATCATACCGGCAGGCGCGACATCGGACCATGGGGTGTTCTCAAGATAGCGATYCGTTGGAAACACCACGCAACCCTTGGCTGCCAATGCGAATGTCGTTTCCTCTGTCCCGGCTCCGATCCCGGCGAGCAAGGCTCCAGGCCGTAAGACGCCATGATCGCTGAGCGCGCGCAACATCATCGCGCATTCCCATTGTTTGGAATCGGGCACTATTTCTGGTCTATCCAGCCCAAAGCGAAGCATCTCGCCCCGCGCAATATCCTCCAAATGCGGCAGTAGAAGGGGGTTGTTGAAATCGGCAATATCAATGATTTTGGTGTAGGGCAAGCTGGTCATATTCACCTGTCACGGAGTATCTCGGTTAAACTCATGTCACCGCTGTGACTTATTTCGTAATGTTTCCTGGCACGAAGGCGCATATCAAGCAGGTGCTGCCGATCAGCTAGCAATTCTATTGCGGACCGAAGGCCCCCTTCTATATCACTTTCTTTGATCGTTGTCCGTGGATCGTATGCGTAACCACTGCCTTCGTTGACGAGCACGGGAGTCCCTAGCGATAGAGCGCGAACGAATATATGGGATAGCTGACCACGTGTTTGAGTTCGAAAGCAGGCAACTGCGTCACACGCTGCGATTTCCGCGTCAAAGTCGTTCTCATATGCAGGGTTGCTATGGATTAGCCTTTCGGCAAGACCGGCACTTTCGAAAGCATTCCTAATCCGTTCAAACAATTCAGTGTCGATAACTTTGCCCACGAGGAAGAAGAATACTCTTCTGCCGTCAGGCGAAACGCGATCTCTTTGGGAGGCGACATTCACTAAAGTTCTTGCTACATCCCAAAGTTGTTTCAGGTCATTCAAGATCAGGCCATGGTGACCGATGACGATATCGTCCATCTGCACCCCGCGACGTATCCTCAACAACCGGGACGCACGATGAACAGCGGGGTTTCGACGATCGTCGATGCCCAACGGAACAAAGTCAAAGTTCTGCTCGATCGCTTGGAGGTCGTTGATAACAGAGCCGGGTTGYCCCGCTTCCAGCAGACGCATTTGTTCGAGTACTGCCTGGGGTAGATGAGACACAGCTCGCACGGGCAAATTACTTAGCCAGCGTGAAGATATGGGAGCTCTCGGACTTACTATTTGATTTCTACCATTGAAAGCAGGATTGAAAACGCAGTCGATCGCGAGTTTGGTTCGACCTTCGTCCGTTTCTTCTGCAGCGATATCTAAAAGCAATTCTTCGATACCGTTTGTCGAAATCTGCATTGCACGCAGTCCATCGAAATAGCGACGCTCGTGTATTAGAAGCACATCGCCCGATTGTGACGCGGTGCGCATTAAACGAATGCCTGCGTGCAGCGCCGATGAAAACGCAAGGTTGAAAATGCCTTTAATTCTTCTAAATTTTGATCCAGTAAACCTTTTGAAGTCAAGATGGGTAAATACCCTGATATTCTCAAGATATGAAATGTTCTCCTGTTCACCCTCTGAAAAAAAGAAGGCGATATTTCCCGTCGCGCTTCTAGCGTACGCTACTGAGTAATCCGCCACGCCACATGACGTTCCAGGAATGGAAGAGAAGATCTTGGCCTGAACCCGTTCCCACCAAGTGTGATACTCAGCTTCCGCGCTTTGCAAAGCATCCGCAATCAACTGCGAGGATGCTCCCCAATGCTCCACATAGGCATTGCGTATTGAATCATGAAATCTATGATCAACAGGTGTCTTCAAAAAATGCTCAAAAGCAGGCAGGTCCAGAGTTTGATTGGTTGGCGGAATCCAAAACACCGCGCTTTCGCGCCCTACCGTGCCTGCCTTCAACAGTTCACGATTTATCGGTATATCCAGGGCGAGAATTTTTTTGCCTAGAAACACGGCTTCCAAGAGGGGGATGCCGAATCCTTCTTCCAGGGATAATTGAGCGATAACCAATGCGCCGGACTGATGAGCGAACTTTTGTTCGTCAGTAACTGAAGCTGTTACGTGTGCGCCCTCTGGAATTAGTCTTGCATGGCGAAGGATATCAAGCTGGTCCTGTTTAGGGGCATTCAATCGTACGCTTATGAGACCGGCCCGTAAAATCTGCTGATATATCCTTAGTGACCCTTCCGGGTTTTTTGATTTGTGGAAGCCTAGAATAGTAAAGAGATTTTTGTTCGGGGCGGAGGCAGGATATTGGTCAAGCGAGAGGTATCGCTCTTCTAGCGTAGGGCACAAAACACTGAGGCGATCATCGCTAATCGCAAGATGTCGGCTCGCTAGGTCACGTACTGTCTGCGATATGCAAATTATGTGGTCGGCCTTGGTTAATCGTGCAAGGCCATTGTAATATTCGTGCCTTACAACGTCGCTGCCAAGGTAAAAATCGGGATGCCTCAGCGGAATGAAGTCGTAGCAAACTGCGGTGACAGGGCACGAAAAAATGTCGAACCTGGCAGGTCCTAAGAATGGCGTGGCATCGATATACGAATCGTAAGCTTCAGCCTCGAGTAGTGCCGACAGATATGCGGTAAACTCGTGAGCGCGCGCTGATTTCTCGCTTGGGTTCCCGCCAAAATTTTCTGGGGAGTGGTTTGCGAAGCGGATGGCGTACCGCTTCAAAAGCGCAGAGTCTGCGTCAAGGTAGCAATCTCGGTACAACAGGATGGTTACGAGGTATCCGGCGGCGTCCAATTGTTCAGCAATATGCGTGACATAACGCCCCATCCCCCGGTCGAAGGCAGATGAGGAATAAACGCGACCATCGACCAGAACGCGCTTTTGGGAAAGGGAATGTGCAGTCATTGTTGGAAGTTCCGCAATCTTGCTCCGAAATGGGTCCTGTGGGCAGATCCTACTGCGTTGCCATACACGATGATTTCCTCGATATCAAAGGTTGAGATGAAGGTGTCGAGCTTGGACAGGCGCTAGCGACAGCTATCACGTCGGCTCGCCGACTAGGGGTCGCTCAGTTGATGTCGCTGACCTGACTTGGCCTGTCTCCATCGCCTGATTTCGTAGGGAAGGACTAATCTGCCCTGGCGAGATGAATTTGACAACCGATAGAGCATTGCAATACCAGACCGCCTCCCGAAGAGCCGGAAAGCAGATGAATAAGAAGAAGCGAATTTTCTGGCTGGGCATGCACAAGGTGTTGTCGCAGACCGAACTTCCTCACCTGCGAGCGCTAGGCTACGAGGTGTTCAATCGGCCTTACCTGAGCGATGTCTACGATCAGTCCGCCGTCTACGATTGGGTTCCACCAGACTCCAGCCTGCCGAAAGAGACCTTGGACATCCTGGGGCGGACTAACTTCTTTTATGATGAGATTTCGCCAGAGGCAGCGGAGGTTCTGAACGGGTATTTTGACGCGGCGATCGTCACCATCAACCCGCTATGGCTGGTGCATTTCTTGAAGGCGTACCATGGCCGAGTCATCTATCGCACCTACGGCCAGCCCTACAGTCTGTCGGATGAACTTATCAATTTGGGAGGGCTGCCGCTCATCACCGAGCGGAATGATTTCTGGTTCATGCCGCACTCCGAAAAGGTGGCCGACATAGAGGATGATTGGCTGACAGCACGCACGACGATCGTTCCCTATTGCCTTACGCAGGACGTCATTGATCTGCGAGACACGTGGGCTATAGAAGCGTCCGTACCGGAACTTGGATTGCTCTCTCCGAGGGTGGTCGACAATTCTTATTACAGCCAGAATTACGGGTACTTGAAGCGCTATTTTCCTGCGAAAGGCTATCGGATTTTCGGTGCGCAAAACGTGCCCGTCCGCGATGAACGGGTGATTGGCACTGTTGAGCGCCCCGAGTTCCTAAGACGATTCGCTGAGATGCGTGGCTTTGCCTACCATTATGAGGAGCCGAACGTCTGCTATTTGCCGCCGATAGAATTCATGACGCTTGGCGGTCCGGTGCTTTTCAAAAAGGGATCCTTGCTCAGCCGGTATTTCCCCGCCGACGCGCCCGGCAGGGTCGACAGCATTGAAGATCTGGTGAAGCGATCGGAGCAATTGAGGAAGGGCGACAGCGCTCTCTCACGCGAACTGATCGAAAGCCAGTATGAGGTCCGCAAACGCTACCAGCCGGAATTTGTGTGGCCCCTGTTCGACCGGGCGATAGGGATGGCACTTGGCGAAGCGGGGGCGAACCGGGCACAGGAATTGATTTATAAGCCAAGCGTGAAAGTGGAAGCGCCGGTCGCCGAAACCGTTCTTGTCGCCTTCCACGGTTTCGGGCCGCTAGTCGTTCGCCACAATGGCGAATACCACTGTTCGGAGGGCATCGCGCGCGTTGTCCGTCAAATCATTCGTGCGATATGCGATCTTGGTTTCAAGGTTGTCGTCACCAGCCGCAAGGAGGACATCGGTCGCATTCACGGCTTCCTCAGTTCCACTGCCGGTCACGATCTGAGGATCATGGTCGTTGAAGAAGATGTTGCCGGCGGCGGAAACGCCATTAAAGTGGTAGGCCGCCTTCGCCAGATTGCAAGGATGCGGCCATTCTCCGCCAATCTCGATCATCTCAAGACGCTCTATCGGACGAGGGATTTCAAAAAGATGCCGCGCGCGCTGGTATCGACAGCATTACTGGCAATTTTTAAAATCCTGGCCAAGGTGGAGCAACAAGTAAATAATATCAAGCTTGCGAACGGCACTATGCCGAGGGCCAGATACGTCGACCTGATCAATGCGGATACAAACATCGATCACGTTCTGATACCGCACTACTACATGTTTCCCGAGCTTGCCCATCTAGATGGGAAGGATATTGTTCTCTATCTTCCCGACTATATGCCCCATTTCTACAAGGATTCGRCCGAGATGGGGGCCACGCAGCAAACCGCCATGATCGGTCAAAAGATGGTCGCGAAGGCGCGCCGCATCCTGACGAACTCCGCGTTCACCGCGTCCTATTTGCCTCAGACCGTCTTGGCCCCGCGGCCTGAGACCATCGCCCACATTCCCTTGCCGTTCCTGAACGACGGTTCAAGTGTCGCCGAATCCCTCGACCGGTTTGGAGCGCTGCCGGCGCACTACGTATTTTATCCCACCAGGAACCGGCCTTCAAAGCGGCTCGTGGATTTCGCGAGGACAGTGGCGATCGTAAACGAGCGGCTGAAGGCGGCCGGAAGCAAGGATCAACTGACCGGGATTTTGACCACGCCTTTGACAGGCAAGTCGGCGGCCGGAGCCGAGGAGCATCTGATTTCGCTTTCGGAGCTGACCGACGCCGAGCTCGGATATCTGTACAAGAACGCGCTGTGCCTGCTGTTTACATCTGAAATGGAAGGGAACTTCCCAACGCAGATCACCGAGGCGCTGCATTTGGGCGTGCCGGTGGTTGCCACCGACATTCCTCTCATTACCTTGGAACTGGGGGATGCATCGGCCTCCCTGGATTTGGTCGATGTCGGCGACTGCGAGGGATTCGCCGATCGGGTTATGTCGATCCTCGCGGATCGCTCCGCTGC
Source organism: Mesorhizobium sp. 01N446 (assembly GCF_056399285.1). Taxonomy (NCBI): domain Bacteria; kingdom Pseudomonadati; phylum Pseudomonadota; class Alphaproteobacteria; order Hyphomicrobiales; family Phyllobacteriaceae; genus Mesorhizobium; species Mesorhizobium sp. 01N446. The sequence goes on along the minus strand of NZ_JBFTRA010000012.1, from coordinate 144,158 downwards.
AGTGCGCCGGCAGGAGGACGCCAGAGCCCTTTCGTCCCGGAAATTCGCCTATGACAACTTCAAGCGCGGATTGTTTGAGCTGTTCAGGTCTTGATGCATGTCGCCCAAGGGCCTGCCCAACCGGAAATCAAAAAAACTCTGGCGATGGCCGCAACTCCACGCTATGCGGTGATTGCAGCGGGGGCTGAGGGCTAGAACTTCGAAACGAGCGATCGATGAGGGGATGTCATTCGATCGCGCTAGGTTGTACTGTTCGAATCCTTCGCCTGGAGTGTAGTACTGGCCAATGACTTCCTATGTAAAAGCCGTGTCCGGAAGTCGGCCGGAGATGCGGCGCGCGATCATCATGGTCCAGGATATGGCCATGGTTCTGGTTGCGGTGGCGCTTAGTCTCGTCCTTTCCAGGTCAAATCTTTCGTTCGATGCGTTCTCCAACGAAGGCCTCTTCACCTGGGTCGGGATCGTTCTTATCAGTCACCTGCTGTTCAGATATTGCGGTCTCTACACCACGATCTGGCGCTTTGCCTCGACCCCGGACTTTTTCAACATTCTGAAGAGCTGTGCGATTCTGACGGTCGTGCTTTATACTCTTTCGCTGACGTCTCGTTTCTTCCAGCCCGTGGCTGGTCTCAACGAGCGCCAATTCATCGTCTTCTTCCTCGTTTCCTTCACCATCATATCGGCGCCTCGGCTTTTCTACCGATTTCTTCGCGACGGCGCGAGCTGGGGCATCCTCACCCAAAAGGCCGTTGAAGTGCAGGCCAGGCGGGCGCTGTTCGTCGGTCGGCTTGGCGAGGCCGACCTGATCATTCGCTTCACGCGCACGGCAGAGCCGGCCGACTATTCCATCGCCGGCATCATGGCGACAGAGCGCGGCGCGCCGTTGGGCACCCGGATTCAAGGTGTTCCCGTGGTCGCTTCCAGGCCACGCCTGATCGATGTCCTGGAGGACTACGCCGCCGGCACCAAGAGCATCGACCTGCTTATTTTCGGCAGCGGCGTCGAGCATGAGATCGAGGAGTATTCCGAGCTTGTGCGTGTCGCCCGGCATGGCGGCATAGCCGTCCTGCAGTTCTCGAGGCTTTCACAGCTCGGGCAGGAGGGAAAGATCGTTCTCGACGAAGTCGAGATGGAAACGATTCTGCGCCGCCCGACGGTGCCGTCCGATATCGCCCGTATTGGTGCCTTCGTCGGCGGCAAGCGCGTCCTGGTGACGGGAGGCGCCGGATCCATCGGCCGCACGCTGGTCAAGCGGTCGCTGGAGCTGGGGGCAGGGGCGGTGCTGGTCGCTGACAATTCCGAGTTCGGCATCTTCCAGTTGAGCCAGTATGTCGACGAGAAGGACCATGATCGCCTGAAGGTCCGCATTGTCGATGTCGCGGACCGTCGCCAGATGACCCGTGTCGTCACGGAATTCAAACCGGACATCATCTTTCATGCCGCCGCGCTGAAGCACGTCCCGCTGCTCGAGGAGAACTGGGAATCGGCCATCCAGACCAATGTTTTCGGCACGCTTGTCTGCGCTGAGGTTGCCGCCAAATGTGGGGTTCCACAGTTCCTGCTGATATCGAGCGACAAGGCCGTGGATCCGACCTCGGTGCTTGGCATCACCAAGAGAGCCGCCGAGCAGCTTGTCAGCGCCCTGCACGAAAGCCACGCAATCGCGCCGGACGGGCGCCGTTCCGGCACCAAGTTCATAGCCGTGCGGTTCGGCAACGTGTTTGGCTCCAATGGTTCGGTGGCGACCATCTTCCAGGCACAGATCGAGGCCGGCGGTCCGGTCACGATTACCGATCGACGCATGACCCGTTATTTCATGACGGTGGCGGAAGCCGTCGACCTCGTCATCATGGCGGCCGCCGACGCACAGTCTCGTGAAGGCAAGGACGACTATGCCATCTACATGCTGGATATGGGCAAACCCGTGCCGATTCTCGAAGTCGCCGAAACCATGATCCGCATGGCCGGCAAGACGCCCTATGCCGATATCCCGATCCGCTTCACCGGCATCAGGCCGGGTGAAAAGCTGCATGAGACGCTTCAAGGGGCCAATGAAGAGATCGTCACGCTCGACATCGCCAAGATCTTCGGCCTGAGAACCGATGTGGTGGCGTGGCCGACGGTTCAGGCCGGGCTGGCCGCGCTGCAGGCGGCAATGAAGAACCAGGACAAGGCCTCCGCCCTCGGGGTGTTGGCGCAACTCCATCAGCCGGAGCCACCAGCGCCCGAGATGCCGCAGGAAACTGGCTCGAGAACTGTCGGGCAAGCAGGTTAGATACGTTGCAGCTGAAGCGAGCCTTCGATCTCGTCGCGACGGCCCTGCTGTTGTTGGTGACGTCCCCTATTCTGTTGCTCTGCGTCGTTGCGGTGCGGGCATCGTCGCCCGGTCCGGTGATTTTTTCGCAGACGCGAGTCGGTCGCGATGGTGTGTTGTTTCGCTGCCACAAATTGCGGACGATGGTGCAGGGAACGCCGTCCTTGCCCTCGCACGAGGCGCCGGCGAATGCCGTGACCGCGGTTGGACGGACCTTGCGGAAGTTCAAGCTCGATGAGCTGCCGCAATTCTGGAATGTTCTGCGCGGCGAGATGAGCCTGGTCGGGCCGCGCCCTTGCCTGCCGACACAGACGGAGCTGATCGAGCGTCGCAGGCGGCTGGGGGTTTTGGCGGCACGTCCGGGCATTACCGGCATGGCGCAGATCAGGGGCATCGACATGTCGAACCCTCGGCTGCTGGCTGAAACGGATGCCGCCTATCTCAAGGCGGCGTCGTTCTGGCTCGACCTTCGCATCCTGTTTGGCACGCTCTACCGCAATGGCGGTTGAACATCTCTGAGCCGCGCTATCTCGGCCAGCCGTTCCAGCGTGCCGGTTTCCGGCAGCCAGCCTTCGGATACGAGAAGGGAAGGGGCGCATATCTGTGTCGCGGTCAGGCTGTCCCAGGACGTCCGCTTGCCCAGGAGGATCGCGGCTGCCCGCAGCGGCCCGGCCGGCACGGCCATCAGGCGCGCCGGCCGTCCGAAACCGCTGCGAAAGGCGCCGACAATGTCGGCGATCGAGACCGGCGGCACATCACTGGCAAAATAGATCGGGCGCAACGGTTCCGAATGGCTGAGCAGGTGCCACACCGCGTCTGCCGTCGATTGCGACGACAGCAGCGAGCGGGTTCCCGTCAGCGCGCCTGTCGGCAGCGGCAGGCCCGTATCGGCCAGGCGCATCAGCGTCGCCAGGTTTCCTTTCATGCCGGTTCCGTAGACCGGCGGCAGCCGCAATGCGGTGGCGTCGGAACGGCCACGCGACGCATAGGCGTCCAGAACCCTGATCTCTGCGTCGCGCTTCGAACGCCCATAGGCGCATTGCGGATCGGGGATCGTGTCCTCGTCGATCGTTGCGCTGACGCGCGCGCCGATCACGGCGCGGATCGAGGAGAGCTGGATGAACCGTCCGCTTGCCTGTTCGGCAGCCGCTTGCGCCAGCCTTGTGCTCAATTCCGCATTGGCCGCCTGAAAATCGGCTTCGGTGGCGTCGCCTTCATCATTGTTCAGGCCCGCGCAGTGAACGACATCCGTAACACCCCTGACAAGCGCCAGGAAGGCAGCCGTCGGCGCGTCGAAACCGGGCATTTGCATGGCGTCATGTCCCGGACCTAGCCTCTGCGGGTAGCGGGACGCGAGGCGAAGCTCGGCACCCGCCGCGCGAAGCCGATTGACTACCTGACGGCCGATGAAGCCTGTCGCGCCTGTGACCAGGACTTTCATTGGTCTTGCCCAGACTGCTATCGGGTGGATCGAAGCGCCCGGTCTTCCATTGCTGGAAGAAGGGCGTCTTCCGTCACAGGCGGCAGCACTCGCTCTTTCGTCTCGGGCGCAAGCGCCTGGTCCTGTGGCAGCGGAGCCTGACGGCCCGAGGCGAGATACGTTCCCGACACCAAGAAGACCATCAGCACAGAGTCCAGAATGTCGTGACCAATCAGGATGCCTGTCATCCCGGACGTGAGATAGGTGATCACCACGACGACAATCATTGTAGCGCCAAAGCGCTCGATCGGATCGGCGCTGTTTCGCAAAACCACGGCGGCATTCCTGGCGGCAACGACAAAGATCGCCGCCAGCGTCACGGCACCCAGGAGTCCCGCCTGCACCAGGGCGGTGAGAAAGCCGTTATGGAAATGATTGAAGCCTGCATCCATCCCGAACTGATCGCGGAAGCCCTGTTTTATCAAGGTCTGGGTGGCCCCCACTCCGTGTCCGAACAAAGGCATCTCGCGAAACGCCTTCAGGCCGATATCCCACACGGCGAATCGCAATCCGATAGGCGTCGTGTGGTCGCCATTGGTGGCGAGCGCGTCCAGGTCGGAACGCATGAAGTCGACACGCCCGGATATTGTCTGGAAGCCGAAAGCCGCGATCACGGCGCCAGCCGCCAGCAACAGCACCAGCAAGCGAATGGCGTTCCTCCCTTTCAGCCTATGCTGGTTGATCAGCAGAACGGCGACACCGGCAATCAGCACTGCCACCCAGACAATGCGGCTGCCGGAGTAGATGATGGCGATCGTCCCGCCAATTGCCGCGCAAATGAGGGCGATCCGATGTCTCGCGATATCCGACAGGGCGCCGGCCACGCAGACCATCACGGCAAGGCAGAGCACCTCCGCAAACACGATTGCATTTCCAGCCCCACCCTCGGCGCGGATACCAAGCCAATGTTGCTGGAAGATCGCCAGAAGCAGCGCGACAAAACAGGCCGCCATGCTGCTCAGCACGATGATACGCACCAGCGTTGTCTTGTGCGTAATGCTCCAGGTCGAATAGGAGATGGGGAAAAACAGGAAGGTCACGAGCGGGATCAGGTGCAGCGCATCCCTGGCGATCGCGTTGTTGACAAGGGACGCCACCAGATTGGCCGCGCAATAGGCATAGATCGCGATCGTCATCGCCATCATCGCCGGGTCGATGTTGAAGCGTCTTTTCCTGAAGGCGATCAGCAGGACGGACCACAGGGCACCACCATTGAACACGAAGCTGACCACCGACCCCAGAACCGGTGGGAAAAAGAAGCAAAGGGTGGAAAAGTAGATATTGATCCGCGAAGGCGTGAGTTGCAGTCTTGCAGACGAAAGCCGGGTCAAGTTTCGGGCTCGCTATTCTCGAGTAGCTCTATGCGGCACATCCAGTTCGACGGAACCGAATGTGCTCGCGTTGAAATTTGCCCATGCCTGATGACGCATCTTGCCCGCTTCCGCAGGTTGTATAGCGGCTGGGCTGTCTTTTCGATAGTGCGGCGGAGCTTGTCGTCGCCTAAAATCGGTTGCCCATGCCCAACGATGGGGAGGGGCTCAAGAAGCGTTTGTTGTGATGGTCTGCCGGGCAATTTTTTCCTAGCATTTTCCTGGTTGCAAGCTTCGCGAACAGAAATTTCCGGGTTCTGCCAAAAGCATGGAAAAATCATTCCCGAACTGACCGGTGCCGGGCTCGTCTTGCATTGTTCTGCCGTGCGCCGATCTGCTAGAACGCCCGCAAGAAACACTTTGTCCAGAAGCGAAGCTTGAAACCGGGCACAAAGCTCGATGATTTGACGCAAGGTCTTCTGTCGCAAGGCACGAGAGAACGCTTACAGTCCATGACAATTGCGCTTACGCACCTGCAGCGGCTTGAAGCCGAGTCCATCCACATTTTCCGCGAGGTTGCGGCCGCCTTCGCCAAGCCGGTCATGCTCTATTCGGTCGGCAAGGATTCATCCGTGCTGATGCATCTGGCGATGAAAGCGTTCTATCCCGCCAAGCCGCCGTTCCCGTTTCTTCATGTCGACACCACCTGGAAATTTCGTGAAATGATCGCTTTTCGCGATCAGATGGCGCAAAAACTCGGCTTCGACCTCTTGGTCCATGTCAATGAAGACGGTGTGCGCGACAACATCAATCCGTTCGACCACGGCTCGAACACCCACACCCATGTCATGAAGACCGTGGCGCTGCGCCAGGCGCTCGACAAATACGGTTTCGATGCCGCCTTTGGTGGCGCCCGCCGCGACGAGGAGAAGTCGCGCGCCAAGGAGCGAATATTCTCGTTCCGCAACGCCCAGCATGTGTGGGATCCGAAGAACCAGCGCCCCGAAATGTGGAAGATATTCAACACCCGCATCGCATCGGGTGAATCGATCCGCGTCTTCCCGCTGTCGAACTGGACCGAGCTCGATATCTGGCAGTACATCCTGCAGGAGAACATCCCGATCGTGCCGCTCTATTTCGCCAAGGAACGGCCGGTGGTGGAACGCGACGGGATGCTGATCCTCAAGGACGACGAGCGCATGAAACTGCGTCCCGGCGAGACGGTGGAGAACCGGCTGGTGCGGTTCCGCACGCTTGGCTGCTATCCGCTCACCGGCGCGATTGAGTCCGATGCCGACACGCTCGAAGCCATCGTCGGCGAGATGCTTACCGCGCGCACTTCCGAGCGGCAGGGCCGCCTCATCGACCGTGACGAGGCAGGCTCCATGGAAAAGAAGAAGCGCGAGGGGTATTTCTGACCATGCGTCACATCATGGCAAAAAGCCTCGCCCCCACCGACAGCGTCCGCGACTACCTGGCCGCGCAGGAGAAGAAGTCGCTGCTGCGCTTCCTGACCTGCGGTTCCGTCGATGACGGCAAGTCGACGCTTATCGGCCGCCTCTTGTCCGATACCAAGCAGATCTTCGAGGATCAGCTCGCCGCGCTCGAACGCGATTCGCGCAAGCACGGCACGACCGGCGATGACATCGATTTCGCGCTGCTGGTCGACGGTCTCGAGGCCGAGCGCGAGCAAGGCATCACCATCGACGTCGCCTACCGCTTCTTCGCCACGCCGAAGCGCAAGTTCATCGTCGCCGACACGCCCGGCCACGAACAGTATACGCGCAATATGGCGACAGGGGCTTCGACAGCCGATCTGGCGATCGTGCTTATCGATGCAAGGCAAGGGGTGCTGCGCCAGACCAGGCGTCATTCGATCATTGCCTCGCTGCTCGGCATCCGTCACATCGTGCTGGCCGTCAACAAGATCGATCTCGTCGATTTCGACCAGGCGGTCTTCGACCGGATCGTCGAGGACTACGGGCAGTTCTCGCGCGATCTCGGCTTCCAGACCATCGTGCCGATCCCGATGTCGGCCCGCTACGGCGACAATGTCAGCGGCCGCTCGCAGAACATGCCGTGGTATTCCGGGCCGACGCTGATCGAGCACCTCGAGACCGTTTCGGTCGAAGAGGCTGCGGTCGAGCAGCCGTTCCGTTTCCCGGTGCAGTACGTCAACCGCCCCAATCTCGACTTCCGCGGCTTTGCCGGCACGATCGCGTCAGGCGCCGTTGCGCAAGGCGACGAGGTCGTCGTCGCCAAATCCGGCAAGTCCTCGCATGTCAAACGTATCGTCGCCCATGGCGGCGATCTCAAACAGGCGGTGGCCGGACAGGCCATCACGCTTGTTCTCGACGACGAGGTCGAGGTCTCCAGAGGCAATATGCTGGTTTCGCCGGCGGCCAGGCCGCAGGTCGCCGATCAGTTCGCCGCCAACATCGTCTGGTTTGACGAGCATGCGCTGCTGCCGGGCCGCTCCTACATCCTGCGCACTGAAACCGACCAGACCAGCGCCACCGTCACCGACCTGAAATACCGCATCAATGTCAACGACTTCGCCCATGAGGCGGCCAAGTCGCTTGAAATGAATGAAGTCGGCATCTGCAACATCTCGACACGGGCGCCGATCGCCTTCGATCCCTTCGCCGAAAATCGCACCACCGGCGCCTTCATCCTGATCGATCGCATCTCGAACGCCACCGTCGGCGCGGGCATGATCGTGCACTCGCTGCGTCGTGCCGAGAACATCCATTGGCAATCGCTCGATGTCGGCAAGCGCGTCCGCGCCGACATGAAGAACCAGCGGCCTGCTGTGTTCTGGTTCACCGGGCTTTCCGGCTCCGGCAAGTCGACCATCGCCAATCTGTTCGAGAAGAAGCTGTTCGCCACCGGCCGCCACACCTATATCCTGGATGGCGACAATGTCCGTCACGGGCTCAACCGCGATCTCGGCTTCACCGATGCCGACCGCGTCGAGAACATCCGCCGCGTCGCTGAAGTGGCCAAGCTGATGGCCGATGCCGGGTTGATCGTCATTGTCTCGTTCATTTCGCCGTTCAGCGCCGAACGGCGCATGGCGCGCGAACTGATGGCCGATGGCGAGTTCATCGAGGTGTTTGTCGACACGCCTTTCGAGGAGTGCGCCAGGCGTGATCCGAAGGGCCTCTACGCGCGCGCGCTGAATGGCGAGATCAAGAACTTCACCGGTGTCGATTCGCCTTACGAAGCGCCGGAAAAACCGGAGATCCATCTCAAGACGCTCGGCAAATCGGCCGAAGAGATGGTAGATGCCCTGGAACACTGGCTGAACGAGCGTGACATTGCCGAAGACCAATATGACAATGGCGGCGGTATCTGACGACAGGTCGATGCTCGACACCTTCGAGCGACTGGCCCTGGCGGCCGGGCGCGAGGTCATGCGCGTGTTCCACGCCGGCTGCGCCGTAGACCGGAAATCAGACGCCTCGCCGGTGACCGAGGCGGACCGCGAGAGCGAGAAGATCATCCTTGCCGGCTTGCGCGCCGCATTTCCCGACATCCCCTGCGTGGCCGAAGAGGAAACGGCGGCAGGGATCATGCCGACCGATCTCGGCGACACTTTCTTCCTCATCGACCCGCTCGATGGCACCAAGGAATTCGTCAATCGCCGCACTGACTTTACCGTCAACATCGCGCTTGTCCGCCATGGCGTGCCGGAAGTCGGCGTCGTCTTCGCACCTTGCACCGGCCGCTTCTTTTCGGGACGGCCGGGCAGCGCGGAAGCGCTGGAAATCAATGGCGACTATCAGATCGTCGGACGCCGGCCGATTTCGGTGAGAAGGGCCGCATCGCCGCTGGCCGTGGTTGCCAGCCGCTCCCACAACACACCCGAAACCGAAGCCTATATTCGCGACCTCGGCGCAGCTGAGATCGTTTCCGTTGGGTCTTCCCTGAAATTCTGCCTTCTGGCCAGCGCCGAGGCGGATGTCTATCCGCGCTTCGGCCGGACCATGGAATGGGACACCGCAGCCGGCGACGCGGTACTGCGCGCGGCGGGCGGCACGACACGCACGCTGGACGGCAAGCCCCTGGCCTACGGCAAACGTGACCAGGCCGATGACGAGGATTTCGCCAACCCGCATTTCATCGCCAGTGGCAGGGCAGGGGCCGGCGGCAGCCCAGCCTGACTTGCTGCTGCCTTTTACTCCGCTGCGGCCTGCGCCGAGTTCGAGCCGATATAGTTGCGGATCGTCTCGATGATCTGGTCCTGGTCGGCTTCGCTGAGATAGGGGTGCATCGGCAGGCACAGGATGCGCTTGGGCAATTCCTCCGAGACGGCAAGACCGGTCGGCGTGCGCGGGTAGTCGCTGTAGGCGACCTGTGCATGCAGCGGCTTGACGTAGTAGATGACGGACGGAATGCCCTTTTCGCTCAGGTGCGCCTTCAGGCCGTCGCGCTTGGGCGTCTCGATGGCGTACTGCGCCCAGGCCGAGCGGCTGCCGTCGAGGTTGCGGGCCGCCGTGACGATATCGCCAAGCCCTTCGGCATAGCGGTTTGCCACCACCTGGCGCGCCACCATCTCGTCTTCGAGAATGGCAAGCTTTTCGATAAGGATCGCGGCCTGCAGCGTGTCGAGCCGCGAATTGATGCCGACGCGGACATTGTCATATTGCGTCTCGCCCTTGCCGTGGAAGGCGAAGGATCTGAGCTTGTCGGCCATCTCGTCGTCATTGGTGAACATCGCGCCGCCATCGCCGTAGCAGCCAAGCGGCTTGGCAGGATAGAAGCTGGTCGAGCCGACATGGGCGAACGCACCGCACATTTTGCCGTCAAGCGACCCGCCCATGGACTGGGCGGCGTCCTCGATCACCAACAGGCCTTCGCGGCTGGCGATCGCCATGATCGCATCATAGTCGGCGGCGAGGCCGAACAGGTCGACCGGGATGATCGCCTTCGGCCGCAGCCGGCCTTCCTTCTTGATCATGGCGATGGCCGCCTCGAGGCTGGCGATATCGATGTTGTAGGTCACCGGGTCGACATCGACGAAGACGGGTTCCGCCTTGGCCAGTGCCACCACTTCGGCGGTGGCGGCAAAGGTGAAGCTCGGCACGAACACCGCGTCGCCCGGGCCGATGCCGGCGGCAAACAGCGGCAGCAGCAGCGCATCGGTGCCGTTGGCGCAGGCCACCACATGCTTGGTGCCGATATAGGCGGCGAGTTTCTTCTCGAACTCCGCGACCTGCGGACCCAGGATGTAGCGGCCGTCCTCGACGACATGGTCGATCGCGGCCTTCAGCCGGTCGCGGATGCGTTCGCGCTGCGCGCCAAGATCGATGAACTGCATGTCAGCCTCAAAAACGATTTTAACCAGGCGGTCTAGCCAGATAACGGCCCGCTGGTACCAGAGTTGTGCTTGCCGAGAAAGCCGGACAGCCAAGGCAGCCAATTGCCTGGATATCGCAGTCTGTTACCTCCGATTTCCTGCGTATATCAGCAAGATGCCGGAAATCCGGGCTTCGTCGGGCGCGTTTGCGCCTTTATAGTCCCGCCGGGCGGCCCCGCGAAACATAAAGTGATCGGCTGGCTCAACTTAAGGTGAGCACTGCTCAGGCGATTTCATGCCGCCACGGCGGATTTGCGCCGGCGCGTGACACGGTCACCGCCGCTGCCTTGGCGCCAAGCGCCAATGCCTTGCGGATGGCGTCTTGCGTAAGGTCGCCGATGGCCGCCTTCGTCAGCAGGCCTTGTTCATGCAGCGAGGCGAGGATGCCGGCGTTGAACGTGTCGCCAGCACCGACCGTGTCGACCACCTCGACCTTTTGCGGCATCACGGTGACGGTGTGGTCCTTGGTGTAACCGACGGCGCCTTCGCTGCCATGGGTCACGACGATCAGCTTGGGTCCGCGGTCGAGCCAGTTGCGGATGACATCCTCATGCGAGCCGGCTTCGCCGAACCAATGGAGGTCTTCGTCAGACAGTTTCACGATGTCGGCCATCGCCATCATCTCGCGGATGCGCCTGAGGTGCTTGGCCTTGTCCGGGATGAAGTTCGGCCGGATGTTGGGGTCGAGCATCATGACGCGGCTTGCATGCTCGCGCCGCATGAACTCTTCATATGCCCCGCCTGCGGGCTCCGAGATCAGGCTGATGGCGCCGAACAGCATGGCCTCGATCTCGTTGCCGAGCGACGGCAGGTCATCGATCGTCAGCATGCGCCCCGCGGTGTTCTCGTCGTAGAACGTGTAGGTCGCCTGACCATTGGTGAGCCGCACGAAGGCGAGCGTGGTCGGCCTGGACGAGGTATGGGCATAGGTGGAGCTGACCTTGCTTGCGCCCAGCGCGTCCCTGAACTGGCCGCCGAAAAGATCCGACGACAGGCCCGAAAAGAAGCCGGCCGGCGCGCCCAATCGGCCAAGCGCGATGGCCGTGTTGAACACCGCGCCGCCGACATAGGGGGCAAATGCCGGCTCACCTTGCGTCGTGATGCGCGGCAGCATGTCGATCAGGGCTTCGCCGCAGCAGAGGATCATGGCGTCTTGGTCTCCGGCGGATAGATCACGCCCTTGCGGATGATGATGTTGGCGTAAAGCCTGGGCTCGCTTGTCGCGACGATGGCATGCGCCGATTTGACCCGTGCATAGAAGTCGGCGCCGGCCAGCGCAACCACCTTGCGGCCCGGCGCGCGCCTGGCGCAGATCGCCTCGATCTCGTGATGGACCGGATCGGCAATCGAGGGATTGCCTTTGACCGATGCGCGAAACAGGGCTTCCGGAACGGCGTCGTCGACCGGCAGCACGCTCAGGATCGCATCGAGCACCGGGATAAGATGATGGCCGTCGGCGCGGACCAGGCGCCTTGCCTGCTCCTCTGCCGGATAGTTTCCGTCGACAAGGGCGATCTCGTCGCCATGGCCCATGGCGCGCAGTGTCGCCAGCAGGTCCGGACCGAGCAGCGCCGGGATTCCGATCAGCATTCAGGCGCTCCTGGAAATCGTCGTCGAGCCAATCAGGAAGCGTTCGGAAAGCGGCAGGCTGGCGCCGCCGAGCGCCCGGGCGTGGATGCCGACGGTTCCTTCGCGAACGGTGGGAAGTTTCAGGCCTTCGCCATCGATTGTGGCGATGGCGGCGACAATGGCATCGACCAGCCGGCGGCGCACCGCCTGCGGCATCCAGCCGTCGACCACCGCCGCCTCGAAATCGATGACCGAGGATGCGGCGACGATGGCATAGGCGAGAGCCTGCGAAGCGCTGGCGATCCAATCGTCGAGCTCGGCGCCGATCTCGCCCCAGTCCTCCGGTGAGGTCCATAGGTGCGAGGCCTCGACGCCGCGGGCATTGAGCGCTTTTTCCAGCATGGCGATCGACGCCACATCGATCAGCTGGGTCGGCTTGCCGTCCGGTCCGGGCACTGGCATCGAGCCGAGCGCGCCGGCATTGCCGGTCGGGCCGCCGAACAGCCGGCCGTTGAGCACGATGCCGCCGCCGGCGAAGGCGCCGATATAGAAATAGACGAAGTCGCGCGCGCCGCCCGCCTGGCCGAAAACGAGCTCGGCGCCGCAGGCCGAAGTGGCGTCGTTCTGCAGATAAACCGGAAAATCGCATTGCGCCTGGATGTCGGACCTGATGTCGCGGTGGCGCCACTCGTCCATGACATCGCGCGGCGCACCTGCGGTGTCGGCCCAGTTCCACAGTTCGAACGGCATGGCGATGCCGAGGCCGGCGATGCGCTTGTCCTGCGCCGGCGTCAGTTCGTCGCGCATCTTCTTCATGCCCGATGTGACGAATTCAACTGTCTCGCGCGGTGCCGGATAGCGATAGGAGTGCTGCAGCATCGAGCGCACGTGCCCAAGAAAATCGATCAGCACCAGTTCCGCGCTGCGGCGGCCGATCTTGAGTCCGATGAAGAAGGCGCCTTCCGGATTGAGCGCCATAGGGATGGAGGGCTGGCCGATCTTGCCGCGCAGCGGCGCCTGGCGCACGAGCAGGCCTTCTTCCTCCAGTTCGCGCATGATGACCGAAACCGTCTGCGCCGAAAGTCCGGTCATGCGGGCGATGTCGGATTTCGCCAGGCTGCCATGCTGACGCACCAGCGAGAGCACCAGCCGCTCGTTGTGATCGCGCATGCCGCTCTGGTTGGTGCCGCGGTGAATCAGGCTGTCATTCGCTTCGGGCGAACCGTGCCTCGCAGTGGCGGTCTCCACCCTAGTTCCTCCCGTCGTTTCCCCTCAATGCTTTTGGGCCAGAATGAGTGAACGACGCAAGGCTGTCAATAATAAATAAGAGTGATTTAATTATTGACAGCGCCTTCGGTCTGGTGTCTGTTGAGGGGGCGTCCACGCTGGGAGAAATTTCGTAGGATGCACCGTAGATGCCGGTGGCCGGCATCCGGAATGGTTCCACTGGGAGGAAGATCGTGACCAATACAAAATTGTTGAAATCGACCGTGTTTGCCGCAGCCGCCCTGGGCGTGATGGCGTTTGCATCATCGGCCTCCGCGGCCGGCGTCGGCGCTTGCCTGATCACCAAGACCGACACCAACCCCTTCTTCGTCAAGATGAAGGAAGGCGCGACCGCCAAGGCCAAGGAACTCGGCGTCGACCTCAAGACCTATGCCGGCAAGATCGACGGCGACAGCGAGAGCCAGGTGGCCGCGATCGAAAGCTGCATCGCCGACGGCGCCAAGGGTATCCTGATCACCGCATCCGACACCAAGGGCATCGTGCCGACCGTCAAGAAGGCGCGTGACGCCGGCCTGCTGGTGATCGCGCTCGACACGCCGCTCGACCCGATCGACGCGGCCGATGCGACCTTCGCCACCGACAATCTCGAGGCCGGCAAGCTGATCGGCGCCTGGGCCGCGGCCACGCTCGGCGACAAGGCCAAGGACGCCAAGATCGGCTTCCTCGACCTGACGCCGTCGCAGCCGACGGTCGACGTGCTGCGCGACCAGGGCTTCATGATGGGCTACGGCATCGACGTGAAGGATCCCAACAAGATCGGCGACGAAACCGATCCGCGCATCGTCGGCCACGACGTCACCAATGGCAATGAAGAGGGCGGCCGCAAGGCGATGGAGAACCTTCTGCAGAAGGACAACACCATCAACGTCATCCACACCATCAACGAGCCGGCTGCCGTCGGCGCCTACCAGGCGCTCAAGGCCGTCGGCCTTGAAAAGCAGGTGCTGATCGTCTCCGTCGACGGCGGCTGCCCCGGCGTGAAGTCGGTGACCGAAGGTGTGATCGGCGCAACGTCGCAGCAGTACCCGCTGCAGATGGCAGCGCTCGGCATCGAGGCGATTGCCGCCTTCGCCAAGGACGGAACCAAGYCGAAGCCGACCGAAGGCAAGAACTTCTTCGACACCGGCGTCAACCTGGTGACCGACAAGCCGGCCAACGGCGTGAAGTCCATCGACACCAAGGAAGGCCTCGCCAAGTGCTGGGGCTGATGCTGGTCTGACCGGCAATTATCGAACTCGAGCGGTCGGGGGCTTGATCCCCGGCCGCTTCGGGTGGACGATGGGTCGCGTGACCGCGAACAATCCCGGCAACAGACCGGAAAGGCGTGGACGGGCGTCGGCGCTAGGCTGACACCTCACGGGGAGGAAACATGGCTCAAGCTCAGGAATTCGAGAAGGTTCTCTCGGGCAGCGACACCAGCGTTGCCGCGTTCGACGAACACAAATCGGCAGTCAGGCGCGTCCAGCACTTCCTGCATTCGACGCCGGCGGCGGTGCCGCTGATCGTGCTGGTCCTGTCGATCATCATCTTCGGCATCACCATTGGCGGGCGGTTCTTCTCGTCCTACACGCTGACGCTGATCCTGCAGCAGATCGCCATCGTCGGCATTCTGGGTGCTGCGCAGACACTTGTCATCCTGACCGCCGGCATCGACTTGTCGATCGGCGTCATCATGGTCATTTCAGCCGTGATCATGGGCAATTGCGCCGTCAGTTACGGCTTGCCGAGCGTGGTTGCCGTGGCGCTCGGGCTAGCCGCCGGTGCTGCCTGCGGGCTGCTCAACGGGCTGCTGGTCGCCTACATGAAGCTGCCGCCTTTCATCGTGACGCTGGGCACCTGGAACATCGTCATGGCCACGAACTTCATCTATTCGGCCAATGAAACGATCCGCGACACCGACGTAGACACCCAGGCGCCGCTGCTGCATCTGTTCGCCCTGAGCTTCAAGGTCGGCACCGCGGTGCTGACGCTCGGCGTCATCGCCATGGTCGCGCTGGTGCTGCTGCTTTGGTACGTGCTCAACCACACCGCCTGGGGCCGCCATGTCTACGCCGTCGGCGACGACCAGGAGGCGGCCAAACTGTCGGGCATCCAGACCAAAAAGGTGCTGGTGACGGTCTACACGCTTGCCGGGCTGATCGCCGCTTTCGCCGCCTGGGTCTCCATCGGCCGCAACGGGTCGATCTCGCCGTCGGCGGCCGTCACCGACTACAATCTGCAAGCCATCACCGCGACGGTGATCGGCGGTATTTCCCTCTTCGGCGGGCGCGGCTCGATCCTGGGCACGCTGTTCGGCGCGATGATCGTCGGCGTCGTCTCCATGGGTCTCAACATGCTGGGCGCCGACCCGCAATGGAAAGTGTTGCTTACCGGCGTGCTGATCATCGGCGCCGTGGCGGTCGACCAATGGATCAGAAAGGTTTCGGCATGACCCAGGAGCCAATCCTCACCGCGCGTGGCCTGGTCAAGCGCTACGGCCGCGTCACCGCGCTCGACAATGCCGACTTCGACCTCTATCCCGGCGAAATCCTTGCCGTGATCGGCGACAATGGCGCCGGCAAGTCGTCGCTCATCAAGGCGATTTCAGGCGCTGTCGTGCCCGACGAGGGCGAAATCCGGCTTGAAGGCAAGACCGTTGCCTTCAAGTCGCCGATGGAAGCCCGCGAAGCCGGTATCGAAACCGTCTACCAGAACCTCGCGCTTTCGCCGGCCCTGTCGATCGCCGACAACATGTTCCTCGGCCGCGAGATCCGCAAACCCGGTTTCCTCGGCCAGTGGCTGCGCATGCTTGACCGCCCGGCCATGGAAAAGCGCGCCCGCGACAAGCTCACCGAACTCGGCCTGATGACCATCCAGAACATCGGCCAGGCGGTGGAAACGCTCTCGGGCGGCCAGCGCCAGGGCGTGGCGGTGGCGCGCGCCGCGGCCTTCGGCAGCCGCGTGGTGATCATGGACGAGCCGACTGCGGCCCTTGGCGTCAAGGAGAGCCGCCGTGTGCTCGAACTGATCCTCGACGTGAAAAAACGCGGCCTGCCGATCGTGCTGATCTCGCACAACATGCCGCATGTCTTCGAGGTGGCCGACCGCGTTCACATCCATCGCCTCGGCCGTCGCCTCGCAGTCATCGATCCCAAGCAGTATACGATGTCCGATGCCGTCGCCTTCATGACCGGCGCCAAGGCGCCTCCTGAGGCGGCGCTCGCCGCCTGATTGTCAAATTGCCGCAGGGTAAGCCGGAGCACGTTCATCTAAATCGATTGAATATATGCTGCAATGCAGTAACATAGGCTGGGATGAATGGTGAAAGCCGGTATGATCGTTGCAACCGCACGAGAGGCAGCATGACGCGCGCAATGACATCCGAAACCCTTCCGCCACTGCTCGAAAATCCTGATCCGAAGACACTCGCAAGGGAAGTCTTGGTGGCCCTCAAATACCGGGTCGGCAAGGACACAACCGTTGCGACCCAGTACGACTGGCTGACCGCCTCGATCAAGGTCGTGCGCGACCGCATCGTCGACCGCTGGATGCAGGCGACCAAGGAGGCCTATGACCAGCAGGAAAAGCGCGTCTACTACCTGTCGCTGGAGTTCCTCATCGGCCGCCTGATGCGCGACGCCTTCTCCAATCTCGGCCTGATGGACAATATGCGCGAGGCGCTGTCGTCGCTCGGCGTCGACCTCGATCTGATCGCCGCGCTCGAACCCGATGCCGCGCTCGGCAATGGCGGCCTTGGCCGGCTCGCAGCCTGCTTCATGGAAAGCATGGCGACCGTCGACATTCCGGCACATGGCTATGGCATCCGCTACGCCAACGGCATGTTCCGCCAGGAGATCCATGACGGCTGGCAGGTCGAACTGCCCGAAACCTGGCTCGATCACGGCAACCCCTGGGAGTTCGAACGGCGCGAGCGCTCCTTCGAAGTCGGCTTCGGCGGCTCGGTGGAGTCCATCACGTCAAAGGACGGTCGGCTCGAGCGCCACGTCTGGAAGCCGACCGAACATGTCCTGGCTGTCGCCTACGACACGCCTGTCGTTGGCTGGCGGGGCAACCGCGTCAACACGCTGCGGCTGTGGTCTGGCATGCCGGTCGATCCGATCCTGCTCGACAAGTTCAATGCCGGTGACCACATCGGCGCGCTCGCCGAAAGCAACAAGGCGGACGCGTTGTCGCGCGTGCTTTACCCCGCCGATTCCCACATGGCCGGGCAGGAGCTCAGGCTGCGGCAGGAGTACTTCTTCTCGACCGCATCGCTGCAGGACATCGTGCAGCGTCACCTCAGCCAGTATGGCGACCTGAAGTCGCTGCCCGACAAGGCGGCAATCCACCTCAACGACACCCACCCGGCGATCGCCGTGCCGGAGCTGATGCGGCTGTTGATGGATGTCCACGGCATGGACTTCGACCTCGCCTGGAGCATCACCAAGCGCACCTTCGGCTACACCAACCACACGCTTCTTCCCGAGGCGCTGGAAAGCTGGCCGGTGCCGCTGTTCGAGCGGCTTCTGCCGCGCCATATGCAGATCGTCTACGCCATCAATGCTCAGGTGCTGCTGGAGGCGCGCGCCACCGACCAGTTCTCGGGCGAGCAGATCAGCCGCATTTCGTTGATCCAGGAAAATGGCGACCGCCGCGTGCGCATGGGCAATCTGGCCTTTGTCGGCTCGCACTCGATCAATGGTGTGTCGGCGCTGCACACCGAACTGATGAAGGAAACGGTGTTCGCCGACCTGCACAAGCTCTATCCCGATCGCATCAACAACAAGACCAACGGCATCACGCCGCGGCGCTGGCTGATCCAGTGCAATCCCGGGCTGACCTCGCTCGCCCGCGAGGCGATCGGCGATCGTTTTCTCGATGACATCGACGCCATCAAAGGGCTCGACAACTTTGCCGACGACAGTGCGTTCCGGGAGAAGTTCGCCGGCGTCAAGCGCCAGAACAAGGCGCGGCTGGCCAATCTCGTCGCCGACCGGCTCGRCATCAAGGTCGACCCGTCGGCGCTGTTCGACATCCAGGTCAAGCGCATCCACGAATACAAGCGCCAGCTCCTCAACATCCTTGAGGCGATCGCACTCTACGATCAGATCCGCTCGCACCCCGAACGTGACTGGATGCCGCGCGTGAAATTCTTCGGCGGCAAGGCGGCGCCCAGCTACCACAACGCCAAGCTGATCATCAAACTCGCCAATGACGTCGCCAAGGTCATCAACCGCGATCCGGCGGTGCGCGGCCTGCTGAAGGTGGTGTTCGTGCCGAACTACAATGTCAGCCTGGCCGAGGTGCTGATGCCCGCCGCCGACCTGTCCGAGCAGATCTCAACCGCCGGCATGGAAGCGTCGGGCACGGGCAACATGAAGTTCGCGCTCAACGGCGCGCTGACAATCGGCACACTCGACGGCGCCAATGTCGAGATCAAGGAATGCGTCGGCGACGACAACATCTTCATCTTCGGCCTGACCACGGCCGAGGTCGCCGAGCGGCGCAACAATGGCTACAACCCCCGGGCCGTGATCGAGGGCTCTTCCGAACTGGCGCAGGCGGTCGCGGCGGTTTCCTCGGGTGTCTTCTCGCCCGACGATCCCAATCGCTACCGCGACCTGATCAACGGCCTCTATGACAGCGACTGGTTCATGGTCGCCGCCGATTTCGACACCTACGCCGCCGCCCAGCGCGATGTAGACGCTGTCTGGCGCAACAGCCCGGACTGGTATGCCAGGGCAATCCGCAATGTCGCGCGCGTCGGCTGGTTCTCGTCCGACCGCACCATCCGTCAATACGCGAAAGAAATCTGGAACGTGCCTGCCTGATGTGATTGCATGAGGCCACGAACAATGTGGTCCCGGTGACGTGGGTTGAATGCCAACCCGCATAGCCAGAAATAGACACCTGGTGCCCTGGGAGGGACACTGCCTGATGAGGAAGCCGCGCGCGACCGCTGCGACAAGCGGGCCGGACGGACTGGCGCCAGCCAGCGATGTTGCGGCAATTGTCGCCGGTACGCACGGAGATCCGTTCGCGATCCTTGGTGTCCATGAGGTCGGCAAAGGCCTGTTTGCCCGCTGCTTCGTTCCGCATGCCGAGACTGTCACCGCCTATACGCTGACGGGCCTCGAGGCCGGCGCGTTGTCGAGGCGGGACGACGCGGGCTTCTTCGAAGGCAAATTGTCGATCAAGAAGCGCCAGCCGCTGCGCTATCACGCCAGGAACGCCGGCGGCGACTGGTGGCTGACCGATCCCTATTCGTTCGGTCCGGTGCTCGGGCCGATGGACGACTACTATATCGCCGAGGGGTCGCACCTCAGGCTGTTCGACAAGATTGGCGCGCATGTCATCGATCATGAGGGCGCCACCGGCGTGCATTTCGCCGTCTGGGCTCCCAATGCGCGGCGCGTCTCGGTGGTCGGTGATTTCAACGACTGGGATGGCCGCCGCCACACGATGCGCGATCGCCGCGACACCGGCATCTGGGAGCTGTTCGTGCCCGACATCGGTGCCGGGCGGCCCTACAAATACGAGATCATCGGGCCCGATGGCGTCAGGCTGCCGCTGAAGGCCGATCCGTTTGCGTTCAAATCCGAACTCCGCCCGGCCACGGCTTCGGTCGTTGCCGTGCCGCCGGCGCATGAATGGGGCGACGAAGCGCACCGCAATTTCTGGCGCAATGCCGATCACCGCCGCGAAGCGATCTCCATCTACGAAGTCCACGCCGGGTCCTGGCAGCTTCGCGACGACGGTACCTTCCTGTCATGGGACGAAATGGCCGACCGGCTGATCCCCTACGTCGTCGAGACCGGCTTCACCCACATCGAGTTCATGCCGATCTCCGAGCATCCCTATGACCCGTCCTGGGGCTATCAGACGACCGGCCTTTATGCGCCCTCGGCCCGCTTCGGCGATCCCGACGGGTTTGCCCGTTTCGTCGATGGCGCGCACCGCGCCGGCGTCGGCGTCATCCTCGATTGGGTGCCGGCGCATTTCCCGGTCGACGCGCATGGCCTGGCCCATTTCGACGGCACCGCGCTCTACGAACATGCCGATCCGCGCAAGGGTTTTCATCCCGACTGGAACACCGCGATCTACAATTTTGGCCGCCGCGAGGTGGTGTCGTTCCTGGTCAACAACGCGCTGTTCTGGGCCGAAAAATACCATGTCGACGGTTTGCGCGTCGATGCGGTCGCCTCGATGCTCTACCTCGACTATTCGCGCAAGGCCGGCGAGTGGATTCCCAATGAGAAGGGCGGCCGCGAGAACCTCGAGGCGGTCTCTTTCCTGCAGAAAATGAACAAGGAAGTCTACGGTCACCATCCGGGCGTCATGACCATCGCCGAGGAATCGACCTCATGGCCGAAGGTCTCGGCGCCGGTGCATGAAGGCGGGCTCGGCTTCGGCTTCAAGTGGAACATGGGCTTCATGCACGACACGCTGGAGTATTTTGCCAAGGAGCCGATTTTCCGCAAGCACCATCACAACGACCTGACCTTTGGGCTGACCTACGCCTTCTCAGAGAATTTCGTGCTGCCGCTCTCGCATGACGAGGTCGTGCACGGCAAAGGCACGCTGCTAGGCAAGATGGCCGGCGACGACTGGCAAAAGTTCGCGACCTTGCGGGCCTATTACGGCTTCATGTGGGGCTATCCCGGCAAGAAGCTCCTGTTCATGGGGCAGGAATTCGCGCAGCGCCGCGAATGGAGTGAGGCGCGCGCGCTCGACTGGAACCTGCTCGATTTCCGACCGCATCGCGGTGTCTGGCAGACGGTGCGCGATCTCAACTATCTCTATCGTTCGCGCCCGGCGCTGCATGGCCGCGACTGCGAGCCGGAAGGGTTTTCCTGGCTGATCGTCGACGACAGCCAGAATTCGGTTTTCGCCTGGGTGCGCAACGCGCCGGGCGGCAGCCCGGTGGCTGTCATCTCCAATTTCACGCCGGTGCCGCGCGACAATTATCGCGTGCCGCTGCCGAAGGCCGGCAAGTGGCGCGAGATCATCAACACCGACGCATCCGAATATGGCGGCTCCGGCATGGGCAATGGCGGCATGGTCGAGGCAAGGGCGGAAGGCAAGAGCATCTCGGCAACGATGCTTTTGCCGCCGCTGTCGACGATCATGCTCGAACTCGTTGCCGAGGTCGACGAACAGGGCGAGACTTGAGTAACTTGGGAGGGTAGAAATGGCAGACTTGAAACGGACCCAGCCGCTGGCGCGCGATGCCATGGCCTATGTACTGGCCGGCGGCCGTGGCAGCCGCCTCAAGGAACTGACCGACCGCCGCGCCAAGCCGGCGGTCTATTTYGGCGGTAAGACGCGCATCATCGACTTCGCGCTCTCCAACGCGCTCAACTCCGGCATTCGCCGCCTCGGCGTCGCCACGCAATACAAGGCGCATTCGCTGATCCGCCACCTGCAGCGCGGCTGGAACTTCCTGCGGCCGGAACGAAACGAGAGCTTCGACATCCTGCCGGCCAGCCAGCGCGTCTCGGAAACGCAATGGTATGAAGGCACGGCCGACGCCGTCTACCAGAACATCGACATCATCGAGGCCTATGGCCCCGAATACATGGTCATCCTCGCCGGCGACCACATCTACAAGATGGACTACGAGATGATGCTGCGTCAGCATGTCGACGCCAATGCCGACGTCACCGTCGGCTGCCTCGAAGTGCCGCGCATGGAAGCCACCGGCTTCGGCGTCATGCATGTCGATGCCAAGGACAACATCATCGCCTTCGTCGAAAAGCCCGCCGATCCGCCCGGCATTCCGGGCAACCCGGACTTCGCCTTGGCCTCGATGGGTATCTACGTCTTCAAGACCAAGTTCCTGATGGAGCAGTTGCGCCGCGACGCCGCCGAGCCCGGCTCCAGCCGCGACTTCGGCAAGGACATCATCCCCTATATCGTCCAGCACGGTAAGGCGATCGCGCACCGCTTCACCAAGTCCTGCGTGCGCTCGACCGCCGAGAATGAGGCCTACTGGCGCGATGTCGGAACGGTCGACGCCTATTGGGAAGCCAATATCGACCTGACCGACATCACGCCCGAGCTCGACCTCTACGACCGCGACTGGCCGATCTGGACCTATGCCGAGTTGAAGCCGCCGGCAAAGTTCGTCCATGATGAGGATGGCCGGCGCGGCTCAGCCGTTTCTTCCCTGGTCTCGGGCGATTGCATCGTCTCCGGCGCTTCGCTGAAGAAGAGCCTGATCTTCACCGGCGCGCGCATCAATTCCTATTCGACGCTGGAAGAGGTTGTCATGCTGCCCGACGTTCATGTCGGCCGGAACGCAAAGTTGAAGCGCGTCGTCATCGACCACGGTGTAAGGATACCGGAGGGGCTGGTCGTAGGCGAGGATCCCGCTCTCGACGCCAAGCGCTTCCGCGTTTCGGAGAAAGGCATCTGCCTGATCACGCAGGACATGATCAACAAACTCGGGCTCTAGAGCAGTTCCAGGAAAAGTGCGAAACGGTTTTCCGTCCGGGAGTTGCCTGGAAACGAAGAATTGGACAGGATCGGGATAGACGCATGCAGGTTCTGTCGGTCACGCCCGAGATATTCCCGCTGATCAAGACCGGCGGGCTTGCCGACGTGACCGGTGCGCTGCCCGTCGCGCTCGCGGCCAAGGGCGTGACCATGCGCACGCTCATTCCAGGCTTTCCCGTGGTGATGGACGCCTTCAAGAAAAAGAAGGCTGTCTACCAATATCCGCTGCTGCAGGGCGGCAAGGCTTCGATCCATGCCGTGCAGATCGCCGGGCTTGACCTGTTCGTGCTCGACGCGCCGCATCTGTTCGACCGTCCCGGCGGTCCCTACGGCAATGCTTCGGGCGCGGACTGGCCGGACAATTGGCGGCGCTTCGCGGCGCTGAGCCAGGCCGGCGCCGATATCGCAGGCGGTGCCATCTCGGGCTACCTGCCCGACATCGTCCATGCCCATGACTGGCAGTCGGCGATGACGCTGGCCTATATGCGCTACGGCAAGGCGGTCGGCACGCCGTCGATGATGACCGTCCACAATCTCGCCTTCCAGGGCCAGTTTGGCGCCGGCATCTTCGGCGAGCTCGGCCTGCCGGCGGTGGCGATGGCGCTCGACGGCGTCGAATATTACGGCGGCGTCGGCTTCCTCAAGGCCGGTCTGCAGGCCGCCTGGGCGATCACCACGGTGAGCCCCACCTATGCGCAGGAGATCCGCTCGCCGGAATTCGGCATGGGCCTCGACGGCCTGATCAACATGCGCTCCAGCGACCTCTACGGCATCGTCAACGGCATCGACACCGCCATCTGGGATCCGGAGACGGACAAGCTCCTGGTGTCGAACTATACGGCCGCCACGCTCAAGGCGCGGGCGCCGAACAGGGCAGCCGTTGAGGAGCGTTTCGGCCTCGACCGCGATGACGCCCCGATCGTCTGCGTCATCAGCCGGCTGACCTGGCAGAAGGGCATGGACATTTTGGCGACGGTCATCGACGGCATCGTCGCGACCGGCGCGCGGCTGGCCATACTGGGCTCGGGCGATGCCGGCCTCGAAGGCGCACTGCTTGCCGCGGCCGCACGCCACCGTGGCCGCATCGGCGTGGTCATCGGCTATGATGAGGGGCTGTCGCACACCATGCAGGGCGGCTGCGACGCCATCATCATCCCGTCACGCTTCGAACCCTGCGGACTGACGCAGCTTTACGGCCTGCGCTATGGCTGCGTGCCGGTGGTTGCGCGCACCGGCGGCCTCGCCGACACCATCATCGACGCCAACGAAGCGGCGATGGCGGCCGGCGTCGCGACAGGGTTCCAGTTCGCTCCCAACAATGGCGGCGCGATGCTGCACGCCATACGCCGCCTGGCCGATGCCTACGCCGATCCCGCTTCCTTCGAGACCATCCAGCGCCAGGGCATGAAGGCCGATGTGTCATGGGACAAGAGCGCGGAAAAATATCTTGAACTCTATCGCCTGCTGCTTTCGAAAAGGGTTGCCTGAAGCATGATACGGACCGTCCCCACCAAGCCCTATTCAGACCAGAAGCCCGGCACGTCTGGCCTGCGCAAGAAGGTGCCCGTGTTCCAGCAGGAGCACTATGCCGAGAACTTCATCCAGTCGATCTTCGACGCGCTCGACGGCTTCCAGGGCAAGACGCTGGTGATCGGCGGCGACGGCCGCTTCTACAACCGCGAGGTCATCCAGAAGGCCATCGCCATGGCCGCCGCCAACGGCTTCGGCAAGGTCATGGTCGGGCAGGGCGGCATATTGTCGACGCCGGCCGCCTCGCATGTCATCCGCAAATACAAGACCTTCGGCGGCATCATCCTGTCGGCCAGCCACAATCCCGGCGGCCCGCATGAGGATTTCGGTATCAAGTACAATGCCGGCAATGGCGGCCCGGCGCCGGAAAAGCTGACCGACGCCATCTT
The DNA here is from genome assembly GCF_056399285.1 of Mesorhizobium sp. 01N446. NCBI lineage: Bacteria > Pseudomonadati > Pseudomonadota > Alphaproteobacteria > Hyphomicrobiales > Phyllobacteriaceae > Mesorhizobium > Mesorhizobium sp. 01N446. Next base: position 119,440 of record NZ_JBFTRA010000012.1, on the reverse strand, counting down.
CGCCAAGACCAAGGCGATTTCGAGCTTCAAGACCTCAGACATCGATCCGATCGACATCGATACGATCGGTACGGTGAAGGCCGCCGGCATGACTGTCGAGATCATCGATCCGGTCGCCGACTATGCCGAGCTGATGGAAAGCCTGTTCGATTTCGACGCGCTGCGCAAACTGTTCAAATCGGGGTTCCGCATGCGCTTCGACGCCATGCATGCGGTGACCGGTCCCTATGCCAAGGAGATTCTCGAAAACCGGCTTGGCGCACCCAGCGGCACCTGCCGTAACTTCAAGCCGCTGCCGGATTTCGGCGGCCATCATCCCGATCCGAACCTGGTGCACGCCAAGCATCTCTATGACGAGATGATGGGACCGGACGCGCCGGATTTTGGCGCCGCTTCCGATGGCGATGGCGACCGCAATCTGATCATCGGCAAGGGCATTTTCGTCACCCCGTCGGATTCGGTGGCGATGCTTGCCGCCAATGCCCGCCTGGCGCCCGGCTACAAGGCCGGGCTGAAGGGCATCGCCCGTTCGATGCCGACCAGTGGTGCGGCCGACCGCGTCGCCGAAAAACTCGGCATCGGCATCTACGAGACGCCGACCGGCTGGAAGTTCTTCGGCAATCTTCTCGATGCCGGCATGGCGACGATCTGCGGCGAGGAGAGCGCCGGGACCGGTTCCAACCATGTGCGCGAAAAGGACGGCCTGTGGGCGGTGCTGTTGTGGCTTAACATCCTCGCGGCGCGCGGGGAAAGCTGCAAGCAGGTGGTCACCGAGCACTGGGCGGCCTATGGGCGCAACTACTATTCGCGTCATGACTATGAGGAGGTCGAGAGCGACCGCGCCAATGCGCTGGTCGACGAACTCAGGGCCAAGCTCGGTTCGCTGCCCGGCACCAGCGTGCGCGGCCTGAAGATCGCCAAGGCCGACGATTTCGCCTATCACGACCCGGTCGATGGTTCGACCAGCGAGCACCAGGGCATCAGGATCCTGTTCGAAGGCGGCTCGCGCGTCGTCTTCCGGCTCTCCGGCACCGGCACGTCGGGTGCTACGCTGCGCGTCTATATCGAGCGCTACGAGCCGGACAAGGCCAGGCACGATCTCGACACCCAGGCAGCCCTTGCCGACCTCATCGCCGCCGCCGACGACATTGCCGGTATCAAGAGCCACACCGGCCGCAACAAGCCGAGCGTGATTACTTGACATAACGCAACCTATGGCTGCCTCAAATCATTCCGGAATGGGCGCCTATCCTCACGCCAACTTGTTAGGCAAGGGCGTGTTCTTCGCCTTCGCGTCCAACAACGCGTCTCGTGGCTGGGTTTCCTTGTTTGACTCGACCGGGTCGGTAGAAACGCAACGAATAGAGCTTGCCCAAACACCGCTGAAGCCTGCCCGAGATTTGACTGTTTTTGCCGCGTTCGTGCCGAATCTCAAAGCTGGTGCCCGCTACGGGTTTCGCGTCGACGGTCCTTATGACCCCGACAAAGGCCTGTGGTTCGATCCCGCCAAACTGCTCATCGATCCATACGCGATCGAAATCGACCGGCCATATCATTACCACTGGCGACTGGCCGCCAAACGCAACGAAGGCGCCGACACCGCGCCGATCATGCCGAAATCGATCGTGGTCGCAATGCCGGAACCGGTCACGCCACTGCCACCCGTCTTTAAGCCCGGCGGCCTGATATATGAGCTCAACGTCCGATCCTTCACCAGGATGCACCCGGATGTGCCGGAAGCGCAGCGCGGCACGATTGCGGCACTTGCCCATCCCGCCATCATCGAGCATTTGAAGCGCCTCGGCGTGTCCGCCGTCGAACTGATGCCGATCACTGCGTCAATCGACGAGCGGCACCTGCCGCCGCTGGGCCTGAGCAACGCCTGGGGCTACAACCCCGTCACCTTCATGGCGCTCGATCCGCGGCTCGCGCCGGGCGGCCTCAAGGAGTTGCGCGATACGGTCGCGGCGCTGCGCGAGGCCGGCATCGGCACCATCCTCGATCTCGTCTTCAATCACACGGGTGAAAGCGATCGGCTGGGGCCGACGCTGTCGCTGCGCGGGCTCGACAATCGGGCCTACTATCGGCACCAGCCCGACGGTCGGTTGGCCAACGACACCGGCACCGGCAACACCGTCGCCTGCGATCATCCGGTGGTGCGCGACATGGTGCTCGACACGCTTCGCCACTTCGTCCGCCATGCCGGCGTCGACGGTTTTCGCTTCGACCTGGCGCCGGTGCTGGGCCGCGTCGACGGCACGTTCGATCCCTCGGCGCCCTTGCTCGAGGCGATTGCCGGCGATCCCGTCCTTGCCGATCGCGTGCTGGTCGCCGAACCCTGGGACATCGGTCCCGACGGTTATCAGCTCGGCAATTTCCGGCCACAATACCTCGAATGGAACGATCGCTACCGTGACGATGTCAGGCGCTTCTGGCGCGGCGATGCCGGCGCGGTCGGCGCGCTGGCGACGCGGCTCGCAGGGTCGTCCGATGTGTTCGGCAGGGATAGCCAACCTGCCAGCCGCACGGTCAATTTCATCGCCGCCCATGACGGCATGACGCTGGCCGACATCGTCGCCTATGAGCGCAAGCACAACGCGGCCAATGGCGAGCAGAACCGCGATGGCCACAATGAGAACCTGTCCTGGAACAATGGCGCCGAGGGCGAGACGGACAATGCGGCGATCATCAAGGCGCGCTTCGACGATCAATGCGCGCTGCTTGCCACGCTGTTCGCCTCGCGTGGCACCATCATGCTGACCGCTGGCGACGAATTCGGCCGCACCCAGCGGGGCAACAACAACGCCTATGCGCAGGACAATGCCATCACCTGGCTCGACTGGGCCGGCCGCGACCAGGCGCTGGAGCGCTACGCATCGGCGCTCGGCATGCTTCGCCGCACCATTCCGGCCTTGGCCGACACGCATTTCCTCACGGGAGAACCGGCCGATGGCATCCCCGACGTCGCCTGGTTGGCCGAGACCGGCATGCCGCTTGCCGAGGCGGACTGGAACGACCCCGCCCGACATCGCCTCGTCATGCTATTGGGCGATGCTGGCGGCGGCCGCCTTGCCGTCATCATCAACGGCGATCGTCGCCAATGCGTCTTCACCTTGCCGGAGCGGGAACGCTTCCGATGGCAGCCGGCGATCGAAACGCAGGCGATCGACCTTGCGCGGCCGCTGCCGGGCCGCAGCGTCCATTTCATGGCAGAGCATCGGACCGAAAAGTCGCAACCGGCTTTCGGGCAATCCGATGCGAAAAAATAGTTCGCGCCAGGCCGCAAAAGGCCGCGCCGGGAAGGGTTCGTGATGGCCGACGACAATGCGGGGCAGGGGGCCGAATGGTGGCGCGGCTGCGTCATTTATCAGGTCTATCCCCGTTCCTTCCAGGACACGACCGGCGACGGTAGCGGCGATCTCAGGGGTATCACCACGCGGCTTGCCCATATCGCCTCGCTCGGCGTCGACGCCGTCTGGCTGTCGCCCTTCTTCAAGTCGCCGATGGCCGACATGGGCTACGACGTGTCGGATTATCGCGCCGTCGATCCGATGTTCGGCACGCTGGAGGACTTTGATGCTTTGGTCGCCGAGGCGCATCGGCTGGACCTCAAGGTCATCATCGACCAAGTCCTGTCGCACTCATCCGACAAGCACGAATGGTTCATCGAGAGCCGGACCAGCCGCGACAATCCCAAGGCCGACTGGTACGTCTGGGCCGATACGAAACCCGACGGCAACGCGCCCAACAACTGGCTGTCCGTCTTCGGTGGGCCGGCCTGGGAGTGGGATTCGACCCGCCGGCAATATTACATGCACAATTTCCTCGCCTCGCAGCCCGACCTGAATTTTCACAATCCGGAAGTCCAGGACGCCCTGCTGGACACGGTGCGCTTCTGGCTGGAGCGTGGCGTCGACGGTTTCCGGCTCGATACGGTCAACTACTATGTCCACGACCGCTGGCTGCGCAGCAATCCGCCTCTGGCGTCGAGCGTCGCCGGCACCAATGGCGAGACCAACACCTACCTCTACCAGGAGCATCTGTTCGACAAGACGCAGCCGGAAAACCTGAATTTTCTCCAGCGTTTCCGGGCATTGCTGGATGAGTATGAGGGTCGCGCGGCCGTCGGCGAAATCGGCGATGAGGGCCGCTCGCTGCGGACGCTGGCCGCCTACACCGCCGGCGGTGACAAGCTGCAGATGTGCTACACTTTCGATCTGCTCGGTCCGCAGTTTTCGGCGGCGCATGTGCGCGGCTGCGTCGAGGCCTTCGAAAATGCGGTTGCCGACGGCTGGGTCTGCTGGGCGTTTTCCAATCACGACGTGGTGCGCCATGTCAGCCGCTGGACAGGGCCTGACGGCGATGCCGACGCGGTGGCCAGATTCTCGATCATGTTGCTCGCCTGCCTGCGCGGCTCGATCTGCCTCTATCAGGGCGAGGAGCTTGGCCTGGAGGAGGCGGAGCTTGCCTATGAGGATCTGCGCGACCCCGTCGGCATCCGCTTCTGGCCCGGCGTGAAGGGCAGGGATGGCTGCCGCACCCCGATGGTCTGGGAGGCCGGCGCCGACAATGCGGGTTTCTCGACGGGCAAGCCGTGGCTGCCGGTCCCGGCCAGCCATCGCGCCCGCGCCGCCGATGTCCAGAACGGCAACGACCAATCGGTGCTGTCCGCCTACCGGTCGACGCTCGACTTGCGCAGGCGCCATCCAGCACTGGTCAGCGGTTCGATCCGCTTTCTCGACGCCGAAGGCGACGTGCTCGCCTTCATCCGCGAAGGCGGCGGGCGGAGACTGCTCTGCGTCTTCAATTTCGCCGGAGAGCCGGTGGATTGGCCGTTGCCAAGGGATGTCGGAGCGGTTGCTGCTGTCTTGGGTGGCACCGTCGCTGTCGGGGAAGAAGCGCTCTCGCTGCCGGCTCTCGGTTGCTTCCTTGGCCGGGTCGAATGACTGGCGGTTCGACCGCGCCTCGGCCAGGCAACCGCCTGGCCACAGAACTTACTGAACGAGCACAGCCCGTCCGCAGGTCGCTCCGGTGACACGCACATCGGCCTGGCCAACACCGACACCCAGGGCCGACAGCACATTGTAGAGCAAGTCGTCGACGGGCGCCGTTACACCGTTGAGCAGCGTCACCACCGCGGGTTTGACCGTTCCGAGCAGGGCGGTGAGATCGATACCGAGACCAAGCACACCGACCGAAAGCGACAGGTTGTTGACCAGCGATGTGGTGAGCGACTGCGAGATGTTGCGCGTCGAAACGGTTTTCACCGTCTTGTTGGCGATGTCGGTCGCGTTGAAGGTCAAGGTCTGCGGGCTGTTGTTGGTGATAGCGGTCGCGGCCGACCCCATCACCTGGATCAGCGGGATGTTGAGCAGCAGCAGATGCAGGCTCACATCGGCGATGTCCGCATCGGTGAACGTCTGCGGCTGGCTGAAATCGGCGAAGCCGGAGGGATTGTTGCTGTTGGCCAGATTCAGCTGGGCAACACCCGGGCGTGCGGCGATGGAAACGCTTATGCTGGAAGGCCCTGTCGGGCAGGTGATGTCGGTCAGCTTGGCTTCGGCATAGGCGACTTCGACATTGAGCGGCAGATTGACGGCGAGCAGGCTGATGCCACCACCGAGGCCGGGCGTGCCGACACCGACGGAGGCCGTCAGTTTGATGCGCGTCTGGGCAGTCCGCACGACAGTGCCGATGCCATCGACCGCCAGCCAGGGCGAGGATTGCGCCGGCTGCCCGATGGCGATGTTGAGCTTGGTCGAGAGCAGTCCCGGAATGGTGGCGCCGAGATCGACCGCAGCCTGGTTGGTGCCGTTGGCGAGCACGGCGGCGGCGGTCAGCATTCCCATGGCGCTTGCGTCGACGCCGAGGCCGGAAGGCTGTTGCCCGAGCCCCAGGCTGCCGACGGAACCGAGATCGACAAGGCTGCTAAGCGGGATCTTGACCGTGCTGGTCGACTTGGAGGCGATGGTCTGCAGGGCGACCTTGGCCGTGTTGCCGAGGCCAGGGACGTTGGCCATGGCGGTGGCGATCTGACCGACGGTCGCTTTCGAGGCCAGCACGTCCGAATAGGTGCCGGCCGTGATGTTCAATTGTGTGGCGAGGGCACTGATGAAGGACAGCACGCTGACATCGGCCGAGATCAGCCCGTTATAGTCCATGACACTGAGCGAGATATTGCCGCCCAGCAGCCCGCTCAGCAGAGCATTGAGGATGCCGCCATTGACGCTGAGCAGTCTCGACCCCACCGAGAATGTCGCCTGCGGCGTCATGCTGGCCGTGGCCTGGGTGCCGATGACCGGAGTGGGGATGAGCGAACTCGCGAAATAGCGGGCGGGGATTTTCGCCAGCGTCACACGCACCGCATTGTAGGGCGTCACGCCCGGCTGGAAGCGCTGGGTGACATTGGTGGTCGATGAGGCATATCGGCCTTGCGTGACCGTCACCACCGTCTTTCCGACAGCCGGGGCAATGGTCTGGCCCGAGGCTTGAACGACGACTCCCGGCATGCCGTTGTCGGTAAGCGTGGTGACGACCGCCGTGTTGACATTGTTGATGTTCGAGGCGGCGGTGATCGCCGCCAGGTCGACCATCGCCTGGGCTTGCCGGCGCTCGGTGTAGATGGATGCTTCATCGATGGCCACCGCGGCCAGCGCCAGCGCGACCGGCGCGCTCAGCGCGGTCATGACGGCGAAATTGGCCTTCCTGTCCCCCACCATCGACCGTGCAAGCCGGCCGATGCCCTTGCCCGCACGCTGCAGCATTCAAATACCCCCGACCCTGATCGTTGACTGACGCTTGATGGTGGTCGCCGGCAAGGCGATGCCCGGGAAGAGATTCCAGATCGGCAGGTTGCGCGCATCGTAGGAGATCGACACCACGAACTGGCTGCCGTCGGCCACGCTGTCATTGGCCTGGTAGGTCAGTTTGCTGGCGTCCACGAAGGGGTAACCGCCGGCATTGTTGGTGAGGAAGGCGGCGACGAGCGTCTGCCGTTCGGTCTGGTTCAACCCGGCTATGGCCGTCCGGGCGGCATCCGCCGCGATCTGCTGGACCGAGCTGGCGGCGCCAAAATAGATACCGTACGCAACCATCCCGAGTAGAAGAAGGATAAAGATCGGCGATAGCAGAGCGAACTCGACCGCTGAAGTTCCCGAATTGTCTGTTCGGAACGCGCGCCTTCGGAGCCTGGAAATGAGGTTCTGAACCATGATACCAGCATGCCAAAGTTCGCATGCAGAAAGCGAAAACTCAGGGTACAACCTGAGGATGCCTGCGATTGAAAACGCCGCTCTAAATTAGCAGTTGCTTCTTCGATTCTAGGGATTGACTTAGGGTCAATCAGTACTCGGTTGAAAAGAGCTTACCTCCTGTCTAGTCTCCTGCCACCAGCTGCCGGAGGGAACCGGCGGCGCGCTCGAAGGAACCAGGCATCGGTTCCGGGGCGTCAACACTTAAAGGCGCGCCCACGGCAGCGCCGACAGGGAGAACTTCATGCTGAAAAACATGCTGAAGGCGACGGTATTCGCCACCACCATGGCGGTAGCCGCCGGCGCATTCTACTCGCCGGCGTTCGCCGAGAGTGTCTACAACCGGGGCACCGCGGCTGAATCGGAATCGGTCGACCCGCACAAGACCTCGACGGTCTATGAAGCCAATGTGCTGCGCGACCTGTTCCAGGGACTGGTCATGCAGGACGAGAAGGCAAACCTCATTCCGGGTGCCGCCGAAAGCTGGACGGTATCGGATGACGGCACCGTCTACACCTTCAAGCTGCGCAAGGACGGCATGTGGTCGGACGGCAGCCCGGTGACGGCGGACGACTTCGTCTACGCCTTCCATCGGCTGGAGGACCCGGCGACCGGCGCCGAATACGCCTCGATGCTGTATCCGGTGAAGGGCGCCGAGGACGTCAACACCAAGAAAGGCAAGCCCGAGGACATGGGCGTCAAGGCGGTCGACGCCAACACCCTCGAGGTGACGCTGAAGGCGCCCACCCCCTATTTCCTGGAGATGCTGACCCATCAGGCGACCTATCCGGTCAGCAAGGCTTCGATCGAGAAGCTCGGCGCGGACTGGATCAAGCCCGGCAACCTCGTCTCGAACGGCGCCTATACGCTGGCCGAATGGGTTCCCAACGACCACATGAAGCTGGTCAAGAATCCGAAATTCTGGGACGCCGCGACCGTCAAGTTCGACGTGGTCAACTACATCCCGACCGAAGACCGCTCATCGGCGATGAAGCGCTTAGAGGCCGGCGAACTCGACAGCTATGACGACCTGCCGACCGAACAGCTCGCCGACCTCAAGACCAAGTTCGGCGCCCAGATCCATGTCGGCCCGTATCTCGGCACCTATTATTACGCGATCAAGACCGATAAGGCGCCATGGAACAATCCTGAACTGCGCAACGCCATCTCGATGGCGATCGACCGCGACTTCATCGCCGAAAAGGTCTGGCAGAACTCGATGCTGCCCGGCTATTCGATGGTGCCTCCCGGCATCGAGGGCTACACGCCGGCAATGGCCAAATACGCCGACATGCCGCAGATCGACCGTGAGGACGCCGCCAAGAAGATCCTCGAGAAGCTTGGCTATACGCCCGAGCATCCGCTGAAGATGGAAATCCGCTACAACACCTCGGAGAACCACAAGAACACCGCTGTGGCCATCCAGGAGCAGCTGAAGCCGCTCGGCGTCGACGTCACGCTGCTCAACACCGACACCAAGACCCACTATTCCTTCCTTGAGCAGAAGGGTGACTATGACGTGGCGCGTGCCGCCTGGATCGCCGACTACAAGGACCCGGAAACCTTCCTTGGCATCTCGCGCAAGGCGAGCGGCAACAACTACTCGAACTACAACAGCCCGGCCTACGAAGCGGCCATGGACAAGGCAGCCGCCGCCGGCGGCAAGCCAGAGGAGCGCATGAAGGAGCTCTCCGAGGCCGAGCGCATTCTCGTCGACGACGTCGGCCAGATCCCGCTGCTCTACTACAGCTACCACGACATCGTGTCCTCGAAGCTGCATGGCTTCGTCGACAATGTGATGGATGTCCATCCGTCGCGTTTCGTCAGCAAGGATTGATCCCTGGCCAAGCCGCCGCGCACTTCGTGCGCGGCGGTGCTGGTTTGCCATCGCATCGGCCGGGAAGCGCAATCGATTTTCGGAAAATCCGGTGCGAAGATTTGAAGGCTGGAGCACAATGGTCCAATCGGACAGGCGTGTTCCGGATCAAGTGGGGCACCGATGCTGCGATACGTATTCCGGCGGCTTTTAACCGCCATACCGACGCTGTTCGTCATCGTGACGATGGCGTTCTTCCTGATGCGCGTCGCGCCAGGCGGGCCATTCAACCAGGAGCGGGGGCTGAGCCCCGAGATCAAGGCCAACCTTGAGGCCCAGTTCGGCCTCAACGATCCGCTCTGGCTGCAATATGTCCACTATCTCGGCAATCTGCTGCGCGGCAATTTCGGTCCGAGCTACAACATGCCGGATTTCACCGTCACCGAACTGTTTGCCAAGGGCCTGCCCATTTCCGTCCAGCTCGGCGCCTCGGCGCTGATCCTGGCGCTGCTGCTCGGTTCCGTGCTCGGCACCATTGCCGCGCTCAACCAGAACAAGCTTGGCGACTATACGGTGATTGCGCTGGCGACGGCCGGCAGCACCATCCCCACCTTCGTCATCGCGCCGGTGATCCAGCTGCTTTTCGGGCTGACCTGGAAGCTTCTGCCGATCGGCGGCTGGGGCGACGGCGCCTTCATCAACAAGGTCGGCCCGGTGCTGACGCTTGCCTTGCCGCAGATCGCCATCGTCGCCCGCCTGATGCGCGGCTCGATGATCGAATCGTTGCGCTCCCATCACATACGCACGGCCCGTGCGCTCGGCCTTTCCGATTGGTCTGTGGTGGTCAAGCACGCCTTGCGTGGCGCCATCCTGCCGATCGTTTCGTTCACCGGCCCGGCGGCGGCGGCCCTTTTGACCGGCTCCGTTATCGTCGAGACGATCTTCTCCATTCCCGGCGTCGGCCGCTATTTCGTCGATGCGGCACTCAACCGTGACTACACGCTGGTGATGGGGACGGTGGTGGTGATCGCCATCTTCACCATCGTCTTCAACCTGATCGTCGACGTCATGTACGCGGTCGTCGACCCGAGGGTTCGCTATGACTGACATCGCAGCCACTGCTCCCGCTATTGTCGGCCGCTCGCTGTGGGGCGATGCCTGGGCGCGCCTCAAGGCCAACCGCGCCGCCATGTTCAGCCTCTACTACCTCGCTTTGATCGGGCTCGTCAGCGTGTTTGGCCCCTGGTTCGTGCCGCATCAGTACACGACCATCTATGCCGACTATGTGCGCATGCCGCCAAGCCTGACGGCCTATCCGAAGCCCGACATGATCGAGTCCGCGCTCAATGATGCGATCAAGCGCATGCGGGTCGATATCAAGGAATGGCACCAGGAGGGCGATCAGGTCTTCGTCACGGTCAAGTCGACCAAGCCGATCGATGACCGCAATATCCGCTACCTCGACCGATCCGACGCCTTTGATGACACCAAGATCGTCGACAAGTCCGCCGACGGCCTCGAAGCAACGATGAGCGCGTCGGTCAAGCAGCAATATTTTCTGTTCGGCACCGACAACACCGGCCGCGATCTGCTGTCGCGCACGCTGATGGCCGGGCGCATCTCGCTGGCCATCGGCCTGCTTGCCGGTGTCGTCGCGGTGGTGATTGGCGTCATCTACGGCGCCGCCGCGGGTTTCTCCGGCGGCAAGATCGACGAGGTGATGATGCGCATCGTCGATGTGCTCTACTCCTTGCCGTTCATCTTCTTCGTCATCATGCTGGTGGTGTTCTTCGGCCGCAACTTCGTGCTGATGTTCCTGGCGGTCGGGGCAGTGCTATGGCTCGACATGGCGCGCATCGTGCGCGGCCAGGCGCTATCGATCCGCCGCCAGGAATATGTCCAGGCGGCGGAAGCCATGGGCGTCGGCCAGCGCGGCATCCTGCTGCGCCATGTCATCCCCAATCTGCTCGGTCCGGTGGTGATCTACATGACGCTGCTGGTGCCGCAGGTCATCATCCTGGAGAGCTTTCTGTCGTTCCTCGGCCTCGGCGTGCAGGAGCCGATGACCAGCTGGGGCGTGCTGATCTCGGTCGGCGCCAAGAACATCGGCACCGCCAACTGGCTGCTGCTGTTTCCCGCCTTCTTCCTCGTCTCGACGCTGTTTGCCTTGAACTTCGTCGGCGACGGCCTGCGCGACGCACTCGACCCGAGAGACCGGTAAAGATGGGGACCGTCATGGCCACGCCCGAAACGATCCTCAGCGTCAAGGACCTGCGCGTCCGCTTCCGCACGCTCGACGGCGCCGTCGAAGCGGTGAAGGGCATCAACATCCACGTCAATGCGGGCGAGACCGTTGCCGTGGTCGGCGAATCCGGCTCCGGCAAGAGCCAGACCATGATGGCGGCGATGAGCCTGCTCGCCTCGAACGGCGAGGCCACGGGCAGCGTCGACTATCGCGGCCGCAACCTGCTGACCCTAAGCAAATCCGACCTGAACAAGGTGCGTGGCGCCAAGATCAGCATGATCTTCCAGGAGCCGATGACCTCGCTCGATCCGCTCTATTCGATCGGCAATCAGCTGATCGAACCGATCCGCCGGCATCGCGGCCTGAATGCCGCCGAGGCACGCGAAGAGGCACTCAAGCTCTTGCGTCTGGTGCACATTCCCGATCCGGAGCGGCGGATGAAATCCTACCCGCACGAAATGTCCGGCGGCCAGCGCCAGCGTGTGATGATCGCCATGGCGCTCGCCAACGACCCGGACATCCTGATCGCCGACGAGCCGACCACGGCGCTCGACGTGACCATCCAGGCGCAGATCCTGATGCTGCTCGCCGAATTGCAGCGCAAGCTCGGCATGGCGATCGTCTTCATCACCCACGATCTTGGCATCGTCCGGCGCTTCGCCGACCGGGTCTATGTCATGCGCCAGGGCGAGGTGGTCGAGGAGGGCGAGGCGGGAGCGATCTTCGCCAACCCGCAGCACGCCTACACCAAGATGCTGCTGGCGGCCGAGCCGACGGGAAGCAAGGCGGCGCCGCCCGTCAATGCCCCGGTGGTGCTGGAAGGCAGGAATGTCGAGGTCACGTTCAGGATCGGCGGCGGGTTTCTGGCCGGCGAGCCGCTGATGCTGCGCGCCGTCGACGACATTTCGATCCGGCTGCAGCGCAACCAGACCATCGGCATTGTCGGCGAATCCGGCTCGGGCAAATCGACGCTCGGCCGCGCTCTGTTGCGGCTGCTGCCGAGCGATGGCTTGATCCGGTTCGGCGATCGCGACATTTCCACCGCCGACCGGCAGGCGATGCGGCCGCTGCGGCGCCAGATGCAGCTCGTCTTCCAGGATCCGTTCGGCTCGCTGTCGCCACGCATGACCGTCGGCCAGGTCATCACCGAAGGTCTGCTGGTGCACGAGCCCAATCTTTCGGGCAAGCAGCGCGACCAGCGCGCGGTCGAGGCCTTGCTCGAGGTCGGCCTCGACCCCAACGCCCGCAACCGCTACCCGCACGAATTCTCCGGCGGCCAGCGGCAACGCATCGCCATTGCCCGCGCCATGATCCTGAAGCCCAAGATGGTCGTGCTGGACGAGCCGACCTCGGCGCTCGATCGCTCGGTGCAGAAACAGATCGTCGAACTGCTGCGCAAGCTGCAGGCGGACCATGAACTGTCCTACCTCTTCATCAGCCACGATCTCTCGGTCGTGCGCGCCATGGCGGACTACATCATCGTCATGAAGCAGGGCAAGATCGTCGAGCAGGGGCCGACCGAGGCGATCTTCAGCAATCCGCAGCACGTTTACACGCAGACGCTGATGGCTGCCGCGATCGATGTCACGCGCTTTCGGCTGAGCGCGTGAGACGGCGCTTCAGGTGAGGACGCCCGTCCGCTCAGCCGGCTGATCTCGGGCATTTGCGCTCCCGCACGGCGGCAATGGCATCCTGCTGCTGTTTCAGCCGGTCGATCCTGGCTGTTTCACGGTTGGCGACGGCGGCCTTCACCCGCGAGCCGCCAAGCAGCCAGCGCGGAACACTGGTGTTGGCCACCTTGCCGCGGGTAATGGCTGTCTGAGAGATTTCGCCGGCGTTCTCACCCAGCGCTCCATTGAGCTCGACACAGCTCATGCTCTCGTACTTCGCCGGATCGGCGGTCCTGCCGATCGACGAGCAGCCGGCAACGAGAAGCACCACAATCACAAAAACCGGTGTCGAGGTCGTCGTCGAGATCGAATTCATGTCCACACCGGCTCACCGTTTCACTGGCCCCATCATATCCATCGAACTATCTGGAGCCGACGATTATTTCGTCAAAGATTGCGCTCGCGAAGAACCCCTGGGCATGGGCCGACGGCGGCCAGCCAATATGGGAACGTTCTCGGCCACTCGAAGTTGGTGTGCGTCGAGTGTCCAAATGCAATCACTGGAAACGAAGAGGGGCCGCCTCGGCTGACGCCGGAGCGGCCCCTCGTCCATCCTTGGCCGACGGCGCCACCGGCGGTTCGCGCTGTTTGCGACACCAGCCCTCGTGCGGCGCCATCGTTCAACTTCCCTGGAATTCAGGCTGCTTCGGCGATTGCGGTGGGAGTCCGGCCGCCGAGCACTGCTCGGGCGATGTCGGTTGCATTTTCATCGACATGCGCCGTCACCAAGACGATGCCATCGGCGACGCTCCGTTTATCCGGCTTTGCCGCCGCGGTCATGAAGGCACCGAGCAGCCCGCCGGCACCGCCGCCGCAGACCGCGCAAGCCAGTGCTGTTGCCGGCAGTCCGGCCGGAAGGGAACTGGCCGCGTGGACGACCAGGGCGCTCATGCACGCCAATGCCGCACCGACGGCACAGAGGATAACACTCGGAGACCTTAGAACTGCCAGTTCGTCCTTGTAAGGCCCGATAATGGCGATCTGAACGCGAGGAACACCGACCGCAACCAGTTCTCCAGCAACCCTGGCGGCTTCGGCGTGGGAATCAAAAAGCTTGCTGATTGTCCGCATGGTCTCAGAGCGGTTTCTCGTCAACCAACCCATCGGCAACGAAGGACGCGGCGATCAAGTCGTCGCCATCAATGCTTCCCCGCCCGTCGACCAGCGTGGCCGCGACCTTTTGGAAGGTCTTCATTTCGCTCATGGTGATCCGGGCCTGCTTCATCCTGGCCTTGAGGTCAGCCACGCGCTCCCCCAAGAAATCGGATTGTATGGCCTCACTGTTGGACATGGTGACGTTCATTCAGTTTCGCTTCCTCGTCTGATCGTCCTCGCGCCCAGCCAATCGAACAGCGTCGAAGCGCAAACGTTCCCTGGTCGGACTTCGGTCTGGTGCAGCATCGGACCTTTGTCTGGCCGCAAGATGCAATGGTCTTGCCCGTGGTTCTGCAAGGAACGGCCGCCGTTCGTGGCCGTTGTCCGCTACACGTTCGGGAGGAAGCCGATGGACAAGAGTGTTGGTCAAGCGCGCTGGTTGCTTGCGGTGATCTTCGCCATGCCCATCACATTGATGGCGATCGCAATAGCCTTTGGCTGACCATCCGAGAGTACGAATATTGGCAGATTGGCGTAGCTACGTCCCTTCCTGCGCCGATAGGGTTCGCCCGCCGCGCCCGCGTGGCGGGCGAACCCTGAATATCTGCAAGCCCTAGCCAGCTTTCCAGCCAACGTGGCGAGATTCCGCGACCTATTTCGGGGGCATCGCATTTGATAATGCCTTGTCTCGGCACGCCAGATCACCCGCGATGGTTCAGATTTCTTGCAGAAGGCCCGGCTGCAAACGAACCGGGCCTTCGGTCGGTCGATCAATAATCGTTGTTCTCGATCACCATAGGGCGGCGATGATGGTGCTTGGACACCGAGTTCGTAATAACGACAGCATCAGGGCGATGGTGGCGGCGGCCGTGATCGTAGAAAGCGACCGTACCGTGGTGGCGATGGTACCGGCGGCCGTGATCGTAAAAAGCCATCGTACCGTGGTGGCGATGATGCAGGCGCTGACCGTCCTCATTGATGATCTTGACGTTGCTGTGGTGGCGATGGTGGGTCTTGATGATTACGGTCTCTGCCGCCGAAGCGACAGCCGGCAATCCGATCGAAAGCGCCAAAGCGCACATGATCATTGATTTCATTGCAATTTCTCCGTTACCTTGATTAGCCCTTCGTTGGATAACTGCCGCTGGGGCCTTTGGTTCCGGGTTTTTCAAGGACGATAGGGAAGCGTACGGGAAGTCGAAGGACGGACGATCCGGCATCGCCTAAGGCTGAGAGGGGGCGGCCTCACGCTGGTGGAATTTGCAAAGAACGAAGTGGTTCGATGCATCGGTCGCGCCGGCGTCGGGCAGCACGACGATCTGCGCCCAAAAATCGCAATATCGTACTATCGCGTCCGGCAAGTCTTTGGCGGTCATGCCGTAGACGACGGCGATATCGCCGTCTCTACAGTTGGTCTTCCCTGAAAGCTGGGCCGCCGCCGCCATGATTTGGCATGATCGCTCGTCGTCCGCGTGGGAGGGCGCGCAATGGCAGGCAAACGCGAATACCGCTGCTGTGAAAGCCAGTCGTTCCATAGTGGCCCCGACGTTCTGCCATTCTCTCGGGAAACATGCGCCTTAGCTAATATAAAAGCAATCACGGGGCCATTGCCCGATCTTGCTGAGAGATGGAACATTAGGTTCGCCTAATAGTTCTCCTCTCATCCGGCACCATCGCTTGGTGTCTGCTGAGGATCAGCCGGGAAGGGTTGGTCGGCCCACGTTCCTCCGCCAGAGGCGCGGGCTTTCCAGGCAACAGGAGAAAGATCATGAACAACATCATTTGGCTCGTCGGAGCGGTGGTCATCGTCATAGCGATATTGAGCTTCTTCGGTCTGCGGTAGGCGCGGCTGAGTCATGCCAGCTGACCCTCTATCGGAAGGTGACCAGCCAAAGCGGACAATGCGAAAGCGCCGCAGGCTATCTGGAGAAGACCGAAACGATGCCGAGAAGTTCATTGCTTCTGTTCCGCCTGAAGACAGGAGCTTTCGCGTCTGGTTCCTGTCCAATGAAACAGGCATCAGCGCGGACCAGGCAAGCGAACTTGTCGACAGAATCGAGACAGACGGCGCGGCGTTGTTGAATGCCGCGCGACGGATGAAAATTCACGGGCAATGACCGACAGCCGCTACGTCGTCGACGTTTCCAATAAACTCACTGGCGTAGCGCGTTGGCGCTCAACGGGACCGGTTGCCGAGGATCGGCATGTCCCGGATATCGCGTTTTTGTGGGTGTCGGGAGACACAGATATCCAGGTATCTGTTTTTCTGGTCGGAGTGGCAGGATTTGAACCTGCGACCCCCTCGTCCCGAACGAGGTGCGCTACCAGGCTGCGCTACACTCCGTGACCAGTCGGCGGGCTTATAGCCGCCATGCTTCATTCCTGCAAGCGGCAATGGCAGCACTTCTGTCGCATTTCATCAGCCTTCGCCAGACGTCTGGCTGGGATCGCAGTGCACACCCGATCGGACTAACACCGCTGAGCGCATGTGTGCTAGCTACCGGCCACCACAGCCTTCTGCGCACGAGACCCGAATGAGCCAGCGCATCGTCAGTTTTGTCATGAGCGGCGGCGTCGGCTCGCGGCTATGGCCGTTGTCGCGAGAGGATAATCCCAAGCAGTTTCACGATTTTTCGGGCGATGGCTCCATGCTGGCCAAGACCTTGCGCCGGCTGACGGCAAGGCCGGCCGGCGAAACGCCGATCTTCCTGATCGCCTCCGAGCGCCATGCCGACCGCGTCCATGCCGACTTGGCCGGTCTCGATCTCGCCGGTGGTGGTCCATTGTTCGAGCCCACAGGGCGCAACACCGCCGCCGCGATCGCACTGGCAACGCTGCGCACTTTGTCCGAATTCGGTGACAGCCTGGTCCTTGTCGTGCCGTCGGACCACGAAATATCGACCGCAGGACAATTCTGGCAGGGCGTCGAGGCCGGCGCCGAGGCGGCACATGCCGGCCGGCTCGTGGTGTTCGGCATCAAGCCGACTCAACCCGAAACCGGCTATGGCTATATCGAGGTGGCAGGCGCGCGGGACGGTATTTTCGACGTCACGCGCTTCGTCGAAAAGCCGGACCTCGCCACCGCGCAGGGCTATCTCAAGGCGCAAAGCTTTTACTGGAACACGGGCATCTTCTTGTTTCGCGCCGCTGCGATGCGTGACGCCTTCGCCGCTTTCGAGCCCGACATCTGGCGGGCCACCGAAGTCGCCTACAAGGCGGCGACTTCGGACCTGTCCGGCCTCTATATGCCGCTGGAATTCTATGAGGCCATCCCCTCGATATCGATCGACTATGCCATCATGGAACGGGCGCAAGGCATTGCCATGGTGCCGGCCAACTTCCGCTGGAACGATCTCGGCTCCTGGCAATCGCTGCTCGATGTCGGCCCGGCCGACGACCAGGGCAATGTCGTCATCGGCGATGTCGTCGCCATCGATTGCGAGAACTCCTACATCCGCAGCGACGGCCGCCTGCTGTCGGCGATCGGGATGAAGGATGTCGCCATCGTCTCGACCGCCGATGCCACTTTCGTCGCGCCGGTCAGCCACAGCCAGCATGTCAAGAAGGTGGTCGAGCAACTCGAGAAATCCGGTCGCCTGGAAACCAGGTTCACGCCGGCGCATGATCGTGTCATCGAAAGCGGCGCCTGGCGGCGGCGTGTGCACCACTGGCTGTTCCAGGAGACCTTGCCGCTGTGGTCGACATCAGGTGTCGACGAGCGCCATGGCGGTTTCCATGAGGCGTTGGGCTTTGATCGCGCGCCGCTGATGAAGCCCAAGCGCATGCGTACAATGGCCAGGCAGGTCTATGCCTTCGCGGTCGCCAGCGCGCGCGGCTGGGATGGCCCGGCCGACCGGCTGATCAGCCACGGCATCGAGTTCATGGTCAGGAACGGCCGCACCGACAAGGGCGGCTGGGTGCGCACCTTGCATGTCGACGGCTCAGTCGCCGACGCCACCGAGGACGCCTACGATCATTCCTGCGTGCTGCTGGCGCTTGCGCATGCGCACATGTCGGGCAATCCCGATGCCTTGCGGCTTGGCGAGGAAACCTTCGCCTTCCTTGATGCCCATCTCGAGGATCACCGCATGACCGGCTTCCTCGAAACGTCGGACGGCGAGGGCGAGCGGCGCTCCAACCCGCATATGCATCTGCTCGAAGCCTTCCTGGCCTGGCATCAGGCAACCGGCGAGCGCGCCCATCTGCGCCGCGCGGCACGCATCATCGATCTCTTCCGCAGCCATTTCTTCGACCGGGAAAGCTGGACGCTGGGTGAATATTTCGATGATGAATGGAAGCCGTCAGCCGGCGACAAGGGCGCATGGACCGAGCCCGGCCATCACTTCGAATGGGCGTCACTGCTGGTCGATTTCGCCGGACGCAGCGGCCAGGCCGAGTTGAGTGGCTTCGCCAGGAAACTCTATGCCTCGGCCATCGCCAATGGCCTCAACCGCGCCACCGGCCTTGCCTATGGCGCCGTCTCCCGGCAGGGCCTGCCGCTGGACCTGATCTCGCGCAGCTGGCCGCAGGCCGAAGCGGTCAAGGCGGCGATTGCGCTGGATGGTTCGGGCGGCCCCGATCTCAAGCCGGAGATCGAGGAACGTGTCGGCCGGCTGTTCCGCTGGCACATCGACCCGGCGCCGCTCGGCCTCTGGATCGACCGCATCGACGAGCGTGGCCGTTCGCTGGCGACCGACGTGCCGGCCAGCATCTTCTACCACCTGGTCTGCGCGCTGACGCAGTATCTGGATGGGACGGCGGAGAAGGCGGCCTAAGCCCGGATCAATACGGGCTCGCCACGTCGCCGGTCTCGACGTAGATCGACTTCAGTTGCGAGTAGAGCGCGAGTGCCGCGAGCGAATTCTCGCGGCCGATGCCGGACTGCTTGAAGCCGCCGAATGGGATTTCCACCGGCGTCAGATTGTAGGCATTGATCCAGCAGGTGCCGGCCTGCAATTCAGCGATGACGCGGTGGGCGCGCGGCAGGTCGCGGGTGAAGACACCGGCGGCAAGGCCGAACTCGGTGTCGTTGGCGCGGTCGATCACCTCGTCCTCACCGTCGAATTTCAGCACGCTCATGACCGGTCCGAAAATCTCCTCGCGGGCGATGCGCATATTGTCGGTGACACCGGTGAACACCGTCGGCTCGACGAAGAAACCGCCGTCAAAACCTTGCAGCGACGGCACATTGCCGCCGCAGGCCAGAACAGCCCCATCCTGCTTGCCGATCCCGATATAGCCGACCACCTTCTCGTGCTGTGCCTTGGAGACCAATGGTCCCATCTGCGTCTCGGGATCGAGCGGATCGCCGATGCGGATTTTCTTCGTCCGCTCGACCAGCCGCTCGACGAAGCGGTCGTGAATACCGCTCTGCACGAAGACCCGTGTGCCGTTGGAGCAGATCTGGCCGGTCGAGTAGAAATTGCCGAGCATGGCGCCGCCGATGGCGTTCTCGATGTCGGCGTCGTCGAAGACGATCAGCGGCGACTTGCCGCCGAGCTCCATCGTCGCGTGCTTCATCTTCGAACCGGCAAGCGACAACACCTTGCGCCCGGTCGGCACCGAGCCGGTCACCGAAACCTTGGCGACGACATCATGGCCAACCAGGCCTGCGCCAACATCGCCATAGCCCTGCACGACGTTGAACAACCCGTCCGGCAGGCCGGCCTCGCTATAGATTTCGGCCAGTGCCAGTGCTGACAGCGGCGTATTTTCCGACGGCTTGAACACCATGGCGTTGCCCATGGCGAGCGCCGGCGCCGACTTCCAGCCGGCGATCTGGATCGGATAGTTCCAGGCGCCGATACCGACGCAGACGCCAAGCGCCTCGCGCCGCGTGTAGGCAAAGGGTCCGCCTAGATCGACGGCCTCGCCATTATAGGCAGCGACCGCGCCGCCGAAATATTCAAGGCAGTCCGCGGCAGAAGGCGCGTCCGCCACCAGCGTCTCCTGGATCGCCTTGCCGGTGTCGAGCGTCTCGATGCGCGCGAGGTCGGCATTGCGCGCGCGCAAAATGTCGGCGGCGCGGCGCAGGATGCGGCCGCGCTCGACCGGCTTCAGCCGCGCCCAGGCCGGCTGCGCGGCGCGTGCGGCTTCGATGGCGAGCTCCAGCACATTCGGCGTCGCCGAGCGCAGCATGGCGATGGTCTCGCCGGTGGCCGGATAGATGACCGGCAGCGGCGCGCCTTGCTCGTCGTCGATATAGCGTCCGTTGACATAGTGCGATGCCGTGGGCTGGGCGCGCATGGGAGGTCTCCAAGTGGTCCGGTGCCCAAATGGGCGGCTCAATCTATCGGGCAGCTCGATTTGTCGCGTGGATCATGCGCTATCTGTCCGAGGTCTGCCAGCGCGGATTGATCCATGGTTCCTGGTTGGACGGCGCCAGCGGCGTGCGGCCAAGAATGTGGTCGGACGCCTTCTCGCCGGTCATGATCGACGGCGCGTTGAGATTGCCGTTGGTGACGCGCGGGAAGATCGAGGAATCGGCGACCCGCAGCCCGTCGACGCCGATGACCCGGCATTCCGGGTCGACGACGCTCATCAGATCATCGGCGCGACCCATCTTGCAGGTGCCGCAGGGGTGGTAGGCGCTCTCGGCATGGTCGCGGATGAAGACGTCGAGATCGTCGTCCGACTGCACATGGCTGCCCGGCGAGATCTCCTGGCCGCGATAGGCATCGAAGGCCGACTGGCCGAAGATTTCGCGGGTCAGCCGGATGCAGTGGCGGAACTCCGTCCAGTCGTCCGGATGCGACATGTAGTTGAAGCGGATCACCGGCTTGGCTTTCGGATCCGGCGAGCGCAGCGTCACCGAGCCGCGCGACTTCGAGCGCATCGGCCCGACATGCGCCTGGAAGCCGTGCGACTTGGCCGCCGCCTTGCCGTCATAGCGCACCGCCGCCGGAATGAAATGGTACTGAATGTCGGGATAATCGACACCGGCGCGTGAGCGGACGAAGGCGGCGGCCTCGAAATGGTTGGTGGCGCCGAGGCCGGACTTGAAGAACAGCCACTGCGCACCGATCAGCGCTTTCGAGAATGGATTGAGCACGGAGTTCAGCGTGATCGGCTTGGTGGATTCCTGCTGGATATAGAGCTCCATATGATCCTGCAGATTGCGGCCGACGCCGGGCCGGTCGGCGATCACGGCAATGCCGTTTTCGCGCAAATGTTCGGCCGGTCCGATGCCCGACAGCATCAGGATCTTGGGTGAATTGATCGAGGACGCGGCGACGATCACCTCACGTCGCGCCTTAACGACCTGAATCTGTTTGTGAGCTTCGATTTCGACGCCGACCGCGCGTTGATTCTCGATGATCACCCGACGGGCAAAGCCCTTGACCAAGCTAACGTTTTTCCGCTTGAGCGCCGGCTTCAGATAGGCTGATGCCGCCGACCAGCGGCGGCCGCCACGGATGGTCTGTTCCATCGGCCCAAAGCCTTCCTGCTTGGAGCCGTTGTAGTCGTCGGTCAGTTCGAACCCGGCCTGGCGGCCCGCTTCCACGAAGGCGCCGTAGAGCGGATTCTTGCGCGAGCCGCGCTGTACACGCAGCGGGCCACCATGCCCGCGCCAGCCATCCTCGCCGCCGTCATTGTCCTCCATGCGCTTGAAGTAGGGGAGCACGTCGGCAAAGCCCCAACCCGTCGCACCTTCTTCGGCCCAGTGGTCGAAGTCGCGGGCATGGCCGCGCACATAGACCATGCCGTTGATCGAGGACGAGCCGCCGATGACCTTGCCGCGCGGCGTCGCCAGCACGCGGCCGCCGAGATGCGGCTCCGGCTCGCTGGCAAAGCCCCAATCGTAGAGGCTCATATTGAGCGGGATCGACAGCGCTGACGGCATCTGGATCAGCGGCCCGATATCGCTGCCGCCGAATTCGATGACGATGACCGAATGCTTGCCGTCCTCCGACAGGCGATAGGCCATGGCCGAGCCGGCCGAGCCGGAGCCGATGATGACAAAATCCGCTTCAAGCATGGTTCATATGCGCCATAAAATCGGCGAGCGAGACGTTGCCGCCGGTTGCCACAACAAGGACGGTCTTTCCCGCCACATCCACTTTGCCGCCAAGCAGCGCCGCCAGCGACGCAGCCCCTGACGGCTCCAGCACCAGCTTCATCCGCTCGAAGGCGATCCGCATGGCGCTGCGCACAGATTGATCGTTGACGGTGATGCCGCGAACGCCAGCGGTCTTGACCGCCGCGAACGGCGCGTCGCCCGGCCGCCGCGACATCAGCCCGTCGCAGATCGACTTCGGGCCGATCGGCATCGTCTCGATGCTGCCATGCGCCAATGACGATCCCATGCCATTGAAGCCTTCCGGCTCGACACCGATGATCTCGGTGGCCGGCGACAGGTAGTGGAAGGCGAGCGAAACGCCGCCGATCAACCCGCCGCCGCCGACCGAGCAGAACAAAAGGTCCGCGCTGGCATCCTTGGCCTCGAGCTGGTCGAGTGCTTCGAGGCCGGCGCCCGCCTGGCCGGCGACGATCTCCGGATCGTCGAAAGGATGCAGCAGGGCAAGCCCTTCCGTCTGAGCGATCTCGCGCGCCTTGGCGGCGGCGACCTCTTCACGCGCGCGCTCGCCATGGTCGGTCAGCACGACGCGCGCGCCGTAGCCCGCGGTCGCGTCGCGCTTGGCCGCCGGCGCATCGATCGGCATGACGATCGTGACGGGAATGCCGAGCGCCTGGCCGGCGGCAGCCAGTCCTTGCGCGAAATTGCCGGAGGAGTAGGCGACGACGCCCTTCTTCGCCTCGTCGGCCGACAGCCGCTTCAGGCGCCAATAGGCGCCGCGTATCTTGAAGGAACCTGCCCACTGCAGCGATTCCGGCTTGATGAAGACGCGGGCCGCGCCGGTCTCCCTGGCGAGAGCCGTCGACTCCAATAGCGGTGTGACCTGCGTCGCCCTGGAGGTGACGGCATAGGCCTGTTTGAGGTGGGCCAGCGAGGGAACGAGAAGGTCTGTCATCATTCGCCTCGCGGGAACCGTTTCTGCTCTTCGAGCACGTTGAGATCCATGTGGTTGCGCATGTAGCGTTCCGAGGCCTTCTGCAGCGGCTGGAACTCCCAGGGGTAGTGCGTGCCGTTGCGCAGCGCCGGATAGACCACCCAACGCCGCGCCTGGCTGGCGCGCACGGCGGCATCGAAGGCCGCCATGTCCCAGCGCGCGCGGACCTTTGCCAGGAAAGCCGCCACCAGATCGGCATGCGCCGGATCGGCGGCAAGATTGCTCAACTCATGCGGGTCGGCTTCGATGTCATAAAGTTGCGGCGGATCGATCTCGCAATGGACGAACTTGTAGTGGCCGTCGCGGATCGCCACCAAAGGTGCGTTGGAGCCTTCGGCCGCATATTCCATCAGCACCGGCGCGCTGCGTGGCTTCCCATTCAGCAGCGGCGTTAGCGACTGGCCGTCGGTCCATGGCGCTATCGCGCTCATGTCGATGCCGGCGAGATCGCACAGCGTCGGCGTCACGTCGAGATTGGACACCGGCGTCTCGATCAGGCCGGCCGGCACGCCCTTGCCGGCGATCATCAGCGGCACCCGCGCCGAGCCTTCAAAGAAGCACATTTTGAACCACAGGCCGCGCTCGCCGAGCATGTCGCCGTGGTCCGAGCAGAACAGGATGATCGTGTCGTCGAGCATGCGCGTGCGCTCAAGCACCGACAGCAGTTCGCCGACCTTGTCGTCGAGATAGGAGATGTTGGCGAAATAGCCGCGCCGCGAGCGGCGGATCTGTTCCGCGGTGATATCGAAACTGTCGTAGTCGGAAGCCTTGTAGAGCCGCTGCGAATGCGGGTCCTGGCTGTCGTACGGAATAAAGCCGATCTCCGGCTCGAGGGCCGGGCAATCCTCGTAGAGATCCCAGTACTGCCGCCGCGCCACATAGGGGTCGTGCGGATGGGTGAAGGAGACGGTCAGGCACCAGGGCCGGTGAGCGGCATCGTCGGAGACGCGGGCGAAGTCGTAGAGCTTCTGCACGGCGTGGAAGGCGACCTCGTCGTCATATTCCATCTGGTTCGAGATCTCGGCGACGCCGGCGCCGGTCACCGAGCCTAGATTGTGATACCACCAGTCGATGCGCTCGCCGGGCTTGCGGTAGTCCGGCGTCCAGCCGAAATCGGCCGGGTAGATGTCGGTGGTCAGCCGCTCCTCGAAGCCATGCAACTGGTCCGGCCCGACGAAATGCATCTTGCCCGACAGCACGGTGTGGTAGCCGTCGGCGCGCAAATGATGGGCGAAGGTCGGGATCGACGAGGCGAATTCGGCGGCGTTGTCATAGACCTCGGTGCGCGACGGCAACTGGCCGCTCATGAACGAGGCGCGGCCCGGCGCGCACAGCGGCGAGGCGGTATAGTTGTTCTTAAATCGGGCCGAGCGCGCCGCGAGCGCCTTCAAATGCGGCGCGTGCAGAAACGCGGCCGGCCCATCGGGGAAAAAAGTCCCGTTGAGCTGATCGACCATGACGATCAGGAAATTGGGTCGCTTCGCTGTCACTGTTTTTGCCGCCCGCCGAGTTTGGTTTCGAGATAGTCCTCGACCAGCGCGATCGCGGTCGCGGCGTTGGGCACGCCGTCCTTCAGCGCACGCCTGATGTAGAGCCCGTCGATCATCGCCGCCGTCGCTTCGGCGGCGCGGTCGGCCTCGGTCCGGGACAGTATGCCGGTCAGTCCGCTCATCAGGTTCGAATGCAGCCGCCGCGCATAGATCTTGAGCAGCCGGCGCAAGGCCGATGATTTCTGCGCCTCGACATAGAAGGCGAGCCAGGCGGCGATGGTTTCGGCCTGGAACTGGATGTCGGAGAAGTTGACGGCGACCACGGCCGAAACGCGTTCGCGCGGCGACGTGGCCGATTGCAGGGCGCGGCGCATGTCGATGGTCAGTTCGGCGAGGATGTACCGCATCGTCGCGAACAGCAATTCGTCCTTTGCGCCGAAATAGTGATGGGCAAGGGCCGAGGAGACCCCGGCGCGCCCGGCGATCTCGGACATGGTCACGTCAAGCGAGCCGCGCTCGCCGATCGCCGAGATCGTCGCGTCGATAAGCGCCTTGCGGCGCAGTGGCTCCATTCCAACTTTCGGCATGCTGTTCCCGATTTTGGCGCGGAGATTATTTTTTATTGATGGGTCAATCAACAAAAAATCGACATGAGTTCGACCTGTACCAAGCGATTGTCTTGTTCCGGCCCTTCACGCTTTGGGCGAGAATGTTTATATTTGAACAATAAAGGCGAAGTGCGCCATGAGCCCGATATGCTAGGCTGGCGCCACGGATGGAGATTGCCATGACCGCATGCATCGTCGGCTGGGCGCATTCGCGCTTCGGCAAGCTCGAAGGCGAGACGCTCGAAAACCTCATCGTCAAGGTCGCGACGGATGCGCTCGACCATGCCGGCATCGGCCCAGACGAGGTCGACGAGATCGTGCTCGGCCATTTCAACGCCGGCTTCTCGGCGCAGGATTTCACCGCGAGCCTCGTGCTTCAGGCCGACGACCGGCTGCGCTTCAAGCCGGCGACGCGCGTCGAGAACGCCTGCGCCACGGGTTCGGCGGCGGTCCGGCAAGGCATCCGAGCCATCGACGCCAACGCTGCCCGCATCGTGCTGGTGGTCGGCGCCGAGCAGATGACGACGACGCCCGGACCCGAGATCGGCAAGAACCTGCTGAAAGCGTCCTATCTGCCTGAAGACGGCGAGACACCGGCCGGTTTTGCCGGCGTCTTCGGCAAGATCGCGCAGGCCTATTTCCAGCGCTATGGCGACCAGTCGGACGCGCTCGCCATGATCGCCGCCAAGAACCACAAGAACGGCGTCGACAACCCCTATGCGCAGATGCGCAAGGATTTCGGCTATGAATTCTGCCGCCAGGAGAGCGAAAAGAACCCCTTCGTGGCCGGCCCGCTGAAGCGCACCGACTGCTCGCTGGTCTCGGACGGCGCCGCCGCCCTTATCCTTGCCGACACGGCAACCGCGCTGAAGATGCGCCGCGCCGTCGCCTTCCGCGCCAACGAACATGTGCAGGATTTCCTGCCAATGTCGAAGCGCGATATCCTTTCCTTCGAAGGCTGCGAACAGGCCTGGACCCGCGCGCTGAAGAACGCCGGCGTGACGCTCGACGATCTCTCCTTCGTCGAGACGCATGACTGCTTCACCATTGCCGAGCTGATCGAGTACGAGGCGATGGGGCTGGCCAAGCCCGGCGAGGGCGCCAGGCTGGCGTTGGACGGCACGACGGCGAAGGACGGCCGCTTGCCGGTCAATCCCTCCGGCGGGCTGAAGGCCAAGGGCCACCCGATCGGCGCCACCGGCGTCTCCATGCATGTCTTGACCGCCATGCAGCTGGTCGGCGAAGCCGGCGGCATCCAGGTGCCGGGCGCGAAGCTTGGCGGCATCTTCAACATGGGTGGCGCTGCGGTCGCCAACTACGTTTCCATTCTCGACCGGATCAGGTAAACCGCCCGCATTTACGGGAGGCGATATGACAAATCCGGTTCTGATCGAGGTTCTGCGCGGCGCGATCGTCGAGAGCGCGCATCGCGGTGCCGTCGCGGTCTTCGATGCCGACGGCAAGGCGGTCCTGGAGATCGGCGACACTTTGAGACCGGTGTTCCCGCGCTCGGCGGTGAAGGCGATCCAGGCGCTGCCGCTGATCGAAACGGGTGCTGCGGATGCCTATGGCTTCGGCAACCGCGAACTGGCGCTGGCCTGCGCCTCTCATTCGGGTGAACCGGCGCATGTCGAACTGGCGCGGTCCATGCTGGCCAGGGCCGGGCTCGACGGGTCAGCCCTTGAATGCGGCGCGCATTGGCCGTCCAGTCATGACGCCGAGATCGTACTTGCCCGCGCCGGCGGTTCCCCCAACCCGCTGCATAACAATTGCTCCGGCAAGCATTCCGGTTTCCTCTGCACCTGCGTGCATTCCGGCATTGCGCACCATGGTTACGTCAAGGCGGGGCACGCGCTGCAGGAGATGGTGCGCGATGCCATGCAGTCGGTCACCGGTGCTGTCCATGGCGCCGATGAGCGGGCGATCGACGGTTGCTCGATCCCGACGTATGCGGTGCCGCTCAGGAGCTTCGCGCTGGGCTTTGCCCGCATGGCCACGGCAAATGGTTTCGGCCCCGAGCGGGCCAAGGCGGCAAAGCGGCTGCTCGCCGCCTGCATGGCCGAGCCCTTCTTCGTCGCCGGCACCGGCCGCGAAGACGTCGCCCTGATGGAAGCAGCCCCGGGCCGGATCTTTGCGAAAGGCGGCGCCGAAGGTGTCCACTGCAGCGCGATACCTGAACTTGGCCTCGGCATCGCGATCAAATGCGATGATGGCGCCGGCCGCGCCAGTGAAGCCATGGTTGCTGCCGTGCTCGCCAAGCTGCTGCGCGCGGACGAGGCCCTGGCGGCGAAGCTCGTCGAACAGGCAAACGCGCCGATCAAAAGCCGGATCGGCGCCAAGGTAGGCTCGCTGAGGCCGACGGCCGCCCTCAACTGACGCGGTTGCGCTCAACCGTCAGATGGGCAAAACCGCTGCTGCTTAACTGGGTGAGGTCAGCCGTCACCGGCTCGGCCCAGCGTTGGCCGATGACGGCGCCCTTCAACGCGCCGTCGATGACATTGTCGGAGATGACGGCCGTGCCGGCACCCTCGACCACGCTGACGACGATGCCGGTGCCGGCCTTGCGGATGATGTTGCCGGTCGCCACGACATTGCGCAGATACGGTCCCCAGCCGATCGACATGCCGTAGAGCGGCGCGTTCTCGATGACGTTGTTGGAGGCGATGGTGTCTGCTTCGACGCCGATGCCGACGCCGAAGCCGGGCGGGTCAGCGGGGTAGGGCCCGCTGGTCGACAGGTTGCGCACGATGTTGCCGGAGCAGACGCCCATGCGGCCGCCTTCATTGAAGTTGACGATCGAGATGCCGTTGGCCGCGCCATCGACGATGTTGTTGCTGATGACCGCACCCTCGAACGAGAATTCGGAATAGACCGCGGTCTCGCCCGAACGCGAGCAGGTATTGCCGGAAATCTGCAGATTGCTGGAGCTGTTGGCGCGGATCGCCGAGAAAGCGCAATCCGAAACGACATTGCCCGAAATGATGACGTTGCCGGCACGGAAGGCGTTGATGCCATTGCCGTTCTGGCCGGTCCCGCCGCTGCGCGCGCCGATGCGTTCGACCCGGTTGCCGGTCACCATCGTGCCGTCCTCAGCCGCTTGCCAGCGGTGCACCAGAATGCCGCCATTGGCGCAGTCGGACACCGTGTTGCCTGATATCGCCAGTCCAGCCGCCTCGACTGAATAGATGCCGGCGTCCGCCGCGCCCGATATGTCCGAACGTTCGATGCGGCCCGCGGCGTGTTCCAGCGCCAGTCCGTTCTTGCCGCTGCCAGTTATCTGGCAATTGTCGACGACGAGATGGCCGACCCGGCGCAGGTCGAGCAACCCTTGCGCATAGTCGCCCATCGAGCGGTTCGAACCGTCGAAGACCAGCCCGCTCAATTCGATATGATCGGCCTGTTCGGCCATGAAGAGGTGGCCGTCGCCGCCATAGACGATCCGCGTCGCACCCGGCACGCCGGAAAGACGCACGCGGGCCGGTAGTGAGAGATTGGACACGACATAGGTGCCCGCCGGCAGGAAGACCGGCATGTCGCGGCTGTTCGCGTCGCGCAGCAGCTTGGCGAAAGCCTTGCTCTGGTCGTCGAATGTGCCGGGCTGCACGCCGAGTTCGGTGGCATTGATCGAGCCGCGCATCGAGGCTTTCTCGATCCCGGTCAGGCTGGCGGCGGCAGCCTTGCCAAGCGCCAGGCCTATGACGGCAAAGCCGGCGGTCCCGGTCAGCAGTGTTCGTCTGTTCAACATTGGCACAGAATCCCGGTGTTCAATGCTGAGACCGCAGGAATCGTGCCAGATGTTCCGTTCCTCTTCGCGAGCTATCGACAATGACTTGTCGAGCAGCCATTCGAGGCCTAGGTTCAGGCTATGAGCAGAGCTTTTACCCGCGAAGAAGACAGCGAAAACGCCATCGCCGGCGTCGGCGAGCGGCCGATCAGCCCGCACCGCAACCTGGTGACAGAGCGTGGCCTGGCGCAGATCGAGGAGAATCTGGCCGATCTGCGTGACATCCTGGCGAAAGCCGAGAGGAAGGCCGACCGCGAACGCATCGCGGTCGTGTCGCGCGACCTGCGCTACTGGACCGCGCGGCGGGAAAACGCCGAACTGTCCGTGCCCGAGCCCGGCAGCGATGTCGTCCGCTTCGGCATGGGTGTCACGCTGGAAGGCGATGACCGCAAGAAGGTGCACTGGAAGAT
Source organism: Mesorhizobium sp. 01N446 (assembly GCF_056399285.1). NCBI lineage: Bacteria > Pseudomonadati > Pseudomonadota > Alphaproteobacteria > Hyphomicrobiales > Phyllobacteriaceae > Mesorhizobium > Mesorhizobium sp. 01N446. The sequence goes on along the minus strand of NZ_JBFTRA010000012.1, from coordinate 90,061 downwards.
CGTCGGCGAGGACGAGGCCGATCCCACCAAAGGAAGCATTTCGCATGTTTCGCCGATGGCGGTCGCCCTGTTCGGCAAGAAGGTCGGCGACGTGGCCGCAGTCAACGGCAAGGAATGGGAAATCGTCAAGCTGTCGGATAGCTGATTTCGTTTACTTGGCCAGCCTTTGCAACGCGACCTCATATTTGTCCATGACATCGCGAGCAGCGCGCATCTGCCGTTCGACGTCGTTACTCTCCATCGGTCTTAGGACGACGCCGCCATCGGTTTCGATAATCTGGAGTTGATCGCCCAATTCCAGCTTCAGGCTGTCGAGCACTTCCCGTGGCAAGATCACGGCTCCTGATCCGTCGTCGAGCTTGTGGACGAGAGTCTTCACTGCTGTTGCCCTTGGTTGCGTCCGCCATTGTGGCACAACCTTTTCCAGCAATACGGAATGTTTCGCTCAGCCCGCCAGGAGCCGGTCCATCAACCGGTCCGCCGCCTCCGGAATAACCGTCCCTGGCGGAAAAATTTCCGCCGCGCCGGCTTTCAGCATCGCGTCGTAGTCCTGCGGCGGGATGACGCCACCGGCGACGATCAGCATGTCGCCGCGACCGAGCTTTTTCAGTGCATCGCGCAATTCCGGGATCAGCGTGAGGTGTCCTGCGGCCAGTGACGAGGCGCCGATGATGTGGACGTCATGCTGGACCGCCAGCTTGGCGATCTCTTCCGGTGTCTGGAACATCGCGCCGACGGTGACATCGAAGCCGAGATCGGCGAAGGCGGTGGCGATCACCTTCTGGCCACGGTCGTGGCCGTCCTGTCCCATCTTGGCGACGAGAATGCGCGGCTTGCCGCCGTTTTTCTTCTCGAAAGCTGCGAGTTTGTCCTGCAGCCCGTCGACCACGGGACTGTCGCCAAGCGCCTTGCGGTAGACGCCGGAAATGGTCTGCACCGTGGCGACGTGCCGGCCAAAGGCCCTTTCGAGTGCAAACGAAATCTCGCCGACCGTGGCATTGGCCCGCGCGGCGCGGATGGCGAACTCCAAGAGGTTCTCATTGCCTTGCGCGGCGCGGGTCAGCGCATCGAGCGCGCTCTCAACGGCACCGACATCGCGCGTGCCCTTCAGCCGTTGCAGCTTTGACAATTGCCGGGCCCTGACCTCGGCATTGTCGATCTTCAGCACATCGACCTCGATGTCGTTCTCGGGGCGATGCGCATTGACCCCGACCAGCATCTGTTCGCCGGAATCGATGCGTGCCTGCGTGCGCGCCGCGGCTTCCTCGATGCGCAGCTTCGGAATGCCTTGTTCGGTAGCGGCCGCCATGCCGCCGAGAGCCTCGACTTCCTCGATGTGGCTCAGCGCGCGCGCCGCCAGGTCATGCGTCAGCCGTTCGAGATAGGCCGAGCCGCCCCACGGATCGATGATGCGCGTGGTGCCGGATTCCTTTTGCAGGATGAGCTGCGTGTTGCGGGCGATGCGCGCCGAATGGTCGGTCGGCAGCGCCATCGCCTCGTCGAAAGAGTTGGTGTGCAGCGACTGGGTATGGCCCTGCGTCGCGGCCATCGCCTCGATCATGGTGCGGATGATGTTGTTGTACGGGTCCTGCGCCGTCAGCGACCAGCCCGACGTCTGGCAATGGGTGCGCAGCGACAGCGAGCGCTCGTCCTTCGGTGCAAAATTCTTCTTCATCAGCGTCGCCCACAGCAGCCGCGCGGCCCTGAGCTTGGCCACTTCCATGAAGAAGTTCATGCCGATCGCCCAGAAGAAGGACAGACGTGGCGCGAAGCGGTCGATGTCGAGACCCGCCGCGACACCGGCGCGGGCATATTCGATGCCGTCGGCGATCGTATAGGCGAGCTCCAGGTCGGCCGTCGCACCGGCCTCCTGCATGTGGTAGCCGGAGATCGATATCGAATTGAACTTCGGCATGTTCTTCGACGTGTAGGAGAAGATGTCCGACACGATCCGCATCGAGGGCTTTGGCGGATAGATGTAGGTGTTGCGGACCATGAACTCCTTCAGAATGTCGTTCTGAATGGTGCCGGCCAGGTCCTTCTGGGCAACGCCCTGTTCTTCCGCCGCGACGATGTAAAGCGCCATGATCGGCAACACCGCGCCGTTCATCGTCATCGACACCGTCATGTCGCCGAGCGGAATGCCGTCGAACAGCTGACGCATGTCGAGGATGGAATCGATGGCTACCCCCGCCATGCCGACATCGCCGGCAACGCGCGGATGGTCGCTGTCATAGCCGCGATGCGTGGCGAGATCGAAGGCTACCGACAGGCCTTTCTGGCCAGCGGCAAGATTGCGCCGGTAAAAGGCGTTGGATTCCTCGGCCGTCGAGAAGCCGGCATATTGCCGGATCGTCCACGGCTGCTGGACATACATGGTCGGGTAGGGGCCGCGCACGAAGGGCGGCAGGCCCGGATAGGTGTCGAGATGCGGCAAGCCCTTGAGGTCGCCCTGATTGTAGAGATGCTTGACGACAAGGCCTTCCGGCGTCGTCCGCTGCCCCTTTACCTCGACAGGTGCGCGGCGCGGCGGCGCCCAACCGATTTGACTGAAATCCGGGATCAAGAAGCGGCCCCGATGGATTGGTCGATGCGGACGGGAGACAGCGCTTCGCACAGCACGACACCTTCGGTGAATTCAGGCCGCTGCTCCGCATCCAGCGTCTCAACCGGGCGCTCGCTCTTCTGCGGATAGAGCGTGGTGCCGATAATGGCCCGCTCACCGGCCTTGAAGGCAGCGTCGCGCCGGGCGGCGGCTTCGCGAACACGCTTTTGGATGTGTCCGTCCCGAAGGCTCGACAATACGCCTCCTTCGGCCTCGATCGCCTGCAACTCCGCCCAGGCGGCCTCGCAAAGGTCTGATGTCAGCGCTTCGACCGCGCCGGAGCCATAGGCGGGATCGGCGACGTGATCGACGTGGCTTTCATGGGCCATGATCAGTTGCGCGTTGCGCGCGACGCGGCGGGCAAAAGGCGCCGGCAGGCCGTGCGCGATCGTGTGCGGCAGGATGGAGATCGAATCGGCTCCCCCCGCTGCCGCGGCGAAACAGCCGATCGTCGTGCGCAGGATATTGGTTTCGGGATCCAGCGCCGTCATCATGCGGAATGATGTCTCGGCATGGATGTTGGCCGTGGAGTTGGGGATCGAGCAGGTCTCCTGCACGCGTGCCCACAGCCTGCGCAACGCCCGCACCTTGGCCATGGACAGGAACTGGTCCTGGTCGACGCTGAGCGCGAAGCCGATATGCGGGGCGGCATAGACCAGCGGCTGCCGCGCCTTCTCGAACATTCTCAGATACGATACCGCCGAGGCCAGCATGATGCCGAGCTCCTGCACCTCCGTGGCGCCGGCATTGTGGAAGACGCGACCGTCCGCCTCCAGAAGCACGCCGGGAACGCCCATCGAGAAGAAATGCGCCAGCGATTGCGGCATCGATTCCTGCAGCGCCTCGATCGACATGCGCAGCCGGCCGGTGCCGGCAAGGATCGCCGCCGGATCGATGCCGAAGGACAGGTTGAGTTTTGCCGGATCGGAGCGGCGCTTGCTCAGGAACGCCACCAGCCAGTCGGCCATGGGGCGGCTCCAGGGGTGGGTGTCGATGCGGATCTGGATGCGGTTGAGGGGCACGCCCTCCAGCACCGTTTCCAGCGCCTGCGCGGTTCTCGGCAGGCCGTAGCCGAATGCGTTCGGTGCCCCTTCGAAGACAAGCGACAGGCCCGTTGCGCCCTGCGCGATATCGTCCAGAACCTGGGCCTTGGCGCGATCGACATCAGGGTCGTCGACGCGTTGGCTGACGATCCAGGACGATCGGGGATTCGCGCGCATGAGCGGTTCGGCTCCCGTCGCGCGGTCATAGAGGGGCTCGATGCGGATGGCGTCGTCGGTGTGCGAGACCAGCTTTTCCTCGAAGGATGCGCCGGCCAGTGCCTTTTCAGCCAGGGCCAGCCATCGCTGGCGCTCGGCGCCCGCTGGTTCAACATCCTTGGTCAAGGCTCCGGCGCCCATCCATCTTCCTCGTTCATATGGCCGCACCAGCCGGGCGGTTCAGTCTACGGTTCCCGGTCGGTTATCGCAATGCGCATCCCGGGTCTGAATTCGATCCACCAGATATAGGTCGGCTTGCATGGACGAACCATGAACGATTGCCAAACACCAGCAAAATCCGCAAGTTCCAAAATCCGATCTCGACGAAAGGCCTGATTGGGCGATTGGCTCCGCTCCGGACAATGGGCATTGTCGCTGTGCAACAGCCTCACTATACCTTCGGGGCAAAGACTGGCTTTTGACACATCAATTTGCGGAGACCCTGGATATGGCTGACGACACCAGTATTTTCATCGGCGCCAGCCGCAAGCCCGACGACAGCTATCAGCGCCCCGAGGAATTGCTGCTGCAATATGGGAATCGCCATGGCCTGGTGACCGGCGCCACCGGGACCGGCAAGACCGTCACCTTGCAGATCCTGGCCGAAGGGTTTTCGAATGCCGGCGTTCCGGTGTTCTGCGCCGACATCAAGGGCGACCTGTCGGGCATCGCCATGATGGGTACGGCGCAGGATTTCCTGGTCAAGCGGGCCGCGCAGGTCAAGCTCGACCCCTACGACTTCCAGGAATTTCCCGTCATCTTCTGGGACCTGTTCGGCGAGCAGGGGCATCCCATCCGCGCGACAATCTCGGAAATGGGCCCGCTGCTCCTGTCGCGGCTGATGAACCTGACCGACGCGCAGGAGGGCATCATGAACATTGCCTTCCGCATCGCCGATGAAGAGGGTCTGCTGCTTCTCGACCTCAAGGACCTGCAGGCGCTGCTTGCCAACATCGCCGAGCGCGCCGAAGAGATCAGCGCCCGCTACGGCAATGTCACCAAGCCATCGGTGGGCGCCATCCAGCGCACGCTGCTGGTGCTGGAGCAGCAGGGCGCGGCCAACTTCTTCGGCGAGCCGGCCCTGCGCATCTCCGACATCATGCGCACCACGCGTGACGGCCGGGGCGCCGTCAGCGTGCTGGCCGCCGACAAGCTGATGATGAATCCGCGGCTCTACGCGACCTTCCTGCTCTGGCTGATGTCGGAGCTGTTCGAGGAACTGCCGGAAGTGGGAGATCCTGACCAGCCGAAGCTGGTGTTCTTCTTCGACGAGGCGCATCTTTTGTTCGACGAGGCGCCGAAAGTGCTGGTCGACCGCGTCGAGCAGGTGGTCCGTCTGATCCGCTCGAAAGGCGTCGGCGTCTATTTCGTCACGCAGAACCCGCTGGATATCCCCGAGAAGGTGCTGGCACAGCTCGGCAATCGCGTCCAGCATGCGCTGCGTGCCTACACGCCGCGCGAGCAGCAGGCGGTTCGGACGGCGGCGGAAACCTTCCGTCCCAACCCCGATTTCGACTGTGCCACCACCATCACCCAGCTCGCCACCGGCGAGGCGCTGGTCTCGACGCTGGAAGCCAAGGGCGTGCCGTCCATGGTGCAGCGCACGCTGATCCGACCGCCATCCTCGCGGCTTGGACCCATAACCCCCGCGGAGCGGCAAAAGCTGATCGCGGAAAGCCCTGTCATTGGCCAGTACGACCAAGTCATCGACCGCGAATCGGCCTTCGAGATCCTGCAGAAAAAGGCCAAGGACGCGCAGGACGCCGAAGCGCAGGCGCAGCAGGCAGGCACCGGCGGCTCGCGCTGGACCATTCCGGGCTTCGGCAATGACGATCCCGCACCGCAGTCCGGCGGTCGCCGCGCGCCGGCGCCACGCCCGTCCAATCGCCAGACTGTGGCCGAGGCCGCGATCAAGTCGGTGGTGCGCTCGGTCGGCTCGTCGGTCGGACGCGCCATCGTGCGCGGGATTTTGGGGAGTCTCGCGCGGGGGCGCTAAGCCCAGGCCGACAGCGTGTCTGGCGCTGCCGGCTAAATGTTTTCGCGGGTGTAAATCTCGAAGGGCAGGATGTTTGTAAAACTCCCGCTTTCGTTCGGTGCTGAGACAGCGCGAATCATGCCCGCCAGGGTCTCTTGCGCGATGCGGGCGAGGGGGTGCGAGATGATGAAGGTCAGCGTGCCGTCGAGCAGCGCCGGGCGGGTCGACTCCATCAGCTCGTAGCCGACAACGACGAGGCTTCCGGCGCGGCCGGTGGAGCGGAGCGCGGTGATGGCGCCGGTGATGCCGCCGCCGGCGACATAAAGTCCGGACAGATCCGGATTTTCGTTCAGCAGCTTCTCGGTCATCTCCTGCGCAATGGCGCTGGATTCGAAGGTCAGCAGCGGTTCGAGCAGCGTGAAGCCAGGGGCGTGCTCGCGGAAATAGGAGCGAAAGCCGCTCTCGTTCATCTCTTGGCAGCGATAGCGGTGGTTACCGACGAGGATGCCGAGCTTGCCGGGCGCACGGCAGACATGCTCGAACACCCAGGCCGCGGTGCGCCCAACCTTCCAATTGTCCAGTCCGATGTAGCGCACATGCCCGGTCGCCGAGATCTGCGAGATCAGCGCAAACACCGGCACGTTGCGGAGATGCAATGTGTCCACCGCCTGGGTGACGAGAGGATGCACCGCTGCAACGACGCCGACGGCATCGCATTCGGCGCCGAGCGCCAGCATCCGCGAGGCGACGTTCTGCGGTGACAGGTCGTCCAGAAATTCCGTGCGCAGCTCTATCTCGCAGTCGGGCATCGTTTCGGTTGCCAGGCGCAGCGCCTCGGCCATATTGCGGTAAAAGGCGCGGCCGGGCTGGTGCAGCAGGAAACCGAACCGGTAGCGCGGGCGGGCGGCCGCCACGCGGCTGCGCAACGCGCCCATGCCGTAAAAACCGATCTGCTCGGCCGCCAGCCGGACGCGCTCGCGCATGCCCTGGCGGACGGCGCCCGAGCCGCTCAGCACGCGATTGACGGTGGCCACCGAAACACTCGCCTCGGCGGCTACATCCTTGATCGTTGGCCGCTTGCCCTGATCCATTTTATCTCATCAGCCTGTCGCATTTGATACAAAGATATCATTGTCCGAGTGAGATTGATATGAATGAAACAATCAATTTGGAACAAAAATTCTATTCTTGATTCATTTTGGATCAAGATGTTTATCTCCGGGAAGCAAGCAAGGCGGAAGCACCGCCAGCCCAGGGATAGCAGCAAAACAGCGCAGACAGCTTCTCGCTCACCGCCTCAAGCGGTGTGAGGCAGCGCGCGTGCGGGCCATCCCGAGGCATGGCGCGGGAGGAATTGCATGGACGATCTCAAATACGGCGTACGCGACAAGCGCGGCGACTGGAAGCCGAACGGACGCATCGAGGGGGCGCCCTTGTGGAACTGGCCGCCCAGGCTGCCGAAAATCCTGGCGTGGCTGCCCGGCTATATCTGGCCGTGGAATGCCTTCCACATGGCCACGGCACTGCTCTACTGGTTCTATATCGTTCCTGGCGTCGAGACGATGAAGACCATCGGCTGGGGCTGGGCGCTATGGCTCTATGCCGTCAATGCCGCCGCGATCCTTGTCTTCTACGGCATCTTCGAGCTGCGCTACTACATCAAGCGCGCCCAGGCGACGCGCTTCAAATACAACCACAAGTTCCCCGCCGATGCGCCCTCCGACGTCTTCTGGTTCCAGAGCCAGAACCTCGACAACTTCCTGCGCTCGTTCTTTATCACCATTCCGCTATGGACAGTGGTTGAGGTCATCTTCCTCTGGTGCTTTGCCAATGGCTACGTGCCGTGCGTCGGTTGGCAGGATCATCCGGTCTACCTCGCCGCACTGGTGCTGATCGCGCCGGCCATCCACGAGGTGCATTTCTTCTTCATCCACCGCCTGATCCACTGGGGACCGCTCTATCGCTGGATCCATTCGGTCCACCACAATTCGATCAACCCGTCGCCCTGGTCGTCACTGTCGATGCACCCGGTGGAAGGGTTCCTCTATCACGCGGTCGCCTTCTGGCACCTGATCATTCCGTCCAATCCGATCGTCGCGCTGTTCCAGCTGCATGTCGCCGGCTTCGGCGCCGTCAATGGCCATCTCGGCTTCGACAAGCTGGAGGTGACCGAGGACACGGCCGTCAACAGCCATGCCTATACGCATTATCTGCACCACAAATATTTCGAGGTGAACTATGGCGGCGACGGGCTGATCCCGCTCGATAGATGGTTCGGCACCTGGCACGACGGCACCAGGGAGGGCGAAGCCATGATGGACGCCCGCTTCCAGAAAAAGAAGGAACGCATGAACGCCAGGGCGTGAGCAACGCCGGGTGAGGCATTCGTGACGCGCAATCGGGAGAGAGGCGCGCATGGAACGACGAAGCTGTTTTTCTAACCCGTCTGACGACGGCAACCGGGAGGAATGAAATGAAAACGATCAGGAAACTGCTGACGGCGATCATGCTTGCGGGCGTGGCAGCGACATCGGCCACGTCGGCCATGGCTGATGGGGCGAAGATCTTCGTCATTGGCGGCAAGGCGGACGACCCGTTCTGGTCGAAGGTCAAGAAGGGTGCCGACGATGCCGGCAAGGTCGCCGAGCTGACCGGCGGCTCCGTGACCTGGCTCGGTCCGCAGAATTACGACAATCTCGGTCCGGATGCGGCCAAGCTGATCCGCACCGCGCTCAGCCAGAAGCCGAGCGCCATTGTCGGCCCCGACTGGGTGCCGGAGGCGATGGACGACGCTTTCAAGGAAGTCGTTGCCGCCGGCGTGCCGCTCATCATCTACAATTCCGGGGGCATGGACGCGGCCAAGCGCCTCGGCGCCATGAACTATGTCGGCAATGAAGAATATGCGGCGGGCCTCGGTGGCGGCACCTATTACGGCAGCCATGGCGCCAAGAACGTTCTATGCGTCAACACCTTGCCTGGTGCCACCAACACCGAAGACCGCTGCAAGGGTATTRCCGACGCCATCGCCAAGAGTGGCGGCAAGTCCAGCCAGTTGCCGTTGCCCTCATCCAGCTTCGGCAATCCGACTGCGGTCGCCGAGGCGATCAAGGCGGCCGTGCTGAAGGACAACACCATCGACGGTGTCATCACCATCAGCGCCGGCGACGCCAACAGCGCCGCCAACGCGATCAGCCAGGCCAATGCCGGCGACAAGGTGAAGCTTGCTTCCTTCGACATGGATGAGACCGGCCTGCAGCGCATCAAGGCCGGCACGCAGATGTTCGCTGTCGACCAGCAGCCCTATCTGCAGGGCTATCTCGCGGTCTCGCTGCTGAACGGCTTCGTCAATTACGGGCTCGACTTGCCGACCAGACCGGTGCTGACCGGACCGGGGATCGTCGACGCCGCCAATGTCGACGCGACAATGGCCGGTGCCGCGGCCGGCGCTCGCTAGCGCCACTTGGCCTTCTCCCCTTGTGGGAGAAGGTGGATCGGCGCGTAGCGCCGAGACGGTTGAGGGGTGCGTGACGGGGTGCTGTCACCGCCAAGCTGGAACACCCCTCAACCGTCGCCTTCGGCGACACCTTCTCCCACAAGGGGAGAAGGGGAGCCGCGTTTCAAGCCACAACGCCAGGGACATTTCGATGACATCCCAAGCCCAATCCGCGATGGCGGCCACCGCGCCACCCCCTCAGCATTCTTCGATGCCCTCGATCGGCAGCCTGGTGCGGCGCCCCGAAGTCGGCTCGCTGATCGGCATGGTCGCCGTTCTGGTCTTTTTCTCGATCTTCGGCGGCGCCAATTTCATGTCGGCCGGGGGGGCCGCGAGCTGGCTCAACGTCGCCTCCGAACTCGGCATCATCGCGCTTCCCATCGGGCTGCTGATGATCGCCGGGCATCTCGATCTCTCCGTCGGTTCGATGGTTCCCGCCAGTTCAATGACCATCGCCATCCTGTCGGGCCATTACGGCCTGCCGATCATCGTCGGCATACTCGCCGCGCTCGGCCTTGGGCTGGCCGTCGGCTTCATCAACGGCGTGCTGGTGATCCGCACCAAGGTGCCGTCTTTCGTCGTTACGCTCGCCACGCTGTTCGCATTGGCCGGCCTGACGCTCGGCCTCTCGGTCATCCTGTCCGGCAGCACCAGCGTCGCGCTGAAGAGCGGCCCCACTGCCAAGCTTCTGTTCGGCGACTATCTCGGCGGCAAGTTCGAGGTGACGCTGTTCTGGTGGATCGCCGCCATCCTGATCGTCGGCTTCATCCTGAATTTCTCGCGCTTCGGCAACTGGATCCTGGCCATGGGCGGCGACGCGGTGAGCGCCCGCAATGCCGGCATCCCGACCGACCGGGTGACCATCGCGCTGTTCATGAGCAGCGGCCTGTGCGCTTCCTTCGTCGGCATGTCGCAGGCGATCCTCTACAACAGCGCCCAGGTGGCCGCCGGGCAGTCCTTCATCTTCAACTCGATCATCGCGGTGGTCATCGGCGGCGTGCTGCTCACCGGGGGCTACGGTTCGGTGGTCGGCATCGTTTTGGGCACGCTGACCTTCGCCATCGTCAACCAGGGCATTTTCTACACCGGCTTCGACGCCAACTGGGCGAGCCTGATCATCGGCGTCCTGCTGCTCGCCGCCGTGTTGATGAACAACACCTTCCGCACCATGGCGCTCACCTACGCGCCGCGCACCAAATCGAGGGTCCGCTGATGACGACGCCCCTGCTCAGGCTGACTGGAATCAACAAGTCGTTCGGCCCGATCGACGTGCTCCACGACATCTCGCTCGAGGTCAACCGAGGCGAGGTGCTGTGCCTGCTCGGCGACAATGGCGCCGGCAAGTCGACGCTGATCAAGATCCTCTCCGGCGTCCACAGGCCAACATCGGGCACGATGGAAATGGACGGCAGATCCGTCGCCTTCGACAGCCCCCGCGACGCCAGCGACCATGGCATCGCCACCGTTCACCAGTTCGGCGGCACGTTCCCGCTGATGAGCATCGGCCGCTCTTTCTTCGTCGGCGCGGAACCGACGCGGCGCTGGGGGCCGCTCACCATCTATGACCGCAAGCGGGCCAATGAGATCGCCGTCACCGAGATGCGCCAGCTCGGCATCACCCGCATCGACGACGGCGATCGCCTCGTCGGCGGATTGTCGGGTGGCGAACGCCAGGCGCTGGCGATCGCACGCGCCGTGCATTTCGGCGCGAGCGTGCTGATCCTCGACGAACCGACCGCCGCACTCGGCGTCAAGGAGGCGGCGCATGTACTGCGCATTGTGCTCCAGGCTCGGCGCAAGGGCATCGCGGTGATCTTCATCACCCACAATGTCGTCCATGCGCTCACCGTCGGCGACCACTTCGCCGTCCTCATCAGGGGCGCCAAGGCCGCCGACTTCCGCAAGGGCGAGAAAAGCCGCGAGGCGATCACCGACCTTATGGCGGGAGGCGAGCAGATGGCCGAGTTGGAAGCCGAGATCGAGAGCTTCTCGGCGGCTGACGATGGGCATGCGCCGCAGGGCGCGACCCATGCGTGACCAGTGAAGACGCCCATCTCCTCCTCCCGGGCATCTTCCTGTAGGGCCGGCGGAAATCCCGCTGGTCGCCTTTTCGACCAACCAAAGAACAGACGGCAGAGTGGCTATGGCAAAATGGATTGATGCGTGCGCGACCGATGACATCGACGAAGAGGACGTCATCCGCTTCGATCACGAGGGCCGAACATTCGCCATCTACCGCAGTCCCGACGATGCCTTCTTCTGCACCGACGGGCTGTGCACGCATGAGAAGGTGCATCTGAGCGACGGGCTGGTTATGGAACACCGGATCGAATGCCCGAAACACAGCGGCGTGTTCGATTACCGGACCGGCGAAGCGCTGCGCGCACCGGTCTGCGTGAACCTGAAAACCTACGCCACCAAGGTCGAGGACGGCCGCGTGTACATCGAGGTCTGACATGTCCGATACGTTTACGCTTGCCGCCTGCGCCGAGATGCTGTGGCGCGACAGGCCGATGGAATGGCGCGTCAAGCGCCTCACCGAAATGGGTTTTCAGGTGGGCCTGTGGAACTGGCCCGAGCATGATCTCGCAATGTTGGAAAGATCCGGCGCCACCTTCTCGATCATGAACGGCTATCTCCGCGGCAGGCTGGCCGATGATGAGGGTGCGGCCGAGCTGTTGAAGACGGCGAAGGAGACGGCCGCGGTCGGCAAGCGCCTCGGCGTCGCTCGGCTCAATCTGCACGGGACGGGGCTCGGCGATCGCGGCCTTCCGGTCATGCCCTGCGAGACCGTCACCGGCGTCATGTGGCTCAAGGCGCGCGACACGCTGAACCGCGTTGCCGACCTTGCCGAGGCGGAAGGCGTGACCTTCACGCTGGAGAATCTGAACCTGCCGGTCGACCATCCCGGCGTGCCGTTCGGGCGCGCCGAGGATACGCTTGCCTTGGTATCCAGCGTCAACCGGCCGGGTCTGCGCCTCAATCTCGACCTCTACCATGCGCAGATCGGCGAAGGAAATCTGATCGAACTGTGCCGCGCCTGCCTGCCATGGATCGGCGAGGTCCAGGTGGCCGACGTGCCCGGACGCATGGAGCCTGGCAGCGGCGAGATCAATTACCGGGGCATTGCCCATGCGCTGAAGGACATGGGCTATCGTGGGCCGGTCGGCATGGAGGCATTCGCCTCCGGTGCCCCTGAAGTGGCCCTGCAGGCCTTTCGCGAAACTTTCACCGTCTGAGGGAAAAACAATGGTCACCAAGAACAGCCGGCCCACCGTCGCCGACATCCGAGCCATGAAGAGCCGCGGGCAAAAGATCTCCATGCTCTACGTCACCTCGCTCGAAGAAGCGGCCGCGGCCGACGCGGCCGGCGTCGACATGCTTTCGATCGAGGGCCGCTTCTTCTCTCCTGAGATGCGCGAGGCCGCCGGCCGCTGCTTCGTGCAGGTAGGGCTTCCCTACGGTCCCGCAGGCAACCTGGTCACGGCGGCGGACTATCTGAAAACCGCCTACCACTTCATGCGCATCGGCGGCGACTGCTTCTACTGTGCCGCCTCGCTCGACATCCAGAAGACGCTCTGTGACAACGCCGTGCCGGTCGTCGCCCATGTCGGCCTGATCCCCTCGCAATGCACCTGGACCGGCGGCTTCAAGGCCGTCGGCAGGACGGCCGAGAGCGCGCGTGCGGTGTGGGACCACGTCAAGCGCCTTGAAACCATCGGCTGCTTCGGCGCCGAGCTGGAAGTGGTGCCGGACCGGATTGCCGAACTGATCACCAAGAGCACGCCGATGATCATGCTTGGCATGGGCGCCGGACCGCATGCCGATGCGCAGTACCTGTTCAGCGAGGACGTGCTTGGCCACACCTCAGGCCACAAGCCGCGCCACGCCAAGACTTACCGCAACTTCGCCGCCGAGTATGAGCGGCTGCAGCGGGAACGCATCGCCGCCTATCGCGAGTTCATCTCAGACGTGCAGACGGGCGCCTACCCCGAGCCGCAGCATGTCGTCGCGATCGCCGACGAAGAGCTGGCGGCGTTCAGGGCTCCGCTTGGCCTCTGACGGATGCCCCGGCCCCGAAATCGCAGGCTGTGGGCACCGGCATGCATGAAAGGAGCGACGGCTGGCCGTCGCTCCCCCGACAAGCTCAGAAGATCGCGTTCGTGACCGCCTTGACCGGGCCGAGCAGCACCGATCCGTCCGGCACGCCGGCGTCGATCGGGATGGCCTTGCGGTTCGCCGTCGCTGCCGCCGCCGCCATCGGCTGGCTGGCGTCGCTGGTCACGATGACGGGGGTTTTCGACGGCACGCGGTCGTATAGGTCGATGATGTCCTGGTTCATCAGGCGAACGCAGCCGGATGAGACCGACTTGCCGATCGACTTCCATTCCGGCGAGCCGTGCAGGCGGTAAAGCGTGTCCACATTGCCCTGGAAGAGATAGAGCGCGCGGGCGCCGAGCGGGTTCTTCAGCCCGCCGGGCATGCCGCCATTGTCGGCGCTGTATGGCTTCAATTCCGGCTGCCGGGCGATCATTTCATCCGGCGGCGTCCATTTTGGCCATTTCTGCTTCCACTGTACGACAGCGTCGCCCGACCATTCGAAGCCGGCCCGGCCGAGACCTACGCCATAGCGGATCGCCTGGCCGCCCGGACGAACCAGATAGAGGAAATGGCCCGTCGTATCGACGACGATCGTTCCCGGCTTCTGACCGGTCGGGTCGGGAACGATCTGGCGCAGGAACTGCGGATCGATCCTGTCGAAGGGGATGGGCGGGAGGTCGAATCCGCCATCGCTGACGGCCGCGTACATCGACGCATAGTCGGCAAGCGGGGGCTCGACATAGGTCGGCGGCGGTGGCTCCACCGGTCCCGGCCCGGTGGTGGCGCATGCGGAAACCGCGATCGATGCGGCGCCCAATGCTGCGGCGTTGAGAAAGCCGCGACGGCTCAGGCGATAGGATTCGATTTCGGTTGTGGACATGGCTGCCTTCTTTAGGACTCAAATCGCAACAAAGCGTCAATACGCCGACGACCGTTGCAGGTGCCTGACAACACCTGGGGCGATAGGCGGTTCCGATTCTGGCCCGAACGTGGACAAACAAAGGCGAAGCTGTGACTGCGCCGCAACTGTGGCGCCAGGGCCACAGGTCGACGGTTCAGGCGGTGACCAGGGCTTCGAGGGTCGGCAGGATCAGGGCCGGCGGAAAGTCCCGGTATTCCTCGGGTTGGTTGGAGCGGTTGATCCACACCGTGCGGAAGCCGAATTTGGTGGCGCCCGCAATGTCCCAGCGATTGGAGGACTGGAAGGACACCGCGCCGGGATAGAGGCGCCAGCCTGTGGCGACCATGTCGTAGACCGCCGGATCGGTCTTGAAGCGCCGCACCGTATCGACCGAATAGATGTCGTCCAGAACCTGGTCGAGCGCCGCGGATTTGACCGCCGCTTCCAGCATCTCGGGCGAGCCGTTGGAGAGGATCGCCAGCCTGGCTCCTGACGCCTTGAGCGCCTTCAGCACGGCCGGCACTTCCGGGTAGCAGTCCAGCCGCCAGTAGGCTTCCAGCAGTTTTGTCCTGAGGCCGGGATCGGCGGAGGGGACCTTGCGCAAGGCGAAGTCGAGCGCCTGTTCGGTCAGCTGCCAGAAGTCCGCATAGGCGCCCATCAGCGTGCGCACCCAGGAATATTCGAGCTGCTTGGCGCGCCAGATCTCGGACAGCAACTGGCCCTCCGGACCGATCTGGTCGGCATGGCGGCGCACGGCGGCGTGCACGTCGAACAGCGTGCCGTAGGCGTCGAAAACATAGGCGGCGTATTGCATGGCGACAGTTTTGAGGCGAGGCGGGGCAAGGTGCAAGCCTTGATTGCATCGCACCACCGCTGGCCTCAACAAAACTCCCGGATGCCCGTTGACGGCCACGGCCAAAGCATCATCCAATGTTGTCACACAAGATTGATCGGAACGGGACAACGCGATGACACTGGCGGCAGCGGCGCAATCCGCGACATGGACTTTCGTCGACGGCGACTGGTACGAGGGCAATGTCGCCATTCTGGGCCCGCGCAGCCACGCCATGTGGCTTGGCACCAGCGTCTTCGACGGGGCGCGCTGGTTCGAGGGCGTGGCGCCCGACCTCGACCTCCACGCCAGGCGGGTGAACGCCTCGGCGATCGCGCTCGGCCTCAAGCCGAACATGTCGCCTGAACAGATCGTCGGGCTGACCTGGGACGGATTGAAGAAGTTCGATGGCAAGACCGCGGTCTATGTCAGGCCGATGTACTGGGCAGAGCATGGCGGCTACATGGGCGTGCCGGCCGATCCCGCTTCGACCCGTTTTTGCCTCTGCCTCTATGAATCGCCGATGATTTCGCCGACCGGGTTTTCGGTGACGGTGTCGCCGTTCCGGCGCCCGACGATCGAGACCATGCCTACCAACGCCAAGGCCGGCTGCCTCTATCCCAATAATGGCCGCGCCATCCTCGAAGCCAAGATGCGTGGCTTCGACAATGCGCTGGTGCTGGACATGCTGGGCAACGTCGCCGAGACCGGAAGCTCCAACATCTTCCTGGTCAAGGACGGCCACGTGCTGACGCCGGCGCCGAACGGCACCTTCCTGTCCGGCATCACACGCTCGCGCACGATGACGCTGCTGGGCGAGTACGGCTTCAAGACGACGGAGAAGACGCTGTCGGTGCGCGATTTCCTCGAAGCGGACGAAATATTCTCGACCGGGAACCATTCCAAGGTGGTGCCGGTCACCCGCATCGAGGATCGCAATCTGCAACCCGGACCGGTGGCCAAGAAGGCGCGCGAGCTTTATTGGGACTGGGCGCATTCGTCGGCATCGGCCGGCTGAGGCGTCGGTTCGGCCTTTTTGTCGCTGCGCGCTTCACCCCAGGAAAACCGTGTGACAGTTTTCCGGAACCCGCTTAGAAAGGGAACCGGCKCTTCACTTCCGGAGTTGTTCCAGCTCAATCCAGTCCTATGTTAGTCCGGTATCGACACCGGATTTTTCCACGAGGGAGTACTACCCATGGCTTTTGAATTGCCCGCTCTGCCTTACGACTATGAGGCTTTGCAGCCTTACATGTCGAAAGAGACGCTGGAGTATCACCACGACAAGCACCACAAGGCCTATGTCGACAACGGCAACAAGCTGGCCGCCGAGGCCGGAATGGGTGATCTGTCGGTCGAAGAGGTGGTCAAGCAGTCGTTCGGCAAGAATGCCGGTCTCTTCAACAATGCCGCGCAGCATTACAACCACATCCATTTCTGGAAGTGGATGAAGAAGGGCGGCGGCGGCAACAAGCTGCCGGGCGCGCTGCAGAAGGCTTTCGACAGCGATCTCGGCGGCTACGACAAGTTCAAGGCCGATTTCATCGCCGCCGGCACGACGCAGTTCGGTTCGGGCTGGGCCTGGGTTTCCGTCAAAGACGGCAAGCTGGCGATCTCGAAGACCCCGAATGGCGAAAACCCGCTCGTCCATGGCGCCTCGCCGATCCTCGGCGTCGACGTCTGGGAGCACTCCTACTACATCGACTATCGCAACGCGCGGCCGAAATATCTCGAGGCCTTCGTCGACAGCCTGATCAACTGGGATCATGTGCTGGAACTCTACGAAAAGGCGAAGTAATCGATCATCAGAAGGCCCCGGCAATCCCGGGGCTTTTTCTTTTCTGTGCCGATATCGGTGGCTGCGAAGGCCCGGAAAAAACCATCCGAGGAGAGGGAATATTCCGTCCGCCGCATCGTTAACGTCGTGTCCCAAATACCTTCATCACGGAGCCAAATGAATGAGAAAGCTTGTCATCGCCATCTCAATGCTCGCCTTCGCCGGTTCGGCGGCCTTTGCCGATCCGGTCCTCGACCGGCAGGCTCTGATGAAGGAGCGTGGAAAGATCGTCGGCGGTTTGGCGAAGGTCGCCAAGGGCGAGGACTCCTTTGATGCCGCTGCCGTGCTGACGCAGTTGCAGGCGCTGCAGGCGAATGCTGAAAAGTTCGATGTCGATACCTTGTTCCCGAAAGGCAGCGATGCCGGCGACACCACGGCGGGGCCGAAAATCTGGGAAGACACGGCCGGCTTCAAGGCCGCCGAGGACAAGTATCTGGCCAACGTCAAGGCCGCCGTCGCGGCGGCTCCCGCTGATGTCGACGCGCTGAAGGCGCAGGTCGGCGCCATCGGTTCGGACTGCGGCACCTGCCATCAGGGCTACAGGATCAAGAAAAGCTGATTGCCTGACATGGCATGGCTGAAGAAGCTCGTCGGCGCGACCCTCATCCTGGGTGGCGCTGGCGCGGCCGCTGGTTGGCTGCTGTCGGCGCCGGTCAGGCTCGATGCCGCGGCGCTGGCGCAACTTGGGCCGGGCGACGCGACCAAGGGCAAACGCATTTTCTATGCTGGCGGCTGCTCGTCCTGCCACGCCAAGCCGGGTTCGCAGGGCGATGCCCGGCTTCAACTGGTCGGCGGCCTCCAACTCAAGACGCAGTTTGGCACCTTTGTTCCGCCCAACATTTCGCAAGACCCCAAGGACGGCATCGGTGCGTGGTCGGTCGAGGATCTCGCCAATGCCATGCTCAAGGGTGTTTCACCATCCGGCCAGCATTTCTATCCGGCCTTCCCCTATGGCTCCTACGCCCGCATGAAGCCGTCGGATATTGCCGATCTCTATGCCTTCCTGAAGACGTTGCCCGCTGTCGCCGGCAAGGCGCCGGACAATTCGCTGGCGTTCCCGTTCAACATCAGGCGTGGCATCGGCCTGTGGAAGCGCCTTTACCTTGCCGACCAGCCTATTGTTGCCTTGGCCGATGGCGCGCCTGATCCGGTGGTGGTTGGCCGCTATCTGGTCGAGGGGCCGGGCCATTGCGGCGAGTGCCACACGCCGCGCGACTTCGCGGGCGGGATGAAGAAAGGCGAGTGGCTGGCGGGTGCCGTGGCAGCAGAAGGCCCAGGCGTCGTGCCCAACATCACATCGGGCAAGGGCGGCATCGCCAACTGGTCGGAAGCCGACATAGCCAACTACCTCGAAACCGGTTTCACACCCAATTTCGATTCCGTCGGCGGCGCGATGGTCGACGTGCAGCGCAATATGGCCGAGCTGACAGCAGGGGACCGCGCCGCGATCGCCGCCTATCTCAAGGCCGTACCGCCGCACCCCAACGGTTATCCGGCCCGCAAACCGGCAAGCTGAATTCCGCCTTTTAGCAAATCCAGGAAAAGTGTGAGCGGTTTTCCCGGGAAAAGCGTATAGCGCGCTTTCCCTTGGGAATTGCGGCAAAACAAAGAGTTAGAGTGGTTCACCGTTTCCATGAAACGGTGAAAGGCTCTAGAGGTGCCGGTCGCCGAGGAAGTCGAAGCCCGTCTCGAAGAAATGATTGTAGTTGCAGGTCAGTTCTTCCCCGGGTGCGATGTCGCGCAGCGCAAAGGTTTCCTCGGGCGAGGAGACATCGCAATTCGGCTCGTCGTCATGGTTCATGTAGCGGGCGTCGTCGGCTTCGAAGACGATGTAGGCCGGATCGCGCCGGTCCGGGTAGGAATAGCGGTCAAGATAGTTTTTCACCGGCCCGGTTTCGCCCTCATAGGTCTCGACGTCGATGATCCGGTCGAAGCGGGGGTCGAGCTTCCAGATCAGCGCACCCTTGGGGATGTGGTGCTTGGCAAAGACGCCGATGCCCTGGATCGGCGATTTGTCGAGATAGACGTCGACGAGCAGCATAATGGACCCTTGTGCGAGTACGGGCTTCATCGCCCGGGAAAGCCGTGCCTTGGGTAACGCGCGACTGTCGCAATTGCGAGTGGAAATGAGCAATGCGGAATTCAAAAAGTCATGATCGCCAAATCCAAAAGTGAACGTGCTGTCCCGAGCCCTCAGCGTTGCTGCAAGGCCAGGCGGACGCCCAGGGCGCAATAGATGCCGCCGACAACCTTGCCCTGCCATTTCATCACGGTCGGATTTCGGCGCAGGAAAGAGCCCAGGCGGCCGGCGCTCACGGCAAAGACGACCGTGCTGAAAAGACCGAGCACGACGAAGACAATGCCCAATACCGCCAACTGAAGCATCACCGTGCCGTTTTCGGGCCGCACGAACTGAGGCAGGAAGGCCAGGAAAAACAGCGCGGTCTTGGGATTGAGCACTTCGGTCAGGACGGCCTGCCGAAACGCCTTGCCGGCGGAGATGGCGAGCGCGCCGGCCGAGGGATCGGTCGGCGATTTCTCGATGATGGCCCGAATGCCGAGGTAAACGAGGTAGGCCGCGCCGATATATTTTACGATGCTGAACAGCGTCGCCGACGTGGCGATGATCGCCGAGATGCCGACCATCGCCATGACGGTGTGAAATATGTCGCCGGCCGCGATCCCGGCGCCGGTCGCAATCCCGACCTTCGTTCCAGAACTCGTTGCCCGGGCGATCGTCAACAGCGTGGCCGGACCCGGGATAAAGACAAAGCCGAGCACGACGGCGATATAGGCAATCAACGTGGACAGATCGATCATTTAAGCGTCTCCTCGACAAGCTGCGCCTTTCCCGTCACCTTCAGCGCGAAGGAATAAGTATAAGCGATCTCTTCCAGGCGTGAGAACCGGCCGGACGCGCCGGCATGGCCGGAATCCATGTTGATCTTGAACAGCACCGGATTGTCACCGCTCTTGCGGTCGCGCAAGCGCGCCACCCATTTGGCCGGTTCCCAATAGGTGACGCGCGGATCGGTGAGACCGGCGAGCGCCAGGATCGGCGGATAGTCGAGGGCCGCGACATTATCGTAGGGCGAGTAGGCTGCGATGGTCCGGTAGTCGTCGGCCGACGCGATCGGATTGCCCCATTCCGGCCATTCCGGCGGCGTCAGCGGCAGGGTCGCGTCGAGCATGGTGGTGAGCACGTCGACGAAGGGAACCTCGGCGACGATGCCGCCAAAGCAGTCCGGCGCCATGTTGGCAATGGCGCCCATCAGCATGCCGCCGGCCGAACCGCCTTGCGCGACCATGCGGTCATGCGCGGAATAACGCTCGGCAACGAGATGGCGCGCGCAGGCGATGAAATCCGTGAAGGTGTTCATCTTGTGCGCCCGCTTGCCGTCATCGTACCAGCCGTAGCCCTTGTCCTTGCCACCGCGGACATGGGCGATGGCGTAGACGAAGCCGCGGTCGACCAGCGACAGGCAGTTGGTGTTGAAGGCCGCCGGCACGGTGATGCCGTAGGAGCCGTAGCCGTAAAGCAGGCAAGGTGCCGATCCATCGAGCGGCGTGTCGCGATGATGCAGAAGCGAGATCGGCACCAGTTCGCCATCGGCGGCGGGCGCCATCAGTCGTCTGGTGACATAGTGGTCCGCATCATGACCGGATGGCACCTCCTGGGTCTTGAGCAAGACCCGCTCGCGGGTGCGCATATTGTAGTCGAACACCTGCGCCGGCGTCGTCATCGACGAATAGGAAAAGCGCATGATCTCGGTGTCGTATTCATAGGAGCCCGACAGGCCGAGCGAAAAAGCCTCCTCATCGAGAGACAGGAGATGCTCTTCGCCGCTGGCGCGGTCGCGCACGACGATGCGCGGCAGGCCCTCCTTGCGCTCGAGCCGGACCATATGGTCCTTGAAGCCGATCACCGACAGGATCAGCCGGCCCGGTTCATGCGGCACCAGTTCCCGCCAGTTGGCGCGGACCGGATCGACTGCCGGCGCCGTCATGATCTTGAAGTCCTTGGCGCCGTCCGCATTGGTCAGGATGAAGAAGATGTCGCCGCCTTCCTCCAGCTCATATTGAAGGCCGGTCTCGCGTGCTGACACCAGCCTGGGTTCGGCAAACGGATCGCTGGCGCTCAACAGGCGATATTCCGAGGTCTCGTGATCGTTGATGCCGATCATGATCCATTGGTTGTCGCGGGTGCCGTCGACATTCATGAAGAAGCCGGGATCGGTTTCCTCATAGATCAGGCGGTCGGTCTCAGGGTCCTGTCCAAGCGCGTGGAACAGCACCTTCGAGGGCCGGTGATTGGGGTCGAGACGCGTGTAGAAGAACCCGTCATTGCCTGCGTCCCACACGCCCGAGCCGCCTGTAGCGGGAATCTGGTCCGCCAGTTCCTTGCCATCGGCAAGGTCGCGAACGCGCAGCGTGTAGAACTCGGAGCCCTTGTCGTCGAAGGCCCACAACAGCTTGCGGTGATCGGCCGAATGGTCGACGCCGCCGAGCCGGAAATAGGCCTTGCCTTCCGCCTCGAGGTCGCCGTCGAGCAGGATCTGCTCGGTTCCGCCGTCGCGCGGCATGCGGAAATAGCGTGGCTGCTCGCCGCCGAGCTTGAAGGAAGACCCATAGGCGTAAGGCCCGTCCTTCATCGGAACCGAGGAATCGTCTTCCTTGATGCGGCCCTTCATCTCCTTGAAAAGCTGCTTCCGCAGGTCCGATGTGTCGGCCATCAGCTTCGACTGATAGGCATTCTCGGCGTCGAGTTCGGCGCGGATGCCCGCATCGAGCAGGGAAGGGTCGCGAAACATCTCCTGCCAGTTGTCGGCCCGCAGCCAGGCATATTCGTCGGTTCGCGTGATGCCGTGATGCGTGTCGAAGACCGGCCGCTTCTGCGGCGTCGGCGGGCTGGCGATCGGAAATAGGGAAGTCTTGGTCATTGCGTCTCGCTTGGGAACTTCTTGAATGATGAATGAACACGCCGATCAGGGTGGGTTCAAGTGCCGTAACCTAGAGGTGATGTCGGCTCCATGAGAATGGGCCGGGAGGAAAGATGATGACTATTCGATCTCGGATTGCAGCAGCCTTCGCCGTTGCTTCGCTGGCTCTGGTCTTTGCCGGTCAGTCTCATGCGACCGTATTCGCGGCTTGGCAAGTGGCCAATGTACCGTTCGGCGACACGCTCAACTTGCGCAAATATCCGTCCGCCACATCCCAGAAGCAGGCCGCATACCCGAACGGGACGGTCCTGCAGATGACCGGACGATGCACCGGCGGCGTAAACCTGCTCGACATCGCCAGTCAACCGGCATGGAAGCAACGGCAGACGGTTCGCTTTCGCTGGTGCGAAGTCTGGCACGACCCGGCCAAGAACGGTGAGTTCGTCACCGGCTGGGCCTATGGCAAGTACATCACCCCGTATTGATCATCGGCCGTCGATCAATCGTGATGCCGCCGGCGGGACATGCCGCCTGGCTGTCCGCAAAAAGATTGAGCGGCAACCTGCGGTTTCGTGGACAGATGTGAACAACCAAGATTGACGGCGTCCTGGCAAAGCAAACCAGAGCATTGACACTTGTTTTGTGAGTTATCGCGAATGTAACGATCAGCTGACGTAACGTCAGGCGATGTCGGTTTGGCGAGCGAAATATCGAAAAATTACGTGATGCACGAAAGATTGAAGCTGATTGGCGAATAGTTGATCAACTTTCCTAAATATAATGCAAAGGGCGAATTGACTTACTTGCTCTATGGTCGCATTGATGTGCCCGCGACACGAATCGTGGAAACTCTATCTGCTCAAAATTCGTGCGATGCCCTGCCTGTAAAAAAGGGCATATCGACGTAACTCTTGTTGGGGCCTGAAAACCATGGATATTGTCGAAACACCTTCCAGAAACAACGATGCGCTGATCGAGCTGACCGCCGATGTCGTGGCCGCCTATGTCAGCAACAACCCCGTGCCGGTCGGCGAATTGCCGAGCCTCATATCCGATGTCCATGCCGCTCTCGGGCGCGTGGGCGGAACCGCCGAACTGCCTCCTGCCGACAAGCAGAAGCCGGCTGTCAACCCGAAGCGTTCGGTTCATGACGACTACATTGTCTGTCTTGAAGACGGCAAGAAGTTCAAGTCGCTCAAGCGTCACCTGATGACCCACTATGATCTGACGCCGGACCAGTACCGCGAAAAGTGGAATCTCGACCCGAGCTATCCGATGGTTGCTCCGAACTATGCGGCAGCTCGCTCGCAGCTCGCCAAGAAGATGGGCCTTGGCCGCAAGCGCAAGGCGCGGTAATCGCTGCTCCGCCAGGTCGAACCGACATTGACGGCGCCTTCGGGCGCCGTTTGATTTTGGGAACAGGATTGCCGGCTGACCGGAGGGGCGTCAGGCGGTCTGCTTGAGCGCCATCTCGGCATCGCGCTTGATGCGCTTGACCATCGAGCGCAGGCCATTGGCGCGCTGCGGCGACAGATGCTCGTCCAGGCCGAGTGCCTTCAGCGTCGCTTCCGCATCGGTTTTCTGGATTTCGCTGGCCGTCCTTCCGGAAAACAGCGCCAGCATGATCGCGACCAGCCCGCGCACGATATGGGCGTCCGAATCCCCCGTGAAGGTGATGACCGGATCGCTGCCCGGTCCTTGTTCGGTGGTCAGCCAGACCTGGCTGACGCAACCCGGCACCTTGTTGGCGGCATTGCGCTCTTCATCAGGAAAGGGCGGCAGCGCCTCGCCGAGCTCGATGACGTAGCGATAGCGGTCCTCCCATTCGTCAAGGAAGGAGAAGTCGTCGCGGATCGTCTGGATCGTGGTCGTCATGACCCGGATATAGTCACGCGGCGGCCCCGCGTCACGGAAAAAACAAGGACACCGCGGGCGTCGAGAGGGCAGACTGCCCGCGGTGCGCCGTCGAGACGGCTTAATTCTTGACCGGCAGGTTGACGGTCTCGGGCAGGACGATCTCTTCCGCCACGCTGCCCGTCATTGTCGAAGTGTCGGGGCCGGTGGACTTGTCGTCCAGCATGGCGGCAGCGATCTTGGCGGTTTCCTTGGCGCGGGCGGTGATGGTGTGCATCGCCGACTTGCCGGTCTCACAGACATCGGGCTTGCGCTCGCAGATGCCGGCAATGTCGCCCACCGCGTCACGTGCCGCGAACAGGGCCTGGATCGGCCCGACGCTTTCCTGCCCCGGCTCGTCGGAACCGACACTCAGCGGCAGCGCCAAAAGCACCAGTGAAAACCAGAAAGCCATTCTTATCAGGAAGAACATGCCTTGCCTCTCGTCGTGACCGGATCATGCATCATGGCATGACCTCTTTTATGGGCAGGATGTTGGCACACAGGCACAAAGGACGGCTTGCGTGCACAGCGACAATTTTCCTCAAATTTTAGGCAAATTCGAAACGAAGCGTTTTGCCATGGATTTGTTTCATATCGGGACGATTTTAGTTACCTCTTGATAACCATCTATCTGGTTGTTTCCATTGAAATTTCCTGGAATTCGATCGGGTCTCTCCCAATCCATGATCCACTGACGGCAAGCGTTCGCAGATAACCCTCCATTTACTATGGCGGCATTTGCCCGGGTTTTCGGCAGCAAGCATCCCGATATTTGCCACAGGCCGGGCTTTGGTCGGCCCTGCCTTATCCATTCCTTAAACGCTGGATGAGAGTTTCGGAGCCAACCAAAACAATCTGCAAAAGCAGAACTGTTCACGACGAGTGCGAGTGCGTTGAGTTGATGCCGATCAAGGCCAGATACGCTGAATTGCCTGGCGCGATTGCCGCCGGTTGCGAACGTATGGTCCATCCCTCCATTCTTGGACAGAGCGGCCGCGAGCGCCAGCGCCGTTTCATCGGCGTCATGCTGGCGGCGCCATTCTTTGCCGCCGGTGCCGCGGTCACGCTGGTCACGTCAGGCATGGGCGCCGCTGTGACCATGGCCGCCATTTTCGCCGCCTTCGGTCTGTGCTGGTTCGTCGCCTTGCTGGTGGCGGCGACCGGCAAGATGGCCGCGGCCGCCCCAATCGCCTTGGCGATGGCGGCTGTTGCCCTTGGCGGCCTCATCGCCGCCGCCGGCGGGTTGAGCTCTCCCGTCGCCATGCTTGCCGTGGCGCTGCCCTTCGAAGCCTGGTGGATCGGTGCTTCGCGGCGCGCGGCCCTGTGGGGAGCGGTCTCGGCCATTGCCGCCATTGTCCTTCAGCCTCTGGCAGCGGCCTTCCTGCCCTTCGCGGGCGCGCAGATCGCGGCCTGGCATTGGCTGGTGCCGCTGGCCTGGGCGCTGACGCTGATCCCGCGCCTGTCGGCGTTTCGCGACAGCAGCGGTGCGGCCGATACGCACGAGACCGGCGACCGGCTGGAAGACATCATCGATGCGGTGATCCTGCGGGTCGCCCGTCACGGCGAGGTGCTCGATGCGTCCGCCAAGGCGCGCACGCTTTTGAAATTGCCGCCGGAACTGCTTTCCGGAACCGGCTTCTTCGACCGTGTCCATCTGTCGGACCGTGTCTCCTATCTCAGCGCCCTGGCGGACATGCGCGATGGTGCGGCCTCGCGCCGCCTGGAACTGCGCGTCAGGCTGCCCCAGAACGGCAATGGCCAGAATAACATGCGTTCGATGGCCGACAACTACCGGCCGTTCCTGCTCGAACTGCTGCGTGGCGAGGAGCAGAGCGACGTCTTCACGCTGGTGCTGCGCGAGAATGACGAGACGGCCCGGCTGCGTGAGGAACTCCTGCAGGCCAATGAGACGGCGGCAGCCGCGGAAGTGGCCAAAGGCCGGTTCCTGGCGGTGGTCAGCCATGAACTGCGCACGCCGCTGAACGCCATCATCGGCTTTTCGGACATGCTGCTGCACGAGATGTTCGGCGCCTTCAAGGATCCGCGCCAGAAGGAATATGTCACTCTGGTGCGGGATTCCGGCCAGCATCTTCTGGCCGTCGTGACATCCATACTCGACGTATCGAGGATCGAAGCGGGCGCCTACACGGCGGACCCGGAGCCGTTCCGGTTCATGGAAGCCGTCGACATGTGCCAGTCGATGATGCGGCTGCAGGCGCAGGCCAAGAACATCGACCTGCAGACGCAGATCGCTCCCGACGCCGGCGACATCAATGCCGATCGCCGCGCCGTGCAGCAGATCCTGATCAATCTCGTCTCCAATGCCATCAAGTTCACGCCTGACGGCGGCGATGTCGTCGTCGGCGCCAAGCGCATCGGCTCGCGCCTGCATTTCTGGGTCAGGGACACCGGCATCGGCATCGCCGAGGAGGATTTCGCCAATCTCGGCAAGCCCTTCACGCAGATCCAGAACGACTATACGCGCCGTTTCGAGGGGACCGGCCTTGGCCTGTCACTGGTGAAGGGGCTGGTGGCGCTGCACGAAGGCACCATGTCGATCGAAAGCATGCCGGGCGAGGGCACCACGGTGACCATCAGCCTGCCGGTCAACGGGCCGAAGGGGCGCCCGGCGAACGAGGCGGGGGTGCTGACGATGCCGGTGACGAGGGCGAAAGGGGACAGAAATGGCTCGCTCCGCAAAACAGCCTAAGGCGGTCAAACGCCGCGGCAACGCCTTCCAGGACGGCGCAATGGCCGTCGGCGGGATGATTTCGCGCAACCCCGTCCTGGTGGGCGGATCGACGGCATTCCTGGTGACGCTGTTCTATGTCTCGGCGAATGCGCTGTGGTATCAGCCTTTCCCGCATGCCGGGGCGTTCTTCGCCACCCGCCATTTCCAGGGTTTTCCGCACACCACCTCCGATGAGCCGGAGACGACGATCAACATCGTGCGGCCCAATGCGGCGCCCGCCCCGATGAAGGGCGATCCGGTGGTCGAGCAGGTGCAAGGCATATTGAAGGATCTCGACTTCTATTCCGGCACGGTCGACGGCATTTCCGGCCCCAACACGCGCAAGGCCATCCAGGCCTACCAGCAGAAGGTCGGTCTCAACGCTTCCGGTGAGATCGATGCGCTTCTGCTCGATCAGCTTGGCGCAACGCCGAAGACCGCCTCCGTGCCCAGACCGCAGCCGCGGCCGGATACGCAGGCCGCCGTTCCGGTTTCCTTGCAGACAAGTTCCGGGCAGACAAATTCCGGGCAGACAAATTCCGGGCAGGCGACTGCCGGGCAGGCGGATGCCGGCCCGACCCAGGGACCCGACCCCCGCATCGTCAAGATCCAGGCCGGGCTGAAGGCGTTCGGCAATGACGACATGCAGCTGGATGGTGTCGTCGGTGCGCGCACCAAGGCGGCGATCAAGGAATTCCAGTCGCTGTTCGGCCTGCCGCAGACCGGCGAACCCGACGAGATCGTCTACGTCAAGATGCGCGAAATCGGCCTGACCAACTGATCGGGAAGCGACGGCTCGCCGAGCGGCGGAAATATCGCTAGATAGCCCGCACGGTTTGCGGAGTTTTCATGCGCGTCACATCGGATTTGTGGGTTTCTGCCCTGGTGCGCCGGGTTTTCAGCGCCGGCGGCTTTGCCGCCGTGGTCAACCGTGGCGCGACCGAGGCCGGTGCTGTTTTCGTGCTGACGCGGGGCAGGTTGGGTGACGTCGCCCTCTACGGGCCGGCGCCGCAGACAAGCTATGATTCGGCAAAGCCCGACGACCGCTTTTTCAGCCTTCTCGCCGCCGGTGATGATCCGGCCATGCTCGATGCCCGTCTTGAAAAGGAAAAGAAATTCGATCCCGACATCTGGGTGGTCGAGATCGAGGCCGGCACCGTTCCCGTCGAGGAGCTTATTTCCGTGAAGACGCCCTGAGGGCGGGAGCCGCGGCTTCGTCGCTGTTCGATGCCTTGCGGCTGTCGCTGTTTGCGGGCGAGGCGTCACGAACCATCCTGGAAAGGGCCTCGGCCTTCCATCCTCGCACCCTGTCCAGAGCCACGTCGCGATGCAGCAGGCGGTAGCGGTCGAGATAGGTGCGAATGGCCTGCGGATGCGGGAACAGGCCGGGGTAGATGGCGACCGTGATCAGGAAGGCCCTGTCTTCGCTGAAGTCGAGCGAGCGCAGCGCCGCGAGCAATGAGGCATAGTTCTGGCTGGCGGTCAGCGAGCGCGCGGTCGAGAAATCAATGTCGAGAGCATCCGCAAGCGCGGTCTGGAAGAAAGCGGCGTTTCCCGTCAGCGCCGTCTCGCGCAGTTTGACATAGGTATCCGCGCCAGGGAACGCATCGACCTTGGCCGCCGATGCTTCGTCGCCGGTGCGCATCATGGAGCGCAGCCTGCGCCGCGCATTCTCGGCGGCAATGCCGGGAGACTGTTGGTTCGTCGCGCTCTCTCCGGCCATTTCCGCATTTGCGGTGATCGCGGCTGGCGCCGTGGGGGCTTGCACGTCCGCTTCCCGCACCCGCACCAGTGTCGGCCGTTCGAGCGCCCTGATCAGGTCGGCAATGGTCGGGTTCAGGTCCTTGCGGCGCGCTATGGCGCGCGCATGCGGCAGGCCGTGGCGGCCGATCAGCGCGATCAGGTCGATATCGCTGACGGCGCGCGAGCGGATCAGCAGCGGCGCGGCAATGTCGACCGGTTCCTCGCACAGGCGGCGCACGAGTGCCGCGGGCGCGTATTCGCATTCGGAAAGGGCGGCGGCCACGTATCGTCGCGATTCGACGGACACATCGTCAAACAGCGGCAGCGTCAGGTCTTCGAGCTGGCCGATCTCGCGGCGCGATGGGCGGGTCAGCGAGCAGAACGCCGACACCGCGGCGCGGAACAGCCTTTCGGCCTTGCCCGATTCCGTTCGTATCGCGATTTGCCTGAAGTCCGAAGATGACACGAAGGATACCCGATACTCGATACACAGCCTTGAGCACGCTCAACCGGGACTGTGTCGGTTTCGCGATTGCCCCGGTCAGAACCTCCTGACCTCAAGACAAAGATCAAGTTAGCGGTGATCCGTTAGCGCTCCGTTAACCCTCTGCCTGCCTTAATGATATTTGGAGGCGTTGCGTTGTGCTCCGGGGAAACCGAGAGGAATGCGCGAATCATGGGCATGGTACTGTCTTTCGTGCCGCGTGCGGCACCGACCAATCGAACCAAGCAAACCACCGAAATACCGGCGGCGGTGATCATCTTTCCCGGCATCCGCTATGAGCGGTCCGCCACCGGCGAAGCGCGGCCTGCCGGGCCCGACAAGCCGGGATCGCCACGGACACCGGTGCCTCACCACTGAAGCCTTGGTCTGGTCCGTCGGGTTATCGGCCTCGGGCCTTTGACCAAGAGCAATTTCAGGAAAAGTGTGAAGCGGTTTTCCGTCTGAAATTGCGTCAAAGACAAAGAGTCTAGAATTCCTGTAGCTCGCAGGAACTCTGATCGAGAAAACGCGACACGATCGGCTTCCAGCTGTCGTCCGGCACGAAGCTGCGGATGACGAAGATACCCTCGTCGATCGGCGCTTCGACGAAGATCGCTCCCTGCAGATCCTCCGGCAAGGCCTTGCGCACATCGATCATCTGCGCCGGCGTCAGCACCACGGCATCGAGCTTGCCGTCGGTCGCCGTATGGTCGTTGAAGGAATAGATGTTGTGGCCGTTGCGGTCATAGACCGACACCGACCAGAAGGGGACGTTCCCTGGCGCCTTGATCCGGACCATGCCTTCCTCGAGATCGAACCGGCAGGCCGTGGCGTAGAACAGCGGGTCGACCGATTTCACCACCGGCGCGCCGCCCGCCTCGGCATCGAGCCGGTTCATCCGGTAGAGATCGGATGCCATGGACAGTCGCGACCAGGCGTCGCGTTCGGAAAATTCCGGCACCAGGAGCAGCACCACGATGTGCACGATTCCGGCGCCGACAAGGCCGAGCAGCACGGCGTGAAAAGGACGGCGCAGTGCGGCCAGGAAATTACGCATCGCAGCCGGCCTTCACGATCCTGGGCAGCGAAACATCCGACAGGCCGGTGCTGCTTGCGATCGGCGTGTCGTAGAAGGTCAGGACGAAATACATCCGTCCGGAGCCGTCTGTCAGCAGCCAATTGCCGGACATCGGGTGATGCCCGACCGAGATTATCACCGAATTGTCCGCCTGGCGCAGCACCTCATAGGACTGAAGGGCTGCAAGTCGCGGCTTGCCGGTCTCGACGACGCCGAGCGATTGGTCCGCGGCATAGAGCGTCCAGAAGCGGGCGGTCGGAAATCCGCCCTCTATCCTGTAGCTGCATTCCCGCTTGAGCTGGTCGCCCGCAGCGTCAGTTTCCGCGACGAAGGACAGGCCCTCGGCGCGGCCGAGCGCAAGCACGCCCTCGCGCGCCACGCGGGCCTTGGAATAGGGGTCGGCGGCCGGCGTGCCGATATCGGGGAAGGCGGTCCATTGGCCGATGCGGATCGCGCCGACGCCATCCTGGATCTTCAGCGCATACCAGACGCTGGCGCCGCCGCCGCCAATGGCTATGGCAAGCGAAAGCAGCATCAGGAAGGCGTTCTTGAGCATGAAGGGCCGCGTGCGCGAAGGATTGCCGTTCGGGGATATCGCGGCGCGGGGCCTTGTGGCAAGCGGGCGTGATGGATTTGCCTGTTGGCCCGGCCCGCGCCGAGGCCGAACTCACAGCGCTGAAAGCGTTTCGGGCGAGGCGGGGGCGTCGATTTTGGGTGCCGACTGGAACAGCTGCGTCATGTCCCTCAGTGTCTGCGTGGTCCGGCTGGACAGCACCGCCGGGCGTTCGGCCGCCGCGTCGGCCGCGGCCTGCTCCTCGCTCTTCTTCTGGGCTTCCGCGGCCTTGGCCGCGGTGTCCTCGTCAACGAACGGCTTGTCGATGCCGGGGATCGGCTTCAGGTCGATGTTCTGGTGCGCATAGACCATCAGGCGCTGCCAAACCATCGCCGGCAGCGATCCACCCGTCATGTTCTTGGTCGGGGTGAAATCGTCGTTGCCCAGCCACACGGCCGCCGTGTAGTTGCCGGTGAAGCCGACGAACCAGGCGTCGCGATAGGATTGGGTCGTGCCGGTCTTGCCGGCGACGACGATGTTGGGGATTTGCGCCCGCCGCGCCGTGCCCATCACCGGCACGGCCGCCAGCATGGTGTTCATGGATTTCAGCGCCTGCTCGGACAGCACCCGGTGCGGCGGCGTCGCGTCCTTTGTCCAATCATACACAACGTCACCGGTGCGGGTGACGAGCTGGGTGATGCCGTGCCGAGAGCCGACGAAGCCGTTCTGGGCGAACACGCTGTAGCCCGTCGCCTGGTCCATCACGGTCATGCCCGACGTGCCGAGCACCATTGTCTTGTGCGCCTCGAGCGGCGATTCCACGCCCATCGCCTCGGCCATCGCCTTGATCGGCGCGATGCCGAGGTGGTCCTTGGCCAGCCGCACCGGTACGGTGTTGATCGACTTGGCCATCGCCATGATCAGCGTGATGTTGCCGGCGGATTCGCCGCTGTAATTGTGCGGCGACCAGTTGCCCCAGCTGATCGGCCCGCCGGAAATGATCGAATTGGGCGTAAAGCCGTGTTCCATCGCCGTGGCGTAGACATAGGGCTTGAAGGACGAGCCGGTCTGGCGCAGCGCCTTGGTCGCGCGGTTGAACTGGCTAGCACCGTAGTCGCGGCCGCCGACGATGGCGCGGACCGCGCCATTGGTCTCGATGACCACCACAGCGCCTTCGGTGACGTTGTACTCCTTGCCGAACTGGCGCAGGTGGAACTCGACGGACTCTTCCGCCGCCTTCTGGATGTTGGCGTCGAAGGTGGTATGGGCAACCAGCGAATGCTGGCCGGGCTTGGCGATCTTCTTGACCTCATCGAAGGCCCAATCGAGGAAATAATCGGGGCTCTTCTGTTCGCCGCGGTCGACGACGTCGGCCGGATGCAGCCTTGCCTGCAGCACCTGGCCTTCCGTCATGAAGCCGGAATCGACGAGGTTGGACAGCACCACATTGGCGCGTGCACGCGCCGCCGGCAGGTTGATATGGGGGGCGTATTTGGTCGGCGCCTTGAACAGGCCGGCCAGCATCGCCGCCTCGGCGAGGTTAAGGTCCTTGACGCTCTTGCCGAAATAGAAGTCCGCCGCCGCCTCGATGCCGAACGTGCCGCCGCCCATATAGGCGCGGTCGAGATAGAGCTGCAGGATTTCCTTCTTCGACAGATTGGCTTCGAGCCACAGCGACAGGAAGGCTTCCTTGATCTTGCGCTCGAAGGTGCGCTCATTGGTGAGGAACAGGTTCTTGGCCAATTGCTGGGTGATGCTGGAGCCGCCCTGGACGACGGAGTTCGCCCGCACATTCTCGAAGATCGCGCGCGACAGGCCGAGCACGTCGATGCCGTAGTGATCGAAGAAACGCCGGTCCTCGGTCGCAAGCACCGCCTTGATGACGTGGTCGGGCATCTCGTCGACCGGCACCGAATCGCGCTGGATGATGCCGCGCTGGCCGATCTCGTTGCCGTAGCGGTCGAGGAAGGTGACGGCGAAATCGCCTTGGGCCCGCCAGTCGCCGGCCGTATCCTGGAAAGCCGGAATGGCCAGCGCCAACATCACCACGAAGCCGCCGGCGCCGAGCGTGAAACCTTCGCTCAAAATCTCGATGATGCCGCGCCGCCAGCCTTTCAGGCGAAAGCGCCGCGAGAAGATGGTCGCGGCTTCCCAGAACTGCCGCGCCTTGAACCCGATCTCGTAGAGTGAGGAATCGAGCCAGGCGTCCAGCGCCAGAAGGCGCGACGCCATCGGACCTCTTCTCTTGCGCGGTTCAGGGCTGACCATTCAAAAACCCGGCTCGGCTGTGGCGTGACCTGAAAACCGCAAGCCGGCAATTTCAGGGCGCGCCCTGTTGCGACTATTCATCCATTTTGTTGGCGCCCACAAGGGCGGCGAGGACACAGCCGCAAGCTTTGTCGAGGAGAGGGCAGGGGAACGGTCCTATCCGATCGTCCGCCCGCCTGATCACAGCAGGCGGGGGACTGATAGGAAAGGCCTGGGCGGTTCAGGCCGGCTCGCGCTTCAGCGCCTGCGCCATGCAGTGGATGCCGCCGCCGGTCTTGGAGATCTCGCTCATGTCGACGGCAGCGACCTCGAAGCCGCGCGCCTTGAGCTGACCGATGAGCGTCTGGCTCGAGGTCGGCGCGATCACCCTGTCCTTGCCCAGCGACATGAAGTTGCAGCCGAGCGCCATCGTGTCCTGGAAGGGCACGTCGATGATCTCGTGGCCCTTGCCCTTCAGCCAGTCGACGATGCCGGGTTCGGTGCAGGCGAGGCACACCGCGGTGAGTTTCTCGGCGATCGGCACCACCATCAGGTCGATATGGACGTAATACTCGTCGATGAAGGCGATCCGTGTCTCCCAGCCTTCTTTCTCGAACCAGGCCTGCACCTGGCGGGCGCCTTCTTCCTGCGTGCGGGCGCCGCCGCAGCCGATCAGCACCACGCCTTCTTCGATGACATTGAAGTCGCCGCCTTCGAACGTGCCTGATGTGACCATGTCGTAGATCGGTATGCCGAGCTTTTCATAGGTGCGGATGGCGGCATAATTTTCGCCGCGCCGCCACCAATTGGCCATGGCTGTGATGATGGCGCCGTAGGGCGTCATGACGCTGGAATCGCGGGAATAGACCTGCATCGGCAGTTCCGGCGTCGGCTCGTGCCAGTGGATGTTGACGCCGAAATGCTCATAGGCGGCGACCAGGTCCTTGTGCTGCGCCTGCGCGATCTGGACATTGCAGGGCGCTTCGCGCAGATGCTTGCGCGACAGCGAACTGGTCGACAGATGCCGCAGGAAATTCGGCGATCCGAGCAGCACATCGGTCAAGACGTCGGTCTCGTTGGCGAAGCCCCATGACGTCAGCGGCTTGGTGCCGCCGGCCGGATTGCGGCGCTGCAGCGAAAACGGCTCGGCGACGATGCGATCATGAACGGTCATGCGGTTCTCCTCGTGGGCTTGTTCTCAAGAGTTGCTCGGGTCATGCATTGTGCGGGATCCACCAGTCGCGGCCGCGTGCGGTGGTGACATATTCCGGCCAGCGGAAGTTGATCGGCGGTTCGTAGTCGCAGAGCGGCGCGATCCAGTTCGTGCCGCCAACGCCGCCGCCGGTGCGGGCGGTGAACTCGTCCATCGCCGCCTCGCGGGCTTTCCCGTCCTCGAGCAGCCGCAGCGCCGCCAGCGCGACGGTCTTGGCCGCGCAGATGACCATCGGGTCGATGGTGGCGGAAATGCCGCCCAATGCATTCATCACCCAGGAGGGATAGGCGTGGCCATCCGCCGAGCGCAGCGCCGGACGGGCGACATAGAAGCGCGCGGTCGGCGCATGCCAGCTCATGTCGGTATAGTCGTCGGAGGTCGAATTCACCTGCGAAGGCGGCAGGTCGCGGCGCAGGATCGCTTCCGCGTCCTTTGGCGAAATCAGCCGCTCCAGTTCGTCGATGAACGGGTTTTCGGTTGCGGTACCGCCGGCGTTGACCTGGATTTCGCGACCGATCGCCCTGGCGGCCTCGTCCCAGCGTGGCGGCCCGACCGTCGACAGCGCCTCATAGGCGATCTCGGCCATGGCGTGATTGGCCAGCCCCGGCCGCGACTTCGACACCCAGTGACGTTCGTATCGGCAGCCGCTGATCGCGGCGGCAGCCGCCGCATTGCGGTCGAGTACGGCTGTCACCTGCTCGGCCATGCCGATGGTCGGCACGCGGATCATGTACTGGATCTCGGCCAGCTCCGCCGGCAGATTGTCGGCGGTCGCCTGGCCCGCCGT
This sequence comes from Mesorhizobium sp. 01N446, assembly GCF_056399285.1. Taxonomy (NCBI): domain Bacteria; kingdom Pseudomonadati; phylum Pseudomonadota; class Alphaproteobacteria; order Hyphomicrobiales; family Phyllobacteriaceae; genus Mesorhizobium; species Mesorhizobium sp. 01N446. The sequence goes on along the minus strand of NZ_JBFTRA010000012.1, from coordinate 55,389 downwards.
CAGGATCGCCTCGCTGATCGACCAGCCGCCCTGATGCGGCAGCATCGAATCGCGCAGCGCCTTGGAGGCCATGTACATCGTCATCAGCGCGTCGTTGGCGCCGGGCGCGCGGACCGCCGAATGCGCCTGCGGGATCGGTGCGCCGTCACCTGCGCGAACCCAGTTTTCGGGTTCGTCGCACACAAAGCGGTAGATCATGGCGTAGGCGGCACCGCAATGCGTGTCCCAGCGCGCCGTGTTGCAGAGCGGCAGCATGTAGAAGGGATGGAAGGAAATCATGCCGGCAAGGCCGTCGTAATAGCCTTTGGCCGCATGGATCGGCTTCGAGCCGCGCACCTTCTCGGCCGGCTCGCCGGTAAAGCGCAGCGTGCCTGGAATGCCGTGGCGCTGCATCGCCGCCTTGGTGGCCAGCAGGCCGCCGAGGCTGGCCATGCCGAGCCCCGAATGCGGATCGGTGTGGCCGCCGGCCTCGACGCCAAGACCGGGCCGCGGCTGCTTCACCGTTGCCGCATCCTGGCAGTTGCCGGGCACGGCGTCGTACTCGGCATACATGCCGATCGTCGGCCCGGCGCCATTCGTCCAGTGGGCACAGAAGGCCGTCGGCATGCCGCCGGAACCTTCCTCGACGGCAAAGCCTTCACGCTTCAGTCTCTCCACGTACCAGGCCGCGGACTGATATTCGCGCCAGGCGGTCTCGCCGAAGTCGAAGATGGTGCGCGTCCACGCCGACAGCAGCGGCTGTATGCCGTCGAGGCAGGCAAGGGCCGTCTCTTGCGCTGATGTCGTCACCGGTTTGTCCATGCATCAAAGAAAGCAGTGAAGCGGCTCGCCAAAAAGTGATATGTTTTCCCGGTTCGTGCAAATTCGGTTCACCTCTTGAGAATTCCCTCCACACAGGCGCTGCGCGCGCTCGACAGTTTCGCCAGGCATGGCAGCGTCTGGCGTGCCGCCGACGAACTGCATCTCACGCGCAGCGCGGTGAGCCACCAGTTGCGCCTGCTCGAACGCGATCTGGGCTTCGATCTGCTGCAGCGCATCGGCAAGGGCGTGGCGCTGACGCCGCGCGGCCAGCGCTACGCAGCCGATGTCAGGAAGGCGCTGACAGTGCTTGGCGACGCGGGAGCGCAGACGAACGGCGCCGGCGTCGGCGGCTCCTTCGCCATCTCCTGCCCGCCCGGCTTCGCCTCCATGTTCCTGTGCACCCATATCGGCGAGTTCCAGCAGATGTACCCCGATGTGGCGCTCTCGGTGCTGACGCCGCGCCGGCTCGACGACGTCTCGAATCCGGACGCCGACGCCTTCATCGCCTTCGGCGTCGGCAATTGGCCGAACCGGGCGGTGGAGTTGCTCTGTGAAGTCCACTTCACGCCGCTCTGCAGCCCGACATTGCTCAACAAGGTCGGCGGCTTTTCCAAACCGGCGGACGTCCTGCGCGCCAACCTGCTGCATCTCTCCGACACCGAGGACTGGGCGCGCTGGCTGGCGCTGTCCAAGGTGGAGAATCCCGATACCGAAGGCGGTATCTTCTTTTCCGACATGAACCTCGTCTTCTCGGCGGCGGTCGCCGGCCAGGGAATTGCCATGGGCGACGAGCTGACCGGCCGCCGGGCGCTGAGCGAAGGCCGGCTGGTCAAGCCGTTTGAAGCGTCCGTGCCCTCGCCACGCTCCTATTTCCTGGTCTTCGAGCACGCCAAGGCCGGCCATCCCGTGCTCAATGCCTTCAGCGACTGGCTGCGGGCGAAGCTGTCGGAGAACAGACTCTAAATCTCCCCCTCGAGGAGGAGATTTGGTGCGTCCCAACTCCCTGGCGTGAATCAAATTTGCCGATCAGGCGAAAACTATTCGGTTGCGGTGAGCCGCCAGCCTGCCTACGATTTCACCAGAGACTGAGGAAGAGGCAGGATGCAGCAACCCGGCCGGGCCGCAGAGATCAAGGCAATTGGAATCGGCAAGAGCTTTGGCTCGTTCCGTGCGTTGGACAATCTGTCGCTCAATATCGGCCGCGGCGAGTTCCTGACGCTGCTCGGGCCCTCCGGCTCGGGCAAGACCACCTTCCTGATGATCCTGGCCGGCTTCGTGCAGCCGACCGAAGGCAAGCTTTTCAGCGATGGCACCGACATCACCGACCGCCCGGCCGAGCAGCGCGCCGCCGGCATGGTGTTCCAGGGCTATGCGTTGTTCCCGCATATGAGCGTCGAGGCCAACATCGCTTTCCCGCTCAAGGTGCGCAAGAAATCGGCCACCGACATCAAGAAGCGCGTTGGCGAAATGATCGAGCGCGTCGGCCTGGTCGGCCACGAGAAGAAATTGCCCTCGCAGCTCTCCGGCGGCCAGCAGCAACGCGTGGCGCTTGCCCGCGCGCTGGTGTTCGAACCGGGCGTGCTTCTGCTCGACGAGCCGTTCTCGGCGCTGGACAAGAGCCTGCGCGGCCAGATGCAGGCCGAGATGAAGCGCCTGCACCAGGAAACCGGCACCACCTTCGTCTTCGTCACCCACGACCAGAGCGAGGCGCTGGCGCTGTCCTCGCGCGTCGCCATCTTCAACCACGGCAAACTGCTGCAGGTCGGCGCGCCGGACGAAGTCTACGACCGGCCGGATAACCGCTTCGTCGCCGAATTCCTTGGCGAGATCAACATGTTGCCGCTGAAGGGGGTCAAGCCCGCCGACAATGGCTCAACGGGCCTCTGCGAGGACCGCGCGGTCAACATGCACTGCAAGGCCGAGAAAGTCAGTGGTGACGCGATCCTGGCGATCCGGCCCGAACATATGTCGATCGCGCGAGAGGCGACGGTCGGTGAGAACGGCATTGCCGCGACCGCCATCGCCTCGACCTATATGGGTTCCGCGACCAAGCTTGATCTGACGACGCGACAAGGCGCCAAAGTAACCGTGTCGGTGCCGAACGAAGTCGCGGCCGCGGCACTGAGCAAAGGCAATTCCGTCTGGCTGACCTGGCCGGCGGAAAAGGGTTTCCTCCTTCCGCACGGAGGACAATGAACACCGGCGCGGCTGGCCTGCCGCACCGGCTTGCGGACTGAAATCAACGAAAACAAAGGGGAACTGACATGAACGACACCAAGAAAAACGCCATCGGAACGCTGTCCGAAAGGACCAGACGCGGCGAGATTTCACGCCGCCAGTTCACGCAGCTGGCAGCGCTCGTGCTCGCCGGCACACCGATGCTGCTGCGCTCGACCGGTGCCTTTGCCCAGGCCAAGGAACTCGTGCTGGTCAATTGGGGCGGCGACGCCATCACCGCCTATGATGCGGCCTACGGCCAGGCCTTCACCAAGGACACCGGCATCACCGTCAAGATGGACGGCTCCGGGCCGACCGAAGGCGCCATCTCGGCGCAGTTCAAGAGCGGTGCGCCGACCTGGGATCTGGTCGACGTCGACCCGTTTTCGGCGATCACGCTCGGCGCCCAGGGCGCGCTCGAGCCGATCGACTACAAGATCGTCGACAAGACGAAGATGCGGCCCGGCTTCGGCTGGGAGTATGCGGCTTCGACTTATTTCTTCTCCTATGTCATCGCCTATGATTCCGAGAAATACGGCAAGGATGCCCCGACCGGCATGGCCGACTTCTTCGACGTGAAGAAGTTCCCCGGCAAGCGTTCGCTCTACAAATGGGGCGTGTCGAGCTGGGAAGCGGCGCTTTTGGCCGATGGCATCGCGCCGGCTTCGCTCTATCCGCTCGACCTGAAGCGAGCCCACGACAAGATCGCCGCCTTCAAGGAAAACGTCGTCGCCTACTGGGGTGGCGGCGCCGAGAGCCAGAGCGTGCTGCTCAATGGCGAAGCCTCGATGGCCATCGTCTGGTCGACCCGCGCTTCGCTGATCGAGCAGGATTCCGGCGGCAAGATCAAGTTCATCTGGGACCAGGGCCTGATCTCGCCCGGCGCGCTGGCCGTGCTCAAGAACAACCCCGGCGGCAAGGACGCGGCGATGAAGTTCATCGCAAGCGCACAGGACCCGCAAAAGCAGCTCGTCATGTTCGACAAGCTCGGCCAGGGCCCGGCCAATCCAGCGGCCGACGCGCTGATCCCGGCCGACAAGAAGCGAATCAACCCGGTCGATCCCGAAAACATGAAGAAGCAGATCGCGCTGGACATGGAGTGGTACGCCAAGAACTACGGCGCCGCACTCGACGAATACACCAAGATCATCTCCGCCTGAGAGCTGGATGCTGATCTGAGATGAGAGGCGTTCTCTCCGACAGGATGGGCGCGGCGCTGTTGACGGCGCCGCTGCTCCTGTTCCTTGTGCTCGCCTATGCCTGGCCGTTTCTCGGCGTGGTGAAATGGAGTTTCACCCTGCCGACGCCGGGACTTGGCCAATACAATGCCTTGCTTACCGACGATCTGGTCCAGTCGGTGTTCATCCGCACGCTGCGCATCGCGGCGATCGTCACGGTTGTATCCGTCGCCGCCGCCTATGCCATCACGGTCGTCTGGGTGCGCGGCAGCCCGGCGCAGCGCCTTATCGCCGAATTCTGCATCCTGGTGCCGTTCTGGATCTCGGTGCTGACGCGCGCCTTCGGTTGGGTGGCGCTTTTGTCAAATCGCGGCCTGATCAACACCTGGCTGCAATCGTTAGGCTTCATCTCCGAACCCCTCACGCTGGTGCGCAACGAACTCGGCGTCGTCATCGGCATGACGCATTTCCTCATTCCTTTCGCGGTCTTCCCGCTGGCATCGGCCATGCGCAGCCTCGACGACCGCGTGCTGCTCGCGGCGCGCGGGCTCGGCTCCAGCCGCATGCGCACCTTCTGGACGGTGTTCGTGCCGATGACCCGCTCCGGCATCATCGGCTCGGCGCTGATCGTCTTCGTCTTTTCGCTTGGCTTCTTCGTCACACCGGCGATCCTTGGCGGCGGCCGCAGCGTCATGATCGCCGAGCTGATCTACCTCAGGATATTCCAGAGCCCGGACTGGGGGCTGGGGGCGGCGATCAGCGTCGTGCTGGTGCTGTTCGTCGGCGCGCTGATGGCCCTGCTGTTCCGCTACGTCAAACCGAAGCAGTTGATCTGATGCCGACCTATCGCCCGGGACCCGTCTCGCTGATCCTCGCCGCACTGGTGGCGCTGTTCCTGCTGATGCCGCTGCTTGCCGTCATTCCGGTGTCGCTGACACCGAGCCGCATGTTGGCAATGCCATCGGGTGAACTTTCGCTGCGCCACTATCGCTCGCTGATCGAGGATCCGCGCTGGCTCCAGTCGATCCTGCTGTCGATCCGGATCGGGGTAGTCAGTAGCGCGATCTCCACCGTCCTGGCGCTCTGCTTCAGCCTCGGCGTCTGGATGTTCCAGCCCCGGTTCACCGCAGCGCTCGTCGGTTTCGTGCTGCTGCCGATGGTGGTGCCGCCGGTGGTCTCGGCAATCACGCTCTACTTCCTGCTGACCTCGGTCTCGGGCTTCAGTTCGTTCTTCGGCTACGACACCTGGCTCGGCGTTGCCATGGCCCATTCGGTCATGACGGTGCCTTTCGCAACCGTGCTGATCCTGGTCTCGCTCAGCCAGCTCGACCGGCGGATTGACCTGGCGGCGAGGGGGCTCGGCGCAACCGTCTGGGAGCGCGCCACCCGCGTCATCATGCCCAACATCAAGTTCGGCATCGTCACGGCAGCGCTTTTGTCCTTCGTGCTGTCCTGGGAAGAGATCGGCGTTACCCTGTTCATCACCTCGGTCAACGCCATCACGCTGCCACGCCTGATGTGGATGGGCCTGCGCGACAACATCGACCCGGCGATCGCCGCCCTCTCGGTGATCCTGATCATCATCACGGTGCTGGTGCTGGCGGTGCGCAGTGTGGTCACCAGGCAGCGCGCCGGGCACTAGACAAACCGCACCGGGGGCCGAGCCTGCCCCGTCTCCTCGACTTCATTCGCGATGCGGCGCAAAATACACAAAGCACTGGCGTTTCATGGAGGTGATGGTGTCGGTGACGTATGATTTTACGGGCCGGACGGCCATCGTCACAGGCGGCGCCCGTGGTATCGGCCGAGCGGTAGCCCAGAAGCTGGCGTTGAGTGGAGCGGACGTCTGGATCTGGGATATTGAGCCCGTCGAGCTTGAAGGCACACGCTCTCTTTCAGTGGACGTGACGAAACGCGATAGCGTCATGCAGGCGCTGACCGCCATGGGCGAAGTCGGGATCGACATTCTCATCAACAATGCGGGGTGGCTGGGTAGCTACAAGCCGTTCGAGGAATTCGAACCGGCTGAATGGCAGCGAATCCTGCAGGTCAACCTCCTTGGCACGTTCGAAGTAACGCATCGGGTGCTCCCCCTTATGCGACGAGCGGGCAAGGGTCGTATTGTCAACATGGGATCCCTTGCCGGCAAAGAGGGACTGCCGAGCCTTGCGGCCTATTCCGCCGCCAGCGCCGGTGTCATCGCCTTTACCAAGGCGCTGTCGCGTGAGGTCAGCGACACCGATATTCGCGTCAACTGCATCGCTCCGGGTCCGATCGATACGCGCCTTATCCGCGATCTCGGCAATGAGACCGTCGACGCGATGATATCGGCAAGTCCGCTGAAGCGGCTCGGCGATCCGAACGAGGTCGCGGCGCTCGTGGTCTGGCTTTGCTCGGATGCCAGCGCATTCAACACCGGCGCTGTCTTCGACATGTCGGGCGGCCGGGCTCGGTACTAGCAGAGATTGCGGAGATCAAAGGATACGCCGCTTCGGATATTCATGGCATCGTGGTCCGGTCGCGTGGCGGTCGACCATTCGCCTCATCCAGGCCTACGAAGCCTGGTCCGCCTGAGGCGCCTGGATACCGAGCATCGACCGGCCTTCGGCGTGGGGGCGGCAAAGCTTCGACTTCGCCGAGGCTGCCGTTCGGGATTTCGGTCCTTGGTCCGAGGAATTCCGATATGGGCTCTGCTGTCCCTTTGCCGCAACGCGCTCGGGCAACGTGCCGGCTGAGTGGATCGGTTCCGCAGCGCTGCCTGGCATGGCAATCTGTTCGTGACAGGGGTCGTATTTTCGAGATGATCGGCGATCATGATCGCTACGAGACGAATCATGCGATATGGCGAAGGCTTGGCGAGCCGGGTACGCTGCGCGTGAATCTGGCAGTATGACGAACCGCTTGCACAAGGCATGACAGGCGAGGGGGACGACAAAATGACCGCGCCCGGCGATTTGCTGCAGGCACTTTTTCTAAGGCTCAAAAGCGATAAGTCGCTGTCCGCGCTGCTTGGTGGCGCCGGGCTGCTCGAACGGGCGACCGAAAATGCCGCTTTTCCCTACGTGACTTTTGGTCAGACCAGCGCCTTTGACTGGGACACCGGCGCCGAGAACAATGACGATCAGTTGATTACGCTCCATGTCTGGTCGAAAGCTCACGGTGAAGACGAAACCCTTGCCATCATGGGCGCCATCAAGGCCCGCCTTGCCAACACCGCACTGGTGGTCGGCCCGCGCGGCAAGACGCGGCTGTCGCTTGAGTTCGAGGAGGCCCGTTACGACGAGGATCTCCTCGTGCATCACGGGCTGCTGCGGTTTCGTGCGCTGACGCAGGAAAATGCCTGACGCGCTTTCAATCCGACCGAAACGGAGTCTACACTGGCGTCCCCGGGATTTCGTCGGGTTGGGGCGTCGAAATCACGGCCGGTCGTCTCGCGTTCAGGGGGTAGCGGGCATGGGTTTTGCATCGATCACCGTTCATTTCACGTTCAGCACCGATGCGTTACAACGCTGACCATGAAAACGCTTCGCTCCCACTTTCGAACCGCGACCCTGGCGCTCTGTGCCGCCGGGCTGTTCGCGTCGCAAGCGATGGCGACGCCGATGATCGCGCCCGACCAGTCCAGCCCGATCATCCTGGCCGCATCCGACTGCTACGCGATCGGCCAGCAGGTGGCCGAGCAAAATGGCGGGACGCTGGCCAAGGCCTCGCAGTCGACACGCGGTGGCCAGCCGGTCTGCGTCATCGTCGTGCTGGTCCCTGGCAAGGACGGTCAGCGTCCGCGCCGTTCCGAGATCGTCGTTCCGCAAGACTGACCCGCCCGTTTCCCAGGCCGCCGGAATCGGCCTATATCTGAACAAGTCCTTCAAAAGGTATCGATCTCCGCATGCGCGTACTCGTCGTCGAGGATGACAAGGATCTCAACCGGCAGATAGCGGACGCGCTGGTCGACGCCGGCTATGTCGTCGACCGTGCCTTTGACGGCGAGGAGGGCCATTTCCTCGGCGACACCGAACCTTACGACGCCGTCGTGCTCGACATCGGCCTGCCGCAGATGGACGGCATCAGCGTGGTCGAGCGCTGGCGCCGCGGCGGCCGCAAGATGCCGGTGCTGATCCTGACGGCGCGCGACCGGTGGAGCGACAAGGTCTCCGGCATCGATGCGGGCGCCGACGATTATGTCACCAAGCCTTTCCACATCGAGGAGGTGCTGGCGCGGCTGAGGGCGCTGATCCGCCGTGCCGCCGGCCATGCCTCGTCGGAACTCACCTGCGGGCCGCTGCGCCTCGACACCAAGGCCTCGAAGGCCGATGTCGACGGCTTGCCGCTGAAGCTGACCTCTCACGAATTCCGCCTCCTTGCCTATTTGATGCACCATATGGGCGAGGTGGTCTCGCGCACCGAACTGGTCGAGCATCTCTACGACCAGGATTTCGATCGCGATTCCAACACCATCGAGGTGTTTGTCGGGCGGCTGCGCAAGAAGATGGGCATCGACATGATCGAAACCGTGCGTGGCATGGGCTACCGCATGCGCGAGCCGGAGGCGTAACTCGGAACCGCTCAAACCAACCGCAAGGGCGCCGCTTTCGCTGCGTTTGTGGCCGCGTTCGCTGACGTTCCGCGTCATCGCCTTTTCCACCGTGTGGGCGATCCTGACCCTTGTCGTCATTTTCACCCTGATCACCACGCTCTACCGCCAGGCCAGCGAGCGCGGCTTCGACAGCCTGCTTTCGGCACATCTGTTCAACCTGATCGGGTCCATCGGCATTTCCGACACGGGAGCGCTCACCGGCGCTCCCGACCTTGGCGACCTCCGCTTCTCTGAGCCGAATTCGGGCTGGTACTGGTCGGTCGAGCCGGCCTCGGAAGGCGTGCATGGCGACCTTCATTCGTCGTCGATGACGAGCAAGATCCCGTCGCCAAGCGTCGCCGAGGTGCCCTTCAACGCCAGCTTCCAGCGCAGCTATTCGGCCGAAGGCATCGACGGCGAGCAACTCGAAGTGTTCGAGAGCGAATTCGTGCTCGATGCCAAGAACCGCGCCGCGCGTTTTCGCGTGATGGGCAACCAAAGCGAACTCGAACAGGAGATCGCCACCTTCCAGCGCCGCCTGCTGACCTATCTCAGCCTGTTCGGCGTCGGCATGATCGCCATCAACGCCATTGCCATCCTGCTCGGCCTGCAGCCGCTGCGCCGGGTGCGCAACGCCCTTGCCATGGTGCGCGAAGGCACCGCGCAGCGGCTCGACGGCCGCTTTCCAGCCGAGATCGAGCCGTTGGCCAACGAGACCAATGCCTTGATCGAAAACAACAAACGCATCGTCGAGCGCTCGCGGACCCAGGTCGGCAATCTCGCCCATTCGCTGAAGACGCCGCTGGCGGTGCTGCTCAACGAAGGCCGCGCCCTTGGCGGCGCCAAAGGACAATTGATCGCCGAGCAGGCCGCCTCGATGCAGAAGCAGGTCGACCATTATCTGCAGCGCGCCCGCGTCGCGGCGCAGCGGGACAGCGTCGTCTACCGCACGCCGGTGGCGCCGCTGGTCCAGCGCATGGTGCGGGTGTTGCAGAAGCTCAACCCGCAGACCAGCCTGTCGCTGACCCTGCCGGCCACCGAAATCGTCTTCGCCGGCGAGCGCGAGGACCTCGAGGAACTGCTCGGCAATCTTCTCGAAAACGCGATGAAATGGGCAAAAAGCGCGGTTTCGGTCACTGTGGCGCCCCTGGCCGGCAAGGACGACAATCTCTTCGAGATCAGCATCGACGACGACGGTCCCGGCATTCCCGAGGACAAGGCACGCGATGCGCTGAAGCGTGGAAGGCGCCTGGACGAGACAAAACCGGGAACAGGTCTGGGGCTGGCCATTGTCGCCGACCTCGTCAACGAGTATGGAGGCGTTCTCGCGCTCGAACGGTCCGGCCTGGGCGGATTGAAGGCAGTGGTACGCTTGCGGAGCCTTCAGTGACGCTTTCCCAGGCCAATCGACAGTTGTGGACGACCCATGTTATGGCGGCATATCGATTGATTTTGAGCCGGCCGGCAGCGGCCAAATTTCCGACAAATATCAATACTATGGCCACGCCTACTTCTCCGATGACGCGGCCCCCGGCGCATCCATGGCAGGCTCCAACTCAAGAAAACCGGTTGTTGGCATGAAGATTCGCGTCGCGCTTGTTTCCGCATTGCTGGCCGTCTCCGGCTGCTCCACCTTAAGCGGCAAGGGCCCAACGCTCGCGCCGACACCTGCCTCGACGCCTCCGACAAGCGGCAAGGTCACCAAGTCGATCATTTCGGCGATGGATGGCGGCCTCATCGGCGGCTCGATCGGTAATGGCCTCAGCGATGCCGAGAAGCGCAGCGCGCTTGAGGCCGAGTACAAGGCGCTCGAGTATACGACGAGCGGCCAGAAGGTGGCATGGAAGGGCGATCAGGCTTCGCATTATGGCGAGGTCGTTCCGGCCCAGCCCTACCGCGTCGGTTCGCAGGACTGCCGCCAGTACACGCAGACGGTGTTCACCGGCGGAGCCGGGGTGACGGCGCGCGGAACCGCTTGCCGCAACGCCGATGGCAGCTGGACGCCGCTGACCTGATATCCAGCTCGGGCTCAGGCCGGTTGATGTCGATCAAGGACTTTCGGCGCGCTGACCGTCAAAGCGTCGCAGGATGCTTGTGTTGGCAGGGCAGGGCTCTGTCGTTATTGGAATAACCATGCTGTTCTGGGTCATAGCCGCAATATTGACGCTCGGCGCGAGCCTTGCGGTGCTGCTGCCGCTGGCCGCAGGAGCCAGGGGCGCGTCGTCGAGCGGCGATCATGATCTGGAAGTCTATCGCGATCAATTGTCCGAGCTTGACCGCGACGCCGGCCGCGGCTTGATCCAGCCGGCGGAAGCGGCCGAGGCGCGCGCCGAGATCGCGCGCCGCATCCTTCGCCTCGACGGTGCCGATACGGCCGGCGAGGCATCGGCCAGGCAGGCCTCGGTCACGGCACGGCTTGTCGCGACCGTCGCCGTGCTGGCGGTGCCGCTTGTCAGTTGGGGTGTCTACAGCCAGATCGGCTCGCCTGACCTGCCGGCGCAGCCGCTCAGCGAAAGGCTGGCCAAGAACCCGGCCGACAGTTCCGTCGACGAATTGGTGGCGCGGGCCGAGGCCCACCTTGCCGCCAACCCGTCCGACGGCAGGGGATGGGATGTGCTGGCCCCGGTCTATCTGCGCATGCAGCGCTTTTCCGACGCGGCGGCCGCGTACCGTAACGCCATCCGCCTCGACGGCGACAGCGCCGTTCGCCAGGCTGGCCTCGGCGAGGCGATTGCCGGTGCCGCGGGCGGTATAGTTTCCGCCGACGCCCAGGATGCCTTCGAGGCGGCGTTGAAGCTCGATCCTGCCAATGCCAAAGCCAGCTTCTATCTGGCCATGGCCCTGGCGCAGGAAGGACGAAACAAGGAAGCCGCGGCGGCCTGGCAGGCAATGCTGGGCACATTGCCGCCGGATTCGCCCTGGCGCGCCGCCGTCGAACAGGCGCTGGCAAAGTCAGCCAGCCCCGAAGTCGCTTCCGGCGCGCCAGCGAAAGGTCCCGATGCCGCTGATGTCGACGCCGCGTCCTCCCTGTCACCGCAGGATCGTGAAGCCATGATCAACACCATGGTCGCCGGCCTCGATGAAAAACTGCGGCAAAATCCGCGTGACCCGGAAGGATGGATGCGGCTCGTTCGTTCCTATGTCGTGCTGGGCAAGGCCGATCAGGCGCGCGAGGCGCTGGGGCGCGCCATCGCCGTCTTTGGCGCCGGCAGCGACGAAGCCAAGAAATTCACCGCCTTTGCCGCCTCGCTCGGCCTGACGGCGACGGAGTAGACATGACGCGCAAGCAGAAACGGTTGTCGGTGATCGTGGGTGGCTTGGCTTTCCTGGGCGCCGCCACCGGGCTGACCTTCTATGCGCTCGGTCAGAAGGCCTCCTATTTCTACATGCCGGCCGACCTCACCACGGCGAGTGTCCAGCCCGGCCAGCGCATCAGACTCGGCGGTTTGGTTGAAAAAGGCACCATCCAGCGCGGGCAGGGCGCGACGGTCGCCTTCTCCGTCACCGACACGCACAAATCGGTCAAAGTCACCTATACCGGCATCCTGCCCGACCTCTTTCGCGAGGAGCAGGGCGTCATCACCGAGGGCAGTTTCGGCCCGGATGGCATATTCGTTGCCGACAGCGTGCTGGCCAAGCATGATGAGCGCTATATGCCCAAAGAAGTGGCCGACGGGCTGAAGGCCAAGGGTGTCTGGCAGGAGAGCAAAAGTGAGTAACTCTGGCGGGAGAGCAAACGTGGATTTCGGGAACAACCATGGTTGAAACCGGACATTTCGCGCTGGTCCTGGCGTTCGCGCTTTCGCTGGTGCAGACGATCGTGCCGCTGTTCGCCGCGCGCCTCGACAACCAGCGTCTGATGGCTGTCGGCGGTCCTGTCGCGATAACCGGCTTCGCCCTGACGGCGCTGTCCTTTGCCGCCCTGGCGAGCGCCTATGCGAGCTCCGATTTCTCGGTGGCGAGCGTCTGGGAAAACTCGCATTCGCTGCAGCCGATGATCTACAAGATCACCGGAACCTGGGGCAACCACGAAGGCTCGATGCTGCTCTGGGTGCTGATCCTGACCTTCTTCGGTGCGCTTGTCGCGGTTTTCGGCTCCAATTTGCCGGCGACGCTGCGCGCCAATGTGCTGGCGGTGCAGGGCGCCATCGGCGCCGCCTTCTTTCTGTTCATCCTGGCGACGTCCAATCCTTTCATCCGGCTCAATCCGGCGCCGATCGAAGGCCGCGATCTCAACCCGGTCCTGCAGGATCTCGGCCTCGCCATTCATCCGCCGCTGCTCTATCTCGGCTATGTCGGCTTCTCGATCTGCTTCTCCTTCTCGGTCGCCGCCTTGATCGAGGGGCGCATCGACGCCTCCTGGGCGCGCTGGGTGCGGCCATGGACGCTGGTCGCCTGGATGTTCCTCACCGGCGGCATCGCCATGGGATCCTACTGGGCCTATTACGAGCTCGGCTGGGGCGGCTTCTGGTTCTGGGATCCGGTCGAGAACGCTTCCTTCATGCCGTGGCTGGCGGGCACCGCGCTGCTGCATTCGGCCATCGTCATGGAAAAGCGCTCGGCGTTGAAGATCTGGACGCTGCTGCTCGCCATTCTGACCTTTTCGCTGTCGCTGCTCGGCACCTTCCTGGTGCGCTCGGGTGTGCTCACCTCGGTGCATGCCTTTGCCACCGACCCGGCGCGCGGCGTCTTCATCCTGTGCATCCTGACGCTGTTCATCGGCGGCTCGCTGGCGCTCTTTGCGCTGCGCGCTTCGCGGTTGACGGCCGGCGGCCTGTTCCACCCCATCTCGCGTGAAGGCGCACTCGTCCTCAACAATCTGTTCCTGACCACGGCGACCGCCACCGTGCTCGTCGGCACGCTGTATCCGCTGGCGCTGGAGGCGCTGACCGGCGACAAGATCTCGGTCGGGGCGCCGTTCTTCGATCTGACCTTCGGCCCATTGATGTTGCCGCTTCTGGTCCTCGTGCCGTTCGGTCCGCTGCTGGCCTGGAAGCGCGGCGACATCATCGCCGCGTCGCAGCGCCTGATGGCGGCCTTCGCGGTGGCGCTGGCGGCAATGCTGGTCACCGGCCTGTTTATCGATGGCGCCTCGGTGTTTGCTGCCCTCGGCATCGGCCTTGCCGCCTGGCTGGTCGCCGGCGCGCTCACCGACCTTGCCGTCAAGTCCGGCGTCGGATCGGTTGCGCCGGCCGTCATGGTCAGGCGCTTCGCCGGCCTGCCGCGCTCGGTCTTCGGCACGGCATTGGCCCATCTCGGCCTCGGCCTGACCTTGCTCGGCATTGTCGCCACGCTCTCCTTCGGCACCGAGAAGATCCTGTCCATGCGCGCTGGCGAGACCGTGGAACTGTCAGGCCATACGCTGCGTTTCGTCGGGCTCTATCCGGCGCAGGGACCGAACTACAGCGAGGACCGTGGCCGCTTCGAACTGATCGGTGTCGGCGGCAGCCCCGTCGGCGAAATCAGTTCCGCCAAGCGTTTCTATCCGGTGCGGCAGACGACGACGACGGAGTCCGGCATCAAGACCCTCGGTTTTTCCCAACTCTACATTTCGCTTGGCGACGAAGCCAAGGACGGCTCGGTCGTGGTGCGCCTGTGGTGGAAACCGCTGGTGACGCTGATCTGGGGCGGCGGGCTGGTGATGATGGCGGGCGCTGCCATGTCGCTGATGGACAGGCGCCTGCGTGTCGGCGCGCCCTCGCGCCGGCGCAAGCAGGCGAGCGCCGTGGCGCCCGCGGCCCTGCCATGAAGGCAAGGTTGTCCGCCGCGCTGCTTGTCCTGATGCTGGCGCTCGGCTTTGCCGGCACGGCAATGGCGGTGAAGCCCGACGAGATGCTGGCCGATCCGGCGCTCGAAGCGCGGGCGCGGGCCCTGTCGGAGGGCCTGCGCTGCATGGTCTGCCAGAACCAGTCGATCGACGAGTCCGATGCCGACCTCGCCCGCGACCTGCGCATCCTGGTGCGCCAGCGCCTCGTCGCCGGCGACACGGACCAGCAGGTCATGGACTATGTCGTTTCGCGCTACGGCGAGTTCGTGCTGCTGAGGCCGCGCTTCGATCTGCGCAACGCGCTGCTTTGGGGCACGCCCGTGCTGTTGCTGCTGGTCGGAGGCGTTTTCATTGTGCTGACCGCGCGGTCGCGCCGGACGCTGGCGACAAAATCGCTATCTCCCGACGAGCAGGCGGCATTGAACGCCATTCTTCGCCGCGACTGACGGCCACGACCGCGCCGCCAACATTACCAAAGTTTCATGTGTCGGAAATGGCGCTGTAATGTGCGCCTCTCTAATTCTCTCTCCCCGAGGATGCCGATCAAGCAGCGTCCCTTTGAAAGAGGATAAGAGACCCATGAATATTGCCCCCAATTCATATTCCCGCACCCGCAAGCGTCTCCTGGCTGCCGCCGCTTCCGTCGCCGTTGCCGGCGTGATCGGCGTTGGCGCGCTGACCAGCGGAACCAGCCCCGTCCTGGCCGATGCCGTACGTGTCGAGGCGCCGCAGGTGCAAGGCTTCGCCGATGTCGTCGAGCGCGTTTCGCCGGCCGTGGTCAGCGTCAAGGTGAAGGCCAAGATCCAGCCGACCGCCGACGATGGCTCCGATGACCAGGACGGCTTCAACAATCTTCCCAACAATCCGCAGCTGCGCCGCTTCTTCAAGGAGTTCCGTGGCTTTGGCGATCAGGGCGGCCAGAATGATGACGGCCATCGCCGCTTCGGTCACCGCAACCGCAGCAATGACCAGCCGCGCCCGGTGGCACAGGGCTCCGGCTTCTTCATCTCCGAGGACGGCTACCTCGTCACCAACAACCACGTCGTCGAAGAAGGCACCGCCTTCACCGTGGTGACCAATGACGGCAAGGAACTCGACGCCAAGCTGGTCGGTACCGATCCGCGGACCGATCTCGCCGTGCTCAAGGTCGAAGGCGGCGGCAAGTTCACCTATGTCGATTTCGCCGATGATTCCAAGGTTCGCGTCGGCGACTGGGTTGTGGCTGTCGGCAATCCGTTCGGCCTCGGCGGCACCGTCACCGCCGGCATCGTATCGGCGCGCGGCCGTGACATCGGCGCCGGCCCCTACGACGATTTCCTCCAGATCGACGCGTCGGTCAACCGCGGCAATTCGGGCGGCCCGACCTTCAACCTCAACGGTCAGGTTGTCGGCATCAACACGGCGATCTTCTCGCCTTCGGGCGGTAGTGTCGGTATCGCCTTCGACATTCCTGCCTCGACCGCCAAGCAGGTTGTCGAGGACCTGATGAAGAGCGGCGCGGTGCAGCGCGGCTGGCTCGGCGTCGAAATCCAGCCGGTCACATCCGACATCGCCGAATCGCTTGGTCTGAAGTCCAACAATGGCGCGCTGGTGTCGAGCGCCCAGGATGATGGCCCCGGCAAGAAGGCTGGGATCACGGCCGGTGACGTCATCACCCAGGTCGAAGGCAAGGACGTCGCTTCGCCGAAGGAACTCGCCCGCCTGATCGGCGCCTATTCGCCCGGGAAGTCGGTCGACGTCACAGTCTGGCGCGACGGCAAGAGCCAGACGATCAAGGTCGATCTCGGCAAGCTGCCGGCCAGCGACAAGCAGGCTTCGAACAACCAGCAACAGCAGCCCGCCATGCCGGCAAAGCCCGACACGCTTGCCGATCTCGGCCTCACCGTCACCAAGTCCGAAAACGGCAAGGGTCTTGTGGTGACCGATGTCGATCCCGACAGCGAGGCCGCAGATCGCGGCATCCAGCCGGGCGACATCATCACCGCGGTCAATTCGAACGAAGTGAACGGCACCGAGGACGTTACCAAGGCGATGACCGACGCGGTGAAGGCCGGCCGCAAGGCGGTACTGATGCAGATCACCCGCGACAACAACAATCGTTTCGTCGCGCTGCCGGTCGCCAAGGGCTGACAACGACTTTTCCGATGCGGCGGTATCAAACACCCCCGAGCCGCCGCATGGGAAAGCATGGAGACGGGTACGTTAGTCAGTCATCGTGCTCTCCTCCAGCGGCAGCGGGCCTCCCATCGCCCGCTGCCGCACATTTTGGAAGCCGCCCGGAACGTTCCTCGGGCCTTGGCCTGGAGGATCGGGTGGTGATTGCACAATCCTGCCCCGGGACAGACATGTCCGGAATGAAAACGGCCATAGAATAAGATTTTATCGCGCGCGGTCTCGATCATCTTGATCGCGATGCGCTTTGGCAAAGGCTAAAATGCAGATGCCGGCTACTCAACCTTCCAGCGAAATCGCGTATAACGGCCCGATGAAGATTCTCGTCATAGAAGACGATCGCGAGGCTGCCGATTATCTGCAGAAAGCCTTCGCCGAGGCCGGTCATACCGCGCATGTCGCCGGTGACGGCGAAACCGGTTTCGCGCTGGCCGACGCCGGCGACTATGACGTGATGGTCATCGACCGGATGATGCCGCGCCGCGACGGCCTGTCGGTCATTGCCGGGCTTCGCTCCCGGGGCAACACGACGCCGGTACTGATCCTGTCGGCGCTAGGCGAGGTCGATGACAGGGTCACCGGCCTGCGCGCCGGCGGCGACGATTATCTGACCAAGCCCTATGCGTTCTCCGAACTTCTGGCCCGCGTCGAGGTGTTGAACCGCCGCGCCAGCGCCAAGGAGGCCGAGACCGTCTACCGGGTTGGCGACCTTGAACTCGACAGGCTGTCGCATTCGGTCCGCCGGGCGGCGCGTGAGATCACATTGCAGCCGCGCGAATTCCGCCTGCTCGAATATTTGATGCGCCACGCCGGCCAGGTGGTGACGCGCACCATGCTGCTCGAAAATGTCTGGGACTATCATTTCGATCCGCAGACCAATGTCATCGATGTCCACGTCTCGCGGCTGCGCGGCAAGATCGAAAAAGGCTTCGACAAGCCGATCCTGCATACGGTTCGCGGCGCCGGCTACATGCTGAAGGGCGGCTAGAGCATGATCCCGAAAAGTGGGAACCGGTTTTCTCGGGCAAACGGTTTCCGTTTGTCCAGAGATCATGCTCCAACAAAGAGCTAGGCGACAGCATGGCTCTTTCCGTGCCGGCCATCATGAGGACGACGGCAGCGCGGCTTTCGGCGCTTTACCTTCTGCTCTTCGCGCTCTGCGCCGTGCTGCTTGTCTTCTACATGACGTCGCTGTCGGCCCGCATGCTGACGGCGCAGACGCAGGAGACCATCAACGATGAAGTGCTGGGCCTCGCCCGCGCCTATCAGCGCGGTGGCCTGCCCGTGCTGGTGCGCGTGGTCGAAAACCGCTCCCGCCAGCCTGGTGCCAACCTCTATCTCATCGCCGATGCCAATGGCCAGATCCTGACCGGCAACGTGCAGAGCCTCGAACCGGGGGTGATCGACACGGAGGGTTGGACGACCGAGCCGTTCTCCTACAAGCGCTTTGGCGAAGGCGAGCTTGATCGCCTTCGCAGCGGAACATCCGACCAGACGCCGCCGCCTTCGACCGGCGAGAACACGGTGCAGACCGAAGGCGAGAAGGGGCACAACGCCATTGCGCTGGTGCTTCGTCTGCCCAACCAGATGATCATGCTGGTCGGCCGCGATCTTGGCGAACCGGAGCGCTTTCGCGCCGTCATACGCCGTGCGCTGATGCTGGCGCTCGGGATGATGGGGCTCGGCGGACTGCTCATCTGGTTCTTTGTCGGCCGTGCCGCGCTGAAGCGCATCGACAGCGTGTCGGAGGCCAGCCGTCGCATCATGGGTGGTGATCTCTCGGGGCGGCTGCCGGTGACCGGCGCCGGTGACGAGTTCGACCGGCTTTCGGAAAACCTCAATTCCATGCTGGCCAGGATCGCCACGCTCAACGAAGGCCTCAAGCAGGTTTCCGACAACATCGCGCATGACCTGAAGACGCCATTGACCCGGCTGCGCAACCGCGCCGAAGCGACACTTTCTGGCAAGCACAAGCCCGCCGATTACCGTCAGGCGCTCGAAGGCACCATCGCCGAGTCCGACCAGCTGATAAAGACCTTCAATGCCATCCTGATGATCTCCCGGCTTGAGGCCGGATATTCTTCCGAACACACCAACCGCGTCGACCTGGCGGCGGCCGTACGTGATGTCGTCGAGCTCTACGAGCCGGTGGCGGAAGAGGCCGGCGTTTCGCTCGAAGCCGAGATGAATGGGGCCTTTCTCGTCGACGGCAACCGCGAGTTGATCGGCCAAGCGCTGTCCAACATCGTCGACAATGCGATCAAATATTCGACGGACTCAACGTCCAAGCCGGCGGTTCGCGTGACGCTCGAGCGGACGCATGGCGAGATCAGGCTTTGCGTCGCCGACAACGGCCAGGGCATTCCGGACGATGCCGATCGGGCCCGGGCGACCGAACGTTTCGTGCGGCTGGAGAAGAGCCGTTCGCAGCCGGGCTCCGGCCTTGGCCTCAGCCTCGCCAAGGCGGTCATGACCTTCCACTATGGACGGCTTGATCTCTTGCCTGGCAATCCGGGACTATCCGTGGTCATGAGTTTCCCCACACGGGAGGATCACTGATGGCTGCGGTTGCGGACTGGTTGCTGAAACCGGCGCTCGGGCTTGTCCCTCTCGACGAAGGCCGGGCGCGCCGGGAACTGGCCGAGATCGCCACCGCGGCACGTGAAGAAGGGCTGGCGCGGCTGGCCAAATTCCTGGCCGGCAAGGGGGAGGGCCAGGATTTCCTGGCTGCCGTCTTCGACCTCTCGCCGTTTTTGCGCGACACGGCGCGTCGCCGGCCCCGGATCCTGGATGCTCTTTTCGACCAGCCGGTCGAGGCGCGCCTGGAAGCGATCACCGCCGCGATCGACCAGGCGCCGCTGGCCGGGACGATCTCCGAATCCAGCCTGATGATGGAGCTGCGCCAGTGCAAGGCCGAGGCGCATTTCCTGATCGCGCTGGCCGATCTTGCCGGTGAGGCGCAAACATCGCTGACGGTGCGGCGGCTGAGTGACCTTGCCGATGCCTGTACCCGCGCGGCCGTCGACTTCCTGCTGCGCGACGCGCATGGCCAGGGCAAGCTCAAACTGCCGGATCTCGACAACCCGTCGCGGCCATCGGGCTGGATCCTGCTCGGCATGGGCAAACTCGGCGCGCATGAGCTGAATTTCTCCTCCGACATCGATCTTGTCGTCTTCTTCGATCCGGAAGCGCCGGCCGTCGTCGATCCGCTCGACGCCACCGAACTGTTTTCGCGGCTGACGCGCCGCCTGGTGCGCATTCTGCAGGACCGCACCGAGCACGGCTATGTCTTCCGCACCGATCTCAGGCTGCGCCCCGATCCCGGTTCGACGCCACTGGCGATCCCGGTCGAGGCGGCGCTGCGCTATTACGAAGCGCGCGGCCAGAACTGGGAACGTGCGGCGATGATCAAGGCGCGCCCGGTGGCCGGCGATCTCGCTGCGGGTGCTGCGTTCCTTAGGGAACTCCAGCCCTATATCTGGCGCAAATACATGGACTACGCGGCGATTGCCGACGTCCATTCGATCAAGCGCCAGATCCACGCGCACAAAGGCCATGGCGAGATCGCCGTGAAGGGCCACAACGTCAAGCTCGGTCGCGGCGGCATTCGCGAGATCGAGTTCTTCGTCCAGACCCAGCAGCTCATCGCCGGCGGCCGCTTCCCGGAACTGCGCGGCCGCGAAACCGTGCCGATGCTCGGCCAGCTCGCCGCGCGTGGCTGGATCACCGCTGATGCGCGTGACGCACTTGCCCGCCAATACTGGTTTCTGCGCCGCGTCGAGCATGCCGTTCAGATGGTGGCTGACGAGCAGACGCATACGCTGCCGGAGGACGATGAAGGGCTGGAGCGGATCGCCCATATGCTGGGCTTCGCCGAAGCGGCGGCGTTCTCCCTGGCGCTCCGCGCCTCGCTGCAGCAGGTCGAGCGCCATTACGCGGCACTGTTCGAGACTGCCCCGGAGCTTTCGGCGGGCATCGGCAATCTGGTCTTCACCGGCGATGTCGACGACCCCAACACGCTGCAGACCTTGCAGGGTCTCGGTTTCCAGCGGCCGAGCGACATCTGCCGGGTCATCCGCGGCTGGCATTTCGGCCGCTATCGCGTCACCCGGTCGGCGGAAGCACGCGAGCGGCTGACGGAGTTGACGCCGGCGCTGCTCAAGGCCTTCGGCCAAACGCGCCGGGCGGACGAAGCCTTGATCCGTTTCGACGAATTCCTCGCCGGTCTGCCGGCCGGCATCCAGCTGTTCTCGCTGCTGCAGTCGAACCCCGCGCTGCTCAAGCTGATAGCGACGATCATGGGTGCTGCGCCCCGGCTGGCGGCGATCATCACGCGCCGGCCGCATGTTTTCGACGGCCTGCTCGACCCAGCGCTTCTCACCGAACTGCCCGACCGCGCCTATCTCTCGGCGCGGCTCTCGGCTTTCCTTGAAGGCGACAGGGCCTTTGAGGAGGTGCTAGACCGGCTGCGCATCTTTGCCTCGGAGCAAAAGTTCCTGATCGGCGTCCGGCTGCTTGCCGGTTCGATCGATCCGGCCCGGGCCGGCCGGGCCTTTTCTGATCTCGCCGATCTCACCATCGAGGCGGCGTTGCAAGCGGTGACCGCCGAATTCGCGGCGCGCCACGGCACGATTGCCGGCGGCGTGGTTTCACTGCTCGGCATGGGCAAGCTCGGCAGCCGCGAATTGACCGCGGGATCGGATGTCGACCTCATTCTGCTCTACGATCATGACGCGGACGCCGAGGACTCCGACGGCGACAAGCCGCTGGCGCCTTCCCACTACTACACCCGCATGACGCAGCGGCTGATCTCGGCCGTATCGGCGCCGACGGCGGAAGGGGTGCTCTACGAACTCGATCTGCGGCTGCGGCCATCCGGCAACAAGGGGCCGGTGGCCACCCACATCGACGCCTTCAAGAAATACCAACGCCAGGAGGCCTGGACCTGGGAACACATGGCGTTGTCGCGGGCGCGCGCCATTGGCGGCGATCCCGGTCTGTGCGCCGAGGTCGAAGCGGAAGTTGCCGCCGTCCTTGGCCAGCCGCGCGACGCGGCAAAGGTGAAGACCGAGGCCGCGGACATGCGGGCTATGATCGAGAAGGAAAAGCCCCCGCGTGGCCTCTGGGACATCAAGTTGATCCCTGGCGGGCTGATCGATCTCGAATTCATCGCCCAGGTCGCCGTCATCACCGGGCAGGTCGAGGCCGGGCCGCGTGTCACCGGTACGGCCGAGATCCTGTCCCGCCTCGCGCCTGGCTTCGCCGATGCCGGGATCAGGCAGGAGCTTGGTGCCGCCTTCGCACTCTATTTGGCGCTGACCCAGATGACCCGGCTGTGCCTCACCGGCCCGTTCGAGCGCGACGACGTTCCGCCGGGGCTTTCGGATCTGCTTCTGGCGGTTACCGACCTGCCGGATTTCGGTGTGCTGGAAGCACATCTCAAGGAGACGTCGCAAAAGGTCAGAAAGGACTTTGATCTTTTGTTTCGTACCGGACGACCGTGAAACGGTTGTCCGGCCGCATCGGGGGTGACGATGCAACAGGAGAAGACCATGAGAAAGTCAACCAAGCTTGCCCTTGCCTTCGCAGCGCTCGCCGGCGCTGTCGGCACCACCGCCTATGCCGAAAACAATGCCAGCGCCAAAATGCGCCACGGCATGATGGCCCGCCTGGACAAGGCGATGAGCGATTCAAACGGTGCCATCACCTTCGACCAGTTTTCCGACGCCATGAACGCGCGGCTGAAGAAGCTCGTGGCCGACAATGGCGGCAAGCTGACCGTCGCCCAACTCGCCGACGCGCTGGAGAAGGCGCGCTTCGAGCGGATGGCCAGGCGCATCATCGCCCGCTACGACACCAAGGGCGACGGCACGCTGACCGCGGACGACATTACCGGCCGTGAGAAGAAGGTGTTCGCCATGCTCGACAAGAACAATGACGGCAAGATCGAGAAGAGCGAACTGCCGAAGGGCCATCGCTTTGGTCATCACCGCCAATCGGATGACGACGGCAGCGTCCAATAAGATTGTTTGACCAAGGCTCCGGCGACATCGCCCGGAGCCTGCTGCTCAGGCGGCGGCCTTGACCGCCGGAGGCGCCTTCTTCACCGGAATGCGCACGGACACGATCGTGCCGACGCCCTCGGTCGAACGGATCTTCAGCGCGCCGCCCTGGAGCTCGGCCAGCGAGCGTGAGATGGCAAGGCCAAGGCCTGATCCGGCGTGGTTCTTGGAGAACTGGTTCTGCACCTGTTCGAAGGGGCGGCCGAGCTTGCCGAGCGCTTCTTTCGGGATGCCGCAGCCATTGTCCTCGATGGTCAGTATCAGCGCGCCCGATGTGTTGCGGGCCCTGACCGATATGCGGCCGCCCTGGCCAGTGAACTTGACCGCGTTGGACAGGAGGTTGATGACGATCTGCTTGATCGCCCGGCGATCGGCGATC
The DNA here is from genome assembly GCF_056399285.1 of Mesorhizobium sp. 01N446. Lineage (NCBI taxonomy): Bacteria > Pseudomonadati > Pseudomonadota > Alphaproteobacteria > Hyphomicrobiales > Phyllobacteriaceae > Mesorhizobium > Mesorhizobium sp. 01N446. Next base: position 32,240 of record NZ_JBFTRA010000012.1, on the reverse strand, counting down.
AGCGTCAGCGCGTCGGCGATGCGTGTTTCCACGGTGATCGCCTTCTGCGCGGCCTGCAGCGACACGACGCGCACCGTCTCGCTGATCAGCGGACCGAGGTCGATCTGCTCCTGGTCCAGCGAGAACTGGCCGGCCTCGATCTTGGACATGTCGAGAATGTCGTTGATGACGCCGAGCAGGTATTTGCCGCTGCTGTTGATGTCGGTGGCATACTCCTCGTAGCGCGACGAGCCCAGCGGCCCGAACAGCCCCTGTTCCATCAGTTCGGAGAAGCCTATGATGGCGTTCAGCGGCGTGCGCAATTCATGCGACATGTTGGCCAGGAATTCGGATTTGGCCCGGTTCGCCGCCTCGGCGCGCTCGGTTTCCTTCATGTATTTGCGGTTGAGGTCTACGAGTTCGCGCGACCGTTCCTCTTCGGCCCGGCGGGCGAGGCTCAGGTCATGGATCGTCGCCATCAGCCGCCGCTCGCTGTCGACCAGCTTCTCCTGGTGCAGCTTGATCTGGGTGATGTCGGAGCCGACCGAGACGATGCCGCCATCCCGGGTCCTCAGTTCATTGACCTGCAGCCAGCGGCCGTCGGACAGCTGCCGCTCGAAAGTGGCGCCGCCTTGCGGACCATTGGTGTTGGCAAGCCGGCGCTCGGAAGCGAAGGCCAGCATCCGCTCTTCCAGCGAAGCGCGAGTCACACCCGGCATCACGTCGCGATCCTACAGCCCGTTGTCCTGCTGGTATTTGGAGTTGCACATGATCAGCCGCCGCGCCGAATCCCACAGCACGAAGGATTCGTTGATGTTCTCGATCGCGGTCCTCAGCCGAAGATCGGCCGCCTCCGAACGCAGGGCCAGATGGCGCTGTTCGGTGACGTCGACGGCGATGCCGATTAGCTGGATTTCCGGCGCTTCCGGATCCATGACCTGCGCACGGGCGCGCATCCACACCCATTGGCCATCGGCATGCCGCATCCGGAACACCTGGTCGATATGGTCGATCTCGCGGGCGACAATTCTGTTGGCGAGCTCGAACAGGTCGCCGTCTTCGGGATGGATGATCTCGTCGACCTCGCCGAAGGACAGCATCGTCTCGCAGGGCTCGTAGCCCAGCATGTCGTACATGGAACGCGACCAGTACATCTTGCCGCGCACCATGTCCCAGTCCCACAGGCCGCAGCGGCCGCGCACCAGGGCCATGTCAATGCGCTGATGCGCTTCGAGATAGATGCGGTCGGCCGCCTGGGCGCGCGCCGCCTGCCCGAAATAGGCGTAGAGGATGATGATCAGCACGCCGGCCGTCAGCACGAACAGGGTGACGTTCAGCGAGACGGTCTTGCGCCATGTGTCGAACACAGCTTCTTGCGGCACCAGCGCTGCCGCGGCTCCCTTCCGATCCTTGGCAACGCTGACCGCGGCGTACCAGTCCTGGCCGCCGATATTGACCTCCATGACGCCGGCGCGGTCGCCAAACATGAACAGCGGTTGGCCGCCCTGGACGAGGCCGTCGAGCGAATGGCCTTGCCACGGCATCGAGCGCGGCGTCACCGCGGTGATCCGGAAGGCGCTGTCGGTGATGACGAGCACATGGCTGCGGCCCATCGCGCCCTGCCGGCTGGTGGTCTCCAGCAGGTCCTGGACGGCACCGGGCACCGTGTCCGAGGTGGTGGCCAGAGAACTGGCCAATTGGCCCGCCGCCAGCGTCAGGATCGCCTTGGCGTCGCGCTCGACATCGTCGCGTTCGTTCATCAGCGACAGCACGCGAAGCGCCGCGATGACGAGCAGGAAGATGATGATGAGGGCCGGTATCGAACGGCGCAGCAGCGGTTCGGCGGCCAGGAGCCGCTTGTAGGCCGGTTCGGCAATGAGCCGCGTATTCCCGGCAAGGCCGTCGCTGCGCGTCTCGCGACGCGCAAAAACCATCCCACCGGGCGCGCCCCACGCGTCCGCCTTCGCCATAAATGGCACTCCCCGAATTGCCTATGCTGCTTTGTGATCCGGCAAACGCCGCACTTCCGAATCGTCAGTAAAGAATCAAACGTGATTCGCCTTGTCCAGTGGCTCGGCGAAAAAAGATTAAAAATCGACTAAAATAATCGGTTTTGGAGGCGCGACGGCTCGGGCCTTCTCCCCGCATGGGAGAAGGCAAGGGGTACCTAGGCCAGCGTGCGCTCGACGATATCGCGCAGATCCGCCGACAGGTTTTCGGCGCTGGCGATCGAAAGCAGCGCTTCCCGGGCCTTGGCCTGCCGGCCCGGTTCGAGCGAGCGCCACGACCGCAGTGCCGTCGCCAGCCTTGCCGCCACTTGCGGGTTGCGCTTTTCGACCTCGAGCACCGTCTGCGCGAAAAACCGGTAGCCTTCGCCATCGGCGCGGTGGAAGCCGGTCTGGTTGGCGCTGGAGAATGTGCCGATCAGTGAGCGCACCCGGTTTGGATTGCCCATCGAGAAGGCCGCATGAGCGGTTAGCGCCCGAACCGTGTCCACAGCCTGCGGCCCCGGCACGCCGGCCTGGATCTGGAACCATTTGTCCATGACCAGCGGGTCGGACGCGTACTTTTTCTCGAAAGCCGCCAGCGCCTTGTTTGCCTCCGGCGAACCATGGTGGCGATACGCAAGCACGGCAAGGGCGGACGCGCGGTCGGTCATGTTGGTGGCGGACTGGAAATGCCCGGCCGCCAATGCTGCTCCGCCCGGCAGCAGCGAGAGATAATCCAGTAAAATGTTGCGCAAGGCGCGTCGTCCCGCGCTGGCCGCATCCGGGCTGAACGCAGCCTTGTCCGCGAGGCTGTGGTAGAGGCTGGAAAATGCCGCGCCATTGGCGGTGGCGATTGCCAGCGCCAGCGCCTCACGGGCCGCGTGAATGGCGTCGGGGTCGATATTCCTGCCGATGTCGCGGGCGATGTCGGCATCGCCGGGCAGTGCCAGCGCCAGCGCCCGGTAGGCAGGTTCCAGCATCTCATCGGCGGCGATGCTGCCGGCGAGTTCGACAAGCCGTGTCGCGAAGACCGGCTGCTTGCCGCCAAGAAACTCACGGAAGGCAGCGATCAGCGCATCGGTGAGCAGCGTGTTGAACGCCTGCCAGCGCGAGAAGGCATCACTGTCATGGCGGGCGAGGAAGAACTGGTCGTCGGCCTTCTGCTCGACCGACAGCGTCACCGGCGCCGAAAAGCCGCGGTTGAGCGACACCGCCGGACGTTCCGCAACACCCGAGAACCGCACCATGTGGCGGCGCTTGCGCAGATGGATGACGCCGTCCTCGACGCTGGCGCCCTCGACGCCGCTATACGCGACAGGCTTGCCGCCGGCGCCGATCAGCCCGAAGGCGAGCGGAATATGCATCAGCCGCTTGCGGCTTTCGGAGGGGGTCGGCGGCACCGACTGCTCGATTTCGAGCGTGAATTCCTGGGCAGCCGCATTGTGCGTCGAACTCACGGTCAGATTGGGCGTGCCTGCCTGATGATACCAGAGCGCGAACTGCGACAGGTCGCGGCCCGAGGCATCCTCGAACACCTTGATGAAATCCTCAATGGTCGCCGCTTCGCCGTCATGCCGGTCGAAATACAGGTCCATGCCGGCGCGGAAGGCATCTGCCCCCAGGATGGTGCGGATCATGCGCACCACTTCGGAACCCTTTTCGTAGACCGTCGCCGTGTAGAAATTGTTGATCTCGCGGTATCGGCGCGGCCGGACCGGATGCGCCAGCGGGCCCTGATCCTCGGGAAACTGGTGGGCGCGCAGCGTGCGCACCTCAGCGATGCGCTTGACCGCGCGCGAGCGCTGGTCGGCGGAGAATTCATGGTCGCGGAAGACCGTCAGCCCTTCCTTCAGGCAAAGCTGGAACCAGTCGCGGCAAGTGATTCTGTTACCTGTCCAATTGTGGAAATACTCATGCGCGATGATCGCTTCGATGTTGGCGAAATCGGCGTCCGTCGCCGTCTCCTGGTCGGCCAGCACATATTTGTCGTTGAAGATGTTGAGCCCCTTGTTCTCCATCGCCCCCATGTTGAAGTCGGACACGGCAACGATGTTGAAGACGTCGAGGTCGTATTCGCGGCCAAACGCCTCCTCGTCCCATCGCATCGACCGCTTCAGGGCGTCCATGGCGTAGCCGGCCAGCTTCTCCTTGCCGCGCTCGACATAGATGCCGAGTTCGACCTCGCGGCCCGACATCGTGACGAAACTGTCGGCGACCTGGCCGAGATTGCCGGCCACCAGCGCGAACAGGTAGGACGGCTTGGGGAAGGGGTCATGCCAGACGGCATAGTGCCAACCGTCGCCGACGTCGCCCTTGTCTCCCGGATTGCCATTGGACAGGAGCAGCGGTGCCTCGTCGCGCAGCGCCTCGATCCGCACCGTGTAGACGGACAGGATGTCGGGGCGATCGAGGAAATAGGTGATGCGGCGAAAGCCCTCGGCCTCGCATTGCGTGCAATAGACGTTGTTCGAGCGATAGAGACCCATCAGGGCCTCGTTGACCGCAGGGGCCAGTTCGGTCTCGATCAGCAGCTGGAAGCGGCGCGCGGCCGGCGGCATGAGAATAGTGAGCTGGTCAGGCGTCACCAGAAGGTCTGCCGGTTTTGCCTTCTTGCCGTCGATCTCGATGCGCTTGAGCGTCAGCCCGTCGCCGTCGAGCACCAATGGCGCGGTCGCGGCTACGCCGTCGCGACGTTCGACCGTCAGTGTCGCGGTGACGATCGTGGCCTCGGGCGAAAGGCGGAAGGTGAGGTTGGTCTGCGGAATGAGATAGTCGTTGGGGCGATAGTCTTCGAGCTTGAAGACCTGGCCGGTGTCCGTGCGCATTCCGTTGTTTTTCCTGTCGATTGCTTTGGACGCGGAATTCTCGCTGGTCCAAGAAATTTGAAGTCCGCGCTCTTTACACGAAATGGTCCCTCGACAAAACTCGGCCGATGCCTATTTCAGGCATTCCTTCTCCACATCCGCGCGAGGCAGTCATGACCGTCGTCACACCGAAATTCGGCATGGGCGCTTCCGTGCTGCGGCGCGAGGATGCCGCCTTCATCCAGGGGCTGGGCCGCTATACCGATGATATCCAGCCGGCCGGCGTCCTGCACGGCTATGTCCTGCGCTCGCCGATCGCCAAGGCGAGCTTCACCATCGGCTCGATCGACGCGGCGAAGACGGCACCCGGCGTCCATCTGGTGCTGACCGGCAAGGATCTCCCCCATCTGCGCGATCTCAAGTCTGGCGTCATGCAGGCACAGCCGGACGGCACCAAAGCGCCGACGCGCGACATTCCTATCCTGTGCCGGGACCGCGTCAACTATGTCGGCGATGCGGTTGCCTTTGTCGTCGCCGACAGCCGTGCCTTGGCGCAGGATGCCGCCGAACTGATCGAGGTCGATTATGACGGCGAGGACGCCGCCTCCGGCACCGCGACGGCGCTTGCCGAAGGCACGCCGCTGGTCTGGCCGGAACTCGGCTCCAACCGCGCCTTCACCTATCATATGGGCGATAGGAAAAAGACGGACGCGGCTTTCGCCGGGGCCGCTCACGTCACCCGCATCGAATTCATCAACAACCGGCTCGTCTGCAACTATATGGAGCCGCGCTCGGCGATCGGCGAATGGAATGCCGGGGAAGACCGCTTCGTGCTGACCACCGGGTCGCAGGGCGTGCATTCCATGCAGTATATCCTGGCCAGCGTGTTCAAGATCAAGAAGGACCAGCTGCGCGTCATCACGCCCGATGTCGGCGGCGGTTTCGGGCCGAAGAGCTTCGTTTACCGCGAATATCCGCTGGTGCTCGAGGCGGCGAAGCGGCTTGGCCGCCCGGTGAAGTGGGCCGGCGACCGCACCGAACATTTCCTCACCGACGCGCAGGGCCGCGACAACGCGGTGACGGCCGAGATGGCGCTCGACAAGGATGGGCGCTTTCTTGGCATGAGGGTCGAGCTGCTCGCCAATATCGGCGCCTATGTCTCGCAATATGGCCCTTTCATTCCCTATGTCGGCATCACCATGTCGACCGGCGTCTATGATATCAGGGCGCTCGATGTCTCGGTGACCGGCCTCTACACCAACACTTGCCCGGTCGACGCCTATCGCGGCGCCGGGCGTCCCGAGGCGGCGTTCCTGTTGGAGAAGCTGGTCGATGCCTGCGCGCATGATCTCGGCCTGCCTGTCGAAGAAATCCGCCGCCGCAACTTCATCCGGCCCGCGCAGTTTCCCTACCGCACGCAGACCGGCCGGCTCTACGACAATGGCGAATTCGAAGGGCATATGGACCGTGCCATCGAACGGTCTGAGTGGAAGGCGTTCCCGCGGCGGCTGGAACAGTCCAAGACCGGCGGCAAGATCCGCGGCATCGGCATGGCGACCTATATCGAGGCCTGCGCCTTTCCGGGCTCCGAACCGGCCTTTGTCGAGCTCAATGGCGACGGCACGGTGACGTTGAAGATCGGCACCCAGACCAACGGCCAGGGGCATGCCACCGCCTATGCGCAGTTCCTGTCGGAAAAACTCAATCTCGACATCGACAAGGTCCATGTCCGCCAGGGCGACACCGACGAATTGAAGGCGGGCGGCGGCACCGGCGGCTCGCGCTCCATTCCGCTGGGGGGTGTATCGGCGTCCCGCGCGGGCGAGGATCTGGCCAACAAGATCAAGCGCATCGCCGCCGACGAGCTTGAGGCCTCGGCCGGCGATATCGAACTGTTCGATGGCGTTGCCCGTATCGTCGGCACCGACAGGAGCATCGATTTCTCGAGCATCGCCAAGGCTGCGAAGACGCCTGATGACCTCAAGGGGTTCGGTGAGTTCGTGCAGGACGAGTGCACCTATCCGAACGGCACCCATATATGCGAGGTCGAGATCGATCCCGATACCGGCGCGACCGAGATTGTCCGTTACACCATCGTCGACGATTTCGGCGTCACCGTTAATCCGATCCTGCTTGCCGGCCAGGTGCATGGCGGCGTCGTGCAAGGCATCGGTCAGGCGCTGACCGAGAACACCATCCATGGCGATGATGGGCAACTCTTGACGGCGAGCTTCATGGACTACGCCATGCCGCGCGCCGACAATGTCCCGTTCTTCCAATTCGAGACCCGGAACGTGCCTTCGACCACCAATGCGCTGGGCATCAAGGGCGCCGGCGAGGCCGGCACGATCGGCTCGACACCGGCGGCGCTCAACGCCGTCACCGACGCGCTGTGGCGCGCCTATGGCATCAGGCATATCGAGATGCCGGCGACGCCGGCGCGCATCTGGGCCGCGATCAGGAGCGTATCGCCAGCGTGACGTCAGGGGTGGAACCAGGAACGACGGCCGGCCACGGCACGCTGAGGGGCATCGCCCTCAAGATCGTGTCCGTCGCGGTTTTTGTCGGCATGCAAACCTGCATCAAGGCGGCCGGCGACGTGCCGGCGGGACAGATCGTCTTCTTCCGCTCCTTCTTCGCCATCTTTCCGATCATTGCCTTCCTGGCGTTGAAGGGACAGCTGGCGACGGCATTCGTCACCAAACGTCCCTTCAACCATGTCGCGCGCGGCGTTGTCGGCGTCGGCGCCATGGGGCTTGGCTTCTTCGCGCTCACCAGGCTGCCGCTGCCGGAGGCGATCACCTTGAACTACGCACAGCCGCTGCTGGTCGTGGTGTTCTCCTCGATCTTCCTTGGCGAGTCGATCCGTATCTATCGCTGGAGCGCTGTCGCCGTCGGTCTCATTGGCGTGCTCGTCATTTCCTGGCCGGAACTGACCCTGCTCAACTCGGATGAAGCGCTCGACGACCAGGAGGTGCTGGGCGTGATGGCCGCGCTGGTGGCGGCGGCGATCTCGGCTGTCGCCATGCTGCTCGTGCGCAATCTCGTGCAGACGGAGAAGACGGCGACCATCGTGTTATGGTTCTCGTCGACGGCGAGCGTGCTCTCGCTGCTGACGCTGCCTTTCGGCTGGCAAGCTCTGGCGCCGGCGCAAGCGGCGCTGCTCATCATGGCCGGCTTCTGCGGCGGCCTTGGCCAGATCCTGATGACCTCGGCCTACCGCCATGCCGAGGCCTCGGTAGTGGCGCCGTTCGAATACACCTCGATGATCCTCGGCGTCGTCGTCGGCTATTTCATTTTCTCCGACGTGACCTCGCTCAACACGCTGCTTGGCGGTGCGATCGTGGTAGCCGCCGGCATCTTCATCATCTGGCGCGAGCGGCAACTGGGCCTGGAGCGCACGCGAACGCGCAAGGTAACACTGCCTCAAGGCTGATCAGGACCGTTCCGACCGCTCCTTGGCCAGCCGCACCAGCACCGCGCGGGTCTGCTCGTCGGCCGGAAAGAAAGATTCGATCGCCAGTTCCGACAAGGTCACGTCGAGCGGCGTGCCGAAGACGGTGATGGTGCTGATGAACGATAGCACTTGATCGCCATGGGCAAGCCGAAGCGGATGCACGATGGCATTGGGCTCGACCGGTGTTGGCCTGCTGCCCTTCAGCCCGGACGGATAGGTTCGCAGCTCGCGCTCCAGTTCGACCAGCACCGGGTCGCCGCTGGCATCGTTCTGGTGCTTGAGACGCTCAAGCAGGTGCGTGCGCCATTCCGCGAGGTTGACGATGCGCGGTGCGATGCCGCCGGGATGCAGGGAAAGGCGAAGCACGTTGACCGGTGGTGCCAGCAGCGAAGCCTCGCTGACATCGGCAAGGAAAGGAGCGATCGCGGCGTTTGCTGAAACCAGGTTCCAGTGCCGGTCCACCGCCAGCGCCGGGAAGGGCTCATGTCCTTTGAGCACAATCTCGACCGCCGCCATCGCCGGTGCCAAGGTCGTGTCGCCGAGCGGCCGTTCGCTGAAGCTCGGCGCGAAACCTGCGGCCAGCAGCAGCTGGTTGCGTTGCCTCAGCGGGATCGAAAGCTGCTCCGCCAGATGCAGCACCATGTCGCGCGACGGCGCGGCGCGCCCGCTCTCGACAAAGCTTAGATGCCGCTGCGAGATTTCGGCTTCCGTGGCGAGGTCGAGCTGGGACATGCGGCGGCGCGTGCGCCATTCGCGGATGAGACTGCCGGCGGAGGTTTGGGCTGATGTCATGGGTCAGGATTAAGGCGGCGGCACAGCGATTTCAATTACCTCCGAGGTTATCGCTAGGAGAGCGTCCGCAGCTTCGCCTTTACCTCGAGAAAATCCCGCCACGCCAGCTTCTTGTGAGCGGGCGTTCGCAGGAGATAGGCCGGATGCAGCGTCGGCATGGCTGGAATGGCGATGCCGGAGGCGGTCGTGTGGACACGCCAGTTGCCGCGCAGCCGCAAAATGCCTTCCGAGGTGTTGAGCAACGTCTTGGCCGATGGTCCACCGAGATTGATCAACACCTTGGGATTGACCAGTTCGATCTGCCGCTCGATGAACGGCCTGCAGATTTCCGTCTCGTGCGGCGTCGGCGTGCGGTTGCCCGGCGGCCGCCACGGGATGACGTTGGCAATGTAGACCGAGGTGCGGTCGAGCCCGATCGCGGCCAGCATGCGATCGAGCAGCCGCCCCGAACGGCCGACGAAGGGCAGCCCCTCAATGTCCTCGTCGCGGCCCGGCGCTTCGCCCACCAGCATCACCGCGGCCTCCGGGTTGCCGTCGGCGAACACCAGGTTCTTGGCGGTGGCCTTGAGATTGCAGCCGTCGAAGGCAGCCATGTGCTGGCGCAACTCGTCCAGGGTCGTTGCCGTCGTCGCCATCTGGCGCGCGAGCGCCGCCTGGGCTTCGTCTGGCACCGCGGCGACCGATGAACGCGCCGGTGGCGCATCCGGCACCTTGCTTGCATCCAGCCCGGGCGGTGCCGCTGGCCGTTCGGGCGCCGTGTCCTCGCGAGCGGGCGCCACTGGTGCCGGTGCGCGTTCGACAGGCTTCGGCGCCGCCTCGGCGAAGCGGTTCACCGGGGCGTCTTCCAACGCCTCATCGACACCGGCGCTGGCATAGAAGGCCAGGATGTCGGCAATATCGGTCGGGCTGTTGGGGGAGGCGGCAGTCATGGCGCGCACATTCGTCCCCATGGCCGAAATTTGCAAGACCGGCGGCTTGCCCTATCCCGTCGGGATGCGCGGATCCTGCACCAGATAAAAGGTCCAGCGTGGCGTGTAATCCGTCATCAGGAACTCGAAGCTGACGGTCTTCAGCGGGTCGACCTTGCCGTTCTTGAACAGCAGCCGGTCATAGGGTTCGAAGTCGCGGTCGAAATCGGCGAAATTGCTCGACCAGATATTGTCCGGCGTCTTGTTGCGCTGGTCGAAAGACAGCCCATCACCAAACACGCTCGGCTGATCCAGTATCTCCTGAAGCTCGAACTGGAATTCGATCCAGGCCTGGCCGCTGTTGTTGAGCACGTTGATGCGCATATACATGATGCCATTGGCGAATTCGCCCGCCTTGCCGAATGTCTCGATCGGCCTTGTCGTGCGGATGGTCAGCGTCACGGGTGTTGCCGAATTCAGCTCCTCGGTGATGACCAGCGGATCGTCCTTGGTTCCGATGCCGGAGGCTCCGGTGATGCGGAAGCCACCAAGCTCGTCGGAGAAGGAGTAGGCGCCCGTCGCCCAGACCTTCACCTCGTCCGCGGCGGCGTGCCCCGATGCCAACATCAGAAGGGCCGGAAGAATCGCCCGGCAGGCCCGGCCGGGCGGGAAAACAAAGCGCGTCGAAGAAAAGCCCGCTAGCCCAGGAAAGCGCATGGCGGGAAGTATGGCCGATAAGCAAGCCGCCGAACAATTAAAAAAGCAAGGCGGGCCGGTCTTATCAGGCGCAAATGGCTGTCCTGCCGCAAGATGCGCGACTTTTTGGCCAAATCCGCATTGTCACGTCTGCGCCGGTTTCCTGTCGCCAATTGATGCGCTATGCAGCGCAGGAGCCAGCAAGATACGCAACAGCGGCAAGCCAGTGCGGAGGGGTTGATGAGCGATATCGAACGCGAAAGCATGGAATTCGACGTGGTCATCGTCGGCGCCGGTCCGGCCGGCCTTGCCGCCGCCATCCGCCTCAAGCAGGTCAATCCCGAGCTTTCCGTCGTCGTGCTGGAAAAGGGCGGCGAGGTCGGCGCCCATATCCTGTCCGGCGCCGTCGTCGATCCGATCGGCATCGACCGGCTGCTGCCCGGTTGGCGCGAAGAGGAGGGCCATCCTTTCAAGACGCCGGTCACGGCGGATCATTTCCTGGTGCTCGGCCCTGCCGGCTCGTTCCGCCTGCCCAACATATTGATGCCGCCGCTGATGAACAATCACGGCAACTACATCGTCTCGCTCGGCAATGTCTGCCGCTGGCTGGCTGGCAAGGCCGAGGCGCTCGGCGTCGAGATCTATCCGGGCTTTGCCGCCGCCGGCCTGCTCTACAATGAAGAGGGCGCCGTCACCGGCGTCGTCACCGGCGACATGGGCGTCGAGAAGGATGGCACGCATGGGCCGGGCTTTGCGCCGGGCATGGCGCTGATGGGCAAATATGTGCTGATCGGCGAAGGCGCGCGCGGCTCGCTCGCCAAGCAGTTGATCGCCAGATACAAACTCTCTGACGGCCGCGAGCCCGGCAAATACGGCATCGGACTCAAGGAACTCTGGCAGGTCAAGCCGGAGAACCACCGGCCGGGCCTGGTCCAGCATTCCTTCGGCTGGCCGCTCGACATGAAGACCGGCGGCGGCTCCTTCCTCTACCATCTCGAGGACAACCAGGTGGCGGTCGGCTTCGTCCTCCACCTCAACTACAAGAACCCGTATCTGTCGCCCTTCGAGGAATTCCAGCGTTTCAAGACCCATCCGGCGATCGCGGGAACATTCGAGGGCGCCAAGCGGCTCGGCTATGGCGCGCGCGCGATCACCGAGGGCGGCTGGCAGTCGGTGCCGAAACTGTCCTTCCCCGGCGGCGCGCTGATGGGTTGCGCTGCCGGCTTCGTCAACGTGCCGCGCATCAAGGGCTCTCACAATGCCGTGCTGTCGGGCATGCTGGCGGCCGACCATGTCGCCGAGGCGATCGGCGCCGGCCGCGCCAATGACGAACTCACTTCGTACGAGGAAGCCTGGCGTGCGACCGACATCGGCAAGGATTTGAAGAAGGTGCGCAACGTCAAGCCGCTCTGGTCGCGCTTCGGCACCATCGTCGGCGTCGGCCTCGGCGGCCTCGACATGTGGCTGAACACGCTGTTCGGCATCTCGCCCTTCGGCACTCTGAAGCACGGCAAGGCCGACTATGCCGCGCTCGAGCCGGCCGCCCAGCACAAGAAGATCGCCTATCCGAAGCCCGATGGCGTGCTGACCTTCGATCGCCTGTCCTCGGTGTTCCTGTCCAACACCAATCACGAAGAGAACGAGCCGGTCCACCTGCTGGTCGGTGATATGGAACTGCAGAAGCGGTCCGAGCACGATGTCTTTGCAGGGCCTTCGACACGCTATTGCCCGGCCGGCGTCTACGAATGGGTCGACAAGGACGGCAATGCCGCCGCCGATCCGGCGGCAAAGGATGTGCGCTTCGTCATCAACGCGCAGAACTGCGTGCACTGCAAGACCTGCGACATCAAGGATCCCAACCAGAACATCAACTGGGTGCCGCCGCAAGGCGGCGAGGGCCCGGTCTACCAGGGTATGTGACGTCGCGCCGCCGGCGGTTTCGGACTCGGCGGCAAAAATGCGGGCGGGGGCCGGCTGCGTGGGCATGCAGGCCGGCAGGACCGTTGAAACGGCCACCGGTCTATGGTTCCTTCTCCAGGAATAGGGAGAAGGCCGATGCGCCGGACAGTTCTGAAATGCCTCGTCGCCATCGGGGCGCTCTGTGCGCAGGAGGCCTCGGCCGGCACCAGGGCAGTGGTCCAGACGCGGACCTACGACGTCACGGGAAGCTCAGGCGCCGCTCTCGTCGATGCGATGGACAGCAAAGGCCCCAGGCACGGCTTCATGACGCATGCCATCGCCACCACGGCCTATACCGTCGACTGGAACCTCAACGCCCGTGAGGCCAACGGCTTTTGCCGAGTGCAGCGGGCCAACGGCACGCTCAATCTCTCCTATACGTTCCCGCGCCTTGCCTCCCCCGCGACGCCGGCGCTGAAGAGGCGCTGGAACGCGTTTTTCGCAGGTGTTCGCGCCCATGAGGAAACACATGGGCGCATCGCCAGGCAGATGATGCGCGCCACGGAGAAGTCGATAACCGGCCTGCGGATCGCAAACGATCCGTCCTGCTCCAAGGCGCGCCGCGAAGCGCAACTGCGCATCCGGGCTGTCTATGCCGAATATGAGGCCAAACAAAACGCCTTCGATCGGCGCGAACACAGCAATGGCGGCCATGTCGAACATCTGATCGCTGCCTTGACCGGAAAACCGTGAACCAGGGCAAAACGGTTTTCCGTCCGGAATTGCACTAAAACAAGAATTGGATTCAGCCGTGCGGCTTGGCCGACAAGTCGCTCGCCGCGAGCGCTGTGGCGTGGTCATTCTCATGCTGCTTGTCGTCTGGGCGTAGCGTGAACTCGACCAGCACCGGCAGATGGTCGGAGCCGGTGTCCTCCAGCCGCTGCGAAGACAGGATGGTCAAGCCACCCTTGCTGAACACCTGATCGATCGGCAGGCCCGCATAGCGGCGCAGGACGTCGGGTAGTGTCCGGTGGATCCAGGTCGGGCCAGCCGAAGGCATAAGTGTCAGCCCGCCGAGAGCCGCGACCCGCCGCACCGCCGCGCTCCACGGCGCGGCGTTGCAATCGCCAGCCATGATCGCGGTCTCGCCCAGCCCGGCCAATGTCTGCGACAGTTCGCCGATCTGCCAGTATTGTTCCTTCGGCCACGGCCAGCTCAAATGGATCGCGGCCACATCGACGTCGATCCCGCCGAAGTCGATGGTGGCGGTTGCCATCGCGCCGCGCGGCTCGCAACTGGGTTTCGTGCCGGCCATGAAGGGCCGGCGGGAGAGCAACGCCACCCCGAACGCCCCGTTCGGGTAAGGGCACAGGATACTGTAGGGATAGGCACTGGTGATGGTGCCAAGCTCTGTCGTCCACATCTGCGACACCTCGTCGAGGGTGATCACGTCCGGATTGGTGCGGCCGATCAGCGAGAGCACTTTCTTCGGTGTCGGGTTGTTGAAGCGCAAATTCATCTGCAGCAGGCTGTAGACGATCTGGTCGGCGGGTTTGGCGGCCGCCGCCTGCGGCCAAAGCCTCGGCAGGGCGCTTGCCGTCGTGACCAGGCAGGCGATGGCAAACAGCAACCCCGCCGCCGCTTGCAGCCGAAACGAACTGGCAAGCAGCGGCAGTGCCAGAAGCGCCATGAGCACGCTAAAGTGCATGCGGAAATGCGAGAAGGAATCGAAAGCCGGATGCAGGGTGCCGAAGAACCCGGCCAACAGCGCAGCCGACAATGCCGTCATTGCCAGGAATGCCAACCCAGCCGTCATTTTCAAGCGCGCGCCTGTCATCATCGAGGTCGTGTCTGCCGAATGCCGCCTGACGATCCGTTCCATCTGCTTATCGGCCAAAATGCGTCCTGGGCAAGATGGCGATTTGCCTCGCCGAGGCGTCGCGGCCGCCCTACTGGAACGCCGTTTCCGAAAAGCTCCGGAGCTTGCGTGAATGCAGCCGCTCCATGGGCATCTCGGCCAGCTTCTCCATCGCCCTGATGCCGATGGTCAGGTGCTGCGCCACCTGGCGCTTGTAGAATTCGGTCGCCATGCCAGGCAGTTTCAACTCGCCATGCAGCGGCTTATCGGAAACGCATAGCAGCGTGCCGTAGGGCACGCGGAAGCGGAAGCCATTGGCGGCGATCGTCGCCGATTCCATGTCGAGCGCGATGGCGCGCGACTGCGACAGGCGCTGCACAGGCCCGCGCTGGTCGCGCAGTTCCCAGTTGCGGTTGTCGATGGTGGCGACGGTGCCGGTGCGCATGATGCGCTTCAGATCATAGCCTGACAGGCCGGTGACTTCGGCGACCGCCTCCTGCAGCGCCACCTGAATCTCCGCCAGCGGCGGGATCGGCACCCAGACCGGAAGGTCGTCGTCCAGCACGTGATCTTCGCGCACATAAGCATGCGCCAGCACGTAGTCGCCGAGCGCCTGGGTGTTGCGCAGTCCGGCGCAATGGCCAAGCATCACCCAGGCATGCGGCCTCAGCACGGCTACGTGGTCGGTGATCGTCTTGGCGTTCGAAGGACCGACGCCGATGTTGACCATGGTGATGCCGCCATGATTCGGCTTCTTCAGGTGATAGGCCGGCATCTGCGGCAGGCGCTGCGGTCCAACGCCTTCGCTCGGTGCGCTCTGTCCGGCTCTGGTCACGACGTTGCCTGGCTCGACGAATTCCGTGTAACCGCCGCCGCCCTTCTCCATCAGGTCTCGGGCGCGGGCGACGAATTCGTCGATGTAGAACTGGTAGTTGGTGAACAGCACGAAGTTCTGGAAATGCTGCGGGCTGGTCGCCGTGTAGTGGGTCATGCGGTGCAGCGAATAGTCGATGCGTTGCGCCGTGAACGGGGCCAGCGGTCTCGGTTCGCCGAAGGCCACTTCGAACGTGCCGTTGGCGATCTGGTCGTCGGTGCCGTCGAGATCAGGCACGTCGAACAGGTCGCGGATCGGCCGCTTGATGCGCTCCGCGGCGGCGCCGTCGACGTAGGTTCCCTCCAGGAAGGCGAAATGCAGCGGAATGGGCGTGGTCGATTCCGAAACTGTGACCGCGACACCGTGGTTGCGCATGATCAGGCGCAGCTGTTCTATCAGATAGCGCTCGAACAGCTGCGGCTGCGTGATCGTGGTGGCGAAATGGCCGGGCGTCGGCATGTGGCCGTAGGCCTGGCGCGAGTCGACCTGGGTGAACGAACTCGTGGTGACGCCGATCTCGGGGTAGAAGGCGCGGTAGCGCCTGCTGCTGTCGCCCCCGTCGGCCGCCAGGGCCGCGAAGGCGTCGCGCAGGAACTTGGTGTTGYGGTCGTAAAGCAGCTGCAGTGCGGCAACGGCCTTTTCGGCGTTGTCAAAGCTTTGCCGGCCAAAAGGCTCCGGCATGACGACAGATTCGATGGCTTGGGGGTAGATTCGCTTTTCCATGGCTCAATATAGAGACTTGGACGAGCGGTTGGGAGGGGGCTCGCTGCCGAAGGCGCTCAAAGCGCCATTTTTCTTTATCCCCTCTGCAGGCTGACCAGCAGCACGAAACCCACGCCGGACTTCCTCAGGGCCGGCGCCTCTATCGTCGAGCCGGCATCGGCGCGCATCATCGGCACCGCCAGGACCGGCGCAGCCAGGAGCATCAGGATAAGCACCGCCCGCGGCAGGAGCCGAAGGGTCTTCAGGGTGTTGGCGGCGATGCGGGTCATGATCTCTGAGCTTTTCTTTTCGAGGTCCGGGTTTCTTTGTTTCAGTGGCGAAGGTTGGTCGGGCAGGCGAGACGGCATAGTCTGTTGGCTTCGTCCCAGGAGCGGGGAGAACGGCCCGCTTCGGCGACGAGGATGGCGAAGAACATTCCAAACAGGCTCATCAGCAGGCAGACGATGGTAAAGCGGCGAGCAAGCATTGGGGCCGTGTCTCCTTCAACACGCCGGAGAATGCCCCAACGCCTCTGAACCGGCTCTGATGCCGGCGTTCATCTGCGGTTCAAATTGATTGACGGGATCTGAGCGGGTGCCGGGAACTAAGCGGCCACAGCCGGCAGGGCGAGCGCGCCAGGGCTCGACGTGCCGCTAAAACGAAAACGGGGCCTGCTGGGCCCCGTCGTCAGATCACAAGGATAGGGTCGATCAGAGCTTATGCCAGGTCTGGCTCTTGCAGATCAGTCCGCCAAGCACGCAGCCGCTCATCTTGAGCGAAGTGCCCGACAACGTCGCCTTGCCGGAATAGGTCTTGTCGTTTGCCGGGTCGGTGATGCTGCCGGCATATTTGTTGTCGCCGGCCGGCTTGAGCGAGCCGATCGTCTTGCCGGCATGCTTGCCTGTCTTGAGCGTTATGGAAAACGAGCCGCTGCCGGCGATGCTTGCGGTCTCGCCGGATTGCGTCTTCCAGCTGCCTTCGATCGGATCGGCCCATGCCGTCCCCACCATGATCAATGTGGCTGCAAGAGCCAGGCTCACTTTTCGAAACATGTCTTGCTCCCTTTGGATAGCCGGCCGAATTCTCCGCCTCGCCGGTCTGCCGCTTACGCAAACGTAAGCTAATCCAGCTCCCGGCAAAACAAAAGCGGTGCCGCTAGGGAAGATTTCGGCATTTTGAAGCCGCCTGAATTGGCTCTGTGGGCGAGGAAAGAAAACGACCGGCGCGTCCTGTTTGTTTCCCGTGGTTAGCGGAGTGTTGATCGAGGCTCCGAAAATTTTCGTCAAATTTGACGAAAATCGGCTGAATTGCTGGCTTCGTATCCTTAACGAATTTCGGCGTTTACCTCTTGTTTTAGCTTTGTTTTCTTCAAATTAAGCACGCCATTTAACGACGGATTCAAGCCTGATCGGCATTCTCGGAAGCATCGAAAGAGCGGCCCGGACAAGACGAACGGAGGCAGCTCTCGGGAGCCAGACAGGGGACTAAAATGGCACGTTTTGAAATGCTTGAAGCAGGTTTCGGCGCCATGGGGGCAACTGCCCAGGCCGACATCCTTTTCGAACTGGGCATGATGTATGCGACCGGCCGCGATTGCGAGACCGACGTCGTTGCCGCCCACAAATGGTTCAACATCGCCGCCATCAAGGGCTCGGCCCGTGCCGCGGAACTGCGCTCGGAACTGTCGGCCGCCATGTCGAAGGTCGAGATCGCCAAGGCGCTGCGCGAAGCCCGCGAATGGATGACCATGCACTAGATTTCCGGCAGACGGGGACGCTCCGGCCAAGACCGCTCCAAGACGGTCGGGCCAAAACAGGGATAAGGCTGCGCAGACAGCCAGGCCACAGGCCATCAACGACAAGAATGCGGCAGGCCGCACCGGCCCAAGCCGTACGATGGACCATGATCCGAAATCTGGAAATCCGGTTTTCGGACAAGGTCATGGCAGGGAAGACAGGGAAGGCCACGTTGGGTTCGCGGCGCGGGGGCGCTGGGGAAACAGCCCGATAGGCAAAAAGCCACGACCGGCCGAAACAAGGCTGGCGTGGCTTTTTTGCCTGGATGAGGGCTCACAGGCCCAATCGAGCGGCGCCAAATGCGCCTAGACAGGCCCAATGAAGGATGAAATTGTCCCGCCTCTCTGGAAGAAGCGCGGCCGGGGCGGCCGCGCGTGAGTGGAGGAGTTCTATTGCCATGAAAAAAATGAGTATTTTGAGCGCGGCCATTTTCGGCCTGATGATGAGTGCGCCGGTCGCATTCGCCGACGACATCACCGTTTCGGTGGTCGGCCCGATGACCGGACAGCTCGCCACCATCGGCGACCAGTTCAAGCAGGGTGCACAGGCCGCCGCCGACGCCATCAACGCCGCCGGCGGCGTCAACGGCTCGATGATCAAGCTCGACATCGAGGACGACCAGTGCGATCCCAAACAGGCCGTGTCGGTCGCCAACCGCATCGTCGCCAACGGCGTCAAGTTCATTGACGGCCATGCCTGCTCCGGCTCGAGCATTCCGGCCTCGGCCGTCTATGCCGAAGCCGGCGCGCTGATGATGAGCCCGGCGTCCTCGAACCCGGTGCTGACCGACGCGGCCGCCAAGGCCGGCTGGCCGACCATCATGCGCCTCTACACGCGTGACGATGCACAGGGCGCCTTCATCGGTCCGTGGATCGCCAAGAAGTATGCCGGCAAGAACGTCGTCATCCTGCACGACAAGAGCGCCTACGGTCAGGGCGTGGCTGATGCCGTCAGGGCGACCATGAACACGGGCGGCCTCAAGGAAGTCTATTATGACGCCATCAATCCCGGCGAGAAGGACTATTCGGCGCTCGTCACCAAGCTGAAGGATCTCAAGGCCGACGTCGTCTATTTCGGCGGCTACCATCCTGAAGCCGGCCTGATCCTGCGTCAGTCGGCCGAACAGAACCTGAAGTTCCAGCTGATCATGCCGGACTCGATCGCCTCGCCGGAATTCTGGCAGGTTGCCGGTCCGGCTGGCGAAGGCACCATGTTCGTCTTCCCGTCGGACCCGCAGGCAAAGCCGGAAGCCAAGGCAGCGGTCGAGAAGATCAAGGCCGGCGGCTTCGTGCCGGAAGGCTTCACGCTGTTCTCCTACGCCGTCGTCCAGGCTTTCGCCGAAGGCGTCAAGCGAGCCGGCAGCGACGATCCGGCCAAGGTTGCCGAGGCGCTGAAGAACGGCACGCCGATCAGCACGGTTGTCGGCGACGTCACCTTCGACGAGAAGGGCGACCTCAAGAATGCCAGCTACGACATCAACCAGTGGCATGACGGCAAGTACGCGCCGATCGCGCAGTAATCTGACGCGATGATCCAGAGAAATGGCCGGGGTTCGCCCCGGCCATTTTGCTTTGCGGTCCGCGATGCGCTCCGTTTGTCAGCCTGCGGCGGCGGTCGGAGCGCTCTGTTCCTCGACGAACCGCACAAGCACCGTTCCGTCGGTAACCTGCGCACCTTCCACGGCGATCTCGGCAACCACCCCGTCATGCGGGGCGGCAATGGTGTGCTCCATCTTCATCGCCTCGAGGATCAGCAGCGGCTGGCCCTTGATCACCGCGTCGCCCTTGGCCACGCGCACCAGCTTCACCAGACCCGGCATCGGCGCGCGCAGGCTGCCGGAGGCGGCTGCCGCGTCATCGCTGCGTGCCAACGGGTCCGGTACCGTGAATGTGTAGCCGACGGCGCCTTCGAACACCGTGATGCGGCCAGGCCAGCGGGCGAGGCGGGGTGCCGTGCGAAAATCATGCGAATTGGTGCTGTCATAGGGTGCATCAAGCGCCACTTGGAAGCGCCCGTCCGGCCGCACTGAAACCTTTGCCAATATATCGGTCTCGCCGAACTTCAGCCGCGTGCGCCGCGCCACGCCGTGGAAATGCGCGTAGCCGGACAGCGACGACCATGGGTCGTTCGATGGCGGCGAAGCTGCTGCCCCGGAGGCGGCAAGGGCTGCTGCCGAGATGATCTCGCCGCTCGGCGACGCGACCTGGGTCAATGCCGCCTGATGCCGGCCGATCAGGCCGGTGTCGACGTCACCGGCGCAAAAGTCGGGATCGGCGGCAAGAGCGGCAAGAAAGCCGGTGTTGACGGTGGAACCAGCAATTTCGGTCTGCGACAGCGCCACACCGAGCGCTTCCAGCGCCGCTTGCCTGTCCTTTGCATGGATGACCAGCTTGGCGATCATCGGATCGTAATAGGGGGAGATGGCATCACCGGCCCGCACGCCGGTCTCGACGCGCATCGTGGCACCCTCGGGGGCTGCTTCGGGGAACTTCAGATGGTGCAGCGTGCCCGTTGCGGGCAGGAACCCCTTTGCCGCATCCTCGGCATAGATGCGCGCCTCGAAGGCATGGCCGGCAAGCGTGATCTCGCCCTGCGTCTTCGGCAGTTTTTCGCCGCTGGCGACGCGCAACTGCCACTCGACCAGGTCGGTGCCGGTGACCATTTCGGTGACGGGATGCTCGACCTGCAGGCGGGTGTTCATCTCCATGAACCAGAAGCGGTCGGCCTTCAGCCCTTGCGAGGCATCGACGATGAACTCGATGGTGCCGGCGCCTGAATAATTGATCGCCTTGGCGGCCTTCACCGCCGCCTCCGTCATCGCCTTGCGCAGCGCCGGCGTCATGCCGGGGGCGGGTGCCTCCTCGATCACCTTCTGGTGGCGGCGCTGTGCCGAGCAGTCGCGCTCATAGAGATGAACGGCATTGCCGAAATTGTCGCCGAACACCTGCACTTCGATATGTCGCGGCTTGTCGACATATTTTTCGACCAGCACACGGTCGTCGCCAAAAGCCGCCTTTGCCTCGCGCCGGGCGCCGGACAGCGCCTCGGAGAAATCATCGGGATGCTCGACGCGCCGCATGCCCTTGCCGCCGCCGCCGGCCCGCGCCTTGATCAGGACGGGATAGCCGATCTCGCGTGCCTTGGATGCAAGCAGCACGATCTCCTGCGCCTCGCCGTGATAGCCCGGAACGACGGGGACACCGGCTTTCTCCATGAGCCGCTTGGCGGCATCCTTCAGCCCCATGGCGCGGATCGAGGCCGCCGATGGGCCGATGAAGGTGAGCCCCGCCGCCACCACCTGGTCGACGAAATCAGGGTTTTCCGACAGGAAGCCGTAACCGGGATGAATGGCCTGCGCCCCTGCCGACAAGGCCGCCGCAACGATCTTGTCGCCGCGCAGATAGCTTTCGCCGACAGGCGAGGCGCCTATATGGACGGCCTCGTCAGCCATTTCTACATGCAGGGATTTCGCGTCGGCGTCCGAATAGACGGCGACGGTGTGCACGCCGAGCTTGCGGGCCGTGCGGATGACACGGCAGGCGATCTCGCCCCGATTGGCGATCAGGATTTTGCTGAACATGGAGCCTCCGTAGCCCGGGCTTGATGAAAGCGCCCCAGGCGTCCCTTCGCGCTCCCGCCGTCCCGCAAACCTATACGGGCAGGCGTTCCCTTCGCCGGATGCTGCCTTGCAGTTCGGCACTTGATGCAGAGCATTCCCTTACCAAGGGAGTGCTCTGCGAGCGAAGCGCACTTGCCTATTTCGATGCCGAGATCGCGCAGCCGCCACTCGCGGTCTTGAGCTTCCAACGCGTCAAGCCGGCCTGGCAGTTGCGCAGCGCGATCTCTTCCGCGGCCTTCTGGGACGGTGCGTTGAGCTTCGTCCCGCAGATGATGTAGAGGTCGACGACGCGCGAATAAAAGGTTGTGGCGTAGGCCGAATGACCGCTCGCCGCGACGTAGCCCTTGTAGGCAACGTTGCATTCGCCCGTGCCCAGGGTCGGCGGAAAACGCACGTCTCCCTTGCTTCCTGCGAGCGATCCCGCCTGGCTGGCGCCGGCTGTCGTTAATATTAGTAATCCTGCAAGTATCGACGCAGCTGTCCGCCGGAAATATTTCAGTTTCATTTCCACCCTGTCCCCATTGTCCCCATTGCATTGCGCGGGGCAAGCAGTAGCGAATATTTGTCCTCGCCGCCAGTTCCTTGTCGGGGGCCCGAGTTTGCCTGTGCTGATGAATCGATTGGTCCATACAATTCAACCTTTCCGGAGCACAGCAACGGCTCGCCGGTATAGTTCCGCCATATGCTCGTCGAAGCAGCAGAAGATGACGGTTTCGGGTATGGTTTTGTCTTCGACGATCATGCAGATCGTGCTGACAGCGATTTCGGCCGCCTCATCTTTCGGGTAGCGGTAAACACCGGTCGAGATCGCGGGAAACGCCACCGAACGGCAATCATGGGCGGCCGCGAGTTCCAGCGACCTGCGATAGCATGACGCCAGCAATTCGGCTTCGCCCTTGCCGCCGCCTTGCCAGACCGGCCCGACCGTGTGGATGATGTGCCGAGCCGGCAGTTTGTAACCCTTGGTGATCTTGGCGTCGCCGACCTTGCATCCGTCCAGCATCCGGCATTCGAACTCGAGCTCGCGGCCGGCGGCGCGATGGATGGCGCCATCGACCCCGCCGCCGCCAAGCAGCGACGAATTGGCGGCATTGACGATGGCGTCGACATCCAGCTTCGTAATGTCGCCGGTGTGGATGCGGATCCTGTCCAGCGCCCTGCTCATCTCACATCCTGAACACGCCGAAGCGCGTCTCCTCGATCTCGGCATTGAGCGCGGCGGACAGGCTCAGCGCCAGCACCTCGCGCGTCTTCGCCGGATCGATGATGCCGTCATCCCAGAGGCGGGCGGACGAGTAGAGCGGATGGCCCTCATGCTCGTATTTCATCAGGATCGGCTTCTTGAATTTCGCCTCCTCCTCGGCGCTCCATTCGCCACCTTTGCGCTCGATGCCCTCGCGCTTGACCATGGCAAGCACGGTTGCCGCCTGTTCGCCGCCCATCACCGAGATGCGGGCGTTCGGCCACATCCACAGGAAGCGTGGGGAATAGGCGCGGCCGCACATGCCGTAATTGCCGGCGCCGAACGAACCGCCGATGATGACGGTCACCTTCGGCACCCTGGCGGTGGCAACCGCCATCACCAGCTTGGCGCCGTCCTTGGCGATGCCGCCGGCCTCATATTTCCGGCCGACCATGAAGCCCGTGATGTTCTGCAGGAAGACCAGCGGGATCCCGCGCTGGCAGCACAGCTCGATGAAATGCGCGCCCTTCAGCGCGCTTTCGGAAAACAGCACGCCATTGTTGGCGATGATGCCCACCGGCATGCCGTGGAGATGGGCAAAACCGGTGATCAGCGTCGTGCCGTAGTTCTGCTTGAACTTGTCAAATTCGGAACCGTCGACAAGGCGCGCGATGACCTCGCGCACATCATAGGGCTGACGCAGATCGGTCGGCACGACGCCGTAGAGTTCATCCGCCGGATGAAGCGGCGGAATCGATCTCTGTAAGTTCAGGCTTACAGTCTTGTTACGATTCAGGTTTTTGACGATGCGTCGGCAGATGGCGAGCGCATGCTCGTCGTCCATCGCATAATGATCGGCAACGCCGGAAAGCCGCGTATGCACATCCGCGCCGCCCAGATCCTCGGCGCTGACGTCCTCGCCGGTGGCCGCCTTCACCAGCGGCGGGCCGCCGAGAAAAATGGTCGCCTGGTTGCGCACCATGATAGTCTCGTCGGACATTGCCGGCACATAGGCGCCGCCTGCCGTGCAGGACCCCATAACGCAGGCGATCTGCGGGATGCCGGCGGCCGACATGTTGGCCTGATTGTAGAAGATGCGGCCGAAATGCTCGCGGTCGGGAAACACCTCGTCCTGGTTGGGCAGGTTGGCGCCGCCGCTGTCGACCAGGTAGATGCAAGGCAGTTTGTTCTGCAGCGCGATCTCCTGCGCCCGCAGATGCTTTTTCACCGTCAGCGGGTAGTAGGTGCCGCCCTTCACCGTGGCATCGTTGACGACGACCATGACCTCTGTGCCCTCGACGAGGCCGATGCCGGCGATCAAGCCGGCCGAGGAAATCTCCTCGCCATACATCGACCACGCCGCGAACTGGCCGATCTCGAGGAAGGGCGAGCCGGTATCGAGCAATTGCGCGAGGCGCTCGCGCGGCAACAGTTTTCCGCGCGAGACGTGGCGCTCGCGTGCTTCGTCCGAGCCACCACGCTCGACCGTCGCGGCCTTTTCGGCAATGTCGGTGACTAGTGCGCGCATGCGTTCGGCATTGGCGCGAAAGGTTTCGGAGGAGGGGGAGATCTGGGTTTGCAGCGTGGCCATCGTGTTGTCGCTTCCTCAAATCCCTTGATGCTTCAGCTCGACCATTGTATCAGCCCGCGTCCGACCGTCGTGGGTGCCGTTCGCTACACGGCGGTCTCCTGCAACTGACACTCCTCGGAGGCAACGATGAAAAGCATGATTGTGCATTTCACCAGACGTCTCCCTTCGGCCATGGCCTGACGCCGCCGAAGGGCGGTCTTCTGCATCCCGAATTTGAGCAAAAGGAACGCGGTGTGAGCGATCACCGCGGGTGTCATCATGTATGTGCGGTTCGTAACACCGCTGATCCACCCGGACAGCCGGGTGGAGACAGGCTTCTTCCATGCGTCCTGGTATCTGCATCATACCGGCTGCCCGGACTGGATTCATGGCGAACTGCAGGGCCAGTTCGACTGGTTCAATCAGCACTTGCCGCTTCCTGGCCGAGTTGGCCGGCATTTCAAGCGACGCAACCCGATCTGGGGCATCTGCTGGTTTGATCCGGATGCCAAGGAAGCGATCAGCCGTGCACGCTACTGCGCGTGGCTGATCGAGGAGGGTGGTTTGCCGGTGCGTTCGATCACGTCGGCGCGCCAACGCGAAGTTCTGTGGCGCGACGCGCACCAGATCGTTGCCAAGCCAACCGATGATCTGCCCAAGGCATTCGGCTGAAATGGTGGAGGGGGACATCACGCCCCCTCCGCCATGATCTCGCGCCCGATCAACCAGCGCCGGATCTCGCTGGTGCCGGCGCCGATCTCGTAAAGTTTGGCGTCGCGCAGCAGCCGGCCGGTCGGATAGTCGTTGATATAGCCGTTGCCGCCCAGAAGTTGGATGGCGTCCAACGCCATCTGAGTTGCTTTTTCAGCTGCAAACAGCACGCAGCCGGCAGCATCCTTGCGCGTCGTCTGGCCGCGATCGCAGGCGGCGGCAACGGCGTAGACATAGGCGCGTGCGGCGCTCATCACCGTGTACATGTCGGCAAGCTTGCCTTGCACCAGCTGGAACTCGCCGATCGGCTGGCCGAACTGCTTGCGTTCGTGAACGTATGGGATCGCCACGTCGAGGCAAGCCGCCATCAGGCCGATCGGGCCGCCAGCGAGCACGGTGCGCTCATAGTCGAGGCCCGACATCAGCACTTCGACGCCGCGTCCCTCCTCATGCAGCACATTGTCGAACGGCACCTCGACATTCTCGAACACCAGTTCCCCGGTGTTGGAGCCGCGCATGCCGAGCTTGTCGAGTTTCTGCGCGACGGAAAACCCCTTCATCGCCTTCTCGACGATGAAGGCGGTGATGCCGCGCGATCTGCGCTCCGGATCGGTCTTGGCATAGACGACCAGCGTATCGGCGTCCGGGCCGTTGGTGATCCACATCTTGGTGCCGTTGAGCACGTAGCGGTCATTGCGCTTTTCAGCGCGCAGCTTGAGCGAGACGACGTCCGAGCCGGCGCCGGATTCCGACATGGCCAGCGCGCCGACGTGCTCGCCCGAACACAGCTGCGGCAGGAATTTTTCCTTCTGCGCCGGCGTCGCCCAGCGGTTGATCTGATTGACGCAGAGGTTGGAATGGGCGCCGTAGGAGAGGCCGACCGAAGCCGAGGCGCGGGAAATTTCTTCCACCGCAATCACATGGGCAAGATAGCCCATGCCGCTGCCGCCGAAATCGGGGTCGGCGGTGATGCCGAGCAGGCCGAGCGCGCCGATCTCGCGCCACAGATGCGCCGGAAATTCGTTCTGGCGATCGATATCGCCGGCGATCGGCGCGATCCTGTCCTGGGCGAAGCGGCGCACCAGGTCCCGCAGCGCCTCGATGTCCTCGTCATGCCCGAAGCTGAGCGTGTTCGTGTACATGTTTCTCCTCCGTGCCGCATGACCCCGAAAATCGACTTCGCTTTTCGGAAAGGATCATGCGCGAAAATTGAAGTGGGACAGCGTCCTTTGCGCGTCCGATGGACGCGCGGCGCTGTCCGCGATCTTCGCGCCGACGAGCCGCATTGTCATGGAAAGATATGTCGCCGTCACTTCAGGGACCGACAGCCGCTCGCCAGGCCGGAACCAGACGATGACGCCGGTCATCATCTGGATCAGCGCCATGGCCGTCAGGCCGGTGTCCTCGATGCTGAAGGCGCCAGCGTCGGCACCGTCGCGCAGGATGGTGCGCAGCTCCTTTTCGTAGGCCGTGCGCATGCGCAGGATCTGTGTCAGCCTGTCGGGCGACAGGCTGCGCAGTTCCATGTTTGACACATGCGTGGCGTGCCGGCGCTCGATGTGAAAAGCAATGTGGTTGCGCACATAGGCCGCAAGCTGCTCCGCCGGATCTGCACCGGTTGGCCTCGCGTGTCCCCAAGCCTCCCGAAGCCCCTCCATGTGCTCGCGCATCAGCGTGAACAGCAGGTCTTCCTTGGTCGGGAAATAGCGGTAGAGCGCGGCCGCCTGCACGCCGACCTCGGCCGCCAGCTGGCGCATCGACATCGCCTCGTAGCCGTAACGTGCGATCAGGTTGACCGCCGCTTCGCGGACTGCCGCCTCGGTTCGTTCGCCGTCGGATCCTGTGGTGCGCGCCATGATCGCCTCATTAACGCGGAGATAATAAAACGAACGTTCAATTAATTCAAGGGCGGCAAACTAACTCAGACGCGCATCCGCCTACGCGACAATCCTGAAGTCTCCAGGCGCGGTCCAGGTCTCGATCTCCTCGACATCGACCCGCGAGACTGAAGCACCCGCCGGGCCTTGCCAAAGCCGTTCGATCATGGCCGAAACCGCCGCGTCGGCGCCGGCAAGCCATGCCGTGACCGAGCCGTCTCTTTCGTTGCGCACCCAGCCCATCAGCCCAAGCCCCGCAGCTTCGCCTCTCGCCCAGATCCTGTAGCCGACGCCTTGCACCCTGCCATGGACGCGGGCCTGCACTGCCCTTTTCCGATTGTTCATCGCGTGCTCCCTTGCATAGAGTCTGGCGCAGGATCGGGCGAAGGCAACTGGTTTGAGGGGACTATCGAACAGCAGCCGAGGTTTGTTTTGCAAGATGGATGACTAGATCCAATAAATAGTTGACTTAGTCAACTTTTACGCAATGATCCAGCAATATGGAATCTCAGGGAAGGCGCGTCACATGCCAGCCAATCGGAGTGACTTGGTCAGCGATCTCAGATGTTTCAACCGGTTCTACACCGGTCTGATTGGGCTGCTCGACGAGACCTTGACGCACAGCGCCTATACGCTGACCGAGGCGCGGGTGCTGTTCGAATTGGCTCGTCGATCCAGTCACATTGCCACAACCCCTGGCAAGGCAGGCTTTCTGGCAAGGGCGTTTCAAATCGATTTCGGACCTGCAGCGTCCGACATTGCCAGGGAACTCCAGCTGGATCCGGCCTATATCACGAGAATCCTTCGAAAATTCTCTGCCGCCGGCCTGATAGAAACGCGTGCCGGCCCTGGGTCCCTGCACCGTCGCGTCCTCTCGCTCAGCACGCGCGGTGAAGTCGCGCTTGCCGCGCTCCAGGCGGCCGCGGATCGCGATCTTGCTCGCCTGACCGCGGACCTTGGCGACGAGGAAGCCGCCGAGTTGTCGGGTATGCTGACGCGCGTCAGGCATCTGCTGGGCGGAGCACCGGCATGCGAACGCAACGAAATTGCCTAAAGCGCGTCACATCGAAACGGATTCATGCGACGCGCTTTAGGTCCTTGTTTTATGCATGTCGTTCTCCCGAAACCGAGGTCACTTTTGGGCGACATGCATTAATTCCCTCGCGCCGCCGCCAGCGCGCCGGGCAATTCCTCGGCGAAAATATCCAGTTCGTGGTCGAGGCCGACGCTGACGCGGATGCAGCGGTCGAGCCCTGGCGCCATCGGCTTGCGGATGAAGACGTCGCGCGACAACAGCCCCTGCAGCACTTTCAGCGCGAAGGCACCATCGTGGCCGCAATCGATGGTGACGAAATTGGTCGCCGAGGCTAGCGGCTTCAACCCGTTCTGCCCGGCGATATCAGCGATGCGCTGGCGCCCGGCGGCCACCCGCGCCACCACCGTCTCGAGATAGTCCTGATCGGCAAGCGCCTCGAGGCCGGCGATCTGCGCCATGCGGCTGACGCCGTAGTGGTTGCGGATCTTCTCGAAGTCGCGGATCACCTGGACCTCCGCCACCGCATAGCCGYAGCGTATCCCTGCAAGCCCATAAGCTTTTGAAAAGGTGCGCATGCGTATGACATTCGGCCGCGAGATATCGATCGGCGGCAGGGCCGAGGCCGGCCCCAATTCGCCATAGGCCTCGTCGAGCACCAGCATGGTGGTCGCCGGCAGCGCTTCGATGAAGCGGATCACCTCGTCCGCTTCCCACCAACTGCCCATCGGATTGTCCGGGTTGGACAGATAGACCAGTGGCGCCTTCTCCTTGACGACTGCCGCCAGCAGGCCGTCCAGGCTTTCGCGGTCGTTCTCGTAAGGGACGGTCACCAGCCGCCCGCCGACACCGGCAACATGGAAGTTGAAGGTCGGATAGGCGCCGAGCGAGGTGACCACCGCATCACCAGGCGCCACATACATGCGCGCCACCAGGCTGAGCAGGCCATCGATGCCTTCGCCGACAACGACATTCTCGACCGCCACGCCGTGATGCACGGCCGCCGCCACCTTCAGCTCGTAATTATCGGGATCGCAATACATCCACTGGTCGCGTGCGACCTGCTCCATGCGGGCAATGACGCGCGGCGACGGGCCAAAGCTGCTTTCATTGGCGCCGATACGGGCACGAAAAGCCCGCCCGCGCTCGCGCTCCTGCGCTTCCGGGCCGACAAACGGCACGGTCGACGGGAGTGCTGCAATGATCGGCGAGAGGGCAGGGCGCTGACGCATGGTGGGAACTCGCTTGGAAAAGGGACTTCTTGCTAGCGTGGCCGGGCTGGCCGTGCAAGCACCCCTCGGTTTCCAGCTGTAACGCTGGATTCCGCCACCTCTTTTTGCTAGCGAAGGACGATGAACAATCGTCTGCCGCCCGCCTGGTCGAAGCATCTGAAAACTCCGTCCGGACCGAAGAACCCGCAGCCGAACGCAAGCTCTCTATCCCGCGCACAGGCCGATGACGCACTGCTCAGGCAGGCCGTCGAGCTCCATCGGGCAAATCGGTTGCTGGAGGCGGAGGCACTGTGTCAGCGTGTATTGGCTCATGCCCCGCGACACCCTCTCGCCTTGTATCTCTTGGGAACGTTTGCGCTCGGCCTGGACGACGAGATGGCCATCCGGTGTTTCGAGCGGGCGGTGGAAGCAGCGCCTCAAAACCCACACTACCATCTGGCGTTGGGTGAAACCTATTCGAAAGTCGGCGAGCACTCCGATGCAATCAAGCATTTTGAACGTGCCTGCGAGCTGAAAGCCGACTGGGTCGAGGCGATTTGCGCGCTGGGCCGCGCCTACACCGAATTCGGCAAGGCCGATATCGCGATGCCACTCTATCGGAAGGCGCTCAAGATCGACGGCGGCCGTCCCGCTATCCGAATGGGGCTGGCCAATGCGCTTGTAAGCCTCGGCCGTATGGCCGAGGCAATAGACTTTATGAAAGAGGCGATCAGCCATCGCCAGGATGTCGCCGCTGCCTACAACGGCTTGGTCAGCATCCGAAAATTCACGGAAGAGCCGGCCGAATTCAAATCCATCCTGGCTGAGCTGAAAAATTTGGCGCTCGATGGGAAAAGCATACAGCAGCTCCACTATGCGGCGGGCAAGGTGCTCAACGATCTCAGGCGCTATGATGAGGCGATGGATCATTTCCGGCAGGCAAAGCGCTCGGCCCGTCGCTTTGACATGGAGGCCTATCGCCGCAGCATCGATTTCATGATCGAACTGTTCAGTCCGCAGATGCTGGCCGCCAAGGCAGGACATGGCAGCTCATCCGAAGTGCCCGTCTTCGTGCTTGGCATGCCGCGTTCGGGCACCACCTTGACCGAGCAGATCTGTGCCAGCCACCCCGATGCTTATGGCGCCGGCGAGCTGACAAAGCTGCGGCGTATCACCAACAGGCTCGCTCCCAAAACACGCTCGCCGGAGGAATTGCGCAGATCGATCCTGGACATGACGGTCGATCAGTCGAAGTCCCTGGCTGAAGAATATCTCGCCCACATCAGGCAAAAATCGCCGGAAGCTTCACGAATCGTCGACAAACTGCCTCATAATTTCGAACTCATCGGCCTCATAAGGCTCCTGTTTCCCAAGGCGCGCATCATTCACTGYCGCCGCGATGCCATCGACAATTGCCTCTCATGCTATTTCCTGAGTTTCAACGAGGACAATAGCTATGCCGCCGATCTCCACACACTCGGCCTGTATTATCGCGAGTACGACCGGCTCATGCGTCATTGGGATACGGTTTTTCCCGGGCAAATCCTGCAGAACCGCTATGAGGACATGGTCGCCGATCAGGAACGGCAATCACGCCGCCTGATATACCATCTTGGCCTGCCCTGGGACGATGCCTGCTTGCGATTCTTTGACAAGGCCGGTTCGGTGAACACGTTCAGCCGCTGGCAGGTTCGCCAGCCGATCTACACCTCGTCCGTCAATCGCTGGAAGGCTTATGGAAGCGCAATTCAGCCGCTGGTCGATGCGTTGGGTGATCTGGCGGGGGTCTGATCCTGCACGAAAGCTCTGGCTGCTGTCAGACTGACAAGGGGTTTTTGGTCGGGTGAGCGTGTGATCGAGCTATCTGCCGGCTGAGTCGTCAGACGAAACTCTCACAGGCCCGTCGTCGGCTCGTTGGATCAGCCAACTTTCAAAAAAACAGGACCAGTGCATGTTGCCCAACAGCGACCTCGCTTTGGGAGAACGATACACACAAAACAAGGCTAAAGCGCGTCGCATGATCAACGCGACGCGCTTTGGACCTCGCGACAGCATCGCTGTATTTTTGATGAGCTTCACGAAAAAACCCGGCGGTTGCCCGCCGGGTTTCGATTTCGACAAGACGAAATCTATTAGAACGAGCGCTGGAAGCGGAGGATACCGGCGACGTTGCTCTTCTTGTCGGCGCCAACCCAGGCCTTCGAGAAATCATCGCTGCCGACATTGTTGTAGTCGACTTCAGCCGTGACCGTGAAGCCGGGAACCACGTCATAAGCGACGTTCGCCGCGATGCCGAGGTTCTTCCAGTCGTCATACGAGATCTGAGCGTTGAACGAGGTCTTCTCGTTGAACTTGTAGGTGCCACCGCCCCAAACAGCCCAGTTGCCGCCCCATTGCTTGTAGAAGCCGCGACCGCCAGCAGGGACCGCAACAGTGGGATCGTTGAGGTTGTCATCGGTACCGTAGCCGCCCATGATCCACAGAGACAATTCGTTGGAGACGTTGACGTCCAAACGAACCTTGCCGGCGACTTCTTCGTAGTTGCTGTCATACGACACAACGCCGGTGATCGCGCCCCAACCCTGGGTCCACTTCAGACCGCCGACGACATGCGGAACGTAGCTGTCGACCGTGTCTACGCCGGAGCCTTCTTCGAGCGAGACCACGGCCGAGAAGCCGTTGCCGGCGTCGAAGTAGTACTGGACGACGTTGGTGTCGAAGTTGCCGTAGGGGACGATCGTATCCTCGATGACGTTGCCGGCGTAGCCGATGAACGTATCGAAGGCCGACTCGTCCTTACCGACGCGGAGTCCACCGAGTTGGATCCAGGCGAAGTTCAGCGAAACCTTGTTGCTGCCATCGCCGCCGTCGCCGACATTGCCAGCCTGCCAACCACCGCCACCGCCACCGTAGTTGCCGTAGCTGTTGCCGAAGTTGAAGCGGGTCTCGGTGTAGGTCTTCAACGTGCCGAGTTCGGTTTCCTGACCGGTCCAGGTCTTCAGCGCGAAGCGGGCATTCTTCCAGTAGCTGTCGTTGGTGTCGCCAGCGTTCAAGTGGTCCGGAACGTTGTTGGCGCCGCCGAACGCGCCGTGGTCGCCCACGCCGATGTCATAGCGGATGTAGCCGCCGATGCGCAGGCAGGTTTCGGTGCCGGGGATGTAGAAGTAGCCAGCGCCGTAGACGTCGCAGATCTTGACGTATTCAGCGGGTTCCGGCTCGGCGACGACGACGGCGTCGGCACGACGGCGTCGGCGGCGCGCGCACCGGAAACTGCGATCAGGGC
>NZ_JBFTRA010000011.1:0-189348 GCF_056399285.1 Mesorhizobium sp. 01N446 | reverse complement strand
GCCCTTGCGTTTCCTCGATGTCCTTCTCCCAAAGATTGTGTGCCTCCACGTCGTCGACCGAGAGGCCGAGCGGCTTGACGCCACGTTTGTCCCATTCCGGCTTGAGACGGGCGACTTCCGCCAGTTCGGTGGTGCAGACCGGTGTGAAATTCTTCGGGTGGCTGAAGAAGATACCCCACGAATTGCCGAGCCAATCGTGGAAGCGGATTTTTCCCTGCGTGCTTTGCTGCTCGAAGTCCGGAGCAATCTGGCCCAGTTGCAATGACATGATTTCGTCCTTCCTGTTTGATCTTGAAGCGTCAGTCGTTGAAATGCCGGCCTTCCTTGACCTCCGCGACATAGCCGGCGCGGATGGCGAAATCGCCGAAACGCTCGTGCGACTGCCGATCCCGCGCAAAGTGCGCGATCACCTTCCTCAGCATGTCGAGAATGGCGGCTTCGCCGACGTTCTCGAGAACCATCTTGTTCAGCCGCTGACCGTGAAAGCCGCCACCGAGGTAGAGGTTGTACTTGCTAGGCCCGCGGCCGGTCAGGGCGATCTCAGCGATGTAGGGACGCGCGCAGCCATTGGGGCAGCCGGTCATGCGAACGGTGATCGGCTCGTCCGTCAGGCCATGTGTGGCCAGGATCGTGTCGATCCGATCGATGAGGTCGGGCAGATAGCGCTCGCTTTCGGCCATGGCGAGACCGCAGGTCGGCAGCGCTACGCACGCCATCGAATTCAGGCGCAACCCACTTGCCCCGTTTAGACGGTCGAGCCCAAATTTCTTCATGAGACGTTCGATGCCAGGCCGGACCTCAGGCGCGATATCGGCGATGATCAGGTTCTGGTTCGGCGTGATGCGGAACGTGCCCTCGTGAATGCGGGCGATTGCGCGCAGGCCATCCATGACAGTGCCGATGACACGGCCGTTCTCGATGAAGAGGGTGCAGTGCTCGCGCCCGTCCTCTCCACGCGTCCATCCAATCGGGTCACCGTTCGATATGAATTCGTACGACCGAGCTGCCGCCAGCGAAAAGCCGAGCCTTGCCTCGATCTCGGCCTTGATCCAGTCGAGGCCCTTGTCGTCGATTGTGTATTTGAAGCGTGCGCGGCCACGATCGACCCGGTCGCCATAATCGCGTTGCACCTGCATGACCGCGTCGCAGACCTGCAGCACCTTGTCGACGTCGGCGAAGCCGATCACGTCGGCCAGCCTCGGATAGGTTTTTGGCGCCTGGTCGGTGCGGCCCATGCCGCCGCCAATGGCAATGTTGAAGCCTTCAAGCTTGCCGTTGGCAGCAATGGCGATGAAGCCCAGATCCTGCGCGTAGACGTCAATGTCGTTGATCGGCGGAATGACGAAGCCGATCTTGAATTTTCGCGGCATGTAGGTGCGGCCATAGAGCGGTTCTTCCGGCCCTGAAACCTCCGTGCGCTCTTCGCCATACCAGATCTCCCGATAAGCCCCTGTCTTGGGAATGGCGTGATCGCTGGTGCGCTTGGCTAGCGCGTAGACCTGGGCGTGCAATGTGGAGAGCTGAGGATTGACCGAACACATGACGCCACGGGAATCGTCGCCGCAGGCTGCCTTGGTGTCCAGAAGCACGTCGCGCAAACCCTGCATGGTCGAGCGCAAGTTCTGCTTCTTGACGCGATGCAGCTGGAACGTTTGACGCGTTGTCAACCGCAGCGTCTCGCCTGCATAGGCGCGCCCAAGCTCGTCCAGCTTCAGCCATTGGCTGGGACTGCAGACACCGCCTGGCAGGCGGATCCGAGCCATGAAGGTGTAGGCCGGCTCAAGCTTTTGCCGACGGCGTTCGTCGCGGATATCGCGGTCGTCCTGCTGGTAGAGGCCGTGGAACTTCATCAGCTTGATGTCATCACCGGGCACGGCGGCCGTTAGCTCTTCGACGAGGCCCGCCGCTATGGTGCCACGCAACTGATCGCTGTTCGCCTTCATCCTCTCGTCGGGGCCGAGTTTTTCCAGCGGCTGCGAGAGGTCTCGGCTACGGTCCGTATTTAACTGGTGCACTGTCATGCGCGAACCTCAATAGACATCGATCTGGTAGCGGTGATCGCGCTGCAGGCCGCCGATATAGTCGTTGGCGGCGGCCTTGCCGCATGCCCGTTGCTGTTGCACCACACCAACAAGAGCAGCGTGCACGTCGGGGGCGAGATGCGTGCCATCGCCGCAGACGTAAACATGCGCGCCCTCCTCCAACCAGGCGTAGACATCGCGTGCGTGCTCAATGAGGCGGTGCTGGACATAGGTCTTGGTGGCGCTGTCGCGGGAGAAAGCGACGTTCATCCGGCTGAGCACACCATCCTTCAGAAAACCCTGCCACTCGGTCTGGTAGAGGAAATCGCTGCTGAAATTGCGTTCGCCGAAAACGAGCCAGGATTTACCCGCGGCTCCTTGCGCTTCGCGCTCCTGCAGGAATGCGCGGTAAGGTGCGACGCCGGTGCCTGCCCCGATCATGATGATGGGAACGTCACCGTCCGGCAGACGGAAATGCGGGTTGGCCTGGATATAGACCGGTATCGTCGTGTCCGGTGCGCCACGTTCGGCGAAGTGGCCAGAAGCGACGCCGGCACGCGGCTGACCGTGCAGATCATAGCGCACGGTGGCGATCGTCAGATGCGCTTCGTCGGGCAAGGCGGAAGGACTCGATGCGATCGAATAGAGTCGTGGCTGCAAAGGTCTCAGTCCTGCGGCAAAGGTTTGCGCATCGATCCCTGGAACCGGGAATTCGCGGACGATGTCGATGACCTGATGGCTACGCAGAAACGTGGCGCGAGCCTGAAACTGGTGCTCGCCACGGAGCTCCTGAAGCTTGCTTGCGCCTGTGAGCTCTGCCCATTGGTCGAGGAAGCGCGGCGTGGCGACGGTGATTTCCAGGTGCCCGGCCAGCGCGACATCGAGCGTGGTCGTGAACCCCCTGCCGGACAAGTTTGCATCGGCGCCCAGGGACAGCTTATCCAACAGCATTTCGACCAAGGCCGGATCGTTGCGCGCCATGACACCAAGTGCGTCACCGGGTTCGAATGCAAGTCCCGAGCCAGCCAGAGACAGTTCAATGTGTCGGGTTTCCTTGCTCGATCCGCGTCCGGTGAGGACAAGATTGTCGATGATGGCTGCCGGGAATGGCGTGTGCTTGTCGAATGTCGGCGCTTCGACCACGGCCGCGGAAGACACGCTCGCAGGGCCAGCCGCCCTATTTTGCAAGTCTGGTCCCGATGCGGCCGGCGCGAGCTTGGCGACGGCAGCTGCGATCCACCCGGCAGCCTGATCTTCATAATCAACGTCGCAATCGACCCGGTCCTGCAGTCGCACCGCACCGAGTTCGGCCAGTCGCCGATCGAGACGCTTGCCCGCTTCGCAATAGCGTTCATAGGTGGAATCGCCGAGCGCAAGCACGCCATAGCGCACGCCTTCGAGGCGCGGCGCCTTTCGGCTCTCGACGAATTCGAAGAAGCTCATGCCTGAAAGCGGTGGATCGCCCTCGCCGTGGGTACTTGTGACGATCAAAATGTCCTGCTCGTCCTTGAGCTTGCGCAGCTTGTAGTCAGCCATGTCAACTAGGATTGGCTCAAGTCCTTGCCTGCGGACGACTTCGCCAAGTGTCCTAGCGAGACCGGAACTGTTGCCGGTCTCACCGCCGAAAATGATCGTCAGCGACCTCGAGGAAATCGCTCGCGGCGCGACCGACACAGAGTGATCAGATGGAGAGGGAGAAGCAATGTCTCCGAGCAGTGAACGCGCGCCGTGATCGATCCCGGCGAAATAACCGCTGATCCAGAGCCCCTGTCCGGGCTTCAGCGAGATCGTCAGGGCATTAATCCGTTCCCATTGCTCGGCCGTAAAGCCTGGGCCTGGAAACTCGAATGCAGTCATCTGATCGCTTCCTTCGGCACAGTCATGGCCGTGCTTTTTGCCAAATTAGGGAGCCTGACGGAGCTCGCATCCGAGATGCCCTGCCGGCTGCCAGGCGCGACCATTGCATTCGAGTTTTGGCCAAGACAAACGAATGATATTGCTAGTTTGATGCAAGAATTTTGCAGCAAATGACTGTTGAAACGCCCATCCTGTGGTTTCTTCGATCACGTATCGTTCCTTCTAAAAACGGTGCCTTCCGTGGACGAAAAATGCTTCTGACCGAGTCCAGTTTTTTGCTGTGTTCAGATAGCGCCCGCACCTAACTTGCGTGTTTGTGCGTGCTTAGCTGCGCAAGGACACCCGGTCGGTCGCGACCGCCCGCGGCGATCCAAGCCTCGGTGCTGGTTGCGGCCCTCTCGATCAAATCGCTTGTCTGGGAGAAGTCATAAGGCGACCCGACCAGAGGGCAGATTGGCGGCAGGACGAAAAAATTGGTGTTGCCGACCAATCCCTCCAGTTCGCTCCACAATTGCAGCGCGACAAGCAGCGTCAACGCATGCAGCGCATTCGCGACAGCGCCCACAGGCGGCTTGTCGAGGGCACAAGCGTAGCCCGGTGGGTAGAACGATCAGACGCCGTGCACCTTGCGCTACCGCCACCTTGACTGGCGTGTTGCTCGATACAGCGCCATCGGCAAGATAAAGATCGCCATGCTGCACCGGGGCGAAGGCCGCCGGAATAGCGGCGCTGGCGATAATGGCCTGCGCGGCCGAGCCTTTCGACAATACAACTGTTCGACCTGTTAGAATATCAGTCGTCACGATGTGTATCGGGATCGGTGCGTCTTCCCGATTGAGGTAAGGCAAGTTCCGATCGACGAGTTGGCGCAGCCCGTCCGATGTCACCAGAAAATCGCGACGGTACATGAACCCGATCATGGTTTTCCGTGTTAGCGGAAAGACGTCGCGCCGGCGCAATCCACGCCAGATCGTCTCCAGCCGTCGGATTCCTTCAATCGTGGGATCGCCGGCATAGTGGACCCCGTTCAGTGCGCCAACGCTCGAACCGACAACCATATCCGCTGCAATGCCGCGGCGCGCGAGCGAGCGCAGCATGCCAACCTGAACGGCGCCGAAGCCGCCGCCCGCAAAGACAAACGCGGTCTTTGGTTGTGCAACCGACTTGGGCAGGACGCACCTCCCCAATTGTGGGATCGCGGCGCCTGCCGCGATCCCACGCTCCAGCTACGGCGCCACCGCGATGTGGCCCTTCATGTTGGGGTGGAAGCGGCAGAAATAGTCGACCGCTCCCGCGGCCTTCAATGTCAGGCTTGCGGACTTCTTCGGCGGGATCATCACCTCCCAACCGCCCTTGACGGTGGCCGTGTGGGCGAACATGTCCTTGTTCACCCACTCGATCGTGTCGCCAACCTTCGCCTCGACCGTCGCTGGCGAGAACACCAGCTTGTCGATGGTGACCTGGATGGTTTCGGCCTTCACCGGCGCGGCAATGACTGTCAGCGCCAGTGCAATCCAAAGATGACGTTTCGGCACCATCAGCGCCGGCCTCATTTCAGCATACTGGCGACGTGTTCGGCGTGCTGCTCATGACCCTGGAATATCTTCAGGCCGGTCTCCAGCAGGCTCTTCAGTTCGGCATTATTGGCTGACGGGATGAGCAGCGTTTCGAGAGCGACGTCGACCTGCTTATGGTAGGCCACCTCATTGTCGACATAAGCCTTGTCGAAGGCCGCGCCCTTGAGCTTGGCGAGCTTGGCCCGCTCCTCCGTAGCGGCTTTGGTGAGCGCCTTGCTGGTGGCGTTGTCTTCCGGCGTCACCTTGAGTTTCTTGACCAGGTCGAGCGCCTGAACATTCACCGCCTCATGGTCGCGAACCATGTCCTTGGCGAAGGCGAGCACCTCCTTGTTCTTCGACTTCTTGAGCGCTTGCTTGGCCGCCTCGACATCGATCACGCCGGCTGTATAGGCGATGTGGGCGATCTGCGGATCGGTTGGTTTGTCGGCGGCTTGCGCGAGCGGGGCAGTGCCAAGCAGCAGCAAGGCGGCAAGGGCGGCGGTGTGACGAATAAGCATGACATCTCCTTCGCCCGGATGCGCAAATCGCATCGGGCACCGTTCTCAGTTGACAGTCATTGGATGCTGGGTTGCGGCAAACGTTCCCGCCAAAATCAACTGAATCTAACGAGGGTCAGCCTTCCAGGCCGAGCCGCTTCATCACGGCAACTGTAAGCCGCTCGCAGCGCCGACCGGCAAAGGGGAAGGCGTCGAGCAGCACTGGCCCGATCTGGTCATCCAGCGCCTTGCGCAGTAGGGCGCGGGCGCGATGCAGCCGAGTCTTGACGGTTTGTGGCCGCACGCCGAGCAGTTCTGAAGTCTCTTCAATGCTCAGGCCCTCGATCACCCGCGCCACGAACACCATCCGGTAGACGTCTGGAAGGCTGTCAGTTGCGCGTTCCACCAGTTGGAGGATCTGCCGTTGCGCCATCGTCCGCTCCGGATCGTCGCTGGGGTTGAGGGGAAACTGGATAATCTCGGCCTGGAGGTTCTCGGGCATCGCCACCGTTCGCCGTCTTTTACGCAACCGGCCGAGCGCTTCGTTGATGACGATGCGCGACAGCCATGTGCCGAGCGAGGCATCGCCGCGAAAACTCTCGAGATGGGCAAAGGCCCTGACATAGGCCTCCTGGACGATGTCCTCGGCCTCGCTGTCATTGCGCACCACGCCGCGCGCGATGCGGTAAAGCCGCTGGTTATGCGTCTTGATGATGGTGCGGAAGGCAGCGCCGTCGCGCGCCATGGCGCGCTGTGCCAATTCCAGGTCGCCTGAAGCAGCGATGATTTCGGTCGCGTCTCGTCGAGCATCCGACATGAGCGGTCTCCTTGCCTTCAATAGATGGACCTCGACAACAAAGGTTCCCGAGGAAAATTCATCACACCGGAATCGACGACAGGAATTCGCGCCTCAGATCGACGTTCGTGTCGAAAACGCCGAGCATGCGTTTGGTGACCATGCGGGTGCCGTGCGCGTGGACGCCGCGCGATGCCATGCAGCCATGCTCGGCTACAAGCACGACGGCCACTCCACCCGGCTGCAGGGCATCCTCGATGGCGCAAGCGATATCATCCGTGAGCCGCTCCTGTATCTGCAAGCGGCGGGCGCAAGCCTCGACAACCCTTGCCAATTTGGAGATGCCCACCACGCGGTTGACGGGCATGTAGGCGATGTACGCCTTGCCGTGGATTGCCGCCATGTGGTGTTCGCAGAAAGAATGAAACGCTATGTCGTGTAGTTCGACCGCCTGATCATAGCCGCCGATCTCATCGAACGTCCGTTCGAGCAGCCTCACAGGATCTTGCCGATAGCCGGCAAACCACTCTTCATAAGCACGAACGACACGTGAAGGAGTATCGACAAGCCCGGGTCGCGCCGGATCGTCGCCGGCCCAAGAGATCAGCGTCCTGACCGCAGCCTCCGCATCGAAGCGCGTTGGGCGGACGCGGTCGGCTACCGTCGACATGCCGTTTCCGGCTGAACTTCCCCGGGCGGCGGTGGTCATGCAGTCTTCGGTGCCGTCCAGAATTTGCGTATGCAGGTCCATCGGTCTCTCCAGTTCCACGCTTGAAACCATTGGATGCGTCTGGCGAGGATTGGTTCCCGACGGGCACGACACCGGGAGGAAGGTTCCCACCTGTGGCGAACCACGGGAACTTTTCGAAAAGCGCTGCATCCAATTTCATGTCCGGCGCATGGTCAACGTACGCCGTCGGGATCGTGAAGGAGAACCAAGATGGTATCGCAACAGTCCGTGGAAACCGACCCCGACCTCGCTCTTGATGTGTTCATCGTGGCAATCTCGATAATGCCCATGCCGCCCGTTGGCTGGTGGTCCTGGTACGCGTCGGCGACGATATGCTGGCGGTCGACGGCACATGTACCCACTGCGGCGCACCGCTGGCGTGCTGAGTCGTAATTAGCTGCATGGTCCGCTGTTTCCGGCACCAGGCCTGCATTGGTCTTCGTACCGGCAAGCGCTCCGGTGCGCGTGACGCGCGGCGCGGCCCTGGTCCACGTCAAGACGCGATCCGCGGCCGCCCGGTGGCTGTCGCGACGACGATGGCTTCGACGAAACTGCGCTCGCCCTCGATTGTGGCAACCCTTATGTCCCGTGAGATCTCGATCCGTGCCTGATCGGTCCCGGCGCGCTCGGCGAGACCTGCCGCCAAGGCGCGAATGTGGGCTTCGGCGGCGGCCATTGCTTCGTCCTCGGTGTCAAAGTCGTCCAGCCGCAGGCCGGAATTGAGACGAAAAAGCCCGATCTCCGGCTGGCTGACGCGGGCTTCCGCCGACATCCGTACCTGCCCGACCACCGCGCCTAGCGCATTGGCGACGTCGGCATGTTCGGCGATCTTGCACGTATTGCCGATGATCGGCGGCAGCCCCGCGTAGTGAAGCGATGCCGAAGCGCCGAGGCCGATCACCGGCCGGTCGAGTGCGATCGACAGCTGCGCCATGCCGCCTCGTCGGCCAACCGCCCGCTGAACCAGCGGATTGGCAACAGAGACGCCGCCATCCAGCCCGTCCTCGGCAAAGACTGTTTCAAGAATGGCTTCGGCAGAACGCCGGGTGACGGCGGTGAGGACCATCTCGGAAAATGCTTCTGCGCCTTTGCAGACACGATGCCCCTGGCCGTCGCGCTTGCGTGCGAACAATTCGGCGCCCAGTCGAGCCGCGACAGGATCCCAGTTGTCCTGCCGACCGAGCACATGGGCCGCATCGGATGGCGTGAAGCCCGCGATATGCACCAGACCGCGCGCGACCAGGCGATTGAGTGTCGCGACCTGTGACGTCGATACGAGCAGCCGATCAAGCGCGGCGGGAATTGCCGAAATGTCAGCATAGAGCCGCGCCTCGGTAACCGTCAGGCCTGCAGCCAGACGCTCGGGAACGCCTGTGCGCAACGCGAAGCGACGGTCCAGCCGGCTGGTGTTGGGGCTGAGCAATTGTCGCTTCAGGCCATTGTGTATGGCATCGCCGTGTTTCACGGCGGCGAGCGCGAGCGGCACCAACCGACGGGGGCCTAGGACGATCGTCGAAGTCAGCGACCGCTCATGGAGCGAGACTTCCGAATCTCCACCGAGGCCAAAGGTGCGCATGGCGACGGCTTCCACCATGGTTCGCATTCCGCCGACGGTAGCGCCTTCCGGATCGAGTCGCAGGCGGCCGCCGTCCAAAACGGCGATGTCGGTGGTCGTGCCGCCGATGTCGGACACCACTGCGTCATCAATGCCAGTCATGTACCGCGCCCCCACCAGGCTTGCCGCTGGTCCTGACAGGATGGTCTCGATGGGCCGGGCGAAGGTTCCCGGGGGCGATTGGGCGATCAGCCCGAGCATGTTGTCGCCGCCAGTGTAGTATTTCGGCTTGAACTTGACGTTGTTCGCGGCCTCGAACTCGGCCACCACGTCAGGTTCGGCATGGCCATACCATGCGAGCATATTGAGCTCGACCGGGTCGGCGAAAGCCAGCCGGCTGAGGAACGGCATCGCCAGCGCGCCGCCGCCCAGAATACTTGCGCCCTTTAGAAGATCGCGGCGCGTGCGCAGGCCGGACAAGCTTTTTTTGACTATCATGGTTGTTCCCCTTTGGCTTGTAGTCCCATCAAGCCTACGAGCGGTCCAACTATTTGGAAAATTAATTCTCATAATAAATGCATTTACATGCCTTATTGGCGATCCAGCTCGATCGGCCGCCGCACCGGGTCGCCGGAGACACCGGCTTCATCCAGCCGCGCGACGATGTGATTGACCAGCCTGATTCCTGCATCGGACAGACGGGGATGCTTGTAGAACAAGCCGACCCGGATTTCAGCGAGCGCTGGAAACCCGTCGCTGTCATCAAGAACCCGCATGCCGGGCAGCATCGTGTAACGGGTCAGCGCGCTGACGCCGAGGCCGTTCACCACGGCATTCTGCAACCCCGCGATGCCGGAGCCGGTATAGGCCACCCGCCAGCGGATCTGTGCGGCATCCAGAGACTGGATCATCCGCGCCCGATAGGCGCAACCTTCTGGGTGGGCTGCGAGGGGCACACCGGTTCCCAGGTCAAAACGGGCAGCTTCGGCGGCAGCCCAGATCGGCCGCTCGATCCATGAACGCGACAGGTATTGGGAGCGTTCATTGTTGACCATCGCCACCGCCAGATCGAGTTCGTCGGCGCGCAGCCGATCGAGAATGTCGGCGCTCCAGCCGCAGTGGATTTCCAGCGAAATGCCCGGATGCTGACTGGTATATTCGGTAATCACGCCCTGCAGGAAAGCGACCGCATAGTCGTTTGGCAGACCGATCCGCAGCACCCCGGCTATCTTCGACCGATTGAAATAGGACGCAGCCTCATCGTTGAGCCGCAGCATCTCGCGGGCGTAGCTCAGCAGCATCTCCCCTTCGCTGGTCAGAGTGAGACTGCGTCCGACCTGTTTGATGACTGGCGCCCCGACCAGTTCCTCGAGCCGGCGTATCTGCAGCGAGATGGCCGGCTGGGTGCGCCCCAGCGCATCTCCGGCCTTGGTGTAGGCGCCAAGATCGATGACCGAAACAAAGGCCCGCAGCAGGTCGGTTTGAAAGTTGGTGAAATTGCGCATGGATTTGGATTTCTCATACCTGGATCATGAATATAAATTTTTGATATCATGACTATCACCGTTAAGCATCAATTCCAACAGCCGCCTTGGGAGGACATCATGTCGGATTCCAGTGTTTTCGCCGCCGAACTGCCCTGGCCGGACTACGACGCGAAGGTCAGGGACGGCTCCGTGCCTATCCTGCTGCCGGTCGGGTCGATGGAGCAGCACGGCCACCATATGCCCATGCATGTCGACGTACTCTTGCCGGTCGAATTCTCCCGCCGCGTCGCTGGCGAGATCGGCGCGCTTGTGGCACCCCCTTTCACCTACGGCTACAAATCGCATCAGAAATCGGGGGGCGGCAATCACCTGCCGGGCACGACCAGTCTGGACGGCGCGACACTGGTCGCAGCGCTCCGCGATGTCATCAAGGAATTCGCCCGCCACGGCGTGCGCAATATCTGCTTGATGAATGGCCACTTCGAGAACTCGTGGTTCATCGTCGAAGGCATCGATCTGGCGCTGCGCGAACTGCGCTGGGGCGGTATTGGCGACATGAAGATCGTGGTGCTGTCTTATTGGGATTTCGTCGACAAGCCGACGATCGCGCGGCTCTATCCAAACGGGTTCACTGGCTGGGATCTGGAACATGGTGGGGTGCTCGAAACATCGCTGATGCTGGCGCTCTACCCGAACTTCGTTCATCTCGAGCGCGCCGCCGATCATGAACCGGCCAGCTTTCCGCCCTATGATGTATACCCGCCCAAGCCTGAATGGACACCGGCGACCGGCGCATTGTCGTCGCCCAAGGAAGCTTCGAAAGCGAAAGGCGACATCTTGCTGGATGTCTGCGTGAGGGGCATCGTCAAAGCCCTGCGGGCCGAGTTTCCGCGCTGAGCCCTGCGTCCCGCCTTGTTTCCGGATTGCGATCGGGGCTTGAACTCCCAATGCGTCTTTAGGCAGCGCGCGAAGGCCACCCCGTCAAGCGATTCTCGATCCAGTACGCATTATCAGTATGGAAACGGCCAATTCGGTGGCGCCTGCCCTCTCACAGTGCCGGCATTTTCGTCGGGTGGGCAATCACCGCGTTCCACGAGAGTGTCGGCCGTGAACACTTTTATCAGGAAAATGAAGAATTCGCGGGCGAAGCCATAGACCGGCGACGCCGCGTAAGGGTTGGGTCGGTTTGTTCGGTCCCCTCGCTGATGCCAATCGTGGGGGATGTAGAACACGTCCGTCAGTCCCCGACGATGTTGTGGTCCGGGCCGAACGGGAAGCCGGTGATGTTTTCCGCGCCGTCCTGCTTCACGATCAGGATATCGTGCTCGCGATAGCCGCCGGCACCCGGCACGCCTTGCGGCAGCATCACCATCGGCTCCATGGACACGACCATGCCGGGCTCCAGCACTGTGTCTATGTCCTCGCGCAGTTCAACGCCCGCTTCGCGGCCATAGTAATGGCACAGCACCCCGAAGGAATGGCCGTAGCCGAAGGAGCGGTACTTCAGCAGATCCCACTCCCGGTACATCTCGTTGAGCTCGATCGCGATGTCCTTGCAGCGGGCGCCGGGCTTGATCAGTTCGAGACCGCGGCGGTGGACAGCGACGTTCTTCTGCCAGATGCCAAGGCTGGCGTCGTCGACGTGGTCGCAGAACAATGTGCGTTCGAGCG
Source organism: Mesorhizobium sp. 01N446 (assembly GCF_056399285.1). Classification (NCBI taxonomy): domain Bacteria; kingdom Pseudomonadati; phylum Pseudomonadota; class Alphaproteobacteria; order Hyphomicrobiales; family Phyllobacteriaceae; genus Mesorhizobium; species Mesorhizobium sp. 01N446. The sequence continues at coordinate 177,178 of NZ_JBFTRA010000011.1, read as the reverse complement.
CGGTGTAATAGCCGAAGATCATCGGGAAGGTGTTGAGCGAAAGGATATCGCCGGACTGGACGCGGCGGTTGGTGACCGGGTTGTGGGCGCCATCGGTATTGATGCCGGACTGGAACCATGTCCAGGTATCCATCAGTTCGACATAGGGGTGCGATTTCGCGATCTCGCGGATCATGGCGTTGGTCGTTGCAATAGCCACCTCGTGCTCAGGCACGCCGGCTTTCACGGCCGCCACGCAGGAGGCACCGCCGACGTCGCAGATGCGTGCCCCCTCGCGGATCAGCTTTTGCTCTTCCAGCGACTTGATGGAGCGCATCCACATCGAGGGCTGAGCGATGTCGATGAATTCGACGCCAGGCAGCGCCTCCACAAGCTGACGGCGGAAGTCGAGGTTGACGTGATCGAACTCGATGCCGATGCGCTTGGCGCCCGCAGTGAGTTGGCGCACTGCACGATAGAAGTTGTCGCGGCGCCAGTCACTGTATGTGATATTGTCGCCAAAGCTGCGGCGGTAGGGCTGGCCACCATCGATGCCGGCCGAAATCGTCGTCGCCTTGTTGTGGTCAATGACCATACCGTATTTGCGGCCGAAGTAGCAGTAGAGCCAGCCAGAGTAATAATTGATGCAATGATAGGACGTGAACAGCGCTGCATCGACCTTGTTCTCTGCCATCCAGAGGCGAATGTCGGCCTGGCGGCGCTTCATCTCGGCATCCGAGAAAGGCGAGTACTCCTTTTCCCCATTGTGCCACGCCATCACATGCAACATGTCGTCGGTCATCGTGCTGTCCCCTGCAATATCGATGCAAGAAAGCTACGATCGATGAGCGCATCAGGACAATTTATTCACCTGATGCCTGCATTACGAGAAGTTATGGAAATCCCGCGCGCGTTTGTGGCGCAGACCGGCGATTAGCAACACTTATCCTCCGATATCGACTTCTCATTTCCAGCGGCTCGGCCGAATTTTTATAGTCCGCTTCCAACCTGAACCCGATTTGGATGCGGAGGAAAGAATGAACGTCTACGCCAAGGGCATGCCCAACGAATTGCTGCGTCTACAGAAGATGCATAATGGCGAGAAGGCTGTCGCCACCTTCAGCCCCGCCGAAATGACGCGCCGTCAGGATGGGCTGCGCAGCATCCTGGCCGACCTGAAGCTCGACGCGGCGGTGCTGACTTCCTACCACAACATCTGCTATTTCTCGGACTTCATGTTCTGCTATTTCGGCCGCCGCTATGCCTTTGTGGTCACCCCGGAGAAGGCAGTGTCGGTCTCGGCCGGCATCGATGCCGGCCAGCCATGGCGCCGTACTTTCGGCGATAACATCACCTACACCGACTGGCAGCGTGACAACTATTTCTACGCCCTGCAGCAGACGCTGCCCGGCGTGAAGCGTATCGGCATCGAGTTCGACCACGTCAACCTCGAATTCAGGAAGCTCTTGCAGGACGCCTTCCCGGACGTCGAGTTCGTCGACGTCGGCGCGCCGGCCATGTGGCTGCGCACGATCAAGTCGGCAGAGGAGATCGTCCTGATCAAGGAAGGCGCGCGCACCGCCGACATCGGCGGCGAAGCCATTCGCAATGCGATCCGCGAGAACGTTCCTGAATACGAAGTGGCGCTGGCCGGCACGCAGTCCATGGTCCGGCACATCGCCAACACCTTTCCGCATGCCGAACTGATGGACACCTGGGTCTGGTTCCAATCGGGGGTCAACACTGACGGCGCGCACAACCCGGTGACATCGCGCAAGGTTCAGAAAGGCGACATCCTCTCGCTCAACTGCTTCCCAATGATCTCGGGCTACTACACCGCGCTCGAGCGCACGCTGTTCCTCGATCATGCCAGCGACGAGCACCTGCGGATCTGGGAGATCAACTGCGACGTCCACCGTCGCGGGCTCGAACTCCTGAAGCCCGGCGCACGTTGCGGCGACGTGGCGACGGAGTTGAACGAAATCTACCGCAGTCACGATCTGCTCGGCTACCGCTCGTTCGGCTACGGCCACTCCTTCGGCGTGCTGTCGCATTATTATGGCCGCGAAGCCGGCGTCGAACTGCGCGAGGACATCAACACAGTGCTGCAACCGGGCATGGTTGTCTCCATGGAGCCGATGCTGACCATCCCCGAGGGACTGGCTGGCGCTGGCGGCTATCGCGAGCACGACATTCTGGTGATGACCGAGGACGGGGCGGAAAACATCACCAAGTTCCCGTTTGGTCCGGAGCATAACATCGTCAAGGCATGATCGCCGAATAGCGCTATCCCTGGCGGGCCTTCCTGGAAAGGGAGGCTCGCTTGCGTTTGTTTGGAGCGCCGTGATCTAATCGGCGAATGTGGAGCTAACCCATGCGCAGCATCCCGACCGACCTTCTCCGCGCCTTCATCACCGTGATCGACCTGCGCGGCTATACGCGGGCGGGAGAAAAGCTCGGTCGCACGCAGCCGGCGATCAGCCTGCAGATGAAGCGGCTTCAAGAATTGCTCGGCGTCTCGCTCTTCGCCAAGGAAGGCGGCGCACAGATCACGGAACAGGGTGAACTTGTTGCCGGCTACGCGCGCCAGATCCTGGCGCTGAACGATGACATGATGCTGAAGCTCTCGAAGCGCGACAGCAAGGGTCGCCTGCGGCTCGGCATCCCAAATGACTACGCCGATCACTTCCTGCCCAAGCTGATGGCCAGTCTGGCGCGCGATGGCGGCGACCTGACCTTCGACGTCGTCTGCGATCTGTCGCACAATTTGCTGCAGGGCCTGCGCAATGGCCTCTTCGATATTGTCGTGGCAATGACCCCGGACGGGCCTTCCGAAGGCGCGTTCATGACCTGGAAGGAGACGCTGGCCTGGGTCTGCGGAGCGCAGATGCCAGATCTGCCGGAGGATGCTGCAAGACAAAGCGAACTGCGCATTGTCTGTTATCCCGAGGGGTGCCTCTACCGTCGCAACATGCTGACTGCGCTACAGCGCGACGGTCGCAATTTCGAGATCGTCTACACAAGCCCAAGTCTTGCCGGCCTGGAGGCGGCTGTGGGCGCCGACTTCGGGGTGACGGTACTGGCGCGCCGGATCATTCCAGCGAAACTCAGGATCATCCAACCGTCGGCCCATCTGCCTCGGCTCGCAGATGTCGTGGTCGGCATCTATGTCAGCCCCGACCGCAAGCGGTCCGCTGTGGCGCAGAGTTTTGCCGCTCGATTTGCTGATATGTTCGTCGCCGGCGAAGGTGCTGCCAAGGTCGATTGAGAACGGCCTTCGAATTCCAGCCGGACAAACGTGGTGGCCAGCCGGTTATTTCACCCTTCGCCGGGTCAGCAGCGCCAGCATCGCGAACAGGATGATCGACAGCGCAAGCAGCAGCGTCGCAGCGGCCATGATGGTCGGATTGATCTGGTCGCGGATGCCGGAAAACATCTGCACTGGAAGAGTGCGCTGCTCGGCCGCCGTCATGAACAGTGCGACGACCACCTCGTCGAACGAGGTGGCGAAGGCGAAGATTGCGCCGGAAATGACCCCCGGCAGGATGTTCGGCAGCGTGACGCGAAAGAACGCCGCCGACGGCGGCGCGCCGAGGCTCAATGCCGCCCGGGTGAGATTGGTTTCATAGGTGGATAGGGTCGCCGTCACCGTGATGACCACGAAAGGCGTCGCCAGTGCGGTATGCGCCAGGACGAGGCCGGTGCGCGTGTTCGTCAGGCCGAACTGGCCGAAGAAGAGATAGCTGCCGACAGCCACGATGACGATTGGCACGATCATCGGCGAGATCAGCAATGCCATGATCAGGCGGCGCGCTGGGAAATCGGGACGCGAGATGCCGAGTGCCGCCAACGTGCCGAGCGTGGTGGCCAGGATCGTGGTCATCACCGCCGCAACGGCGCTATTGACGATGGCGTTCATCCAGCGCGCGTTGCCAAAGAAATCCGCATACCAGCGCAGGGAATACTCCCGCACGGGCAAGGTGAAGAACGGATCCTTGGAGAAGGACAACGGCACGATGATGAACAGTGGCGCGATCAGGAACAAGAGCACCGAGACGGCGAACGCCACCACCAGCGTGCGCATTATCCGTTCAGAGGGAGTCGCATAGGAAGGCAGCCACATGGCGTCACCCGAGCTTGATCTTGTCGGCGCCAACGAGGCGCAGGAACAACAGGTAGATGGCAAGTGTCACGACAAGCAGGACCACACCCAGGCCTGCAGCCAGGCCCCAGTTGAGATCGCGGTTGATGTAGGTCGAGATGAAGTTGGACACCATCTGGTCGCGCGGCCCGCCAACCAGTGCCGGCGTGATATAGTAGCCGAGCGACAGGATGAAGGTCATCAGGCACCCGGCAACGACGCCAGGCAGCGTCTGCGGCGCATAGATCCGCCAGAAGGCGGAGGATGGCGGCGCCCCGAGCGAGCGAGCCGCCCTGAGCTGCGTGGTCGGGATCGAGCGCATGACGCTGTAGATCGGAAGGATGGTGAAGGGCAACTGGATGTGCGTCATTGCGATGACCGTGCCGACGCGCGTGAAGATGAGCTGAACCCTCTCGCCTGTCAGATGCAAGGCCATCAGCACGTCGTTGATGATGCCGTCGGACTGCAGCAGCACGACCCATGCTGTGGTGCGCACCAGCAGCGACGTCCATAGCGGCAGAAGCACCATCAGCATCATGATGCCCGCAATCGCCTTGGGCGCGATGGTCAGCACATAGGCGACGGGATAGCCCAGGATAAGGGTAAACAGCGTCACCAACCCGGCTACGAAAAGCGTCCGCCCCAACACGTCGAGGAAGATCGCCTGGTCGCCCTGGACGCGCTCGACCGATCCGTTCGGGGCTTGCTTGAGGTCGAGCGCGGTCAGCATATAGTAAGGCGTGAGAGAACCACCGTTGCGCTTGATGATCGCCCAGGTTTCAGGCGAGCCCCAATCCTGGTTCAACGCGAGGAACTTCTCCTTGTACGGACCGGTATCCAGTTTCTCGACCATCCGTGCTGCCGCCAGCACGCGGCTGCGCATGCCGGAAATCTCGTAGTTGAGACGCTTGCCGAGCAAGGCGGCCGTGCTGTTGTCCTTGGCGACCTTCAAGTCGGCGGCGAGCGCGGCGTAGACAGGTTCGTCCGGTGTTGAAGCGCCATCCCAGCTTTGGAGGGCCTCCAATGTGCGCGGCAGCACCTCGCGTGTCTCCGGATTGCCCACCGCCGTGACCAGCAGGTAAAGGATTGGAGCGACGAAGGCGACCACCAGGAAGACGATCAGCGGCAGAGCCAGCGAAAGCGCGGCCCGCCGAGCGGGTCTCTCTGCCCGACGTACGGCCATGAAGATGTTGACACGGTCTATCTCCGCTACGGTCATGGCGTCATGCCTCCAGCAGACGGCATTCGGAAATGCCGCATTCGAGGACGACATCCTCGCCCAACGCAAAATGCCGCGCCTGCCGCGCCGGGATACGCGCGGTGACGAGCTGGCCGCCAAACGCCTCGACCGACAGCCGCATATGGTCGCCGAGGAAGAAGACGTCGCGCGCCTTGCCCGAGAAACGGTTGAGACCGGCACGGACACCCTTGCCGGCCAGCGCAATGTTCTCCGGCCGCACGGATACACTTATGTTCGCGCCCGTGCCGGACACATTGGCGCCGGCGGCCTTCAACGTCGTGCCGTCGGCCATGCGCGCGATGGCCACGCCTCCTTCCCGTCCAAGCAAGGTGCATGGCATCGTGTTGTTCTCGCCGATGAAGGAGGCAACGAAACGATTGGACGGCTCGTCGTACAGCGTTTTCGGATCCGCAAGCTGCTGGATACGGCCATCGTGGAAGACAGCGATGCGGTCCGACATGGTCAACGCTTCGGACTGGTCATGGGTGACGTAGACCATGGTGATGCCGAGCGAGGTCTGGAGTTGCTTGATTTCGATCTGCATGCGTTCGCGCAATTGCTTGTCGAGCGCCCCGAGGGGCTCGTCCATCAGCACCAGCGAGGGCTCGAACACGAGAGTGCGGGCCAATGCGACACGCTGCTGCTGGCCGCCGGAAAGCTGCGCCGGGCGACGATCGCCCAGCGCGTCGAGACTGACGCGGCCGAGCGCCTGGCGAACCTTTTCCTTCGCGGCCGCGCCGGTGATGCCACGATAGCGCAGCGGAAACGCAACATTCTCCGCCACAGTCATGTGTGGAAACAGTGCGTAGTTCTGGAACACAAAGCCGATGTTGCGCTTCTCGGGCGGCAACCGCTCGACAGGCTTGCCGTCGAGCAGGATATGGCCGAGCGTCGGCTGTTCGAAACCGCCGAGCATCATGAGCGTCGTGGTTTTGCCGGAGCCCGAAGGCCCCAGCATGGTCAGGAACTCGCCACGAAAGACGTCGAGATTGAGGTCCTTCACGACGAAGTTGATGCCGTCGTAGGATTTCTTCACGTCCTCGAACCGAACGAGGGCATCGACTGGGTTGTCCGTCGCAAGTGACATTCGCTGGGCAAAATTCATCGATGCTCTCCTCCGGAAGTCCTGACTACTGCGCGAGCCAGGTCGTGAACCGCTTGCGTATTTCGTCCCCGTTGTCAGCCCAGAAACCATTGTCGAGGGTTAGCGAAACCGTCAGATTCTGCGGGCTGGTCGGTAGATTCTTGGCATCCTCCGGCGCCACGAACTCGGCCGCCGATTTCCGTACAGGGCCGTAGGGAATGTATTTGGTGATCCCCGCGAGTACCTTGGGCTCGACCGCGTATTTGATAAAGGCAAGCGATCCCTCGGCATTCTTAGCGCCCTTGGGGATTACCCAGTAATTGGAGTCAAGGATCTGGTTGTCCCAGACGATCCGAAAATCCTTGCCTTCCTTGTTGGCGTTGTAGATGCGGCCGTTCCACGCGGTCGTCATCGTTACCTCGCCCGAAGCGAGCAACTGCGGTGCCTGGGCGCCCGCTTCCCACCACACAATGCTGTCCTTGATCGTGTCGAGCTTGGCGAAGGCACGATCCACTCCCGCCGGGGTCGACAGTGTTTCGTAGACCTGGTCAGGCGCAACGCCATCGGCGAGCAACGCGAATTCCAGGTTGGTTGCGGGGTTCTTCCAGAGGCCGCGCTTTCCGGGGAATTTCTTGGTGTCGAATAAGTCCTTGATCGTCTTCGGACCATCGGCCAGCTTGGCGCCGTCATAGGCAAGGGTCGTCGCATAGACGATCGTGCCGACGCCGCATTCCGAGGTCGTGCCCTTGATCCAATCGTCCTGCGGTCCGACCTTCGCCCAGTCAATTTTTTCGAAAATGCCCTCGTCGCATCCTTGCAGCAACGTCGGCGCATCGACATCGACGACATCTATGGTGGTGTTGCCGGATTCGATCATCGCCTTGATCTTGGCGATCTCGCCGCCATATTCCTGCTCGTCGATCTTGACCCCGGTCTCGGCGGTATAGGTTTCGAACACGGCTTTGCGCTGCGCTTCCTGATAAGCGCCACCGAAACTCATGACCGAAAGCGTGTCTTGCGCTCGCGCTGCATTCGAACAAAGCGGCGTCAGCGCCAACAGCGACAAAGTCAGCACACGACCTGTTAAGGGATATCTCATTTCCGCCACTCCCATTGATTGGAACCACGGCCTCGACTTCGTCTGAGTGAGCCTTGGCCGGTGCAAAACGGTAATTTGGCTAGGGCGCGACAGCAAATAAGTACATCGCATGGGCCCATGAGAAACCGTTATCGCGACAAGGCTGTCTCAGACCTCGCGTGAAGCGCTTGGCAGAGCGCTGGACGGCTAGCGTCGGTGCCGGCGACGACGTTCTGTACGCTTCGAGCGGATTTTTCGTAGGAATTGATCGAGCCGACCGCTCCTCGAATACGACCATGCTTGCATTGTTGCCCTGCTTGTCCATGCACGGCAGGCCTAAGGATTCAGCTGCCTATGGCATCATTTTGCCAGCACTCGGCATCGACGCTCCAGCTCCGCGTTCCACTCTGCCATTTATGCGACTTTCGAAGCACAAAAGGCGAACAGGTCGATGCCGACATATCGCCTCGTTACCAAGATCACATCGTCAGATCCGAGCCTCAAGCGAAAGCGCCTGAATGTCGGCGGTACAGGCGATCTTGGCGGTCTGGCACTGCGGCCAGATCATAATGATCGCGATAATGCGACTTCAGGTTCCCCACGGCTGATTTGGACGGCAGGGGGAGGACTACATCCTCGTTATCCTTTGAGCCGTCGTGCCAGGCGCTTGACCGCGACGCGATCGGAATCAACGATGAGGAAGTACGGCGTCGGGTATCCCTCAACCCAGGTGCCAGAGACCCGTCCTTCGCCAATTTCAGAAATAATCAGTCCGATGGCGGGATTGAACCGGCGCAGCGACATGGCACTCTCAACATGCAAGGCAGGTACGTCGACGGAGTCCTTCTTCAAGACGAGAGGGATCAGCTGCAGTGCGTCGGCCACCGGATCGCTTTCCACACAAATCGGATCAAAGGTCAGGAACAAGTCCTCACGCACGTGTACGCGAGGCAATCGTTCCGAAATCGTATGGGAAAGGCTCACGTAGTCGTCCTCAGCAAGGTCGGCGAGCGCTTCGGCGAGCTCGTCCGTCGATAGGCTCGGGAAGGCGGCGACCAGAGCATTCTCATCGAGGTTCCAGGGCAGGCCATCGACGGATGTCGTGCAAATCCATTTTCCCACTGCCGATCCCTCCGGGCTCAGATCACCGACGGTCTCTGTTGGTGAAGGCATCGCGTCCTCCTCGTCGTGGACCGCCGGAGCTGGTAGCGACATGTTCGCCAGCATATCGTCGATGCGGCGGATAACCTTTCGGCAAAGCGCGGCGAACGAACGGATATCAGCTGCCACCAACTCGACTGTCTCGCCCAACTTCGCTTCCTTGGCGTGTTGCGTGAATTTGGCATCAACCACGCCAAGATTGTGTCCAATCAAATGGCGCTTTTGAATGTTGAGGGACAGCACCGCCAGCTCCTGCGCGTCGAGTTCCGCGAACGGATCGAACAAGAATTCGTCGAAGCGCTTGCGACCTTTATCGATGTTCTGAAAGTCGTTGACGACCGACTTAGCAGGCATCGATCCCAAAGGCCGATTGTGAATTCGATAGGCGTACGCTACCTTGAGCGTCGCCTCGAAGGCGGTGAGTACGTCCTCATGAGCATTGCCGAGCAGTCGATAGGCCAGCTCCTGACGATCCTTGCCCAAGGCTTCCGCCAGATCGACCTGCTGGCCGACCAACTCGGCCTCACGAGAAAAGTGCAGTGCTAGGTTGGGCGCCCCGCAGTCCGGGCAAAATAGCGCAATCGCGAATACACCATAGTCCCGCCCGCAGCAGTCGCAAACCAGCAGGCGCATGAGGTCACGGCGTCCGAAACGCGGGGGAGGTTTGCTCTGCCGGGGGGCCGGCTTGTAAGTGATCGACTTGCTGCCTCGTACCACACCGGACAGCATTTCCGATACCGCGTCTTGCATGTCCTGCAGGGCCGCTTGCTTCACAATCTTGACCGCCGCCTTGCGATCCTCGGGATGTGTGAACTCGGAATCGTCAGCCCTAATGCCGCTATAGGGGCAGACAGTCCCCGGAGTGCCGGCAGTATATTTCGTCCGCGCGGCTCTATCAGGATCCGCAGCGAAGCCGACGACAGTCTCGCCGAGAACAAAATGCCTCGGATGGGCGTCGACATTGGGTGAGTATCGATAGACCCTGCCGTCAGGCGTCCTGGGCACTGGGATGCTCAGCTGCATCTTCGTTCGCGTACCGCCCATGCGCATTTTTTCAAGTCGTTTCAGTTTCACCGCGCCCCCCTGCAACGGTATGATATCCACTCCTACACGATTCCGAGGCAGTGGCGTACCATCGTGCAAAGTACAACTGGGGCTCGCAGGCCCCTGTCCCAAAAATGCTCAGCGGGAGCCGCAGCAGTTACGATGAGAGCATGAGGACTGTGGGGCGATTGGTTACGGAGACTCTCTGGGCGGCCGGAGCCGCGTCACAGAAAGTGTCTGTTTGGTCGGCCACAACGGGTTGTACATCGGCGTGCTTTCAAGGTGAGGCGTCAGGGCAGAAGCCCCACATCCTGGAGGAAGGCGGCGAGCACGGGCTCGACTGCAGCGGCCCGGCGCACATCGGTAAGGCCGATGCGGCGCGCCAGCAGGATCTTGGTCATGGGTTTGTCGTACTGAGGCCAGGCACCATGCAGGGCGACTCCCGATGCTTGCGTGGTCGGCGGCCGATGCTGGGCGAAGCCGTTGAGGTGACGCAGCAGCAGCGCCTCGTGGCAGGGGTCCTGCCAGATGAGACGGATGTCCAGCTGGTTGGCGAGCTGCTCGGCCTGTTGCCGACGTTGGTTATCGTTCTGCACCTGATCGATGTCGAGGAGCACTGCCCGACGCGCGAATTCCGAGCGGCGCCGGCGTCTCCGCTCGATCTCTTGTGCGGCGCGGCGCAAGCGGGAGGTGGGGTCACCCGCGCCCGGGCTGAGGTTCACGACTTCGAGGTGAACCGGACGGCCGGCGGCCTGCAGCAGATCGTTGAGCAACTGCCCATAGGCCTGTTCGGATTCCCCCTCGCAGCCCAGAAAGATCGGCGTTTTCGGTCTTATGGTCGGACGGCGCATCCTCATCCAACCTGGGGGACTGCGCCGTACACGCCGCCGAGATACTTCTTGTAGAGATTGTCGGTGCGGCGAACGGCGCCAACGTCCATCAGGCTATATACCTGTGACCGGCCCCGGCTGTCCTTCTCGCAAAAGACCACCTCTTCCTTGGCGAGATCGTCGAGCAGGGACGCCGAGTGGCACGTCATCCATAGCTGCGCGTCATAGGGGTTGCGTTCCGGGTCATAAAACCAGCGGACGATCTCCGGCAGGATCAGCGGGTGGATCGACTGATCCAGTTCGTCGACAAGCGCCACCCCTCCCTGCTGCAGGGCGAGCAGGATCAAGGGGAAGATGCGGATGAAGGAACGCGTCCCGTGGCTCTCGAGGCCCCAGGGCATGTCCACATGCAGACCCTGATGCCGAAACAGTGCGACCGGTCCGGTTGCTGCCTGCACGATCTGCATCTCCTCGACACCGAGATCGATGCGCTGCAGCTCCCGGTTGAGCGCCGCCACGACCGGCGGGTTCTGCGCGAGATAGGTGATCACGGCCTGGTCGCCAAGATCGGTGCGGTCGATCAGGATGTTGCGATAGACGGCGGCGGCGGCCTCGAGGATGACCTTGGAGGCCTGGTGTTCGAAGAGTGCCAAGGTCGCGATGACGCTGGCATCCTCCCTTACCTTGTCGACCACCTGCGAGAAGCCGCTGAGCGGAAAGATCCTCGATCCCTGGACCTTACGGTCGGCATCCCGCTCGAAGACGCGCTGCCACTTGCCCTGGCCCTTGTTCTTCATGCGCAAAGCTTCGTGGGTGACGGACTTGATCACGCTATCTGTGGGTTGCAAGTGCAATTCGTAGCGGAATGTGCCGACATCGTCGGCGACGGCGATCTCCTCCGCGCTGCGTTCGGCGCCACTCAGGTCGAGCAGACCGCCCAGCTCGATCGCGAGGCGGATCGGACGATTGGCGGAATCCGCGTCGTTGAAGCGCTCGCAGGGAAGACCGGGACCCTTGTGCTGGAAGCTCTCGCCGATGAACCAGCTCACGAATGCCAGGGCACGCAGCACGGTCGACTTGCCCGAGCCATTGGGCCCGAACAGCGCAACCGCCTTGGCGACACGCTCTTCCGAGCGCGGGAAGATCGAACCGAATCTTTCCGGCAGATCCGGCACGTTCTTGCCGATCCGTAGGTCGAGGACCTGTGAATCGCGGATGGAATAGAAGTTCTCGATTTCGAGGCGGTACAGCATTCGCGCAATATGAGGTGCCTTATTCGTATTTTCAACCGAAATTTGTCGATTACACGTTTTAATCAGTCCAAATGACTACCTGAAGTGCGGGTTTTGACTTGGATCGGCTCCCTTCAGCGTGTGATCTGCGATATCGCGTGGCTTGATCCTCGGCAGCATCGACATCTGCGCGCGGCTCTCGATCTGAAAGACCCCAACCGTGTCCGCCTTGCGGATCATGGCGTAGGTCGCGGGATCCTCGGCTGCGTGGCGAGGTCGAGCGTGATGCCCTTGTCCTCGGCCAGGAGATCGAAGCTGCGCGTCATGCAGGTGAGCATGCCTAGCACCAAAACATCCACCTTCATGAATTGAGAATGTCGATATCGTCCTTGTCCATTCGATGATCTGCCGATCGGCCATGAGCACCGGCTCGATCGGCACCAGCTCATCGAGGCGGTCGTGGGTCAGGACGAATCCACCGGGGTGCTGCGACAGGTGATGGACCAGAGGATCCGGCCGTGCTTTCGGGCGGCGACACCGACCGCCCACAAGGTGGCGGCCGCCGTCGATGGCCCCGTTAGCGCAGCTGGCGACCTCATGCAGCGCCCTCAGCGTAAGCCGTCCTCCCGGCAGCACCCGATCGATTTCGGGGACGCCGAAGAGTAGGACCTCGCGCCGGCGTGCAGAGCTGCTTTCCAGGCGCGCGATGCGCTCCCGAAGTTCGGGCAATGCAGGACTGTTCGAGCACATGGCCATGCCCGTCGCGCTCGGCTCCCTTTTCCGATATGTTCTATCTTTGTTCCCAATGACGAAAGAGTCAATCGCAGGCAGAGTGCGCTCGGCGAGCATGTGGGAAAAGTCGCCGCGCCCATGATTAACCAAGGCATGGCGCTCGAAGAGGCCCTGACGGGCGCCTACCCGATCGCAGCGAGGCAGCTCATCGACGCTGGTGAAGATGCGCAGGAGGTCGAGGCGGCTCTGGCTCGTCAGCTCGCCTCTCAAGGAAACCTGCCCGAGCATGAAACCTTAGAAATTTCAGAGCCGCTTCACGCCGCGCTCATGGAGAGCTTTGAGGACGGGCTGATCACGCTGCCCGAAGGGCCGGTGCGTCTCGACGAAGTGACGGTCAAGGCGAATACCGGCTTCAAGATGGTGCTCTACCCGAACGAGTCGCAGCACGCCGGCTTCCCCCACGTGAAGGTCCAGCTACAGGATGGCGACATCAATATCTCAATCGAGGAAGAACCTCGCGTCGTGGCCGGCAAGCGCAGCCTTCGCGGCGAGGCTGCTGCCCTTCGCGCCGTGAAGGATCACAAGAATGCTCGAGGAGTGGCACGCGACCCGGCCCGACGACCAGAAACTTCCGAAAGCCGCGAGCTCCGCACCGCCAAAACCGCCAAACCAGCCCTGATCGGGCCTTTGGGGGTGAAATCCTCGGACGGGGGAGTTACTGCGAATTCGCGAATAGTTATCATCATCCTGGAAGCGGTGAGCCTGCGGGCCAGAAACTTCCTCACTGACCGGGATCGTCGCTCCTTCTCTTCGCCGCTCTGCCTCCAAGAAATCCCAAAGCCATGTTTCGATCGCGTCGATTTGATTGTCAGGCTTCGTATCCCGTAGTTTTTCGGCCTGCTCGACAAACCCGGAGAACGTGCCACGAACATCCTCGGGAGACGCGGCAGTTAGTTTAAGCATCTTCACCGAATTGTGGGCGTAACCGAGAAACTGAGCATTCCGCTCCTTGATCTCTGCCAACATCGCCTCGGTGACCCGATGAGGTTGAGAGCCCGTCGACCGGCTGCTGCGCTTCATCGCCACGCACGCGCCGGTACCCGTCACCGCGCACCGGTACCGAAAAGTGAGGCCTTGTTTGCCTTCTCTCCTTGCTACCGCGTTGCCCGGCGAACGGCCCGGCGGATGACTTCGCTCGAATCTGGATCGGGGTGCTCTGGCGTGTACCTCACACGGCGCGCGCCAACTCAGCTGTCAGTGACTGACGCAATTTGGGCCCACCGTCGAAGGGTTTCTTCGTTTGCTTCCCACCAGCTTTGCAATCGAACTGTCGCGTCCAACCCCCGGCGAATAGCGCCTATTTGCTCGGCGAACGGGCGCTCGACGATCATTAGCGGTGTATCAATGGCAATGCCTAGCGATTGACCCGCGGGACGTAAGTACCCGCCGATTTTGGACAAGCTTTCAGGTGCGGGAAATCTTTGGTGAGAGGCGGCCCACTTGCCCAGCATGATCTTAACCGATGGGGTTGGTTGGGCCTGTTCCCAGCACTGTATGGACATAGTTGGGCGAGGGATACCGGGGTAGATCGTTAGTGTTTTGGGCACGTCGAAGTAGATCGAGCGGGATGTAGCAGGACGACCGCCATCCGCGTTTGGTGACTTCTTCAATATGAGCGACGGATAATCGCTTGCTACAAGCTCACCGTACTCTGCAAAAAAGATGGTGTTCGCTTCGACGGCTTGGCCGATATAAGGCGCACGGGCCTGCTCTATCGCCGCAAGCAGAGTGGATCGGTCATCGCCCGATAGCCAATCGCACAAGTCTTCATAGCTGATCCGTCGATCAAACCCGCATGCCTCGCCGCGCGCTCGGAGATAAGCATGCGGTGCCACGAGCACGGTATGGCAATCAATTCCGTGATCCCGAAAGGATTGGGCAGTTCTTCGATAACGGCTTGGTTGATCCCCGTCATCAGTAACACTGTACTTGGCATTGATCTTGTTTTCGATGAGGAGCCGTCGGTTTCCAGAGAGGACAATATCCAAGTCGATGGTACCGACAGAGCTTCGATGGTTCGCTTGTGACGTGACTTTGAGGACGGAGCTGCTGCCCTTCAGCTGCGCAGCCCTAGCAAACGCGGAAGCAAACTTGCGGCTGGTTCGAAGATTTCGGGCCAATATCTGGTCTACCTGGCTCTCGAAAATCCTCGGCGGATGGGCGTTGAGCTGGTACGTTTCCATAAGAGGGCTTCCTTCAGTCGTTGCTGGTCGTCCCAAGATCATTCCGTTGCCAGCGGGCCATGAGAGCTGCTGTCTGTCTTTGCAAAGTGCCTTTTCGCGCTTTGGCATACTGAGTAAGCGCTTTGGAAAGTTCGCTGCAGGAACGGGTCAATGCGTCTTCCAACGCAGCTGTTGCTAGGGCAGCTTCGAGAGCTTGGGCTTTCCCTATGAAAAGAAACTCGCTGGGGACCTGATCTCTTAAAGGTCCGATAGGGTTGACGGTCATCCCAGGACCTCTTTGCAGAAGGTCAACGAACTGAGACACGCTCTCTGCGTTCACCCGATCCCAATGAATGCAGAATTCCGGCCTCATCCGAGATGACGGCACTTCTCCGTCGATCCCCACGAGCGTCGGCAGATAGAGACCGTAGTCGTAGTAGAGGCCGATAGATGGATTTAGCGGTGGGTTTCCCGACCAGCCCGGCATCCCGAGGCCGGTCGCTCTGTGCCACCCATCGCTCAGCAATATTGCGACAGTAGCTACATAGTCGTACAGGTCGCCAACGTACCGGCCCTCCTCTTCATCGAATTCCGGCGATGCGGCGAAAGGCGTAAGCGAGCTGTCGCAGGTAAGAGGGCACCGTTTGCCATCAACGCAAATCTCAATCCGTGATCGAGTTTGCCAAAGCGGCCCGAACTCGCCTGGTCGGCTGAGCGGCCCTATCGCTAATCCGATCTCGGTGTAGAGAGATACTTCGGCATTCAACAAGGAAATATCGGCGATAGCCTCGTGCCGCTTCGACCAAGTGATGGCTTCCGCGACGTCGGTTGCATTCGTGCTCGGGCCAGCAATGGCTGACCTCTCAATGACGAGAGGGCCTTGCCATTGACCGCGCTCCATTTTGAAGAGGCACACGGCAGGCAATGGAGAGCCGACGTGCCACATGTCAAAATTTCCCTCGAACAAATTTCCCACCACGGGGAAAGGCCCGGCCACAAACCTCCCCAATGTTTGATCAAACAAGGCAGGGCAGCTGGCACCCAAATTGAAGTAGGTTGAGAACATATCGGATGATGCGAGATACGCTCCCATCTCGTGAAGCAGGGAAGCAAAGGTAGCCGACGGGCTGTCCAACTCTTGGCTGGCACTCCGAAGGAAACTAGTATCTCTAAATGCCTCGTACAGCGTTTCGTCCGCTGCGCGACCTACCAATTTTGCAAGCGTGTCGATCACCAAGACATAGGGCTGGACTTTACGCGTAATGTAGCCCCGATGTCTCTTGATTGCCTCGACTGAGGTCAGCGTATGATCGACCCTCAATCTTTCGATATGCCGCCACGATACTGAGGTGGCAGGGAGTGCGCGGCGAATATCTTCGTGCGTGATTTTCGCCTGCTTCGCTTCAGCAAAAAGACGATCCACCATCTGTGCCGGATAAAAAGGATCGTGGTTGGCAGGGAACCGGAATTTGGCTTCCAAAGCGGCGTTGCGAACCAACCTCACAAGCTCTTGTCTTACAGGTATCAAAGCAGCCCTGCCCTCGGAGCCAGGAACGCTCGGAAACGAAATAATCTGTGCTGACATCTACAGTGTCCCCTTGAGGGCAAATCGGTATCGGCGTGCTCTCCTATGCTGCTCGAGGTGAAGCACAGTTAGGACGCTTCCCGAGGCAGCATCGACAATCGCAGCTATGTTTTTGAAACGATCTCCGTCGCGCATTTTAATTGCTGTGGCCCTACTCACACCAATGATAAAGCAGCCATTGCCGATAGGAGCCTCCATATCTGCATGTTCGATCAACTCCTTAACCCTATTGCCTGTTACGCCGCGTTGGCGGCACCGTTTTTCCGCGTGCAAGCTGAGAGCTAACAAGACAACCTCCACTGACCGAGTGAGAATGATCACCTGCCGGGGCTAAAAAGTCGCTCAAATTTTGTGGGAAAAGCATCGAAAGATTGGGAGATTTTGGCGTGTTTTTTGGAAAAATTTCCGGGAAATGATGGAGCCGGGCGATCCATTGCAATCAATTGCACGGATCCTTCGGCGAGTGATTAGCGAAACTATCTAAGCCAAGCGGCGTAGATTGTACGTCGCATTTTCAGTCRATCAACGTGGAGAAGTTGCGACTGCAACTCGCCTACCAAAGTGCTTTTTGGAAGCATGGTTTGGAGGGCATCATGCTGGTAACTAAACATGCGAAAGCCCGCAGCCGACAACGCGGGATACCCGAACAACTGCTGCACACCATTTACTCGGAAGCTGATCGGTGCACTCCATGCGGGCACGGTTGCGTGGCTTTGGAGATTAGCCGAGAGAAAATCCGCGAAATACGTGCTTCAGCGGGTAGTGACGTCGAGCGAGCTATCAACGTTATCCTTGTCGTTTCGGATGCTGGCAGCGCTGTGACAGTCTTGCGAGCCACGACCAGAGCAGCACGCCCCTATCGAACCATCTGAGGAATGCAAAATGGTCCAGCTGTTGCGTGAACTGGATGACTACCAAACAGCCCTGCTTGTGCGTGATAGCAGGGAGATTTTGACGCCCAAAGAGCTTTCCGCTGCTGATCTACGAGCCGAGGTCGAAATCCTTCTTAGGGGCGGAGAACCTACAAAGCGCCTTTCGGTTGCGAGATCAGATGTCTTGGGAGTTCAAAGGAACCTACGGAGCTTGCTTGACCACGCCGAAAGGCTCGGTGGTCGAAGTGCGGTCGCCGTGGAGTACGCTTCAATTTCTGAGCGCGATCCAAAGGAAGTATACAAGCAAGACAAGCATCGCTACGCGAACCAGAAAATGATTGGTCCGCTTGAGTTGGGCACCAGGTTGAAGCTGGCAAAGGCCGCGTGTGCCATCATTCAGGCTTTCGATCCCGGGTTCAATGAAAGTGTCGCGATGCTGACCATCCTCGGCGCATCCTCGGTGTCTTACGTCAAGTTCAACATGGAGACGGAAGCCTTGCTTGATAGTGGCAAGGCGATTTCGGATGCCTGGCGGCAGATCGCTCGTGCGCTGGACGACGAGCTCGATTTGTCGAGGTGGTTTGCTCATCGCTCCGAGGTGATCGACGACGCTGCAGACCTGATCGCGGACCTCCTTGGCATTGAAACGGCAGCCTGCATTCCGGACGACGCCCGCCTTGGTATGGTGGTCAAAGATTGCGTCGCTACCAGCCGGCTTTCCTCGCCTGAAGACGCAGACGAAGAAGACTACAATTTCTTCAGGCATCCCCATGATGAGGCACTGGCCCTCTCTGTGCCGCTTTACAGCTTCGCACAATTGCGTGCCCCTGGCAGGTTGTGTTCCGACCCCAGCCATCCAAAATCTGGGATTAGAGTTCAAATCACCTTCTGGCGCGAAGTAGCGCTTCAGCTGCTGCCAGGGAACACCGGCGGAGTATTGCCCTGCATTACAGTCGCGCCAAAAGTCTCGGTGGTTGGGGCCGGTGGTCGCCCAATTGCGCTGTCCACGCCTTTTACTCGACCGCTGGGTGATCCATGCGTCGTCCCTCTATTATTGAGCAAAAGTGCTCACATATCGGTATTTCGGCCAGACGCTCCTCATTCCTTTGGAGATCAAGTCAGCGGGCTCGGGCTGTCAGGCCAAACAGTGTTTCAGACTGCGTGGATGGCATCCGCAGCAGTCGTGGCCATTGCTCTCCGAACGCTCGCAGACAAAGAACTTCGACCTGTCAGCGCAGCCATCACCGAACAGGGTGGTAAGAGCGACGCAGAACAATGTCACTTTGCACTTGGGACGGTGGGCAATGCCGTCGAGAGAGCCACTTTCGTCATCAACAGGGCTAATGGCCTAGGTGGCCTTTTGCGTGCCGACTTTTACCGGCGAGACGGCCTGCTTCGTAGACGTGGGATAGTAACGAACCATGCGCCATTGCCCTCACGCTTTCTCCGATCTTGGTACGTTGGCAAGTAGCTCTTGGACAGGAATCCCCCTTCTGGGCGAGCGTAAGGGCAGTGGCAGGCTCCAAAGTCTCATGATACTTTCCGACCGCTAGGCGAGATGGGGACTTGCTCCAAGGTGCCAAAGAGACACCGGCAAAATCATCGTGGTCGATCCAACAGGCAACTTTGCGGTCGCCACTAAGGGATGGTCTGTTATCGCCCAGGCTCTAGAAAACCTGTCTAGTTGAAGCCGACTATCGTGGGACTTCTCCGCATGTCACGTATTTATCTCCCGAGCTTGGGTCCTGCTAGCTGGCAAGCGATGTTGGCCGATCCGACCAAGCATTGGCGGACCGGCTATTCCGCTCGAACACTGGCATACTGCTGGGAACAGGCGACTGGTCTTCCACCGGAGATCGCCCGGATGTTCGACCAACCGAGCGAACTCCTACTTGCTCTTCCTGAGCACAAGGTGCCGCTTGTCGGTGGCCAGCGCGATACGCTTTGGGGAAGATACATCCGCCGTTGCCGTTGAAGGGAAAGTCAACGAACCCTTCGGTCCAACGGTCGGCGAATGGTTTGCAAACCCATCCGATGGCAAGCGCCTTCGCATGCGTCAAATCTGCGATCTGTTGGGTCTAGATGGCGTTCCTCCGCTAGACGTTCGCTATCAGCTGCTGCATCGGACGGCGTCAGCGCTGCTGGAGGCCAAGCGGTTCAAGACGGACGAAGCGGCGATGATCGTTCATTCTTTCTCTCCCGCGCGAATGTGGTTCGCTGACTTCGAACGGTTTGCGGGGCTTTTCGGTGTCGCGGCGCGACCAGATCAATCAGTCGCCTTCGTTTTGAATAGTGGACAGCGCCTCCGGCTCGGATGGGCGAGTGGAAATCCAGAGCATCTTTCCCAATGAAGGTCGTCCGTTTGGAACCAAGACGGTACACCTCAAAGCAGATGGGAGACGCATGTGAGATGGTCGTTGCAGCCGAATTGACGCTTGCCGGAGTTCCTGCGTTGAAGGTTCCCGACAACTGGCCCGGCTACGACGTCATCGCCCAGCCGGTCGGGCAAGCGCCGCAGAGGGTCTCGGTAAAATCCCGAACCTTTAAGCAAGGACCGGCCTACGTCACGTATTATGAATTCGACCAATTCGATTGGCTTGCAATTGTCATTCTTATGCCGGACCAGCCAAACGGCAGAGCGATATACCTGATCCCGAGGGATGTTGCCGACGCGTTCGCACGCCGTGATAAGCCAACCAGTAAGACGGCTGCCGAGCGGTATTTCCGCGTTGATCAGGTCGATGGCATGTTTCTGCGTTTTCGGGCTAACTTCGCACTGAGCCCCCTGGGTTTGCCGGAAGCGGCATGCTGATCGAGTGCCAATGGCGCGAATTGACTTTACCGTCTGTAAAAGAGGAACGTCATGCCGGTCGAAATGAAGTCCCCTCGTCTTGCCGTTTTGATTGACGCTGAGAACGCATCGGCCAAGATCGCGGATGGCCTATTCGAGGAGATCGCCAAAATTGGCGAGGCCAGCGTCCGTCGCATCTACGGTGATTTCTCTGGTTCACGTTTGAAGGGGTGGTCCGACGTGGTGTCGAAACACGCGATCCAGCAGCAGTACGCCAACGCCACTGGCAAGAACGCATCCGACATCGCGCTGGTGATCGACGCAATGGATTTGCTCCATAGCGGTAGGTTCGATGGGTTTTGTCTGGTGTCGTCTGACAGCGATTTCACTCGACTTGCCGCACGCATCCGCGAGCAGGGTGTCGATGTTTTCGGCTTCGGGGAGCAGAAAAAAGCCCCTGAGAGTTTCCGGCAAGCGTGCGGCAGGTTCATCTATACCGAAAACCTACTTCCAACCGCTCCGGCCAACTCCCCCGACGCAGCGCAGCCCGACAAGCCCCTTCAACCTCCGAGCGCCGCCACGCCGATTATCAGGAAGGTGATCAAGCAGATGGAAAACGAAGACGGCTGGGTGCCACTTGGTGCGGTAGGCAATCAGCTTGCCAACTTGGCATCCGATTTCGATCCTAGAACCTTCGGCTTCCGTAAGCTGAGCGATCTCGTGCGGAAGACCAATGCGTTCGAAATCGAACAACTCGATGGCGGAGTTATGCGTATCCGGGTCAGGTCGGCAACAGCCAGTAAGCCAGAGAAGTCGGCTTAGCTATTGAGCTGCGGCTGGCCGATCCACAAGCTTCTCGACCAGTCGCCTGAGTTCGGAAGGTGTCGTGTGACCGCCGACAATTTCGTGATAACTGATGCCAGCCCGTCGCAGGGCTTCCTTTTTTACTGCATCACGTGCTGCTGCCGTCCCTTGGTGATGTGCATGGCCTTGGTATTCGAGTGCATGTCGAGGCAGACAGTTCTCGTCCACAAGTAGAAGGTCCACCCGTTTGGAGTTGATGCAGCTGTAGGCGTCGGCGTTGGCGCTACGCAGAATTTCGCCCAGAGACACTTGGGCCATGACTTGCCATCCCGGATTGCAGCTGATCACCATGCGATCAAGTTCCTTGAAGACGCGCACTTCACTCCTGTTGAGGAGCGGTTGAATAGTGAAGTTCGCACCCATGACAATCCGCAACTGGTCAGCAGGATCAGTTAGTTTCGGTGGCGCGGAAACAGGCTTCGGAGTGACCCACAAGCCGCTAAGGATGTCGCCCCCACTGCGCTCTCTCGCCCAGCGCAAGCGGTTCTTTGCCCTCCAAGCTTGCCTCCGCTCTCTTGATAGAAAACGCTCCAAGGCCATACCAGCGAGGACGCCAGCTAGAAGAACTAGAGCGAGCTGTAGAGGCTCAACAAATTCCGGTTGCATGCAAAAGAAGCTACCTCCGCGATGCAGTGGTCCTTGGCAATTTAGCCTTTGCTCATATCAGCAAAGCGTCAAGCGGTCTGCAATGACGATTTTGCGGACCACGCGCGGGTAAGCCAGAGCGACCGACGTTCGAGAAGGCGGGCGGTCTCTACCCTCCGATAACATCCACTTATCAGAACCTACAATCGGTCAAACATCGCGATCGCCGGGCCACGAAGCAGGGACATGACAACCGGCAACAATGGAATCCGTGATTGCAAAGAGGGTCTATTGGCATTCACCGAGGGTTCTGTCCTGAACCACATGCGAAGGTCGTCAGCGATTCCGCTGCCGCACCGAATTTTGTGCTTGTACAAAGAAGCGAACAATGCCTCATCTTCCAACTGAGGTTTATACTGCCGGGATGGCATGAGGCAGCGTTGATCTGCATCCGCAAGCCTCATTGGATGACCGACGCCTAACAGCGGTCCTATGAGCTTTAATTGTCCGGGCCATGGCGGAGTGCCGGAATTTGGGGGGAATTCCAACTTGGACGTTTTTCAACTCGATGCTGATCTGATTGCACGATACGAATCTTTCGCGAGATCATTCACCAACATCCGCGCACCTGATTTGAAATCGCAGATCGACGCCGAGTACGCATCCGGTCGCTATTGGCCGGAACCGCTGATTGGCCTCAATCCAAATTTCAGGAAAGGTGCCAAGATTGCCGAATTGATCGAACGAGGTGATCTCGATCCGGCCGCTGCTCACATCTTCGCGGCGGGTAAACCGCGAGCTCCGATTACGCTGCACCGACACCAGGAACAGGCTTTGGCCAAGGCGCAGCAGCGGCGCAATTACATCGTTACCACTGGTACAGGATCCGGAAAGTCACTCTGTTTCTTCGTGCCGATTGTCGATCGTATCCTGCGGGCGCGCCGAGTTGGCGAGGCACAACGCACGCGAGCGATTATCATCTATCCCATGAATGCGCTGGCCAACAGTCAGCGAGAGGAACTGGAGAAGTTCATTGGGTCCTCGGGCTTGCCAGCGTCGATGCGGCCAACTTTCCGCCGCTATACAGGGCAGGAAAGTGATGCCGATCGAAGGCAGATAGCAGTCGAACAGCCCGACATCATTCTCACCAACTTCATGATGCTTGAACTGCTTATGACGAGGCAGGACGAACTCGACCGCGACGTTATCCGCAACATGGAGGGCTTGGATTTCCTAGTGCTTGACGAACTGCATACCTATCGGGGCAGGCAGGGTGCTGACGTCGGGATGTTGGTGCGCCGGGTTCGCGAGAGGGTCGGATCGCCGGACATGCTTTGCGTCGGCACTTCAGCAACGATGGCGTCCGCAGACGATGACGCCGGGCGTGCGGCAGTTGCCTCGGTAGGCTCCCTGCTATTTGGCAGTCCAGTACAAAGCGATGACGTTATTACCGAGAGCCTTGAACGGAAAACGCAATTCTCCGGAGGCGGTGCGCTGTTCGAGGCGCAACTGCAGCAAGCCGTATTAAGCTCCTCCACCGGGAAACTGACGGACAACGCGTTCATGGTCGACGCCCTGTCAAGCTGGATCGAACTCAATATCGGTCTAATTGCTCAGGAAACGCTACGTCGACGCCAGCCGATGACGCTGACACGGGCCGCCGAGGAGCTCGCAGCGCAAACGGCTCTGCCTGCCGACGTATGTAAACAGGCGATCGGTCAGCGTCTGGTCGCAATGAGCGCGCCGGAGAATGAACGTGACGGAACCGGTGACCAAGCCTTCATGGCTTTCAAACTGCATCGCTTTCTGTCTGGAGCGGGCCATGCCCATGCCACGATTGAGCCGGCCACCGCCCGTTCAGTTCGCCTGGTTGGAGAGAAGCTCGATCCGGACAAGCCGAACGCTCGACTCTATCCGACTTTCTTCTGTCGTGAATGCGGACAGGAGATTCACAGCGTCTCGGTCGAGTCCAACGGCACCGTTATTGCCCGGTCGATCGACGTGTCTCCGCGTGATGAGATCGATGAGGAGGGGACCTGGCACGGCTTCCTCGTGCCCGATGCTGCATCTGATCTGGCCTTCGACGGAACTTCTGACTGTTACCCCGACGATTGGATCGAGCAGACAGCATCAGGAACACGGTTGAAATCTACTCACAGGGTAAACCACGAAGGCCGGCGCATGATCCTAGCGCCCGACGGTATTCCGGATGGTGCTGGAGCGACTACCTGGTTCTTCGCCGGCAAGTATCGCTTCTGTCCACACTGTCGGCATCAACCCGCGCCACAGGCGCGCGACATAAATAAGCTAGCCGGCCTCTCTGCGGAAGGCCGCAGCTCGGCGACCACACTGATCACTGCCGCTGCACTCGATTGGATGGCCCGCGACGGCACACTCGACCAGTATCGGCGCAAGCTGCTCGGTTTCACGGACAATCGGCAAGACGCGGCCCTTCAGGCGGGACACTTCAACGATTTCATCTTCGTGACGCTGTTGCGCGGCGCGATGCTTCGCGCTGTCCGTCAGGCGGGGTCTGACGGGCTCTCGCACGAACAGTTCGGAGACGCGCTTCGGCGAGCACTGGGTTTCGAACCCGAACGGACAGAGAGGCGCGAGGAGTGGATGCTTGATCCGAATCCGCGGGGATTTGCGGCGCTCGACGATGCCAAGATCGCGATTAACCGGGTCCTGGCCCACCGTCTCTGGAACGATCTGCGGAGGGGCTGGCGCTACACAAACCCCAACCTCGATCAACTCGCGCTGGTGCAGGTCCGATATCCCGGTATCCCCATGCTCGCGGCGGACGAGGAAGCCTGTGGCGCCAATCCGCATCTCGCCAATGCGGCGCCGCAAGTCCGGGCGGCGATGTTCGTCGTCCTTCTCGATGCAATGCGCGAGGGCCTTGCGATCAGCGTCGATGCGCTTGACAGGGTCAGCTTGGAACAGATCGCCGAACGTTCTCGATCGCTACTCAAGGCCCCGTGGTCCATTGCACGAGAAGAGCAGGATAGGGACCTTGCTAGGCAGGGTATCCTGATTACCGAGCCTCCTCCCCGAGTTGAGCAACGCGCCGCAGAAGATATTGCCACCATTCGGGCTACAGGCAGAAGTCGGATTGCTCGCGCGATCGAAAAGGCACTTGGGACCCCTCTTTCGCTGGCCGATCGATTGACGTTGGTTGAAGCTATGCTGGAAGCGGCGGACAGCCATCAGATCGTCCGCCATTTTACGGTTGGGGGTACAAGGGGCTGGCGACTCGCCCCAAACGCTATTCGACTTCATCCAGGGAGTGGACAGGCAAAACCGGGACAGGAGAACCGATTCTTTTCGCAACTTTATGCAGATGTCGCCGAGCGACTTGGAGACGTCGGACGCTTGCCGTTCTCCTTTGAAGCGCGAGAACATACCGCACAGGTAGAATCCGTGGTCCGCCAGTGGCGAGAGGATCGCTTTCGTTATGGCGAGGCAGACAAGGCGCGCCTGAAAGAGGCCGCAGCGGACATGCAGCAGCGCGAACGCACCGACTTCCTTCCGCTGCTTTTCTGCTCTCCAACAATGGAACTTGGCGTCGATATCTCGCAGCTCAATCTCGTTTTCCTGCGTAATGTTCCCCCAACCCCGGCTAACTATGCGCAACGTGCCGGCCGTGCCGGCCGCAGCGGGCAGGCGGCACTCGTTGTTACTTATTGCGCAGCGCAGAGCCCTCACGACCAGTACTACTTCGAGCGACGAGCTGACCTGGTAGCAGGCATTGTACGGCCTCCCGCGATCGACCTCGTGAACATTGATTTGCTGGCGAGTCACGTCCATGCGGAGTGGCTCGCCGCCGCGCGGGAAGGGTTGTCGCCGGCCATTCCGGAGAACCTACGCATGCAAGAAGCGGGGCTCCCCGTATGCGAGCGACTATCCAACGCGTTTCGGGTCGCGACTGCCAGCGGCTCGGACCTCAGGCGGGCTGTTGCGGTGATCAGCTCGGCGCTCCCGGTGAATGGCATCGGCGATATTCCGAATCCCGAGGCGTTTGTCCACCAAGTCTGGGAGGACGCTGAGATCGCATTCTCGCAAGCATTCGATCGATGGCGCAGCCTGTATAGTTCGGCACAACGCGAGCTTGACGACGCAGCCGCCATTGAAAAGCGTACGGGGCTTTCGGCGACAGAGCGGCGTGATGCCCGCTCGCGCTACCTCAGCGCCTCACGTCAGCTGGAGCTGCTAGAGACGGGTAAGTCTTCCTCCGGGTCAGATTTCTACAGTTACCGCTACCTGGCAACGGAGGGATTCCTACCGGGGTACAATTTCCCCCGACTGCCGCTCTACGCATTCATAGACGCAGAGAAGTCATCGACCGTTCTCCAGCGACCGCGCTTCCTGGCAATCTCTGAGTTCGGTCCTAACAGCCTCGTCTATCACGAAGGCAAGGCCTACCGTTGCAATCGAGCGAAGTTGCCATCGGGTTCGCGCGGCGAAGACGGACTGCTCGCTACGCGGACGCTTAATTGTTGTCAGACCTGTGGAGCCGCACATGAGGAGGAAACCCAGGAACGCTGCGGTGTCTGTGGGGCGGCGCTGACCAGTGAGGGAAAGATCGCCAAGCTGTTTCGGATCGACAATGTCGATGCCGTCCCGGGCGCGCGAATCACCGCCAATGACGAGGACAGGCAGCGCCGAGGATTTGAGATCCAGACAATTTTCCAGTGGCAGGGTGAAGGACAGCAGGAACTGACTCTCGGCGCTGCCGGAGAGCAACTGATGACGCTGCGCTACGGACCACGCACGCGGCTATCTCGCGTCAATCTCGGCTTGCGCCGTCGAGCGTCGAAGGAACTGCACGGATTTGATATCGACACGCTGACAGGGCGCTGGCTCAAGAACGAAACCCAGGGTGATGACGAAGGGGACGATCCCCGGGGGGCGCGGCGCCAGACAATCGTGCCGGTGGTCGAGGACACAAAAAATGCGATGCTCATCCAAGTTCATCAGCCGTTGAGCGAGGCCCAGTTGGCAACACTCCAGCACGCACTCGTCCGCGCCATCGAAACCGAGCACGTCCTGGAAACCGGCGAATTGCTTGGCGAGCCCTTGCCTACCCGTGCGAACCGGAATGCCATCCTCCTATATGAGGCCTCGGAGGGTGGCGCGGGTGTACTCAAACGGCTGATGGAGGGTCACGAGCGGTGGCACGAACTCGGCTCCCGCGCTCTTGATCTGATGCATTTCGACCGGGACGAGTCCGGATTGCTTATCGAGCGAACTGATAGCTGCAAAGCTGGTTGCTATCGTTGCCTCCTCTCCTACTACAACCAGCCGGACCACGAGCTTATCGAGCGGCGCGATCCGGCGGTTCAAGGGATGCTCGGCGCTCTCTTCAAATGCGATACCGTGGGACGCGGCGCAGGTAATGGCGCTGATCCTTGGGTCACCGCATTGCAAGGCTGGGCGGCACCGATGCCAGTCGCAGAGACAATCGACGGCGTCCGGTACCCGCTCTGCTGGCCTGATCGTGGCGTGATGGCGGTGACTGGCCCCGCCCCGGATTCGATTGCTGAGCGCTGCGCCGATATCGGTCGTGATCTCGTCGAACTCCCGGCGATGCCCGGACCCATGATGCCAACCGCACTCGCCGACGCCCTTGGAGTGACCGCGTGAACCTTCCTGTTCTTCAGACTGGCGACCTGGTTCGCGCGCGCGGCCGCGAATGGATCATTTTGGGCACGCCGGCTGATGGGATCGTTCGTGTTCGTCCCCTTTCCGGGTCGGAGGAGGACGCAATAAACCTCGTGTCTGTGCTGGAGCCTGAGCCGGTCAAGGCAGCTCAGTTCGGTCTCCCCTCCGTCGACCAGCTCGACACACAGGATGCCGCACGGTTGCTTGCCGACGCGCTGCGTCTTTCGCTGAGAAGAGGGGCTGGGCCGTTCCGAAGCGCCGCACACCTGGGCGTCGAGCTGCGCGCCTACCAGCTCGTACCACTGCTGATGGCGCTTAAGCTTGAGGTCAAGCGCATGCTGATCGCCGACGATGTCGGCATCGGAAAGACGATCGAGGCCGGCATCATTCTACGCGAGATGCTGGACCGGGGCGAGATCGACCGTTTTACAGTGCTTTGCCCACCCCATCTGGTAGATCAGTGGGTTGGGGAGCTGTTGTCGAAGTTCGACATCGACGCCGTCGCGGTAACTTCCGCCCGCGCCCGCGCGCTGGAGCGAGGCCTCGCTCTTTCAGACACGATCTTCCGGGCTTATCCATTCACAGTCGTCAGTCTCGATTACATAAAGGCGGACAGCCGCCGGGACAGCTTTGCACTGCATTGTCCGGAGATGGTGATCRTCGACGAGGCCCATGCCTGCGTAGGCGGCAGCGAACGCGGCACGCAGCAGCGTTTCGACCTGCTGCGCCGTGTGGCCGATGCGGAGAGCAGGCACATGCTGCTGCTGACGGCCACGCCGCACAGCGGCAATCAGGATGCATATGCGCGCCTCCTTAGCTTGTTGCATCCGGACCTCGCCAGCTTCCCTGGAAGCGCGGACGCCAACGCCATCGAGCGCTATCGGCGACGTCTCGCCCAGCATTTCGTACAGCGGCGCCGTCCCGACATCGAAGGTCAATGGGCCGAGGACCGTGTCTTCGCCCAACACATGGATCGGCCGGCGCCATATACGCTTGCGAGCGAGTTCCAAACCTTCCAGGAAGACGTACTCGACTATTGTTTGGGCATCACCCAGCGCACCAACGGCGACCGTGCTCGCCGACTTGCCTTCTGGGGCACTTTGGCACTGATGCGCTGCGTTGGCTCTTCGCCCGCTGCCGCCGTTTCAGCATTGCGCAACCGGCTTGCAGGCATGGCCAACGAAGAGACGCTGGAGCCCGCGTTGTTCGATGCAGAGGAAGGCACCTTCACTGACACCGATGTTGAACCTGCCACGGCCATCGACCGCGAAGAGCAGGCAGCGCTCGACCGCCTTATTGGGCAGGCCAAGCAGCTTGCAGGCCGCACAAGCGATGATCCCAAATTTCGTGAACTCGTTCGGCAGATTAAATCACTGCTGGCAGAGGGCGCGAGACCGATCGTGTTCTGCCGTTTTATCTCTTCGGCCGAGGCGGTCGGCGAGGCGTTAGGGACCGCCTTCAAAAAGTCGACGATCGACGTTGTCACTGGACGCCTAACGCCTGAGGAACGGCGGGCACGGGTCGAGGCGCTGGCCGATCATTCGGATCGCATCCTCGTCGCGACCGACTGCCTTTCCGAAGGCATCAACCTCCAGGCGCAATTTAACGCTGTTGTTCACTTCGACCTCAACTGGAATCCCACCCGCCACCAGCAACGCGAGGGCCGCGTCGACCGATTTGGTCAACCTGCGAGGGCGGTCTGGACAGTGATGATGTTCGGCGAGAACAGCATGATCGACGGCGCGGTACTCGATGTCATTACCCGGAAGGCCGAACGCATACGCAAAGAGACCGGCGTGACGGTGCCAGTGCCGGAGGATTCGGCGAGCGTTGCCAATGCGCTCTTGCAGGCGATGCTTCTCCGCTCGCAGCGTCCCCGAGCGCAGGGGTCTTTCGACTTCGGGGATGCTGGCGCTAAGCTCGAATCCGAATGGCGTGACGCTGAGGAGAACGCGAAGAAGAGCCAAACGCGCTATGCTCAGGTCACGCTAAAGCCGGCGGAAGTTCTTCCCGAATGGAAAGGCATGCGCGCGTTGAACGGTGGACCTGAAGAGGTGCAGCGTTTCACGCGCCGCGCGCTCGACCGCATGTACAAAGGGTCCATCGGCGAAATCGGTACCAATTTTCGTGTGCACTACGATCAGCTGCCTACACAGCTTCGCGAGCGGCTCGCCGCGCGCGGGTTGACCGGCACGCGCACCGTCACTTTCAAAGACGATCTCCAGCCCGACATCGCCCACGTTGGCCGCGTTCATCCCCTCGTCGCAACGCTCGCCGAGAACATGGCGGAGGGCGCGCTTGATCCCGGCGGGCGACAGGGTGGTTCCCCACTCGGCCGGGCGGGAGCGTGGCGCACGCGTGCAGTGTCGCGGATGACTACAGTTCTTCTGATGCGACTTCGCTTCACCCTTGTGACGAGCGGGCGCGCCAGCCGCACCTTGCTCGCCGAAGAAGCGACCGCGCTCGCCTTCGAAGGCATGGAGCAAGATGCGGCCGCAGGCGGTGCAGACGCACTTGCACTTCTAGAGCCAGAGGCGTCGGGCAATCTCGAGCGCAGCGTTATCGAGCGCCGACTGTCGGATGCGCTCGCCCGCATCGACGGCTATGGTCAGGCAATCGCCACCTACGCAGATGCAAGGGCGAAAAAGCTTAGCCACGACCACCAGCGCGTCACGGAAGCCGCGCGCGGCGGCTCGACGACCGAAGTCAGCGCGGTTCTCCCGGCGGACATCATCGGCCTTTATGTTCTGATCCCGGAGGTCGGCTGATGGCTCGTCCGACCCGCCGCCCTACAGTGCTTGGACTTGAGGCGATCGTCGTCGAAGGCGGACTGATCGCGTCTGAGCAGATCGCAGAGATCGTCAAGACCGGACGCAACCCGAAGAGCGCCGTCGAATACGATTGCCCCAAGGGCACCAACATCGGGGATGAGATCGCGCGATACTTTCGAATTGGCCAGGCGCACTGGCAGGCTTTCGCAAAAATCGATGCACCAACAATCTCGCAAGTCGCCATTTTCGCCAATGGGTTACTTACACAGGTTTTCGGTTTCACCGACCTAGTCGGCCCAGTCGAGCACCAGGAGGGCGCGCGGCGCTACCGCATAGCTTTGGAAGCGAAGGGCGGGCGCGTTCCAATCGTCTGTGCCGCGCCGATGCCTAGCAGCGAGGGCTTCACCAGGGCGCTGGCCGAATTCGGCGACGGTGATGGCGGTCGCGCCCGGCGGTCGCCCGTGGTGCTCCTGCAGGATTGGCTGAACGCCAGCGTAGAAGCAACCTGGGGCCTTGTCTTCGCCGGCGACCGCGTCCGGCTGATGCGCGACAATGCGAGCCTAACACGCGCCGCTTGGATCGAGGCCGATCTCGCCGCGATCTTCCGTGATGAAATGTTCGCCGATTTTACCGCGCTCTGGCTGCTGATCCATGCCTCGCGTTTCGGCGCTGCCGGCGCTGCGGCTTCAGCCACGCCGTTGGAGAGATGGCGTGAGGCTGGGCAGAAGCAGGGCACAGCCGCACGCGAGCGGCTTCGCGACGGCGTCGAGGCGGCGCTGAAGGAACTTGGCCAGGGCCTCGTCTCCGCCAATCCGCAGGTGCTGGCCAGCATCGAGTCGGGCGAGCTGTCGCTCGACACGCTTTTCGAGGAACTGCTGCGCACGGTTTATAGGCTGATCTTCCTCGCTGTCGCCGAGGATCGCGACCTGCTCCACCCGCCGGCCGCGCCACGCAAGGTGCGTGAACTCTATGCCGGCAGCTACGGCTTCGGCTTCTGGCGTGAGCGTTCGGCTCGGCGCACGGCCTACGACGCCCACCATGATGCGTGGGAAGGCATGAAGGTGACGCTGGCGGCGCTAGAAAATGGCGAGGCGTTGCTTGGCCTGCCGGCGCTCGCTGGGCTTTTCGGCGGTGGGCAGACTCCGACCATGCGTTCGTCGAAAATCCCCAACCGCAATTTCCTGATGGCGGTCTACCGCCTTGGTTTCCTTGAGGTTGAATCCACCCGCACCCGTATCAATTGGCGCGACATGAAGACGGAGGAGCTGGGTTCCGTCTACGAAAGCCTACTAGAGATCCGGCCGATCCTGCGTACCAACGGAGACTTCGAGCTGGACTTCGGCGCAAAAGGCAATGCCCGCAAAACCAGCGGCAGCTACTACACACCCGACAGCCTGGTCGAGACTCTGCTCGATAGCGCGCTCGATCCGGTTCTGGAGCGCGCCGAGGCTAATGGCGGCGCAGACGCTGTTCTCGACCTTCGCGTTATCGACCCGGCCTGCGGCTCGGGCCACTTCCTGCTGGGTGCCGCGCGCCGCATGGCCAACCGTGTTGCCGAACTGCGCAACCCTGATGCGCCCGACCGACAGGCCGCTCTTCGCGACGTCGTGGGCCACTGCATCCATGGCGTTGACCGAAACCCAATGGCCGTTGAGCTCGCGAAGGTCGCGTTGTGGATCGAAAGCGTGTCTCCCGGGCAGCCGCTCGGCTTCCTTGATGCCAATATCCGATGTGGCGACGCGCTGCTCGGCGTCTTCGCTCTCAAGGCCCTTGAAGAGGGTATTCCCGACGACGCCTACAAGGCGCTGACCGGCGACGAAAAGGCGACTGCAAACGGCCTGAAGAAGACCAACCGGGCCGAACGCGACGCTCCGCTGCTTCGGCGCGCAATCGCGCCAGAGAAGCTGGCGCAGGCGTTTGATCGGTTTCACGCCATGCCGGAGGGCAGCGTTCCGGAGGTTCGCGCTAAGGCTCGTGCTTATCAGGAGCTGCGCAGTTCGCAGGACTGGTGGCATCTCACCGTTGCCTGCAACGCATATGTTGGCGCTTTCGTACTGCCGAAACCGGCTCTGCCCGACGCGACCACGAGGCCTCTTGTCCCCACGACTCGACATGTCCGCGAGGCGCTTGACCGCCGCCCACCTGTGGGCCGGCTCGCGGCGGCGATCGACGCTGCCGCCTTCGCCGCGCGCGCGTTCCACTGGCCGATAGAGTTCCCCGACGTGATGATCGGCCGCGGTGGCTTCGACGTGGTGCTCGGCAACCCACCGTGGGAGCGGATAAAGCTGCAGGAGCAAGAGTTCTTCGCCGGCACGGCCATCGCCGATGAGCCCAACGCCGCCGCCCGCACGCTTGCCATCGCCAACTTAGCCGGGGCCCCGGCCGGCAGCCAGGAGCGGCAGCTTTTCGAGGCGTTCGAGATTGCGAAACGCATCGCCGAGGCGGCTTCGCTCTTCGCGCGCGTGCCAGGCGAAGATGGTGGCCGGTACCGCTTCACCGGCACAGGCGACGTCAACACCTATGCCCTCTTCGCGGAGCATTTCCTGAATTTGACGCGAGGGGGCGGGCGGGCGGGCGTGATTGTGCCGACGGGCATCGCAACGGACGCAACGACCGCGCCGTTTTTTGGACATCTCCTCCATGATCGTCGGCTTGCTAGTTTGCGTGATTTTCAGACTGGATTTGAGTTCTTCAACGCCATTGGGCATGCTACGTTCAAATTTTGTTTGATGACATTGACGGGCAGTTCGGAGGATGACCCACCAACCTTTAGTTTTGTTTTGAAGACTAGTGAGGACATTGCTGACCAGACGCGCCAGTTTCAAATGTCGGTTCAGGACGTTAAGCTGGTCAATCCGAACACATATACGCTTCCGATATTCAGAACCCGTCGCGATGCAGAGATAACAAAATATATCTATAATCGCATTCCCGTCCTCGTACAGGAATCGCGGGGCGCAGCGGGAAATCCGTGGGGCGTGTCGTTCATGGCGATGTTCCACATGTCGAACGACAGCAGCCTGTTCCGCACCGCTGAACAGCTCGCCAAAAGTGGCTATGTGCACGCCGGCACCGATTGGGTGCGTGAGGGAGGTGCACGTCCGCCCCAAGCGGCGCTCGCGCTCACCGGTGGTAGCGACAGACTGAATCTCGACCTCTCGACCGGCAGCGTAGCCAGCGACCGATATGTGCCGCTCTATGAAGCGAAGATGATCCACCAGTTCGATCACCGCTGGGCGACTTATGACGGTCTCGACAGTCGCGACGTGACGCTTGCTGAGAAGCAGGACCCGACGTTTGAGCCTTGCGCACGCTATTTGGTGCCCCGACGCGAGGTCGACAGCCGATTGCGCGCGAGGGGTTGGGATCGTGGGTGGCTAATGGGCTGGCGCGACATATCCAAACCTCAGAATGAGCGGACTGTCATTGCGACGACGTTTCCCCGATCGGCTGCGGGGCATACCTCACCGCTATTCATCATATCAGCAAGGCCGGAGCTATGGGCGGCGTTCCATGCCAACCTTTCGTCCGTTGTTCTCGACTTTGCCGCTCGGCAAAAGGTCGGCGGAACGCACCTGACATATGGTTACCTAAACCAGTTTCCTGTCCTGTCGCCGACCACCTACACAGATGCCGATCTCCACTTCATCGTGCCGCGCGTGCTGGAGCTCACCTACACCAGCCATTCGATGGCCCCCTTCGCGCTCGATCTCGGCTGTGACGACCCGCCCTTCGCCTGGGACGAGGACCGCCGTGCCCTGTTGCGCGCCGAACTCGACGCTTGGTATGCACTTGCCTACGGTCTTTCCCGCGACGAACTGCGCTACGTGCTCGACCCGACAGACGTAATGGGCGAGGATTATCCGTCTGAAACCTTCCGCGTGCTGAAGAAGAACGAGATCGCGAAATACGGTGAATACCGCACCCGTCGTCTCGTTCTCGCCGCTTATGAGAGGATGACAGCAGCCGCACCTGTGACTGATACAATTGCGGACTCGGAATGGGAACATCAACTAAGCGGTGAAATTGATGTGCGTCATTTGCTGGCGGGTCTTCTGAGACGCATGCGTGGCCCGAAGACTGTACGCGAGGTCGTCCACGCGTTGCTCTTCGTGGCACGGCCCCACTTGCTGATGCGGCACTTGGACGGCGCACGTCAGACGGAATGGCGTCGCCTTGTGGGGTCTGACGCCGACTTGCCTTCGTCGACCGTCGTCAGCGGAATTGCATCTGCCCATCTCGGAACGTTTGGTCAGGCGAAGGCTCGTTTGGCCGCCGAGCGTGCGCTCCGCTTTGATACCGCCAGCCAGACATGGGATCGAGGCGCTTCGATTTACGACTACACACTCCCAGCCTGGTGCGAAGGGCGTGCGGATTTCGTCTGGCACGCGATACGGTCAATCTCTCTTGAGAATGTACAAAACGCGCTGCCGCAGGAAGAAAGGGATTTCATCAGAATTGCACTCGCAGCTTGACCTACTCACCGCGTCGCTTGACGCGATCACCCCGGCGGCGGGCCTG
The DNA here is from genome assembly GCF_056399285.1 of Mesorhizobium sp. 01N446. Taxonomy (NCBI): domain Bacteria; kingdom Pseudomonadati; phylum Pseudomonadota; class Alphaproteobacteria; order Hyphomicrobiales; family Phyllobacteriaceae; genus Mesorhizobium; species Mesorhizobium sp. 01N446. The sequence continues at coordinate 142,782 of NZ_JBFTRA010000011.1, read as the reverse complement.
AGTGGTCCTCGACTCTGGGTTCGGCGTGTTGTCATATGGAAAGAACCAGGCGCAATTCTGCGGGACATTTCCCTACGACCAGGTCTGAACATCGTTTGGTCGCCCGATTCCGACGAGCGCGAAGGCCCTATTGGGCATGGTGGCGGGAAGAGCAGCTTCTGCCGCTTGTTGCGTTACTGCCTTGGCGAGGACAGTTTCGGTTCGCAGGAGCAACGACACCTCATCGGCAACGCGCTTCCGGATTCATATGTCGGCGCCGAAATCATGCTCGAAGGCAGTCAGTGGATCGTCGTCCGTCCGATTGGCCGCTCGCGTGGTCGGCAGCTGGCACAAGAGGGAGGGGATCTTGAAACTGCTCTTCATGCTGAAATGGTCAACACCGGCATGTCGCCACTTCGGCACGCCATCGTGCAAGCCATCATGCCAACCGCCGTGCAGCACATGCCAGTTTCCAATGCGATTGATGACGGATGGGAATCGGCCCTTGCCTGGCTGACACGGGATCAAGAATGCCGGTTACTTGGGCCGCTAGAATGGCGGGCGCCCCAAACGGAATCTAGGTCACCGTCGCGCAATCTCTCGACCTCTGACCGTCTTTCCATCGTGCGCCTGCTTCTCAATGCGCTGCAACCTGAAGAGATCGAGGTCGCGGCCGAAATGCGCCGGCATGAACGAACACATGCGGCGGCCCTGCAACGGCGCGATCGCCTCCAATGGATCCGGGACGATTTGGCTCGAGGTTTTTCCGCAACGTTTGGCGGCGATCCAACCCATAACGCCGAAGCGCTCGATCTATGGCAGCGGCGTGCCGACGAGGAGCTGGAGCGGCAGCAAGCGCAAATTGACCCCAACCTGGTGGCGAAACTGGAATCAGCGCGAAAGGAAGCGGAAAGCAAGCGAGCCGAGCTTCAAGCCGTAGAGACTCGCCTCGCCGTTGTAGATAGCGAGTTTGCTGGGATCGGCGAGCTTGTTCGAATGCTGGATGATCGGCATGCGAAAGCCAGCACACGGGTTCGCGATGCTGAGAACCCGCTTTGCCTTTCCTGCGGTCAGCCAATCACGGCTAATGAGCAAGCCTTCATCGCGGAGCGAATCGCCGAACGAGATGCGCTTGCCACCGAACTCGATCAGAGAGCTAAGGCACGTGGCGTGCTGGAGGCTGAATCAAGGTCTCTGAAGATCGCGATATCCGCTTCTCGACAGGAATACGATCGCTTTGCGTCCACCGTCGAAAAGCTCACACACGCCTTAGTCGCCCAGTCTCAACAGGTCTCCGCCGCTAAGGGACATGTCACGACGACCGAACGCTACAAGATGCACAACGAGGAGTTAGCGCGTGTCGAGGGCGAGATAACGAGAGCGTTGGCCGATCGAGATTTAGCCGCTCGAAGTATCCTCGATCTTCAGCGTTCCTCCCAAAACGTCCTTGTTCGACTTTCCGGCTATTTCGACGCGGTTATTCGTTATCTCGTCGCTGATGGCGCGACCGGCGCCGTTACACTGCACGCAAACGGTCTTCAAGCCAAGGTCGTAAAGGGAGGCTCGCTTTCGACGGCAGCGGTCGATTCCCTTAAAGTCGTTGCGTTTGACCTCGCGGCACTCATCCTGGCGATCGAGGGCAAGGCGCAGCTTCCGGGCTTTCTTCTCCACGACAGCCCGAGAGAAGCTGATTTGGGCGTCTCGCTCTACTACCGGCTGTTCGACTTGGCACTGAAGCTTGAGCGTCTAGGTACGTCACCGACTTTCCAGTATGTGATTACCACCACGACGGCGCCGCCGTCAGAATTCCAGACAGTACCCTGGCTGCGTTTGACGTTGTGCAGTGCTCCCCCCGACGATCGACTGTTCAAAATGAATCTCTGACTCAGATTGCGTCCCAGATGACTCTGACGACAAACGAGCGGTTCCGGTCACTACCCTTCGTACAAGGTAGCGAATTACGTGAAGCCGCCGCGAACCACGGTTATCACCGCGACAGCGGCAGTGCAGACGGGTGGCTCTTCTTTGGTTCCTATACGATTGACGGCGAGATCGCGTTGGCTGCTTCACCAACGCACTGGTTTATTGCTGTGGAGCACCCTGGGGTCGCTGTTGAACTCGCAGCTGAGCGCGTCGAGCCGATGCCCAGCGCTTGCCGCGCCGCCTTTGCTTTCTCGGAACAAGAGGCGATGCGCGTCGCCCTAAGCCGCATCTATCAACTATCTCTCAGCCTTCCCAACGCGCCGCTCAAACGTTTCGAAGACGAGGTGGCGACACTGGGTGCGACCGAGGCCGAACGGATCGTTCGCCAGCGGATCGGGCAGGACATTTTTCGCCGCGCGCTGATGGAATACTGGCAGGGACGTTGCCCGATTACAGGGATCGATGATCCGGCATTGCTGCGCGCCTCACACATTGTCCCTTGGGCAGCCTGTGTGAGCGACGCAGAACGGCTCGATGTCCACAACGGAATTCTCCTAGCAGCACACTGGGACGCTGCGTTCGATGCCGGATTGGTGAGTTTTGAAGACGACGGTTCCGTACTGCTGTCGCCTCATTTGGGTAGCGTGAGCCGGGCAATGTTTAGCGCCAGTCGCGTGCCCAGCGTAGCCTTGACCAATGGCCATCGTCCTAGAGTCTTGTGGCATAGGGAAAATATTTTCAGATCTTGAGCAGCAACATTCAATTTTCAAAGAATAAACGAGGGTCACAATTCTAGGACAGCAGACCTTGGTACAGAACGGTCAGCGGGATGACCGCTCGCGGCTTGCACTTGTAATCACTCGGCCTTTCTAGGGTCGCTGCCGACAAGGCGCCGCTTCATTAGTCGTTCGCACGAATGCCGCTTGAATAGGGGGTCGGAACAAGAGCAGTGCGAAATCGTACGCTAAGGGCGAACGGATCATGAACTCTGCCGTAGTGCGGCCGTGCAGCATCCGATCCCTGTGGATTGCCATCGCAGGGTACTCAGTTTCTATTTTGTCGCCCGTCCGACTCGACAACGCTTCCGGCAGATTAGTCGTGGAAGGAGTTGGGCGACAGGTAAACGGCGGCTTCTCAAGGTTCAGGATCGACAGAGACTTTTCGATATACCAACCGATGAGGACGGCCTCATCCGCCACTATTCGTTGTCGTCGGCTGACAGGCTTGCGATTGGACTTCGCAGACGAGAACACAATCAGCTCGGATTTGCCGTTCAGCTCTGCCTGATGCGATATCCAGGAAGAGTGTTCGCGACCGATGAAACTCCGCCTCGCGCAATGCTAAAGTACGTTGCCGAGCAGATTGCTCGGGTGCTTCCTCGGCAATGTAGTGCCCGCTTTCCGGCAGATGTCCGGGTGAGGCTGAGCTGAAATCCGACGTTCATCCCACACCTGCTGTGCGCGAAGCACATGTGCAGCAGCTGCGTGATTATCTGTCCGCGACCGGCGCCGTGCGTGGTGCAATCGTCTATCTGACGAGCGGCGAGATCGCGTGGATTGTCCCGCCTTGATGGGATCATCTATTCGTCGAGCGCGGCGCTGGCGCCATCATCGTCGATATCTGCAAACCCTGGAATGATGTCACCAGCCAGCAGTTTTTCCTTCGACAGCAGCCCGGCGTCCTCAAGCGCCTCGAAATCCGGCAGCTGGCGCAACGTGTCGAGCCCGAACTGCGACAGAAAATTTTTGGTCGTCACATAGGTATACGGCGCGCCCGGCTGCGGGCTGCGCGGCCCCGAGGCGATGAGGTCCTGCCCGCGCAGCACGCCGATCAGGTCGCGCGACACCTCCTTGCCGAAAAAACTGGACAGCTCGCCACGGGTGATCGGCTGGAAATAGGCAATGCACATCAAGACCAGCGCCTCCGCCTGCGACAGTTCTTTTGCCCCCTCGCCCGCTGCCGTGCCAAATGCGGCGTGGATGGTGTCCCCAAAAATTTTCTTGGTCCGGTGCTGCCAGCCGCCGGCGACGGCGACCAGCTCGTAGGGGCGCTCGGCGAGTTCGGCGCGGATGTCGTCGATGATCAGTTCGATATTGCAATTCCTTCCCACCACCCGCGCGAGGACACTGCGTCTCACCGGTTCATTTGCGGCAAAGATCACCGCTTCGACGCGGCCCATCCATTCGCGCCAGCGCAGTTCTGGCGGCAGGTGCTCCAGCTCGGTATCCAGCAAAGCTGGCTGACCGTTTGGCTTGCGGCGGGCAGACGCTTCGCTCATCGCTACAACCCAAACAGCCGAAAGGTGGTGCGGCCGGAAAGCTCGCGCACGGCATCCAATTGTTGCAGCCGCTCGAACAGGCGTCGCGCCGCAAAACGCGACAGGCTTTTCGTCGTCAGCGAGCCCGAAACGGCATCTTCGTTGAGTAGTGCAAAAATCACCTCGCCGGCACCCTTGGCGCGCAATTTTGGAGCCACCGCCAGAAGTTTTTCGGCGCGGCGCGACAGCTCGGCGGCCAGCCGGCAGGCGTCTGCCCCCGCCGCCACCAGCGCCAGGCAAACCGCCCGCTCAAAATTCTCGTCCCCGGGTCGGATGCGCCTGCCGCCGGCCTCGCCGCGAAAGACCGAAGCAAAAACCTGAGCCATCAGCAGCGGCAGCGGCCGCGGCCAGCGCAGGCTTTGCGCCAGCACCAGGTCAGCGAGCCACCAGGCAAAAAGCTCGCAGTCGGGCCGCATGGCGACGACGTGAGCGGCGATCGCCGCGGCGGCGAACGGCGCCGGCCGCTGCGACTTTGCCAGGTTATCGACCTCCGCGCGAAGCGCGGCAAGCGCGGCACCGTCCCAGTGGAGTCCGAGCATCTCGACGATCCTGGCGAAACGATCGGCGGTGACGGGCGGCTGCCCGGCCAGCTGTCGCCAGGCGCCAAGGATGGCGCCGGCGGGACCGGGATCAACGCCGACCGGCCGCAGGTGCCAGGCGTCGCGCAGGGCGGCCGCATCCTCGGCGCGGCCGGCGAGCCGCATGCTGGCGGCGGCACAGCGAAGCGCCAGCCGCTGCCGCCAGGCGCCGGCCCAGGCAGGCTGCGCCCAGGCAAGGGTGTCGAGCGCGGCCAGGGCGGCGCCGGCCTGGAAGGCGGCGTCGGCGTCGCTGGCGGCGCCGGCGGCGAGCGCCCAGGTGGGCACGATCGGCGGCGCGGCGGAGCTGGCGGTCGCGGGATCGAGGCGAATCATGGTTTTGGAGGGTAAAGCGGCCGTGCGCTTTGCGCTATCGTTTTCGCGCCAAAGCGCACAGCCTGTCGGGGCGGTGAAACGAATGATAATCTTGCATTATCGTTCGTTTTGCGCTCTACATGAGAAATGGGCCGTTTTCGTCGCGCAGAAGCCCAAAATTCACGCCCAGCGACCCTCCGGACCATCCCTACAGCGCGACGGTCTTTCCTGTAACGGCTACGATAGCGCCTAACGCTTCAACGCGGCAGGCGCGAGCCTGTCACCGGCCGATAAAAGATCACACGTACCGACGGAACAAGCTGGCTGAGGTAATCGAAATCGCCAACATTGCCGGTCAGGACCGTCGCCCCGAGCATACCGGCCTGGTGAAAGATCAGCGCATCGTTGAGGAAGCGGCGTTCATGCCCCTTCCCTTTCGGCAGATGGCTCAGCCGGAACAACAGGCCGGCCAGCATGCCGGCGCGTCCCCAAGCGGTGGCGTCGGGTGCATGCAGCCGGTGCGCCGGAATATCCTCGATCGTATCAGCAACGGCTCCCAGGACCGACTTCGTCGTCGGGTGCGCCGGGTCGAGCCGGCCGAACACGTGGCTGAGCTCGGCAAGGCAGACGGCCGAGTGGTGACAGAGCCGATACGTCAGAAGGTTATCGACCGCTTCGGGCGTACGTCCCTGCAGGACATCCAGATAGACGCTGGTGTCGAGGAGCAATACGCCGCCGACAGGCGGCTGGTCACCTGCCCAGGACAGGGTGGAATCTGGTCGCCGTTCCAGCCCAGCGCTCCGCCGCTGTGGTTTTAGGGACCGCAGTGCGCCGCCTAGATCAAATGCCAAGATCGATGTCCGCGGAGATGCTGCCCTTGCGGCCGACGAGCCGGGCGCCAAAATCATCCTCGAGGGCCAGCCGCGACAAGGCGAGCTCAAGCAGTTCGGTGTCGGAGGTCACATGGGCGCGCTTCTTTGCCGCCTCGATCAATTCCGACGGCACCCTGCCGGAAAGGCGTGTGTTCTTGGCCGCGCCAAGCAGGCCGACCGCCCTCGCCTGCTCAAGCACCAGACGGTTGCGGGTGTGGGCGATCCGCTCCTCGCTTGCGGCTGTCGCTGCGCCACGTATGGTCATCTTGGGATCTCCATCTGTTGAACGGAATATAAAGGATGTTGAACATGATAGCAAGGAGAGACCATCCCTGGATCGGAAAGGCCCGTTGCGCTCCGCTGATGCGATACCAGGACCGGAGCGGAGGCAATTCGCGCAGCTATTCCGTCACACAGCTCGCGGTGGACAATTCCGGACTTTGGCCGCACCTTCGCTCGTAAGAATCGCATTGCTGCGAGAGTAGAATGGACGAGGCTGGATGGGCAAAGCCCGTAATTTGATGGTGTCCACCGACGCAATCGACACCGATGACCTGCCGGACATTGTCGACGTCGTCATGGAGATGGGGCGGCCGGATGAAGGCCCCTCCCCTCCCCCGCCGGTCCTTGACCCGCGACAGACATCGTTGCCTACGCATCTCGAAAAGCTCGCCGACCGTGCGCGCGATTATGTCGAGGCAGCAAGTTCGGCGAACACCCGTCGCGCCTACGCAGCCGACTGGAAGCATTTTTGCGCCTGGTGCCGGCGCCAGTCTTTTGATCCATCGCGGCCGGACCCGCAGACCGTTGGCCTCTATATCACCGCGCAGGCTTCGGGCACTGGAAGGGACAAAAAGGCGGTGGCGACGATCGAGCGCCGCCTGTCATCCCTGACCTGGAACTACACGCAGCGCGGCCAATCGCTTGACCGGAAGGACCGTCATATCGCCACCGTGCTCGCCGGCATCCGCAACACGCACGCCGCCCCGCCCCGTCAGAAGGAGGCCGTACTGCGCGACGATCTTGTTGCCATGCTGGAGACGCTCGACCGCGGCACGCTGCGTGGCCTGCGTGACCGCGCCATGCTGCTTTTGGGCTTCGCAGGCGGCTTGCGCCGCTCCGAAATCGTCGGCCTCGATCTTGCCCGCGATCAAACCGAGGATGGCTGCGGCTGGGTCGAGGTGCTCGACAAAGGTGCTCTTGTGACACTGCGCGGCAAGACCGGCTGGCGCGAGGTGGAGATCGGCCGCGGTTCGTCCGACGCCACCTGCCCGGTTGTCGCGCTCGAGACCTGGCTGAGGTTTGCCCGCATCGCGCATGGCCCCTTGTTCCGCCGTGTTACTGGTCAGGGTAAAACGGTCGGCGTCGATCGGCTCAACGATCAGGAGGTGGCCCGGTTGGTCAAGCGCACGGCCTTGGCCGCCGGCGTGCGCGGCGATCTCTCCGAGGGCGAGCGGGGACAGAAGTTTTCCGGACATTCACTGCGCGCCGGGCTCGCCTCCTCGGCCGAGGTCGACGAGCGTTACGTGCAGAAGCAGCTTGGCCACACCTCGGCGGAGATGACACGCAAGTACCAGCGACGGCGTGACCGCTTCCGGGTCAATCTCACCAAGGCATCAGGCCTGTAGGGCGAAAGACTCCCCTGCCCTTCGGAGCCGAGCGTGCGTTATCGCCAGGATAGCTGGTCCTTCGGCAACCGGCCGCTCGGGTCGAATACAGTTACCTTGTGCGGCAGATCCGGACCCCAGTCCCAAAGGACCAGGTTGCGATCCTCCATCTCGGCGCTCGGCGCAAAGCTCGGAACCACAATGCCGGCAATATTTCGAGGCCGCAGCCGGTCGTAGATGGACCAGGACGCCGGGCGCTCTCTGTCGCTAAGAGCCGTCGCCCAGGCGCAGGCCATCTCTTCGAGCGTCACAGAAAACTCTGCCCTCCCCTCTTCCGTTGTCAGATCCGCGATGTCGTCACAATCGATCTCATAGGAGCAAAGCACGCACGGATCGATCCGCTGCGCGAAGCCCTGATTGGCTTCCTTGATCGCCGTCATAAGGGTCAACGCGAGATAGAGCGCCGGCACACCTTTGGGATTGAATCGCGCACCTCTGATCGCCGCTCCTTCACCGGAAGTCGGCTTGAAAGCCCAGCGTGGATCGTGTGCCCGGTAGCAGGTTCTGACGAACCTCACGCAAACCCGCCAACGGCCATGTGATCGAGATAATCACGGACCGCAGCGGCCCTGCCGTCCTTCACCAGCGCCTCAGCGGTGCGTCCCCCAAATGCTGGAAGCGGCTGAGCCCGATACCAAGCCATCGCCTGCTCCTTGCCACCCGCCCAATCCGTAACGCGGCTGATGATCTCGAGCATTTCCCGCAGACGCCCCTGTGTCTTTACCGCAGCGCTGCGCTCTGACCGATAAAGGGTCTCGCGCGCAAGACCGGCGGTCTGGGCCAACTGGCCCTTGGACATGCCAAAACCGTCCGCGACCTGCTCGATCGCAATCTTCCCGTTCCGGTCCATATAGGACAAGATCAGAGGTCCATTCTGCTCGGGGATCTTGAGTGCGTGGGCCACAGAATTCATCCTACCATATTGAGAGTCATATTTCTTGTGCAAAAGATATGGCAGTTCTGGGCAACTTTCAAGCTCGGTACCGAACCAATTCGAAGTGCCGCCTAGCGTACGCGGATTGAGCCGACCGTGCGCGCGACTGTGTCGAGGAAGCAAGTTCGGCAAACACCCGTCGCGCCGATGCCGCCGACTGGAAGGATTTTTGCGCCTGCTGCCGGCGTCAGTCGTTTGATCCGCAGCCGCCAGACCCACAAATCGGCGGCCTCTACATCACGGCCCAGGCCTGGGGATCGGCAGAGGGACAACAAGTCGGTGTCGACCATCGAGCGCCGCATGTCCTCGCGGTCAACCGCTCGACCCAAAGGACCGGCATATCGCCACCGTGCTCGCCCGCATCGGCAACAAACAGCCTCCCCCGTCAAAGGGAAGCCCTCCTCCTCGATGATCTTTTCGCCATGCTGGGAAACGCTCGACCGCGGCACACTGCGTGGTCTGCGCGACCGTGCCATGCGCCTTTTGGGCTTAGTCGGTGGCTTGCGCCGATCCGAAATCGTCGGCCTGGTGTTGCGCGTGATCAAACCGACGACGGTCGCGGCTGGATTGAATTCTTTCCAGACATGGCGTGCTGGTTACGTTGCGGGCAAGACCGGCTGGCGCGAGGTCGAAATTGGTCGCGGCTCGTCCGACAGCTGCCCGGTTGTCGCCCTGGCAGACCTGGCTGAAGCTGGCCCGTATAGCGCATGGCTCCCTCTTCCGCTTCGTCACCGGTCAGGGCAAGGCGGTGGGAGTTGAGCGGCTGAACGATCAGGAGGTGGCGCGGCTGGTCAAACGCGCCGCCTTGGCCGCCGGCGAGCGCGGGGGTCTTTCCCGAGGCGAGCGCGGCCAAAGGTTTTTTCTGGCCATTCGCTGCGCGCGTCCTCGGCCGAGGTCACGAGCGCTATGTGCAAAAAGCAGCTGCCACGCCAGTGCCGAGATGACACGTAAGTATCAGCGACGGCGTGACTGGTTTCGAGTTCTAACTATGGCGTCAGGATTTGTGGGGTGCGGTACGCCTATAGCCGCAGGTGACTCGGGATGCGGCAATGCGCCCGAGAACCACATTCCCAACCATAAAGTTGATGAGTGTCCAGGGTCTCTTGGTGCCGTGCATCCCTCCAACTTGAGACCTGTTCCCAGCTGGGAACTTAAAGTGCGGGTGGTGAGTGCGAGACGAAGAGTTATGCGAGAAGTTTGCATTCTCGATGCGTCCTCGGGATCCTTCGCCAACCGTTGGTCTAGACCCAGAGGTAGGCCGCCTGGCGACCGCTGCAGCCTCCTGCTTGCCTCATCGACTACGCACTGGAGGGGGGAGCGCGTGGACAGGACGCCCACGTGTCAAACGGTGGCTGATTGCTGTCAACTCGCGTGGGCTGCCTAAGACGAATCCTAGCCGTTGAGTTGCCATTCTCGAGAACCACTTGGCGCGGAATGCCTTGTTGCAGGGAAGGGGGCCGTGGGGCGTCTAACTTGCCAGCCTGGTAGGCGCGATTACCGAAGTGACATCGGAAGGGTCGTGGCCGGGCTGCATCACAAACACATCCGATCGTCTCCGACGAAGGATGTGATACCTCCCTAGGGACTGCGCGAGTAACCGTGCCTGCCGTCACCAAGGGGAATTTCGACGCCGCACCAATGTCGGGCGTGTCTCCAGGCGCCGAAAGCTACCCGCGCCTTTGTAGTTCGCTTGCCGCCGCCCGCGGAAGCTAGAGCCAACCGGCACACCGACGTCGACTAATTCACCAGAACAACGCGGTCAACGGACTCGCCCGTGCGCCCATGCTGCGTGACCACCTTCATAGCTATATTTTTCAACACCTGATGCGCAATTTTGACGGAATAGTGGAGCCAGCGATAGCGAAAGTTCCCATCTGGGAACTGCCTTATGTCCATTTGCCCGACTTCTCCGAATCGGGCATAACCCCAGTAACGGAAAAACCGCGTAATTCGAAAAGTTGGCGTAGTTGGCGTGGCGTTAACAGCTTGTTAACCACAGTCGCTATCAATAGGCGCTGGGTGCAAGAGGAGAATCTGGGTGACGCGGCATCTAAGCAGCCTTCAGTTCATGAATACCTTCTCGACGAAACTCGAGAAGGCACTCAACAATCTCTCGCTGGCTCAGTATCCTCCTGACGCGGTTCGCTCGATGCGCAAATTCACTTCGACTGAAGTGGCAGCATTGCTGGGAGTGACCGAAGCTTACATACGACAGGTCTCCTTAAAAGGGCAGGGACCCGAGCCAGAGACAACGGCCACCGGGAAGCGCCTATATTCTGTGGAGCAGGTACTGGACCTGCGGATGCACCTGGCGGAAAAGGCACGGAAGAAATGGATCAATCCTCGTCGTGTTAAAGGCGAGGATTGCCAGATCATCGCGATCACGAACTTCAAAGGCGGATCGTCCAAGACAGCGACCACTATTCACTTGGGTCATTGGTTGGCACTACGAGGATATCGCGTTCTCGCAGTCGATATGGATCCCCAAGCGTCGTTAACAAGTCTGCAAGGAGCGTTACCGGGATTTGACTACCGAGAAGGTGACACCCTTTACTCGGCGATTCGGTTTGATGATCCGGTGCCAACGGAAAAGATCATTCATCAGACGCATATCATCGGATTCGATGTCATCTGCGCCGGTCTTGAGCTGACAGAATTCGAAACGGCCGTTACCCTTGAAATGCGCAAGAGCGGAGGAACCAGTTTCCTGCTTCGAGTGTCACAGGCCCTCGAACAGATCGTCGACAGCTACGATATCGTTCTTCTCGACTGTGCGCCGTCACTCAATTTCCTGACGCTTTCGTCACTCACTGCCGCTACCGGTGTCCTAATCCCAGTTCCAGCGCATATGCTCGATGTCGACTCCACAGGGAAGTTTTTGGAGCTGGCCGCATCTTATATGCAAATCCTGGATGAGGCTGGTGCAGGCGCACATTGGGATTTCGCCAAATTCCTCATCACAAAGTTTGAGGCCAACGACCACCCGCAAGCCAACATGCAGGCCTTAATGCGCCAAGTGTTTGGCGAGGATTTACTTCTGAATTCGGTCTCCAAATCCACTGCGGTTGCGGACGCTCTTACGTGGAAGCAGAGCCTCTATGAAGTGCAACGATCGAGGTTCTCGGCACCTAAAACTTATGATCGTGCAATCGAATCGATCAACGCCGCGAACGCGGAAATAGAAAGCCTCATCACAATGGCATGGAGGCGTGAACAGTGAGCCGTAAAGATTCTAAGGGCATGTTTGCTGCTGTTTTGGGGCAACTCGGGGAAGAGAATACGGAGGAGGGCGTTAGCCGCCGCACGTCGTCGCCGCACCTGATGAAGGTGGCGGCTGGTGTTCGCCAAATGCAAGAGCGTAGCGATATCGCCGACAAGTTACTGAAGTCAGGCGAACAGATCATTGAACTCGATCCCGACAAAATACGGCCGTCATCTATCACCGATCGATATGATGACGCCTACGAAATTTCCGCCATTGCTGAGATCACAGAATCCATGCGGGAGCGCGGTCAAATTGTGCCTGGATTGGTTCGGCCAGTACAAGGCAAGGATGGCGAGTTTCAAATCGTCTATGGTCGCAGACGACTTGCCGCAGCTAAGCAGCTTGGGATCGGCTTCAAAGCGGCCGTCCGCGAGTTAACTGATGAACAAGCAGTCATTTTCCAAGGCGAAGAAAACACCGCTCGAGAGGACCTTTCATACATTGAAAAGTGCGCTTTTGCGCTTGCACAGCAGGAAGCGGGGTACAAACGGGACACCATCTGCGCTTCGTTGTCGACAGGAAAATCGCATGTCTCCGAGATGATCAAAATCGCCTCCTCGGTCGACAAGGAGATACTGCAATCGATTGGTAAAGCTCCCGGGATTGGTCGAGGACGATGGCAAGAATTCTCGAACCGCTATTCAGTCGACGGCTCACTCGCAAAAGCCTTTATTCGCAAAAACAAATTTCGTGAGGCAACGTCCGACGAAAGATTCATTATTCTGCTTGAGACGCTACCATTGGATCATAATGCGATCAAAGAACCTGCGGGTCCGGCCAAGCCATCAAAGCCCAAGATTGCTCTGAAATCCTGGGCTGCTCCAGACAAAACAGTCAGCGTCAGCCTCAAAGACAACGGAAAAACTACCATGATTGCGGTGGGAGAGGCTGAAGGATCGCGTTTCGCAGCGTTTATCGCCGGACAACTGGACGACCTGTTCGAGGCCTTTCGGAAGTCCACCATGAAACAAGGAGTCTGAAACCGCAAAAGAAAAAGGCCCCCAAACGGCAAGCCGTGGAAGCCTCTCTCTGAACTAAGCACTCTGAGAATCGCATCTCCACGAATCACTGTCAAGAGTCATTGGCGTCGTTTTGGCGAGCGGATTTCTTTTGCCTGATAGAGGGTGAAAGAAAATGGAGACGGGTATTGCAACGACGCCCTTCGGGCGGCGGCCGATGTCGCTTGCCATGCTGGCAGCGCAAAACGATTCACGTGAAATCCCCAAGGGCAGGGTCGTCGACAAATGGCAGATCTACCGCAACCTCTGCGAGGGCAAGAGCATCGTCGGCATCGGCGATCGTGCGCTGGCCGTCTTGAATGCGTTGCTATCATTCTATCCTGACAGCGAATTGAGTGAGGAAAACGACCTCATCGTCTTTCCCTCGAACGCACAGCTGTCGCTCAGGGCGCACGGAATGCCCGAGCCCACAGTCAGGCGCCACCTGGCGGCTCTTGTTGACTGCGGGCTGATCATCCGTCGGGATAGCCCGAACGGCAAGCGTTACGCCCGCAAGGGCCGGGGAGGGGAGATCGAGGAAGCATTCGGCTTCTCCCTGGCGCCGCTGCTGGCCCGTGCTTACGAGATCGAGGCGGCTGCCGAGCGTGTTCGTGCCGACAACCGGGCGCTCAGGCTTATGCGCGAGCGGATCACCTTGCACCGCCGTGACATCCACAAGCTGATAGAGGCGGCCCTTGACGAAGATGCCCCGGGCGACTGGGGAGGCCTGTGGAAGCGTTTCCGCGGCGTTGTGGAGGCAATTCCGCGCCGAGCTTGCGTTGCCGAGATCGAGCCTATCGTTGCCGAGATGGCCGCCTTGCGGGATGATGTGGATAAGCTGCTGGAAATCCATATGAAATCCACGTATTCGAGCGGCAATGACTCCCAAAACGAGCGGCAGCAATCTGATTCAAATACCGACTCTATTTTTGAATTTGAACCTGCTTTAGAGAAAAGCGGGGCGACGGTCGCGCCCAGTACGAGGACCGCAGAGGCGCCGAAAACATACCCACTAGGGATGGTGCTGAAGGCTTGCCCCGAAATTGCGGATTATGCCGTCGACGGGATCGGCAATTGGCGCGATCTCATGATAACGGCCGCCCAGGTGCGGGGATATCTGGGCGTTTCGCCGTCTGCGTATGAGGAGGCGTGCCATGTGATGGGCCAAGAGATCGCGGCGATCGTGATTGCCTGCATTCTGCAAAGGGCGCAGCACATCAACTCGGCCGGCGGCTATTTGCGGGTACTGACCGAAAAGGCGACGTCAGGGCAGTTCTCTGTCGGGCCGATGCTGATGGCGGCGCTCAAGGCGAACGGCGCGATGGCGAAGATGACGGGATGACGATCGCCGATCCCGCAGCTTGTCGCTTTGCGCCCAGCTCAAAGCCAATGCGGCCTTTTGGGTCGTTGGTTTCGTCGACCAGCAGCAGTCTTGGTGGTTGTCCGCGCGTCTGACCGACAAGGCACAAGGGTGGGGCAGTATTCCGAGAGTCTTGTTTCCAAGCATACGATGCTGGCACTGCTCAATTATCAAGGTGGCGTTAGCGCCCCCACCGCTTGGCGCCAAAAGGTCGTCAAACAGGCCCAAAGACTTGCTATGAGGGCCATTTGCTGCATGTATCTGAAACAGCTGCGGCCAGTGCGGTCGGCCAGCGGACAGGTAGACACTTACGGCAAGGAAACACCTTTATGGCGACTGGAACGGTAAAGTGGTTCAACGCGACCAAGGGCTTTGGCTTCATTCAACCCGACGGTGGTGGACAGGACGTGTTTGTCCATATTTCTGCTGTCGAGCGCGCTGGCCTATCGACGCTTGCTGACGGCCAGAAGGTCAACTACGAGATAGAACAGGATCGGCGGACGGGTAAATCGTCTGCCGGCAACCTGAGCAAGGCTGGCTGAACCAGGCACTCAAATTGGCAATCGCATCAAGCACGCAAGCTTCAGTGCACCAAGAGGACAGGTCTGGTGGCCTACCGGCATGTTGTTGAAGTGTCACCTTTGCTGACCCATATGCGCGGTGCGTCGGATGTTTCCTCCCATTCGTCCGGCGCGTTCCCCTCTGGAGGTTTTAACCTTCATACCTGGCCGGACCTTGGTCCGGCCTTTTTCTTGCGCGCGAGAAACGGGTAAACTGAGGTGACGAGGCCCGGCGGTGATTGCGCGATCTCGCAGCCAGAATTGGGCAGTATCGCGTTGCCACTTCATCGGTGAATTGAGAGCCATGGTCAGAGCGGTTAAGCCGATGGCTTATATTCGCCAGCCCGGCTGGCGAAGACTGACCTAAGGCCGTTTCTCGGCCTGCCATTCTCTCCGGTCATTCGAAGGACAATGGCAATTCGCCGCCTGCTTTTGCCGATATTTTCACAAGAGATGTGGAAGAATTGACTATTCTGCAGGATTGTCGAAGACCATGGGCAACCCGCGTGTCGATGCCATCTCGACCACCAGTTCTTCGATAGCTTGGTCGGAAAGGCGGGTCTGCAGTATCGTACGAATCCGCTTGACCAGTTCGTGCACCGGCAAAGGCAAGAGATCCTCGGCATCATCGATAAGCCGACTGACTTCGATCACAACGTCAGCATCGATGTCGCTCGGCAAATTTCGCATATGCCATCTCCGATCGAGGTAGATATTGCCGGTCTACCTGCCCGTTGTCGAGAGGCGCGATGTTCCGCTTCGGCCTCAGTCGCTGCGTAGGATTTTCGCTTCTAACGCCGCTACAACGAAGGCCCGTCTAGCTACCGGCGGCTGTGCTTCACCACGCAGAACCTGAAGACATGCATCCATAGCCAGTTTTCGCTTGTTCGTCTGATGAGGGAGACTCCGCAGCAGGATCGTCGCTGCGTCGTTCACATCGAATATGACGCGCTCACGGTCATGCCGGCCAACTTGCACCACCACGGGCCGGACGAACCTGCTCGACATGCAATTGCACTCTCAATTCCGACCGTGACACGGTCTTCGCGTATCATGACGTTGGGTCAATTTATACATTCGTGGCTAGGGCCAGAACAGAACTGACGGTTGCCCAATCTCAATACAAGTTGCCTGTCCAATTTCAGCACGCCGCTACCTGAATTCGGATGGGCACCGGTCTTGTTGCGCAAGGAAGCACAGCGAATTCTGACGTGTCCGGAAGGTGAAGCGGCGCCTGGTCTTAGGCTCGGGCTTTCCTGGACGGTGCCAGCCTTGAGGCGGCCGCTGCTGCAATGGCGACGCTGCTAGTGGCGCGCGGGTGCCGGGAGAGAAAGAGGGCGGGCGGGGTGCGGTGGCGGGTAAAGGTCCGGGAGAGAGTCTCACGGCGTCCGCCGAGGAGCTACAACCATGACCCAAATGGAAATTCTTGCGCCAAAGCGCAACGAGCGTGCCGGATACAAGGTCGACCTCAGCCGCGGCCAGCGTATTGGCCGCGTGTCGTCAGAATGGTTCAACCGGCCGGCGGATGAGCGATACCTGTCGCTCAATGACCTTGGAAATGCGGTGAAGAGCCGGTCGGAGCGCAGCAAGACCCGCATCGTCGAAAGTGAGCTGATCCGCATCGAGGCCAGCCGTGACGATCCGGAGCGTCTGAGGCTAATGCTGCCCGATGCGCCCGCCCCTGTTGCCCCCACGCATTGGAGTTTTGGCCAGCTTGCCAGCCTGGTCGGCGCGCCAGCCACCTATCTGCGTCAGCTTCCAGCCCCGCTCGCGGCGATCAACCTTCAGCACGGTCTCCTCAATCACCGCGCTGAACAGGTGAAGACGCTGGAAATCGAGAACGGACGCCTCGAGTTGCGGGCGGTGACGGGCCCGGATTACGGCAGAATATTTGACTCAGAACTGGTCGACGCCGTGCAGAAGATCGCCGGCAACGGTACCGGCGACACGCGTTGGAAGGTGCCCGGTGTGCTCGACTGGTCGACAGGTATCTACAATCCGCACGTCGACAACTCCCGCGACACCACGACGCTCTACGCGTCAGACCGCGATGTCTTTGTGTTCCTCGTCGACGATCTGAACCCGATCGAGGCCGGACGGCTGCCAAATGGGGAACCGGATCTCTATTTCCGCGGCTTCTACTGCTGGAATTCCGAAGTCGGAGCCCGCACCCTCGGCATCGCCAGCTTCTATCTGCGCGCAGTTTGTCAGAATCGCAATCTGTGGGGCGTGGAAGATTTCGAAGAAATCACCATCCGCCATTCGAAATACGCGGCCTCCCGTTTCGCCCTGGAAGCCGAGCCGGCCTTGATCCAGTTTGCCGATTCGTCACCCCTGCCGTTCGTCAACGGCATCAAGACTGCGCGGCAACGGATCGTTGCCCGAGATGACGAAGACCGCCAAAACTTCCTGCGCAAGCGCGGCTTCTCCAAGTCCGAGACCACGAAGATCATCGATACTGTTCTCATGGAGGAAGGGAGACCGCCGGAATCGATCTTTGATTTCGTGCAGGGCATCACGCGGGTCGCGCGCGACAAGCCGCATCAGGACGTCCGCCTGGACATGGAAGGCAAAGCCAAGAAGCTTCTCGACTTCGCCGCATGATCCTCCGCAGGCCGGCTACGAAAACTCTCGCCGCCGGCCTCGCCTCCGGGCCGTCTCCATCAATTCCAGCGCGGTCCTCCTAAGCAGGGGGACGGCGCTTTTTTCGTGGATAGAGCCCGGTGCCCAACATGCTGGAGGCCCCTCGGGCGGCTCGGTCGCGTCGAGATCCGCGGGCCGGGGCCAGGTCGGCGTGAGGCCGGGAGGCAGAGGGGGGAGGGGAGGGTTTTTGACGGGCTTGGAGGTTCGGGGAGAGGCCCCGGGCCGCCCGTCATGGAGAACCTGACCATGGCAAAGAACGCCATTCAGAAGATCGCGATGAACGCCGCGGAGAACATTCCCTACGACAAGCTAATGTTGTCGCAGAAAAATGTCCGGCGTATCAAGGACGGCGTGTCGATCGAACAGCTGGCCGAAGATATCGGACGGCGAAAGTTGATCCAGAGTCTGAACGTCCGTCCCGTGCTCGATAGTGAGGGCGAGGAGACCGACACTTTTGAGGTGCCCGCTGGCGGCCGGCGTTATCTCGCGCTCGGCATCCTGATCAAGCAAAAACGCCTGGCGAAGAACGAGCCAATCCCCTGCATCGTCAACCGCGCGCAGGAGACCTCGGCCGAGGAAGATTCGCTTGCTGAAAACCTGCGGCGCGCCGACCTGCACCCGCTCGACCAGTTTCGGGCCTTCAAGACACTCAGCGACCAGGGCCTCGATCCGGACGAGATCGGCGCCCGCTTTTTCGTGTCGCCGGCCACAGTGAGACAGCGTCTGCGGCTGGCATCGGTATCGCCAAAGCTTCTCGAGCTCTACGAGAAGGACGAAATCCGACTCGAACAGATCATGGCGTTTTCGATCTCGGACGATCACGCGCGCCAGGAGCAGGTCTGGGAGCGGATTTCCAGCTCGCACATGCAGGAACCATACTACATCAGGCGCCTGCTGACGGAGACGACTGTGCGGGCCGATGATCGCCGGGCCGTCTATGTCGGTGCCGAAGCCTATGAGGCGGCCGGCGGCGTTATCCTGCGCGACCTGTTCGAGCAGGATTCCGGTGGCTGGTACCAGGATGCCGCACTCCTCGAGCAGCTTGTCGTCGACAGGCTGAAGGTGGATGCCGAGGCGATCCGCGCTGAAGGCTGGAAATGGGTGGAGGCGGCGATCAGCTTTCCCTATGGCCACACCTCCGGAATGCGGCGCATCTACGCCGAGGCGCAGGAGCTCAGCGCCGAGGAGATCGAACGCTACGACGCGCTGAAGGCAGAATACGACAAGCTGGATGCGGACTATGCCAAGGCAGAGGAGACCGACGAGGCAATCGAGGCGAAGCTTGACCAGCTGGGTGCCGAGCTCGATGCGATCGATGATCGTCCTCAAAGCTACGATTTCGCCCAGAAGACCATTGCCGGGGTGTTCGTTATGCTTGCCGCGAACGGCAAGCTCCAGGTCGACGCCGGTTTCGTTCGGTCCGAGGACGAGCCGCGGCCCGAAACCAGCGACGTCGATGAGGGCGAGGAAGGGGGCACCGAAGGCCAAACCCGATCCAATGGCGACGACGACGGCGATGGCGTTGTCCTCAACGGCCAGCCGGTGAACGACGCCTCTGGCGACGACGGCGAGGACGATGGCATCAAGCCCCTCCCTGATCGGCTCGTCTTCGACCTGACGGCGCAGCGCACGCTGGCGCTACGCAACGCGCTCGCCGGCGACGTCGATATCGCCATCATCGCCGCACTCCATGCCTTCGTCTTGCAGGTCTTCTATCGCTTCGCGCCGAACACGTGCCTGGAGATCAGCATGAAGAGCGGCAGCTTCAGCCAGGTTGACGGTCTTGCCGAGACCTCCTGGGCCAAGGAGATCGCCGAGCGGCACGAAGCCTGGGACCGCGATTTGCCCGATGAGGCGGAAGGCCTGTGGGACTTCCTTCTCGGCCTCGATGAAGCAAGCCGCAAGGCGCTTTTCGCGCACTGCGTCTCGCTGACCCTCAATGCGGTGGTCGAACCCTGGAACAGGCGAGCGAAGGCGCTCGAGCATGTAGACGTGCTTGGCCGCTCGCTCCAGTTCGACATGGTCGACGCCGGGTGGACGCCCACTGTCGAGTTCCTCGGGCGGCTCACCAAGGCGCGGATTCTACAGGCTGTCCGTGAAGCGCGTGGCGCAGACTCCGCGCAGCTGATCGACCACATGAAGAAGGACATCATGGCCCGTGAAGCTGCCCGTCTTCTCGAAGGCTCGAACTGGCTGCCAGAGCCGCTGCGCGTTGAGATCGATGAAGTGTCTGCCGATGCAGGCGACGCGGCCGCCAGCGAGATGTCGGACGAGGCGGCTCTCGACGGCGATGCCGCCGAGCTGCCGGCCTTCCTCGCCGACGATGCGGATCCGTCCTCCGATGAGCCGGTGACCATAGACAGCGACGAGGCCGACCACCTTCAGGCCGCCGAATAACCGGCCTCACGCTCGCACCGGGCCCGGCACTCCCGCCGGGCCCAATCCAGTTCCAACTCACGCTCAAGCCCGGGATCGCCATAGCGCGCCCGGGCGTTTTTTTGTTTCATGGAGATCGACATGTTCGACTGGAAAAGATCCTGCTCCTACGACGAGCAGCAGAAGAGACGTTTCCACACCACAGCCCGTTCACGGCTGAAGAAACTCGCCGCCGAACTTGCGCTGCCGCAGGGAAGCTTTGACCTGCGCTCAAACAAGGCGGGCATCGCTGTTTGCGGTGAAATTACCCTGCACCACGACGACGCCTACATCCAGGTCGGCCAGTTCGGTTTGTCCTCAGGTCACGGTGTCCTGATCCGCACCTGCAAGGGCCGTAAAGACTACATCGGCGGGGCCAACCACTTCGTCGCACTCGGCATGCTCGACGATATCCCGGCGCTCGCCGCCGCCGTCCGTGCCATCACTGGAGTTGGTCGAGACGCTTCGCGTTCCTCCGAACGACGCGCCGCCTAACCCCCTTCAAACCCCATCATCGCCGATGCACGTGCCGGCCGCGGGCTCGGCCCGTCGCCAGCCACAACACACCAAGCAGTTGCCATGGAACGGTGATGCCGCGCGTGGCCGACCTGCCTTCAGGAGACCTTATGACCGCACATCTACCCTTCAGGAAGGTGCTCGACGGCGTCGCCACCCGCGAGCAGATGTTCCAACTGTTCAGCCGCCACAAAGACACTCCCGGCATCGATCCGCTTTCCGGCACTCCCTATTCAGCCGAGTGGTTCGAGATCAACGCGTCAGAATACCACTTCATGCTCGATTTGCTGCCGCCGCTCTTCATGCGCACTGGCATGTTCGGCATGTCTGAGTATAAGGCCGGCAACGTCACCAGCGTATTCCTCGCGATCCGGATCCGGGGCCGCGAGCGTTGGTTTCACGGGTTCTGCGATCTCACCGATCGCCAGTCGCCAGACAAGATGCGCGCCGCCATCATAGCCCACGAGACCGGCGCGAGCGACAGCATGACCCGCTCGGAAAAGCTCGAGGCGATCTGGAACATCACCCCTGTCGAGCTCAGGGGAATCCCCCGCAACGCAGAGCCCGAGACCGGGTGGGYCGAGCATCGCGGCAAACGCACGATTCTCGTTAACGCCGGAAGGCATGATGCTGCCTTCAAGCTGCTCGATGATCTGTCGGATCTCGAGATCGACGAGTTCCTGTCCAAAGTGCGATTGCGTCGGAGCTGACGAAGGAAGGCGACGATGGATGTCTACGAGAACCGCGCCTCGACGGCGAAACCTCTCCATCACGGTGACCACTTTCGCTCAATGGATGCAACCGCGTCCATCCTCAGCTGTCTCGACCTTCGAGACCGTATGGCCAACTGCCACGAGGAAATAAGCATCCGGCCCTCAGAAAAACGTCTGCTCAGTGCCTGCCACGCGGGAAGTACCCGGCATTGCGTAAAGCGCCGATGAACAGGCTGGCCGGGCCGGCGATACTCGTCCTGGCCTGTGTTGCGAGCGGCAGCGTGTTCCAGTCCTCCAACGGAGCGACAAAGTTGGAGAAAGTGCCATTGACCATGCAATGGCTGGTCAACAAGCCCTGCTTATCCAGCACCAGAACCCCTGTCTGATTGCTTGGATACCGGATGGCGGCGACGCGCTGAAGTTCCATGTCGCCATCGATGCGCAAATTGAAAAGCAGGACGCCGTGGCTTCTGTGGGCGATTTCCGCGACTTTTTCCGCGAAAGGAACAGAAAGCGCACGAACGCTGTCGACCGCCATCCCGAAAACAAGCGCGTCCAGCTCATCCGCCGCCATGAGAAGATTAGTTCCCAAGGATATAAGGATTGCAATCGGTCCAGCCGGGTTGTGCACAGTCATCGCACTCCGCCGGCTAGACGCCTGAGCATCGCGTGTATGAGGCAGCTCTCTCTCGGTAGGCATTTTTGCCCCCGTTGATTGAGCCGATTGCCCTAGGCCCATGACACACCGCTTGCTCGTTGCGGGGCTTCTCCGACAAAGCACGGCGAAAGCGATATGATACGTCGGGTACTCGCTAACACGAACTGCGACTTGGCTTGCAAGTCATGCTCATATCAAGGAACAGACTATGAAGCGCCAGATCCGGCCATTCATCGTGGAAATGAAACAGAGGCGCGGTAAGCAGAAGCCAAGCCATTCGATCTGGGGCGATCTCGACCTGCCCAAGATTGCCACGGAGATGACGCAACCGGCTCATGCTGCTCCGCTGCCAAATTCCCAGGTCATTGACTTCAGTATTAGACCCCTTGATGCTGAAGAGGGGGAAACACCACAAGCGGAGTATATGATGGCCGATTTTCAGGACGCTCAGACTGTTCAGACGACAGTAGCCCCAGCCAAAGTGGAAGTGCCTGAATCGAAGAAGAAAGTTCCGCGAGCAAAGAAAGCGAAGGCAGAGCTCGTAAAGCCGGTCCGCAAGAACGGAGCGAAACCTGCGCCCCAGCCCGCGGAAGCTCCCGTGGCAGCGAAGACAGTCCGCAAGACATATTCCGAGAAGGAACGCGCCCAGAAGCTTGCCCAGATCGAGAAATCGATCGCTGCCGGCGCGACCAGCAAGACTGCGGTCGGCCAGGCCGGCATATCCGAGCAGACCTACTATTATTGGAAGAGAGCTGTCGCACCTTCTTCAGACAGCGGCGATCTCCGTGATCTTGTCGCGCTCGAAGAAGAAAACAAGCGCCTAAAGAACCTGCTTGCCGACCGTCTGCGCAAGGAAAATGCCGAGCTCAAGAAGAAGCTAGGCTTGGCCTAAGGCATACTGAAGCGACGACGGAAATTCCGCCGACGGCTCAAGGCGGTAGCGGCGGCATATCGCCTTCGCCGACCCGCCACACCCAGGAGCCGATCTCAGGTCGCGCGGCGATCATTTCGTCGAGCGACACTTCGAAGTTCTGGTCCGCTCCGGCCGGAACGACAAAGAGCGCTATCGGCTCGTCCCTGTTCTGAAGCAACGCATTGGCGATCGGCTGGTCGGGTTGCAGGTCAAAGCGCAATCCCTTCACGCTCTTCTCGCGAAGGCGGGCGAGCCCATCGACGAGCCTTTTCTCCGGCACCGTCTCGTAGGGAATCCAGTTCTCGGACACCACCATCAACGCGACCTCCTCGACAATGGCGAGGCCGGCCGGGTTCAGTCCGAACGTCGCGATCGTCATGAGATGCGAGCTGGAATCCGCTGCCCATAGGGACAATTCTTTTTCAAAACGCGCCTGCAATCGGCGATGCAATGCATCGTCGATCATGAACGGAAAACCGGGCACATGCCTGATGACGAGTTTCTGACCGGATCGGGCAGGCACGATCTCCTTCACCTCGCCGACCAGGACGAGCAACTTTCGTGGGCCTGATTTCGGCGGCAGCGCCGTTCCGAGAAC
Source organism: Mesorhizobium sp. 01N446 (assembly GCF_056399285.1). NCBI lineage: Bacteria > Pseudomonadati > Pseudomonadota > Alphaproteobacteria > Hyphomicrobiales > Phyllobacteriaceae > Mesorhizobium > Mesorhizobium sp. 01N446. The sequence continues at coordinate 119,561 of NZ_JBFTRA010000011.1, read as the reverse complement.
CGCGTTGCGACGCTGCTCGATAGCTTCCTTGTTCTCGGCCCGAAACGGCTCGGGCACGAACAGGATGTCGGCGAGTGGTCCGCCCCTCACTGTCATTTGCCCGGCAGCCTCGAGCAGATGCCAACGGACATTCCACCAATGACGTTTGCGGGCCCACCTCGATGTCCAGACCGTCAGTTCGGCCTCGTGCCAGAGATAATGAAGCAGGCCACGCAGCGACATCCTCCTCGGATCGGCGGTAACGCTGGCGGAACTTTGCCCCGCAGGCACCGATGCCGCCCGGCTCCCTGTCTTCGACAGGCTGAAGTCCAATTTGAGGGCGGCCAAGCCGTTTTGCGGATCGAGCTGTATCGCGGTGCCCATCAAGGCGCCCAGGCCGGACAGTTCGTAAGGCGATTCATAGGAATCGCAGGATGGATCATGCCCGCCGCCGCTCATCGGCATGCGCTTGATCAGGTGGAGGTCGCCGATGCGGGCGATGTACATCGGGCAGGCCGGCTCTCGGCACAGGCATAGCGGACGCTCGGTGCGGGCATAGGCGCTCGCCAACGCCGCCTGCAGGTCAGGCGCTGCCTCCTCGTAGACCGCACTGCCAATTCTGAACCGTCGCATCACCTCCACAGCTCCAGGTCGCCGCCGCATCCCTGTGCGCGCATTCAAGTCATGGGTTTGCACAGAGCGCAACCCCTTTGGTGCATCGGCGCCAGAGGCAGAGGGGAGCCGGGAGGAGTCTGGCCCGGCCGGCGCGCAGAGAGTGCCGGCGCGGCCGCTACTCTCCCCTCTCGCGAAGGACATTTCCATGAACATTGTTTCGACCACACCTGCCGTTGCGCGGACTGCCGCTCCCCTCGGCGCGCCGACGCCGGCCTCCATCAACAACGCCGAGGCAATCTATCAAGCGGCAACGCTGCTTCTGCCTTTCCTCGAGCAGGGCAAGCCTGTCACCACCGCAGCACTGCGCACCGCCATGACGACCAGTTTTGGCGGCAGCGATGCGCAAGGGTTCTGGGTTTGGAAGGACGGCTATGAGGCGCTCGAGGTCGCCCAGGTGCTGTTTCTGCGTCGGTTCGGCCCGGCGATCCTGTCTCGGCCGACTACGCCGCAGGCAACGCTGGCGATGATGAAGCGCATCGCAGAACTCGTTCCGACCCACACACGGCGCTCCGACGAGAGCCAGGCCATGCAGCAGCTCTCCACCCCCTTGCCGCTGGCCTTCGTCACGGCGCACGCCGCGGCGATTGCATCTTGTGACCTCGTTCTCGAACCCTCGGCCGGCACCGGCCTGCTCGCCGTCCATGCCGAGATGGCGCGCGCCTCGATCGCCCTCAACGAGCTTGCCGCGATGCGGGCCGATCTCCTCGGCCTGCTGTTTCCACGGTTCCCCGTCTCGCGGCACGACGCCGCCCATATCGACGATCATCTCGACGCGGCCATGGAGCCGTCCGTCGTGCTGATGAATCCACCCTTCAGCGTCGGCGCCTATGTCGACGGCCATGTCGCCGATGCGGCATGGAGGCATCTCTCCTCCGCATTCGCACGCCTGCGATCGGGTGGCCGTCTTGTCGCCGTCACCGGCACCGGCCTGTCTCCGGAAAACCCCAAATGGCGGCCCGCCTTCGAACGCCTGCAGCAGCAGGGCACCATTGTCTTCACCGCGGCGATCGACGGCCGTGTCTACGCCCGCCATGGCACCACCACTGAGACCCGCTTGACCATCATCGACAAAGTTCCTGCTACCGACCCAACCAGCTTCTCCGGCTCGCCGGGCAAGGCCATGGATGTCGAGACGTTGCTCTCCTGGATCTCCGCCCTGCCGCCCCGAGCACCGGGCGGCTTTCCGGACTCGATCGGTGCATTGTCCAGCGGCATCCCGCGCAATGCCGCCATGCACATGGGCGCCCGATCGGGGGCGAGAGCCGCACCCCTCGGTGTTTCAACGGCTGCTCCGAAGGCCATCCAATCGGCCCGTCCGATTGTGCGGGCCAAGCCCGCTCGCCAGGTCATAGCAAGCAGCACGCCGGCCCTTCCCCTCGCCTATGAGCTGCGCGACTGGATGCCGGAGGAGGGCGGCCGGCTCACCGATACGATCTACGAGCCCTACGCGCTCCAGTCGATCGACATTCCCCGCGCCAAACCGCATCCGACACCGCTCGTGCAGTCGGCCGCAATGGCCGCCGTCGCGCCGCCAAAACCTTCCTATCGACCGCTTCTTCCTGATGCGATCATCGACGAGGGCCTGCTGTCGGACGCCCAGCTAGAAAGCGTCGTCTATGCGGGTGAAGCCCATTGCGGCCATCTCACCGGCGCCTGGACGGTTGACGAGACCTGCGATGTCGTCTCGGCCGCGCCAGAAGGCGCTGCGAACGCTGTCCGCTTCCGCCGTGGCTGGTTTTTGGGCGACGGGACCGGCTGCGGCAAGGGACGGCAAGTCGCCGGCATCATCCTTGACAACTGGCTGCAGGGCCGCCGCCGTGCGATCTGGATTTCCAAGTCCGACAAATTGCTGGAAGATGCTCAGCGCGATTGGGCAGCACTTGGCCAGGAAAAACTTCTTGTCCAGCCGCTCTCACGTTATCGGCAGGGCACACCGATCCGCCTTGCCGAGGGCATCCTGTTCACGACCTACGCAACCCTGCGCTCGCAGGAACGGGAGGGCAAGAAATCCCGGATCGACCAAATCCTCGATTGGATCGGACAAGACACGGGAAGGGCCGAAAGCCCGACGGGGATTAAAGAAAGCCAGACGGGGGCCGGAGAAAACCTGTCGGGGGCCAAAAAATCTTTCGATGGAGTCATCGTCTTCGACGAGGCCCACGCCATGGCCAACGCCGCTGGCGGCAAAAGCGAGCGAGGCGACGTCGCGCCCTCGCAACAAGGCAAGGCGGGCCTACGGCTCCAGCATGCACTGCCTGACGCCCGAATCGTCTACGTTTCCGCGACCGGTGCGACCGCCGTCGAGAACCTGGCCTATGCGCAGCGTCTCGGCATCTGGGGCAGCGAGGATTTTCCATTCGCCAACCGTGCCGAGTTCGTCGCGGCCATCGAGGACGGCGGTGTCGCGGCGATGGAAGTGCTCGCCCGCGATCTCAAATCGCTCGGCCTCTATACGGCGCGTTCGCTTTCCTATGACGGTGTCGAATACGACCTCCTCGAGCATGAGCTAAGCGACGAACAGATCCGCATCTACAACGCCTATGCCGACGCGTTCCAGGTCATTCACAACAACCTGACCGCCGCACTCGAGGCGACCAACATCACCAGTGAGGCCGGCACGCTGAACCGCGACGCAAAATCGGCGGCGCGCTCGGCCTTCGAGAGCACCAAGCAGCGCTTCTTCAGCCATCTCATCACCTCGATGATGACGCCGACGCTCATCGGCGCGATCGAGCAGGACCGGATCGAGGGTCATTCGGCAGTCGTGCAGATCGTCTCGACCGGCGAGGCGCTGATGGAGCGACGCCTTGCCGAGATCCCGACCGAGGAATGGTCGGACCTGCATGTCGACGTCACACCGCGCGAGTACGTCGGCGGGTACTTGATCCACTCCTTCCCCACCCAGCTGTTCGAGCAATATTCGGACGCCGAAGGCAACGTCTATTCGCGGCCTGACCACGACGAAGATGGCAACCCGGTTCAATGCCGGGAGGCGGTTCGCCGGCGCGACGTGATGATCGAAAAACTCGCATCGCTGCCGCCGGTCGGTAGCGCGCTCGACCAGATCCTCCATCACTTTGGCACCGACACCGTTGCCGAGGTGACCGGCCGCTCGCGGCGCATCGTGAAGAAGACCGGCCGCGACGGCATCGACCGGCTGGCCGTCGAAAACCGCCCTGGCTCGGCCAATCTCGCCGAGACCCAGAGTTTTATGGATGACGACAAGCGCGTACTGGTGTTTTCGGACGCCGGCGGCACAGGCCGCTCCTACCACGCTGATCTCGGGGTCAGGAACCAGAGGCTGCGCAAGCACTATCTGCTCGAAGCCGGCTGGCGCGCCGACAATGCCATCCAGGGGCTCGGACGGACCCACCGCACAAATCAGAAGCAACCGCCGCTGGTCCGGCCCATAGCCGCCAACGTGAAGGCCGGCAAGCGCTTCCTGTCGACGATCGCCAGACGGCTCGACACACTGGGCGCGATCACGCGTGGCCAGCGCCAGACCGGCGGGGCAGGGCTGTTCCGTGCCGAGGACAATCTTGAAAGCCCCTACGCGCGGGCCGCACTTCGCCAATTTTACATGCTGCTGCATCAGGGCAGGATCGAAGGTTGTTCGCTCACCACCTTCGAGACCGTGACCGGGCTGTCGCTGACGACTGACGAGGGCGGGCTGCGTGACGAGCTGCCGCCGATCACGACCTGGCTCAATCGCCTGCTGGCGTTGCGGATCGAAACCCAGAACCTGCTGTTCGAGGTCTTCGAGCAACTGATGACGGCGAAGGTCGAGGGCGCGATCGCTGCCGGCTCCTATGACAAAGGCCTGGAGACGATCACGGCGGAGAGTATCGTCGTCACCGATCGCCGCACCGTCTACGCGCACCCGATCTCGGGCGCGCAGTCGCATGTGCTGACCGTCGCACGCAAGGACCGGATTCGGCCGCTCAGCCTGGTCGACGCGCTGGCCATCGCCCGGGCGGAACCGCAATCGGTTTTGTTGGTGAACGCGCGGTCGAACCGCGCGGCGATACAGCTGCCGACGGCCAGCCTAATGCTCGACGACGGGACAGTCGAACACCGCGTACGCCTGCTGCGGCCGACGGACGAACTGCGCTTCGGTCTCGATGCCCTTGCCGAGACCCACTGGCAGCCCGCCGCCCGAAAACTGTTCTGCGACCTGTGGCAGGCAGAGGTCACTGCCGTCCCGGAGTTCACCACCAGCACCTTTCACATCGTGACGGGCCTCCTGTTGCCAATCTGGCGTAGGCTGCCGGATCATGATTGTCAGGTCTATCGGATCCAGACCGATGCCGGCGAGCGCATCATCGGGCGTCACATCGCTCCGACCCTTGTCGCGACCATGTTCCACAATCTGGGGCTCGACGATGTGCCGGCGCTCGCGCCGGAAGATGCATGGACGGGGCTTGTGGAAGGCAGGATCGGACTGCAACTCGCCGATGGCCTGATCCTGCGCCGCAGCCGCGTCATGAACGATTACCGTATCGAGCTGATCGGCTTCACCGAGGCGACGGTCCCCCGGCTGAAGGCGCTGGGGCTGATCTCCGAGATCATCTCCTGGAAGCTGCGGCTGTTCATCCCGACGAGCGAGCAAGGACCGTCCATCCTAGCTGCGCTCCTCGACCGCCACACACTGGTCGGCGTCACCGACCGCGCGGCTGCGGCGTGAGGGGAGACGATCATGACCGTTTCGGCCTCCGAGCTGGCACACCGCCTTGGCGAACATGCCGAGGCGGTGTGCCGCGAATATCTCTCCAACGGCCATCGCTCCGGCAATTACTGGATGGTTGGCGATGTCCGCAACACACGCGGCCGCTCCATGCATGTGCGGCTCACGGCGGTTGGCGGCAAGGCAGCCGGAAAATGGGTCGACGAGTCGTCGGGGGAATATGGCGACCTGCTTGACGTGATCGAGCAGAGCTGTGGTCTGGTCGACTTCCGCGAGGTCGCGGATGAAGCACGTCGCTTCCTCTCCATGCCGCTGCCACCGCCCCATCCCCTTGGCGCGCAGCGCCAACCTGCCGCGGCACGCGGCTCGCCTGACACGGCGCGTCGTCTGTTCGCCATGTCGCAACCAATCGCCGGCACGCTGGCCGAACGATACCTCGGCGGCCGCGGCATTCTGCTCTCCCCGCGTGAGCGCGCGCTGCGCTTCCATCCCGGCTGCTACTACCGGGATTTCATGACGGGCGAAACGCGAACGCTTCCTGCCCTGATTGCCGCTGTCACCAGCTTCGACGGGCAGATCACCGGCCTGCAACGCACCTGGCTTGATCCCTCGGGTCAGGGCAAGGCGCAACTCGCCGATCCACGCCGCTCACTGGGTCATCTCTTGGGCAACGCCATCTGGCTTGGCCTTGAGCCCGCTGCGCCAGGCGCGGTTGTGGCCGCCGGTGAGGGGTTCGAGACGATGGCCTCGCTCTGGTCGGTGATGCCTGCGCTGCCGGTTGCCGCCGCCACCTCGGTCAATCACCTCGCCGGCCTGACCATCCCGCCTGGCTGCCGTCGCCTGTACATCGCAGCCGATGCCGACGCCGCCGGCCGGCATGGCATCGAGCGTCTCAGCCAGCGCGCGGGCGAGTCAGGGATTTTCGCCCTGGTGTTGCGGCCGCAGCTCGGCGACTTCAACGACGATCTGCGTCTTCTCGGGCCCGCCCGTCTCGCGGCATGGCTCCGCGACCAGCTCGTCCCGGAGGATGCCCGTCTCTTGCTGCCGCCCGGGTGAATGGGTTCGGGCCGACACGCGGGCCGGGACGGCGTCGCCGGATAGCCTGCAGACATAGCGGCGCTCCACCGGAGAGGCCGCGCCCGCGGCCTGCCTGAGAGGCGACCCCTGCCACCCCCCGGTTACGGCCGCAACGGCTTCGCCGTCCTCCGCTCGCGCTTCGGCCTTCGGTGCGGCCGCGCCCGGCGCGCGGCCGGGATGCGCTGTCAGGCCGCGATAGGTGCGGCCACAACCGACGGAGACACCGCCATGACCTACGACCTTCCTCTCGACGACGCCTCCGAGCCCTACCACGCCTCCTCGCCGACCGACCGCGTCATCCTCGAACTGCAGATGTACGGCCATCGCCCGCATCAGGACGAACCTGATCCTCGGCCACTTCCCGACGACGAAGTGATCCGGGCCGGCCTCGCCGGGATCGTCGAGACCTTTGCCGGCATGCTTGGCGACACCAGGCTCGAACCCGATCTCGACGACCTGCTCTGGTCCTTCGCAAACGTCTTCCACCGTGCCGCCGAGCGCGTCGCCCGCAGCCTCGACCGCAATGAGGAGGCGCAGCGTTCAAGCCAGCAGGAGCAGGACGGCTCGGAGGTGAAGTCGGTCGAGCTGGAGCGGCTGACCGCCGAGGGCATCACCTATATCGAGCGCCGCAACGTGCTCGAAATCATGCGCGATGAGGCTGCCGACCTCTACGAGGCACAAACCGGATCGGCATGGCGGCCGCGCACCGGCTCCAAGGTCAGCCACCATGCGATGACGGCGGCGGTGATCGACAGCCGCGACTTCCTCGCTGCCCGCCGCCTCGCTGAAACCGAGGTGCTCGTTCCCGCCGGCACCAAGATCGCCTTCGCCGGTGGTCTCGACTGCAACGATCACGACCGAATCTGGGACGCGCTCGACAAGGCCCGCGAGAAGCATTCTGACATGGTCCTGATCCACGGTGGCAGCCCACGCGGAGCCGAACGCATCGCCGCCTGCTGGGCCGAGAATCGCAAGGTCACCCAGATCGCCTTCAAGCCGGACTGGAACCGGCACGCCAAGGCCGCTCCGTTCCGCCGCAACGACCAGCTTCTCTCGGTGGTGCCCTACGGCCTGATCGTCTTTCCCGGCTCCGGCATCACCGACAACCTGGCCGACAAGGCCCGTCGACTGGGCATCCCCGTCTGGCGGTTCGCGGAGGGCGGCGCGTAAAGCGCCGCTTTCCTCGGATCCGCACTCGCGCGACGTGGAGCAAGCCGTCGCGGGACAACCCGTCTATCCTGATGCGCTCGATCCAGGACGTGAGCCTCTGGCTGGCCGAAGGCCGCTAGTCCACGCGCGTAGCACCTGCTGCGGCGGTGCAAGGCCTAGGCGCGCCGGCCTGCGCCCGACCGGGCTCTAGTCGCGGCGTCCCGCCGCTTCCGCGCCGGCTTCGCAGTCACGGCCAGGTGATGGTCCCTCGCGCAGGACCAGAGGGAGAGGGCGGCCGGCGCGGGGCGGGAGGCTGGAGAGAAGGAAAGTCACGATGTCGATGATATTCATAGGTGGATCAAGCGAGATATTCGAGCTGCCGGAGCCTGCCATTACTCGCATCGGCGCAATCGTTGCTGCCGAGCACGGCGTAATGATTGGCGACGCTTCGGGAGCCGATGCCGAGGCGCAAGGCCTGCTCGCGGGCTACAGATATGAGCATGTCGGCGTCTTCCATGCCGGCAAGGAACCCCGCAATAATCTGGGCGACTGGGCCGCCTACCATGTTCCTTCTCCTGGAGGCACTCATGGATCTTGGTACGACGCCGCCAAGGACCGGGAGATGGCGCGGCGCGCCGACTTTGGCATGATGGTCTGGGACGGCGCATCACCCGGTACGGCCGTCAACGTGCTTCGGCTCGCCATCGCGAACAAGCCGTGCGTCATTTACGATCTGGCCAGGGGCCGGATGGCGACGACGTACAATGTGGAGGACTGGTGCGCCATGCTCCGCCATGTCGATCCGGACACTCGCCGCCACGTCGAAGCGCGCATGACGCCGGAGGAGCGTCTAACGTTGCCAGGATGATGGATGCGGTCCCGCCGACAGCCCGGCGGGTTCAATCAGATATGTTGATCCGGCTCCTCGTCGCCTAATCCATTTGTATGTGCGGACGGAGCCGGCCCCTTCGAAACCGGTCCACGCGCAGAGCCGCGGGGTTTTGTGCGTTCATCTTTTCTCACCTCTGAAGCCGGTGCAAGCGTGCCGAACAAAATCCTGGCTTGCCGGGTCATCCAACCGGACTGCGCGGTATCATCCCCGAGGGGGCGTGAAGGCCGCTGCCAGCCGGCCCGATCTCGAAACCGCTATGCCGCCATACCGAACACGCAAGGCGGTCACGCGCCGGGCTGCTGTTCGATGTGTTGGCAATGGCGACTATATGACCCGAGAGGCTGCAGCATGTTCCTGCGATCCGCCAGCGTTGCGTCGGCGGTCTGGCGATGGCGGCCTGAGTTCTTTTCCTTCGGTCGCATCCGGGGCCATTCCCGTTTCATGTCGCCTTTGTAGACGACCGCCTGCTTTGTGCGGTCAACCCCCGTTGGGGGTACACTCGGCGAATATTCAGGAAAATTCGATTTCTGCTTTTGTCCGCGGACAGGCGAAGGGCCTGCCCGCAATTTTTCGGAAAATAGAATTTTCCAGAATTTTCGCCGAGATGACCGCAGCAGGACGGCCCTCTCCTGTGGCGCCATCGGGAATGGTCCCGATGTAACCGAAGGAGAACTACCATGGCCACCACGATCGCAAACCTCACCACCAAGGCCGACGGCTCGATGGAAGGCGTCTTTGCCACGCTCCGAGTCAACGCCCCGATCACCCTGATCCCGAACACCAACAAGTCGCGCGAGGACGCCCCTGACTACCGGATCGTCAACAAGCGCACGGGCTTCGAGATCGGAGCCGGCTGGCACCGCATTTCCCAGCGTTCGGGCGAGGAATACCTCTCGGTCAAGCTGGAAGCCCCGGAGATCGGCGTCATCTTCGGCAATCTCGCTCCCGCCCCCGGTGGCGAGGAAAACAAGAAGGTCATCCTCTGGAACAACCCCCAGTGAGGCATCGGTGGCCGGCCCCGCAAGGGGCCGGCTCCCCACCGGCAATAGGAGGTTGCAATGAGCCGCTATACCATCACTGTCACTGGTACCACCGGAAAAGTCCGCTCGGATCCAGACGCTGTCATCGGTTACGATCCCCCACTCCGGACGTACTTCCTGCAAGCATTCCCGCACGAAGAAACCGACGAGCCCGATCTTTGGCTCGGCACCCACGATCGCGCGTTCGAAACGCCTGAGGATCTTCACCGCGCAGCCATCTCACACGGCTACGACTTCATCCCGCTGTCGCCCAAACTGGCCGCAAAGCTGGTCGACGACAAAGCGGCAGCCAGCGGGCGTCCGGTGCGAGACACAATCTTCGGCCAGGTGCTGAAACACCTCAACCAACCCAATTAGGCAACACGTCCCAGGGCCGCGACGGAGTGTTCCGTCGCGGCCCTTTTTTGCACGTCGCAAAAGAGCCACGAACATCACCCGCTACAGCAAGAGACAGCGACTCCAACCGCCGATTATTCCTTCGGCAGTTTGTGCTTATGAATGCGGATATAGTCCTGGACAGCCTTTCGCAGCAGTTCGGTCATGCTGTGCCCGTTGCTGATCGCCAGCAACTTGAACTGGCGCTGCTCCGCAGCCGTCAAATAGTAGCCGCAGCGGATCATCTCCTCCTCGCGAATCTTCTTTCCGGCGATGGGGTCCTTTTTCTGACCCTGCCGCAGCAGCTTGCGGAAATCGGGGCCGACTGCCGGGGACGGCTTTGTCGATTCCTGCATCTGTGGCGCAGCTTGCTCCTTGATCCCTGACGTCTCGGCCTTCGGCGGGATGAACATGCTGGGCAGCGCTGGCGGCTGCGTGGAGATCGCCTTCATCATGCGGGCCTTCTTGTCGTCACCGGGTTTCGGTGCAGTTTCTTCGCTCATGCCGCGTTCCTTGTGGCTTCGATGAAGGTTTGCAGAAGGTCTTCAAAGACCCCTTCACTTTCGGCAATCGCCTTCGCATCGGGCACATCGGGGCTGTAAAGGGTCTGCCCGGTCTGGAGGTCACGGTAGGCAACGCGATTGTGCAGGACGTGTTCTGCAATCGGCGTGCCGTTGGCCTGGATGATGGCGCGCAGTTCGGTCAGGGCTCGCGCCCTGCCATCGATGATGGTCTGCTTGGTCAGCACGAATATCGCAGGCAGCGGTCTCCCCCGGCTCTCGACCGCCAGCGGGATGTAGTGGTCGGTGATCTGGATAGCGGCGGTCACATCGTCGAGAGCAAAATAGACCGGCACGACGACAATATCGGCGGCGAAGAGCCCAGCCATGAGGTTATCGTTTGTGGTGCCTTCCGTGTCGATCAACACGACCGAGCGTTCACCGTTGTGGGTGGCTGCGGCGCGAAGGATTTCCTGCGGGGTCATCGCGCTCACCATCTGGAACCTGTCAGGACGATTGCCAGCTTCGCCCAGCATCTGGAACCAGCGGTTCATGTTCTGCCGCCGGTCGCCGTCGATGAGAGTGACCGAATAGCCCCTATGCAGCGCGACGGATGCGAGGGCACGCAGCATCGTCGATTTGCCAGTGCCGCCCTTGGGGATCGCAGCGGAGATGATCATGGGGGCCTCCTTCCGGCGTTGTCTCCTTGTCTCCATGTTAACATGGAGACAAGTCATCATGGACACATGAAACAAAATCACGGTCGAAACATCATGACATAGTCGACGGGGCTGACCGGTTTGGCAACCCAGGCGCGCACCAATAAAACGCTCGATCGCAAGCGCAATCATTCCGGACTGCTATCTTCAGTGAGTACGGATACGGTGGAGCATCCCGACTGCAACCGCTCGGGTGTGTCCATGTTAACATGGACACAAGTCTCCAACGCGTCACCGACACATCACAACAAATCACTATGGAACATGTCGACGTTGGCGTGCCTGGTCTATGTGCTGGAAACTGGGCTAGGTCGTGAGGGGACGTCCGCTCAGTTTTAGTAGCCTCTCCCTTTTCTATATTGGCAGGATAGCCTATTTTGTGATACACACAAATAGGCGGCGCGGCCCTGTAGGGCCTTAGCGCCCGCAAGCGGGCTTGAGAGATGGATGCAGAGGCTCAGAAAACAGCGGTGAAGAGCGCCTCACGACGCTATGGCGATGTAACGCACATCCGGTTTTCGGCTGAGGAGCTGGCCAACCTCAAAGCCATTGCTGAGCGGGACGGCGTTACCGTCAGCGAGGTCGTCCGGCGTCTCGTGCGGGCAGAGGTCGGGCATCTGCCTATCGCGTCAGAGGCGTTGCGGCCGGCGATCTTGGACATGACCGATCAGCTGCGGCGCGTCGGCGTCAATTTCAATCAGGCCGTGCGCGCCATGAACGACGGCCGTGTTGCCCACGATGAGGATCTTGAGCAGGCGCTGATCGCGGTGGGCGACCTGGTGCGGCAGTTCCGCGACGAACTGAAGGCGATGACTGGCGGGTCCCGCAAGGCGAGGGAGGCCAGGCCTTGAGCGGTCGTCTTGCTGGCTACGCGGCCGAAATCGAACGCTATCTTCGAGGCGGGTCCGGCGTGAAGCGCGAGGACCTGGACGACGACAAGTCCGCGACGAGTGGCGGACCCCTCGGGCAAGGACAAGCCGGCTCGACGCTAGCTGGCGGCAGGAACGCCCCTCGTTCGTCGCAGGCAGGGACAGGAGTGGCAGGGAGCTCCGTCGCCAGCGGGGCTCCGAAGTCCACTGCAGCTGCTGGCTCACCCAAGGCCGCTAGCGCTCCGATCATGGTCTATGGCGCCACGCTCGCCGGTTTCCGGCCGGAAGAGGAGGAGGAAGACTGGAAGCGGCGCGGCGGCGGCGGCCGTGGTGCGGGTCGCGCGAGCGCGACAGGACGAGCGGCGCGGGTCGCCTTTCAGGCACGCGCCGTGGCGGCACGGGCAGGCTATGCGGCGGGTGCGCAGCCTGCCGTGTTCAAGGTCATGCCCAATCCGCCATCGACCAAGGAAGCGGCGGCTCGGCTGCTCAATTACATCGGGAAGCGCGAGGACGAAAAAGGCGAGAAACACGACATCGAGATTTTTAACGAGGATGGACAAGTCCTTGCGACAGGCGGCGCACGAAAGGCGTTCCTGGAAAGGTTTTGCGAGACGTTAGAACCGCCCTTGGAAAACACCAATTTTATCGAGGTTCGTTTCGAGCTCGCCGGCGAGGTCACCGACGCCGCCTTGAGCGAGGCGTTGAACAAGGCCCTCGGCGCAAAGCCGTTCATCTATGCACAGGACGGGCAGACGGTGGAGGCTTACGCACACACCGATGAGCGGGCGGGGCCGCTCGCCAAGGTGCTTGCGGGCGGTCGGGAGAATTCGCGCAGCAAGGCGCTCGACAAGATCGAGGCGCACTTGTCCGAGGCCATGGGCGCCGCTGGCGTGGTCGCCAAGGCAGAGGTAACTGCGGCCGTGAGCCGTGAACCCAAAGCGAAATATTTCCTGCAGAAGTTCATCCGCACCCACAACCAGGTCCGCCACGCAAATGGCGAGCCTGTGTCCGGGGCGAAGTTTTCCACCAAGGCGGCGGCTTCGGTCTATGAACAATGGCGGCCGCAGTTTTCGGGGCGTGAGCGCCGCAATGCCTATCACCTGCTTTTCTCGGCAAGGGTCGGCACCGATGCCAACGCCGTCATGGCCGCGGCGCGCGCCGTGCTCGAGGAGCGCGCGCCGGGGTACAAGTTCGTCCTGGCGCATCACAAGGACACCAAGCACGTCCATATCCATGCGATGGTGCAGGCACGGTCAGCCGACGGCGAGCGCCTGAAATTCTACAAGCCAGACCTTGTCGCCTGGCGCGAGACCTTCGCGGAAAAGGCACGCGAGAATGGCATTGCGATGGTGGCGACGCGGCGCATGGATCATGCGATGACGCGGCCATTCACCAAGGAGCATGCCGGGGCTTATAGCCGCGCCCAGAGCGATCCGCGCTATCAGGTCAGCGCCAAAACAATCGAGCGAGTTGAGGCCAAGCGGCAACGCCGTTTGGATGGACAATCCCTTGTCGTGAACGGCGACGCAATCGCTGCCGCATGGCAAAAGACTGTGTCGACAATGCGTACCGCGGGCGTAGTCGGTCAGGCTCTCATGGCAGCGGAGTCGATCGGAAACAATTTTCTGCAGTTCCGTCGCGATCGAGCAGGGGAGGGGCAGCCAGGTCCTGGCGCGGGTCGTGGGACTGATCAGTCGGGGCAGGAGTCTTTCCTGTCCCATCCCGGTGTGAGAGAATTGAATGCACTGATAGGAGATTTGAACATGGCGCAAACCCCCTTGGAAATGCGGCGTCAGATGGCCCGCGTCAATCAGGCTCTGGACAACATGCGCGAGACGCTGCCGCCGGCGCATCAAGGACAGTTCGAACAATATCGTGAAGAGGTGAACGACAAGATGCAGGAACGTCTGGCGCGGCTGCAATTCGAGCGCCAGCAGCAGCGTCGTGGCGGTGTCGACGAGCCGATCCCCGAGCGCGAGGCGCGAGGGCGCGACCTTCCAACTCGGGACGATCTCCGCCAGCCGGAGCAGCCGCGCACCGGCACCGAGCAGGAGAAGGTGAGAGCCAAGCAGAAGGACGCGAACAAGCAGAAGGCTCTGCGGGCTGAAGAGCAGGACCGCAAGACCCAGCGCTCGAATGATAACGATTACGAGCGCTGAGCAAGGGCCGACCTAGCCTCCTCGCGCGGTTGGCTATCAAACGACGCATTCGTCACAGGATGATCAGGCTGCATGGCAGTAATGCGCCCCTTATCTGCCGTTGAGGTCAGCTCTGCCACCCTCTGAAAGCGGACGTTCCTGCCATCCGACAACGCGCCACTTGGCATTCACGAGGCCATGCATCAAGGTCCAAAACAGTTGGAGGGATCGTTCACGCCGATCTGGACCTCGCATCGGGCACGCCCGCCAGTGCTAGCCCCTCATAGATTGCGGCCAGGCGCAAAGGATCCTTCGCCGGCTGCACGCGTCGGATTTGAGACAGACTTGCATGCGGCTGAATCTCGAGCCATTTGGTGAGCCACGCTTTGGCTGCATCCATACGTCCCAGCTGCGCGTTGCCGGCGACCAAGACCCAGTAAGCGGGAAAGAAGGCAGGGTTCAACGCGACAGACCGGCTCGCCCTTTCGATCGCGGCTTCGTAGTCGCCCAGTATCATATTGGCGTGCGCGATCGTCGCGGTTGGAAAGCCGCTCACGGAATCTTTTGGACTCAATGCCATTGCCCGCTTCGCCAGCCGGATCGCCTCCTCGACGTCTCCGCAGTGGAGCTCGACTACCGCGGCCTCGGTGAGAACGTCGATGTTGTTTGGCCCATCGTCGACGGCACTTCTCGCCAGTGCTAGGTTCTGGTCATAGTCCTTTGAGATATGGATCAGGATGAGCGCCCCGCGACATAGAATCTCCGGGTCACCGCGCGCAGCGGCGATTGCGCGACGCGCGAGTGCTTCGCAAGCCCCCTGCTCATTCTCTCCAAGGTTCGAAAATCCCATTAGAATGCGGTTAAAGTCGAGCCACGCTGCGACATGGAGTCCGTATGCGTAGGTCGGGTCCCGCTCGACGGCGAGCGTCGCAAGTTCCAGCGCCGTCTCCAAATCGGCGCCGTAGCCGGGATTGGCGTAGAAGTATCGCGCAGCCCTGAGCGTCAGATCGTACGCATCCAAATTCTCGGGCCGAGCCCGCCGCGAACGCTCCATCTCAGCGGCGCGGATTTGCGGCGCGATCCTGCCGACGACATTCTCAGCGATACGCTCCTGAACATCGAAGACGTCCTCGACGACACCGTCAAACGTATCGCTCCAGAGCTGTGCTCCGCTTGCCGCGTCGACAAGCTGCGCGGTGACCCGCATCCTATTGCCCGCGCGCCGCATGCTGCCCTCGACGGCATATCGAACGCCCAGGTCGCGCTGCAATTCGCGCACATCGACGTTGCGGCTCTTGTAAGCAAACGAGCTGCTGCGTGCGAGTACAACGAAGGTGCTGAACCGGCTGAGTGCCATGATCAGGTCTTCGACGACACCGTCCGCAAAATAATCCTGAGAGACGTCGCCGCTCAGATTTTGGAATGGCAGGACGATGATTGAAGGAAGCTTCAGGCCGCCAATCTCGGCGTCATTTGTGGATCCAGTTGCGCCTTTGATCAGCCGATAGCCGACCCGTGGGACGGTTACGATCCACTCGCTGCCATCGTCGCGCAGCCCCAACGCTTTGCGCAGCGCTGAAATCTGTACCGTGAGATTGTTTTCTTCAACGATGGTGCCGAGCCAAGCGGCTTCCATCAGCGTCGATTTGTCGACCGGACCGTCGGCCTTGGCCAACGCCGTCAGCAGTGCGAGCGCACGCTGCCCCAGCGGCAAGGTCACTCCATCGCGCAGCACTATCTGCCGCTCCGGGTCGAGCACGAATGGACCGAAGTTGCACGATTCCCCCATCGCGCCTTTGTAGCGCCTATTTCCACGTATGGGGAGGCCGAGGCAAGGGCCGCGCGCGGCAATTGATCTACTTCCAGAAATCGGCCTGCAGTTGCGCTGATTCGTCTTCGAGAAGAGGCCCGACGATCTCGGTTGGACGCTGTCCGGCCTCGAAAACGATATGGCAGGGCAGGTCGAGCGTTGGATTTTCCTCGTGTGCGCCGGTCTGCGCCTTCAGGTCACGTTCGGTCTGGCCATAAACGACCCGCCCGATACCGGCCCAATAGATCGCACCGGAGCACATCGCGCACGGCTCAGCCGATGTATAAAGTGTGCACTCGCGCAGCTGTTCCATGCTGAGATTCTTCGCGGCCCACGCGGCCAGCAGCCTCTCCGAATGAGCGGTACGGTCGTATCCCTCGGATGTATAACCGTTGCCCTGCTCGCGCAGCACTTTGCCGTCACGATCGGCCAGCAGGCTCCCAAAGGGATGATCGCCTCCGTCGCGGGCACGGCGCGCTACTGCAAAGGCCTGCCTGAGCAGGCGCTCATCATAGGGGCGTTGTGGCATCGGCCGATCCTCCCGAAGAGTTTGATAGTCTAGCGAGCTGTGGGTGCGTTGATACATTCTACTGGACGTTCACCTTTTCATTAGGCTTGGGCGGCGCGCAACGCCAGGGCGCTACCCACATACGCGGCGTTGCTAACAGACCTCAGAACCGCGGCGGCGAGGGAGACAATACGCTCGACTACCGCGAAGGCATTGGCGGAATCCTCGGCATTGTAGGTCAAGGTGTCGGCGGTGACGATCTGAAGAGGGTTCATTTCGGTCTCCCGTTTGGCGCTTCGTTGCGCCAGTGAAGGAAACCATCGCCCAAAGGCCCCGTTAGGGTCCTGAAGCGAGTGCCTAATTGTCTCTAAATGTTCCTAAGGATGCGCCTTGGCGGATTGAACGTCTTCTGCTGGCTGAGCGGACTCCAGAAGGCTATTGGTCGGCCTTCAGCCCGACGGAGGACAGGGGCAGCTCATGGCGCAAACAGAGAGCGACCGCGAGTGATTTTCAATGGTCGTGAAACGTGCCGCACATGGATGTCGTTTCCCTGCTGTTTTGCGCCTCCATACGGAAGTTGGGGTCAGGTTTGCCAGCGCCTGAAAGCTACCCGCGCTCAACCTAGACATCGTAGCGGACCCTAGTCCCGGCCAGGCGCTTGTTTGGCGGTCGAGAGCGTCTCGACCCGAACTAAAAGGACCCCGGACCAGTACTGGACGCGAGGGGCGCGCTATGCCCTCAGTGAAAACATCCGGAACAGGCCAGTCGGCGAAACCATCACTTCGTCTACCTGCGAGAACCCGGCGAGATGTCCAAGGCCAATCCATGCAGATCGCGTTTCTGGATAGTCATTGTCACGGACGTGGTCCCGCACCGTGTGCCATTCCGTCGGCGTCAAGGCAGTCCAGTGCGGTTCCTGCAGGTCCCATCGTCGAAGCCACTGGTCGCGGTCCTCACCGTCGGGGCTAGCATTCTCGTAAAAAATTACGACTCCATCCCGACCAACCAGCTGCCGCAATCGTGAAAGGATCGGCAGCTTTTGTTCGTGCCCGAAATGATGGAGCGAGAGCCCGATCCAAGCGATGTCGATCTGTCCTGCGATATCTTTAAGCGCTGTTATGAAATCCGTCTCGATCAAGTCGACGGGGCACTCCAGCCTGGAGGTGGATTCGCGGGCAATCGTCAAGGCGGGCGCCGAAAGGTCGACCCCGATGAATCGCCCAACAGGGGTTCCCTCTAGCGCGCCGACTGTCTCCCTTGCATCGCCGCAGGCAATATCGAGGAATGAGAACCCGCGCGGCGCGTCCCGCAGAATGAAGTCGTGAAGGCAGCCATAGGCCTCGCGATGGAACAGGTAGTTGTTGTCGACCATCTTGCGATATACGGCCCACTCCTCTTGAAACAATGTCGTCGCTCGATTCGTTACGGCGCGCTGCGTTGTAGATGGGATGGCGTTCACAGTCCCTCCTTGCATTCCGTTGYAACCGCGCCGACTGTGACGACGCTGTTCCAACAAGTCTTGAAGGGAACCTAAAAAACGCCGAAAACCTCCGAAATCCGGGTTGGTGAAGAATGGACGAGTCCCTCGTGTTTGGCCCCTTTGCGCTTGACCCGCGCAATGGCTCGCTGTTGCGCGCAGGGGTCGCCGTTCCACTCGGCTACCGGGCTATGCTTCTCCTTGCCGAGTTCGCCGGGCAACCAGGAGTGGTCCTCGGCAAGACCGCCCTTATGGACGCGGCTTGGCCTAGCATGGCAGTGGAGGAGAGTAACCTTTCCGTCCAAATCTCGCAGCTCCGCAAGCTGTTGGGCGAAAGGCCAGAAGGGGGCGAGTGGATCACCACGATACCTCGCGTCGGCTACCGCTTCGCAATCACCGAGGGAACGCTCACCCAAGCCGATGTCTCGCATGAGCCCGGCCCTTCCATCGCGGTTCTGCCATTCAAGACACTTTCGACCGATCCAGAGCAGGAGCATTTCGCCGACGGTCTTGCCGAGGAGCTGAGTCTGCAGCTTGCGCGCCTCCGCTGGCTAATGGTCGCTTCGCGAAACTCGTGCTTCTCCTACAAAGGCCAACCGACAGACGCCCGTCGCATCGGACGTGAACTTAATGTGCGCTACATCCTCGGCGGCAGTGTTCGGCGGTCGGCGGATCGCGTGCGCGTCGCCTGCGAACTATGTGACGCGACCAGTGGCCTTCAGGTCTGGGCCGAACGTTACGACAGCGACCTCGAATCCTTCTTCGATCTGCAGGACCGTATCACGGGTGCCGTTGTTGCGGCGATCGAGCCACGACTCTACACCGCAGAGCATGAGCGCGCCCGCACCCGTCCACCGGGCAATCTCGATGCCTGGGGCCTTGTCATGCAAGCAATGCCCTATGCCTGGACCTGGGGCACGGCGATGGAAATCGCCTCGGCCGAGGCATTGCTGCGTCGCGCCATAGTTCTTGATCCCGACTACGCTCGCGCCAACAGTCTGCTGGCTTGGACACAGGCGGCCCGTGTGCAGCTAGGCCTCGATGAGCGCCAGGAAGCGCTCCAAGTGGCACGTGAGGCCGCCCTGCGAGCCCTCCGCCGCGATCCGAAGGATCCATGGACATACTTTGCCGCAGGCTACGTCCATATGGTCGGCCGCGAGTTCGAACCCGCTGTCGCCGCGCTCAACGAGGCGATCGAGCTCAACCCGAGCATGGCCATCGCCCATTTGATCCTCGGCTCGACCTATGGCTATGGCGGCATGCCCGAGGACGGTCTTCACCATCTTGCGCTATCTGCCCGACTGAGTCCCCGTGACTTCAGCCTCGCAGCTAACCACGCAACGAGGGGCATGTGCCACATGATTGCCGGTCGCCTCGACGAGGCTATTATTAATCTTCAGCGTGCCGTCGAACTGCGGCCTCATTTTGGTACTGCGTGGCGCACGCTCGCCGCTACAGCCGGCCTCGCTGACGACGGTCCCCTCGCAGCCCTGGCTCTTGCCGAGGCACGGCGGCTTCATCCCACGCTTACCCTCGCCTGGATCGAAGCGTTCCACCCGATCGTTAGATTGGAGGATCGCGCTCGCTATTCCAGCGGTCTGCGGGTGGCCGGGCTTAAATAGCCGTTCCCCAGTTTTCGCACGATGACTTCAGGCCGCTGGCCAAACGGTCCCAATAGCCTGGCCAGCTTCCGTCCTAGGCGCCCTCTTTCGGGTGCGTGTCCAAGCCGTGAAGCAGTGGTGCAATTCGCGGGCCAAACTCGGCCGCATTTCGCGGCGCCCTCCGGAGCCCCGCGAAAGGAAGGTCCACCGTTTGTGTTCGAGGGCACCGGATCGTCGTCATGACGTGATTGCCGGCGACGCCAAGCATCTGAGCGGTGTCGCCAGATGTACCGAAAGAGCAAGCACCACACCCCGTCACTGCCGAGCCGGCCGTCCGGGCCGTTGAAGCACTCTAATTGAGGTCGTCATATTGATAGGTTTGCCTGGGAAAAACACTTGGATGGGCGAGCTTTTTGTGTGGGTAAGCTCACCCTGGCCTATTGGTCCCGCACGGCAGGCCCAGCACTCTTACGGCATGAAGGCGGAGTACGTTGAACTAGTTTTGTTGGGGCAATCTCTTGCCAATGCAGACGAAAATGAACCGTCCGCTTTTTGATCGAGAGTGATGTCGCGGAGAAAACTGCCGGTTCCATCCTGTTCGATGTTCGCGTCGATGGCGACACCCGATTCCAGAGAGGTGCGCCAATTGGGTATGACGCAAACGGCACGGTCGCAATTTGCATGGACAAGCACGAGCAACTTTGCTCGCGCCACTGGACGGCAACGACGACTCAATTGTCGAACTAACCGCGTGGTGTTCACTGCCGATGGCCGAGCAAGCCCGTGTTAGCTACAGGAGCGCCGTCGCAAGATTACTGGCGAAGCTTCGTCGGACGGGATTCTTTGAATGAGATGGCCGCTGGGCGGCCCTTCAGAGATCGAGCCGAGGTGTACATGGGGATTTGATCGCCTTTTGTGCCACTGTGAAGTGACCCCATGACAGCAACATGGGGTCACATTGATCCTCCGCCACGTCGGCGCGGCTCTCCGCCCGCAAAAAATTCCCTAGTGAATGCCGATACGACGGGTCACCTGACCGTTGCTTTCCCAATAGGTATGCTTCTTGGCGATATACGGATCGTCCATTGCGGGTTGGACCTGCCCTTCCATACTGACCGCCCGCGAGGTGACGGTGTGCTCCCCGGCGGAGGGCTTGGGCCAGTCGACCGACCACATCTTCCAAGCAAAGTCGGCTTTGTCGGTTTCGTCGATGGCCGCCGGCATCCACGGCCCGTCGTCGACTTTCACCTCCACCCGGTCGATCGGCGCGCCCCAGGCGGCGCCGACAATCCGATAATCATTGCCGATATGAGTGACCCGGGCCGGTGCCGATTTCAGCCGCGCCCGCCCGACAGAAGTTTCCACCCATACTGTCTCGCCGTTGTGGTCCTCCTCGCGGAGCGTGACATAGTCGCGTCCCATGAAACGGTTCTCGAAGCGCTGGTCGCGCACGTCGATACGCTGAAGCCATTTCGCGTTCGCGATCCCATACCAGCCGGGCGCTATCAGCCGCAACGGGAAGCCATTATCAGGGGGCAAGGGAGTTCCGTTCATCTCGTAGCAAAGGATGTTCTTGGGATCCATGGCGTCGGCGAGTGACATGCTGCGGGCGAAATTCTGCGTGAACTTGACATCGTCGGCTCGCTTGATTTCCCCTTTATCAGTACCCCAGAAAACAACCTCGATACCACTGTCAAGGACCCCTGCCTCCTTAAGGATCGGGGCCAGCGGCGTGCCGGCCCAGCGCGCATTGCCGATGCCGCCGTTGAAAAACGGCAGGCCGGTATTACCCGAACACTCGACCGTGAACGTGACTTCCTGGCGTGGACGAGCCTTGATGTCGGCGAGTGTTAGCGCTGTCGGCTTTTTGACCGACCCGCTGATTTCGAGTTTCCACTTGCTTTCGTCGATAACAGGCCGGTTGAAATGCGCGATTGAAAAGAACTTGTCGTTGGGCGTCACCCAGGAATCGAGATCCTCCCAGACAAGCTGATTTTTGATGACCTCTGGAACCGGGTTCGGCGGCAGCTGATCGAGCCATTTGATAACTTCCTCGCCGACCCGAGTTGGAAAAGCGTTGGCCACCCGTGATTGAAAGAACGCCAATGCCGCGAGGGCCGCGCCGCCTTGACCGATAAATTCACGTCTCGGAAGATAATGCATGATGACTTCTCCTCCTGTGAAAAGTTGAGAACTCCTTCAGTGATGAATGCAATAGCGGCCGGACACGCTAATGAGAGGCCGGCCGAGGTGGCAACTGTGAGAGCGCACGGAACAAACCGGGTTAGAAGCTCTGCAATTAACGCGGTTTCTTACACTCTCAAGCGCCAGCTCAAGTCCCAAGCAAGCGATCCAGAACCATATGCCCTATCTGTCCTCGTGGCGAGGGCAACAGATGGATCTTTGCACCATTCCTTCTTCAGACGCCAACAGCTGCCATTTCGCTGTCGGCCCCAAAGCTGCCTGACCGAAAAGCGCCTAATGTAGGACGTTAAGTCCCATTTCGGCGTTGTCCAAAAGCGGACCTTACGAGCGCCTAGCGCCAGATTAAGATCTCGAATCATGTCGGCCATAGCCTACCGTTGCAAAGCACACGAGCAGTTCCGGCTTCGGCCTAATAGCAAATCCTCAAGTCACATGCTGACGGGTTCGGTCCCGCCTTGCTCATCTGAGAGCGCGAGCCGCAACGAATGGTCTAACTTCTCCTTGGAATAAGGTTTGGCGATAATCGCCGATCCTCTCGCGAAGTCTGCCGCACCATTTCCGTATCCGGTGGCGCACACAATCGGAATGCCTCGCAACCGTAGTGCGTCGGCAACGCGGTCGCTCCGCTCCCCGCGAATGTTCAGATCCAAGACAGCCGCGTCGATTTCTTGGGTTTCGATCATCGCAATCGCGCCTTCGATGGTGGTGGCGGGCCCAATAACTGTGACCCCAAGCTCAATCAGAAAATCCTCAGCCAGCATGGCAATGAGGGATTCGTCTTCGACGATGAGCACACGTCGGCCTGACAGTGTTGTCATTGAGGCAACCTCCCCTCTGCCAAGGGGGCATCGATCCTGCAGACGAGGCCCTGGGGTTGGAAATCCATCGCGACCTCCGCCTCGAGATCTGCAGCTAAGCCCCGCTCGAGGAGGCGAGAGCCAAAGCCTCGCCTGGCCGGTGAGGAAACTGTAGGCCCCCCGAGTTCGCTCCAAACCAGCTTGAGCCTTGGCTTGGGTTTGTCGGTGCGAAACCACTCGACGGAAATTTTGCCGGCCTCGTTTGAAAGGGCGCCGTACTTCACTGCGTTGGTCAGCAATTCATGGAAGGCGAGCGCTAGGGAAAGAGCTTGGTTAGGCTGCAATCGAATTGCTGGTCCAGTTGTCGAAACCCGGTTGGAGAATGCGCCTCGAATCTGAAGGCTATCGCAAACAAGTTGGTCCAGTGATGCATGTTCCCAACTGGTCTGCGTCAGGATGTTGTGCGCTGCCGAAAGGGCCATGAGGCGGCCTTCAAACGCGGCATGAGCATCAGTGGCCTCCGTTCCCCTGAACGTCTGATGAGCAATACCTTGGACTACAGCCAGAGTGTTCTTCACACGATGGTTGAGCTCAGCCATCAGCAGTTCTCTTTGTGCCTCCGACCGCCGTCGCTCGCTGATATCCACCACAGAGGCGAGCGCCATCATTCCTTCGCTCGTCTGAATCGGGCTGAGTCCAATCTCAACCGGCACCTCTTTTCCATCTTTCCGGCGCGCATAGAGATCCCGCCCCGCACCCATTGGGCGTGCCTCCGGGAAACTCCCATACCCGCGGCGAAAAACCGGGTGCGAGCTACGATAGCGATCGGGGACAAGCATCTCGATGCCTTGCCCGACCATCTCCTCCCGCCCATAGCCGAATAAAGCTTCTGCATGAAGATTGACGAGAACAATGCGTCCGTCCTCGTCTGTCATCACCATGCCACTTGGAGCCGCCTCTACAGCTGATCGAAACCGTTCCTCACTGTGGCGCATCGCGATCTCCGCCTGGTCACGTTCCGTGACGTCGACATTTACCCCGATCAACCCGCGAAATATCCCACTTGCCGAGAAGTGAGGACGAGCCGTTGTTAGCAGAACGCGGTACTCCCCCCTGCAATTCCTGTAGCGACCCTGAACCGAGACGGCTGATTGTGTAGCCAGTGCCTGCAACATTCGGGCCCCAATATCGGCAGCATCATCAGGATGAATGGTTGGGTGCCAATTGAACGTCGGGACATCCTCGGTCTCGACGCCCCAGAACTCTCGAAGCATGATGTTCAGATTGGTGCATTTGCCCAAAGCGTCACAAGTCCAGATCATCACCGGAGCGTGTTCCGACATAAGGCGAAACTGTTGCTCGGATCCTCGCAGCTCTTCTTCGGCAACTTTTCGGGCCTGCTCTGCTCGCGTCCGCTCGAGATAAAAGCCGATCTGTCTGGCAATTGTCGTAGCGAGATCGATCTCATGGCTGACAAACGAATGCCTGTGTTCATAGTAGGTCATGAATTTTCCCACTACTTCGCCTTGGACTGTCAGTGGAATGAACGCCAAACCAACGATGCCTTCGCTGGCAATAATCTCTTTGACGGCGGCAGCTTCATCCGTTTCAGAAATGTGCGAAACAAAGATGGCATCAGGGTTGCGTTCGCCCACAGCCCAAGGCGAGTGCCCCTCAAGCGCCTTTCTGTAACTTTCGGATAAGCCGCGCCAGGCTACGAAGCGCATTACGCCTGCTTCATCAAAGAGCAACATGGAGGCGCGACGGCACCCTAGGCCGTCACGGATGGCATCCAGGCCGGCTTCAAAAGCTTCGTGGCTCGACTTTGCCCGGTACAGTCGATCCGTCAGCACGTAAAGCGCGCTGAGTTCGTCCAACCTCTCTGTGAGCTTCTCGCTGCCCCCGCTTAACTGCAACGCCGACCCTCCCTTTGGCGAATAGCTATTAGCAACGACGCATAGAACGCTGACCGGTCATTTTCGTTCCGATCCTTAACTCGGCAGTTCGTAGTGGATTGCCAATCGCGGCTGCAGGGACACCGTCGATCGAGCCCCGGCGGCCATCATTCTCTGGCATGCCAACCGGAGCGAGGGTTCGGCTGTTTCACAGAACATCCTCGACCGTCCTCTCGACGCATTCGCTTTGAAAAGCCCGCCACTTCGGAAGCCGCAGGCTTGAATGGCCTTGGAAACTGAATTCACGCTCCGCCGAATGGGTTTCTAAGGCGGCCCGTCAAATCTCGGCCCAAAGGAGGTTCCGTGTACCGGTTCCTCATATGGCTTCGATACACATTTCAGACATTCAGTTGGGCAACGACACACTGACGAAGGCCGGCTTCTGACGCAAAGGAGACCGGAATGGCGAGCCTCACCTGACCTACGAAACGCGCTATTATAATGGCAATTGACTTTTCGGCCTGAATTCGGTGACAGCGATCGCGCGTATCCACAGCCAGCCCGCCAGCCAGGCGATTGCTGCCGCAAGAACGGCCAAGCCCAAATCAAGAGTCCACTCCGGAACGAACGCACGCAGTGCAATAGGCACCGCGCCGGCGACATAGAGGACGAGGGGAGTGCGAGGCACACCTCTTCCGACGGCAAGAGAGATCGCGAACGCGAGCGTCCCAAGAAGAAAAAGTAACGAACTGGCGACCAGAGCCAGGCCTAGCGGGCCGTCCCGCAGCTCGATGATTGTTGCCAGAGGAAGTTTCGAAAATACCAGATTGATCACCACTTCCACGCCTTCCAAACTTGCAAGTGCAATGAAGTTGATGACGAACGCGACTGTGCCAGGTAGACCCGCGCGCCGACCGAACGCAAGGAACAAGCCGACGACAAGACCGAGTGCCAAAATCTCGGCGAGTGGCGCAAGAAGTTGCGTTAGATCGGTGGTCGCAATGAGCGAGCTGCGTTTCGCTGCGTTGACCAGAAGTATAACGGCGCTTCCCACCCCGGCCATAGAGGCAAGCCGATAAAGGATGACGCTGGACACGGCCGCGCTCGATGGAGCGGTCCGGACATAGGGCGCATTAGATGAACTCTGGGACGATGTGATTTGAGAGCGGCGGGGGTTGGCGTTTGCGACAAGCATCTTCTTCTCCATCTGGGCATTTGGAGGCCCGCGGGTACCGCAGGTCTGTCCCTATCACGTTTGTAATCACTGCTTACATCCTAATGCGAGGATTGTAAACAGTGATTACATTTTCTTGAATCGTGATATGGGTGAGGGTGCTGTTTTGTCGAACGAAGGAAATGAAATGCGAAAGACAAAGGCGCCTCGCCGCACCGGCTATCACCATGGCAATTTGCGGGACGCGCTGATCGATGCCGCGGTTCAACTTGTCGAGGAAGGCGGCCCCGACAATGTGAGCGTGCGCGAAGTCGCAAAGCGGGCAGGCGTTTCGCCTGGCGCGCCCTTCCGCCACTTCAGCAACAAGACTGCACTTATGACGGCCGTCGCAGAGCAGGCAATGAGCCGTTTTCGATTAGAGATCACGGCAGCAGTTGAGAACGTTGCCACTGATGATCCAATCGCGCGCTTTGCCGCGGTTGGAACAGCTTATCTGCGGTGGGCAATTCGAAACCCGACCCATTTCCAGATCATTTCGACACGGACTCTTATCGACTGGGAAAGCTCGGATTCGCTTCGTCATGATAACCAAGTGGTGCGGTCTCTGATGGAAGAGTCGATGAAAGAAGCACAGCTTCGACACTTGCTCCGATCAGACGACATAGCGGAGACCCAGGTAGCTGCCAGAGCGTTGGTCTACGGGCTCGCACGCATGTGCATCGATGGACACTTTGCGCAGTGGGCGGAGGCTGGACACACTGCGGAGCGAACGACGCAGACCATCCTGGAGCACTTCGTGAAACTCATTGAAAAATGAGGGGTCAGAAATAGCCACTGCATCCGCATTCTAATAGGTCGCGCGGCCTACGTGATGCACGTCGATCCTCATGGCATTGCAGGCGCGAAAAGCGGAAAGGGGCGGGCTTGAGAAAGCAAAGCGCTTCCGGACTCGCCGTCCCAGCTGGGGTAGGTGGATGCGGCGGCGCGCGCCCTGGCCGAGTTTGGGAAGATGGGTTCCGCGACGCCTAAGCCTCTTCCGGATGCTGACATCTGCATGTCACCGGCGCCATATCGACTAGGGAGCAGCCTCAATGATTTCCGTTCTTTTCGAGATCTATGGCATAGTAGTCGCATGCAGATTTCAGGCATCGGAAGGATCATCTTCTGGTCTGGCGGAAGCCTTTGGATCGGGCAGGCAGTTGGCCCGATTGAGCTTCACTCCCACCATGCCATTCAGGTCAGCATGGGCCTGTCTGATCGCGTGCAGTTCCGAACGAGCGATGCGGTTGCTTGGGTATCCTATGGCGCGGCTTTCATTCGGTCCGACCTGCCCCACTCGTTCCAGGCACCCGGTAAGACAGTTGCCAACCTTTTCTGCGAGCCCGAGTCTGCTCTAGGCCGTGCCCTTTTGGCCCGTTTTGGAAGCGACCATATCGTGGGCCTCCCTCCAGCCTGCATAGCGCCACACGCCAAGGCTCTTCGTTCAGCGTTCGATGACGGGAATGCCGACGAAGAACTTGAGCATATAGCGCTCGAGACGCTTTACGATCTTTGCGGAGGTGTTCCAGCAAGCCTGGTCGATCAGCGGATTATTCGTGCCACCGCTTTCATTGCCGCAAAACTGGGAGAGCAGCTCACGCTCGAAGCGGTGGCCCATCATGTTGGACTCTCCGCGGGGCGCTTCAGACACCTTTTCGTCAAGGAAACAGGCATCTCGTTTCGAGCCTATCTCCTTTGGACAAGGCTCAATCGAGCGCTCGAACTGGGTTTCGGGGGAACCTCTTGGACTGATGCGGCTCATACGACGAACTTCGCGGATTCTGCCCATCTGAGCCGAACGACTCGTAGGATGTATGGGCTCGCTCCAAGTTCGTTGCGCCAGCAACTTCCCCCGGCATCCCGTCCGATGTCCGCATAGCCCCTTCATTCAAGTCTGCGACAGGCGACAGGTCTATCAACGCATGCAAATCGCAACTTGAGGAGCATCGCCATGCCTGCCCAATTCGCCCGACGCCATCTGCTGGCGGTCATGCCGTCAACCGCGCTCGTTGTCGCCGGCGCCGGATTTGCTGCAAGCAACGTGGGCTCGGCACAATGATCGAAATAGCGGCTGTTCGCCATCATCTGTCGCTGGAGCGGCGAAGTGTGACCGAAATCGCAACCGGCTTGTCGATTTCTGCGATGGTCGGCGCGACGCTTTATAATCTCGGTTTCTTTGCGCCCGTTGAGTGGAGTCTCATCTCCGTGCTCACCGTGCAAGACCTGTTGATTGGAGCATCGATTGCACTGCTCCCTATGTCGGTCGCGGCGTGGATAGCGCTGTTCATTGCCCGCTTTATTGCAGATGCGCCAAAGCGCCCAGTGCGCACGGTAGCGATTTCAATGACGTTGATGGCGGTCGGCCTCGCTGGCTCCTGGTACTTCTATCAGGGACCTCATCAATCGACCGGAGGGCATCTTGGGTTTGCCTACTTGCTGCTCGCTGGCCTGGCGTCCCTTTCCAATCTGATATTCAGGGCGCGAGCCGTGGGTTTGGTTTGGCTCGCCTTCTCATTGATTTATGTCCCGTTTTCTTGCGGCGCTGCTGATAGTCTTCGGACCGTCTCGAGCTTGTCGGCCGCGACAACTGAGGTCGAGACCGACAAGGGCGTAATTAGCGGTCGCATTCTGAGGATGACTTCCGGATTCGCCATCATTTTCGACGGAAAGGCCATAGTTGTGTTGCCGCTTAGCAAGATCCGAAGCATGCGGCGACTGTACGCCGACACGCCTGAGATCGACTACCTGAAGGGTGGCACGCCGGACTGAGCCTCAGCTCTGGCATTGGCAAGCGGGCAGCCTGTGTTCGGACATTTAGGCTGCCTCAACGCGGAAAATCCCCATGCGCGACGTGGGCCCGATCGAGACCACTGGACGGAACCATGAACATCCGCTTCCGCGCTGTCGACCCGAGGCTGCCGGACCCCAATCGCCATAACCGGACTCTCTAGCCGATTACCGACCTGGTCTCGCACCACTGCGTGCACCGCGACGCCGCCAGACTTGGCATGCTCTCGACACACGCTGCAACATTGCCGCCGTCGCAATAGATGCCACCGTTTCTCGACGATGATGTCTCCCACATTCACCCCGATGTGGAACTCGATCCGCTGCTCTTCCGTCCGCTTCTGCACTGCTGCGCGGCGTGCTGGGGATCGTCGAGCTTCTGGCCGCGCTCCTGCTACTACTCCCTCGTAGCCTCAAAGAATACTACTTCACCGGGCCACCTGTGATGGACGTGAGTTCCCCGATCACGTCAAACGCCTTGATGCTCAATGTCGGGTCACCTTTCATCTCGCAATCATTGGCCCGTCCGAAGTTAAGCGGCCCCGCTGATAATCGTGGTTGCGCCTTTAGGGCATCGTGGTTCAGACCGCTGGCGGATTAGAACTCATGTTGGCTTTGCGATCGGCTCATCGTTGCTCGTTGGCGTAAACGTTGCTCATCATAGCGCTCCTCCAGCTCTAATCCCGCGATCATACCGCAGGAAGGGAGGAGAGCCGTCCACCGCATCAGAAGCGGAACGTCTGCTTCCGAGATGATAGAGCCAGAAAGCCGACCTTTGTATTCAGCGTAGTGGGCCAACGGCCCAAAGCCGCCTGCCAGCAATGCGCCTGATCTCAGCCGTAGGAGTGACCGTTGTCACTGACTGAAAGCGGACCTTATTGGCAACCACGCTATTGGTCGCGACGACGGCAAAAGCTAACACTCAGCGCCAACGAGACGAACGTCTCGATTTGGGCCGACAGCGGGACCGTACTATGAGCGGGCGGCGATCGCCTGGACCTTGATCTTCCCGCCGAATGGCAGCTTCGCGGCTTGATAGATGGTTCTGGCGGGACGCCGGCCTTCGGGAAAAAGGCTCCCATAAAGTCTATTGACCTCCTCTACGTCTTCTAGATCAATGAAAGCCAAGTCGACATAAACAATGTCGCTTCTCGAGAAACCGGCCGCTTCCGCGATCCTGAACATATGTCCAAAAGCGGTTTCTGCTTCCTCCCGCGCGGTGCCAGCCATATGAGATCCGTCTGGGCCGATCGAGAGTTGGCCACTGATCCAGCATTGATTCCCGACAACTACCGCATTGCTGATTGGGGATGGAGAAGGCGGCACGCCCTCGACTTCGACGATGTATCGCTTCACAGCACCACTCCCGTTCTGAGGTTTCTTTCGCGTTGATCTGACTGCACCGAAAGGTTCCGCTGCAACCAACAAATAYGCCGCGCAATCGCTTTGGACCGGTTCCAGGCAGGCTCGGGGGAAGGTCGAGTTCAATCGCTTCCTAGCGCACAGGTAGCGATTGCCTTTTGAACGGCCGCAGTCCCTGTTGCCGGCTACCCGAGGTTAGCGGCAGCCCAGCGGCCGCTCTGAGTCCGGCCGCCATAGCCGTACGCGTCACCGCAGGCCGCGTGCGCATAGACGTAGCACTCCTTGTGAAGGGGGCCAAGCAGCGCCTGCATGCCGGAAAAGGCTGATCTGACGAAACAAGCCGTTTCGGCATTTGTGTTGGTCCCTCCGGTGCTCTCGATCTCGAACCAGAAGTTTGAAAGGTCAGCTTCGGTGGCGTGTCTGCCGCCTATGACCAGCTTTCTGGATCAGCTTCTTCAACCAATACTGTGGTGACGGAGGGATCTTTGCCCCCACCGTTCCGCTCCCAGGCGCGCCGCCAGGGCTGCTATCTGAAAGCGAAGTCCGGGTTGAGGCTCCGGCGTCACGTAATGGATGGTGATCGTGGGCATGGGCGAATCTCTCCTGAACGGTTTCTCGATGGCCGCCGAGCGAGCCCCGGGGCCGCACTTTTGTTCGATGCAGATCGCTCGCATACGGATCACGCCCGCGAGCGCGGCGCGCCCGGATCAGATTCCCGCGTACCAATCATAGGACCCGGCATCCTCCCAGAAGCCGCCGCGTCCTCCGCCGATCGGCGACAGTGAGGCAACCGCCTCGATCCGCATCACGAACTTGGCCTGCTTGTAGCCCAACTGCCGTTCGACCCGCAGCCGAACCGGCGCGCCATGGCCGACCGCAAGGTTGCCGTCGTTCATGCCATAGGCAACGATCGTCTGCGGGTGGAAAGCATCAACCAGGTCGATGCTTTCGTAATAGGCCGCACCACCGAAGTCGTCGGCACAGTGGAATACGATGAAGCGGGCGTCGGCGCCTAGCCGCACCTCGTTGAGGATCGCCCACAGCGGAACCCCGGTCCATTTGCCGATGGCGCTCCAACCTTCAACGCAGTCGTGCCGGGTGATCTGGGTACGAACCGGAAGGTTCCGCAGGTCGGCCAGCGAATAGCGGCGCGGCGCTTCTACCAGCCCGCCGACGTCGAGGCGCCAGTTGGCGAAACCCTCCGCCTGGTGCGCCCGGTATTGCGCGGACCGCGGCTGGGTGTTGCCGTTGGTGCGAAAGTCGGGCGATAATTGCGAAGCGCCGAACTCACGCGCCAGAGTGTTTGGGGCGAACAGACGATGGGTCCGGTATGCGAGGGCCTCGCCAGTCGAAAGCACAAGGTCGCGGAAGCTTGGGCTGGCGCCCATGCGGTCGCAGCCAACCAGCAGGGCGGGGGTGGCGAGGGCGAGGCCGGTCAGCAGCGTGCGGCGGGAAATCGCGGGTGACATCAGGGCTTCTCCTCGGGAAGGCGGAACCAGCCGGTAATCATCGACCGGATCTCGTTGAACGGGCCGGCAAGCACGACCATCGCCAGGTGGACCAGGACGAACAGCACCAGCAGAGCTGCGGCAATAAAGTGGATCGACCGCGCCGATTGCCGCCCGCCGAACACGTCGAGCAGCCAGGGCAGAGCGGCGTCGAGACCGGGCGACATAGTCATCCCTGTCAACACCATCGTCGGCAACAGCACGCAGAGAACGCCGAGGTAGGCGGCTTTCTGGAGAATGTTGTAGCGCAGCGCCGCAACCCCCTTGGGGAAATTGAGCGTGGCATGGTGACGGATGTCCTGCCAGATGTGGTGGGCGTGAAGCTCGTCCCTGCGGGGCAAGAGGTCGCCGCGCAAATGGCCGTTCGTCAGACTTCTCAGGCCGTATGCGGCCAACGCGGTAGCGAACAGCCACGCGAAACTCAGGTGCCATCGCCGTGACATGCCCAAATCGTAACCCGAGGGAATCGTCGCCCATTCGGGGAAAGCGCGTGCACGGGACTGGCCGGTGCGATCGGTCCATTGACCGAGGAAGCCGGTCGTAGCGATGCTCTGGCTACCAATGCGCAGGAAGCCCTGCCCGCCATCACTTCCGATCTCCAGCCATGCATGGTCTGGATTGGCCCCATACTGGCCCCAGTAAAGTCTCGGATGCGCGTTGAAGATCATTAGCCCGCTCATCAGCAGGATCACCATCGTCACGGCGCTGATCCAGTGCCACAGGCGGGTGGACAAGCGGTGGCGGCGTACCATGTCGCCGCCTTTCGGCGCCACTTCCGGGGCGGCAATCGAGGAGATTCGCATTTCTATGATCCTCGGGAATGGTTCAGGAAGGCGGCGACGCTGCGCGGGCGAGCGCCGCCGCCAGCGGCTCAGTGAGCGACTGCATGCATCGCATCCACAGCCATCATGTCGGCGTGGCCAGCGCAGGCATCGACCGTCGCGATCACGTCGTCGTGGCTTGCCGCCATGGGGCCGGTCGCCGGCGCGTCATTGGCCATCGCATCAGTCGCCATCGCATCGGTCGCCATGGCATCGGCGCCAGTGGCGGCCATGGTTGCCATTGCCTGCATCTGCCCGGCGGCGTCCATCATCGAAAACTCTGCACAGGTCATCCCGGGACCGGCACCCATGGCGCCGGCTTCGGCGCGGGCGGGCAGGCCGAGACTAAGGGTCAGCGCGACAGCCTGCAGCAGGAGTGCTGCATCTCTGTGCAGGGCGAGGCGACGGAAGGCGGCAAGGCGGGACATTAACGTATTCCTTTTTCGGGAGGCTCAGCAGGATTGCTTGGGCACCGGTTGAGTACTCCCGTCCCCGGCGTTCCGATATCGGGCAAAGCCGAGAGCCATGCTTTCAGGTTGCGGAATGTCGGAGGCAGCAGACGGCAATCGCAGGCTTGGCCGGTTGGCTGAGCGCGGGTGGTCTTGACCCTAGGCGCCTACCGGCTGTAGCGCAGCCTTCAGTCGCGGTGCGGCAAAGTCGAGGAAGGCACGCAACTTCAGCGGCAGCTGCCCCTGAGCCGCGTAGACCAGACTGACTGGCCAGGCTGGCGGCTGGAATCCGGTCAGCACCAGTTGCAAGCGTCCCAAACGGACCGCCTCGATGACCTGGTAGGACAGCACTCGGGCTATCCCTAACCCGGCACTGGCGGCATCAATTGCAGATTCGGCAATATTGACCACCAGCCTCGGCGTAATAGCCACGATCCGGTCGTTTCCGCCGTCGCGGAACAACCAGCCGTCGCTTGAGGTCAGGATGTCGAAGGCAATGCAATCGTGCCCTGACAAGGCCTCCAGCGCGTCGGGCACGCCGCGTTGCGCCAGATATTGCGGACTCGCGCAGGCGATTCGATGCACTTCGCCCAGCCTGATCGCCATCTGGCTGCTGTCCGGCAGATTTCCGATCCTCAGCGCGACGTCGATGTGGTCTTCCAGCAGATGCGCAATCCGGTCGGCCTGAATCAGCCGCACGTCGATCTCAGGATACGCTTTCAGGAACTCAGCTATCACAGGCAGCATATGTGCGCGCCCGAACGCTACCGGCGCGGCCACAACCAGGCTGCCCCGTGGCGCGCTGTATTCGCCGGCCGCGGCACGTTCTGCCTCATCAATCTGCTCCAGGATGCGCTGGCAGGCCGTGGTGTAGCTGCGGCCCGCATCGGTCAGACTCAACTGCCGGCTCGAGCGGATCACCAGCCGCGCGCCAAGGTGATCCTCAAGCTCGGAAAGCTTGCGGCTGATGGTCGGCAGCGGCATCCCCAATTTTCGCCCGGCGCCAGACAGCGAGCCCGCCTGGACCACGGCGAGCAGCACGGTCATTGCATCAATGCGGTCCATTAAAGTTCCGAAAATCGGAAGGATAGGTTCCGAGATTATCGGATGCCAGGCGACAATGAAAGCTGGCATTTGTCGTTCGTCCGGCCAATGCGGCCTGTACCGAACCCAGAGGACATAAAAGATGACCCGTCTCCCCACTCCCGCGACCATCGCCGACGCGCCGCAGGCGTCGCAGCCGATGCTTGAAGCAGTCCAGAAACAGCTCGGAGTGGTGCCGAACCTATTCCGGACGGTGGCGACCAGCCCTGCTGCGCTGGAAGGCTATCTCGGCCTCTCCGGTGCGCTGGCCAAGGGCTGGCTGCCAGCGCCGACACGCGAAAGGATCGCCCTCGCGGTGGCTGAGATCAATGGCTGTGGTTATTGCCTGGCCGCTCACACCTATCTCGGCCGCAACCTGGCCAAGCTCGACGACGCAGAGATCCTCGCCAATCGGCACGGCGGCTCGAACGACCCCAAGGCCGATGCCGCGGTCCGCTTCGCCGCCAGCATTGTCCACCAGCGTGGCCATGTCTCAGATGAAGAAGTCCGTGCAGTGCGCCTTGCCGGTTATGACGACGCCCAGATCATTGAGATCGTGCAGCACGTTGCGCTCAACACTTGGACCAACTACCTCAACTCAGTCGCCGGAACCGAGATCGATTTCCCGGTCGCCTCCGCCTTGGCCGCATGACACGTCCGCTCGCTGCCGCGGTCTCGGCCACGGCAGCGCACTTGTCCGAAGGAGCCTCCTCATGAGCCGACCGCCGCTTCCGCCCTTCACGCCCGAGACCGCTGCCCAGAAGGTCCGCCTTGCCGAGGATGGCTGGAACAGCCGCGATCCGGCGCGCGTCGCGCTTGCCTATACGGCCGACAGCCAGTGGCGCAACCGCGCCGATTTCATACAGGGCCGTGACGCAATCCAAGCCTTCCTCGTCGCCAAATGGCAGCGCGAGCAGGACTACCGGCTGATCAAGGAAGTCTGGGCATGGTGCGACAACCGTATCGCCGTCCGCTTTGCCTATGAGTGGCACGACAGCGAGGGAAAGTGGTTCCGCAGTTATGGCAATGAGAATTGGCAGTTCGACGAGGATGGGCTGATGTGTCGACGTATCGCCAGCATCAACGATCTCGCCATCGACCCAGGGAAGCGCCTGTTTTTCTGGACGCCGGGACGCCGGCCCGACGACCATCCAGGGTTGGGCGATCTGGGATTGTGAGTTGTCGACGATGGCGGACGAGCCCACCCACTCCAGCGACGTGGCCTTCACACCGATGGTCAAGGCGATCCAGAGCCGCAGAGGTTCTCGGCGGGCATATGCCCATCAGGAACAACGCGGCGGCTGGTCCACAGCGATCGACGCAGCGCTGAAGGTGTTCATCGAAGCGCAGACCAGCGTGTTCCTGGCCACCGCCAATGCAGAAGGGCAGCCTTATATCCAGCATCGTGGTGGTCCGGCCGGTTTTCTCAAGGTGCTCGACGACAGCACCATCGGCTTTGTCGATTTCGCCGGCAACAGGCAATTCATTACGACCGGCAACCTAGCCGAGAACTCGAAAGCCTACCTGTTCCTGATCGACTACGCACAACGGCGGCGCATCAAGCTATGGGGCACCGCACGCGTCGTCGAAGGCGATGCTGTGCAAATTGCCGAACTGATGCCCGCCAACTACAAGGCGCGCCCGGAGCAGGTTATCCTCTTCACCGTCGCCGCCTGGGATGCAAACTGTTCGCAGCACATTCCGCAACGGTTCGAAGCCGCCGAAATCGCCGCCGCCCTCGCGCAACGCGACCTGCGCATTGCGGAGCTTGAAGCGGAACTTGCCGCGGTTCGGAAAAGCCGCATCTGAACTTGAATAGGCTTGATCTCGCGAGGGGGAAAGAAACTAAGTCCGCGCTTAGTGCGAATGTCGGGAGATCCCTTGGACGTTTGGTGTATGCTCTCCTAAACTAGGCTCGCGGGGGATGCAGCTATGATCACGTTGTGCGGATTCGGCGTGAGCAATTATTACAACAAACTCAAGCTGGTGTTGCTGGAGAAACAGATACCGTTTCGCGAACGCCTCGTCTACCCGTGGGAGCGCGAGAGCTTCATCAACCAGTCGCCAATCGGGAAAATTCCTTTCATCGAGACCGATGAAGGCGGCCTGTCAGAGTCGCAAGCGATCCTTGAATATCTGGAGGAATGCTTTCCGGCGATCCCGCTCTATCCCAAGGGTAGGTTTGCACGGGCGAAGTGCCGCGAGTTGATCCAGCATCTTGAGCTCAACTCAGAATGGGTCGCCCGCCGGCTCTACAAAGAGTGCTTTTTTGGGGGCAGGGTCTCCCAGGAAACCAAGGACGAGGCCAGGAACCGGCTGGTCTTGGGCCTCCAGGCAGTGGCACGTCTGACAGGGTTCGCGCCTTACGCCTGCGGTTCCGAGTTCACCGCTGCGGATTGTGTCGCTTATGTCCACTTTACAATGATCCGGAAGGCGACGCTGGCGATATACGGGGAGGATATTGTGGAGCAATTAGTTCCCGATGCGCCAGCATATATGAGTCGCATGGATGCCCGGCCCCACTTCCGAACGATCATGACCGATCGCGACGTTTCGCTGGAGCTATTCGGTCGAACGGGCGTGGCCTATGAGGGCTAGCTGTCACGCCGGCAAATTCACCTAATCGCGCTTCGGGGCAAACCACGAAGAGCCCAGCACAAAGGCGTTTGGGTGCAGCAAGGTGAATTTCAGGACCCCGCGGCCAATGTCGATCGCCAGACGCGGCTCGTCTCGGCTAGCGACAGTCGCATCTTCGCCCGGACCATAAGCTAAGCGGGAAGGTGTGGCTCCCGGTCCGATACCCGCTTGAAGGTTCCTAGCGGCGGGCAAGGGGAGCGTGGGCGTTGCAGGCAGGCTGCCGCAAGCAACTTCCGCATCGCTCAAACCCGCCCCAGCGGTCCCGAAAAATGAAAGGATGGATCCCGGATTGACCGGATACCGCGAGATCAGCGCCGCGCCTATCCCTTGTCCCGCAAGATCCCATTCACAGAAGGACCCAGATCATGAAACATGTTCGATCGATCAATTCGCTGCGTGCTGCGTTTGTGGCAGGTGCGCTTCTGACAGGCGTACCCTTTGCCGAATCGGCTTCGCTTGTCGCCCCTGAGGCCGGAGTGCACACGGCCTCGATCTCGTCCCGCGATGTCACTTATAAATCGATGACCATCGACGGGCTTAACATAGCTTATCGCGAAGCGGGCGACCCCAACGCGCCTAAGCTCGTGCTACTGATGGGATTCCCGGCATCCGGCCATCAATACCGGAAGCTCATCGACGAGTTGTCCGACCGCTTTCATCTCATCGCTCCCGATTATCAAGGCTTCGGGGCCAGCGATGCGCCCAACCCGGCAGACTATGAGTACACCTTCGACAAGCTCGCCGATACGACCAAGAAGTTGCTGGTCGCCAAGGGCTTCGACCATTTCGGGCTTTATGCCCAGGACTATGGTGGCCCGGTCGGCTTCAGAATCGTTACCGAAACGCCTGCCAAGCTCGATTGGCTGATCATCCAGAATACCAACGCATATCCGGAGGGTTTTTCGGCGGCGTGGGACGGCTTCCGCAAGAAGCTGTGGCTCGACCGCTCGGCTGAGAATGAAAAGCCGCTGGCGGCATTTCTGACACACGACGGCATCAAGGGCATTTACCTGGCCGGCGCCGCCCATCCCGAACTGATCAGCCCGGACAATTGGGAATATGACTACGGCATCATGGCCCGTCCCGGTCACGTGCGGCTAAACCTCGACCTGTTCTATGACTATCGCAAGAACGCCGAGCTATACCCTGTGTGGGAGAAATTCCTCCACGATCATCAGCCGCAGACGATTATATTCTGGGGCCAGCATGATCCATTTTTCACTCCCGAAGGTGGGGAAGCCTATCTGCGTGATTTGCCCAAGGCAGAGATGCATCGGCTGGACGCCGGCCACTTTGCCGCGGAAGACAACGCGCCATTCATTGCCGCGAGCATGAAAACTTTCTACGACAAGACGGTCAAAGAGACAGAGTGAGGGTCCCGCCGGGCCGCCGTTCTCTGCTCGATCGGCGGCCCGCCCCGTTCGTATTTTCCTCCCGTTAAATGGAATGGGTGATGGGAGATGACCAAGTTTGGTATGCTCATTCCTCGGGGCGAGCGCGACATCGCTCCCAAAGGCCAACGCGGCAACTCATTTGATGCCTTGGCGCGAGACATCTCAATTCCGATGTCGATGCGCTCGACCGTTGGCCCAAAAGCCGCCACGCGGCAAGGCTGTGAGACAATCTCTGCCGCTTCCTTAGCCGAAATTGCAATCGGCCCGCTAACAAGCGTGCTTGCGCCTTTAGAGACTACCCGTCGACTACCTCGGGCAAAGTATCTTCGACGACGCACAAATTCCTATCGAAAGCCTCGATATCGGATGCGTGGGCCCGGAGAGACCGCACCTTGTTTAGGATCGCTGCAACGGCCGCTTCCTTGTCGGGCGCTATGCGTGTTGTCACCGCTTTGGCCGCCAAAGCGGTAAAATCTATGGCGGCATAAGCTGGTACGGCTGCAGCGTCTGTTGCTCTCGGCCGGTCCTTCACAAGTGCGCGCCGGGCCAGAGGCGGAGCTATAGCGCCCGCTTTTGCGGCAAATGTCGCGCCGCGCCGCAGCCGCGTCTGCAAGAGGCCTGAGCGATACGCAGGTGCTATCGGCACAATCGCCGGGAGCGTAGGAGATGGAACCGCCGCGGAAGGGTCCAATGCAGGTCTTTTCGTGCGCGAAACCTCGACAGAGGAGGGCAGGGGCATGAACGCGCGTTTGGCGAGCTGACCGTCGGCGAAATAGAAATTGCGTATGCCGAGGATTGGCAGTTCGCCACGCGGCAATATGATGACCTTGTTCCTGTCGAGCGTGCGGATTTCATCTGGCCGCATCAGGGGCCGCCGCACTTCCTTGCGGTGCTCCGAGCGCGTGTAATAAGTGTCAAATAACGTTGCCTTGGTGCGCGTCACGTCCTTTTGGACGTCCGAGGTTTCGCCGAGCTGCTCGGAAACGTAGCGCAGATCGTCGGCGTCCTGCGCACCGAAAAAGATCTGCACGCGAGCGGCGTTGATGAGCGTCTTGCGCCCTTCCTGGCGATAGATCTCGTCTACGGCCTTCAGCGACTGCACGAAAAACCACATGGAGACCCCGTTGCCGCCAAGCACGCTCGCCATTTCGGTCACGTTCTCGAGCTTGCCGAGGTTCTGAAACTCGTCGAGCAGCACAAGCACCGGATGCTCGTCCGGACGCGGCATAGTCTCCGACATGAAGTTCATCATCTGCGTAATCAGGACGTTGAACAACGGTCCAAGCGACGTGATCTGCTCGCGCCGTACGTCGAGATAAAGAGAGATCCGCTCGCGCTTTAGTTTGCGAATATCGAACGTGCTGCGTGAGGTAGCTCGCATCAGGCGCTCGTTGAGAAAGGGGGCCATGCCGGTCCGGACGCCGGCGTAGATTCCGGAAAACTGCCGCTCAGACATTTCGAAATATGGCAACAGGGTCTGCAGCGTGAAATGGGAGCATTCGCGGCGGCGATCCTCACGCAGCGAGCCGACGAATTCGAGGAGCGGCTGCTCGGCGCCGTTCATGATCTCGAGGATTGTGGCAAAGGTCTTCTTCTCGTTTAGGATCGCAGGCGATTCCATGACGAAGGACGCGATGCCGGTAAAAAGCAGGCGGGCGTCGTTAACCCAGTAGGGATCCGCGTTCGAAGGGGGGCGCGGAAACAGTGCCGCAGCGATGTTGCGAAGGTCGATGTCGCGCTGTGAGGAGTCCAGCGAGATGAAGTCCATCGGATTGTAGCATGCGGTATTGCCGTCGGGATCAGCCGGCGCGAAACGCACCACCCGGCTCATGGTGGAACGGTAACCAGCAGTCGCCGCATAGGTCTCGCCCCGCAGGTCGAGAACCACGAGCGAATGCGGCCAGGTCAAGGCGTTCGGGATGATGAGAGACGTACCCTTACCGGAGCGCGGCGGCCCTATGACGAAGCCGCCGACATCGTCGCCATCAATCCACAATTTCTTGCCACCAATCAGCTTGCGCCGCGTCAAGTGGATCTTGCCGGAGCGCGGATCGCGGCTGGGCGACAAAATTTCGGCAAGCCTGCCGCCGGCTCGACCGACGAAGACGCCGCCCACTTTCGTCAGGCCGGTCTTTGATACGTCGCTCATAGTCATGAAGCGAGAGTCATTGCGCTTTCTCGGGCGCATGAGAAACAAGCTCACCAGCGGCAAGAGAAACCCCAATGCTCCTGCCCCAAGGGCGTATTGCACCTGGTCAAAATTCCTCGCCATCGTGTCCGCCAAGGCCTGACGAACAACCGGAAAGGGATTGTCGTTCAGCTGATCGAACAGGACGTGGGAGCCGGTCTGGTACCAACCAGTCGCGGCATAGGCGACCGTGAAAAGCAGGGCGCCCATGGCCATTGCCAAGAGCACCATGAAAATTGCTGTTGCGATTTTCTGCATGGGTGGGGCCTCGCTAGATCGTCTCCGCCTTGGTGAACTTGATCTCGCTGATGCCGCGCCGGCCGCCTTCGGTGCGGACCATCTGGACGACCACCGGAATGACCTCGCGCAGATAGTCGAGGATTTCACTCCGTGAGAGGCCCGTACTGCCCTGCATGACCATGAGCGCCAGGCGCTCGTAGGCGGATCGGGCCGAATTGGCATGAACGGTCGTGAGCGAACCCGGGTGGCCGGTATTGATCGCCTGGAGAAACGCGAAGGTTTCAGCGCCGCGTAACTCGCCCAACAACAGACGGTCGGGTCGCATGCGAAGCGAGGCTTCGAGAAGCTGTTGCGCGGAGACTTTGGCAAGGCCCTGGTCGCCCTTCGAGGCTATCAGCGTGACGTTGTTGGGAGCCGGCAGCCTCAGTTCGCGGGTGTCTTCGATCGTGATGATCCGTTCATGAGCCGGGATCTCCTTCAGGAGTGCATTCAGGAACGTCGTCTTGCCGGTCGACGTGCCGCCTGAAACGACGATCGAGACGCGGTTGCGCACCGCATATTGCAGGAACTCCATCGGCGACGTGTCGTGCAGCATTTCGACAAGTCGCTTTTCTTCGGTTGAAAGCGCCAGGCCGCTGCCCATCGCCGTGTTCTCGAATGCGCCAAGATCCTTGTAGGCATCAAGGCTCATATCCATGATGACCTGTTTGCGGATTGAGATCGCCCCGCCTTCGGGAGCCGCAGGCGGCAAGATGCATTGGATGCGCTCACCCGAAGGTAGCGCGGCCGATAGGACCGGTTTTTCTTCGTTGATAACCTGATTGGTCGCCGAGGCGACGCCCGTCGAGATATTGCGGATCCAGCCGGGTGTCACCTCGCGCTTGACGACGTGCTCCATTTCCTTAGCGCCGAGGCGTTCGATGAACAATTCACCTGGCCTGTTGATCGCAATCTCGGATACCGCATCTTCGTTCAAATAGGGCCAGATCGGTTCCAGATGCGCGCGCAGGACCGGCGCTCTTGCCCACGGGTCAGGGAGGGGATGCACGGCGTTCATTTCACCGGGCTCCCATAGCCGGGATAAAAATGATCTTTTGGCGTCGCGTAAAGAGGCGTCGGATCGATCGCGGTCTTCGGCCGCCCACCTGCCCTCATTCGTGCAACTTCTTCCTGAACCGGATCGGCGTACAAATCCGAGAAATCGAGATCTCGCCGCACCAGCACGACGATGGACGTGCCCTGGTCTACGTAGACTGTCGGGCCAATGTTCTGCGTGTCGCGAAACGCCTCTTGCGCGAGTTGCTGCAAGGCGGTCGATGACTTGTCGAACGCGATACCGCGGGCGTCGCGCTGCGAGCCATTGCCACCATAAGTTACGGTCGTGGTCTCACCGGTTACGGGATCGATCGTCGACACCTGGCGCTGTTGGCCATCTTGCCCGCTATCTCCAAGCGGGGACAGATATTCAGAGACGCCGCCAACGACGGAAAGCATGATGGCGTTGCCGTAGCGTTCAACCCAGTGTGTGTCGACACGGCCGCCCATGCCGCCGCGGCCGAGGGCGTCTGCGCCGGGCGATTTGATATCGACGGAAATGCCGTCCGAGCGAATGACCCTGTTCCACACGATGAACACACGCTTTTGACCGCGCGCGAGTCCCGAGCGGTATTCCCCGGTCAGGCGCGAGCCCTTCGGAATGAGAACCCGCCTGCCGTCGAGCGAAAAGACATCCTCACGCACGACAGCGCGCACCGCACCGGGAAGGTCGGTGTTAACAGCGGTTTCCAAATAGCCGCGAAGGATCGTTCCCTCTGGGATCAACGCATCGGTGCGTCGGAAGACCCTGGCTTTGACAATACTGGAAGAACTTGCCTCTGACTGCGCCAGGAATGCCTTGTTGGGATCGTTGTCGGCGCCGGGGACCGGGATGATCTGACCGTCGGGCGCGATTTCGGCCTGTGCCGCCTGGGCGCCGGTATCCGTCGAGCCGGTTTCACCATTTGTCACCATCTGGTTGGATCGTAGGCGTTCCCACACGGCCTTTTCATGCTCGGCGGCCTCAGCCTTGCGGCGAGCCTCGTCATCAGCCTCGGCCTTGCGGCGGGCTTCTTCCGCCTCGGCCTTGCGGCGAGCTTCCTCGGCCGCCATTTGTGCTTCCAGCGCCCGCCGCTGCGCATCGAGATCCGCGCCCTCCTGCACTGTCTGATCAACGTTGTCGGCTTGTTGCGTGGCCTTCTGGTCGTCAGCCGGTGGCGGCACCACGATCTGGTCGATCGTGCCGTCGGCAGGTTGCGGCGGCTCGTTCAGCGCCGGCGGGCGAAACTCCGGCGGGTTGAAGTGTTCCTCGCCATCGCTGCGAAGATCGCGCGACACTGGCTCTCGAGGCCAGTTCAGCCATATCAACGCGCCCACGAGCACGACGCCGAGGCCGACCAGGGCGATCCTCGTGCCCACACCTGCACCGCGGCCCGCGACCGTCGGGCTGCCGTCCAGTTGGTTATAGTCGATCTGCGTCATCACCGCCCTGCGCTGGATCCGAACAGGGTGGAACCACCTGTCAGTTTCGTTGGACCGTAGACCTGCTCGACCGAGTCGACAGCGTTGGGTCGCGCCCGGTTGTAGAGACAGAGCGTCTTGCCATCGGCTCGCAAGGTGAATTGCCGCGCGACCTTGTCGATGACGGTGTATTTGCCCTGCGTGCGAACGTTGACCAGCGACTCATGGCGCTTGTCGTCGTCGACAACGAAAATCGCCGGAATGTCACCCTTGAACTCCAGAAACACCTTGGTGCCGTCGTCGAATACCGTGCGTGGCTTCAGGCTGTCGTCGCCCTTATAGGCATAGTCGTAATTGAGATCGGCATAGTTCAGATCCTTCAAATCCGGATCGGCGGCGCTCTCCTTGGCCTGCGAGAGCAGGCGGGCGTTCACATCCTCATCCGGGTATTTGAACCGGACCTGGAAGGATGCCCGGTCCCGGTCATTGTCAGTCGCCTGCAGCAGCAAGGAGTAGACGCGCCGGTTGGTGATGACGTTGACGTTGGTCCAAGCATCGCGCTCCAGCGGCTTGACGAACAGAAATCGCGATCCACGTTTGGGAATGATCGACCAGCCCTTCGTGTCGCCGGCGGAGACGGTTTCGATGACTTCAGTCGGGCTGAGCTCGACCATCGTTGAAATGCCAAGAGCTGCCCGCACTGACGTCACGTCGTCGTTATTGAAGGTGACATAT
The DNA here is from genome assembly GCF_056399285.1 of Mesorhizobium sp. 01N446. Taxonomy (NCBI): domain Bacteria; kingdom Pseudomonadati; phylum Pseudomonadota; class Alphaproteobacteria; order Hyphomicrobiales; family Phyllobacteriaceae; genus Mesorhizobium; species Mesorhizobium sp. 01N446. The sequence goes on along the minus strand of NZ_JBFTRA010000011.1, from coordinate 76,258 downwards.
CGGATGCGACCGTCGCGTGCAGCCGCGCCGTGGATCGTGCCGAGGAGAAGGGCGGCACACAGCGCTAGCTTCACGCGCCGCCTCATTGCAGGCTCCCCGCGGCCGGCGCCGATTCCTGGTCGCGGCGGTAATCCGTTACCTGAAATCCCAACGGGTTGTCGAAACGCCATTCGTTCTTGAGCGGCGTCGAGGTGTAGCGGAACTTTATCACCGCCACCCAATTGTCGGCGGTGGACGAATTGTCCCGCCGCGTCGTTGTGGCAAAGCGCACCGAGGCTGTGTTGCGGTTGAGCAGGGAAACCGACTTGATCTCGACCGAGATGGTGGCATTGCGGCCATAGATCTTGTCCAGCGATTGCGGATTTGCAGCCGTGAAAAGCCATGTCAAATCCTTGGACGCCGCGTCGGTGGAGTAGAGCTGCGCCAGGTCGTAATTCTGTTTCAGTTCACGGGAATCATAGGTCTCGCGGGCACGGATGTAGCGCACCAGATTGGCCGCCGTGACGGCTTCGTTCTGGGACAAATCTCCAGGCTTGAGCGCGCGCACGATCTCGAGGTAGCCCGTCGATTTGTCGACCTCAACAACGTAGGGTTCGAACTGGCGGAGCGGCAGGATCAACACAAGCGCAAGCAGCGACAGCACCGCCACCAGTCCGGAAAAGCCGCTGACGATCCAGGCCAATGTACGCGATCGCCGCATTGACCTGTGCGTGTCGTCTTCCCAGGTCGCGCCCGCTCTGTAATAGCGCTTGTCGACGAGTTCGCTGCTGCTGTTAGCAGTCGTTTCCGATGGAGTTGACACTTTACTATTGCCTCGTTTGAGTGACGCAATCCTAATCCAGGGCCGCGATCGATGATCGTTCGTGTGTTCTACGCCAGAGGCCTGGCGTTATCGCGCGCACCTTGCTGGATGGCTGACCGGGCTGCGTCGTCCGCCCTTGCTGCTCGCGGGGATCGGAAGCTGTTTGCGGCGAGCTGCCGGGCGCCCCGAGCGGCGCGGCCTGCGGCCCATCGCGCGCCGGAATAGCGCACGGCATTCCTGCCGAACGTCCCATATGAGTAACGAGCGCCTGTGGTGCTGAGATACCCGCCGCCATTCAGGATGGAAGCAATCGAGGGTATCTGCATGAGAACGTAGATCCCGATGATCGTCACCAGCACCAGGGGCAGCACCAGCGACATCTTGCTGTCCATGGTCGCTCCACCTGATGTGGCGGTGTTCAGCGCCGCATTGACGAGCGAGAAGTAGAAACCGAGAAAGCCGTAGATCAGGATTTGCTGAATCATGAGGAAGGTGGTGAGCGAAAGGAAGCCTTCGCTCATGCGCGAGGACCAGCGGTAAAGCCAAAGAATGATCCATATCGGCGCCAGGGCGAGCGTGATGAACAACATCACCTTGGCGGCGATGATCGCGGCAATGGCAAGCGCTGCGAAGATGATGGCCGACAGCAGGACGAGCAGCGACAAGAGCGCGCCAAAAATGTCGTAGAAGGATCCGCTATAGACCTGATTGGCGACGTCCTGCGCTCCTTGATAGAGGTTGTCGATCAGCGCTGGAATTGCCGCCTGGTCGTTGAGCTGATTGCCGGTGGCTCGCGACACGGCGCCGACGATCACCTTGCCGACCTCATCTGGAATGCTTTGGACTAGCTGGTAGATCGTCGCGGAAAATGTGCCCCATCCGGTCAGCAGCAGATAGATGATGACGGCGCGGCCGAGGCGATAGGCCGCTTCGAGTGGCGAAATCGACTCCCGCCCGCTCAGGATCGAATAGCCCCACCACACGATATAGAGGGTCAGCATGAGGGTGAAGACGTTGCCCATCGCATTGCCCAACTGCATATAGACGGTGCGGACGAAGTCCTCGCCGATGTTGTCAATGCCACCCAGAATGCTTGCGGCGAGACCGTTCATGGATCCTCGTCAATGATGCTGGCGAACGGCGTTGAATTGACCGGTTTTAGCGCGCCGCATTCGTCGGTGCGGGCATACGCCAAAGGCCCGCACGGCGCTTTCCGTTCGCGATTAGCGCATCCAAACAGCACTGCGCCGAGCCCAATTACAGCGCATATGCGCAGCACTCGCCTCGACAAGCGCTAGCCTCCGCTCTTGCCAAATTCCGCGAACGGATTGACGTTGCGCGGCGTCATCATCTTCTGGACCTGGCTCTGGCGAAGAAGGTCCCCCTTCAGCTTCTCATTCAGGGCCGCGACAGCGCCGTTCTGGACGCCGATCAGTTCGTTGACCGCGCGCGCATTTTCCAGCTGCATTCGGGTGTTCTGGTCCACCGATCCCTTGACGTCCTGTGACTGCCCGATCTGCCCACTCGCGGACTGGAGGGACTGTTGGCGCTGGGTGACGCCCTGCGAAGCCTGCGAGGTCAATGCGCTTAGCAGCGAGGCCACATTGACGCTGCCGCCATAGGCTGTGTTGACGGCGCTGGTCTCCTTGCCGGCAATCTGCTGCAGCTGCTTCACCAGCTGGAGCCCATTGATGACGGCGCCTGCGATTTTCTGGATTTCGGGCGAAAGGCCACCAAACGAAAGCGCACCGCCGTTCAGGATCGATCCGAACGAGGGAGCCTGGGCAATCGACATGTTGCCGCCAAGACCCATTTGTCCGATCCCGAGCGAACCGTCACGACTGCCGCTGAGAGCCTGCAGGATCTCCTCGCTCTTTTTCAGGATATCCTTGTTCGAATCCATGATGGAGTTGGTGTTGTCCGCATTCTTGCGGGCGACATCGAGATTGGCGCCATCAATGACGGCAATCTGTGCGTGGGCCGTGCTTGCCCAAAGCGCCAGACTGGCAGCAGTCGCGAATTTTTTCATGTCAGCCTCCTATTGCTGTAGAGAATTGATCACGCTGGCAGCGCCGGCAGGATCGCTGGTGATGATCGTCGAGCTGCTGTCGGCCGAGCTTGCCCCCGCGTTTTCAAGTGCGCATGGTAGCCACCGGCCGCGATCGATCCTCAACCGCTCCAATTCCGCGGGATCACAAGACAACGGGTTTGGAGACCCGCTCTTCGGCTGTTGCACCAGCTTGGAAGACTGCGATGCCTGAACATTCTGCAACGATAGAAGTTGGGCCAGCAACGTCGTAAAATCCCCCGCCTGGGCGAGGTACTGGTTGGTGACATCGGCGTTGATCCCACGAGCCGACGAGTTCAGCTCCCACGCATCCTTGTATTCGGTAACCTGGCCAACGTTGCCCGCCAGCGCGTCGATTGCAGCATTGTTGGCGCCCATCTGCGATGAGCTTGCATCAAGGCCGCCAGCCGCCTTCCTCACCGTGCCCATGGCCGCTTCCTGAGCCGTGCCGCCGGCGCCGTCGGCCGTTACGATCGAGAATGGTGGCGGCGCGGCGGCGGGAGCCTTGCCGCTCGATACATAGTCGTTGAAGTAGCTGTTCCAGCGGCCGACGCCGCCGGCCCATTGGTTCTGCTCGCCTGCGTTCGATCCGTTGTAGAAGGAGGCGAGACAGCTGTAACTCGTCGCGCCGCATTGCTTGACACCCATTCCGAGATATTTGACACCGCCTTCGACGTTCTGCTCGTTCACGTCGCGGTCAAGTCCCATGGACTTGCCGGTGCCCTTGGTCAGTTGCATCACGCCTTTGACCCCGGTGTGGCTCCCGGCGCATGTGTCGAAGCGCGATTCCTGATAGGCAACGGAGAGCGCCAGGCCTTCCGGCACGCCGTACTTCTGCGCATAATAGCGGATCATCTTCACGTTGCCCGCGTCGCGCTGCAACGCTTCGGCCGGGGATCGGCGAAACATCTGCGAGCGGTATTTGTTCGAATAGGTGCAAACGACGCTTTTCTTCCTGTCGGTTTCGTCCTTCTTGGCCTCATCCGACTTCGTGCTGTGCTGCTCGTCCTCTTGCCGCTTGTCGAGGTTCGGCCCGTCGATGACCGCGATCTGGGCGACAGCCACGCTCATGGTTTCCGCTGTCGCGAGAGTCACGGCCAGACAAAAGCTGCTAAGCCGCTTCGTCATGCTCGTCCTCCCATCCGCAGAAGTAAGGCAACCACATCTCCGGCTCGTCGCCGAAGGTCTCCCGGAGCCGTGCGCATTCCTTGCTGTTGGCTTCGTTCGAGGACAAGACCTTGATGAGATCGGGCATTGCCGACAAATCGAGCTTGGCGACGATCGAGTCGCTGTCGTGCTTGACGAGGAAGGTGCGTGTTTCCTTCGCGGTTCGGCGCACGAACTCGAATTCCTTCGCTGTCAGCGAGAAGCGCTCTACGTAGGATTCTTTGCTCGCCTTGGGGTTGGGGAAGAAAATGTTGGTCTTCGTTTGCTCGATCAGTGACGACGAGATGGAGGAGTTGACGACGTCTTCTGCTGTCTGCGTGCCAAAGCCGACCACGCCGTTGCGGCGACGAATGGTCTTCAGCGTCTCACTGATGAAAGCGGCGAAAACCTCGTCGTCCAGCAGCTTCCAGCCTTCATCGAGGAAAAGCATGATCGGCGAGCCGTCGATGACGTCCTCGAGACGATGGAAGATGTAGAGCAACGCCGCCGAGCGCAGCTTTCGGTCGCCCAGGATCTTCGTCATGTCGAAACCGACAACGGGTTTCGAGAAATCGACCAGATCGACGGGATTGTTGAAAAGCCAGCCCTTGTCCTTCGGGTCGAGCCAGGGCTGTATCCGCGCCGCCAGATCATTCATGCCAGGCATGAGCGAGCCCCGCAGCACTTCCGGCAGCAGGTCGAAGGTCCGCTGTTCGCGCGGTATCTTGTAGATCATGTCGACGGCCGCGTTGATGACGCGCATCTCGGCCACCTCAAGCGCGCCGCCTTCCGGCGTCAGAATGTAGAGGAGTAAATCTTCCAGGAAAGAACGGTTTTCCGCCGTGTCATCAAGCTGCAATGGCGCCAACCCGGTCGGCTGAGAGGGTTCCATCACCTCGTAACGACCGCCGAGCGCCCGAACGAAGATCTCGGCGCCGCGCATGTAGTCGAAATAAACACATCGCGGCCGCGGCATGATGCGCATGGCCTGCGCCATCAGGAACGACAGCACCACGGTCTTGCCCGAGCCGGTCGGGCCGAACACCGTGAAGTGCCCGACATCGTGTACGTGGAAATTGAAATAGTAGGCTGTCTGGCTGGTCGTCTCGAGCAAGGCGATGGGCCGTTTCCAATGCAGCCGGTCACGTTGGCCGGACGGGAAATTGTGTCCGGAAAAAAGGCCGGCGAAATTCAGCGACGAGATCAACGCACGTCGCGCGATGTAGCTGAAATTTCCCGGCAACTGCGCCCAGAAGGCCAGTTCCGTGTTCAGTGTCTCGCGGACCGGCACGATCGACATGCGCGAAAGTTCGGCCGTGATGTCGGATAGCGCACGATTGAGACCAGTCATGTCCGGCGCCAATGCCATGACGCTCATGTGATGTTGCCCGAATACGACTTCGCCGCCAGCCAGCTTGTCGGCACCGTCGTGGACGGAGACCTCGACCGTCGTGCCCGCCTCGTCGGAACCCTCGACCTGGTTGGCGATAGTGTTGATCCTGCGCATCGCCGTGACACGGTCTTCGATCGCGAAACTTTGCGTCAGGACAAACTCATGCGGCAGTCGCAACAGACCGTCCAAAGAGCCCGGCGCGGTGAACGGCGGATATTCCTTGATTGACACCATGGCGCCGAGCTTGGCTTGGTCCGGACCGCGAAGTTCCAGCGCCGACTTGCCGAAAAACAGCTGCCGCGTCGCCAGCACATCGCCAAGGGACATGCGCGGCAAAGGCATTTCCACGTCGCCACCACCGGCGAGGATTTTCGCCAGAAATTCGGCAGGCTCGGAAAAGAAGCTGTCGCGGCGCTTCACGACACCGAGAAGACGTCCCCCATATGCGCTGAAATCCTTGACCATGCCGTCGAGGATGTCATGCAGTTCGGCTATTGCCTCTTCGCGGGTTTCTTCGCCAGCGGTGCTGATACGGAATGCATTGAGCGCCTTGTCCACCCAGYCGACCCGGCCGACCATCGGGCGCCGTATGACCGTCAGATACGCCTCGTTGACGAAGAGGTTTTTCGAGCCAAGCTCGTCCATGTAGCGGGCGTCGAGCTCGGCCACGAAAGGATTTTCAAAGTCGCCTTCGATTTCCGGGGTCACGTGACGGCGGATGATCGTTGTGTAGACCGCAAACCGAGAGGTCGAAAGATTGCGGAACGTGGTGTTGCGGTTGAACATTCGGCTGTTCAACTCGGCCTGGTCCATGGTCTGGAATGGCAGGCCGCTGAGCCGGATGGCGCCGACCAGAAAGCCGCTCTTCGTCACGATCAGATTGTCATCGACATGGCGAAGGTAGGGGATGTGCATCGCAGCCGGCTTTTCGCGGCGGCGCTCACGGCCAAACTTCAGCTCTGCATCGAGGCTCATGGCGAATAGCTCCTCGCCCCCCAGAAAGTGAGATTCGCCACCGCTCCGCGTTTGGAGACGCGCCGCTCGAAAATATGAAAGATGTAGGGATCGCGCTGGCACAGATATGCGCTTACCAGATGCACCACGCCGAAGACGCCAAGACCGAGCATGAAGCTGCTCGTGGCGATAAAGCCGATCACCGCCAGGATGCCGTTCAATGCAAAAACTTCATATCGCACCCCCCATTTCATCGGGGGGCGTGTCAGGGGCAGGCTGACCGGCTCGACGTAGACTTCCTCGTCGTCCATGGCTCAGCTGCCTCCTGCCGTCGCGCGAACCGCGTCCACCAGCTGGGCAGCGCCGAAGATAAGAGCGATGCCAATGATGATGGAAAAAGCCATCATCCACGCCAGCCGTCCCGTCATGGCGAGGAAGCCGAGAAAACAGACCGCGATGATGGCAAATGAGCGCGCTATGTTGCCCTGCAGAACGCCGACGAACCATTCCAGCACGTTTTCGACTGGCGCCGCCGATTGGGCGTATGCGGTGGCTGGCGCCAGAGCTATTCCGACCGCCGAGGCCAAGGCCAGTTTCAGAGCAAATTTGCCTGCTTTCCTGTATTCCACCCTTGGCTCCTTTCAGTTGCCGAAATCCATGACATGACCCTCCTGCCAAGCGTCTCCGCTTGCTGGCGGACCGGCCGCGAGCATTTCGGATTTGGTCAGGAGGGGCTTCTTCGCGACACCGCCGAACTTCCAGCGGTTGAGGATTTTCACGATGTATTCCGCGGTCTCCGGATTCACCGGAATGCCCTGCGCCTTGTAGACGCTGTTGGGCCCGGCGTTATATGCCGCCAGCATCAGCAGCGGATCCTGGAACTCGTCATAGAGTGACTTCAGATAGCGCAAGCCAGCCCGAACATTCGCCTGCGTATCGCAACGGTCGCTCACGCCGACATCAGCCGCCGTCCCCGGCATCAACTGCATGATCCCAAGGGCTCCGGCCTTGGACGGACCCTGATTGGCGCCGAGATCGCTTTCAGCCCATGCGATCGCCTCGGCCAGATCGGCGTCGAAGCCTTCGTCCAGCGCGACTGAACGCACAAGTTCGGCGACTTCAGTACGGTTTCCGGTCTTGCACGCCCCAGGCCTCTGCGCCCCGACTGAGGTAAGGGCTTGCGCCGGCGTTGCAAAGGCGACCGCGACGCGGTCTGATGCCAGATCCCGGCCGTGCGCTTCCAAGGGCATTGTAGCGGCACACAGGGTGAGCAGAAGAGCTGTTCGAGTGTTCATACTGTCGCCAAAATTTGACACTTTACTATGGCTACACGCAGCCCTAGTAAAGTGTCAACACCATATGCACCGCAGGGACGGATTTCGATGAAACAGATTGCCCTTTGCACGGCTTTGCTGCTCCAGGGCACCGCGGCTTATGCTGCCGGCGCCGACGCTCCAAATGCCTTCGCGCAGCCGTCGGAACACTACCTGCTCCAGTTTGCCAAGCCGGGCGAGAAGGTGTTCGTCTATGAGCGCTACGATGCGAAAGGCGCGCTCTTTCAGCGCGACGCGGCGACCCTCAGTTCGCCGGTTAAGGCGTCGTCGGCGACCGAGCGCGTCATCAACGGCGTGGCCTATCGACTGCGCGGCCTCGCCGCCTGCCCAAATCCAAAGATTACCTACAAGACGCAGGCGTGGGACTGCACGAAGGCCGCGCAGGACTATGAAGAAGGAATCTACAACCATCGTGCTTCTGTCGTGCTTTGCAAAACGCTTGTGCTGCAGAGCAAGAAGGGGGAACCCGACGCCGTGTCGTGTTTTTCTCTCGTGGGTGCGGGCAATACAAACGACCCGTACAACGTCGCCTACGACGATGACGAAATGGTTTTCTTCGGCATGGCCGCAATCGGACGCAACAAGGACGGCAAGTCGCTGCGCCCCGATCTGGAGCACTCCGCCGACCTCGGTGGACAGTTCCAGGAATGAAACAGGCGCGCTTTGCAGTGCTGGCCGCTTTTGGTTTGTGCGCATCGGCACAGGCCCAGGGTGCATCCGAATCTGCCGCGCCAACGCCCTTCGCGGTATCGAAATCGGCTCAACTGCTGACCGGAGATACCTGGCGTGACGGCGACCACCTTTTCCGCCTCTATGGCGTGCAGTCATGTCTTCGCGGCACGTCGGCTGAAGAGCGAAATGGGAACAAACTCGATTGCGGGAACATCTCGCTGGCGCATCTGGCAGCACTGTTCGATAGCGCGGCGGTGACATGCCAGCCAATCGGCTACGCCCTCGACAAGGCGGCCTTTGTCGTCTGCGGTGCGCAGCTGAATGGCGACACAATCGACGTCGGCACCGCGCTCATAGCGACCGGATACGCGTTTGCCGCAACGACAGCAAAGGGCAAAGCCGTCAACGAGAACTACCTCGTCGCGGAAATCAACGCTAAGATGAAACGTGCAGGTTTGTGGGGCACGACGTTTCAGCACCCTGTTCAGCTGCTGCTAAATAAGCGATCGGAGAGACAAGAATGAAGCACGACGATGAGGCGCACAAATATTACTATCCCGTGGAAGGACGCACCGACGGCGCAATCGGCGATGCTATCGCATTCATCGCGATCATCTTGGTGCCGGCGGGGATCTACGTGGCCTGGAATACCGTGGCGTCATGGATTTCAGCGCTCTTCTCCTAGGCCTGCAGTTTCGTGAAAGAACCGAGCAACGCGCGCAAATCGTCGACGTCAATCTCGCACCAGTCGTTCCCCAACAACCGACAGAAATAAGCTGCCTTCATTTTCATCTCGACGATATCGGCCACCGGCGCAGCGGCCGCGCGCCGACGCGCGATAACCTCTTCCGCCATGACCGAATCCAATCGCCGGCCGGTCAGGGTCGCGTCCGCCCCTTCTGCCCCCATCCATCGCTTGCCGAGACGTTCAACCATGGCGACTGCCTGACGATGCGCCGCGATCAGATTCGGGACCCCGTCGGCCTCTTCCACCACTCCGTTGTTACAGACCACTTGAATGGGCATCGATTGGCTCCACGCTCATGACAATTCGTAAATGATACCTCGGGAGGCGAGAAAAAGAGGGATGGCTTCATCCCTCTGCTTCTCAGGCTCCCGAAGCCCTGGCTTCCCCCACTTTTCGCTCATGCGGTCGCGACCGATCCGGGCAGCTCAGTGCCTTGGCCGGCGGTTTGCGAAACATCTCTCCCGCAACAACCGTGTGCAGCCTCTCCAGCGGGTCACCAGTCATCGATCGTCTCCCGTGCCGGCCAAATCCAGTTGATAAAAGCGTTGATTGAGCACAAAGGCACGATAAGATACGAAGCCTAGCGAAGCGGAACGAAACTAGAGCCTATAAGTTGTTGTTTAAGAACGGAAAGTTATTTCTCCCTCCGCCCAGAGACGGGAGTGATTTCAAAGAATTATTCAAACGATTGGCGGCGGCGGGCGCGGGTCGACTACTGGGCAAAGACGGGTTTCCTGCCGGCCCATGGACGCCCGAGCTCCTTGCAGAGGCGATTTCACAGATTGATTCCAACCGGGTTGGGGTCGATCTACGAACGGTGCAGCTTTGGTTTCAAGAGAACGAGAAGGGTATTAGCACTGCCAACATTCGTTGGCTGGCGAGGATTCTCGGATGCGATGATCCGGTCGCAACTAGCGAATGGCAGATGGAGCTTAGTGCGGCGCAATCGCGGCTATCGATCAAGAGACGAGGATGGAAGAGAGCCGGAAGCAGCGTTGCACAGGAGATTCCAGATACGTCACTGACGGCGACCTTCGACGACGAGACAGACTCCCCAGCAGTGCTGACACGGGATACTGACCCCAAGGGGCCGAGCCGGCGTTTTAGTTTGGCGAGGAAATCGGAGGCTTTTTTTAGTCGCGGATCTCCCCTGAATTTACCGGCGTCGGTGTTTGCGGGTGTCACCGCTCTTGGGTTTTTGTCGTATCTTACGGGGATTCACAGCGTGACATATGGCCGGGCGGATGGCGTCGTCAAGCAGGTTGGGTTTCTTTGGACAGCGAATTGGACATTCGTCTTCATGGTATTTTTGCCACTGTTTTTTGCCTTCGTGACAGAGCTGGTGACCTTTTGGAAAGATGAAGGCCGCCCAAAGCTTGTAGCGCAGGGCGACAAGATGAAAAGCGACGATGCCTGGGCGCGCAGCGTACAAGCTTCTTCGTATTCATATTGGGCGGTTCTTTTGATTTGTGTGGTATTCGCCGGTCTTTTTCAGTGGATCGGCGTGTCTTTAATCCCGTTGCTCAAAGGTGGTGGCAGCTATGCGACGGACTGGGGCTCGTTAGCGATTGTGCGCCCTGAAGTTATATCGGTGCCGGAAGCGATCGTGTTCACGGGGCTCGCTTACCTATACATGTGCCTATGTTTTTATCTGTTCTTCGTAGGTCTAATTTTGCTTTATACAGTGATCCATGATCTTTGGAAAATTGGAAAAGCAGCGAGTAATTCGCCCGAGGTGGATTATCAATACGGCTTCCATGAAGCCAGCCTCAGGGTTATGCGTGCGATTTTCCGATGTACTGTTTTGGGGCTTCTGATCGCCATAGTCATGAAGCTCCAGAGTGCTTACCTGACATCGCGTGGGGAGAATATTGTGGCGTGGTTGGTCGGCGATATGTCTTCCGCCTTCTATGGGCGAAATGATGTGACCGCCGTGATCAGCTACCGTAGGCCGACCCATTATAGTAGCCTTCTTATCGCTATTTCGACCTGTGCTGTATTTCTGTACGGCTCCATCCGTGTAGGTGTCGAACCTCGGTTTCGTATGTCTTTGTGGAAGATGTCAGCGATCGTAGCGTTACTCGTGGCTAGCTACTTGCTGATCGATGCATTTGCCGGCTTTTCGATCCTTCTGGGCGTTGGAGTGCTGTTCGCAATATATGGCTTGTTTGATCCGGGGATGGGGCGACGGCAAGCGATTAAGTTGGGAAGCAATCAGAGTGTATCATAGTTGGCTTGATCATTGGGATGAGCGGCGGGCGCGACGCGGTGAGGAAGGGAAGAAATCAACCGATTTCGCCCTTGACGCGGAACGTGCCTTTCCAGGTGCGGATAAGATAACAAGTATCGAGGAATTCTGTGCCCTTGCGGACCAAGCCGTGGCTGATCCAGCCTTTTTCGATGATCCGAATGTGAGTGTTCAGGGGTTTGAAAGGCTAGATGGGTGGCTCAAATTTCCATCGGACATATCTACTGACATCGAACAGAACAATGTCGTCTCGGCGAAAATCACAGAAAGCGGGTCGTTCGATCAGGCGATGGTGATTTTTCACCATTGGAATGCAACCTTCCGGAATCGTCAGATCGCCAACTTTTTCTCGCAACGTGGCATCACGGTTGTCGAGATCGCTATGCCTTATCACTTCGAGCGCAGCCGTCCCGGCTCCGCGCACGCTGACTATATGCTTAGCCCTAATCTCGGTCGAACGATTCAATCTGTAAGGCAGGCAGTGTTAGATGGGCGAAAGCTCATACGTTGGTTGAAGATCGAAGGCTATCGAGAGATTTCAGTTCTCGGTATGAGCTTAGGCTCCTGGGTTGCGGGCCTTCTCGCGGCGCACGACTCGGCTGTGTCGAAAGCCGCGTTGTTTCTCACGGCGGGGAGTCTAGCGGATATGGTTTGGACGGGTCGCGCGACACGATTGATACGTGCTAGTCTCGAGCCAGCGATTAAGCTGACCGAGCTCAGAAGGGCTTGGGGTCCACTTAACTTGGAGAATTACGCAGATAGTTTGGCACGGCCTGATCTCGGTCTTCACGTTGTGTTGGCTAAGAGAGACAAAGTGGTGTTGCCAGAGCTATCGGAGAGGTTCATGCAGAGGCTGAAGGACGCCGGAGCTAGGCCAAATATTTTGGAATTAAACTGCGGTCATTATTCGCTCGCCATGCCGCCATACATTTTGTTGGCCGGTTTGAGCTTGAAGCGGTTTCTGTCGCGTGCTGACAAGTCTGCCCGGCAAGCATGAGTTTGGCGTTGGCCGGTCAGTTCACCAGCAAATTCTCTGATGGGCATCACGACACTAAAGTGATGAATCTGGGTCGCCCCCTACCGGAACCGACCCCTGGAATTGGCCGACAACGGCGCAGGCGTGACACCGGCAAAAGTCACGACACCCTTTTACTCTACACGCGCCGGCAATCACACCGGGCTAGGTTTGACGGCTTGTTCTCATATGGTTTCGACCCTCAAGAGGAAGCTCTTCATCAGCAGAATTCCCGACGCCGGCACAGTCGTCCATGTTAAAGTCCCTTATTATCCCCGCCGCTGCAAAGGCTAGCAGCCGACGATGACAGCAGCGGCTCGACAGCCGCGGCGGGGGTGCTAGTCTAAAGTCGGCCGCTGGGCCTGACGGGCAGGGGCATGGGAGCGGTCGCCGGCTGGGGGCGTATTACAGGCCCTTTAGGAACACTCGTCAGGCGGCTAGATGTCGGCTCCGCCAGGCGGGATCTTTTCGGAAAAGAGGAAGGTCGCTGGATCAAGTTTCAACGCCTTGGCGATCGCCGCAATCGTGTCCACGCTGATATTGCCGCTCGCGCGTTCCAGTTTCGTGAATGTCGCCTCCGCCACGCCGATTAGTTCGGCCATCTCATAGCGGTGCAAAGTACGTCGTTGTCGCTCAAAATCGATGATGTGCGCCAGCCGCTTGCGAATCGCATTGTCGTCCAACCGATGCGCCCATTCCGGAATTTTCTTGCCGCCGGCGAGCAGTGATGCAAAAGACAGTTGCAAGCCGTTTGCCATGATCTGCAGCGTCATCAATGTGACATTATTTTTCTGACGCACAGTCTGAATGTAGGTTCGATAGGCCAGTTTTTCGCCCTCGGCGGTCCGAAACAGTTCTGCCATGTGCATATGGGATAGGCCGCGTCTGGCTCTCTCCCGCTCCAGCGTCAGTGCAATGTTGGCGCGCAACGGGTTGTTGACCACGCCTCCGTCGTCTCGTTTCATAAATCGATGTAGTCGCACAAACCTGCCTTTTCGACCTGTCCTTTTTCGCGCGGATTATCCATAGTAAACTGTCAAATCAGCAGCGAGGAAAAGGCTATGACCATACTCAAATTTCTACTAGGGGGTGCCGTCGCCATCGCGGGCGCCGCAGCTCTTCCATCCCAATCAAAAGCGTCGGAATGGGGCTGTCAGGTCCTCCTATGTCTTTCCGGCGACTGGCAAGGTACCCCCTCGTGCCACCCGCCGATCTACAAATTGATTGCGGCGATGGAAGCTCCGGGTTTTGACTGGCCGACCTGTCCGCAAGCCAACTCTAGCGCGGCGAGATTTGAGAAGTATGAGGATTGTCCGTCTGGCTGGCAAGCAGTTGGCAGCTCCGAATCCGATCGGCCGGGCTTAGGTCAAGAACGGAACATCTGCCGCATCGCGGCCGATAGGCTCTCCTTGCCCGTTGTTTTCAAAAACAACGCCCTCGGCGGGCATCATGGAGACGGTTCACGTCCGGTCCAAATCGAAATCGACGGTAAGGTGGTTGCGGCAACAATCCAGACCGCGGGAAACGATCGAGGACATTCCCTTGGTAATGGCCCCACCTACTACACCATCCCTCGACCGACGCGCGGAAAGCCCTGGCTCATCCAGTATGATGACGCGAACGGCGTGCGCCAGAAAAGCTGGTTCAATCTCAACATGCCATGAGCCAGGCGATCACGCAGGACGAGGTGCTATGAGGGTGACAATTCAGGGAGGTTTGAAGTGTTCAAGGTGCTTCTCCTGTCCACTGTGATTATGAACATAGGCGCAGTGTTGGCGGCGGCTGGTCAGAGCGACAAGCCGCGATCAAACGTGAACAACCCTATGTGGCCGGCTTCACTGAAATGGGACTGCAAGACCGCAGCCAAAATCGTGTGCGAGCGCGATGGCAGTTGTTCGGTGGCTGAGGACCACACTGGATTTGTGCTGAACTACGGCAGCAACGAAGCTGAGTTTCCGGCCAGCAATGTCAGGATCAAACGCCACTATCAACAGACCGTGCAGGGGAGCCCTTTGCAGCAGGAAGTTAAAGTTGAATTGGCCGACAATCGCGTTCTTTGGCTGACGGCCGTGGATGCCAGCCGTACTTATTCGCAAGCGTGGGTCGGCGCACTGAGCGAGTTGAAGGGTGGCGCGGTACTCATGGAATCCGAGGGCGTCTTTTGCATGCCGCACAAGTGAGTGCGCCGGGAGGGAAGGCGAGCGAAGGCCGATATCGTCTCACCTGGGGCGCCGGCAAAAGGCCTCGAATTTCCTGTTTTAGATCCTCTGCAATCTGGGCCTTGGTGACAGCGTCGAACGGTACCAAAGCATCCCACTGCCGGCTGATGACGACGCGTTTCTTGCCTTGATCCGCTCTGCCGCGCCGCCCCCGGCTTGCAATCGGCTTCGGACGGTTTTGAGCCCGCGTTTCAATGGGCTTTAACCGGAGTTGCAACTCGGGTGGGAGGGAAGCCAAACTGACGAGATACTGCTTGCCCGCGTTGCCACCCTTGCCCTGAACGACGCGCACCTCCAGGGCGTGCCCCCGCCAGTTGCCGCGCTGGCAGGCCTTCCAAACCGCTTGTCGAGAGATTCCCGCCAAGCTGGCGAGCATGTTGAGCGGCACGAACTCTTTCCTCGACATCGTGCGCTAGTCCCCAGCGGCAGAACGGAAACCACGGAGTAGCAGCTGAGTTATATGTGTCGTGACACCCACGCCTTGCCGCCCTCGCCCGCTCAAGGGCGCCATTCGCTACCGAGAGCCCTTGCTGGGACAGTGAAGGCGTAGAGCTGAATCTTAGTCGATAGGGCTGCTGCTTCGGTTTACCAATCCTGGGGTTTTGGGGTTGACCAATCCGTTGCCGACCGTAAGCAGGTTGACCAATAGAGGCGCTTAACTTCCACGCTGATTCAACCACTTAACGCCAATCCAGAATTAGCTGTGATTGTGGCCATTGGTAAACCCGGTCTTTGGATCGGGAGCCCCTCTCCTCGACCTGAAAATCCTCTTGTTTTCAATCGTATAGGCTGAACACCTGCGGCCCACAATTCCGGACAGGTAAACCCCATCAAATGCCAAATAATTCCGGACATCACACCAGTGTGCCAATTATGCGACTTTTTAGGCACAAATGGTGAACGTCGATGCCGCTTCTGACGCAACAAATAGCTAACCTCAGCTATCAGACTTGAGCACAAATGCTTGCAGGGCCGCCCGGATAATTTAGTCTTCCGGGTCTTGGAGAACGCCCTTGTCCGAGCAAGCCCCCCATTATGGATCGGGCTCGCCGATGCTGACCTGCAGATCGTTCAGCACGGCGGCCAATCCTGACGCGGCGACCAGTTGCATCACCCGGATCGCCCTCAGCTTCACGATCGCGTGGTCGAAACACGGCCAAGTTCGTGTGCCCGTTAAATCGGGACGGATAGATGATGCCATCTGGCTTGTCGGGGTGGTTGTGAAAAGCCACCGACCAAGCGCGCGCCAGAGTCTGATTGGCTGCTTTCGCTACATCGGTCGGAACACCCATGATGATGGCTCGGTCGTCGCGCAGATCGACCATCTTGAGTGGGGTGATAATCTCAATCTCGGCATAACTGCGCGCAAAGAGTTCCCTTTCGTCGATCGGCAGGTCGCCGACTACGCCGTCACGCCGATCACGCAGCACTGCCTCGAGAAAGCAAACCGCCCAGATAGAGCACGCCAAACCTGTTTTGAGGAGTGCGCGCCCTCGGATCACTGAATCGGCTCGGCGTTTTCCCGATGCCGAGAGGGTCGGGATAACGATCCATGTAGATTCGGCCGAACTTAAGTCCGGCCAGTACCGTATGAATCTGAAGGCTTGACCCCGCAAAGCCTTTAGGCGGGAGTACCTTCGCCATCTAGCGGAAGTCTCGGCCGACGCTTTTGGCAACTTCAAGAGCAGCCTTCGTCTTACCTCGCTCCAGGGCATCACGTCCTGTCAGCCCTTCGAGCTCGCCGTGCGGCTGGACTAGAAAGCGATAGACCGCCCACGCCCCTCCCAATCGCTCATGAAGCGCTGCGAGTTCGGCATAGGGTCTACCATCAGCGTCGAGCTGCCAGACCGGAAAGCGAAAACCACGCTTGGCCCCATCGAGGCCCAGAAGCTGACCGCTCTGCCGTTTCGTGTTCACCGTCACCCGTGTGGTGCCGAGCAGTTCGGCGAATGCCTCAGCGCTCAGCATATCGTCGGCAGTGAGGATCTCGGCCGCCCGCAACCGGCCGCGAGCGCGCGCTGCGGCCAACGCGTCCTGCAGTTCGGGGCTCGCGATTCCAACCTGTTCGGGCACTCGCGCCTGGGTGGGGATGACTTCCTCTACAGGCGTCACAGTTGTCGCGCCTTCTGGGTCGACATCGACACGAAAGCTGACCGCTCGAGCGCCGGTGCGACTTCTGAAGACCGCTTCCCCATATTGCTCCAGTAGTGCCGTCCCTACGGGGGTCGATTTCGGCATCACGCCAGACGAATATCGATCTAAATGGAGCCTGCCGGGCCACTACCCTATGGTCGCGCCAAACTACGCGGCAGCTCGGTCAGCGCTGGCAAAGGCAAGCGGCTTGGGCCGCAAGGCTGAGCCGGCCAAGAAGGCAGCAAAGCGGAAGGCCAAGGCGTAGCCCGCCGGTCTGATCGGCATCATTCGTGTGGTCTTCCGTTTATATTAGAACAGGAGCATATATGACGTGGTGCGTTTCTGCGCACAATTTTCGAAAGGGGAAAAATCATGAAAAATCGAAAATCGCTTCAACTAGCGCTTTTGGCTTCTATATCACTCTTTGTCACCGAAGCCACATTAGCCAAAGATGCCACCAAAACACCCTGTCGAGCGGACGCTGTGCGAGTGTGCCACATGGCCAACGAAATAAAGGCGCAAGGTTGCCTTAAGCAGCACCTCAGCGAAGTCACGCCGGCCTGTAAGGCCTTTCTCACCAAAAAATGAAACTGATGCTGGCCCGCGCGGCGCGGGGTTCGAAGCGCAAATAAAAAAGCCGCCGGCCGGCGCCATTCGGGCAACCTCCCATGGAGGGCGCCGGCCTTTTTTTCTTAAAGTGGGCGGGAGGGCAAGAGATGATTGCTTCGGTCATTTGTCAGCCAGCTAATTTGCGGAGTTGCCGGTTTGGCGGCGGCTCTCTAGTAACCGGTCACCGCGCGGGACCAAATGTTTTCATGACTAGGGAAGCGGCGATACTTCTGGGCATAGCGACGGACGAGGATAGTCTGATCCGTCACGTTACACTGGACCCGGCAGATAGATTGGAATGCGAACTCCGCCGGCGACCGCAGAACAAGCTGGGCTTCGCCGTTCAACTCTGCACGATGCGACAAACGGGGCGGCTCTTGTGGGACAACGAGCAGCCACCCGCGGCTTCGCTTCCGGCGCCGATCGCAGCCAATGAAAGCGCGTCTGGTCGAGGGTCGGGTCAACCTCCAACAGCCTGTCCAAAAATGTATGCCGATCGGGCGGGATACCTTCGACGAGTTCTTTCTCAGCGTCGGCGAGCTATCGCGCGACCGCCGAGGCCGATCTTCTCGATGGAATGCAGCGAGGGCAGGAGTGCGTTTCGCTTCCGGAACTCGGCAATGACTGCCGTCGCGATCGGCAACCCGTGATCGCCATTGGCCGCCGCATCGATTGCAGCCACAAGGGCGGCGCGGCGATCGTCTCTAGATGCAGTCCGGAGACCGAGGTAAGCATTTGGGTCGATGGCAGCCGATCGTTCCGGCCGATCGACGAGCACCTTATGCGAAATCCGCGACCGATCATTCGAAAGCCAGGCGTTCCGCGCCTCCGGCCTCAACCTCGTCGTTAGTGCGATTGTGCATTGGAATACGGCCTATATCGAACGGGCTGTCACCGCTTGCGCAAAATGCATCGCGAGATTCCGGATCATCTGCTCAAGCACGTCTCGCCGCTGAGCTGGGAACACATCAATTTGACCGGCATCTACACTTGTGATGCAGAACATCAGATGCCTGAAGGCTTCCGGTCGCTCAGACTTCCGGCTCGGTTACGCCACGCCGCATGACATTCATGCTCCGTTCGACCTTAGCGTGTCGCTGGGAACATGTTCCGACCCCTTCATGCATCCGCGAATTGTGGTCTTGTCATCCCGTACCTTTGATGGCAATCTTACGTATTACGCGGTCGACCCGGGCTGTGGGCCAAGGAGGAAGCTCATGAGAATTGCACTCTTCATTTGTGCCGCGCTTGTCCCCGTTCTGGCCGTTGCGCCAACGTATGCTAAGGTGGCCGCGTCAGTTCTTCCTGCCGCTGCAAAGAAACTCACCGCCGGCGATGCGCCGAAGCTGCCGGCGTCGTCCAAGAAACTGACTGGCAAGGATATTGCGGCCCTATACCAGGGTGCAACAATGAAATGGACGAATTTCAGCATGAAAACAGGTGCCATGGGCACAGTGACCTTCGATTTGGCGCATGGAAAACAGACTGGCACTTGGGAAATGGACGGAAAAAAAGGTGACTTCAAGGGCACGGCCAAAGTTAAGGGCGACACACTATGCTACAAGGCAGGCGACAATCCGCAAGAATGCGACTTCGTCTATGTCGACGGCAAGGACATTTATGAAGTGAACAAGAAGGGCATCGTGGTCTCGCAACTCGCGAAGGTCTGACATTTCGTTGTTCACTGACAGTCTGTTATGGCTGGAAGCTGAACTGACGAAGCTCCTTGCCGCTCGCGAAACCGTCTACGTCGGCTATTGCTTTCGTCGGCCTACGCTCATCGTCAGGGGCGGCGTCGGCTTCACAGGGGAGTAGGGTGCTGATCGGCCGTGTTGCATGACATCACCTTTTAGACCCTGCGCAGCTTTGATCACGGCCCTGCGGCTGTTACCATGTTTTAGGATCAACTCCCAGACCAAGTCCGCAGTCAAACCGTTCTCCGAAGCGAAACATTCGACCTGATGGTCGTGAATAGCATCATGCCAGGGCTTATAGCCGCGCATTTGGGCCTCCGTTCAAGGCGCCGCATGGCAAGATATGCGCTCCGGCTAATATAGGCGAAACATGCGAACGAAGGACGTAAGGCCCTGGCGACGACCGACAAGCCGGCCCAACCTACATGATGAGCATGTTCGAGAAGCCGCATTGGCGCACGCTGCTCGCAGCCTCGCAATCGGCGCGCCTATCGCCTACAAATGTTACCGGAAACGATTGCCGGCCCTAAGTCTGGCGAGACTGAATGAGCAATTCAGATGCCAATCCAATCGTGCCAAATCGGGACGAGACCGACTTGCTTCGGAAGACCGCGAGGCGCCGAAGCAGGGGACGGTCCTATCAGGCCGCCGCGCTCGAGACATATCTGAGTCTTTCGTGGTTTGGCGCAGCCATCGGGTAATCGTGCGGCAGTTCCACTTGGCCCGGTGTTGACCGGAGGTCATGCACCGAGCAAGCCGATATGGCGCTTCATAGACTTGAATTTTCGTCCATCTTCTAGACTGATGATGCGGTCCGGAAACACAGGGGTTTGCGGTTCAACGACTGCACGATCGGCGGGCGAAGTCCAGATAGCGAAGCATGAACCGATGCTATCACGTCCGGCAAGCCGGCCGCTGGCTGTGGTTGTTGCAGACATATGCGGATACGATTTCTGCGGTTATCTCTGCTAGCTAGCATCTACTTAACCGTAGCGGGCCGTGGCACTCTGGAGTACATTCGTCAGCGAAATCCAACGGGAGGGTGAAATGTCGCTATCACGCCGCGCATGTTTTTCGATCTTGGGCGGTGCCATCGCATACTCCGCCGTGGCTGGCATCGCTGTAGCTAGGGGTGGGGGTGGGGGTGGCCATGGCGGCCACCATGACGGCGCAACCGGCCAAGTACCCTGCCCGAAGCCCAGTAAGAAGCACGCCACAACGAAAACTACCGGGACCGCATGCAAGTAGGTGATCCAAGATGGCCCAGGTCCCACGTCGGGACTTTCGCCCTGAAGCTAAACAGTGGTTCTGTTGTGAAGGTTGGATCGGGGAGATTCGCGATAGTGGATCGTTTTCTGGATCAGTGACGCACGGTCTTGGGGCGTCGGATGAGACGATCTTCGACATGGTTGCGAGGAGCTTGCAGCGGCCTGGGCAGCGGCAGCTTGCCGGGCGATGCTCCTGGTTCGCTGCCTTTTGGCACGGGCTGAGCGATCCGACGCCTGAAGCTCGGACCTGTGACCGGCGGGTTACGCGCTTCGTCGACTTCAGCTTCTCGGACCGGATGCCTGACCATTCGACACTAGGCGCTTCCGCGAGGAGTTGACGCGCGAGCGACTTGAGGAGAACCCAATAAAATCTGCCGAAGGTGGGGCGGTGGACGGTCGTTACTGGATTCGGCTGACTTTTCTTGCTAGCCAAGAATGATGAGCAACCAATTGCCACCCGCTTGGGCCAAGCACCTCAAAACCAAACTCGCCCCCAAGGCTAGCCCGCCAAAAGGCGCGCTGCCAAATGCTCCGCCGAAGCCCACCCCGCGGCATGAGCACGTGGGCGACATGCTGTTGAGGCAGGCGGTCGAGTTGCAACAAGCTAACCGGTTGCAGGAGGCCCAGGAGCTTTGCCACAGAGTTCTCGATCGGACGCCCGACCATCCACTCTCCCTATACTTGCTGGGGACGTTGCTGCTGGGGTACGATGACGAAATGGCGTTGCGCTATTTCGCACGGGCGACCGGAGAAGAGCCTAACAACGCTTACTACCACCTGAGCCTGGGCGAAGCATATCTAAAGGTCAGTGAGTTTGCGCCTGCGATCCACCACATCCAACATGCGCTCGAATTGAAACCGGATCTTGTCGAGGCACTGTGCTCATTGGGTCGCGCCTATGTTGCCTTTGRCAAACCCGACCTGGCCTTGCCGCTTTATGAAAGGGCGTTGAAAGTCAACCGCAATCATCCGCTGGCACGTGTGGGTCTGGCGAGTGCTCTTACGGCTCTAGGTCGCATGGCGGAAGCGGCTTCCTGCTTGAAGGAGGCGATCGAAAAAAGCCCAGTCGTGATGCCCGTCGCGTACAAAGAGTGGGCACAGATACGCAGTTTCACTGAGGAGCCAATGGAGCTTCAATCCATCCTCCGTGAGATTGAAGGTCTGGATCCTAATCAAGGAAGCGCCCAGCACCTCCATTACGCTGCCGGAAAAATACTAAACGATCTCAAACGCTATGAAGAGGCATTCGACCACTTCAAGAAAGCCAAAGAGTTTGCGGGTCAGGAGTTTAATATCGAAGCGCACCGTCGGTGGGTCGATTCGATCATCGAACTCTTCACTCCGGAAATGTTGGCCGCTAGGCGCGGCTATGGAAACCCCTCCGAAGTACCGGTGTTTATAGTTGGAATGCCTCGTTCGGGCACCACACTCACCGAGCAGATTTGCGCGAGCCATCCTGGTGTTCATGGCGCGGGCGAGCTCAGCAAATTGCGGCGAGTCGCCAATGCGATAGGATTCAAAAGTGGCTCGGCGGGAAACGTGAGACAGGCCGTCGCCTCCTTATCCGCCGAACTCTCGAAGACCTTGGCCGACGAGCACCTGTCCTACCTTCGACAACGCGCGCCGGATGCTCTTCGCATCGTCGACAAGATGCCTCACAATTTCGAACTAATAGGGCTCATCGGTATTCTGTTCCCCAATGCACGGATCGTCCACTGCCGCCGCAATCCTATCGACAATTGTCTTTCTTGCTTCGTTCTAAATTTCAGCAAGTCCCATGACTACAATGCTGATCTGGAGACACTCGGGCTATATTATCGCGAATACGACCGCCTTATGCGTCATTGGGCTGAGGTTTTTCCAGGCCTCATTTTCGAAAGCCATTACGAGGCGCTAATTGAAGACCAGGAAGAGCGGTCTCGCCAACTCATCGACTATCTTGGCCTGCCTTGGCATGATGCCTGTCTACGCTTTTTCGACCGAGATGGTGTAATCGCGACGCCCAGCCGTTGGCAGGTTCGGCAACCTATTTACAATTCCTCTGTCAAGCGATGGAAAAACTATGAAGCAATGATCCAGCCCTTGATTGAGTCACTGGGCGACTTGGCTGACGTTTGATTTGGGGCACTTGCCAGAGAAGCAGCCGCAAAGTGGCTTCTTCTCCCCTGTGAGCGGGTCCAATAGCAAAAACCCGGCAGTTGCCCGCCGGGTTTTCAACGTGTGATTGATGGTGCGCCTTAGAAGTCGCGCTGGAAGCGGATAATACCGCCGACACCACTACCCTTCGTCTCGTAGAAGTTGGTCTTGGTATGGTTCAGATAGTCAACCTCGCCGGTGATGGTGAAGCCAGGGACAATTGCATAAGCGACATTCGCCGCAACGCCGACAGTCTTGCCTGCGTCATACGACGCTTGGAGGTTGAACGAGGTCTTGTCGTCGAACTTATAGGTGCCGCCGCCCCACACAGCCCACTTGCCATCCCATGGCTTATAGAAGGAGTGACCAGTCGGATTCGTCGGGCCATCGAAGTTTTCAGAGCCGTAGCCGCCCATGAGGAACAGCGACAGTTGGCTCGTGGCGTTCACGTCGACTCGGACCTTGCCAGCAAATGTCTCATAATTGCTGTCGTAGGCGAGAACACCGTTGATCCCACCCCACCCCTGCGTGTACTTCGCGCCGAGAACGACATGCGGAACATAGCTGTCGATAACGCCGATGTAATCGGTCACGTGCTCAAGATAACGGCCATCGTTGTTGGAGTCGACAGTGAACCTATTGTCGCTGCCTTCTTCGAGGGAGACTACCGCCGAGAAACCGTTGCCTGCGTCGAAGTAATACTGGATGACGTTGGTGTCGAAGCCGCCATACGGAACCAGCGTGTCGTTAATGACATTGCCAGCGTAGCCGCTGAACGTGTCGAAGGCCGATTCGTCCTTACCGACGCGCAGACCACCGAGCTGAATCCAAGCGAAGTTCAGTGAGATGCTGGTGCCAGCGCCGCCGCTGCTCTCAATGTCTCCTAC
Organism: Mesorhizobium sp. 01N446; assembly: GCF_056399285.1. Taxonomy (NCBI): domain Bacteria; kingdom Pseudomonadati; phylum Pseudomonadota; class Alphaproteobacteria; order Hyphomicrobiales; family Phyllobacteriaceae; genus Mesorhizobium; species Mesorhizobium sp. 01N446. The sequence continues at coordinate 52,932 of NZ_JBFTRA010000011.1, read as the reverse complement.
GCCGTTATAGCCCAAGCGACCCGTGTGAGCACCGTTGCCATAGTTGAAGCGTGTTTCGGTGTATGTCTTCAGGGTGCCGAGTTCGGTTTCCTGACCGGTCCAAGTCTTCAGCGTGAAGCGGGTGTTCTTAGCCCAGGTGTCTTGGACCTTGCCCGTCCTCACGTCGTTCGCGTCAGCACCATCGAACCCATGCATGATCGGATCGCCAACGGAAGCATCATAACGGACATAGCCGCCGATGCGCAGGCAGGTTTCGGTGCCGGGGATGTAGAAGTAGCCAGCGCCGTAGACGTCACAGATCTTGACGTATTCAGCGGGTTCCGGCTCGGCGACGACAACGGCGTCGGCGGCGCGCGCACCGGAAACTGCGATCAGGGCCGCAGCGGAGCCGAGAAGAAGGCTCTTAATGTTCATTTTCTGACCTCCAGAAAGGGTGTTAAAAAAAGGGTCTGGGTATTCTTTGCTGAAGGACAGCGTTCCCTGCCCCATCCCCACTACCGAAAAAGATGCGCACCGCGCCGCTCCTTCGAACTCGACATTACTCATGAGGCGGCGGCGTTCAACAACGAACGAACGGCCAAAGGGGCTATCGGGACCGTATCCGACGAGTTGTGGCAGAAATGACACGAAATGAGCCATCTCAGTAATGTCTGGTTAACCAAATCCGGTTTGACGGTGTGCCTGGCCGACCGTGAGAGATCGAATCGCTGTTGGAAGGTCGGGGCGTACCCAGTTCACTCAGGCTTCCCGTGTTCGCTTGCCTGATGGGAATGTGCAGCTTCAATAACCTCGTCGACCCTATCGATGCGCAGCAGCTCGATCGGCTTGCGATTGGCGAGAGGAGAGCAGGGTTGAGTCAGCCAGAACCAGGTAAGTCGCGGGTGTCCTAAAATAGAAAGCACCGCGCTTACACCCGCCGCCGGTCTCCCATCGACAAACTGAGCTATCGGAAATACGAATTTGCGCCCCCCCTTGAGCAAGGCCACAACCTCGTTCCGTTGCTGCCACCTATAAAGAGTGGACCGTGGAATCCCAAAAGTTGCTTCTAAATAGGTCGGGCCTGCCACCGGCCCGGCCCAGTCTTCGATGATCATTGAACCGAGGCCGTTCCCCTGGCCACCGTGTTCGAACTCCTCACCTCGCAGATTCGCATCGGCGCCGATCGGAACTTCTTCCTGGAGGGCACGGACCTCGGATTTACTGCCGTCCTCGCGGAAACGCTTCGTCGCGATTGCGGCAAGATTAGCGACAAACCCCCTAGCCAAATCCGCCAACTCGTCCTGCATCGTGTCTATGGCCTGATGCTGCCTCCTCGAAAGGACAGTCATGGCTGCAGCCACGTGGCCGCTTAGCTGCCCAGCGGATATCCTCGTCTGCCTTCGCATTACGTCGGTGTGTTGGGCTAGCACGGCTTCAACTTCTGCCGCTACGAAGCTGGCCAGTCGCGCCTGAGCCTTCCTTCGCTCGTCTGCCGTCATAGACTAGACCCAAAAATCACTGAAGGTCACAATATGCTTTAGAGGATTCATCCAGCCCCTTTATCTCTTGCATCGAGAACGGAGGCGCAGATTTCCAATTTGTTCGTGGAGAGGTAATCATACCGCATTGTCATTTTCAACGTTCGATGGCCAAGCCATAGTTGGACGCGCCGAAGATCGACGCCACCTTGGACCAGCCGCGATGCACAGGTATGACGAAGGACGTAAGGAACGACACTTTTGTCATCTCCCAAGCCTGCTCTCACTTTCGCTTCGTTCCATGCGCCTCTAAATTTGTATTGCTCAATCTTGGAAAATGGACCGTCGCCCGCTGAACGGTCCATCGACGTCAGGATATCGGAAACACGCATCGTCGTCGGGATCGTCCGCTCATAGTTGCCTCGGCCGTGCGAAAGGCAAATTTCCTTACCATCAAGTGAAATATCCATCCATTTCAAGTCGATTATCTCGCCGATTTTGGCACCGGTATCTACGAGTACAATGAAAAGATCAGAATATTCTTCTGAATGACCCCGGATGTGGTTGTAAATTGCCAGTTCTTCATGGCCGTTGAGAAAACGTATTCGCTCGGCTGGCTCTTCCAGCTTTCGAAATTCGGGAATGGTCTTTACTACGCCCGCTTTGAACGCAGCCCGCAATAATTTACTGAGGGCCATCGTCTTGCGGTTTATTGTGGCGACGCTGTTCCCACGCGCGCTTAGAGTTTCCTGGATTTTTTCCAGGTCAGAATATTCGAACGAACTGAAGGCGCGGTTGAGCAAAATCTCGTTGGCTTCTAGAATGAACGAGAAAACATTAATTCTGTGGCTACCCTTCTTCCATAGAATGTCCCCGTATTGCTCCAAAAGCTGCCCTAAAGACGTTTCCAAGTTTGATTCTGACATTGCTCTCACTGCGAGTCACAATAGAAAATGATAAGGCCGATCAACATTGCCCCATTTTGAGCGAACTTCCCGTCATTGAACGCTGAGCAGAAGCTTTGATCAACCCTTGGAAACGAAATTTCGCACACCATCGATCAAACATCCGGCGGAGCGACAAACGGCGACGTGTGACCCGCCTGAGACGCACCCCCAACCGTGCTGCCTCCGGTGTTTGATCCCTTAGGCCGCGTATTGTCTCGCGGCCCGGGCGCGAACGTAGTGCGTCGAGGTGGAAAATCGAAAATCGGTGGCGATTCGACGCAGCTACACCCTGGAGGGAAACACCCCAATTCAATATACTTTCAGGCTCGGCGGCTTTCAAGCGTAACAAAAGCGCCCGCCGTCAGATACTGTTCCGAATTCACAGCTTGTCACCGGATAATCGCTGATTTCCTCACGCGAAAAGGAAAGCGTACCGCGCATCGCCGCACCAGTCCATTCGGGGGCGGCCACTGGCTCCAGAAGCGCAAGCACGCGAAGACCCCCAAATTGTGCCTTTGCGATAGACTTTCGGCCCGGGGCAGCACCTACGGCCACATGCCACTAATCGGCGTCGATCCCGACGGCGCGCTAACTGACGTGAGCCCCGATTTTGGACCGCCCGGCCGAGGAATTTCCCGGGGGTTTGACGTGAGCCCCGATTTTGGACCGCCCGGCTGAGGAATTTCCCGGGGGTAGCTCTCACGGCGGACCAGATGCGCCTGAGGCATTGATGAGCGATATCGGCGGCTTATTACCGATGGCGCTGTGAGGACGAACCTCGTTGTAGTCTCGACGCCATTCCTCCATTTTCTGACGGGCGTCGTCAAGGGTTAGGAACCAGTGCTGGTTCAAGCACTCAGCGCGGAACTTGCCGTTGAACGACTCGATATACGCATTATCCGTGGGTTTACCGGGATCCGTGGGTTTACCGGGCCGGGAGAAGTCCAAGGTCACGTCTCGCTGATAAGCCCACAGATCGAGGTCTCTGGAGATGAACTCGCTTCCATTGTCCACCCTGATCATCTTGGGATAGCCAACCTGGCGGCAGACCCGCTCGAGCGTCTGCACAACGTCTTCACCCCGGTAGCTGAACCGCGGATCCGTCGCCGGCGCGTAGCGCGAATGGGTGTCGACGATGGTGAGGACGCGCAGCTTCCGGCCGGTGGCCAACTGGTCATGGACGAAGTCCATTGCCCAGACCTGGTTGGAGTAGGTGGCATCGGTTCTATCCTCCCGCAGCTTGGCCTTTACACGGCGCTTGGGCGTCTTGTTGCGCAGTTGCAGTCCCAACTCGTTGTAAAGCCTGCGCGTTCGCTTCATGTTGATTGGCCATCCTTCGCGCAACAGCAAGACATGCACCCGCCTGTAGCCATAGCGAACCCGCGTCTCGCAAATCTCCTTGATCCGATGCTTGAGATAGGCCTGCTCACCGCGCTTCGGCTTGTAGGTGTAAAGGGACCGGTCGATCCGCAAGGCATTGCAGGCTTTGCGGATCGAGACCTTCCAGACGTCCCTTAACTCATCGACAAGCTCGCGCCGGCGGGCAGGCCTCAGAGCTTTTTTGCCAGGACGTCCTGCAACATCGCCTTGTCCAGCGACAGATCCGCGACGATCCGTTTGAGCTTGGCGTTCTCCTCCTCGAGCTGCCGCAGCCGCCTCACCTCGGATGGCATCAAACCGGCATAGCGCTTGCGCCAGTTGTAGAACGTCGCCTCGGATATCCCGACCTTACGGCACACCTCACCGATCGCCGTTCCGTCCTCAGCCTGTTTCAGAACAAAGGCGATCTGCGCCTCCGAAAACTTCGATGCCTTCATCGGATTCTCCATATCCCGGTCGAGGATCATAACTGGAAAATCCCAGCCCAAAACGGTCCGAATTACTGGGAGCACGTCAAGCGACCAACGGGACCACTACGTCTGCCAATGCGGCCCCTGCCAGACTGGATTAGCTTTCTCTAATATGTCATATATATGGAGAGTTGTGGGGCTCGATCTCATGGAGTGGTTGCGACTGCATCTAGCTTTGATTGCCGTTAGCTTGGCCGGCGATGCCGACGCCCACGGTTGGTACACGGGCAAGACTGACCCGCTTCTTCATTGGAGATGTTGCGGCGATCTAGATTGCCACCCTGTCGATCCCGGCAGTGTCAGATCGAGCATAGAAGGCTATTACGTCCAACAACCTCAGCCCTATTCCCGCAATGATCCTCCAAGCGGGGAGTGGTTCATTCCAAGGGATCGTGTCCAAGCCGCCCCAGACGACCAGTACCATATTTGCGAGACGCTCTATCCGACTTTTCGTGTTGGCAGATATAGAATGCGGTGGTCTTGCTTCTTCGCGCCGCGTGGAACCAGTTCAATCCAAAAGGGATCCGCCGGCAAATGAACACAGTACATAAGGGGACGTGTTACCGGTCCACGGTGGAAGGTAGGTTGGTTGAGTGAAAGATTTTTAGGGGTGAGGAAGACATCCCGCCCTCCTCCAATATACAACCTAATGGATGCAACATCTAATGGCCGGGCTTTGGGGACGGGTTCGGAATACACGCTCGGCGTCCGATGGCTGAGGACAAAACAGCATCGAGGATGGGAAGAGCGGCGCAGTCATCCAAGGTCCTTTCCAAAACCCGGCAAAGGATTTTGCTTTCCGTGTACACCAACTCATAGCCGAGCGCATAGTTGAGTACCGGTGCCCGCCGAGGATGCTTGCTGTCCTTAGATCAGTAGGTGAATTGCCAAAAGCCGATGATCAGCAAAACAGCGCACACCGCGCCCCCATGGGCATAGCCTCGCCAATACTGACGAATATCCTGATCGGTTTGGAACGTTTCTGTCCAGAGCCCGTCACGGGAAGCCAAAGCAAATGGGGATGGGCAGCGTGGTTGGGTCGTTTGTAGCAGCGCTAAAGCAGATTGATCTGACATGGTGGCGACCCTCTCGACCGAGAAGAGGTCAGCATATTAGCGATAACTAACTAGTGGGGAAAGCCCGATCCGTGGTACTTTGAAGCGTATCGTCGCCTACCCGTTACCACGGTAAGACCGTATGGCCGCTAATGAGGCAATCGCGTCCGCAATCGAGGATTGCTACGATGCCGCTTTCGAATTCGGGCGGTGGCCGGAGGCGCTTCAGAACCTTGCCGATGCCCTGGGCGCTACGAGTTGCGTCATCCGCGTCTGTGACGACACCCACCCTTTCCGGTGCGACCAGAGCAACCGGACCACACCGACGCCGGACTCGACGGAACATGCCGAATTTTCGGAACTCTGGCTCAAAAACATCGAAAGTGCTCCCGATCCTCGTTCCGAGAGGTTGAGGCTGCTGGCGAAACCCGCCACCTGCTTCACTATCGAGGACGAAGTCACGACCCCCGAGGAGAGAAGGTTTCTCCCCTACTATCAGGAAATAGCGCGCCCTGGGCACCGCGAGTGGTGGGCAGCCGTCTATTTTGTGGTGAAGAAGCACAAGTGGTTCCTGTCGATGTTCCGCGATGCCCGCAACGGGGCCTTCGATTTGTCCGAGGCGGACCATTTCCTGCGCGTGGTGCCGGATCTGAGACGGATTATCAGCCTTGCCGAGAAGATCTGGGAAACCTCGCTCGACCCGACGCTGGCGGTTCTTGATCAGTTCAATTTTGGCGCCGCGCTTCTTGATCGTTATGGTTGCCTGATGCGCTGCAACGAGCATGCGGATGCTTTGTTCGGCTCCGGCCTTGTGGTCCGTCACGGCCGCATCCACGCAGCGGATCGGGAGAGCGATACCCGTCTGCAGCGGATGATCGGGACTGCCGTCGTAAGTGCACTGGATGGGGCCTGTCCGGTTGAGCCTGAAATCATCACCCGAGAGGGATCATTCTGGCTTGTAGCAGAAGTCGTGCCGATGACCTCTTTCGTGCGCGACCTTTTCAATGGCGGCGACTTTCTGCTTTGCTTCACCGATCTTGTGAGGGAACGGGCGCCGTCGGAACGGTTGCTCGGTCAAACATTCCGACTCACGGCGGCCGAAGCGCGGCTGGCGTCAAGTCTGAGCTCCGGCGATGGAATCGATGCAGCGAGCGCCCGATTGGCGATTGGCCGTGAGACCGCGCGTACCCAACTCCGGGCGATCCTCGCCAAAACGGGAACACATCGACAGGCCGAACTCACGGCACTCTTATCGCGCTTGCCTTCACGTCACTGAGTTGCGCCCTCACCCAATCGGGTGAAGCGCGCGGCCGCTTGCCGATTCACAGTTCCCCCTCAAATCGCGGAGATCGCGCCTGTGGCGCCGGGGGCAGTGCGGGATGGCAAGATCGTTTGGCCGGAACATTCGACCGGACCCGCCGAAGATGTTGCGGCCGCCAATATCATGCCTCACGGCACTGGCGCTCCTTGTAGGGGCCGGAACAAGATTTGCTTTCCCAGACACGCTAAGGTCGAACGAAGCACGAACAGCTGTTTGTCCCCTGGATAAGATTACCAACCGATTGCGATCGATCTTGCAGCAACCATAAGCTCGGCTCCTTCATAGCGAGGAGCGAACGAATGGGCCGAAGAAGGCTGGTCAATGCGGCGGAGGCAAAGGTTCTTTTTGGCTTCCCGGCTGACGAGGATAATCTGCTCCGGCACTATACTCTCGATCCAATTGACAGGTTGGAATGTGAGGTGCGTCGCCGCGCGCATAATAAACTGGGCTTCGCCATCCAGCTTTGCGTCATGCGGCATACTGGGCGTCTCTTGGGAGAGGACGAGCAGCCTCATGCGACGGTCATCCGCTACTTGGCCGACCAGCTCGGCGTAGACTCGCGTGATTACGCCATCTATGCGCGTCGGGTGCAGACACGTTTCGAGCACAGCCGTTTCCTGACCGAACATCTCAGCCTGCACATAGCCAACAAGAACGACCGGCGTGCAGCACTTCTGGCTGCTATCGACGCAGCGGCTGCCGGGGATAAGGGGCACCCGATCGTCACGGCGGTGATATCTGCGTTTCGGCAGCGCCGGGCGCTACTCCCTTCTCAGGCGGCGATCGAGACAATCGGATTGGCCGGTCGCGCCATTGCACGCCGACGCGCAGAAATCACACTCCTGGAAGGTATCGCCGCCGAGAAGTTGGAAGCGCTCGACGCTCTGCTCCACGTCGATCTGGCTATTGGTCAAACGCGATTCCATTGGCTGCGATCAGCGCCAGACGCGCCCGGTGCTTCGAACCTAATTGGACTGACCGAACGAATTGCCTTCCTGCACACGCTCGAAATCGATCCTCAATTGCAGGCACGTATTTCATCTGGACGCTGGGACCAGCTCATTCGGGAGGGCGACGCCACTCCTGCGTGGCTCGCCACAGATTTCGGTGCAAATCGGCGGCGTTCGACGATCGTGGCGCAGATCATCAAGCTCGGTAAGAAACTCACCGACGATGCCGTAACGATGTTCATCAAGCTGATGGGTCGGTTGTTCTCGCAAGCCAACAATCGCAAGAAACAGCGGCACATGGATGCTCGGCCCGAGACCTCAAAGATTCTGCGGATGTTCCTCGATACGATATCCGCCCTCCAGGCGGCGAATGATAATGGCGATGATGCGATCGAGACACTCGACCGCGAAGTTGGCTGGCCTCGACTGCTTCGGATGAAGCCCGAGCTTGCCGCTATGGTCGAAGACAACGAGGCTTCACCTCTGGCGTTAGCAGCCGAGCAGTATGCAACCGTCCACAAATATGCGGGTGCGTTCCTGCAGGCGTTGACGTTCCGCTCGGCCCGCCGACACGATCCACTTCTTGCGGCGGTCGGTGTGCTGAAACGCCTCTACTCGGAGAGGCGCCGGACACTCCCGGAGCGCGTCCCGATCACGCACCTCCGCCAAGCCGATCGGAAACTCATCTTCGGACAGGAAAAGCCCGATCGCCGTCTTTATGAAATTGCAACACTCGCCGCATTGCGAGACAGGCTTTGTTCGGTCGATGTCTGGGTCGACGGCAGCCGCTCGTTCCGCCCGATGGATGAGCACCTCATGCCTCGACCAATTTTCATGGCGATGAAGGAAGAAGACCGACTCGGCCTTGGCGTACAAGCTGATGGAGCGGCCTGGTTGGCTGAAGCTCGCCAAATGCTGGACTTCAACCTCAAACGCCTTGCCTATCGGGCACGAGCCGGAAAGCTCGAAGGGGTTCGTCTTGAAGGCGGGACGCTGGTCGTTTCGCCGACCGTCGGCGAGGTTCCTTCCGCTGCAGAAGATTTGAACGCCGAAATAAGTGACATGTTTCCGCAAATCGAGGTGCCCGATCTGCTAAGAGAAGTGCACGAATGGACCGGGTTCGCCGACCATTTCACCCACGTCCGAACTGGGGATGCGCCGCAGAACGTATCCGCCATGCTGGCCGGCGTTCTGGCTGACGCGACCAACCTCGGTCCGAAGCGGATGGCCAGTGCTTCAAAGGGCATCAGCGCTCATCAGATCGGCTGGATGCGCACCTTCCACGCTCGATCAGAGACGTATCGCGCGGCGCAAGCCTGCGTGACAGATACACACAGCCGCCATCCGTACTCTCGTCTGTGGGGCAACGGGACGACAGCTTCATCCGACGGGCAGTTCTTCCGGGCAAGTGATCGCGCCGCCAAACGCGGTGACGTCAATCTACATTACGGCAGCGAGCCGGGATCGAAGTTCTACAGCCACCTGTCTGACCAGTATGGCTACTTTAGCATCTTGCCCATCAGCCCGACGGAAAGCGAGGCTGCCTATGTGCTCGACGGCCTCTTCGATCAGGACACGACCCTCGATATCCAGGAGCATTTCACCGACACAGGCGGCGCAAGCGATCACGTGTTCGGGTTGTTCGCTCTGATCGGCAAGCGGTTCGCGCCTCGGCTACGCAATCTGAAGGATCGGAAGTTCCATACATTCGAGAAAGGCGACGCCTATCCTGCGCTAACCAATCACATCGGTGCGCCGATCAACACGGCATTGATCCTCGATCACTGGGATGATCTGCTTCACCTTGCGGCCTCGATCACCACCTGCGCCGTTGTGCCCTCGACAATTCTGAAGAAGCTCTCGGCGTCTCCGAAGGAAAGCCAACTCGCGAGGGCCCTGCGGGAACTGGGCCGCATCGAGCGATCGTTGTTCATGATCGAGTGGTACTCGAGCCCGGCATTGCGACGGCGCTGTCAGGCTGGCCTCAACAAGGGCGAGGCTGCGCACAAACTCAAGCGCGCCGTGTTCTTCCATGAGCGAGGCGAAATCCGTGACCGATCGTTCGAAAGCCAGGCCTTCCGCGCATCCGGCCTCAATCTCGTCGTCAGCGCGATCGTGCATTGGAATACGGTCTATCTCGACCGCGCTGTCGCGCATCTGAAGCAAGCGGGCAAAAACATTCCCGACACGCTGCTGAAGCACATCTCGCCGCTCAGTTGGGAACACATCAATCTTACAGGCATCTATGCCTGGGATACCGAGCATCAAATGCCCGAAGGCTTCCGTTTGCTCAGATTGCCAGCGCGCCGACTTCGCGCAGCTTGATGTTCATGCTTCGTTCGATCTTAGCGTGTCTGGGAAAGCAGATCTTGTTCCGACCCCGACTTGGCCGAACTTGTCGGTGACGCCAGCCGCCAGGCGTTTGTCGCCATTGTCGATCTCTGCCTTGCGGAGCGTGTCGATGCGCTGGTCATCGCCGGCGATCTTTACGATGGCGACCAGACGTCGATGAAAACGGCACGATTCCTGGCCTCACAGATGACGCGGCTGGACCAAGCCGGTATCCGGGTTTTCAAGATCCACGGCAATCATGACGCCTTGTCGCGGATTTCGAAGCAGCTGGTGTTTCCCGACACGGTCACCATCTTCAGTGGCCGTCCCCAATCGGTGCTGCAGACGGCCGGCGGTCTGGACGTCATGTTTCATGGCTTGAGTTTTGCCAGCCCCAAGGCGCCGGACAGCCTGCTGCCCAAATATCCGGCCGCCCGCGAAGGGGCGGTCAATGTCGGCATGATGCACACCAGCCTGGCCGGATCGCCCGGTCATGATGTCTATGCGCCTTGCAGTGTAGCTGACCTGCATGCTCATGGTTTTGATTACTGGGCGCTCGGGCACATCCATTCTCGCCAGGTCCATCCCGGTGCAAGCACAGTCATCATGCCAGGGATACCGCAGGGTAGGGACATCAACGAGGCCGGCGAGAAATCCGTCACGCTGGTGACGATACGGAACGACCGCTCCATCGAGATCGAGGAAAGGCTGACCAGTGTCGCACAGTTCGAGCGGCTGAGCGTCGACGTGTCCGGGATGATGGAATGGTCTGAAGTGGTCGGGCATGTTCGCTCAGCGCTTCAAGATGTCAGGGCTGCCATCAGGTCCCGTCATGTTGTGGTGCGTCTCGGCCTGACCGGGGCGTCGCCTTTGTCGTGGGCGCTGATCCGCGACCGTGACCTGCTGCTCGCAGAAGCTGAACAGGTTGCGGAACAGACGGGTGACACATGGGTGGAGAAGCTCGAGCTCAACCTCGTTCTACCCACAGCGGAAACATCAGAGGGCATCGCAGACCCGATTTTCGAACTCGCTCAATCCATGCGCGCTGACGCCGGCTCGGAAGCCTTCCGTGCCGAAGCGAGGGCGCTCGTCCAGAAGATGATTGCCGACCTGCCGCCCGACGGGCGCGACTTCGCCGGCAAGGACGAGGCCGGGTTGGAAGCCTTTCTCGACAGGGTGCTTGAGAGCGGCGCCGACCTGGTCACCGCCCGCCTCAAGGCAGGTGGATCGCAATGAGGTTGCGGCGCCTCGACCTGATCCGCTATGGCAAGTTCACCGACCGGACGATCGACTTCGGTCCCAAGCCGGAATCCGGGCCCGACCTGCACATCGTGTTCGGGCTGAACGAGGCCGGCAAGTCGACGGCACTTTCTGGCTATCTCGATCTGCTGTTCGGCATCGAAGAGCGCAGCCGCTACAATTTCCTGCACGAGTACAGCGCGATGCGCATCGGCGGCGTGCTCGAACTCGGTGGCGCGGAGCATGTCTTCACGCGCACGAAACAGCGCAACAACTCGCTGTTGAACGCGATGGGCCAGCCGGTCAGCGAGGTGTCGATAACGGCACACCTTGCCGGCCTGTCCCGAGATGCCTACGCGACCATGTTCTCGCTCGATGACGAGACCCTGGAAGCAGGTGGAAAATCAATCCTGGAGTCGCGCGGCGACCTCGGCAAACTGCTGTTCACGGCCAGCGCCGGTCTTGGGCATGCCAGTGACACGTTGAGCGCGCTCGAGGCCGAAGCCGAGGGGCTTTATCGCAAGCAGGCACATGGAACCGAGCTTGCACTGCTCAAGAAGCGGCTTGCCGAGCTGAAGTCTGGGAAGGACGCGATCGACACCTTGGCGTCGACCTTCGAAACCCTCGAGACAGAGCGTCTTGATGCGACGGAAAAATATGACCGCAGCATCGCCGAACGATCGGTGCTGAAGGCGCGGCTCGATACCATTGCGAAATATCTGCGCGCCGTGCCGGTTCTTGCCGATATCCGACGCAAGGCGGCCCAGCTGGCCGAGCTGCCAGACATCGTATCACCGGCACGGACCTGGACCGGTAGTGTCGCCGACATGATCGAGACCGACGCCAGCTTGAGAACGCGGCTGTCCGCGAGCGCCGACGATCTCGAAAGGGTGACGATGAAAAGCGCTGCGGTCGATGTCGACGACGTGATCCTTGCAATCTCCGAGCGCATTCGTGGCCTGGCCGACCGTAAGGTTCGTTATGTTTCAGCGGGCCTGGACCTGCCAAGCCGCAGGACGGAACTGCAAATCCTCAACAACGCCGTGGCAAGCTGCCTTGCCGCATTGGGAAGATCCTCCGAGTCAGAACCAGCCAAACTGCTTTTGCCGGCAGCAACCGTTGGCGCTGTCCGCGCCATGCTCGAGCAGCGATCTGGTATGGCCACCAGTGTGCGCGTCGCGCGCGATGAAGCCGCGGCAGCCGTTGATGCGCTTCAAGCAGCCCGCGAACGGGTCGGCGAAGAACGGGCCGTGCCCGAGCCTGCCAGGGCAAGACTGGTCTCGGCTTTGTCGACGGCACGCGCCGGCGAGCATTTCGGCGACATCAAGGCGGCACGCGAGGCTGAGGATGCGGGGGCTATTCGATGGGAGGCTGCATTGGGACGCTTGCACCCATGGTCGGGTGATGCGCGGGCCCTGGCCAGGATCGCCATACCGAATGCTGGGCAGCTTGGTGCATGGAAATCGCTTGCCGCCGATCTCGCGAAGAGCAGGGGCGTCCTTTCAGCACGTCTTGTCGAATACCATGGCGATCACGACGTGCTTTCGGCACGCCTTGATGCGCTGCGTGCCTCGGTCGATGTCACCGACGATGACGCGGCTGCCGCCATTCGGCGCGTACGGGACCAGAGCTGGGCACGGCATCGCGGTTTGCTTACCGGGGACACGGCGGATGAATTCGCGGCAGCGTTGGCGCGAGACGACAGTGTCGGCACAGGCCGTCTCGCCAACGCACGCGAGCTGGTCGAGATACGAACGACAAACCGCAGTCTCGCCGAAGCCGCAGCAGCCATCACGCATATGCGTGACCAACTTGCACAAAACGCTTCAGAACGGGAGGCCGCGCTCATTGACGTTCGCACGGCCGCAAGAGACCTGCTCGCAGAGTGCCCGGAACCGTCGCCTGAACGTCTGATCGAACGAATCGAGGAGGGAATTTCTGCCCGCATCGATGCGCTCGCCGCCTGGGAGGAAATCGAGCTTGCCCGCAAGAAAGCCGGGCGGGCGGCTGACGAGGCAGACCGGATACGCCTGGAGCTGAGCGGGGCGCTTTTGAGCGTCGGCATCGGTTCGGATACCTGCGACAGTCTGGAGACGGTCATGGCTGTCACAGAGCTGTTCCTCGACCGACAGTTCAAGATCGACGCCGAGCGCAGCGAGGCGCTCAAAACAGTCAGCGCAAGGCAGGAGGATCTGGCAGCCAGACGCCGAGCCGTCGACGCGGCGGAGCGCGGTGAGGAAGAGTGGTTGGCCGGTATTGTCGACGCGCTCAAGGGCACCTGGCTCGAAAATGGGCTTTCGGCGCCTGGCGTCGGCACACCGTGCTCGATCAATTGGCCGATTTGTCCAAGAGCCTTCAAGACCGCGACGCCATGCAGCTCCGCGTCGACAAGATGGTGGCGGACAGGAACATTTTTTTGGCCGAAGTCACCGCCGTTGCAGCGGAAGTGGGCGAGCCGGCGAACGGCGACGAGCCGGAACAGATAGCGATCCGTCTTGCCGAGCGCCTCGAGCGCGCCGATCGTACCCGCGAGGCGGAAGCAAACCTCGTCACCGATTTGCAGCGCCTGCAGGATGCCCGCGAGTTCCTCGATGCTGAGATTTTTGCACATGAGCGCGACAAGACCGACGTCCTGAGCGTATTTGGCGTGACTACCCTGTCAGAGGTCGTGGAACGCGACGAGCAGCTGCGCAACAGGGATCGCCTGCGCACTGCCGTGGCCGAACTCGAAGAGCAGGCGGCGGCCGAACTCGCGGTGGAAGGGTCCGAGCAGGCGCGCTCGATCCTGGACGCTCTCGATCTCGACAAGCTTGCCATCGAGAGGGCCGAAGCCGATCAGCGGCTTCAGGATCTTGACGAAGCGATCCAACAACAGCTCATTCGACGAACGCGCGCAGCCGACAAGCTGGATGCAATTGGCGGCGACAGCGCCGTTGCCCGCATTGATGCCGAACGGCGCACCGTCCTTCTGGACATCGAAGACAAGGCCGTCCGCTACGTCGAGCTGAAGCTGGGTGTTATGGCTGCCGGCAATGCGCTGCGCGTCTATCGAGAGCGCCATCGCTCCGGCATGATGGCGCGCGCATCCGATGCTTTCGCGTTGATGACGCGTGGCCAATACTCAGGCCTGACAACCCAACCGATCAAAGGCGGTGAAGTACTGATCGCATTGCAACACGACGGGCAATCCAAGGTCGCCGACGCGCTGTCAAAGGGTGCGCGGTTCCAACTCTATTTGGCCCTGAGGCTTGCGGGATATTACGAATTCGCCCAGTTTCGACCCTCAGTCCCGTTCATCGCCGACGACATCATGGAAACGTTCGACCATGTCCGGTCTGAGGAGGTTTTCCGCTTGTCTGGCGATATGGCGGGTGCCGGACAGGTAATCTACCTCACGCATCACCAGCACCTATGCGAGATCGCCAAGACGGTTGTGCCGGGCGTAACAATCCATGAGCTTGGATAGTCGATTTCTCGCCGCCATTCAGACACAGGCCGTTGCGTACGTCGACCCGACATGCCAGACGTGGCCCTTGTGTTGCGTCTCGACGTCCGGTGAGCGGAACGGAGCGCCCATGACTCGGAGCGGAGCGAACCGGCCCTGAGAGACGCAACCCAGCTGCGGTGCCATCCCAATTGGCTGCGGCGCAGTAAGGTCAACGATGGTGACGACATCAACCGACGAATTCATCCGCGTATCGCAGTTGCTGTCCGGCCTGACCGTGTCGGTTCCCATCATGATGATGACGCGGGAGCAGGTCGAGCGGATCACGCAAGACGCGAGCACAGACACCACGCTCGCAGCGCTTGATCGCGAGCTGCGCACAAAGTTCAAGGCGGTGGCCGCACCGGAAGATCATGTCCAGATGGCGCAGGCCTATGAGGCCTATTCGGAAGCGTCATTCTATCTGGCGATGAAGGACCGCGGTGTTGTCCTGGAGCGCACTCCTGGGACCGGCGGCCACAAAGCGAAGCGGCCGGACTTCCGATATTCGCATGCGTCCGGGCACCTCTATTTCGAGGTCAAGGCGCTCGAAATCGCCGAGCCGTTGCGGCGCCACAAGGAGATCGGTCACGAAGCGCTGGAGATCGCGGCCGAGCTGGAAGAGCGCGCTCACAAACCCGGCATCCATTTTGGCGAACCACACGAAATTTCCGGACTCCTGCCAAATGCCGGCTCGGTCGCCCGGATTGACGACACGATCCAGAAGATCAGCAACAACATCAAGCCTGGTCAGATCAAATATGGTCCCACCGTGCTTGTCGTTGATCTGGGACGTCTCAGCAGCATCGCGCAGGGTCCTTCTGGCTTGTTGCCGGTGTTCTTCCATGAAGCGCCGCCAGCTGAAAGCTGCGTGAGCGGCGAGCTTTGGCAGGTGGCGCTCGGATTGCCGGGCGAACAGATTCTCTCGCTCCCTGAGTTCGACGGCAAAAGCAATCTTGCAGGCCACCAGACCCAGACGGGCATCCTGCGACAGTTCCCCACTCTGATGGCGATCACGTTCCTCCTGCCGCGCTGGAGCGACAAACCCGAATTACTGACCATCTGGAACATCGGCTGGGATCAGACAGCTCTGGAGAACCCTTGCACCCTGAGCGAGCACGAGATCGAGACGGTCCTTCATGATTATTCCGATGGCCTGAACGATCAGCGAAACGAGCTGGGCTGGGAATATCGCGTAAGCCGCTGAACCCCTAACATTACTGTGCCCGAACCTCTCAACTGTCGGTTCGGACGACCTTATGTTGTCCTCGATCAGATCGACCGGGGAACGACCGTCAGGACTGACAGCGACCGGCATTGAAGGAGGTAACATGATCGGTCGTGGATCTGAGTGGCGGCGCTGGGAACCGCATATTCATGCACCAGGCACCGTCCTGAACAACCAGTTCGGCGGTGGCACGCCTTGGGAGACCTATCTCAACACGCTTGAGACTGTCACGCCGAAGATCGAGGCGATCGCGGTGACGGATTACTATCTGACGGACAGCTATCAGGAGGTCCTGAGATGCAAGGCGGCGGGGCGCCTGCCTGGCGTCCAGCTCATTTTCCCGAACGTCGAGCTGCGCCTCGACGTCGCCGCCAAGAGCGGTTTCGTCAACCTCCACCTTCTTGTCAGCCCCGAAGACCCGAAGCACGTCGAGGAATTGCACCGCATCCTTCAGCGCCTTCAGTTCCAGGCTCACGGCGATACCTTCAACTGCACCCGCCAGGATCTGATCTCTCTCGGCAAGAAGGCTGACACCAGCATTATCGATGATCGGGCAGCGCTCGCCCATGGCGCAACGCAGTTTAAGGTCAATTTCGACCACCTTCGGCGGGTCATGCGCGAAAGCGATTGGGCGAAAGCCAACATCCTCGTCGCCGTCGCGGGCGCGGCTGGCGACGGGACGTCAGGCCTGCGCCAGGCCGCCGACGCGACCGTGCGCCAGGAGATCGAAAAGTTCGCGCACATCATCTTCTCGAGCAGCCCGGCGCAGCGCGAGTTTTGGTCCGGACGCCGGGGGGTGACACTCGATCAGCTTCGCGAACGGTACGATGGCTGCAAACCATGCCTGCACGGCAGCGACGCCCATGACCAGCAGACCGTCGGCCAGCCGGTGGAGGAGCGATACTCGTGGATCAAGGGCGGGCTGGAATTCGACGCCCTGCGTCAGGCCTGCATCGACCCCGAGGGCCGCGCCCATGTCGGCGCCGAGCCGCCGCGCACGGCAATGCCTTCCCAGGTAATCTCCCACGTCTCGATCGCCGACGCCGGTTGGGCCGCCACACCCGCGATCCCGCTCAACCCGGGCCTCGTCGCGATCATTGGCGCGCGCGGGTCCGGCAAGACCGCACTCGCTGACGTTATCGCCGCCGGCTGCGATGCGATCGCGCCAGCAGCATGGGGAGCCAACGAGAATATCAGCCCGTCCTTCCTCGTGCGCGCCCGCACGCTTCTCGGCAACGCGACCGCGACACTGGATTGGGGCGGCGGCGCCTCGGTCACGCGTTTCCTGGACGGCCGAGACGCTAACAGCCATCTAGCGTTTCCCCGCGCGCGTTATCTATCTCAGCAGTTCGTCGAGGAGCTTTGCTCCTCCGCTGGTGTTTCTGACGGCCTGATCGCGGAGATCGAACGTGTGATCTTCGAGGCCCATCCCCAGGACGACCGCGACGGCGCTATCGATTTCGCCGAACTGCGCGACTTCCGCACCGCTCGTTTCCAGCAGGCTCGGGAAAGGGAGGCAGACGCGATCGCCGACATTTCCGAACGCATCGCCACCGAAATCGAGAAAGAGGCTTCGGTGGCCGGCCTGTCGCTGCAGGTCACTCAGAAGGACGGTCAGATCAAGAGCTACAACCAGGATCTAGCCAAGCTCGTTGTCAAGGGCAGCGAAGCGCAGGCAAGCCGCCACTCGCAGCTTGGGCAGGCGGTTCAGGCACTTCGCGGAACGATCCTGGCCTATGGCAACCAGCGCCGTACTTTTGTCGCCCTGCAGGACGAGGTGGCCAGCACCCGCGCCACCAAGGCGCCAGAACTTTTGCGCCAGGCCAAGGAACGGCACCAGCACAGCGGCCTGAGTGCGCAGCAGTGGGATGAATTCCTGCTCATCTACAAAGGTAACGTCGACACGAGCCTCGCGGGCTACGTGGCTTGGGCCGACCAGCAGGTCGCAGCACTGACGGGTCCGCCGATCCCGCCCGCAGCCCCGAGCACGCCACTTTTCCCGGACAATGCCGATCTATCCAAGCTGACCCTCAACACGCTTCTGGCCGAGATGGTCCGCCTAGAGGCCTTGGTCAGTGCCGACAATATCGTCCGAAATCAGTACGCCACCCTCTCCCAGCGCATCGCGGTCGAGAACGCGGCGCTTCAAAACCTGCAAACGCGACTGGCCGACGCCCACGGCGCCGCCACACGTCGGAGAGAGCTACAAGGTGAGCGGGATGCGGCCTACGCCCGGGTCTTTCAGGCGATCATCAATGAGCAGGACGCACTTGCTGACCTCTACGCGCCGTTAATGGCTCGCCTCACAGCATCGACAGGCACGCTGCGCAAGCTCGGCTTCTCCGTGTGCCGCGTCGTCGATGTCGCCGCCTGGGGAACGGTCGCCGAAGAAGATCTTCTCGACCGGCGCAAGGCGGGACCGTTCCAGGGTCGCGGCGCGCTGATCGCGCTGGCCGACACCACCCTACGGCCCGCGTGGGAAACAGGGTCGGCCGCAGATGTGCAGGCGGCGATGGCCAGCTTCCTCGCGCTGTATATGAGAGATCTGATTGGCCACGCGCCCTATGCGCAAAACCAGCAGGTAGAATTTCGTACGTGGCTGAAGCAGTTCGCACACTGGCTTTTCGACACGGACCACATCTCGGTCCGCTACGAGATCGTCTATGACGGGATCGACATTCGTAAGCTGTCGCCGGGGACACGAGGCATCGTGCTTCTCCTGCTCTATCTGGCATTGGACGACGCAGACGACCGCCCCCTTGTCATCGATCAGCCCGAGGAGAATTTGGACCCCAAGTCGGTGTTCGATGAACTCGTTGCCCTGTTCGTGGCCGCCAAGGCCAAGCGTCAGGTGATCATAGTTACTCACAACGCCAACCTCGTCATCAACACGGATGCGGATCAGATCATCGTCGCCGATGCCGGACCGCATCCGGCAGGCGGACTTCCGCCGATCACCTACAGGGCTGGCGGCCTGGAAAACGCTGAAATCCGCAAGGCGGTATGCGACATCCTCGAAGGCGGCGAGGAAGCCTTCCGGGAGCGCGCACGGAGGCTGCGGGTCAGATTAGATCGCTAAGGAAATGCCCCTACCGCCGAGCCGCTGTCTCGCCTCCGAGGAAAGGCTACGCGTTCTGAGCCCTCTGAAGACCAGGACGAAATCTATGATCTGTGCCCTTGGCAACATAAGCACCCGCCTTCGTACATTTCTTTGCCAGATCCATTGCAGTTTAGGTTGCCTATCGAAACGAAACCGCGATCATTCTCGATTCAGGTTGATAGAACTTCTCAGGGTTTGGCTTGGCGTAGGGTTTTCTGCTAAGTCCTGCAGCGTCGAATCTGATGCTCACGAAAGTGCAATAAGAATATGTCCGAAACTGCGTTTCAATTCCTATTGCAATATGAAGGTCAGCCCTTCTACCCGTCTCGATGCTTTATAATAGCTGACCCGAAGATTAAAGATCGCAATCAGTGGACCCTCCAACTGGATTCACCCCAAGACGCCCCCTGGGTTTACCAACTGGATGACATAAAGGATTGGATGTTGCACGGCAGCAAGGCGGTGCGGCAGATCATATACGATCGAAAGGATCCACGCACCCCCTATCGAGACTTGGAGCGGGACGAGGTGTTTCGGGAATACCTTAGAAAAATATTGGAAAAACTACCGCCGGAATATCAATCCCGTCGAAAATACGCCTTGATGCCGTCGATCGCAGACGAAAAAACGCGAACTCGCTATAAGCGTGCCGTGGAGGCCGCCATCCCCGGGATAGCTGTTGTACCAGAGCCGGAAATGGTTGCTGAGTATTTCCGCCTCCTAAAGCGAACCATGGAACTCGAAGCTGGACGAAACAACGTCCTTCTGGTGGTGGATGTGGGCGCTGCGACCACCAATATGACTTTGGTTCTCAGCCGGCGCGATCAAAGTATTGTCAGCCCCGATTCAAAGGGGGCACAGCGTGACCTGCGGCTTCGTGCCCTTCGAGGCGACAGCGTCGGTCACGCGGGCCGTTGGGTCGATCAGCGCCTTTGCGAGCTCCTTGGTGTCGACGTCACCGATGCGGCGTTGCGCGCAATCGAAGACGCGAAAGTTCGATCAAGCTTGGGTGAAACGGCGATTACCTTCAAAGTGCCATTGTCGGAAAAGCAGCTCACGATCGATCGACAGACGCTTGTGCCTGTGTCTGGCGAACTTTGGAGCGGCCTGCGCCCTCTCTTCGAACGACTTTGTGAGCGGCTTTACGACAACCAGACGTCCTCGGCGGACGCGAAGCGCAAGAGCAAGGAGCTTTTCGAACAGCGTGGCGTGACCGGTCCAAGTGATGCCCATCGTTTGATCGACACAATTTTGTTGGCTGGCGGAACAAGTCTGCTCCCTGGCTTCCAGGATGCGATGATGGAGACGCTCTTTCCTGATGGCGATCAGCCAGAGGTCCTTCGGGTTGGGAGCTCTTTCGCAATTGCTGCAGCGGTCGGTGGGCTCGCCCACATTCTGCACAACTACGATCCGCCGCGCCTTCGCGAGCCGAACGAGCAGGGCAGGGACGTTTTTACCGCTCCGCTCGAATCGACACTTCCCTATCCGCTGTTGCTGGGGATGAAGCAGTCCGCAGACCGCGAACAACAAATTATCGTGCTTGATCCAAACGATCCGTTTGTCGACGACGGCGGAAAGCGTCAGATTGAAGATCTACCCGCACTTGCAAAAGGATCGCAGCCAAAAACACGGCTGGTGCCAGGACCCGCGGCGGGTATGTCCGCTCGGCAGGGACGTCAGTTTCGCGCGATGAAGGTACGTGAGTCGCCTGGCAAGATGGAGCTCGAATGGGATCCGGTTCGCGAGCGCGCAACAATCCGTTCGAACCAAGTCGACGAAACGGGTCATCTCTGGATCGATGCCAATATGCTCCGCAAGCGTCAGGAACCAGCTCTAGATCCCTTTGATGAACTGTTGGACTCGGAGGCATTGGCCGTAGACGGTGCGAATGACATTATTCTGGACTTGGGCATGTCCAAAATCGTTGCGGTGACTGCGAACCGCGGTTGGACGTCAGCCCAAGAACTTGAGCGTGTTGTGCGCGAGGGGGTAAACGTTGACGGTCGCGTGCCCGGCACGACTGCGGACAAGAAAGACGATCGGGAGACAGAGCGCCCAGATGCTCTTGATCGCAGCCCTCAGCAACGGGTTTCTCAGGCCAAGGCGGCCGAGGTCGCGAACGGGCAGAGCCTCACGCGAAACCTCGTGCCTGACAATGGCGATATCGGGAAGAACAGCAAAGAGAAAAAAGACAAATCCGGATCGTTCGCGCCGAGTGAACCGGCTGTAGTGCCCGGCTTACCACCCTCAACGCAAGCTACGCCCGATGAGGAAGACCGCTTCGATTGGGGGGAACGCGTTACAGACTCCGAGTTTTCGCAAGCCCTCGCATCACTCAAGGATACTGTCAAATCCGCAGAACCCCATCTGCACTTCGACGACGTTGTCGTGGCTCTGCTTGCGCTCGCTGTGCGGCCATTCGTGCTCCTTGCGGGGCCTCCGGGGTGTGGAAAGTCGACACTTGTCCGGCTTATTGCGCGCATGCTTGGCAAGAAAATTGGCGAGACTTTTCACGAAGTCGCCGTGCAGGCGCATTGGGAAAACGACAGCGTTCTCTTCGGCGAAACGGGCCTCTTGAGCCACCTCCTCAAAGAAAGAACGCTGTCGCATCTGATCCTCTTTGATGAGTTCAACCTCACACGGCCGGAGTACTATCTGTCTCGGCTCTTTCACGCATTGGACGGCGGAAACGGCGTGATCACGCAAGACACAACGATTGCTCCGTGCCGCGTTTTTGGCACGTTGAACATCGATGACTCGTCGCGTCCACCCTCACCAAAGGTCCTGGACCGGTGCTTCCTTCTTGAGCTCAAGCAAGTCTCGTGGGATATGGAGGGGCCAGCCGGGCTCTCTAACCTGGCGTCAATTCCTCCCCTTCCAGGCCTGCCGGCCATATCAGTCGGTGGCGCAAACACCGACGCACGGGTCGATGCAGTGTTGCAAGCGCTGCACCTAGCGGTTCATGATCATGAACTCCGACACGACCTGCTTCCCTCTCGCCGGGTGCTCTCGGACATCAAAGCGCTGCTCAATCTGCACCACAGACTGGACCTTCAGGGCAAAGGATTGTTGGACCGGGATGAATTGGTGGACCGTGTAATCGCGAGCCGTATCCTGGTAAAGTTGTCGGGAGCGTTCGATCAACTGCAACCAGCATTGGACGCGCTAGAGAAGGTCGTTGATGGGGTCGATGAACTCCCCAGAACACGTCGGCGTCTGAAACTGGCGCGTCAGCAAGCGCGTCTCGGATTCATTTCGCCTTGGCAGTAGACAGGTCCACCATTGAAGTTATCCGCGTGATGGGAGCGGATGGTGTCGGTGTTGAGCATCGATGGGAGCCGAACACCTGGTATCTCGTCCGCGACGACTCCCCCTATATCGACATCTTGACCCGCGGCATTGTCGCGCGAGCGAAGGACGTCCACACGAAGCTAGTCCCTCTTGCCGAGCCGGCCGAAGACGGCACCCAGTGGCAGCGATGGAGCTTCGAAAGTGAATTGGCAAGACAGCGTCGTCTGGGCGACATCAGTCTTCCGCTGCAGACTCCGAAAAGCTGTACGTTGCGTTGCTACGTCATTCCAACGGCGCTGCTAAACTACCGCGATGTAATAGCGATGGTCGAAGATATCGAAGCCGAGCTTGGGTTTGCGGCGGCCTGGGATGTGATTGCCGAGCGCCCCGAGCGATCATGGGGTCGCCGCAGCAACAGCGGCGGCATGACGATCCCCTCCGAACTCATTCGTCTGGTTGACGAGGAGTTGCGTGCGGCGCACTCGATACGCCGTGATCCGTTTACCGAGCTGGGACCCCAGTCAAGACGTGGCGTTCCGCTGGCGGAGAATGCAATCGTCTCGCATTGGGCGATGCGCAGATGGAGTCAGATGCGGGATTCGGCTGATGCCGTTGCAAGCAAGCTGAAGTCGCTTCGGTTGAGAGGTGGCCGCAGGAACCCAGAAAAACGACAGGAGAAGATCGACGAAGAGATCAGGCAGTTCACCTCAATTGAGCAACGATTGGGGGATTTTAAGAGCATTCTGGCGCGTCTCGGCAACGACTTGGAACTGACGACTTTTGTGTACCCTAGTCCGTTGTTTCAGAGAGACTTTCGTCTTCGGCAACTTCTTCGCGCCTTTGCTCCCCTTTATTCCGAGGCGCTTTCCGAGATTGAATCTGCGAAGTCGCACTATCCACCTGTGTTTCTAAATAGTTTGTGGGAGCTCTGGGGAGCAGTTTGGCTGGTGAAGGAATTACGACGTTTGGGCTTCTCTGGCGCCCATTCGACGAATGCGACTGATCTGGCCAAGTCCTGCTCTTGGCGCCTGAAACGAAATGATGTTGTTCTTGAACTGGATTACGAGGCGGAACCTGTGTTCGTCGACTACGAGAAACTTCCGCCGGCGCACGAACGCGATATCCCTGCACTCGAGTGGGCGGCACGTAATCAGGAACTCGACGCTGAGCGTCCCTTTCTTGGATTGGAGCTTCGTTGCTCACCTGATTATCTGATCAGGATCACGACACCGAATGGAAAGTTGCTGATGGTTGGCGATGCATGCCTGGCAAGCCCAAAGCATCACGGGAAGAACAACAAACTCGACGTCAAGCCGCATACGGTCGAGATGTACAGGAGAACGTTGGGGTGGTCGACCGAAGCTCACATTGTTCGGTGTCACCCTATGGGCGGTTTCGTCATATTCCCGCCGCCCGCGGGCGCGTGGGTCGATATTGAGCGCCTACCCGGTGCGGGCGACTGCACCATCCTTTGCCCAAGTCCGCAAGGTGACCCGGAAGCAAGCCGACGGTTGGAAAGCTTACTCATGACCGTGGCGCCGGAGATTTGTAAGTAGCAAACGGGGACCAGCGGCTTTTTTCTGATCTGTGCAGCAAGTGCCTGCCGCGCAGAGGAAAGGGCTCTCATGGCTGTCTGCGGCTACCCGGCGGCCAGGAAAAACGATCGCTTGGCCAAGGCCCGATACCTATTAGAGATCGAGGCGTGCGGTGAACTCGACCTGCCAGCGCACATGCGGGCTCTTCTCCGCTCAACGATGTGGAAGGCGTAAACCTTGACGCCGCGTAGCCGGTCAGTCCGTATCAGATCACCCTGAGCTCGCTGGCTGAGGCTTTCCGGAACGTTTGTCCAGCACCAACTTGTAACTGATCTTCTGACCATCATTGAGGCTCCGAAAGCCGGAGCGCACCTTTCCCGATCTCATCCTTGGGGTCGGAACAAGAGCAGTGCGAAATCGTACGCTAAGGGCGAACGGATCATGAACTCTGCCGTAGTGCGGCCGTGCAGCATCCGATCCCTGTGGATTGCCATCGCAGGGCACCCAGTTTTGATTTCTTCGCCCGTCCGACTCGACAACGCTCCCGGCAGATTGGTCGTGGAAGGAGTTGGGCGATGGGTAAACGGAGGCTTCTCAAGGTTCAGGATCGACAGAGACTTTTCGATATACCAACCGATGAGGACGGCCTCATCCGACACTATTCGTTGTCGTCGGCTGACAGGCTCGAGATTGGACTTCGCAGACGAGAACACAATCAGCTCGGATTTGCCGTTCAGCTCTGCCTGATGCGATATCCAGGAAGAGTGTTGGCGACCGATGAAACTCCGCCTCGCGCAATGCTAAAGTACGTTGCCGAGCAAATTGGCGCCGACGCTGGAAAGTTTGCGCTCTATGCACGTCGTGAAGAAACGCGTCGCGATCACATTGCTCGGTTGATGGTTTATCTGGCCGCGCGGAGCGCGACGGGACAAGACCGTAGAGCTGCGCTGTTGGCTGCAATTCAGGCGGCCGCGATCTCCGACGACGGTGGCGCGATAGCGAATGCGATTGTCGCCATGTTTCGTGAACGCGGATCCCTTCTTCCTTCAATCGACACGATCGAACGGATCGGTCTTGCCGCCCGCGCCATTGCCCGTCGGCGGGCGGAGAGAGCGTTGATCGAAGAAATTTCGGTCGATACGCTGCAATCGTTGGATAAGCTGTTGGAGGTTGACCCGGCCATCGGCCAAACGCGCTTTCATTGGCTGCGATCAGCGCCGGATGCGCCAGGTGCGTCAAACCTGGTCGGGCTGACCGAACGGATCGCCTTCCTGCGCAAGCTAGAAATCGATCCGAAATTGCAGATGCGCATCTCGTCTGGACGATGGGATCAGATGATCCGTGAGGGCAACGCCACACCGGCATGGCTGGCCAACGATTTCAATGCCAGCCGTCGACACGCGCTGATCGTGGCGCAAATTATCAAGCTCGGCCAGAAGCTCACGGACGATGCATTGTCGATGTTCATCAAGCTGATAGGCCGGCTGTTCTCGCAAGCCAATAACCGCAAGAAGCAGCGCCACATGGACTGCAGGCCGGATACCGCCAAAGCGCTACGCATGTTCCTGGACACGATCACAGCCCTGCAGTCCGCGAACGATTATGGCGGGAACGCATTGGAGGTTCTAGATCAGGAAGTTGGATGACACCGGTTGCTTCGGATGAAGCCTGAGCTTGAGTTGATGGTCGAGGACAACGAGGCGTCGCCTTTGACCTTAGCGGCCGAGCAATATGCGACCGTCAACAAGTACGCCGGTGCGTTCTTGGAGGCGTTCACGTTCCGCTCAGCGCGCCGCCACGATCCCCTTCTTGCGGCGATTTCGCTGCTGAAACGGCTCTATGCCGAGAAGCGGCGCACCCTTCCGGATCGCCTCCGGTCACCCACCTCGGTCAAGCTGATCGACGGCTAATTCTCGGCCAGGAGAAGCCCGATCGCCGTCTCTATGAGATTGCAACGCTCGCGGCTTTGCGAGACCGGCTTAGATCTGCGGACATTTGGGTCGATGGCAGCCGATCCTTCCGACCGATCGACGAGCACCTGATGCCGCGGTCAACGTTCACCATCCTGAAAGATGAAGATCGCCTCGGACTTGGCGTCCAAGAAGACGGCGCGGCGTGGCTTACCGAAGCGCAACAGATGCTCGACTTCAACCTGAAGCGCCTGGCGCATAGAGCACGATCCGGAAAGCTCGACGGTGTTCGTCTCGAAGGTGGAACGCTTATCGTCACGCCAGCAGCTGGCGAAGTTCCCGCAGCAGCGGAGGACCTGAACGCCGAGATCAGCGAGCTGTATCCACTGGTCGAGGTACCGGACCTTTTGAGGGAAGTGCACGAATGGACCGGCTTCGCCGACCATTTCACGCATGTTCGCACGGGTGACACTCCGAGGAATATCTCGGCCATGCTGGCTGGCGTACTGGCCGATGCGACCAACCTCGGTCCGAAACGGATGGCGAGCGCGTCCAAAGGCATCAGCGCTCACCAGATCAGTTGGATGCGCACCTTCCACGCCCGGTCAGAGACCTACCGCGCAGCCCAGGCCTGCGTGACGGACGCACACACCGGCCATCCGCATTCTCGCGTTTGGGGCAATGGCACGACGTCCTCATCTGATGGCCAGTTTTTCCGAGCAAGCGACCGAGCCGCAAAGCGCGGAGATATCAATCTACATTACGGCAGTGAGCCCGGATCGAAGTTCTACAGCCACCTGTCAGATCAGTACGGCTACTTCAGCATCTTGCCCATCAGCCCGACCGAAAGCGAGGCTGCCTATGTGCTCGACGGACTATTCGATCACGACACAATCCTCGAAATACAGGAGCACTTCACCGACACCGGCGGCGCGAGCGATCACGTCTTTGGGCTCTTCGCTCTGATCGGCAAGCGGTTCGCACCGCGACTGCGCAATCTTAAAGATCGGAAGTTCCACACGTTCGAGAAAGGCGATGCATACCCGGCGCTGTCGAACCACATCGGGGCGCCGATCAACACCACCCTGATCCTCGATCACTGGGACGATCTGCTTCATCTGGCGGCATCGATCACCACCCGTGCCGTTGTGCCCTCGACGATCCTGAAGAAGCTCTCGGCATCGCCAAAAGAAGGTCAGCTCGCCAGGGCGCTGCGGGAACTCGGCCGCATCGAGCGATCGCTTTTCATGATTGAATGGTACTCGAGCCCGACACTGCGCCGGCGCTGCCAAGCCGGCCTCAACAAGGGGGAGGCAGCGCACAAACTCAAACGGGCAGTCTTCTTTCATGAGCGTGGGGAACTCCGCGACCGGTCGTTCGAAAGTCAGGCATTCCGCGCATCGGGCCTCAATCTTGTCGTCAGCGCAATCGTCCACTGGAACACGGTCTATCTCGACCGCGCGGTCACAGAGCTCAAACGAGCGGGAAGGAACATCCCAGATATGCTGTTGAAGCATATCTCGCCGCTGAGTTGGGAGCATATCAACCTGACAGGTATCTACACCTGGGATAGCGAGCAACATCTCCCGGAAGGCTTCAGGTCGCTTCGCCTCCCGGCAGGCCTACGCCGTGCCGCATAACGTTCCTGCTCTGTTCGACCTTAGCGTACGATTTCGCACTGCTCTTGTTCCGACCCCCTCAAGTGTAAGTTCGGAAATCCGAGGGGAAAGGAGCACTCTAACAGACACAGTGGCTCCACGCGTGCGTGAACGCCGCGGGGAACGTCGAGGGCGATAAGTGGGACAAGAGAACTTCACAGCAGATAGATCTTCGCCGCCTTTATTTGGATCGAACGTAATGCCCTCGATCGTCCCGCGTCGCGCGAGCATTCCCACTTCCGCAAAATCATGCTTCCCCCGCAGCGGCCTAAGGCGTCTGGAACACCGCGGGGAAAGTCGAGTGGGGATCAGCCCCTGTCGACGGGCAGTGCAACGAAGCGGTTCGAATCGTCGCGGGTGATCTGCATCAGCACCGCCTTGCGGCCGGACTTCACCGCATCGGCCATCGCCTTATTGGCGTCACCAGTCCCGTTGACCTGGATCGAGTTGACCGCCCTGATGATGTCGCCAGCCTGGATGCCGCGGTCTGCGGCATTGCTGTCGGGATCGACATCGGTCACCACCAGCCCCTTGCCATTTTCGGCCTTGGTGACGGTGAGGCCGAGCGCGGCGAGGGTATCGGGTTTTGCCTCAGTGGCGGGCTGTTGTTGCTGGTCGTTCGAAGCCTGCTTGTCGCTTGCCGGCAGCTTGCCGAGATCGACCTTGATCGTCTGGCTCTTGCCGTCGCGCCACACGGTGACGTCAACGGACTTGCCGGGCGAATAGGCACCGATCAGGCGGGCAAGTTCCTTGGGCGAAGCAACATCCTTGCCGTCAACCTGGGTGATGACGTCACCGGTGGTGATACCTGCCTTTTTGCCGGGACTGGCGTCCTCGGCGCTGGACACCAGCGCGCCCTTGTCGGACTTTAACCCAAGAGATTCAGCGATATCGGACGTGACGGGCTGGATTTCGACGCCAAGCCAGCCGCGCTGCACGGTTCCGCTCTTCATCAGGTCCTCAACGACCTGCTTGGCGGTCGAGGCAGGGATGTCGAAGGCAATGCCGACGCTGCCGCCCGAAGGCGAGAAGATCGCGGTGTTGATGCCGACGACCTGACCGTCGAGGTCGAAGGTCGGGCCACCCGAATTGCCCCGATTGACCGGAGCGTCGATCTGGATGAAATCGTCATACGGACCCGCGCCGATGTCACGGCCACGCGCCGAGACGATGCCCGCGGTAACCGTGCCACCGAGACCGAACGGATTGCCGACGGCCACCACCCAGTCACCGATGCGGACCTTGGAATCGTCGGCGAAGTCGACATATGTGAACTTGTTGCCGCTGCCGTCGACCTTCAGCACCGCGAGGTCGGTGCGCGGGTCGGTGCCGACCAGTTTGGCGTCGAATTCCTTGCCGTCATTGGTCACCACTGTGAAGTCCGAGCCTTCCGAAACGACATGGTTGTTGGTAACCAGATAGCCGTCATCGGAGATGAAGAAGCCGGATCCTTGCGCCACCGGCCGCGGGCGGTCGTTGTTGTGGTCCCGGTGACCGAAACGGCGCATGCCGAACTGGCCGCCCTGGTCGCCAAAGCCGCGGAATTCCTTGAAAAACCGGCGCAGTTGCGGGTTGTCTGGCAAGTTATCGAAACCATTCTGATCGTTGGTGCCATCGTCGGCCGTCGACTGGACCTTGGCCTTGACCTTGACGCTAACGACCGCGGGCGTCACTCGTTCAACGAGATCGGCGAAGCCCGGCATCTGCGCTGTTTGAACGCGCACGGCATCGGCCAGAACGGGTGTTGTGCCGGTGGCGTAGGCCCCGAAGCCGATCGCCCCGGCGATAGCCACGGACGCGGCAGCAGCCATGATTCGCTTGTGCGTGCTGGAATGTACACTGGGGTAAGTTTTCATGATTTCGTGTCCTCTTTCCGAATTTCGCCCTGATGGGCGTCGTGCTGAAAAGAATAGAGAAGCGCACATTACGACGTCATTTCCATTGCATGAACTTTTAGTAATGTTGGCGAATAATCTATCAAGGCACCCCCTTGAGATCATATCGCGCTGACCATTGCTGGCATGGTCAGAAGGTCAGTCCTGACCAAAGCCAAATGATCAGCAACTTCCTTTGCTCGAATCAGAACAGCAACAAAGCTTCTGCATACTACGTCGGCCTCCAGACCGGTGTGCAGTCAAAGAGCGCTACATCTTGGCAGTGACCCTCTTGTTGAAGCCACCCAGGATCTACCGCGGACAGGCTGGATGCTCATCGGCATGCCAGCGCTTTGAAGCGAGGCAAAATAGGCGCGCGCTTCATTTCGGCTCGGCTGCCGTTAAAACCAAGGCTCCAAAATCCTTGCAAGACCTTGGACAGTCCGTACGCAAAACCGCTAAGCCGAGGAGATGAGGGCGCGCCAGCGCAAAGCGGGCGGTCCCTGGGAAGAACCACGCTGGGATCCACCGAGACTGCGCCAGCCACCGTGTTGACGGAGCCTGGGCCAGGAACTTTCGGAGCCGAGCCCTCACGATCTTAGTTCGCCATTGTCATACGCACGCATTCCGCACCTTTGCTCACCCGGCTTTCGGCAACGCATAGGCGATAATAGAATCGCCCGCCGCTGTGCCGGTCGAACCATGCCCGCCGGCAACCACGATTAGATACTGTCGGCCATCGGAGCCAAGGTAACTGGAGGGGGTGGCCTGCCCGCCAGCGGGAAGGCGATCGCGCCAGATCTCCTTGCCTGTCTTCAGGTCATAACCGCGTACGTAGTAATCCAAGGTGCCGCTGAGAAAGGCGACGCCGCCCTTGGTAATGATCGGCCCACCGATGCCGGGCACGCCCATTTTGAATGGCAGCGGGATCGGCGACAGGTCGCGCACCGTTCCGTTGACATGCTTGTAGATGGTCTTGCCGGTCGTCAGGTCGACACCCGCGACATAGCCCCATGGCGGCGCTTGGCAGGGCAGCCCAAGCGGTGAGAGAAACGCTCCCATCTTGGCCGCATAAGGCGCTCCGAAATTTTCGTTGAAGACGTCCCCTCCCTCTTTGGTAACGACCCGCGCATACTTGTCCGGACGGGGGATCATCTTCGACGTAAAGGCAAGGTATACGGGCATGGCAAACATGACTTGCCGATTGGGATCGACCGCCACCGCGCCCCAGTTGAACGCGCCGAAGTTGCCGGGATAGACGATCGAGCCCCTCGCCGTCGGCGGAGTGTACCTTCCCTTGTAATAAAGGTTGCGGAATTCGATCCGGCAGACGAGTTCGTCGAGCGGCGAAATCCCCCACATGTCCTTTTCCTGGAGTGGCTCGGGTTTAAATGAGATTGTCGAGACAGGTTGCGTGGGCGACGTGGTGTCACCCTTGACCGCGCCGGCCGGCGCGGGTTCCTCTTTAACGGGCAGCACCGGCTGTCCTGTCTTGCGATTAAGGACGTAGACCTCGCCCTGCTTGGTCGGTGCGACCAGTGCCGGGACCTCTACCCCGCCAACAGTGAGATCCACAAGGCTCGGCTGTGCCGGAACATCCATGTCCCAGAGATCATGATGGACGGTCTGGAACACCCAGGCTGGTTTGCCGGTGTTGACATCCAATGCGAGGATTGAGGATGAATATTTTTCGACGCTGGCGCTGCGGCCGACGCCGTATTGGTCAGGCGATTGGTTGCCCATCGGCAGGTAAATCAGTCCGAGTTTGGGGTCATAACTTGCCACACTCCACGAGTTTGGGGCGTTCTCTGAATAGGTCTGACCATTCGCGATAGGCGCGGTCGCATCGGGATTCTTGGAATCGAAATTCCAGACGAGATCACCGGTGTTTACGTCGTAGGCACGGATGACACCTGACGGTGAAGTTGTTGCGACGTTGTCATTGACGGAGCCGCCGACTATCACCAGCCGTTCGGTCACGACAGGTGGCGAGGTGGAATAGATGGAGCCAGGCGTGATATTGGGCATGTTTGCCCACAGGTTGATCGTACCGTCATCCCCACCAAAACCCGGGCAAATCTTGCCAGTCTCAGCACTGATGGAAATGAGCCGCCCGTCCGACGTCGGTGCGAAGAGACGCTTGATGCATGTTGCATCGGGATTCGCTATCGCTGAGGTCGTCTTGTGGTCGACGATCGGATTGGGATCGCCACGCTTGGCCTGCCCCGTGACGACGTTCTGGGGCACACCGGCAGCGCCTGTCGTCACTTCCGCGGCGCTTTCCTCGACTCTCTGCTCCTCGGTCTTCGTTGTGCTGTCGGCCGTGACGGCCGGTTGCTGGTCACTAGGGGCGGGCTTGGCCGATGTCCCGTCAAAATAGGAAACGCCGCGGCAGGTCAAATGCTGCGTCGTCTGCTTGGCAGTCTGCTTCAGATGAGGGTCGAAACGCCACTTCTCCTTGCCGGTAACCGCATCGAGCGCGATCACCAAATTGTGCGGGGTGCAGATATAGACGGTCCCGTCGATCATAAGGGGCGTATCTTCGTAGGTCGCCTCTCCGGGGTCGTTCGGGCCGCGAATGTCGCCGGTGTGGTAGGTCCAGGCAACCTTGAGGTTGCTGACGTTCTCTGGCGTTATCTGGTCGAGCGGTGAGTAACGGCGGCCGGCGTCGGTGCGACCATAAGCATGCCATTCGCCGTCCGGTACATTGCTCTCGATACTCCTGGTTGCCGCCATCTGGGTGGCTGACAATGCGCCGCTCGTGTCGTGCGGGCTCAGCAACATCGAATAGAGTCCGGCAAGCAAGGCAACAGTCAATGAGCCGGCAAGCATCCCGCTCGATGCATCATAGCGCGCCCAGCCGATCTCCGGCCGATGCAAGGAACGAACCATTGGCGGAAGCAGCAGAAGCGCACCGATCACAATCAGCAGGCTGCCTCGAGCGGAAAGCGCCCACCAGTCGAAGCCCACCTCGTAAATGGACCAAGCGCATGTCACCAGGACGGTGGCGCCGTAAACCGCCAGACCCTCGGAGCGCAGTTTGAACAGCAGCAATGCCGAAGCGCAGAGACCAAGACCGAGGAGGATGAAGAACCAGGACCCGCCAATAAATGCCAACCAAGCACCRCCGATCAAAATAATTCCGCCGACCAATCCGGTCAGCGAAGAAAGGATTGTACGATACATTGCTCTGTTCCTGTCTTTTGGGAGCTCTCTCACGATACTCGAGCATTTGAAAATGCTGGGAGCGGCCACTCGGTGCCTTGTCAGATGAACGTCGAACTTCTCGCACTGTTCCAACGCGCAACATTTCGTGATCAGTTATTTACTCACCCTGAGCAGCAAGCAGGCGGCGGGCTCGGCGATCGTTCATCGATCAGAGTGTGACGTTGAGAAAGGACCGCACCGGCCGCCGTCTATTGATTGCCGCTGGAGACTTTCAGCGACCGCGCCGGCCGGGGTGTCGGAACTGGCCTTCTGGGGAGGCGCCACCCAGGTTTCAGGTTGCCGTTGGTTTTGAAATTTCGCGATGTCTGCCCGCTAGGATCGCGCCAGGAAGGGGCCAGTGCCCTAGCTTAACGAGATTAGATATCCTGGTTGCTGGCTATGGTACAGTTCAAGTCATAGAGCAAACCGTCCTTCAATCCATATATCCAACCATGGATAGATACGTTCTTGTTTGACCTCCATGCCGCATGCAGGATCGGCGTGCGCGCCAGACGTTTCACTTGGGAAGCGACTGAGCGCTCGCAGAGCCGGTCAAGATCCGTATCGCTCCAAGTACCACACTCCCGGCATTCGAATTCGGCCTCGGCAACATCTCTGATTGGCTGCAGCCAATGATCGATAAGGCCCAGACCTTTGCCGCTCACAGCGGCACGGATGCCACCGCAGCCATAGTGTCCGCAAACGATGATGTGCCGCACGCCGAGCTGATTTACCGCATATTCGACGACGGAGAGCATATTGAGATCGGTGGGATGGATGAGGTTGGCGACGTTGCGATGCACAAAAACCTCGCCGGGTTCCAATCCGGCAATCACATTGGCTGGTACGCGACTATCAGAGCAGCCGATCCAGAGATATTCAGGATTTTGCAAGTTCGAAAGACGTTGAAAATAATCAACCCTTTCGGCTTTACGTTCGTCTGACCAAATTTTGTTGCGGACAAAGAGGTCTTCAATCATCATTAAGTCCGGCTAGGCTTTGCGCTTGCTTGCAGCGGCGTGCGAAAAGTTGGCGGCCCTAACCTTTCCGTATCGCCTCGAAGATCAGCCTAGCGGACCCCATTTTCGCTATCAACTTCCAGCGCGCATCCTGGATCTGTTCGGCTTGGTGTTTTGTATACGGACCCATCGGTCGGGTCTTCTCACCTCCTCGACAAACCTGGCAATACCATCTGCCATTGTCGCAGAAAATTTCCACCGAGGTGTCTCCCTCTGCAGGCTCACCCTTAGCCGCCTTACTCGTGAACTTGATTATCTTTGAATGTTTCTGAGCAGGCGGGACTGCATATAGACTTTTGGTGGCGTCTTCTTGGTTCGGTGCTTGGGACATGGGTGGCTCCTTTCCTATGCACTGGGTTCGCAATCCGCGATTGCATGCATCGCGACTAAGGCCGAAGTTCAGCGCTGCGCGGCCAACTGCGCCTACGGACGTTCCGAACCCAAGGGTAAGTGCGGCAGCCAGTGTGCGCCCTTTGCATCAAGGCAACAGACGGTTATTCGCGGGGATATCACCCTTGATAGCGATTTGGCCCTCGACATTGCTCGGTACTCTTCTATCGATTAACAAACTGCGTTGTGTTCCGCAGATAACTACTTCCATATCAGAGTTGCAAGAAATGAGCGCATTCGGTCCGCTCTTCCAGACCAGCGCCTACTTGCTGCCTGCGCGACCACTCTCAACGCACCGCTGCTATTCAAAAACCTGGGGTTCACGCAAGGGTGATGCCTGTCGATGAAACTTCGCCTGGCGAGGCGCGTTGTGAGAGTTCAGCCAGTTCGAGGCGGGCCGCCCCATGTATGATGCGTGGTTTTCCAAGCCAATATCCGTCGCCACCGGCATAAGCGGCGACATCCGAAACCTGACCAACGCTCGACAAGCTTTTGACCTGCTTAACGACCATTGGCGTGACGGAGGTAGCGATAAACACCGATCCGCGAAACGGGCATGCCAGCAGGCCTTGAACGGCAGTGTTTCGGCTGACGTCGCGAGAGACGCATTCATCGACGCAGCGCGGGAAGCCCGCATATTGGTCGAGTGAACTGCGCGCTGCATATGAGACTGGCGAGGGTGAATCACTTTCTCGCCCACGAGCGAGGTCGCCATGAACGCAACAACCCGATTGCATGAACTCGGCCAAAGCCTCTGGCTGGACAACATCACACGCGATCTGCTGAGCAGCGGCACCCTTCAGCGC
The DNA here is from genome assembly GCF_056399285.1 of Mesorhizobium sp. 01N446. Classification (NCBI taxonomy): domain Bacteria; kingdom Pseudomonadati; phylum Pseudomonadota; class Alphaproteobacteria; order Hyphomicrobiales; family Phyllobacteriaceae; genus Mesorhizobium; species Mesorhizobium sp. 01N446. The sequence goes on along the minus strand of NZ_JBFTRA010000011.1, from coordinate 18,280 downwards.
TATTGCACCGACTTTTCGGTGACGGGATTGACGTCGAACCCCACGATTTTCGATGAGGCGATTAAAAACAGCACTGCTTACGACGAGGCCCTTCATCGAAAAGCCAGAGGGGGCAAAACGGGYGAGCAGCTATTCTTCGAATTGGCGCTGGAAGATTTGAAGCAAGCCGCAGCACTGTTCCGCCCAGTCCACGAAGCGACGGCCGGCATCGATGGCTGGGTTTCGCTGGAGGTATCGCCTTTGCTGGCTAACGATGCCGGCGCCACTGTCGAGGCCGCCAAGCGGTTGCACGGGCAGGCGGAGTGTCCCAATCTGTTTATCAAGATTCCGGGCACGCCCGCAGGCGTCGAGGCCATAGAAGAATCGATCTTCGCCGGCATGCCGGTGAATGTCACCCTGCTGTTTTCGCATGCGCAGTACATAGCGGCGGCCGACGCGTATTGCCGAGGCATTCAGCGCCGGATCAACGCCGGGCTCGACCCGAAGATCGCCTCGGTCGCCTCGATCTTCGTCAGCCGCTGGGACAAGGCGGTGATGGACAAGGTTAGCCCAGCACTTCGGAACCGTCTCGGCATCGCCATATCCGGGCAAGTCTATAAAGCCTACCGGGAGCGGCTTGCCTCGGTGGGGTGGCGCAAGCTGGCCAATGCCGGCGCGCTTTCCCAGCGTCTGCTTTGGGCGAGCACCGGCACCAAGGATCCGCAGCTTCCGCAATCCTACTACATTGAAGCGCTCGCCGCACCGGACACCATCAACACCATTCCGGAGAAGACGCTTCATGCGTTTTCGAAAGAGGGTGCGGTTAACGGCGTGATGCCGGAGGACGGTGGTGGCAGCGAGACCGTGCTTGCCGACTTCGCAAAAGCCGGCGTCGACATTCAGGCGCTTGCCGCGCAGCTCCAGTTGGAAGGCGCGCAATCCTTCACCAAATCGTGGACTGATCTGATGGCGGTGATTGCGTCGAAGAGCGAGCAGTTACACCGCCACGGTTCGGCCGGCGGATGATGAGCGCGCCTCTCGTGGCCAGGACRTTGCCACTCGCGGAACTTCCAGCATGGCAGGCGTTGCTGGCGCATTGGCAGGAAGTGCGCCTTTTGCATCTGCGTCTGCTCTTCGCCGATGATCCCCAGCGGGGCAAGCGCTTCGCCATCGACGCCTGCGGACTTTATCTCGACTATTCGAAAAACCGCATCACGGCCGAGACGGTCCAGCTACTCATTCAACTTGCCGAGGCCTGCAGGTTGCGTGAGCGCCTCGAAGCGATGTTCAGCGGTCAGAAGATTAATGTGACCGAGCGGCGCGCGGTGCTTCATACGGCCCTGCGCGCGCCTATTGGCGAGCGAATTTTAGTCGACGGTATCGACGTTGTGCCGGAAGTCCACGCGGTGCTCGGCAAGATGGCCGACTTCACGGACAAGATTCACAGAGGCGCTTGGCGCGGCCATTCAGGCCTCGCGATACGCAACATCATCAATATCGGCATCGGCGGCTCGGACCTCGGGCCGGTCATGGCCTATGAAGCGCTGCGCCACTACAGCCGGCGCGACATGATTTTCCGCTTCATCTCGAACGTCGACGGTACCGACTTCGTGGAGGCGACGCGGGACCTGAATCCTGAGGAAACGCTGTTCATCATCTGCTCGAAGACGTTTCGGACGTTGGAAACGCTGACCAACGCCCACGCCGCACGTCAGTGGATACTGCACAAGCTGGGCGACCAGCAGGCGGTGGCCCGGCATTTCGTCGCCGTCTCGACCAATACCGAAGGGGTCGCGGAATTCGGCATCGACACAAATCAGATGTTTGGCATGTGGGATTGGGACGGCGGCCGCTATTCCATGGATTCAGCGATTGGCCTGTCCACCATGCTCGCCATCGGCGCGGAGAATTTCCACTCGATGCTGTCGGGCTTCCACGACATGGATCACCACTTCCGCACCGCGCCGTTCGGTGAGAACCTGCCGGCGCTGATGGGCCTGCTCGCGGTTTGGTACAACAATTTTTTCGAGGCGCAGACGGTCGCGGTTCTGCCCTACGAGCAATATCTCAAGCGCTTTCCTGCCTATCTGCAGCAACTGACAATGGAAAGCAACGGCAAGCACGTCACGCTTGGCGGTACGAAAGTCGATTACCAGACAGGGCCGATCTATTGGGGCGAACCTGGCACCAATGGGCAGCATTCATTCTACCAACTCATTCATCAAGGCACCAAGCTGGTTCCGTGCGATTTCCTCGGGTTTTGTCAGGCATTGAATCCGCTGGGACGTCATCACGACCTGCTGATGGCAAATCTGTTCGCGCAGACCGAGGCTCTGGCCTTCGGCAAAACGGAAGAGGAGGTCAGGGCCGAAGGGACCCCGGACTGGCTAGTTCCGCACCGCACCTTCGAAGGCAACCGCCCCACCAATACCTTGCTTGCCGAGCGCCTGACCCCAAGGACGCTGGGCAGCCTGGTCGCGCTCTACGAGCACAGCGTCTTCACGCAAGGCGTCATCTGGAACATCGACTCTTTTGACCAATGGGGCGTTGAGCTGGGCAAGGCCCTGGCCGAGAAAACAACCCCTGAACTGGAAACCTCCCAGGCCCCAAATCTCCAACATGACAGCTCGACCAACGCTTTGATCGAGCGCTATCGCCGGTTTCGAAAACGAAAGAAGTAAAGGGCGGTAAGTCCGGCCGCGCCTACGGCCCCGACCAACATACTGCGGCGCAACCCAGCCAGCACTTGGACGATCGGGTTGCCTACATCCGATCAAAGGATCCCCATGAAACAGGTGCCACTCGACCAGCTCAGCATCAACACGCTGCGAATGCTTTCAATCGATGCGGTCCAGAAAGCAAAATCCGGTCATCCCGGAACGCCGCTGGATGCAGCGCCGATGGCCTATTGCCTGTGGCAACGCTTCCTTCGCTACGACCCTGCCGACCCCGTTTGGCCGAACCGCGACCGCTTCGTGCTGTCGGCCGGCCATGCCTGCGCCCTGCTCTACAGCCTGCTTCACCTGTGCGGCGTCAAGGCAAAGGGCGCGAGCTATCCATCGGGCGACCGGCTTGCCGTGACGCTGGACGATCTCAAGAGTTTTCGCCAGGCAGGCAGCCATTGCACGGGACATCCCGAATATGGCTGGACCTCGGGCGTGGAAACCACCACGGGTCCACTCGGACAAGGTGCGGCAACAAGCGTCGGCATTGCAATTGCGGAACGGTGGCTGGCGGCCACCTACAATCGACCCGATTATGATCTGTTCTCGCACAACGTCTATGCGCTGTGCAGCGACGGCGACATGATGGAAGGGCTCAGCAACGAGGCGGCATCGCTGGCTGGACACCTCAGATTGTCGAACCTCTGCTGGATTTATGACGACAATCACATCACCATCGAGGGGCCGACTGGCCTTACATTCACCGAAGACGTGGCAACCCGCTTCCTCGCGTACGGATGGCATGTCGAGCGGGTAAGCGATGCAAACGATCTGATGTTGCTGGACAAGGCTTATCAGACGTTCATCGATACGCATGACCGCCCCACGCTGATCATCGTTCAAAGCCATATCGGTTATGGCGCGCCGCACAAGCATGACACAAACAAAGCCCACGGCGAGCCACTGGGCGCCGAAGAAGTTCGGCTGACTAAGGAATTCTACGGCTGGGATCCGGACGCCGATTTCAAGGTTCCGGAAGGGGTCGTGGCGCATTTCCGCGCACATATGGGCAAGCGTGGGGACGCCGCTCATGCCGCCTGGCGAAAATTGTTCGCGGCCTATCGTAGACAATATCCCGACCTGGCCAAACAGATCGACCAGATGCAGCGACGCGATGCTCCCTCCGGGTGGGACGCCACGTTGCCCGCCTTCTCAGCCGATGCGAAAGGCCTCGCGACGCGCGACTCGTCGGGCCAGGTGTTGAACGCTATTGCGGAACATTTGCCATGGCTGCTGGGGGGCGCGGCAGACCTGTCGCCGTCAACCAAGACGAACCTCGAATTCGATTTCGCCGGCAACTTTCAGACCCCAGAGGGTGACCAGGCCGTCAGCTACCGCGGGCGGAATTTCCACTTTGGCCTGCGCGAACATGCCATGTGCGCCATCGGCAACGGCATGAGCCTGTCGAAGCTGCGGCCGTTCGTCTCCAGCTTCCTGATCTTCACCGACTACTGCCGCGCGGCGCTGCGGCTGAGCTCGATGATGGAACTCCCGCTCATCTCCATCTGGACCCATGATTCCATCAGTCTCGGCGAGGACGGGCCAACCCACCAGCCGATCGAGCAGCTTGCCTCGTTCCGCGCCATGCCCGGCATGGTCGTGCTACGCCCGGCGGATGCGAATGAAGTCATGGAGGCATGGAAGGTCATCATGCATCTCAAGGACAGGCCTGTCTGCCTCGTGCTGACGCGACAGGCGGTGCCGACGCTCGATCGCTCGATCTATGCAAACGCAGGCGGCGTGGCACGGGGCGCCTATGTACTGGCCGATGCGCCCGACGGCAAACCCGCTGTCCTGCTGCTGGCGACCGGCAGCGAAGTCGCGCTCTGCGTGACGGCCTATGAACAGCTAAAGGCCGAGGGCATCAAGGCACGCGTCGTCAGCATGCCGTCATGGGAATTGTTCGAAAGCCAACCGAAGGAATATCGCGAGACGGTCCTGCCGCCCGCTATAACGGCCCGGGTTGCGGTAGAAGAAGCATCTGGTTTCGGATGGGAGCGTTATACGGGTTTCGACGGGGCTATCCTCGCTCTGCACAGTTTCGGCCTGTCCGCACCATCGAAAGTTGTCGCAGAACACTTCGGATTCGAGCCAGAGCACGTCGTTGCGGCTGCCAAGGCGCAAATAGCGGGCCGCCGGTCAATCAAACAAGTCGGGATTGCCCGAACCGAATGAGGCGACCAGCATGACGATGGAAATCAGTGCATTGGCCGGAAAGCCGGCCCCGGCCGACCTGCTGGTCAACGTCGCCAAGCTCGTCACAGCCTATTACAGCCAGGCACCGGACCCTGCCAACTCCTTGCAGCGGGTGGCGTTCGGCACATCCGGGCATAGAGGCTCGGCGTTTGAGAACACGTTCAACGAGGCGCATGTGCTGGCAATCAGCCAGGCCATTTGCCTATACCGCGAGCGACAAGGCATCAATGGTCCCATATTCGTCGGCATCGATACACATGCGCTGTCGGAGCCAGCCTTTGCGAGCGCCCTTGAGGTGCTGGCCGCGAACGGAGCGCAGGTGATGATGGCGGCCGGTGGCGAGTATACGCCCACCCCAGCCGTCTCCCACGCAATCGTGATCCACAACAAAGGCCGCAAGACCGGACTTGCCGATGGGATCGTCATCACGCCGTCGCACAACCCGCCGGGCGACGGAGGCTTCAAGTACAACCCGCCCAATGGCGGGCCGGCGGATACCGATGTCACCGGCTGGATCGAAAGACAGGCCAATGAGCTACTTGGCAACGGCCTGAAAGGCGTGCGGCGGATGCCGTTCGAGAAAGCCCTCCATGCGCCGACAGTCCATGCTCACGATTTCCTGAATGCTTACGTGAACGATCTCGGCAATGTCATCGACATGGACGCCATTCGCGGAGCACATGTTCGCATGGGCGTCGACCCGCTCGGCGGCGCGGGAGTCCACTACTGGCCCGCCATAGCCGACCGCTACAAGCTCGACTTGACCATCGTCAATCGCCAGGTCGATCCCACTTTTCGTTTCATGACGGTTGATTGGGATGGCCAGATCCGCATGGACCCGTCTTCAGCTTATGCCATGCAAGGCCTTATCAGCCTGAAGGATCAATTCGACATCGCTTTCGCATGCGACACCGATCACGACCGGCACGGCATCGTCACCCGCAGTGCCGGACTGCTGCCGCCCAATCATTACTTGTCGGTGGCGATAGACTACCTGTTCCAGCATCGCCCTGAATGGCGCAAGGACGCCGCGGTTGGAAAAACGGTGGTGAGCAGCCAGATGATCGATCGCGTCAGCGCCAGGCTGAAGCGCAGACTGTATGAAGTGCCGGTCGGGTTCAAATGGTTCGCCGAGGGCCTTCAGGACGGCTCGCTGGGTTTTTGCGGCGAGGAAAGCGCTGGTGCGACGTTTATGCGCCGCAACGGCGCCGTCTGGACGACCGACAAGGATGGCATCGTTCCGACGTTGCTGTCGGCCGAGATCATGGCAAGGATGGGTCGCGATCCCGGCGAGGTTTATCGCAGCCTGACGAAGGCATTGGGCGAACCGGTCGCTGATCGGCTCCAGGCAACCGCAACCCCAGCACAAAAAGAGAAACTGTCGAAGCTTTCACCGCATGAGATCACGTCGAAGACCCTGGCTGGCGAACCGATCAAGTCGGTGCTTAGCCGGGCGCCGGGCAACAATGCCGAAATCGGCGGCGTCAAGGTGGCCACGGAAAACGGCTGGTTCGCCGCGCGCCCGTCAGGCACCGAGGATATCTACAAGATCTACGCTGAGAGTTTTCGCGGACAGGACCATCTGCGCGCCATCCTGGCCGAGGCGCAGACGATCGTCGACCATGCGCTCGGGGCAACCAAAGGAAACTGAACCGGCTGCACCGCTTGTAATGATCAATGCTTACCTCCCGAGGAGATGCTCCCCGCGATAAACGATCGTTCCATCATCGCGCACGACAGCGCCTGGCGTCAGGCTGGCCTCCTCGACATGACCGGCCCCAAGGATATGCATGACGCGTTCGCCTTCTGCGAGCAGGTAATCGGCAATAATGCGGCGGTGGCACCGCCACCAGACGGCTTCCGCGCACATGATTGCGCAGCGATGCCGGCCGCCGAGCTCTCGCAGTTGCGCCAAGCCTTTGGCGAACGGCTCGGTCAGCGCATAGTCGGCGTAGTAGCGAAAACCACGTACGCGCCAATAGCTATTGGGGGAAGGTTCCGCCCCACGCGCCCTGCCCCGCAAGCCGCCAAGCGCAGCGATATGCTCATAGCCGATCCGCCACGGCGCCAACGCTCCTGGAAGGCTTTCGCCGTTGAACTGCGGATTGGTGCGCGAACGCGGCATCGAGCGCACATCGACGACGAAATCGACACGAGACTGCAGAAGCAGTTCGGCGAACTCGACGATCGTGCGCGTGGAATGGCCTATGGTGAAGAAGGTACTCGTTTCGACTCCAATCTGGGCGCGCACGGTGAACGGGCCATCTCGGTGCGGATCGTAGCCGGTTTATCCTACAGATCAAAAAGTCCTTCCATCGGGAAGCGATTCACTGGAACCGAATTCGAGCGCGACGGTTGAGTGATGGATCCTCGCCGTTCGACCGCGCCAACCAGGTGCGAAACGGCGTCATGGTTCCGTGAGAATCCCTATTACCCTGGTCGAGCTTCATGGCGGATAGATTCAAAGTCGGCGATCACGTGAGCTGGAATTCGGAAGCCGGGCGCGTCAGCGGCACGATCGTCCGTGTCCACACACGCGATTTCCAGGTCCACAGCTACACACACCATGCGAGTGAGGAAGCGCCGCAATACGAAATCAAAAGCGGCAAGACCGAGCACATCGCTTTTCACAAGGGTTCGGCGCTCACCAAACTTCACGATTGACGCTCCCGCCAGGGCGCGATCGATGCCAGAAAGATAGCCGATACCTATGACTTCCCAGCCGCCCTCACCCGAACCGCTCCGCGCAAAGCTCAGCGATGCAGATGATCGCATCCGTCTCGATAACTGGATGCCGCCACAGCAAGGAATTTTCCCACGCATACGGATCGGGCGAAAGTGGATCAATACATTATGGGCAATCCCAATCGGAGCGGCGGTGCTGCTATGCCTGATCGCGCTCGCGCAAAGCCTTCGCGAGCTTCCCGAGGTTAAGGCCTTCATCCACAACCACCCCGGCATCGCGCAATCGGCACCATTGGTGGACTCCGGTTTCCCCTGGTGGCTGCAGCTACAGCATTTCCTGAACATGTTCTTCATGTTGTTCATCATGCGGTCCGGCCTGCAAATCCTGGCCGACCATCCACGACTGTATTGGGGGCGAGACTGCACGCCGGGAACCGATTGGTTTCGTTTCCAGGTGCCGGTGCCGAAGGACCGCGTCTGGACGGCGAAGGATGATTCCGTCACGCTGCCGACATGGCTTGGCATTCCGGGGCTCCGGCACACGCTCGGCCTATCGCGCTGGTGGCATTTCTCGATCAATCTCTTATGGCTGATCAACGGAGTAGCCTTCTACGTTCTACTCTTTTCAACCGATCAGTGGCGCAGGCTGGTGCCCATGACGTGGGAAGTTTTCCCGGCCGCGCTCTCGACGGCGATCCAGTATGCCTCGCTGAACTTCCCGGTGGATGAGGGCTGGACCCGCTACAACGGCCTCCAGCAACTCAGCTACTTCGTCACCGTGTTCATCGCTGCGCCTGTCTCGATCGCCACAGGGCTGATGCAGAGCCCCGCGATTTCCAATGCGGCAGGATGGTTCGGCCGATTATTCAACCGGCAGGCCATGCGATCGGTTCATTTCATCTCGTTCGCCTGGTTCGTCGGCTTCATCGTGGCGCATGGCGCGATGGTCTTCGTCACCGGCATCCGGCAGAATACCAACCATATGTTCGCCGGCATCGACGACGCTTCATGGACGGGTTTCCCCCTGTTTCTCGTCGCGATGGCCATCCTCCTCGCAGCATGGCTAGTCGTCTCACCCTTCACCATCCGCCACGCCCGATTGGTGCAGCGCACCGGCGCGTTCATGATCGGCTGGCTGATGGGGCTGGCGGAAGGCTGGGATCCGCGCTCGCAACTGACGAAGAAGGATATCTCGCCATATTTTTGGCCGAACGGCACGATGCCGAATTCCAAGGAATTCGACGATCTCGTGGCCGAGAATTTCGCCAGCTACAGGCTGAACGTCAGTGGCCTTGTCGAGACGACGAGCCAGTTCTCCCTGGCCGATCTAAGGGCAATGCCAAAGCAGGAACAGATCACCACGCATTTCTGCATCCAGGGTTGGTCCGGCGTTGCCGAATGGGGTGGCGTCCCCATGCGCGATATTCTGGACCTGGTGAAGCCGACACCAGCGGCCCTCTACGCCGTGTTCTACTCGCTGGCCGATGGTGCCGATGGTGGTCGCTACTACGACGTCCACAAGATCGAAAACATGAGCCATGACCTGACGATCCTCGCCTACGAGATGAACGGCGCCCCGCTTAGCGTTTTACATGGCGCGCCCTTGCGGCTCAGGTGCGAAAACGAGTTGGGCTTTAAGATGGTCAAATGGGTCGCAGCGATCGAGTTCGTGCGCGATTTCGCCGACCTCGGCGCGGGTCAGGGCGGTTACAATGAGGATCATGAGTTCTACGGCTATCGTATGCCGATTTGATTGCCGATAATAACGGGGCGCTGTTACCCTACGGACGATCCTGAGCGCCCATGGATTTTCACGCCAAAGCGATTTCACAGGAGTACGAACGATGTTGGTCGAGAAGATGTTGCCACGCGCGTTCGAGCGACTCGCGGTAATCGAAGCAAAGGCTCAGATTAAAGAAGCGGCCAAGATGATGTCCAAGCCGCACACCGACCTCGTTGTGGTGTGTGAGCGAGGGAACATGGTCGGCGTCGTTACAAAGACAGATATTGTTGGCCAGATCAGTCAGTGCCTCGGATTCGGGTGTACGGCCAGTATAGACAGCATCATGACGCGCGATGTTACCTATTGCCGGGAGAATGAGGGGCTTCTTGATGTGTGGACGGTGATGAATGAACGTGGTCTTCAGCGCATTCCGGTCCTGGATGAGGCACAAAGGCCAATCGGCATTATTTACACACGAGATGCACTGCAAGCATTATTAGGCGAATCTGAAAGCGAAGATAAACTTCTCCGCGATTACATATCGGGGGTCGGTTACCGATAGGGACCGGCTATCTGCCTGGAGACTCAACATGTGCGTGTCTCGATGTCGGCGCAGCGAAACAAGACCGACAAGGCCGATGCGCTGGCATCGCCCACGTGATGCGCGCCGGCTGGGGCCGCTAGGCTTACATCCAGTCGGAAAGCAACTGCCGGGCACGGATTTTGCTGGCGCACCGGCGCAATGACTTCCGCGGTCAAGTCAGCGTGTTGCGGGCGATAACTCGGACATCGAGCGCACGCTTCCGCTCGAGAAAACCACGAGCGCGAAAAGCAGCACAGCGGCTGCGACGATCAGCGATCCGCCGGCGACGACCGGCTCAAGTGCCGTATTACCTTGCAGCATCAGATAAAGCGCTGGCAGCATGATTACCAGCCCGACGTTATACACGCCGTAGTGGACCATCGCGATTCTCCGCGCCGCCTTTGCCGGGTTAAGCGCATAGTACCCGCCAAAGATTGCAGATGTGACCCAGCCGAGCAGATTGATGTGAGCATGTGCCGGAAAGGCACCATGGTCGCCCGAGATCGCCATTTGTAGGCCGGCGCCAATCCCCAGAATGAGCCACACGATAGCCGTCTTAAAAAAGAGATCCGAAACCTTAGGCATGACACTTCCTCCCCAAAAAAGCCGAATTCAATGCGCCCTATATTATGGATTTCTAAAAGATCGATGCAATCAAAATCACATCCATAAGACCCCCGACCGAGCCTCACAGTGACGGGTTTATGGCTTTGGCTTGCGGATCAGTTTTGCTCGGTTTTTTGCGGTCGGCACTTTTCGCTCCGCCTTCGCCCCGGTGCACACCGCAATTGCGACCGATGACGGTGAAGAATTCAAGCCGATTCCATGATCCCGGGCCGTCGGTTGCGTAGCAGGCTAACGACGTATTGCCGTAGGCTGGGCGTGATCGGTGTCACGTCCGCGTGGTGTATCGAGAACGAAACGCTTTACCTGACGTTTGTCCGAATGAAACAGCAACAGTCGTTGGCACCATTAGGGAGAGCGGCCGAGATCGCCGTTTGGCAACGGGCCCGACATGATCGGCGTGACCCGTTGGGTTGACAATGCAATTTTCGCGGCGACGCAGTACATACCTACTCACGCAACGGTGATAGCTGTTCAACGAAACCGTTCGTCGACACCGCGTTTTGTCCGGTGCGGTCCATCTGAGGTTCCATCATGTACGAAGCGTGGTTTTCCAAGCCGGTGCCAGTCACCACCGGCATTGGCGGAAATATTCGCAACCTCTTGAATGCTCAACAGGCGCTAGATTTGCTTGGAGGCAATTGGCGCGATGCAGGAAGTCAAAAACATCGGTCCGCGTTGAGAGCTTGCCAGCAGGCCATAAACGGCGGCGTTTCCGCCGATGTTGCAAGAGAAGTTTTTGTCGAAGCCGCCCGAGAGGCGCATATTTTGGTTGAATGAGATCACAGTTTGCGCGCCGGTTTCCTTGTCGACCTCGAACGTCCTTTCGTCGGCAGGAAGATTTCCGGTCAGTTGGCCATTCCAAAATCCCTCAAGGATTACAATACCAGATCGCGATTGAGAGCCGCGTAATTGCTGGCGAGGTAGATCGATCGCGTTTGGAGAAAGCTCGCATCTACTAGGTGTTCAACCAACGCGGTCTTGTTCAGCGCCATCCTGTTTTCTACGGCGGGTGCCGAAGGCCAGCAATGCCGAACGATCACGCTCCTCGGCTTGCTTCCTCGACCGCACGCGCATCAGATCCTTCCAGCCGACATAGCCGACCAGTTGCTGGCTCTCGCGGGTGACGACCGGCAGATGCGAGACATTGGCCACCAACAGCTTGTCCGACAGACCTTCCAGATATTCGTCGGGATAGGCAAGCGTCACCTTGCTTCCGGCAAGCAGGTCGCCGAGCGTGGTCGTCCTGTGCTTGCCGGCGCGGCGCCAGCGCAGGATGGCCGGCGGATCAATAAGGCCGAGCACCCGCCTGTTCTCGTCAGTGACCGGGAAGCTCGGATGCCGGGTTTCCGGCGCGGTCAGGAACGCCGCCGCGCCATGCAGCGTCATCGTCGCCGGCACGCTCTCGACCTGCGACGTCATCACCTCGCGCACCCTCGTCAGGGCGAAAGGGTCGACGCGGTATTCGCGCACGAGGTGGTGCCCGCGCCTGGCGATCTTCTCGGTCAGGATCGAACGCTTCATCAGAAGCACGGTGACGGCGTGCGCCGTCGCGCAGGCCGCGATCAGCGGCACCAGCACATGGGTGTTGCCGGTCAGTTCGACCGCGAAGAAAGTGGCCGTCAGCGGTGCACGCATCGTGCCGCCCATGGTGGCGGCCATGGCCAGCAATGCCCAGAAGCCCGGATCCGCCGCTGGCAGAACGCCGGCGAGCACTGCTCCCATCGCCCCACCCATGATCAGCAGCGGCGCCAGCACGCCGCCGGATGTCCCCGACCCTAGCGCAACCGACCATATGATGGCTTTCACTACCAGGAGGATCAGCGCCGCGGTCGCGATCGTGCGGCCGTCAAGCATATTGGCGATGTTGTCATACCCGACGCCGAGCGCGTGCGGTTCGATCAACCCGCCTATGCCGACAACCAAACCGCCTAGCATCGGCCACCACATCCAGTGAATGGGCAGTTTCTGGAAGCCGTCCTCGCAGGCATAGACCATCTGGGTGAGCAGCCCTGACAGCAGGCCGGCGCAAATACCGACCAGAACCCAGCCGCCAAGCCCGACGAACGACACCGCCATGCCGCCCTGAAACGGAAAGATCGGCCCGGGCAGATGCAGCACGGTACGCTCGACCTCGGCAATGATCGCCGCAACCGCCACGGGAATGAAGCTGCGCGGCGTCCATTCGAACAGCAGCAGTTCCACCGCCAGCATGATGGCGGCGATCGGCGTGCCGAACACGGTGGTCATGCCGGCCGCAGCACCCGCCACCAGCAGCGTCTTGCGTTCGTTGTCGCTGACCGGCAGCATCTGCGCGATCAGTGAGCCGATCGCGCCGCCGGTCATGATGATCGGTCCTTCGGCGCCAAATGGTCCGCCGGAGCCGATGGAGATCGCTGACGACAGCGGCTTCAGGATCGCCACCTTGGCATCGAGCCTGGAGCGCCCGAGTAGGATCGCCTCGATGGCCTCGGGAATGCCGTGGCCGCGAATCTTCTCGCTGCCGAAGCGCGCCATCAGGCCGATGATCAGCGCGCCGATCACAGGGACGATGACGGAGGCATAGCCCAGCGGAGTGTCCTCGAGCTTCAGGTCGGCGAGCGTGAACTGGCCAAAATAGGCAATGTTGGTGGCCAGCCGGATCAGTTTCAAAAGCGCAATGCCGGCAAACAGCCCCGCCGTCGCTACCACCACCGCTATCGCGGCAACCAGCAGCACCCTGGCATCGGTCGTGAAATCTCGGAGATGGTCGGGGCTGGCGTGATCAGGTTTCATTGCTGCTCTCATTCTGCGGACGCATCGCATGTGCCGGGTAACTGTGTCGGCGGACACGGCATGCTTGTCGGTTCGCTATGTATCGGAATACGATATAAATAGACAAGGCCGTTCTTGCTAAAACCGATCGGAATTGAACAAGTGTCAAAAATGACGCATCCGCAAAAACCACGCCCCGCCATCAGCCAGGCCGACTACCAGCGGCTGTCGGAGTTTCGTTACCTGATCCGCCGCTTCCTCGAATTCAGCCAGGTCCAGGCACATGATGCCGGGCTGACCCCACGCCAGCATCAGGCGCTGCTTGCGATCAAGGGATATCCGGGTGGTGGACCGGTGACTGTCGGCGACCTCGCGGAGCGCCTGCGCATCCGCCACCACAGCGCCGTCGAATTGGTCAATCGCCTTGGCGAGGCAGGGCTGGTCGCACGGGATCAGGACAAGGACGACCACCGTCGTGTTCTGCTGCAGTTAACGGTGCGTGCCGACGACCACCTGGCCGACCTTTCGGTTGCGCATCTCGACGAGCTTTCGCGGATAGAACCGATGCTGAGACGCTTGCTGCGTCGTGGCGACGAGTGATCCGAACAAGTCGACTTCATTGGCATTGGCTCGTCGCGACACGCAGCTTCTTGCACGAGCCAGTTAGATACCATGTAAATATGAGAGCAACTGTGTCGGTCAGCGTTCGAAAACCTATTCAATGGTAACCAACGTCAGCGCGAACTTTGCCGCGGAACACCCAATACGACCAGCCGGTGTACATCAGGATCACGGGCAACAACACAAGAGTGCCGACGAGCAGGAAAGCCTGGGTGCGTTCTGAAGAGGCCGATTCCCAAAGCGTGAAATGGTAGGGAACGATCATCGGGAAGAGGCTGATGGCGATCCCGACATAGGAAAGCACAAAGAGGCCGATGGCGCCGACGAAAGGCTTCGTCTCACTTGCACTGCCCAGTACCCGCCAGGTGAAGAAGGCGACGGCCGCTGTCGCGACAGGTACCGGTGCCAAATACAGAATGTTGGGCCAGGCGAACCAGCGCGCGGCGATGGCCTGGCTCATGAACGGGGTCCAGATGCTGACCACGCCAATACCGACGAGGACGCCGACAAGACACATGCGGCCGTGGCGGCGCGCCGCCGCCTGCACCTCCCCCTCGGTCTTGAGGATCAGCCAGCCGGCGCCCAGAAGGCTATAGCCGAACAAAAGGGCGAAACCTGTCAATAGCGAGAATGGCGTCAGAAAATCGAAGGAACCGCCGGAAAACTGTCTGCCAGTGACCTCAAAACCCTGGATGAAGGCGCCAAGCACGACCCCTTGAGCAAAGGTGGCGACAGCCGAGCCATAGCAGAAACCATGATCCCAGAAGGTCTTGTGCTCAGCGTCGCGGAACCGGAACTCGAACGCCACGCCGCGGAACACCAGCGCCAGCAGCATGACCAGGACCGGAAAATACACCGCCGGGATGATGATGGCGAAGGCAAGCGGAAACGCCGCCAGAAGCCCGAGGCCGCCCAGCACCAGCCAGGTTTCGTTGCCGTCCCAGATCGGCGCGATCGAGTTCATGATCGTGTTGCGGGATGCAGTGTCGGGCGCGAAGCCGTAAAGCATGCCGACGCCAAGATCGAAGCCATCCAGCAGCACGTAGAAGAACACCGCCATGCCGAGGATCAGCGTCCAGATTGGCACGAAATCGAGGACCTGGCTCATCGCACTTCTCCCTCTCGAAGTTCGACGGCTCCGGCGCGGACCGGCGCCCCGGGCCGTCCTCCCTCGATCTCCACATCTATCTCGGCAGCAATTGCCGGGCCTTTGCGCACAATACGCAGCATGAGAAAGAGGCCTGCAGGATAGATGATGAGATAGACCGCTGCGTAGCCGATCAGCGAGAGCATCACATCAAAGCCCGTCAATGAAGGTGTCACTGAGTCCGCCGTGCGCAGAAGGCCGTATACTGTCCAGGGCTGACGTCCGACCTCGGTGGTGATCCAACCTGCGATGACCGCCACGAAGCCGATGGGCGCCGCGATCTGGGTGATCGCGAGAAAGGCCGGCGAGGCGTCCAGCCGGCCGCGCCAGCGAAGCCATCCGCCGACAAGGACGAGGCCAAGCATAACGATGCCGCAGCCGACCATGGCCCGGAAGGCGAAGAAGGGGATCGCGACGGGCGGACGCTGATCGGCCGGAAAGTCCTTGAGGCCCTTAACCTCGCCGTCAAGCTCATGGGTGAGAACGAGGCTGCCAAGCCACGGAAGATCTATGGCAAAGAGGTTGCGCTCGGCTTTGTCATCCGGAATGGCGAAAAGGGTAAGCGGCACCTGTCGGGCAGTTTCCCAGCGCGCTTCAATCGCGGCTAGCTTGGCCGGCTGGTGGTCGCGGGTATTCAGACCGTGCTGGTCGCCGATGAACATCTGCAGCGGGACCAGCACGGTCAGCAGCCAGAGCGTCATCGACAGCATCGTTCGGCCTTCCTCAACGGACCGCCCGCGACGCATCAAATAGGCGCCGACGCCCATGACGACGAAGCCTGTCGTGACGAAGAACGCGACGACGGTATGCGCCAGCCGATAGGGAAAGGAAGGATTGAAGACCACCTTGAACCAGTCCGTCGGGAAGAAACGGCCATCGATGATCTCGTAGCCGGCCGGCGTCTGCATCCAGCTGTTGGCTGACAGGATCCAGAAGGAAGACAGCAAAGTGCCGAGCGCCACCATTAGCGCTGCAACGAAATGCGCCCAGCGCGGCACCAGTTGCCGTCCGAAAAGAAGGACGCCGAGGAAGGCCGCCTCCAGGAAAAACGCCGTCAGGCCCTCATAGGCGAAAAGCGGGGAAAGCACATTGGCGGTCGCGTCGGAAAAGCGGCTCCAGTTCGTACCGAACTGGAAGGGCATGACGACCCCGGTGACGACGCCCATGCCAAAAGCAATCGAGAATATCTTGATCCAGAACGTCGAGATGCGGAGATAGATGTCCTTCCCGGTGAAAAAATTGAGGCCTTCCAGCATCGCGATATACGCGGCCAATCCCACGGTGATGGCCGGCAACAGGATGTGCCAGCCGATGACCCAGGCGAATTGCAGTCGCGACAGGAATGCAGGATCGAGGTCCATCACTCGTCTCTCCAAACGAAAACGAGCTTGCCTCATGAATCCAACTGCGCCGTAGCCACGACAGTGGACAGGGCTCGTCTTCAGGCCGTCGTCACGCTATAGTAACCAGCGACGATGTCGATAGCGCCGTTTTTTTGACCACCTCTGCTCCCATCAGATCGGCCCCCTCCTAACCAGCGGCTTTGGAAAGCGCTAGCTCAAGGTCGGCGATCAGATCAGTCTCCGCCTCGAGGCCGACCGATAGCCTCAGCAGGCTGTCGCTTATTCCGGCGACCTTTCGGGCCTCGGCGCCCATTCCCGCATGGGTCATGGTAGCCGGATGGGCAACAAGGCTTTCGACGCCACCGAGAGACTCGGCCAGCGTGATGACTTCGACCGCTTCGACGAAGCGCCGAACCGCCTCAACGCCTCCAGCCAGTTCGAAGCTCAGCATCGCTCCGAACCCGGCTTGCTGAGCCTTGGCGATCGCATGGCCTGGATGGGATTCGAGACCCGGATAATGGACCGCGCTGACTTGTGCCTGTCTTTGCAGGAATGCGGCGACCGCCGCTGTGTTGGTTTGCTGCCGCTCGATGCGCGGGAACAGCGTGCGAAGGCCTCTGAGTGTCAGGTAGGCATCGAAAGGCGCACCTGACACGCCGGTGATCTTGGCCCACTCGGCGAGTGCGTCCACATCGCCCGCTTGCGCCGCGACAATGGCGCCCCCTACCACATCGGAATGGCCATTCAGGTATTTGGTGGTCGAATGGACGACGAAATCCGCACCCAGCGCGATCGGCCGCTGTAGAGCCGGCGACAGGAAGGTATTGTCTACGGCAACCTTCGCGCCGACGGCTTTTGCCTGAGAAGCGATCGAGCGGATATCGACGACGCGCATCAATGGGTTGCTCGGTGTCTCGATGAGGACGAGAGCTGGCTTCTTTGACAACGTTGCGGACAACGCTGCTGCGTCGCCCTGATCAACAAAGAGGACGTCGAAATGCCCCTTGTCGCGACGCAACGAGAGCAGACGGTAGGTGCCGCCATAGCAATCGTGCGGCGCAACGATGAGTTCGTCTCGTCCCAATTGCCCAAGCAGCAGGTCGACCGCCGCCATGCCGGAGGAGGTGACGACTGCGCCGGCGCCACCTTCGAGCCTGGCCAGCGTGTCGGCCAGCATGTCGCGGCTCGGATTGCCGGCTCGCGTATATTCGTAGCGCCCCGCCTCGTCATAGCCCGGAAAAGCGAAGGTGCTCGAAAGATAAACCGGCGGCGTGACCGCACCGAAGCCACGGTCGGCAGCAATGCCGTTTGCCGCTGCAATGGTCCGTGGATCTTTGGGCTTTGTCATGACGACTATCTCGCACTAGACGAGCCAAGGTGGTCGGGAATCAGTTCAGCAGTTGGACCATGCGCAGATAAGGCCGCAGCTCCTTCCAACCCTGGGGGAATCGCTCCTTCGCCTGCTCGTTGGTGAGACTTGGCGAAATGATCACCGGCTGGCCCGGCTCCCAGTTCACCGGAGTCGAGACCTTCTGGGTATCCGTGAGCTGCAGACTGTCGATAGCGCGCAGGATTTCGGAAAAATTGCGGCCCGCACTTGGTGGATAGGTCAGGCTGAGGCGGATCTTCTTATTTGGGTCGATGAAATACACCGCACGCACCGTCACATTCGGATCAGTCTCGGCGTGGATCATGCCGTAGAGGTTGGCGACCTTCTTGTCGGTGTCGGCAAGCATCGGAAAATTGAGTGCGTGCCCTTGCGTTTCCTCGATGTCCTTCTCCCAAAGATTGTGTGCCTCCACGTCGTCGACCGAGAGGCCGAGCGGCTTGACGCCACGTTTGTCCCATTCCGGCTTGAGACGGGCGACTGTTTGTCCCATTCCGGCTTGAGACGGGCGACTT
>NZ_JBFTRA010000010.1:7500-250330 GCF_056399285.1 Mesorhizobium sp. 01N446 | reverse complement strand
CGCCGATCATTCGGCATGCGGACGAAAAGACGCTGTCGACCATCTCCAACGAGATGAAGGATCTGGCCAGCCGCGCCCGCAGCCGCAAGCTGAAGCCGGAAGAATATCAGGGCGGCACGACAGCGGTGTCCAATCTCGGAATGTTCGGCATCAAGGACTTTGCCGCCGTCATCAACCCGCCGCATGCGACGATCCTGGCGGTCGGTGCCGGCGAGGAGCGGGCGGTGGTCAAGAATGGCGAGATCAAGATTGCCACCGTCATGTCGGTGACGCTGTCGACCGACCATCGCGCCGTCGACGGAGCACTCGGCGCGGAACTGCTGGCCGCCTTCAAGAACCTCATCGAAAACCCGATGGGCATGCTCGTCTAGCGCCAGTCGGGCGCCTTTGATGAGTGTTGGAACATAGCTCCTAGGTCTGGCGTCCAGTTGCGCCAACAGGCTCGCGGAAGGCCAGGTCCGCGGGCCCTCTTGTCGTGCCGTCAGGGCATCTCATGCCAAGCTGTCGCTTGATCCGATCGCGCATGTGCGCTGTCATCCACCAGTCATATGCGCCGTGCAGGGAGGAAGAGACGGGGAGCCGGCCAGGGCCGGACCGGTCATGCACAGACAAGACAGGAGGTCTCATGAAGACGCTATTCATCAAGCTGCTGGCCAGCCAGCTGGCGCTCGCGGCAACTTTGTTTGCCGGCGTGGCAAATGCCGAAACGCTGACGCTCTACACATCGCAGCCGGAAGCGGACGCAGCCAAGACCGTGGATGCCTTCAAGAAGGCGCAGCCCGGCATCGACGTGACCATCTATCGGTCCGGAACCAGCGATATCCTGACCAAGATGGCGGCCGAGTTTGCCGCCGGCAGCCCGCAGCCCGACGTGCTCTTGATCGCCGACGCGGTCTCGATGGAGCTGTTGAAGAAAGACGACCGGCTGCTGCCCTATGCCGAGGCCAAGCTCGACGGCATCGAGGCGGATGCCTATGACGCCGACAAGACCTATTTCGGCAGCAAGCTGATCACCACCGGCATCGTCTACAACACCGCGGCCGCCGAGAAGCCGGAGCATTGGGCCGATCTCGCCAAGCCCGCCTATGCCGATGGCCTGGTCATGCCGAGCCCGCTCTATTCGGGTGCGGCGGCCTATCTGCTTTCGGGCTTTGCCGGCGATACCAACTATGGCTGGGATTTCTTCCAGAAGCTGAAGGCCAACAACACCGTCAGCGTGCGCGGCAATGGCGCGGTGCTGAAGTCGGTGGCCTCGGGCGAGAAGCCCTATGGCATCCTCGTCGACTTCATGGCGATGAACGCCAAGAAGAAGGGTTCGCCGGTCGAGTTCGTGTTCCCGAGCGAAGGCGTGCCGGCGGTGACCGAGCCGGTCGCCATCATGAAGACCGCCAAGAATGTCGACGGCGCCAAGAAGTTCGTCGACTTCATTCTGTCGGATGAAGGCCAGAAGCTGGCGCTGTCCATGGGCTACCTGCCGGCGCGCGCCTCGGTCGGCCGTCCCGAATGGCTGCCGGAAGGCGTCAAGGTCAAGGTGATGCCGTTCGACACCAAGGCAATCGTCGCCAAGACCGACGCCGACAAGGCGAAGTTCCAGGAACTGTTCGGCGGCTGATCCGGCAGTCGTGGCGGGATGCCGTCCGGATGGCATCGCGTCTTCGACAAATTCCGGTCGCACCGGTGATCGATCTCGGGAAATCAATCATGTCGATACGCATCAGGGAAAGCCGGGGCCAGGAGATGGTCCTGACGGCGGCTGTGGCCGTCGTCATCGTGCTGCTTTCGCTGCTGCCCATGCTGCGCCTCGTCAAGGAGATCGTGGCACCTGGCGGCACCTTGTCGACCATGGCCATTGAGGTCGGGTTGCGGAGCCCGGCGACATGGATCGCGACATGGCACACGCTGGTCGTCGGCATTGGCGGCACCTTGCTTGCGGTGCTGTCGGGAACGCTGGTGGCGGTGCTGGTCTCGCTGACCGACATACGCGGCCGCGGTGCCCTGGTGCTCTGCTACGTCATGCCGCTGATGATCGCGCCGCAGGTGACGGCGCTGGCCTGGCTGCAATTGTTCGGCCCGGCAAGCCCATTCCTCAAGCTGTTCGGCGCGGCACCGCCGCTCGGCACCAAGAACGCGCTCTATTCGACCTCGGGCATCATCCTGTTGCTTGGCGTGCAATATGGCCCGCTGGTCTTCTTGCTGGTGCGGGCCGGGCTGCGCAAGCTGCCGCGCGAACTGGTCGAGGCGGCACGCGCCGGCGGCGCCGGTTGGTGCACTGTGCTGGTCACCATCGTACTGCCTTTGATGACGCCCTCGATCATGGCGGCGGCCGCACTGGCTTTCGTCTCCTGTGTCGGCAATTTCGGCATCCCGGCCTTCCTCGGCATTCCCGCCAATTATCTGGTTCTGCCGACCTTGATCTATCAGAAGCTGGCCGGCGGCGGTCCGGCCGTGCTCGGCGAGACCGCGTTCCTGTCGGTGCTGATCGGCGTCATCGCCATGGCCGGCATCCTCGCCCAGGAAGTGATGAGCCGCCGCCGCGACTACCGCATCTCTTCGACATCGCTGGCGGCCGAACCCTACGAACTCGGCCGCTGGCGCCCCGCCGTCCAGGCCGGCATGTGGCTGCTGATCGTGCTGGTGCTGTTCCTGCCGCTGTTCGGGCTGGTGCTGACCTCGCTGGTGCCCGGCTACGGCATCGCGCTCACCGCCAAGACGGCGACGCTCGACAATTACCGCTTCGTGCTGTTCGAGCATGATGCCGCAAAGCGCGCCTTCTTCAACAGTTTCTGGCTGTCGATCGCCGCCGCCTTCTTCGCGGTCATGGTCGCCGTGCCCGTCGGCTATCTCATCGCCTGGGGCAAGCAGCGCTGGGTGCGGCTGCTCAATCTGTCGGTCGAGCTGCCCTATGCCTTGCCCGGCGTGGTGCTGGCGATCGCCTCGCTGCTGCTTTTCCTGCGACCGATCCCGATGACCGGCATCCAGCTCTACAACACGGTCTGGATCATCCTCTACGCCTATCTCGCCCGCTTCCTGGTGCTGGCGCTGCGGCCGACCATCAGCGGCTATCACCAGATCGACCGGGYGCTGGAAGAGGCCGCACAGGTGGCGGGCGCCGGGCTGTTCACGCGCCTGCGCACCATCGTCTTCCCGCTGGTCGCACCGGCGGCGATCGCCGGTGGCCTGCTGATCTTCACGACGGCACTCAGCGAACTCACCGTCTCGGCGCTGCTGTGGTCGTCGGGTTCGGAAACCATCGGCGTGGTGATGTTTTCCTTCGAGCAGGGCGGCGATTCCAACTACGCGGCGGCGATGTCCGTCATCACCGTCGCGGTCACCTTCGTGCTGATGCTGGTGACCAATCTGCTTGCCCCTCATCTTCCGAGTGGAGTTCTGCCATGGCGCGATTGAGCCTGGACCGTGTGACCAAGAGCTTCGCCACCTTCGACGCCGTGAAGGATGTCTCGATCGACGTCGCCGACGGCGAGTTCCTGGCGGTGCTCGGGCCATCTGGCTGCGGCAAGACGACGTTGCTGCGGCTCGTCGCCGGCTTCGAGAAAGTGACCTCCGGCGAGATTCGTATCGGCGGCGATGTCGTGTCGAACAGCGGCGGCAGCGTCGCGCCGGAAAAGCGGCGCGTCGGCATCGTCTTCCAGAACTACGCGCTGTGGCCGCATATGACGGTGGCCGAGAACATCGGCTATTCGCTGAAGGTGGCGAAGCTCGACAAGGCGGTCGCCCGCCGGAAGGTGGAAGACGCGCTGGCCCTGGTCAATCTGCAGGGTCTGGGCGAGCGCAGGCCGGCCAATCTCTCCGGCGGCCAGCGCCAGCGCGTCGCGCTGGCGCGCTGTCTCGTCGCCGCGCCGTCGCTGGTGCTGTTCGACGAGCCGCTCGCCAATCTCGATGTCCATCTGAGAGCCTCGATGGAGGATGAGTTCGCCGCCTTCCACAAGCGCACCGGCACGACCATCGTCTACATCACCCACGATCAGGCCGAGGCGATGGCGCTGGCCGACCGCATCGCGGTGATCGACCATGGCCGCCTGGCGCAGCTCGCGACGCCGCGCGAGCTCTATCATGAGCCGGCAAATGAAATGGTGGCATCCTTCATCTCGCAGGGCATCCTGCTGCCGGCGGACGTCCTGACGGTCGAAGAAGGCGGCCATTGCAAGGTCAGGGTTCTTGGAACCGAACTGGTGGTCCGCTGCCGCCCCGGCGAGCGACCGCGTACAGGTGCCAAGGTCTGCTGCCGGTCGGCCGATCTCGACATGTCGCCGGACGGGGCCGGCTTCGACGGTCTCGTCAAACGGGTGATCTATCAAGGAGGTGCGGCGCGCATCGAATTCACGCCTTCCGCTGGCCCTGATCTCACCTTGCATTTCGAACAGCCAGATCCGGTTACGCTGGAGAGTGGGGTCCAGGCACGGCTGCGCATAAAATCCGGCTGGCTGATCCCGGCTGCGGCCGCGGAACAGAGCCTTGGGGCTTGATAAAT
Source organism: Mesorhizobium sp. 01N446 (assembly GCF_056399285.1). Lineage (NCBI taxonomy): Bacteria > Pseudomonadati > Pseudomonadota > Alphaproteobacteria > Hyphomicrobiales > Phyllobacteriaceae > Mesorhizobium > Mesorhizobium sp. 01N446. The sequence goes on along the minus strand of NZ_JBFTRA010000010.1, from coordinate 245,841 downwards.
GTCGGCTTGTCGTGAATGTCAGGACGGACGCTGCTCATTGAGGCGCGTCAGCGGCCCGTGCAGTTGCGCCTGTGTCGACCATACCGATCACCAAGCTGTCAGCGGCTAAAGCGCGCCAATCCGATGCCTGTGCTTGAAGCCGCCGCTATTTCATTCCACATCGGGCGTAATGAACGGCAAGATACGAGAGTGGGTTCGCAATTGGCGATGGGCCTTGGCCGCATCGCTGATCCTGCATGCCTTGATCGGAGCGTTCATGTTCTTTGGCGTGCCGAGATCCGAGCAGCAGCCGGATCAGCTGGAACAGCCCGTCAATGTCGCGATTGTGCCGCCGCCCGAGAAGCCCAAGCCGAAACCTGCTCCAAAGCCACCGGAGCCTAAGGCTGAAAAGAAGGCTGAAAAGCCGCCTGAACAAAAGCCCCCTCCGGAGCCACCGAAAACGCCAGACGACCATGTTCTGAAGCGGGTCTTCCAGTACGGCCAGAAAGATACGGGCCCGGAGAAATCGCTCGACGGAAGCAGCGCCAAACCCAACACGCCGTCACCGGCCAAGGATGAGCCGGCGAAGCCGCCGGTAGTACCGACACCCGCGCCGACCCAGCCCGCCCCGGCTGCAACGCCACAGCAGAAGGCAGAGCCCAGCAAGCCTGACGAGAAGCCGGCAACCGCCGCGCCGGACGAAAAACCTGCGCAAAGCGAGGAAAAGCAGGCGACCGAGGATACTGACAAACAGCAGCCCGACAAACAGGAGGCGGCGCCGCAAACCGACGAGGAGCAAGCCGTCGTGGCGCCAAAGCCATTGGCGGCCGAGGCCGGCAACAAGCCAGCGCCCGCGGCCGGAAAGGCAAAACCCAAACCTGCTAAGACGATGAGTTTCAAATCGGCGCGAGCCTTCAAAGCCCCAAGCGGCAAAGCAGGGAAGTCAAGTCCCGCGAACACTGCCGCTGCAGGATCGCCGATCTATTCCGGCCTTCCGGGTGTTCGAAAGCTCTTCTCGCAGGGGGCAACCGGCGATGCATTCGCCACAAGCTCCATGGAGAACGTGCCGCGCGGTCAGCGCGTGGCCACCCTTTGCGGCAATGTTCTGAGCCAGGAATTGCAAAGTGCCGACTATTCGATCAAATGGGTGCCAACCATTCAGCTGGACAAAGGCAATGTCCTCAATCCTCCGCTGGCCGCCTTCAGCACGAGAAACACCTGGTACAATCTGAACTTCCGGTGCGAGGTCGACGCCGATGCGACGAGGGTGCTGTCGTTCAACTTCCGTGTGGGGTCAATAGTCCCGCCCGGCGAATGGGCCAGCCGTGGATTCACCAAGTATCCGCTGAATTAGGCCGGCACGCCGATCCCGGCCAATTGCCGGCTAACTTCTTGCCAGTCGGCGCAGACGAAATCGGCGCCGGCCGCGGTCAACCGCGCACCATGCTCGGTATAGGTGTGGCCACCACCGGTGTAGCCGATCGCCGTCATGCCGGCGGCGACCGCGCCCTGGATGCCGAAGGGCGAATCCTCGATGACGATGCAGTCGGCCGGATCGGCGCCCATCCTGAGGGCGGCGAACAGGAAGATGTCGGGCGCCGGCTTGCCGTTCTTGACCATGGAGGAGCTGTAGATCGCCTCGCCGAAGAAATGCGCCAGCCCGGTGACGGCAAGGCTGTGGTTTATCCGCTCGACGGAGGATGATGAGGCAACGCAGCGGTCGCCCTCGAGCGTTTGCAGAAATGCCGCGATTCCCGGCGTAGGCCTCAATTCCTCGGTGAACAGCACCTTGGTCTCGGCCCAGATGTCGCCATCCGCGGCAGCGGGAAACTGATGGCCGGTCAATTCCTTGATCCGCACGATGATGTCGGACTGCTTCATGCCGACGCACTGGGCGATGATGCCGCCATGGACGCCGGGCATGCCGTGCTTTTCATAGACGCGCTCATAGGCCCTGGCGGCCAGCGGCTCGCTGTCGACGAGAACACCGTCGCAATCGAAAATGATAGGCCTTCCTCGCGCCACGCGCATGTCTCCTCACGTCAAATCTCGCACATCGCTATCGTCAAAAAGTCAAATGTTCAATAGTGCGATGTCTCGGCGCGTTTTGAGCCTGAAAGGGTGGGCAGTCAAAGCTGGCGCAGAGCATCGCTTGCGCGGCCGGATCCGAGCGCCCGTTGCATGGCTTGCCGGGACTGCGCGCGGTCCGGCGTGATCCAGTTCGGTTCGGCTCCGAGGAAACGGTCGAGGAAAGCCACCGCATAGGCCGGCATCTCGGTCACGTTCTCGCGATAGGACCACCAGGTGCGCAGATCGTCGGCGCATTTGTCGATGCTGGGCGCCTTGCCGAACTCCTGCTCATAGATCGCCGATATCACCGAGACGCAGTAGTTGGTGTAGAGGAAACCTTCCGGCCAGAAGCGGATGATCTCCAGCGTGCCGGCATTCTGATCGGTTTCGATGAGCTCGGCGAGGCCGGAGATTTCCCGGGCCGGCGCCTGCTTGATCAGCTCGCGCAGCACCAGGCCGGCGGCAAAGACGATGAAGTCGGCGCGGTCGAGCGCGGCAAAGCGCTTCTGCGCCTCCATGATCTCGACCCAGTCGAGAAAAGCTCGGGTCAGTTTTGCCTCGTCGATCTCGAAACGCACGCCGAACGTATCCGAGACCACCTTGGCGCTGCCGCGGAAAGTGGCGCGAAACCAGCGCAGCTGCCGCAACCGGTGGCGCAGGTCGGGCATAAGGGCCAGTTCGTCCCTGAAGGGCAGTTCCATTTCATGCATCCCGTTTGACGACAGGCTAGCACAGCCACGCCGCCGCCGAAATCGGCAGACGGCTCTGTGGATGGCGTTGTGGAGGTCAATATCATACATATTGACATTCGCGGAAACAAATGTTCTCACTTTGCTGTTGTCGCGCGCCGGTCCAAGGTGCGGCTCAACATAGGCTTCGGGAGGAGAACCGAATGGCGATTTGGCAGTGGGGACTGCTTCTGCTGGTTATTGTGTGGGCGCTGCAGTCGCTCGGCGTCTGGCTGCAGATGCGGCACTATTCGGATGTTTTCCGGGGTGTCACCGACCAGTACAAGGACGGCTTCGTCGGGGCCGGCAATTTTCGCGGCCGGCTGGCCAAGGGCACTATCGCGCTCGTCGTGGTGACGCCTGACCTGATCGTGCGCCGCCTGATGGTGATGAGCGGCCGCTCCGTCTTCACCAAGTTCAAGAGACATGAAGAATTCGAGGGTGTTCCCCTCGATCGACTCCGGTCCAACCCTGCGATCATGGGGGAGGGGGAACCCGGTGTGGCCGAGGCCGTGAAACGGGCGATCGAACAGATCGACAAAACACGGTCGGAGCCGGGGAAGAAGCCGGGCCTGGCCGGCTTGAACGTAGCAAGGGCTTAGAGGACGCCGCGCACCGACTGGGATAACCGGCGGGCGGCATAAGGAGGAGAAATGTCTGTATTTTCGTTGTTGGCGCAGCATGCCGACATGGCCGTGCACAATCTGCATGTCGCAGGTGCCATGGTCTCGGATGCTGCTTTGCATGGCAAGCTCGCCGTCGAGCATGCTTCCGACCATCTCGTTGTCCTTGCGCAGGCAGACAGCGGACCCATCACCGTCGATCAGTTCAAGGAAAAACTGAAGGACGTCCAGCAGGAAGAGCAGCTCGGCTGGCTGACCGCCATCGGCAAGTACTTCATCGGCATCTTCCAGAAGGGCGGTGAAGTGTTCGCCGGCTTCGTCACCGGCATCATTCCGACGCTGGTCGTGCTGATGACCGCCTTCTACGCCGTCACCGAACTGGTCGGCGAAGAGCGCGTGCATGGCCTGGCGCGCGGCGCCGGCAGGATCGCCTTGACCCGTTACACGCTGCTGCCGCTGCTGGCGGTGTTCTTCCTCACCAATCCGATGGCCTACACGTTCGGATCGTTCCTGGAAGAAAAGCACAAGCCGGCCTTCTATGACGCGGCCGTCTCTTACGTGCATCCGCCGCTTGGCCTGTTCCCACACATCAATCCCGGCGAGTATTTCGTCTGGGGCGGCATTCTCGTGGCTCTGCTCGAGCTCGAGAAGAAGGGCGTTGTCGTCGCCGGTTACCACGTCAAGGTGGCGATCTGGTACGCCATTGTCGGCCTCGTCGTCATCCTGCTCAAGGGCATGCTGACCGAGCGCATCACCACCATCATGGCACGCCGCCAGGGCGTCGAGCTGTAAGGGCGGGGAGGACATCATGGCCAAGACATTCAAAGCCGTTAAGATCTCCCGGGGCAACACAGGCTGGGGCGGCCCGCTCGTCATCGAGCCGACCAGCCAGCGCGACAAGGTCGTCTCCGTCACCGGCGGCGGCATCCATCCCGTGGCCCAGCTTATCGCCGACATGACCGGCGCCACGGCCGTCGACGGTTTCAAGGCGCCGCCGGTCGAAGGCGAGATGGCGGTGGTCGTCGTCGACTGCGGCGGCACCGCACGCTGCGGCGTCTATCCGCGCAAGCGCATCCCGACCGTCAATCTGACGCCGGTCGGCCAGGCTGGGCCGCTCGCCCAGTTCATCACCGAGGACATCTACGTTTCGGGCGTGAAGCCGGCCAACGTCACAATGGCGGACGGATCCGAGGCGGTCACCACTGCGGGGGGAGCAGCATCGATGAGTGCAAACAACAACACCGCAGCCGCTGCACCACAGCCGCTGCCGAGCGAAGGCGGGCTGATCGGCCTGATCAGCTCGATCGGCCGCGTCATGGGCCGGGTGGTTGGCATCTTCTTCAATGCCGGCCGCCGCACGATCGACCAGGTGGTGCGCAACGTGCTGCCGTTCATGGCCTTCGTGACCATGCTCATCGGCCTGATCCTCTATACCGGCATCGGTGACGTGCTCGCCCAGCCGATGGGACCGCTGGCCAACAACATTGTCGGCCTGCTGATCATCTCGGCCATTTGCGGCCTGCCGTTCCTGTCGCCTATCCTCGGGCCAGGCGCCGTCATCGCGCAGGTCATCGGCGTGGCCATCATCGGTCCGCAGATCGCCAATGGCACGATTTCGCCGGCAATGGCCCTGCCGGCGCTGTTTGCCTACAATACCCAGGTGGGCTGCGACTTCGTCCCCGTCGGCCTGGCGCTCGGTGAAGCCAAGCCGAAGACGATCGAAATCGGCGTTCCGGCGGTGCTCATCAGCCGCCAGATCATGGGCCCGGTCTCGGTGCTGATCGCCTGGGTCGTCAGCCTGATCGTGTTTTAAGGAAAGTTGAAAATGAGGTTCGCCACATGACGGTTCTGTTGAGAACACGGGTCACTTCCATCGGGCCCGAAGTGGCGGATCTTGCCGAAGGGGGCGTGGTCATCCTGTTTGCGGATGGCTCGCCGCCGGAGCTTGCCGAGGTTTCGGTGCTCCACAAGACGGAGCTCGGACCCAGCGACGGCGCGCCCCAGAAAGGCGCGTCGATCACCCTTGGTCCGGTTTCCGCTGTCATAACCGCCGTCGGCTCCAGCGCGTGGAGCAAGGTGCTCGAGATGGGCCACGTCGTCATCTCGTTCAACGGCGCCACCGAGGCCGAGAGGCCGGGCGAAATATGTGCGTCGCAGGTCGATGCCCAGGCGCTCGTGGCCGCCCTGAAGACGGATGCGATCATCACCATCGCCGGCTGAAGCATCCGCGCCGCAACCATCTGGTTTTGGCTCCAGAGCAATTCCAGGAAAAGTGTGAAACGGTTTTCCGTCCGGAATTGCGTTAGAACAAAGAGTTAGAGCAATTCGTCGTTTCCGAGAAACGACGAATTGCTCTAGAAAAAGCAGAGTATTTGCCATGGAACGCTCGACCATCGTCAGAGTGCATGAAGGTTTGCACGCCCGTCCCGCCACGCGGTTCGTCAAGCTCGCCAAGGGCTTCGAATCCGATGTCGAGCTGGTCAAGGACGGCAAGGCGGTCAGCGCCAAGAGTTCCGTCAAGCTGATGCTGCTGGCGGTCAAGGAAAACCAGGAAGTCACCGTGCGGGCCAACGGCGCCGACGCCATCGAGGCGATCGAAGCGCTGATCGGCTATCTGGAAAACCCCAAGGCGGGTCTCGACGACGAAGCCGAGCCGCAGAGCCCGGCCAATGATGCCGGCCAGGCGGCACCCGCACCGGCGTCTGTGCCGGCCGCGCCAGGCGAAGCGAACGGCTTGCGCGGTGTCGCCGCAAGCGAGGGCGTCGCGATCGGGCCGGCCTTCGCGCATTTCCCGCCTGACATCGCCGGGCAGGGCCGCATGCTGCAGGCCGAAGAAATCGCTGGCGAGATCGATAGGTTCCGCGCCGCCGTTGCTGCAGTCCAGGCGCGCATGGACCGGGCCTTGGCGCAGGACAGCCTGTCGGCCGGCGACCGAGGCATCGTCGCGGCCCTCAGGGATATCGCCGCCGACGACAGCCTGACCGGCGAGGCCGAGAAGGCGATCAAGGGCGGCAACGATGCGGTCTCGGCCGTCATCACCGCAGCCGCCACCATCGCCGCCGATTTCAGCGCCGTCGACGATCACTATCTCAATGCGCGGGCGGATGATGTCCATGCCGTCGGCCGGCAGATCTGCCTGGTGCTGCTCGGCCAGGACGACGTCAGCCTCGAAAGCATTCCCGAAGGGGCCATTCTGATCGCCGACGATATCGGCGCCTGGGATCTGGCGCGTGCGCCGCTGAAGCGCATTGGCGGGGTGATCTGCGGCCATGGCGGCGCCACCTCGCACATTGCCATCATCGCCCGCTCGCACGGCATTCCGGCGGTGCTGGGCCTTGGCGAGCAGGTCAACGCCTTACGTGCCGCGCGCGACGTGGCGCTCGACGGCAACACCGGCCATGTGATCATCGACCCGGACGAGGCGACGCGCGTCGAATACGCCGGCCGCGTCGAGGCGGCCGCCAAGGAGCGTGCCGGCCTGACCGCCTTCAAGACGGTGACGCCGAAACGCGCCGACGGGAAGGTGATCGAGGTCGCGGCCAATATCGGCTCGCTGGAGGAAATCGAGGCGGCGCAGGAAGCGGGCGCCATGGGCGTCGGCCTGTTCCGCACCGAACTCCTGTTCATGCGTCATATGCATCTTCCCTCGGAGGACATGCAGGCCGAGACCTATGCGGCGCTGGCCAAGGCTTTCGCGCCCTATCCGGTCATCGTGCGCACGCTCGACATCGGCGGCGACAAGCCGATCGCCGGGATCGAGTTTCCCGACGAGGAGAACCCCTTTCTCGGCTGGCGCGGCATCCGCATGTGCCTCGACCGGCCCGATATCTTCAAGCGCCAGCTCAGGGCGCTGCTGCGGGCGGCCGTGTACGGCAACATCAAGGTGATGCTGCCGATGGTGTCCGATATTTCCGAAGTCACGCGCACCCGCGCACTGGTCGATGAATGCGCCGCCGAACTCAAGGCCGAAGGCGTGCCTTACGCGACATTCGATCTCGGCGTGATGATCGAAACGCCGGCTGCCGTGCTGATCGCCCCGGCATTGGCGAAAGAGGTGGCCTTCTTCTCGATCGGCACCAACGACCTGACCCAGTACATCATGGCCGCCGACCGGCTCAACCCGACCGTGGCCAAGCTCAACCACGTCACCAATCCGGCGGTCATGTCGGCGATCGAGATGACCGCCAAAGCCGGCGTCGCCGCCGGCATCATGGTGGGCATGTGCGGTGAGGCTGCCGGACGCCCGGATCTGATCCCGGCCTTCATCGAGATGGGACTGACCGAGCTTTCGATGAGCCCGGCCTCGATCCAGCGCGCCAAAAGAACGATCACGGCCATGACGGCCGGAGACTAGATCGCCGCGACAGCTGCTGGAGCTTACGGCAAGTGGGCGAGCAAGGTGGCAAAGACTGGCGTCAGTTCCTCGACCGGGCTCGCCTTTGCGCAGGCCTGCACGATGAGGTCGTGACGGATATCGGCAGCCAGGATCGCGATCTCCAGCATATCGGGCTCGGGCGCGCCGTCGCGGCCGGTTGTCGCCAGGCCGCAGGCCAGAACCACCGGCGCCAGGCAGCTTATGTCGAGCGCTCTCTCGCCGGCCATTTCCGGCGCGGCTTCGCCAAAGCGCACCGGACGCTGGCTGAGCAATTCGACCAGCAGCGCCGCGCAGGTGGTCGCGATTGCCTGCAGTCCGGTACCTGGTGCGGTCAACGCGGCCAGCAGATCGCCATGGCGCTTGCGCATCGTGGCATGCGCGGCGGCGAAATCGGCCTCATGAATGCGGGCATTGTTGATGTTCAGCCCGGCGAGAACCGCCTTCGTCAGATAGTACATGTCGCGCCGGAACAGGCGCTCGGCACTCAACTGCTGGTCTTCGTTTCCGGCCGGGAAATAGGTGCCGAGGCCTTTCACGGTCGTGCCGTCTACCTTGATCGGGCGCTCGTGCGGGACAAAGGATTCGGCAATCGACAGCGCTTCATCGACGGCGCTGGCGGCATGGCTGAGCAGGCCTTCGATGCCCTTGCCCGGAAACGGCGGCAGATGGCTGGTCGCTTCGCGCAACACGCTGGCGTCACCGGTGCCGTCATGACGGCTTTGCCGGATGATGTCGCGGACTTCCCGCAACCGGTCCTTCAAATTGACGCGCACGTCTTCGGAGATTTGTCGGAGCATCGCGGTCTGCCTCGAAAGTGGCTTGCAGGGCGGCCGGCAAGGGCCCGTCGCCGACTCTACATTGTTCCTATCGATTGGTAGATCAATAGGCGATACTAGACCAGCATGCAGAATCGGCGACGGCGCGCTCGTCCGTCGCCGCGGGGGAGGGATGATTTGGCCAGGCGACGACAAACCGAAGAGGGGCGGGCCGAAGGGGGGCGGGCAGGAGCCGAGGCGACCGAGCAGGTCGCCAGTGAAAGCCGGACGGACCGCCTCCGGATTCGCGCTGCCTGGATGTATTTCGTCGAGCAGATGACGCAGAACGAGATCGCCGACGTGCTCGGCGTCGGCCGCGTCACCATCGTGCGCATGCTGGCCGAGGCGCGCTCGCGCAACGAAGTGAAGATCACCATCGAGAGCGAATTGTCGGAGATCGTGCGGCTGGAGCGCGCGCTGGAGCGGACGTTCGGCCTGCAGCAGGCGCTGGTCGCCCCGCTCACCGCGCCCAATGCCGATCCGATCCCGGCAATCAGCGCCAAGACCGGGGCTTTCCTGTCCGACACGATGAAGTCAGGCATGCGCGTCGGCGTCGGCTGGGGCCGGACGCTGTTCTCCAGCCTGCCCTTCATCAGCGCCAAGTCGCTCTCCGATTTCAAGGTCATTTCGCTGCTGGGCGGCGTCGGCGTCGTGCGGCGATACAACCCGGCCGAGTTCGCCTGGCGCTTCGCCCAGATCTTCCAGGGCGACGGCTATCTGATCCCGACGCCGGCCGTCGTCGACAGCGTCGAGACCAAGATCGCGCTGGTCGAGCGCTGCGGCCTGCAGGAGGTTTTCGAAATGGCCAACGTGCTCGATGCGGTTCTGCTGAGCGTCGGCGGCATCGCTTCGGCCACCACCTTCTCTCGCGGAGGGTTCCTCAAGGAAGCGGATCGGGAGGCGCTGCTCGAGCGCGGCGCCGTCGGCGACCTTCTGTTCCATTTCTTCGACCGCAATGGCGATCTGGTCGACCATCCCGTCAACAGCCACGTGATGTCGGTCGAAGTCGACCGCCTGCGCGCGGCCCCGATCCGCATCCTCACCTCGGGCGGCGAGGAGAAGACCGAGGCGCTGCTCGGCGCGATGAGCCTGATCGCGCCGACGATCCTGATCACCGATGAGGAAAGCGCCAAGCGCATGCTCGAGGCGTTCAGCGCAAGCTGAAGGATCCCGTGATGTAGTTGGGCCAGGCCCGGTGCTCGTCGAAAACGGCGGCGAGATCCGGTGTGTCCGCCAATATCCCGCCGAGCACCAGCGCCGTGGCGATGCCGGCGCCGTTGCCGCCCGCTACGTCGTGCTCGACGCTGTCGCCGACGCAGACGACGCTGCCGCGCTCAGGCTCGCCGGCCAGCGCCAGGGCCGCATCGAAGATCGCCGGATAGGGTTTGCCGATGCGCGTGACGCTGCCGCCCAAGCTTTCGTAGAGATCTGCGATCTCGCCGGCGCCGAAGCGGGGGCCGACCGCCGTCAGCATGATCCTGTCGGGATTGGTGCAGAAGCCCGGCACTTTTCGCGCCGCCGCCGGGGCGAGCAGGCGGCGATAGTGGTCAAGGTCGTGGCGGTCGCCTTCGCTGGCCGAGATCAGCACCAGTTCGGCGTCTTCGCCGGCCTGCGTCAGCACGAAAGGCAGGCCCTCGATCGCCGTGCGGTCGTTGTCGCGGCTGATCAGCAGGCATTTTGTCCCCGGACGCAATCTTCCCGATGCCGCCATGTCGTTGAAGGACCGCCACGCCACCTCGCCGGAGGAGACAAAATGGTCCCAGCTTCCGGCGGCAAAGCCGAGTTTCAGCAGGCGGTCCTCATTGGGCCTGGCGCGCTTGCCGGAATTGGAGATCAGCACCACCGTCTTGCCGGCGCGCTTCAGCGCCGACAATGCCTCCACCGCACCGGGATAAGGCGCCTGGCCGTCATGCAGCACGCCGAACTGGTCGAGCAGGAAGACCTGGTAGCGCTCGGCCAGCGGTCCGATGCCGTCGAGGCGTTCGATTGGTTTCACGCTCATAGCAATCCCGCCTTGCTTGCGCCCTTCAGCGCCAGCCGCGCTGTGCCGGCGGCCGCCTCGTCGGAAAGCGCCGGTGGGAAATCGACGCCGAGCTTGCGTTTCCGGATCGCCGTCCAGGCCGTGTTTGCCGCGCCGCCGCCGACGCTGCGGACGGAGGTCAGCGCCGGCGCGCCGAGTTCGGCCAGCCTGCAGTAGCCGAGCGCCTCGATCGTGGCCATGCCTTCGAACATCGCCTTGAGATAATCGGCATCGTCAGCCGGTCGCGGCGAAAGGCGCGGCGGCAAGGCGGGATCGGCGATCGGGAAGCGTTCGCCTGATGTGCCGAGCGGATAATAGTCGAGCCCGGTCTCTGTCGTGGGGTCGATTGTCGCGCTGAGTTCGATGATCCGCGCCAGTGGAAAATGCTGTGCCAGCACCTTGCCACCCGAATTGGATGCACCGCCGGCCAGCCATGTGTCGCCGAGGCGATGGCTGTAGATGCCGAAGCGTGGCGCGGAAATCGGCCGGTCGGACAGGATCTTGATGGTGAGAGAAGATCCCAGCGCCGTGACGCCGTCGCCGGCTGCCGTGGCGCCGGTCGCCAGGAACGAGGCGCAGCCATCCGTGGTGCCGGCGACCACCACCACATCGGGCGATAGGCCGAACAACTCAGCGGCGGCCGCGGCTAGCGTGCCGGTGACATCGCCTGGCTCGACGACATCAGGCAGCAGGTCCATGTTCATGCCGGTGGCCGCGATCCAGTCCGGCCAGCGGCGGGCCTCGACGTCATAGCCTGTCTTCAGCGCATTGTTCTCGTCGCTGACGTGGAAGCGGCCGGTAAGATTTCCAGCAATCCAGTCGGCCTGGTGCAGCACGGCTGCGATGCCGGGCAGATGCTGGAACCGCAACGCCTTGGCGAGGCCTGATGTCGCGCCGTGCGCTGCGCTCGCTTCCGGCGCCTCGCGGGCGATGGCGGCCAGGATGTCGGCGTCGTCCACCTTGTCGTTATACATCAGCGGTTCGGCCAGCGGCCGCCCGGCGGCGTCGACCGGCAGCAGCGTGCCGGACGTGCCGTCGACGGCGATAGCGCGGACTGCAGTGCGGTCGATGGCCGCAAACAGGTCCGTCAGAGTTGCCTGCACCGCTTGCCACCATGCCGAGGGGGCACGGGGATCTTGACCGAACCTGTCGAGGCGGACAGCGGACTGGCCGGCAATGGAAAAATCCGGGCGCATGGCGACGGCGCGTGCGCCCGACGTGCCGATGTCGATGCCGATGACAAGGGGCATCATGTCTTCAGTCCTTTGCTAGCCGCCGGAGGCATTGAGCTTCTGGCGATACTGCTCGGCGTCCCAATTGACCAGTTCGTCGTTCTCGGCAGGGGTAAGATAGTTCAGCCGCGCCGCGACATCGACGCGTGCGGTCACGTCGGCGAGGCAACGTAGCATGGCGTCGGCGCCGGCGCTGGCGTCGGCTCGCATCAGCACGCCGGCGCCGGGAAACAGGATCGCCATGGGTGCCGGGCCGAGGCGCGCGGTGACGCCCGCCGCGTTCTCGCCCGGCTTGGCCACCACCGAGCCCTGGCCGAGGAAGATGACATGGTCGGGATAGAGGCTGCCGGCCTCAGCCATGCGGCGGCTTTGCGCATCGAGCGCGACCGCATGGGCTTCCAGATCCGCCGGCAATCGGTAGACGCTGCCGTCGGCGAGCGCCGTCAGGGCCGTGATATCGGGCGCTGCAGTCTCGCGCGCCGGCCGTGCCAGCAGCGAGCGGACGCGATGGAGCAGCCGCTCCGCCTCGGCGACGGTCTCGGCGGCGACGACCAGCCCGTGATTGCCAAGGATCAGCACGTCGACACCAGGCCGCAGTTTCTCGGAAATGCCACGGGCGAGCGGCAGGCCCGGCCGGCAATAGGGCACATAGGCCCATTCGATGCCGCCGAGCCGCCTGGCGACCTCGGCTTCGCCGTCGGCCTGCACGGCCAGCGAGATCGTGTCGACGCAGTGCACATGGAGAACCACGCGTTGCGGCATCAAGGCGTGTACCGTGGTTTCGATTGACGGGCGCAGGCCGCGCGGATTGAGTTCGTCGATGGCGAAGGCCTGCGGCTTGTCGGCGGCCGGATCGCGTTGTTCGACCGCCTCGAGCAGCGGCGCCATCGCCACCGGCACCATGATGTCGTCGCTCAGCGCATCCTTCAGCCAGGTGCCGGAGGCCTTGATCCACAGCGTGTCGCCGGCCTTGAGCGAGGTGTTGCCGCCCGCCGCCTGAGTCATATGCGGGTTGAGACCGATGCTGGCTGAAAGCGCCCGCAAGGCTGCCAGTTCCTGCGCGTCAGCTTGGGTTGCCATGGCGCCTTTCCCTCAACGCTTGCCCAAGATCCCGCCTTCGGGACCGGTGTTGGCGCTGATATCGCAGATGCGAGCGACTTACGTCAACAGTGATCTACTATCATCAAAACTGGCTTGCAATCTGACTAATGTTGAGTAAGTTGCACCAACTGCCGTGGAAAATGGCACTTGGGAGGAAAGAGTTGAGCGACTCCGGCCGCCAGCGTCAGATCGTCGAACTGCTGCGGGACCGTCCGTTCGCCTCGGTGCGCGAGCTGCAGGAACGGCTTGGCGTTTCGGCGGCGACGGTCAGGCGCGACATCGACCGGATCGATGAAGCCGGCGAGGCGCGCAAGGTCTATGGCGGCATCTCGGCGCTCGACGGCGCCTCGCATGCCGGTGTCGCCTACGCCCGGCCCTATGACGAGAACCGCGACCTCGCGGTCGAAGCCAAGCGGCAGATCGCGACCATCGCCGCGACCATGGTGCGCGATGGCGATGCGGTCATCGTGCATGGCGGCTCGACCTGCTTTCATCTCGGCGTCAAGCTCGCCGAGCGCAACATCCGGCTCTACACCAATTCGATGCCGCTCGCGGCCTATCTCAGCGACCATGGCCATTGCAGCCTGACCGTTGCCGGCGGCGACCTGCATCGCGAGCCCGGCATCATCCATTCGTCGGCCCAGGCGACGCCCTTCTACGCCTCGAAATTCTTTCTCGGCGCGCAGGGCCTCAATCAGGAAGGCGTGCTGGAATCGCATCCGCTTTTGGTGCGCTCCATTGTCGATCTCAGCCTCTGCGCGGATCAGATCGTGGTGCTGGCCGACAGCCGCAAACTGTCGATCCACGCTCGCAATGTCGCGCTGCCGCTGTCGCGCATCGGCACGCTGATCACCGATGACGGCCTTTCGGATGCCGATGCACGCATGCTCGAGGATGCCGGCGTCATGGTGCGGATCGCGTCCACTTCGGGAGCCGTCCCGTGAAAGTGGCGGTCCTCGATTTCGGCAAGACCAATTCGAAGCTGTTCGTCTTCGGCCAGGACGGACGCATCCTCGACGAGCGCCGCACCCAGCCGAGATGGACGCGCCAGGGCGGCTTCAGCGTGCTCGACGAGGCCGCACTGCATGGCTGGGCGCTCGGTGCCGTCACCGAGGTGGTCGAAAGCCATGGCGTGGAAGGGGTGATGGTGTCGGGCCATGGCTGCACCTTCGCCCTGGTGGACGACGCGGCGCTGACGCATCCGATCCTCGATTACGAGCAGGAGCCGCCGGCCGAAATCGCCGCCCGGATCGATCGCCGCATTCCGGATTTTGCCGAGACGTTCTCGCCGCGCCTGCCGCTCGGCTTCAACTATGGGCGTCACATGCTGTGGCTGCAGGAAGTCGATCCCGACGCGTTCGCGGCGGCGAAATCGATCCTCGGCTATCCCCAGTACTGGAGCTGGCGCCTCGGTGGCCGACCCGTCTCGGAAGTATCCTACCTCGGCTGCCATTCGCATTTGTGGGCGCCGCGCAAACGCGACTTTTCCTCGTTGGTCGATGCCGAGGGGTGGCGCGGCCAGATGCCGGCCTTCGCGCGCGCCGGCACCGTGATCGGCGAGCGGCAACTTGGCGGCGCGGCGCGGCCGATCGCCATCCACAATGGCGTCCACGACTCCAATGCGGCGCTCCATGCCTATCGCCGCCAGGAGCTTGGCCCGCTGACCGTGGTGTCGACCGGCACGTGGGTCGTCGTGCTCAATCCCGATTGCCCGCTGGACGTGCTCGACCGTGACCGCGACATGCTGATCAATGTCGATGTCGATGGCGGCCCGGTGCCGACCATCCGCTTCATGGGCGGGCGCGAATTCGCCGCCATCAGCGGCGGCTGGCAAGGCGCGATCCCGCATGGCGCGGTCCAGCAAGCGATCGACGCCGGCATCATGGCGCTGCCGAGCTTCGCGCCGGGCGGACCGATGCCGGACCGTCCCGGCCAGCTGGTCGGGCGCACGCCAGATGCCGCAGAACGCGCCGCGGCAGCGCTGCTCTATGTGGCGCTGATGGTCGATCTCTGCCTTGACCTCATCCATTCGCAAGACACCGTCATCGTCGATGGCGGGCTGAACACTGGCGGCCTGCTTGCCGGGCTGCTGGCTGAGCTGCGTCCGGGCCAGGCCTTCCTGCAAGGCGCCACGCTGGAGGGCAGCGCCACGGGGGCGGCGGCGCTCGCCTTCGAGAGCGTCGGGCGCGACTTCGCCGCCGAGACGCCGGAGCCGGTACAGGCGACGCGCTTCACGGGTCTCGCCGGCTATCGCAACGTCTGGCGCGATCGCGTTGCCGGGCAGGACGCCGCCGTCAAAACGGCAAGAGGTGCGCGATGACCGCGACCGCTGAGACGCAGAGGGCGGGCCAGCCGGTGCTGGAGATGCGTCACATCTCCAAGACGTTCGGGGCGATCCGCGCGTTGCAGGATGTCTCACTCACCGTCCATGCCGGCGAGCTGCACGCGCTGATGGGCGAGAACGGCGCCGGCAAGTCGACGCTGATGAAGGTCCTGTCGGGCGCCTATCGGCCGGATACCGGCGGCGAAATCCTGATCGACGGCGTGCCCGCCGCGACCGGTGATCCGATCAAGGCGCGCGCCGCAGGCATCGCGGTTATCTATCAGGAGCTGTCGCTGGCGCCCAATCTGACGGTGGCGCAGAACATCTTCCTCGGCAACGAACCGCGCCGCTTCGGTATTGTCGACCGCGATCAGTGCAATCGGCGGGCGAACGAAATCATTGCGAGGCTCGGTGTCTCCTTCTCGGCACGTGCGCTGGTCTCCAGCCTGTCGCTCGGCGAGCGCCAGCTGGTCGAGATTGCGCGCGCGCTGTCGACCAATGCGCGCATCATCGTCATGGACGAGCCGACGACGTCGCTGACGTCGCGCGAGACCGACAGCCTGTTCGAGGTGATCGCGACGCTGAAGGCGCAAGGCATCGCCATCATCTATATCAGCCATCGTATGGAAGAGGTCTACCAGCTCGCCGACCGGGTCAGCGTGCTGCGCGACAGCGGCTATGTCGGCACGCTGGAGCGCGCCGACCTCAACGCCTCGCGGCTGGTGTCGATGATGGTTGGCCGCGATCTCTCCGCCTTCTACAAGAAGGATCATCGTCCGCCGGACGCCAAGCGCGCCATCGCACTCTCGGTGCGCGGCATGTCCGACGGACGCCTGCTGAAAAACTGCTCGTTCGACCTGCACAAGGGCGAGGTGCTGGCCCTCTCTGGTCTCGTCGGTTCAGGCCGCACCGAGCTTGCCCGACTGATCTTCGGCGCTGACAGGCGCAGCGCCGGCACGCTGGAACTCGACGGCAAACCGATTTCCATTGGCTCGCCGCGCGAGGCGCTCGATGCCGGCATCGCCTACCTGACCGAGGATCGCAAGGAACTCGGCCTGTTCCTCGACATGTCGATTTCCGACAACATCAGCATGGGCGTGCTGGCCAGGGACGCGCGGACCGGTGGATTGCGCGACTTCAGCGCCGCCGAAAGGCGTGCGGCAAAGGCGATCGCGGACCTGTCTATCCGCTCGGCGCAGGCCAATGCCGGCTCGCTGTCGGGCGGCAACCAGCAGAAGGTGCTGCTCGCCCGGCTGCTGGAGACCGAGCCGAAGGTCGTCATCCTCGACGAGCCGACACGCGGCGTCGATGTCGGCGCCAAGTCGGAAATCTACCGGCTGATCGACAACCTCGCCAACCGGGGCATCGCCATCCTGATGATCTCCAGCGAATTGCCCGAGGTGATCGGCGTCGCCGACCGCGTGCTGGTCATGCGCGACGGCACTATCGCGGGCGAGGTGACGGCATCCGGAGGCGAGCCACTTCGTCAGGAAGCGATCATGGAACTTGCGACGGGAGCGGCCCAGGGATGACCGACAGAACGACGACGAGCGTGGATCAGGCGACGGTCCGGAGCCGGCGGCTGCGCACAGCCTTCGCCGCACTTGGCATGCTGCCGGTGCTGGTGCTGCTGGCGGCGGGCTTCCAGTTCATCAATCCCCGCTTCCTCACCGAGACCAACCTGCTCATCGTCACGCAGCAATCGTCGATCAACATCGTGCTCGCCGCGGGCATGACCTTCGTCATCCTGACGGGCGGCATCGACCTGTCGGTCGGCTCCATCCTCGCCGCCTCGGCGATGGTGGCGGTAATGGTGTCTCTCGTGCCGGACTGGGGCCTGCTCGGCGTGCCGGCGGCCATCCTCGTCGGCCTCGGCTTCGGCCTCGTGAACGGGCTCCTCGTCGCCTATATCAGGTTGCCGCCCTTCATCGTCACCCTGGGGTCGCTGACGGCCGTGCGCGGCATCGCCCGCCTGCTCGGGCAGGACACGACGGTGTTCAATTCGGACCTGCCGTTCGACTTCATCGGCAATGGCTCGTTGTTCGGCATTCCCTGGCTGGTCGTCATCGCGCTGTCGGTCGTCGTGTTGTCCTGGCTGGTGCTCAAGCGCACCGTGCTCGGCACCTGGATCTACGCCGTCGGCGGCAATGCCGAGGCGGCGCGGCTGACCGGCATCAAGGTGCCGCTGGTGCTGCTCTTCGTCTATGGCGTGTCCGGCCTGCTCGCGGGCCTCGGCGGCGCCATGTCGGCGGCAAGGCTATACGCCGCCAACGGCCTGCAGCTTGGCCAGTCCTACGAGCTCGACGCCATCGCCGCCGTCATCCTCGGCGGCACCAGCTTCGTCGGCGGCGTYGGCTCGATCTGGGGCACGCTGATCGGCGGCCTGATCATAGCGGTTCTGTCCAACGGGCTCATCTTGGCCGGCGTTTCGGACATCTGGCAGTACATCATCAAGGGATTGGTCATCATCGTGGCGGTCGCCCTCGACCGCTACCGGCTCCAGGCAGGGGCGAGAACGTGAGTGACCTGGTCGCCGGCATCAAAGACCGGCTTGTGTAACGCACCGTGAGAGGCTCGGTGCATCAGGAGGAAGTAAGCGTAATGAAGACCATCGCCAAACTGCTCTGCGGCGCCGCTTTCGCGGCCGTCGCCATCGCGCCGGCATCGGCCAAGGACCTCAACAAGGTCGGCATCTCGGTCGGCCTGCTCGGCAACCCCTTCTTCGTCGCCACCATCAAGGGCATCGAGGACGCGGCCAAGAAGATCAATCCGAAGGTCGAGGTGACGTCGGTGTCCGCCGACTATGACCTCAACAAGCAGGTTTCGCAGGTCGATTCCTTCATCGCCGCGGGCGTCGACGTGATCATGCTCAATGCGGTCGACGCCAAGGCGATCGCGCCGGCGGTGAAGAAGGCACAGGCTGCCGGCATCATCGTTGCCGCCTTCGACGTCTCGGCGCCGGGCGCCGACGTCACCGTGATGACCAACAACGTCAAGGCCGGCGAAGAGGCGTGCCAGTACCTGGTCGACCACACCGGCGGCAAGGGCGACTACGTCATCCTCAACGGTCCGGCATCGTCGTCGATCCTTGAGCGGGTCAAGGGCTGCAAGAACGTGCTTTCGCAGCATCCCGACATCAAGATCCTCTCCGACGACCAGAACGCCGAAGGCTCGCGCGACGGCGGCCTGAAAGTGTTCCAGTCGCTGCTCACCCGCTTCGACAAGATCGATGCGGTGTTCGCCATCAACGATCCGACGGCGATCGGCGCCCAGCTTGCCGCCAAGCAGCTCAACCGCTCGGAGTTCATCTTCACCGCGGTCGACGGCGCGCCGGATATCGAGAAGGAGCTCTCTTCCGGCACCTCGATGATCAAGGCCTCGGCCTCGCAGGATCCCTATGTGATGGCCGGCCAGTCGCTGACGATGGCCGCCGAGCTGCTCGCCGGCAAGAAGCCGGCGGAGGCCACCGTGCTGCTCGATCCCAAGCTGATCACCGCCGAGAACCTGAAGGACTACAAGGGCTGGACCGCGGCCCGCTGATCCCTCCAACACGCGCGGCCGGATCGATCCGGCCGCGCCTTTCCTCATCGCGACACACCGGAGACGATCATGGCGCGCATCGGAATCCATTCTTTCGTCTGGTCGGCGAGTTCGGCGCAAGGCGCGCTCGAACGCACGCTGGCCAACACCAGGGAGGCCGGTTTCGACCTGATCGAATTCTCCTATCTCGACCCGGCCGATGTCGACATTGCCGCGCTTGCCAAACGCATCGCCGATCTCGGCCTCGGCGTGGCGATCAGCATCGGCCTGCCTGGTGATGGCGACATATCGAGCGCCGACAAGGCGGTTGCGGCGCGCGGCGTCGAGATCCTCAACCAGACCATTGCGCTGACGCGCGATCTCGGCGGCAGCAAGGTCGCCGGCATCCTGTCGGCCAGCCACGGCCTGCAGGTAGAAGCGCCGACGCGCGATCAATGGAACCGCAGCACTGCTGCGCTGGCCAAGGTCGCCGAGACGGCAAAGGCTGCCGGCGTCACGCTCAATCTCGAAATCGTGAACCGCTTCGAAAGCAACCTGCTCAACACCGCCGCGCAAGGTCTTGCCTTCATCGAAGACACCGGCTCGGACAACATCTTCCTGCATCTCGACACGTTCCACATGAACATCGAGGAGGCCGATGTCGGGCTGGCCATCCGCCACGCCGCGGGCAAGATCGGCTATGTCCATATCGGCGAGAGCCATCGCGGCTTCCTCGGCACCGGCAATATCGACTTCGCGGCGATTTTCGACGCGCTGACCGCCATCGGCTATGCCGACGATCTCAGCTTCGAGTCCTTCTCGTCGGAGATCGTCGACGAGAACCTGTCGAAGAAGACCGCGATCTGGCGCAATCTGTGGACCGACAATATGGCGCTCGCCAAGCACGCGCGCGCCTTCATCGGCCTCGGGCTGGAGACGGCGCGGCGCAAGGCGGAACTGGTTTCGGCCCGTCAGAAGCCGTAGGACAGCCGCGGGCGGCAGGACGTCCTAGGCTGTGCGCAAAAGCTTCTGGCCTCATGGCGCGTGCATTGCTCCCGTGCCATGCATCGGCTATCCGACCTCTGCGACACATGAAGCGGAAGGAACCCGGCATGACGAACAAGACGATCCTCAAATTCGGCCCCGTCGAGCACGCGGAAGCCGGCGACCTGCCCGGCTGGATCGTGGTCGAGGGTCACCCGACCATGCAGACCGCCGTCCAGCACACCACGGAGGACGGCAAGGTGATGTCGGGGACCTGGCGGGCGTCGCCCGGCACCTATCACGCGACCTACACCGATTATGAGTTCGTGCACATGATCGCCGGCCGCATCATCATCACGCCCGACGGCGGCACGCCTGTCGAAGTCGGCCCCGGTGACGCTTTCGTGGTGGAAGCCGATTTCAAGGGCACGTGGAAGATCGTCGAGCCGGTGACCAAGCATTTCGTGGTCAGGGTGGCCTGATCACCCCGACCGTAGAAGCAGGCAGGTCGGCAATGTGCCGACCTGCACGTAGCGGGGACCACGCGGTTCGATTTGTAACGCCCCCGCTTTATTTGTATCTGATCTGCTGATACATAACCCGTGTGACGAGCGCGGGCCATATGTCGAATGAAATCATGGTTGTCGATCCGCTTGAGCGGCTCGACCTGTTGAAGAGCCTCGCGAGCGAGGTCCGGGTCCGGATTCTCGACCTGCTGCACCGCAAGGGGCCGAAAAACGTCAATCAAGTGGCCGAGGAACTGGGTCTTCCGCAATCGACAATTTCGGCAAACATCCAGGTTCTTGTCGATGTCGGTTTGATCGAGACGAAATCACAGAAGGCGCGCAAGGGAAGCCAGAAGGTCTGCTATTCGACCTTCTCCGAACTGGTTGTCGTCTTCAAGGACCGCACCCCCGCGCAAGACCTCGGCGTCATAGAAGTGGCGATGCCGCTTGGACTCTACACAAGATGCGAGGTTTCCGCTCCCTGCGGCCTGTGTTCAAAGGACGGCGTTATCGGACTTCTCGATGTGCCCGATACCTTCCTCGATCCTGACCGTATGCGGGCCGGGCTGCTGTGGTTCACGCGCGGCTTCGTCGAATACCAGTTTCCCAACAATGCGACGCTTGCCAATGCCAAAGTCGGCGGGTTGGAACTGGCGATGGAGCTTTCGTCCGAGGTGCCTGGCACATCGAAGGATTGGCCATCGGACATCACGGTCGCGATCAACGGACACGAGATCGATACCTGGACGGCGCCGGCCGATTATGGCGACAAGCGGGGCAAGCATACGCCCGGCTGGTGGAAGCTGGCTGGATCGCAGTATGGCGATCTCGTGCACTGGCGCGTCACGAACAACGGTACCTATCGCGGTAACGACAAGGTTTCCAAATGCTCGCTGGCTGACCTGGAGCTTGAGCGGCACCGCTCGATCCGGATACGAATCGGCGTGAAGGAAGATGCGCGTCACCCTGGCGGCATAAACATCTTCGGCAACGGCTTCGGCAATTACAGCAACGACATCGTTCTGCGCCTACTGAAGGCTTGAGGGCATACTGGATCGGTTTACGATCTCACGGAAACGGCGAACTGCTCTAACTCTTTGTTTTGACGCAATTCCCAAAGGAAAGCGCACCGCGCTCTTCCCGGGAAAACCGCACACACCTTTCCTGGAATCGCGTCAGGCCCTTGACGGGCGGACGAACTCCGCCCTTAACTGACCCATGACCCGGATATAAATCGGAAAGTCGGATTGATAATCCGCAGTGGGAGGGATCATGAAGGCCAGAGTCACGGCGAACGCGGCTTATGCCGTCGCGGATATCGACAAACGCCTCTACGGCTCGTTTCTCGAACATCTCGGCCGGGCGGTCTATACGGGCATCTACGAGCCCGGACATCCGCAAGCCGACGCACAGGGGATGCGCAAGGACGTGATCGAGCTGGTGCGTGCGCTCGACACGCCGATCTGCCGTTACCCCGGTGGCAACTTCGTGTCCGCCTACAATTGGGAAGACGGCATCGGTCCGAAGGAGAACCGCCCGCGGCGGCTCGATCTTGCCTGGCGTACCACCGAGCCGAACCTGGTTGGCATCCACGAATTCGCCGACTGGGCCGAAAAAGCCGGCACCGAGATGATGCTTGCCGTCAATCTCGGCTCCCGCGGCCTCGACGAGGCACGGGCCTTCGTCGAGTATGTCAACCACCCGGGCGGCAGCTACTGGTCCGACCTCAGGGCCAAGAACGGACGCGCGCAACCCTGGAACTGCCGCCTCTGGTGTCTCGGCAATGAAATGGACGGCCCCTGGCAGGTCGGCCACAAGTCGGCGAGCGAATACGGCCATCTCGCCAACGAGACCGCCAAGGCGCTGCGCGGCCTCGACCCGACGGTGGAACTGGTCGTCTGCGGCTCGTCGCATTCCAACATGCCGACCTATCCGCAGTGGGAAGCAACCGTGCTGGAAGCGACCTACGAGCAGGTCGACTACATCTCCCTCCACATGTATTTCGAGAATTACGAGAAGAATACGGCCGAGTATCTGGCTCTTCCGGCCAAGCTCGACCGCTACATCGGCACGGTCGCCGGCATTATCGACTACGTTAAGGCCAAGACCCGCTCGAAGCGGGACGTGAAGATCTCCTTCGACGAGTGGAACGTCTGGTACCACCAGCGCAAGCAGGACGCCGAGCGCATGCGCGGCTGGGACTGGCCGGAAGCGCCCAGGCTCCTGGAAGACATCTACAATTTCGAGGACGTGCTGCAGGTCGGCTGCATCATCAACACCTTCATCCGCCGGTCGGATGTTGTTCGCATCGCCTGCATTGCACAGCTGGTGAACGTGATCGCGCCGATCATGACCGATCCCGGCGGCAGCGCCTGGCGGCAGACGATCTACTGGCCCTTCATGCTGGCCTCCAGGCACGGCCGTGGCACCGCGCTGCAGCTCGCGGTCGAGGTACCCACCTATGACGCGTCCGCGGCCGACAAGGTGCCGTGGCTCGACATTGCAGGCGTGCACGATTCGAACGCCGGCACGCTGACCTTCTTTGCAATCAACCGGCACGGGTCCGAGACGATAGAGGCCGAAATCGCCCTCGAGCGGTTCGCCGCCAAGTCCATCGAGCACACGATCATCCGTCATGACGATCTCGAGGCCTGCAACACGAAGGATGCGCCGGACAACGTATCGCCGGTCAAAGGCAACGGGGCGGCGCTCAGCAGCAAGGGAATGACGCTGAACTTGCCGCCGCACTCCTACTCGATGGTGCGCGTGACGCTCTGAGTTAATATCCTGACATCGGATATGTATCGCAAAATCCGTTGCAGGTGGTTCGGTTTGGTGTAGCATTGAAATGTTCAAGGCGGATCTAACCGCCGTACTCGGGAGGAAGCTGAGATGAACTTTCGCAGGATGATGGCTATAGCGGTGGTAGCGGCCGGAGGATTTTGGGCCGTCGCGGCCCAGGCCGAAGAAACCGTCGCATGGTGGGATTTCCTCGGCGGCGGTGACGGTGTGCGCATGAAGCAGATGATCTCCGACTTCAACGCCGCCCATGCCGGCAAGATCAAGATCGACGCCACGACGCTGGAGTGGGGCACGCCCTTCTACGCCAAGGTGCAGACCTCGGCCGCGGTCGGTGAGGCGCCTGACGTCATGACCTATCACGCCAGCCGCATCCCCTTGGCGGTGAGCCAGGACATTCTCGAAGAAATCACCGCCGACGACATGAGCAAGATGGGTCTCTCGGCCGCGGACTTCGCCCAGACGACGATGGGCGCCGTGACGGTCGACGGCAAGCAATACGCAGTGCCGCTCGATACCCATCCGATCGTCCTGTACTACAATCGCGTCCTCCTGAAGAAGGCAGGCGTGCTCGGCGACGACGGCCGTCCCGTGGGCATGAAAAACAAGGAGGAATTCACCGCGACACTGCAGAAGTTGAAGGATGCCGGCGTCGAGTTCCCGTTGGGGAGCGTCACCGCCGACGGCAACTTCATGTACCGCACCATTTATTCGCTGGTGTGCCAGCAGGGCGGCGAACTTCTGACGGGCAAGGAGTTCCTCGCGGGCGACAATCCTGAAAAGCTGGCGAAAGCCTTGACGGTTCTGCAAGGTTGGACGAAGGCCGGGCTGCAGTCGACCTATACGGACTATCCCGCGACCGTCGCCCTGTTCACCTCGGGCAAGGCAGCGATGATGATCAACGGCGTCTGGGAAGTTCCCACGATGACCGACCTCGCCAAGCAGGGCAAGCTGTTCGACTGGGGCGCCGTCGAGATCCCGGTGATCTTCGACAAGCCATGCACCTATGCGGACAGCCATTCTTTCGCGATCCCGAAGAACAAGGGCAAGGAGATCAGCCCGCAAAAGCGTGCCGCCGTCCTCGAGGTGATCTCATGGATGGACAAGCACTCGCTGTTCTGGGCCACGGCAGGCCACATCCCGGCATACAAGCCGGTCACCGAGTCGGCCGAATACAAGGCAATGGAGCCCAATGCGACCTACTCGACGCTGACGGCCAACATGATCTTCGATCCGAAGTCGCCCAAAGCCGGTGTCGCCGGGCCGATCTTCGACATCATGTCCAACTATTTCGTGCCGACCCTCAACGGAGAGATGGATCCGGCCGAGGCGGTGAAATCCATCAAGGAAGAGCTCAACGGCATGTAGAGCTCAAAGGCTGGGACCGCCCTGCCCAGAACGGTCCCAGCCATCCTTGAGGAAGAGCCATGCTTCGCAACTCCCGCACTGAACGTCTTGTCGCGCTGGTGCTGGTCGCTCCCTTCCTGGCGATCTACCTGTTGGCGTTCGTCTATCCGACGGTCCAGATGTTCCGCATCTCCTTCACCGATGCGCCGCTGATCGGCGCGGGCCGGTGGGTTGGTCTCGACAACTATTTACGGCTCGACAACGACCCGATGTTCCGGCGCGCGCTCTGGAACACCGCCTACTTCGTGCTGATGACGGTCGTCCCCGGGACATTCATCGCCCTGCTGATCGCGCTTGGCGTGTCGCGGCTCAAGGGAAGGTTCCAGTCGATCGTGCTGGCGCTGTTCTTCCTGCCCTACATCCTGCCGGTATCCGTCGTCTATCTGATCTGGGACTGGACGCTGAATTTCCAGTTCGGGATCGCGATGCATGTGCTGGACTGGCTGGGAATCCCGCGCGTGCCGGTCTTCAAGTCGCGCGTCTGGTTCCTGCCGGCTGTGGCCGGGGTGACGATCTGGTGGACCGCGGGCTTCTCGATCCTCCTCTTCCTCGCCGGGCTGCGGTCCATACCAGCGGAAATCTACGAAGCCGCGGCGCTCGACAACGCGACGCGATGGACCACGTTCCGGCGTATCACCTGGCCGCTGCTGTGGCCGATCACCTCGCTGGTGTTCACCATCCAGCTCATCCTGCAGCTGAAGATCTTCGACCAGGTCTATCTGTTCTCGATCGGCGGCCGGCCGAACGACAACATGGTGCTCGTCTACTACGTCTTCCAGAAGGCCTTCCAGCAGAACCAGGGAGGCAGGGCGGCGGCCGTCGCCGTCACCCTCTTCGTGCTTGTGGTCGTCGTCTCGGTCCTGCAATTCCAACTGCTCCGGTTCGCCGAAAGGCGGCGCCGATGAACGCCATGACCGCGCGACGCTGGAACTTCTGGGGCGGGATAATCACGGCACTGACGGTCGTCTGGGCCCTCCTGTGGGCATTCCCGCTCTATTGGGGGGTGATCTCATCGCTCAAACCGGACGACGAGGTCATTCGGCCCTACATCGAACTCTGGCCCGAGACGCCGACGCTGGAGAACTACGTTAGCGCCCTGACCACCACGCAGATCGGCATCTGGTACGTCAACTCGGTGGCGGTCGCGGTGGGCGTAACGGTCATCACCATCTTCATCTCGATGCTTTGCGGCTATGCAATCTCGCAATTGCGGTTCCCGGGGCGGATCGCGCTGTGGTGGCTGATCCTCGCCTCCTTCATGGTGCCGATCTCAGCGCTGATCATCAATCACTTCGTGCTGGTCGCCAACCTTGGCCTGCTCAACAGCTGGGCCGGAATCATGTTGCCGCAGCTCATCCACCCCGTCATCATCATCGTGTACAAGCAGTTCTTCGATCAGGTCCCGAAGGATTTTCGCGAGGCTGCGGTCATGGACAATGCGTCCGAATTCGGGATCCTCTTCAAGATCTACATGCCGATGAACTGGGGGGTGACGACGGCGCTGTCGATCGTCTGCTTCATCTGGACATGGAACGCGTTCTTGTGGCCGTTCCTCTCGGTGACCCGCACCGAGATGATGACGATCACTGTCGGCATCACGCAGGTCAACGACGCCTTCGGCGTCTACTACGCGCGCCAGCTGTCGGCAGCCGTACTGGCCGGCCTGCCGGTGGCACTGGCCTACCTCTTCTTCCAGCGCCGGGTAACCGAAGCGATAACGCTCTCGGCAGGTATCAAGGGCTAAGGCGCCGGCAAGTGCACCGCAATGCCGGAGGTCACGGGTTCAGGCCCCGTCGGCGCCTGCGTGCCGGGCCGATCCGTCCGCGGCGAAGAGATGCAGGGCCGTGGTGTCGAACTTCAGCCGAACGGCGTCGCCCGGTTTGACGCTCGAAAGCCCGCGATCCTGTGCCGTCACCTGCGTCCCATCCGCGAGCCGCGCATAGACGAGCGTTCGCTCACCAAGGCGCTCGACGACAGTGGCCGTGGCGGATGTTTCATTGCCATCGGAGACGACAGTCAGCGATTCCGGCCGCACGCCGAGTTCGCGCCAATCCATGTTGAGCGGCGCGCCAGGAAGTCCGACGAGCGATCCGTCCGTCAAGCGCGCATTGAGCCTGTCGCCCGAGCCCGAAACCGTCACAGGCAGGATGTTCATCGCCGGAGACCCGACGAAGGTCGCGACGAATCGCGACGCCGGACGTGCATAGACATCGACGGGCCTTCCCATCTGCTCGATCCGGCAATTGTTGAGGATCACGATGCGGTCGGCGAGCGTCATCGCTTCCACCTGGTCGTGGGTGACGTAGATCATCGTCGACTTCAAACGCTGATGCAGCTCGGCAAGCTCGACGCGTGTACGGGCTCGGAGTGCCGCGTCCAGATTGGAGAGCGGCTCGTCGAACAGGAATGCCTTGGGCTCTTTGACGATCGCGCGCCCGATGGCCACGCGCTGGCGTTGCCCGCCGGAGAGCTGCGACGGCCGCCGGTCGAGCAGCGCTTCGATCTCCAGGACACGCGCAGCCTCGGCGATCCGCTGGCGTATGACATCCGGCGCGACCCGAATGTTCTTCAGCCCAAAGGCCATGTTCTCCGCGACCGTCATATGCGGGTAAAGCGCGTAGTTCTGGAAGACCATCGCGACGTTGCGCTTGCCCGGCGCGAGGTTCTCAGAGCGCACCCCGTCGATCGTCAGCGTGCCCGCGTCAATGCTTTCGAGGCCGGCGATCATCCGCAGCAGCGTCGTCTTGCCGGAACCGGACGGACCGAGAAACACGACCAGTTCTCCCGGCTCGATGTCCAGGCTCACGTCGCGGATCACTTCGACTGCGCCGAAGTGCTTCGATACACCCGAAAGCGTGATTCCCGTCATGCCTGCGATCCTTCTTTCCTACATAATTTCGGATAAATACCCGATGTCAAGGAACTATGGGCGGCGAACCGATCAGGCGGCCCAAACGTCGCATTGACCTGGCGGGGCGTCGGCAGTCTCCTAGGGGCGCCCTTCGGTGTTCAACGTCTGATCGAGGAAATGAAAGATGCATCGGCGCGGTTTTCTGGCGGCAGGTCTCGCGGCGGTTCTTGTGAGCGAGCGCGCCGTTGCCCAGATGAAGATGGACGACATGCCCGGCATGGAGATGGGCGGTCACGCGGGCCACGATATGGGCACCGCGCCGCAAGGTACGGTCGTTCTGCCCGAGGGCGAGGCGTTGCGCGAATTGCCCCTGCTGGCGAACGAGGCAAGCGCGCCCGGCCTGTTCAAGGCGACGCTGACGGCGGGATCCGCCACGGCGCGTTTTGCGCAGGGACTGGACACGCCGATCCTCGCCTACAATGGCACCAGCCCCGGGCCGCTGATCGAGGCAGTCGAGCGCGATCGCGTCGAGATCACCTTCGCCAACCGGATCGCGGACGAGGCAAGCACCATCCACTGGCACGGTATGCCGGTGCCGGCCGATCAGGACGGCAACCCGATGAACCCGGTCGCCACCGGTACCGATCGAACCTATAGTTTCGATCTGCCGGAAGGCAGTGCCGGCTCTTATTGGTATCACCCGCATCCGCACGGCAAGACCGCCGAGCAGGTCTATCGCGGCCTTGCCGGCGCGTTCGTGGTCAAGTCGAAGGCCGATCCGGTCCCGGCCGCCTATGGCGATACGGTGCTGGTGTTCACCGACCTGCGCCTTGCGGCCGATGGCACCTTGCCCGGCAACACGATGACAGACCTGATGAACGGGCGCGTCGGCGACCATGTGCTGGTCAACGGGCAGAAGAATCCCACACTGACGGTGCCTTCTGGCGCGAAGCGGCGCTTCCGGCTCTACAATGCCACCAACGCGCGCTTTCTGCGGCTCTCCTTCGACGGCGCGGCGATGACGATCATCGGAACGGACGGCGGTCTGCTGGAGGCCCCGGTCGCCGCCGGCGACATCCTGCTCAGCCCGGCGGAACGGCTTGAACTGGTGGTCTCTTTCGACAAGCCCGGCGCGGCGACGCTTACCACGCTCGACTATGACCGTGGCTGGATGGGTCCCGGACGCCCTGCCGATGCCGGGCTGACGCTGCTGACGGTCAATGTTTCGGAGACGCCTGCCGAGTCGGTCCCGCCGCTGCCCGACAGGCTGCGGCCGATGGCGCAGCTCGGCGCTCCGGCGGTCAGCCGCCGCTTTGTCTTCACCGAAACCATGGCCATGAACGCCAGCGGCATGGAGATGGGGTTCCTGATCAACGGCGCTGCTTTCGACATGCAGCGCATCGATGTCATCGCCAGGGCTGGGCAGGTCGAACTCTGGGAGATCGTCAACGAGGCGGACATGGATCATCCATTCCATGTGCATGGGACGCAGTTCCAGGTGATCGAGCACGAACGCGGCGGCAACGTGTCAAAGCCGGCCTATCGCGCCTGGAAAGACACCGTCAATGTCGCGCGCGGTGAGACGGTGCGGCTGCTGCTGCGGCAGGATCGGCCGGGGCCGAGGATGTATCACTGCCACATCCTCGAGCATGAGCAGCTCGGCATGATGGGCGTCGTCGACGTGCAGGCCTAGTCCGGCGTGGTGGCGCTCTATGGCGCACTGTTCCTCAGTGCCTTCCTCGCCGCAACCATCCTGCCGGTTTCGTCGGAGGCTGTGCTCGCCGGCCTGATCGTCTCCGGCCGCGGTGACCCTTGGCTGCTCCTTGTGGTGGCGACCACCGGCAACACGCTCGGCTCCGTGGTGAACTGGGGTCTGGGGCGTGGCATCGAGACACTGCGCAACAGGCGCTGTTTTCCTGTCACCGCGGATCGCTATGAACAGGCATGCAGGACCTTCCGGCGCTTTGGCCAATGGACGCTGTTGTTTGCCTGGCTGCCGGTCGTCGGCGATGCTTTCACCCTCGCCGCGGGCGCTGCACGGGTGAACCTTGGCGTGTTCGTCGCTCTTGTCGCAACAGGCAAGGCTGCACGCTATGCGGCGATCGTCGCGGGAGGGTTGTGGGCGACGGCGTGAGCCATCGTCCGCATCGTCGACCGCACCAGCATTTTCATTCGCGCGAGGCCGTGTTCGGCCGGCCGAAGACCATGCTTCGCATGACACCATCGCGCAGCAGCACCAGATGCACCATGGCAGCCAGGACGTGAATGCCGACAAGCCCAAGCATCATCCAGACCAGCTTCTGATGCACGAACGCGAAACCCCTTGCCGACAGCGCGCCAACGTATGGCGCCAGCGGCACAGGCAAGGTTCCAAAAAGTCGTGCGGGGGGCATGAAGGGCATAGGCCGGTAGCCCAGCCATCCCGTTATCACGACGGCGAGGATCGTGACGTAGAGAACCATTTGGAAGAAAGCCGTCGCCAGCCGCACGAACCGTGAAGTCGGCCTGACGGGGGCCTGGGTGAAACCGCGCCAGCAAAGCCTTAGGACGGTGATGGCCAGGATCGTCACACCGATCGACATGTGAAGCGGCAGCCAGTTCATCATCGTCATGCCGGGCCCCCGCATCGGCCCGAAGGCAATGGCGATTTGCGCCGCGAGCGCGGCCACGGTCAGCCAATGCAGCAGACGAATGCCGAAATGCCAATGCAAGCGAGGTTTCCCGCTCACTCTCGCGGCCCGACGTTTATCAAGGGTGTGCATGAGGGCGTGATGTCTTCGTCCCCTTCAACGGGCTGATTTCGTCCAGAGGTACGGCACTTCCAGGCTCTTGAAAACCTGGTGGTCCCGACAGGAATCGAACAAGCCGTCTTTACAGGGTTTTCAAATACTCGATCAATGCGGAACGTTCGCGGTTGAGCAGTTGGCGGCCAAGAATACCAGGTGGTGGTGAGCGATTCGGCAGACCTTCGAAGGAATGGCCGAGATTGGAGTTGCCCCGTTGCCGCACGTCGAACCGGGTCAACCCAGCCTCACATTCAGTGGTCGTCAGTTTGGTGGCGACAGGGACGGGCAGGCCCACTCTTTCCGGGTCGAATTCCACCGGGCCGACACAGAAGACCTGTGGCCGGTCGGCCTGCGGCCTGAGCAAATCGTCAAGAGTTGGAACCGAACCATTGTGCAGATAGGGCGCCGTCGCCCAGACGCCGTCGAGCGGCCGGGCGCGATAATGGGGCGTGGCAAGATAGGTGACGTCGGTCGAATCGCTTGCTGCCGTATCCTTGTCGCTCGCCGGCCGCATGGGCTTGAAGACCTTTGGATTTGGGCAATTCGGTCTTTCGCTGCGGAGCGCAGCGGCTTCTTGCCCAGGCATCGCGCTGCCGTCGGCGCGCCTGGGGTCCTTGTCCCATTGCTTCTCGGCCCTGGAGACCGCCGCCATCAGATTGACGGCATAGGATTTTTTCAAACCCGCATTGTCTTCCAAACCGCAGCGGTCGAGAACCTCCGCTTTGGGGTTCAGGCCAAGATATTTCGGTACGTTCACCCGCCGCTCGGTGAGTACGCGGCCCTGTTCGGGGTCGGTGCCCATATGGGCGACCGGCTTCTGCACCACGTTGAATAGCCACTCGCCGCGGATAAAAATCCAGTTGTTGTCGTTCGGCTGGCTGTTGGCCTGGTCGCTGTTTTTCTCCCGCCAGAACGCGTCCGGATCGCCGGCCGAAATCCCGGGGTCGCGCAACGGCGCGCGATGGCATTCGAAGCAGAATTGGCGATGAGCTTGCGGCCTTCGGCCACCACTTCGGGGTGGGTACGCCACTTTTCATCGTCTCCGGCATCCCAGCCCTTCATGGCTTTCAGCTTATTCGCCGCATCGTCCCATCGCGGCGCTGCCAGCGGCTCGGGGGGGCTATCGAAGCTGGTTGGCGTCTTGTCCGTGTGCTTGCGGCCCTGCAGCATGCTCTCGATCCTCGCGATCTCGGCGACATGGACCGTCGACGCAAACAGCGGGCGTTCCGGGTTGGTCATATTGATCTTGGCGGTGACACCCATGGCTTCGCCGATGTTGCGGATGTTGGGATTGAGGATCGAGGCGTCGTACTGCGCCCAGGAGAAATTGGGGACGTCCCAGATCGGCGGGAAGCTGACGGGCGCGGTATGGGCGGAAAAATTGGCGTCCAACGCGGCCTGCGACAGGCCGCCTTCACTCTCCGGTACAGCCGGCTCTTCCGGCTTCAGCGGGTTGACGAGGTTGTCGTGGAACACCTGGTTGCCGATGCGGTTGAGCGCGTCGAGCCGGCCGAAACCTTCCTCCGTATGGACCATATGCTGGCGGGCAAGGATGTTCCTTTCGGCGGTGACCTTGCCGAAGACCTCGTTGTCGCAGATTCTTTTGATCTCCGTCGCGACCTTATCCCTTGCCGGATAATCCTGCCCACTGCCCGCAGAAGCAACGACAGCATCGACGAAGCGGTCTTTGCGCCAGGGGGCTTTGGCCGTGTAGCAGATCGACAGACCGATGATCCGCTCCAGGTTCTGCAGGTCGATCATCGCCTGCGCCCCATCGATGCGCAGCTCGAATCCCTTGTAGAAGATGTGGCCAGTGTGACATGCCGCGCAGGTCAGCCCCAGCCCGGCTTCGAATCCTTCGCCGGTTGTTGGATCGGTACCGGCCTTGAGCACGGCGAAACCGACCGGAAGCGTGCCATAACCCTGCGGCTTGTCGCTGCCCGCTTTTGGATCGCAATCGCGCGGCGCCATGAAGCCGAGCCGGCCCAGATAGTCGGGGTCGCTGATCAGGCCGCGGCGCGCCACCAGGTCGAACGGACTGATTTCCGGGCGTTCGAGCTGCTGGAACCAGGGGTAGGGCACCGGGAAGGTCGCGGTGCCCTGCGAGACGTTGTGGAACCAGGCCCGGTCCTCGGCCGACCAGTTCTGGTCGAGCCAGGCGCAACCCTTCCGCGGCCGCTCGGCCACAAGCGGCGGTGGAAGCAGCGCTGAAGCGAATTCCACGATCCTGCCCCTGAAGGCCAGGAAGGACCGGGCACGGTCCGGGGCATAACTCAGGACCAGAACCGCTGCGGCGATCGCCACGATAGCGATCAGCCCCAGTTTGAGGACGCCCCGTCCGAGTTTTCGCAATGCCGACCGGAGTTTCATCGTCGCCTCTCGAACGCAATCTCCCGGCTCGCCGATTACTGCGCTTGCAGCAACGCGTTCGCAGCCTTCACCACCTCAGCGGTTTCGGTCGCGGTGCGCCGGGTGATCGTCGGCCTCATGTCGCCGCCGGCCTCACGCCCCCAGCCGAAGTTGCGCACGTTCCATCTGTCTTTCGGGAGCACCGTGTCCGCTACGCCTTCGATCTTGGTCGTCGGAGACTTGCTTCTCAGCAGCCGGGTCTCCGTATGGCAACTGACACAATCGGTGTTGAAGAAATGGCTCTTCGACGGATCGGCGATGATATTCGTCAGGGTTATCGTGTCCTGCTCGGACGGCGACGCCTTGAGCAACGTCGCCGTGGAAACGCCTTTGCGATCGCTTGGCGGTCGAGAGCAAATCGTCATGGTCTCATTCAAATTGTCGGAGATGGGGGCCGGGATCACTTTGTCTCCGAAAAACCGTACCAATTCGGCAATTCCGTTGCCATCGAGCGCCGGGCTTGGAACCGCCACCAATTTCCCCGTGCCGGGTTGCCTCTGCATGGCGATGAAAATCCATGGCTCGGGGTCGGATTTCGGCAATCCCATGGCTGCCATGGAGCCGAGTTGTCCAGCCGAAAGGTTCTTGTCCAGGATTTCCACCAGACGATCACGGAATGGTTTCCTCGCCTTGGGGTCCGCGAGCGCGGGATGGATATCGAGAAGACCCTGCGTGGTGATCGGCGTGGCTCCAAAGGTCCCTTTGGCCAGATCGTCGCGCAGCGACACGAAGGCGGCGAGCGTCGCTCGAAAATGAATGAAGTCGGGATCGACCTTAGGCAGCGGCTGCTTTATGCAAATCTCCTGTGGTTTCGGTATTCCTCCGATAAAACTGAAGATCATATGAGCGGCGCGGTCGTGGATTTTGAGCTTGCCGCTCTCAACAGTCACAGGCTGCAGGATCAGGCGGACCTGCGGAATCTGGCCGAACGCTGTCATAATGTTTTTCGACAGGCCTGGCGCGCCGACATCGACACGGATGCCGGCGACGAACCAGTTCTTGATGTTCTCGACTCCGTCCGGGAGACCGATCTGCGCCGGTGGTCCGCCAGGGACAGCGATTTTGCTGGCATCACCGGCCGCGATCGTCAGAAACTCCTGGAACCGCGGGACAGAAACCAGTGGCGTGCCGCTGGCGTCGGCCAAGTCCGCGACGGAAATGAAATTGGCAAGGTCGGCCGCGTCTTTCGGCGCCGGGAACAGGATCGACACGTCGAGGGGATGAAGCGGCGCGGGCGCGTCGGCGACCACTGCCGGCGAGGTAAAGCTCAGTATCGCGGCAAACGCCATCGCGCCGGCCGCCAGGATTGTCCTTCGATAGGCCCCTATAGATTTCGACATGTTTTGCCCCCCGGCTATGTTGAAAGTGTTTCCTGCTCCGTTGTCCAAAGGCGTGGTCGAGAGCAATTCCGGGAAGAGCGTGAAATGGCTTCTCGCCAAGAATTGCGTGAGAACAAAGAGTTAGAGGAGTTTTTCGCACCCGAGAGGACGGTCAACTTCTCTACAAAGAATTGTCGAGCGTCGACGCATCCATCAACAGATGACAGATAAGGATCGACGTTATGCACGGGAATTCATATTTGTAGTTGTATAAGCATATTGATACATACGATGCACGCCTGATGTCAATTACCACGCTTTATTTGGCGCGATAATAAAGCCTAAATGCTTTTCGGCGGCCGTCGGCAAACGCCGACTGGGGACTCATGGTCAACGAGAGCCGCAACTCGCTCACAATCCAGCCCCGGGCTGTTCTTGCCCCAATCAGCGCGATCGCCGTCCTGTCCATCGGCGGCAACTTCTTCGCCGAGGGGATGGCGCGGGCTATCGGACGGACGGAAAAGACCGAACAATGACTGGTGTTTCTGTTAGCGGTTTGAACGTCGCACTCGACGATGGAACGCTCATCGTCAAGGACATCGGCTTTTCCATTGCTCCCGGCCAGGTGATGGGACTGGTCGGTGAAAGCGGTTCGGGCGAGAGCACCATTGCACGTGCCCTTCTGGCTTTTGCAAGCAAGGGGATCCAGGATCACCGGCGGCCGCGTTTCCATCGGCGGGAAAGATGTTCTCGCTATGAGCGCCCGGGCGCTGATCTGCAAACCGGACGTGCTTGTATGCGACGAGGCAACCTCGGCGCTGGACGTCTCCGTCCAGGCGACAATCGTCGAACTGCTCAGGCAGTTGATGTCCGAGGGCCTAGGGTTGCTTTTCGTGACCCATGACCTGGCTGTGGTGCGCAGCCTTGCAGATCGTGTGGTTGTCTTGGACAGAGGCAGGATCGCGGAAGCCGAGACTGTCGAGCGAATTTTCACCGAGCCGCAGGCGGAGACTACACGAAAACACTGCTGCGACAAACCATGGACGTGATAGCGCTGGTCGAATAACGATGCCGGGCGGCGGCGAGTGATCGCCGTGGGCGTTGTCAATTCGAAAGTCTTGCCACCTGAGCCGCGATCTCGGCGCGGTTGGAGCATTCGAGCTTCGACAGGCAATTGCCCAGATGCGTGCGGACCGTAGCGAAGCCGATGTTCAGCACGCGAGCAATATCCTTGTCGGAGCAGCCGCGCGCGACAAGCAATGCGACGTCGCGCTCCCTGTCCGTCAGCTGTTCCAGGCTAACTCCTGGCGCTATCGACAGGGCACGCCGCACGAAGGGCGCAAGGGCCGCGAGAAGATCGAGCTCCCGGTTGCCGAAATCGGGGCGGGACTTGGTCCGCCAAACCCTCAAATCAGCGAGTTCCCGACCGTCGCGATGCATGAACAGGTTGACGCCGTGCTGCATTCCATCGCGCGCGAGGAAATCGTTGTAGAATTCGGTCTTGTTCAGTTCGCGTTTTGAGATGACTTCCGCCACATGCGCCGGGCGCCGGAGATCGCGCAGCTTGTCCGTCATCGGATCGCGGTACTGAAACCACTTCTGGTACCGTGCGACGTTCTCGGGGGCCTGATTTATCATGAACGGCTTGCAATAGGATTTGCTGTGCTTGTCCCATTCGAAGGACGCCAGCACATCTGCTCGAAGCAAGGTCAGGATGTCAGGAAACACGACCTCGCGGACAGCGTCCTTTAAATTTTGAGCAGAAAGAGAACCGACGATGTTGGCAAAGATGCGCACTTCGTCCGACGTCATGTCGTATATAGGACCAACCACTCCCGCCTCGCAGTTACCGCAAGCCGTCGCTAATGAAGCAATAAACGCATACCCTGCCGCATGCGGACGTGCCGATCAATGCAATTTTTCAGGAAGTGGAGATCGAGGGGCTTCCAACAGACATTTGGCATCGTTTTTCCAGCGGAACCGACACCATCGCAGGCGACATCGCCTTTCGATCAGTTCGGCAAGGACGGTGTCAGCGCAGGGAAATGGGTCTCCAGTTCGATCGCGATGTCGAGCAGAAGCCGGTCCGCTCCTGCCGCGGCGTCGAGCCCCAGCCCGACGGGCAAGCCTCGCCTGGTCAATCCAACAGGGATGGTTATACCGGGAATGCCCGCGTTGCTGCCGATATCGGTGTTGTGAATTGCGGTCTGGAACAGCGGCTCCGGCTTGCCGTTCAACATCACCGTCTCATCCTCGCCTATGAGCGGCGCGGCGATCAGCGAGGTGGGAAATGCAAGCACGTCCAGAGAATTGTCACGAAAGAGGCGACGGTAGATTTCCTGTATCGCGGGGCGATGAACGCTGAGCGCCTCGGCATAGGTTGCGTCGGGTATCGCCGTTTCGGCACCCAATTGGCTCATCAGTATCGCGCGAACATCGCTTGCAGCTATGCCTTTGGCGACGGCCTCGAGCGATTGCCCCACCGCATGGGCATCAAGGAACTCCTGCAAGGTCACCTTTCCTTCGAAAACCGCGATCGTCGTTGTCGATGCGAGATGGTGCTGCAGCAACTGACTTGCCTTGACAGGCACCAGTTCGGCCCCAAGCTGCTCCAGGAGCCGCAACGCTCGCTCGCAGATAGCGGAAACCTCAAGATCGGCCATGCTCCAGAACAGATCGTTGGCAATCCCAATTCTCAGTCCGCTGAGTACCTGCGGCCTGGGAACCTGCGGTACACCGACCACAACGCTGTCGAGGAGAGCGAGATCGCTGGGTGAGCGGGTGATAGGGCCGGGCGTATCGCGTGTGATGGATATTGGAACGATGCCCGTTCGCGGCCAGCGACCCGGCGTCGGCCGGAAACCCCACAGCCCGCAGAAGGAGGCGGGTACTCTGACCGAACCGCCGGTGTCCGTGCCTATGCTTGCCGGCACCATCCGGGCGGCGACGGCGCAGGCGCTTCCTCCGCTCGATCCACCGCAGACGTGTCTGGTGTCGAAAGGATTGAGCGAGGGCCCGAAGAGAGCGTTGTTTGTTGTCGCGCCATAAGCCAGCTCGTGCATGTTGTTCTTGCCGAAAACGATTGCGCCGGCAAGCTTGAACGCCTTGGCGACTGGCGCATCCTCCTCGGGGCGAAAGTCACGCATGGCTGGTGTGCCAGCTGTCGTCGGATAGCCGCGTACGTTGATGTTGTCCTTGAACGATAATGGGACGCCATGAAGGGGACCGACTGCCTCTCCCGAGGCGGTGATGCGGTCGGCTTCGGCGGCCGCCGACAGCGCCGCCTCGGCATTCAGCGACGCGAAGGCATTGTAGCCCTGGAGCGTTTCTGCTCTGTCGATCAAGG
Organism: Mesorhizobium sp. 01N446; assembly: GCF_056399285.1. Classification (NCBI taxonomy): domain Bacteria; kingdom Pseudomonadati; phylum Pseudomonadota; class Alphaproteobacteria; order Hyphomicrobiales; family Phyllobacteriaceae; genus Mesorhizobium; species Mesorhizobium sp. 01N446. The sequence goes on along the minus strand of NZ_JBFTRA010000010.1, from coordinate 208,649 downwards.
CTCCCACGATCTCGACAGCTGTAACCTGCTTGGAAGAAACAAGTCTCGCGATATCGGTGCAATTCAAGTCTGAAGCAATCATCTTGCGCTTTCGGTTCGATGGCGATTGGGGTCGAAAGGCGCTGGGATGCCTTGTTGCCTGAACTCAATCGCAAACTCAGCTTGTGCTTGCCGCTGGCCCGACCTTTGATGGCGCGAGGAAACGTTGCAATCCCCTTGCGCACTCATGAGCGTCAGGCACTGGTGGCCCCGTGGTGCTGGAAGTTCCTCAAGGCACGGGACTGTTTCGGCTGGCGCCGGGGTAGTTGTTCCGAAGTCTCGCTGCAGACATGCTGATGCCCGGTTTGGTTTCGGGAACTATCGACCGGGCCGCGTAGTATTCGCTATCCACATTATTGTGGACCAGACGAGATCAGGGTCTCTAGGCACGCGGACGGCGGCCCACCATCGCTTCGCCACCGCGGTCAAGCCAAACGGTGCCTTTCTCGCGCCGATACCACCCGGCGGCCTCTGCCTGCCGGATTTCGATCAAGGTATTGCAGGCGGCCGGGGGCGCGTTCGGAGCGCAGGCGCCATGAATGATGATCCGCTTGCCCACGGGCTCCGTGACAGTTGAGGACCAGACCCTTGCCGATCAGGGCCAATTCGGCGTTTCACGCCAATGGCAGCCCTACATAGTTCTCGGCGAGAGCTGTCGCGGCGGCCCGGGACGAAGTCACGAACTCGAGCTCTGCGATCTGGCGCTTCACGTCGAATTCGGGGCCCTCATGGAATCGGTGAAGCATCGACGTCATCCACCACGAGAAGTGCTGGGCTCGCCACACCCGCCGAAGCGCCGTGGGCGAATAAGCGTCCAGAAGCGCGGTTGATCGATTGGAATAGTACGAGGCCAGGGCCTGGGCGAGGACGTGCACGTCCGCGGCAGCCAGATTCAGGCCCTTGGCACCGGTCGGAGGGACGGAGTGTGCGGCGTCGCCTGCAAGAAATAGTCGGCCATGCCGCATCGGCTCGCAGACGAAGGAGCGGAGTGGAATGATTCCTTTTTGAAATATCGGGCCCGTCTTGAGTTCGAACCCGTCGCCGCCCACCCGCGTCTGCAACTCGTTCCATATCCGGTCATCGGACCAGCTATCGACACTGTCGGTGGGATCACACTGGAAATACATGCGCTGCACTTCCGGGGACCTCGTCGAGATCAGCGCAAAGCCGCGTTCATGATGGGCATAGATCAGTTCTTCGGATGATGGAGGCGCCTTGGCCAAGATGCCGAACCAGCCGAACGGATAGGCTCGGAAGTAGTCGTGGCGGACCAACTGCTCCGGAATCGCGGCGCGGCTTCCGCCGTAGCCGCCGTCACATCCGGCGACGAAGTCGCAGAACAGCTCTCGTGTCTCGCCGTCCTTGGTGGTGAAACGGACGACGGGTTGCTCGGCGGTCAGGCCTTCGATGCCGGTTGCCTTGGCTTCGAAATGAATAGGGTCGCCGGTACCCAACCGAAGCGCAATGAGGTCTTTCAGAACTTCATGCTGAGGATAAACGGTGATCCTGCGGCCATTCGTCAAGTCTTGAAGGTCGATGCGATGCCCCATGCCGGCAAAACGTAACTCGAAGCCGCCATGCACAAAACCCTCGCGCTTCAAACGATCGCCGGCGCCGATCTCCGTCATGAGATCCACCGTCGACTGCTCGAGCACGCCGGCCCGAATCGTCCTTTCAATTTCGTCTCGCGACCGGCTTTCGACGATGACCGATTCGATGCCGTTCAAATGCAATATTTGAGCAAGGAGCAATCCAGCGGGACCTGCTCCGATAATCCCCACTTGTGTTCGCATTGACGGTTCCTCTCTCAGTCCATTGGGTCGTCGACGGGTCCGGCGCGTTCGCTTGCTCGCGAGTGGTCGTCGCGATGAATGAATGAGTCGTTCAGGCGAGAGGCCGCGGCACAGCCGATGAGCGCCAGCGTTCGGTCGATCTCGTCGAAGAGAATACTCAGTGCCTTGGATGCTCCGGCCTCGCCGCCCACGGCCAATCCGTAAAGGACGGATCGACCGAGCAGCACCGCTTTCGCGCCTAGAGCAACGCCTTTGACGATATCGGAGCCACGACGCACGCCACCGTCGACCAGGACGGGTCCGAGATGGCGGACCTGGGACAGGATCTCCATGGGGGGAGCGGCATCGTCGAGCTGTCGCCCACCATGGTTCGATATCACCACCGCATCGGCGCCGATCGCGAAGCAACGCGCGATGTCTTCCGGATTGCAAACGCCCTTGACTAGAAGGCGTCGCGGCCAGCGATCGCGAAGGCGGGCAAGATCGTCCCAATCGAAGCTCGCGTCCATCTCGCGCCGCAAAAGAGCATTCTGCGCCTCAAGCGTATTTGCGTTGTCGCTGGCCAGATTTGCGAGCGTTGGCGAACCATTCATGAGTAGCCTGGCTGTCCATCGCGGATGCGTAAGAGCGTCAAAGACCGTGCGGGCCGAATAGCGAAACGGTATCTGAAACCCGTTGCGGAGATCTCGCTCGCGCTTTCCGTTGACGGGCACGTCGACAGTCAAGACCAACGCGCCGTAACCCGCGTTCGCTGCGCGATCAACGAGACTTTCAGCGAGCTGCCGATGGACGACGTAGAGTTGGAACCAGAGTTCGCCTCCGACCTTTGCGACTGTCTCCAGCCGCTCGTTGGAGGCCGTCGAGAGGGCGAATGGAACGCCGGCCCGCTTGGCGGCCGTTGCGAGCGCTGTGTCTCCGTTCGGCCAGATGGCTCCGTTCAGGCCCGTCGGTCCGACAACGAGCGGTGCGGCGATCCTGGTGCCCAGCAGATCGACGCCAGTTGTTCTCTTGCTGACGTCCCGCAGGCGTTGCGGCAGCAGCTTGATCTTACTGAAAGCCTCTACGTTTTCCGAGATGGTTCGCTCGTCCTCTGCGCCGCCTTCAACGTAATCGAACAACATTCTCGGGAGGCGGCGCTGGGCGAGCCGCCTCAAATCCCATATGGAAACGGGTGAGATCCTCGTCATGGTTTGCGCGCGGGGATGTGGTGGCCAACGAAAGCAAGCGAGAGGGCGAGACCGATCATGGCGAGCGCCAGCATCAGGAGATAGCCATCCTTCCCGCCGATCGTGATCACCGTTGCACCGGCAAAGGCACTGAGGATGGCCCCAAGCCGACCAAAGGCGAGGGCGGAGGCCGTGCCTGTGGCCCGGACGGTCGTCGGGTAGACGTACGCGCAGACGGCATACATGGTCGACTGCACGGCATTGGCGAAAAAGCCTTGCACGCCGAACCCGGCTATCAGGATGCCCGTCTCCAGCTTGGTGTTCACGCCGGTCAGGTAAAGCGCGGTGGCGGCACCCAGAAGGCTGCACAGCAGGAGCGGCCAGCGCGAACCATACCGCGTGATGGTCATGGCGCATATCAGTGCGCCGAACACGCCCCCCAAGTTGTAAGCCGTTAGACCGGATCCGGCGATCGCGACGTCGAGCCCTTCGGAAGTCAACATCGTCGGCAGCCAGGTGAAGGCGCTGTACACGGCAAGCAAATTGAGAAAGAAGGCGCACCAGAGCGCAATCGTGTCGCGCGCCCGGCCGTTCTCGAACAATGCAAGCAGGCCCTCGCGCTTCCCGATCTGCTGCTCGCCCAAATCTGTGAAGACAATATCGGCCGGAACCGGTCGCGACATGCGTCCGACGAGCCGGCGCAGCTCTTCCCAGCGTGCCGGCCGGCGCACCAGAAAGCGGGGCGTTTCTGGGAGAATGAACAGCAGAATGAAGCCTAGGAGCACGGCCAGAGCACCGCCAAGAAAGAACAGGGCCCTCCAACCGAGATTTGGCAGGACTACACCGGCGAACAGGCCGGCGAGCATGCCTCCAAGCGGGACGCAGACGATGGTCGCGGTAATGGCGAGCGTCCGACGCCGCGCGGGTGTGAATTCCGCCGCGACGGTGGTGGCGCTTGGCAAGGCGCCGCCGATGCCTAGCCCCGCGATAAATCGCAAGGCGCCGATCTGCCAGAGGTTTGCTGCGAAGCCGATGCAGAAGGTCGCCAGCCCGAAGACCATCACGCTGACGATCACGGCCCCGCGTCGTCCAAACCGGTCAGCGAGTAGACCGGCGAAGGCGCTTCCTATTCCCATTCCGACCAGCCCGGCCGCAAGTGCGGGAGCAAAGTCGCCGCGGGTAACGCCCCACTCCTTGATCAGAACCGGGACGGCGAAGCCAATCAGTTGCCCATCGAACCCGTCCATGATGATCGACATGGCGGCCATGAGGACGACGAGCTTCTGGACGACGGTCCAAGGGCCATTATCGAGAAGCTGCCCGATGTCCAAGGAGGGATTTGCGCTGCCGCCGCTACCGCCCACCTCACCGGGAAGGCGAACTGCGCCGTTGCCGGTAGCCGGGATGGTCGGAGCGGACGTAGGGCCCTTTGGGTACGATCCTGTCACAACTTTCCTCCTGTTGCTTTGCGTCGTGTGGTCGACATGCCAGCACGATCATTCGTGTGCCTCATCAGCTGCGTAAGATGCTCTCCGCGTTCAGCAATTCCGGCGATCTTTGCCTCGCTGTGCCGGATCAGGGTGATGTCCGATCGGCCTTTGAAAAGACGAGCGCGGAACAAGGGCGGCTTCGCGCCGGAGCCGAGAAAGTCGATCCCATGGCGCTGTAGCTGGTGATCTGACACCCTGCTCCTCCCTTTGCGCGAACTCTCCCCGCGCCTCTCCAGCAATGCTGAGAGAGCAACGTCAATTCATTGGAGAATGAGATCGGGCTCGCGCCTGATCAGAACGGGTAATGTCGTTCGCTTGTCTGGATAGTGATCCAGCGGAGGTCGGTGAACTCAGCGATTCCTGCCTTGCCTCCGATCCGCCCGTATCCGCTATCCTTGACTCCTCCGAACGGCATCTGGGCTTCGTCATGCACGGTCGGGCCATTGATATGGCAGATCCCGGACTGGATGCGGGACGCGAGGAGCGCGACGCTCCGAGGGCCCTGTGGCAGCCCAGTTCGGGAAGGCTGTGGCGGCTGCTTCCACGGCCGCAACCGCATCGCCCGCCGTTGCTGCAGGCGCTCGCGTTGCGATCTGGCCATCGAGTGGATTTGCGCGCTCAAACGTGGCCTTACCGGTGGCCGCTTCTGGTTCGCCGTCGATCAGCATCGAAATTGTGTTCATGTCTTCCTCCCCTGGTTCTTGTTTATTGGTGCACGTCTCTGTCCTCGACCTCGACTTCAATCAGAGTTGGTCGCTCGGATGAAAATGCCTCGGCAAAAGCGTCATGCAGGCCTGTGGCATTCCTGACATGAACTGAGGAGCAACCCAGGCCCCTCGCAATCGAGACGAAATCGAGCCCGGGAAGGTCGGTGCCCTGGACATGCTCTTGCGAACTAAAGCCGAACACGGGTGCGAAATCCTGTAGCGCCGCGTAGCGCCCGTTCTTGAGAATGACGAACGTGACGGGCAGACCGAGTTGCACCGCGCTCCAGATTGCCTGGATCGAGTAGAGGCTCGAGCCATCGCCCACCAGTGCGACCACGCGGTGGCCGGGCTTGCCGAGCGCTACGCCCACGGCCGCCGGCATGCCGTAGCCGAGTCCGCCGCTGTCCATCGTGTAGAAGGCTCCGCTCTGCGTGATGGGCAAATGCGTCTGCATTACGGATCGGGCGCCTGGCGCCTCCTCGACGATAATGCCGTCCGCAGGTTTTGTGTCTGCAATGGTTTGCATGACATACGCAGTTGAGAGCGGCACCGTCGGCATTACCCTCGGCGCGATAGCGCGCGCCGGCGGCGCCCCGCGCTTCGTCGGTGTCGCGCGAGCAAGAAGATCCAGCAGCCCGAGTCGCACGCTGCCGATCGCGGCCATTCCCTGCGGCGTCCAGGCGGCGGTCTGGGGATCGTCGGTCAACTGGCAGAGTTCGGCTCCGGCCGGCAGATGCGGCCCGAACCCCTCGACATGATAAGAGAAAGCCGGCGCGCCGATAGCGAAGACGAGGTCGTGGCCCTGAAGCAGGCCGACGATCTTGTCGCGGATCGCAGGCAGGAATCCGGCGAACAGAGGATGATCCTCCGGGAAGCTGCAACGCCCGGACATGGGCGCAGCGAAGACTCTGGCGTTGTGTGCCTCGGCGAGCAGGCGCGTTTCGTCGAATGCCTCGTCGCGATCGACAGCCGCCCCGACGACGAACACGGGTCGTTTCGCATCGTCTAGCGCGTTTCCGATCTTTTCGAGGATGGCGGCATCGGGGCGGACCCGCTGGCTGACGATCCGCGATGGCACGTACTCCGCGGCGCGATCCCAGTCGTCGACGGGCACCGAGACCAAAACTGGACCGCAGGGCTGCGTCATCGCCACGTAGTAAGCGCGCGCGATGGCGAGGGGCACGTCCTCTGCGCGAGCGGGCTCGACGCTCCATTTCACATAGGGCTTGGGAAGCTCGGTTGCTTCCCGGGAGGCGAGAAACGGATCGAAAGGGAGGATGGAGCGGGCCTGCTGTCCGGCCGTGATCACGAGGGGCGTTCGGTTCTTGAACGCGGTGAAGATGTTTCCCATCGCATTGCCTACACCTGCCGCCGAATGCAGGTTGACAAAAGACGCGTTGCGGGTCGCTTGCGCGAACCCGTCGGCCATACCGACGACGACGGCCTCCTGGAGCCCGAGAATGTAGCGGAAGTCTTCGGGGAAGTTCCGGAACAACGGCAATTCCGTCGATCCGGGGTTGGCGAAGATCGACGTCATGTTGAGACGACGCAGCAGATCGATGACGGCATCCCGCACGGTCGGCGCGCTCACGCGTCGCAACTCCGGCGCGTCGACAATACCCATGGTTCCTCCTGTCTCGGATTTCTATCGATCCTCATCCCAGACTAGAACCGCGAGCCCTTGCAAGGAATTGCATAAGAAGGGAGAAGTCATTACACTTGGTTATGGCATTGAGCGTCGAGCAACTGGCGACTTTCACGGCGATCGTCAAGGCGGGAAGCCTTGGCCGGGCGGCCATCGTGCTCAACATGACGCAGCCCGCACTCAGCCGAGCCATCAAGCGCCTTGAGGAGCAGCTTGGGACCGAACTCTTCGAGCGCCACTCAAAAGGCATGCAGCTGACCGAGATCGGGAAGGCCTTTCTGCCGCACGCCACTTCGCTGCATGCCGGGGCCGCACAGGCCCTGGAGGAGATTCAAGCCTTGCGTGGCGGGGGAAAGGGTACCGTTCGCGTTGGCGCGGTCGCAAGCATTGCCAGTTCGATCCTGCCGCCCGCCATCGAGCGCACGCTACGAAAATGGCCCGGGCTGCACTTCGATGTCGTGGAAGGCGTTTGGGATTTGTTGGCCGCGGGTCTTGCGAAACACGAGATCGATCTCGCCCTTGGCGCGGAATCGCCTGACACGGATGAAATTGTGGCGATTCGTGATTGCCGGTGGCAGGACACTAGTCATATCATCGTTGCTGCGGAGCATCCGCTCAGGCGCCGGCGCAAGCTGGCTCTCGGTGATACTCTCCAGGAGAGATGGACTATCCCGCCGGCCGGTACCGGTCCTCACCAGCATCTCGAACGCGTTTTCGCCGAGCAGGGTCTCGGGCTGCCTGATATCGTCGTCAGAACGCGCTCGATCACCGTGCTCAAGAGCCTTGTCGTCGACTCCGGCTTCCTGAGCTGGATGGCGGAGCCAATGTTCGAGCCCGAACGACGTGCGGGATTGGTCGCACCCCTCTCGATTGCGGGGGTGGATGGACGTCGTACCCTTGTGGCATTTCGTCGGCGCCGCGGCCTGCTTCCGGTTCCGTCTTTGAAACTGCTGGATGAACTAAGAGGACTGACGTCGAGCACAAATAGTAAGAGCTGAGCGTAAGGCGTTGGCGGTGGGGGAATGCATGGCGCTGTTGGTCGCGCCATCTTTCATGGATTGGCGGCAGCCGGTGAGGTGGGCGTTCGCACGGTGCTCGATCTGCCGACCTCTGAAATGAACACAACGCTTGCTGTTACGGATTGAGATGCCGCAGACGCGCTATGCGCGGATTGTCTGCATTCATCGCTCGCGATGTGACCCTCCACAAAATTGATGATACGATGAGCGGCCGCTCTAGAGCATATTGGTGACCAATCGATTTGTTGAATGGCGGGCGAGATGAGCCACCAAGATCATACCGTACCACCGTCCGATCCGGCGCTTAGGATCAAGGCGATTGAAACCTTGATGGTTGAAAAGGGGAAGATCGACCCCGGCGCCGTTGCAGAGATTGTGGACATTTTTCAGAACAAACTCGGCCCGCGTGTCGGTGCAAAGGTGGTCGCTCGTGCCTGGACCGACCCGGATTTTAAACAGCGACTTTTGGCAGATGGCACGGAGGCTCTGAAAGAGCTGAATGTGAGCGGTCTTCAGGGTGAAGCCATGGTGGTCCTGGAGACCACGCCGGAAGTTCACAACGTTATCGTCTGCACGCTCTGCTCCTGTTATCCATGGACGGTACTTGGTCTGCCGCCTACTTGGTACAAATCCGCGCCATATCGCAGCCGCATCGTCATCGAGCCGCGCGCGGTGCTTGCCGAGTTCGGCTTGAAGATATCGAGCGACTGCGAAGTAAGGGTGTACGACAGCAATGCGGAGATCCGCTACATGGTCCTGCCCATGCGACCTGACGCAACCGAGGACTGGAGTGAGGAGAGACTAGTCGAGCTCGTGACGCGAGATTCCATGATCGGAACCGGCATCCCCCTTTCCCCACATCGGTCTTGAAGGGAGAGCAACGATGCACTCCATAGCAGACATGGGTGGGATGCAGGGGTTTGGCCCTGTTGTGAGGAATGACGACGAGCCGCTTTTCAAGGCCGAATGGGAAGAGACGACTTTCGCGGTGAACCTTCTTTTACTTGCCGCCGGCTGCTTCAATATCGACGAAAGCCGCCATTCCATGGAACGCATGGCGCCGCTCGAATATCTCAAGACATCCTACTTCGAACACTGGCTACACTCACTTGAGGATCTTCTGATAGCGAAAGGCATCGTCACCAGGGAAGAGTATGATGCCCGGCTGGCCCAACTCGCTGTAAAAGGGAGCGATCTCTGATGCTGCCGAAAGAGATGGTCGCCACTGCAATCGCTACTGGCGCCTCGACATTGCGGGAAGTAGACACCAAGCCTTGTTTCAAGCCGGGTGACGAGGTCCGGACAGTCAACGACAGCCCGGCTACACACACGCGTTTGCCACGCTACGCAGCCGGCAAGAATGGAACGATCGTCGCCTGTGAAGGGGCGCATGTCTTTCCCGATAAACATGGTCATGGGCGAGGGGAGTGCCCGGAGCATCTTTATCGCGTGCGTTTTGACAGCGCCGCACTTTGGGGGAGCAGCAATGATGGCCCCGGCGCCGTCTATCTGAGCCTTTGGGAAAGTTACCTGCAGGCTGAGGAGTGAGTTCATGGTTGCAGATGAACGCGAAATTGGCCCCGAATGGCTCGAAAACGGTCCCGCCTTTTCCGAGCCGTGGCAGGCGGAAGCCTTTGCGGTCGCGGTGCAGCTGTCACGAGAAGGCCATTTCGGTTGGAACGAATGGGTGAACGTCTTCTCCGAAGAGATAAGGTCATCACCTCAACGGGAAGGTGAGGCAGTCAATGCCGCCTACTACCGCCAATGGATGCTGGCCCTGGAGAAGATCGCGACGAACGCAGGTTTTCTCACAATCAAGGAGATCCGCGAATATAGCGAACACTGGCGCCGATCCTATTACCATACTGCGCATGGCCAGCCGATAGATTTCCGCAAGGATCTCGAGCCCATCCCGGACGGTGCCCTTGAGGAGCTTGATCACGATCACTCCGAGGATCACGAACATGATCACCATGTCGGTCCGGTGGCGATCAGCCCTGCACTGGCTCGACCGTAACAACCGCCAGCCTGAAGCATCCTCCCGGATAGGCACAAAAGCGGAGCTTCGGCTCCGTTTTTGTTGATGGCGTCATTTCTCGCCAGCCTTCCATACCACCACAGTTATCCGCAATTCTGTTGATGCCGACGCTTGGAGGAACCTCTTACTATCACCTTACCGGCATGCACCAAATTGTCGGCAGCCAACAAGCCGAACGAACGGCGAATGCTTCAGAGGGATAGGACATGACTCTTTCAAAGAACACGCGGGGACTGACCCGCCGCAAGCTCCTTGAGGTGGTGGGGACTGGCGCAGTCGCGGGTGCCGTTTCATCCATTCTGCCTGCACCTGCCATCGCGTCGGCGCCCACACTGCGTATTGGGTACATCAGCCCGCAGACAGGAGCTCTCGCACCATTTGCCGAAGCCGATCCCTTCATGCTCGGCAAGGTTCGTGAAGTCCTGAAAGATGGACTCAAGGTCAACGGCACAAACTACAAGGTGGAAATCACCGCCATCGACGACCAATCGAACTCCGACCGCTCGGCAACATCCGCAAGCCAGCTCATCAATGGCAACGGCGTCAATTTGATGCTCGCTCAGGGCGCGCTGACCAATGTACCGGTCGCTTCGCAATGCGAAGTCGCCGGTGTTCCGTGCATCACCACGATGGATCCCTGGCAGGGCTGGATGTTTCCGCTCAATGGCAAACCCGACAAGGGCTTCAGTTACGTAAATCACTTCTTCTGGGGCATCGAGGACATCATCCAGACATTCATCGGCATGTGGGATGGCCAGCAAACCAACAAGATGGTTGGCACCGTTTGGTCAAATGATCCCCCCGGCAAGGTTTTCGCCAACCCGGAAATCGGTTTCCCGGCATCGCTTGGCAAAGGCGGCTACAAGGTTGTCGATGTCGGGACCTTCCAGCCTGGCGCGGATGACTTCTCCCGTCAGATCGTCGCTTTCCGCGATGCCGGATGTGACATTGTCACCGGTCTGTTTGCTCCGCCCGAATGGGCTGTTTTTTGGCGCCAGGCGCAGCAACTCGGTTTCAAGCCGAAGATTGCGACCCCGGCCAAGGCGCTTCTGTTTCCATCTGGCGTCGAAGCCCTCGGCCAGAATGGCGACGGCATGTCTACCGAAATCTGGTGGGCGCCAAGCTACCCGTTCAAGTCCACGCTGACCGGTCAATCATGCAAGGAGCTTGCAGACGACTACCAGAAAACCACAAGCAAGCGATGGACGCAGCCAATTGGCGTCATTCACGCACTTTGGGAGGTCGGCATCAATGCGCTGAAGAACGCGGCCGATCCGACAGATCCCGATGCCGTTCAGAGCATCATCAAGAACACGAAGTTGACGACGGTGGTCGGGGACATCGACTGGGCTGGAAGCCCGATCAAGAACGTCGCGAAACTTAAGATTGCTGGCGGTCAGTGGCGTCTCCAGCCAGATGGCAAATACGATCTGAAGGTGACCTACAACAAGAACGCGCCTGAGGTCCCTGTCCAGGCGGATTTCACCATGACCCTTGGCGCGAAAGCTTAAGTCATGGAGGCGACTGGCACGTCTCCGGCCCTCGTTGTCCAAAATGTCATAAAATCCTATGGCGGGCCGGTCGTGCTGAATGGGGTGAGCATCAAAGTCGATCCCGGGACAATTCTCGGGATCATCGGCCCCAACGGTTCGGGAAAGACTACTCTTTTCGGCGTCATTTCCGGCGCCTTTGCGCCGTCCTCAGGCGAAGTGTTTCTGAACGGGATCGACGTAACGCCACTTCGTGCATCGGCTCGAGCGGTGGCCGGTATCGGCCGCACGTTCCAGATACCCCAAACCTTTGCGCACATGACGGTTTTCGAGAATGTTCTGGTCGCCGCCAGATTCGGTGCGGCCCTCCCGAACCACGAAGCTGAAACCACCGCGTTTGAGGTGCTCCAAACGTGTGGTCTTCATGATCGCGGCGATACGATCGCAGGGACGCTACCTCTTCTGGATCGCAAGCGCCTGGAACTGGCTCGAGCACTGGCGACGAGACCTTCGGTGCTTCTGCTCGACGAGATTGCGGGGGGGCTTACCGATGACGAGGCCGCGGGAGTGGCCAAGCTCGTTCAGACATTTGCACGTAGCGGCGTTGCAATCATCTGGATCGAGCACCTCGTGCATGTATTGACCAATACGGCTGATCAATTGGCCGTTCTGGGTGATGGGCAAATTATTGCCCACGGCGATCCGCAACAGACCATGCAGATGCCGAAAGTCAGGCAGATCTACCTCGGCATGGAGCCGGATAGCCATGATAACAGTAACTGATTTGAGGGCCGGCTACGGGCCCCTGCCGGTGCTATTTGGGATTAGCCTCGAAATGAGCCGGGGCGAGACGCTGGCTCTAATCGGCGCCAATGGCGCAGGCAAAACAACCACATTTGCCGTGCTCACGGGACGCATTAAGCCGCAATCCGGGCATGTAACCCTCCGGGGAGGCGACATCTCTTCGATGTCGCCAATGCAGATCGTTGGCGCGGGGTTGGCAATGGTGCCGGAAGGCCGTCAGCTCTTTCCAAGCCTGACGGTCGAAGACAATCTTCTTGTCGGTGCTCATTGCCGGCGTTCCGGTCGATGGACCCTGGAGCGGGTCTACGAGATATTCCCAACGGTTGCGGAATTTCGCAAGCGACCATCCACGGCGCTTTCGGGCGGACAGCAGCAACTGGTCGCAATCGGTCGCGCCTTGATGTCCAACCCGGACGTTCTGCTATGCGACGAGCTTTCGCTTGGCCTTTCTCCCGTCGCGGTCGACACGGTCTATGTTGCGTTCGACAGGTTAAGGTCCGAAGGGCTGACCACGATCCTTGTCGAGCAGGACATTGCCAGAGCGCTTTCGGTCTCCAACCGCTTTGCCTGCATGCGGCACGGTCAGATCGTGCTTACCGGCGCTTCCGCTAACGCAGACCGCGCCGAAATTTCGCACGCCTATTTCGGGATGCACTGAAATGTTGGAAACGCTCATCAATGGAGCACTGGTCGGAGCACTGTACGGTCTTTACGGTCTCGGTTTGTCACTGTGCTTGGGACTCATGCGACAGATCAACATGGCGCATGGGGACTTTATCGTATTCTCTGCCTTCTTGGCGTTGCAGGTAACCGGCTTCCTCGGCATTCATCCTCTTTTGGCAATGCCCCTCATCGCGTTGATTATGTTTGCGGTGGGTTGGGCGGTGCAGCGCCTTTTCATCGAACGTACCCTTGGTCGTGGCGATATGCCGCCAATTCTCGTGACTTTCGGCTTGTCGATCATTCTCCAAAACGTGATGCTGGAGCTTTTCAGCGCCGATACGAGAAGTCTTGATCCGGGTGCGCTCGGGGCTGCGGCGGTTAAGCTTGGTCCGGTGACCGTCGGTATTCTGCCTCTCCTGACGCTTGTCGTATCAGTCGGCATTTTCGCCGTCACGGCCAAGATCTTTGGCGCCACACGCTTTGGCCGCGCAGTTCGTGCAACCTCCGACAACGAGCAAACGGCGCAGTTGATGGGGATCGCCACCAAGAAGGTATTCGCGAACGCAATGGGGCTGGCATTGGCAATATCGGCTGTCGCGGCAATCTTCTACGGAATGCGGGGAACATTCGACCCCTCGACCGGCCCCGAACGTATGCTCTTTGCTTTCGAAGCCGTCATCCTGGGAGGTCTGGGTTCCGTTTGGGGCACACTTTTCGGAGGCATTATTCTCGGCCTGTCGCAGTCCGCGGGAACGCTGATTATCCCGAGCCTCGGTCCCCTGGTCGGACACCTCGTGTTTCTTGTCGGGCTCCTCGCCGTGCCCAACGGTCTCTTCGCAAAGAGGGCGCGCACATGAACTCGGTTTCACCTCTTGCTCGTTCATTGTTCGCCCTGGCGATCACCGCCGCCATTCTGGTTGCCGTTCCGCTGGTGGCGTCGCGGCAAGCTGTCGTTCTAATCACGGAAGTCGCGGCGGTGTTGTCGATTGCCCTGATGTGGAACTTGTTGGCGGGGTTCGGCGGCATTGTGTTCATGGGGTTTCAGGTTTTTATCGGTATCGGCGGCTACACCTTGTTCGTTGCAGCAAACAGCCTTGAACTGACACCTTTCCCCCTCGTCATCCTGTCGGCGCTGGTTTGCGCGACGTTCGGACTCGCCATCACGCCGGTCCTGTTCAGGTTAGGGGGCGCACAGCTTGCAATTGGTTCCTGGGTTGTTTCAGAAGTCGTGCGCCTTGTGGTGTATCACACCAATTCTCTCGGAGCCGGTGGCGGGATTTCCCTTACCGCAATGCGCGGAGTGAATCGCTCCGTCCGCATTCTGGCGACCTACAGTACGTCCGCAATAGTTCTCATGACCGCGCTTGTGCTCTGTGTCTTTCTGATGCGGGGCCGTTTCGGATTGGCTTTGCGTGCCATGAAGGATAGCCCGGTAGCCGCAGAAGCCATGGGCGTTCCGATCCGCAGGACACAGACATACATCCTTCTGATTACGGCCGCGATTTCCGGAGCGGCCGGCGCCTGCTACTACATGATAGCCCTCCAGGTTAGCCCGACTGCCGCCTTTTCGGTGAACTGGATGGCGCTGATACTGTTTTCGGTCATCCTTGGTGGCATCGGCACCCTGGAAGGGCCCATTGTCGGCGTCGTCATCTACTTCGTGCTGCGTGAGACAATGGGCAATATCGGGTCACTCTACTTCATCGTTCTGGGAATTCTCGCCATCGGCGTGACGCTCTTTGCGCCGGCTGGTGCGTGGGGCTTGCTAAGGACTGGGTTCAAGTTCGACGTGTTGCCCATCCGCAGGAAAATGCCCAGCGAGATAAATCTACGAGAGAGAAAAATCATCTCGGAAGCATCGGTGCTGTGAGTGCGTCTCTCTTGCAATTTGGTAGCTGTCGCTAAACCAAAACAGGTCGAATACCCAATGGAGGAGTGTAGTCAGTTCGCCAATTTGAGCTGGGTCAAGCAAGGGCTCGATCCATAGTCCTTGCGGCCACGGCTTATTTGAACGTCCGATCAACTCCTGTTTGATCATGGGTTACGCTCGACCACAGCTGTCGCAACGAAGAATTTCTGACGGACCCTTTGAAAACATTGGTGATCCCGACAGGAATCGAACCTGTGACCTACAGATTAGGAATTTGACAGACGGCCTTTCCTGTTGTTGCCCGTTGCACGTCGCAGTACGATCTGACTTCCCATAATTGCTTGAGGTGGTTGCTTTTTTCGTGCTGCGCGGCTATCGTAGCGTAGAGATACCAACAGATCGAATGCATCGCAATCGCCGTATTAATGCCGTACTAATCGCAATGACAGACCTTCGTCTCTCCCTCACCGACCGCGCCGTCGCGAACCTTCAGGCCGCGACTTCAGGGCAATATTTTGCCCGCGATATCGACCTGCCGGGGTTCATGGTTCTTGTTGGCAAACGGCGAAAAACATTCGTCGTCCAGGGTGAGCGGAGGAAGGCGGGAAAGCGCCTTTCCGTCCGCATGAAGGTTGCTGAAGTTGGAGAGCTCACGACACGAGCGGCGCGGGCGAAGGCAAAGGACATTCTCGGGAAGATCGCCAACGGCGTGGATCCCCGCCCATCGAGGCAAAAGCCGGAGGCTGATTCCGCCGCCGTGGATTTGCCGTCGATAGGGAACCCCACTCTGCGCATTGCCTGGGAGCGCTACCGTGACGGGCACATGAATAAGAAGGGCAGGAGCGAAGGGACGATCAACAACTACCGCGATCATGTCGAGCGGCTGTTGGCTGACTGGCTTGACGAACCTCTGTCCAAGTTCGGCAATGATCCTGCCTTGGTAACGGCGCGGCACGAGAAACTGACCAAGGAAAACGGCGCCTACATCGCCAATGGCTGCATGCGAACGCTGCGGGCTGTTTACAACCATGCTCGCAAAGCCGCCCGCTCGTTGCCTGCGGACAACCCGGTATCAGCCATCGACTGGAATGCCGAGCATCGGCGCAACTCCGCGCTTGGTCTGTCGGATCTGGAAGGATGGTTCAATCAGCTTGCGGCCTTGAAGAACCCCGTTCGGCGGGAGTTCCATCTGTTCATGCTGCTTTCAGGCCATCGTCCTGAGGCAATCAGGAAGGCACGGGTAGAGCATGTTAATTTTCGCGCCCGTCTCCTGCACATACCCAGGCCTAAGGGCGGTGAGATCAAGGCTTTCGACATACCGCTGTCGAACGCGATGATCCGCTGTCTGGTCCGAGTGATGCGCATTGGTCGGGCCCTCTATGCAGATCAATCGCGTGACTGGCTCTTCCCGGCCGACAGTGGAAGCGGTCACATGGTCGAGCACAAGGAGAAGCGCGACGATCTGTCGAAATGGGGCAATGACCTGCGGCAGACTTTCCGCACAATCGCGCAGGCCGCAGGCGTTGCGGAGCTGGATGTTCACCTTTTGATGAATCACTCGATCCCGGGTGTCAACGCAGGCTACATCACGCGGAACAAGCTGCTGAGCGACCACCTGCGCCAGCAGCAGGAGGCCGTCTCACGACGGATGCTTGAGGCCGGGCGTTCACGGCAAAACGATTCGCAGCGCCGCACTTCTGCCTGGCCCAAGCTCCCGGCGAGGCGCATCCTAGATGGGTTGACGAGCGGCAAGAACTAGTGGCTGCACGGTCGCCTGCGCCTCAAGTAGGACCTAGAGATCACCTGCCTGTTCTGAAAGCCCACGTTGCAGGCGACCGCTCTGGAGGTCGCGGTCGCGCCACAAGCAATCATTTTGATCCTTGCGATTGAATGGCTCCTTTGGCTTGACTGGCGGTTGGTGGCAGTGGCTTCTCCCGACTGTTTTGCCGCGCATGGTGTGCCTGCGCATCCGCAGGATTTGGCCCGGCACGTCGCATCAACATGCGCCAAGAGACCGCCGGCGGCCTCTACGCCTGGGAGTTCGAAAAGGATGGACAGGCGCTGCGTGTCCGTGTGGACGGTCAACTTACCTTCAACAACACCTACGCCATGATCGACGCCGCGCTGGACGGCTATGGCGTCGCCTATGTGCCCGAGAACATCGTGGAGCGGCAGATCGCGTCGGGCCTGCTAGTTCAGGTTCTAGATGATTGGTCGCTCTTCTTCGGCGGCTATTTTCTCTACTATCCAAGCCGCCGGCAGAATCTTCCCGCATTAAAAGGTCATTATCGAAGCGCTACGCCAACGGGATTGAAGCGAGAGGAGCTTAACCCGGCGGTGTCTTACGGTGGGAGGGCTTTAGAGGCCAATAGACTAGACATAGTTGTCATCGTCACCGGTGTGGCGCGCATGGGATTCGAACAGGCTTAGACTTAATGGCCGCTATCAAGGAGTGGCCGGGATTCCTAGAAGCTTTCGAATTCTGGGTCGCGCCTCTGGCGCGTGCGTCCTAGGTCGTGAACGTCAGCACGAGCCCTACGCCGGAGGCTACTTAACGGTGACGGCGAGCTTGCCTGTGTCCTATCTCAGTCCGTCTTCTTCTGGTCCGACTACTCGCCCGGCTCGAACTCACCTTTGAACAAGATTGTTTCCACGGGTCCAAGCGGATTAGCGATCCGCCTCTCGAGTACTTCGACGAGTGTACGCCCGACCCCTGCCATGTCGACAGAATGAACGCCAATTTTGGCGGGTAGGAAGCGTGCCAGCCGCGTGCTGTCACGAGTGACAATGTGGACGTCCTTGCCCGGCGCAAGTCCTCTTTTGCCAAGAACGTGTAACGCCCCTAGAAGTCCCAGCTCGTTGGCGCACGCCAGGCCAGTCGGCGGGTCTGGCGACACCAGTAAACGATCGAACCAGGCGGCGCTCGATTCCATGGTGAACATGCCGTGGCCGATCAGCGACTGGTCGATCGGAATACCAGCCTCGGCCATTGCCCGTTCGTACCCAGAAAGACGCATGGCACTCGCCTGGTCCCCCGGAACGAGAAGTTGCAGCGCAATGCGTCGACAGCCCTTGTCCATGAGCTGTCGGGTCGCCTCGTAGGCAATCTGTTCGTTGTCGATATCGACATAAGGA
Source organism: Mesorhizobium sp. 01N446 (assembly GCF_056399285.1). Taxonomy (NCBI): domain Bacteria; kingdom Pseudomonadati; phylum Pseudomonadota; class Alphaproteobacteria; order Hyphomicrobiales; family Phyllobacteriaceae; genus Mesorhizobium; species Mesorhizobium sp. 01N446. Next base: position 190,790 of record NZ_JBFTRA010000010.1, on the reverse strand, counting down.
TAGGCGACGTCCAGGTCGGTTCTTCCGAACGCGACAAATGGCATGCCTTGATCCAGCAGCAGCTTGACGCGCGGATCGCTTGACACCATGCGCGTAATGATCAGTCCATCAGTGCTGCGCGCCTGAAGCTGCCGCTGCACACTCTCAACGGGATCGTCGTCGGGAGTCGTGGAATAGATGGACATACTATAACCCGCTTGCCGCGCCGCCAGCGTCATGCCTTCGATCAAGGGGATCTTCAACAGATCGGACAGATGGTCTTGTGTCTCCATCGGGTATATTGCCGTCATCGTCAGCGTGCGGCCAGTTTTGAGCGCGAAGCCATGATGATTTGGCACATAGCCGACCCGCTTCGCCACCTCCTTGACGCGAGCGATGGTCGAGGGATGAACTTCCGGCCCATCCTTCAGTGCGCGGGATACCGTGGTAACCGAGAGGGACAGTTCCGCCGCGATCTGTTTTAGATTGGCCATTCTGTCCTGACTTTTGTCTGCGAAAAGCGTCGGCTGAAATTTGCTGGAGCGTTCGTGACGTTACCGGATTCGATGTCCCGGTCAATTCAAACTCCTTCACGCAAGCATCTTGACTCTAGTTTCGATTAAGTGCAATCGTAACGTTACGATTAGAAATAAATGGCTCTTTTGAGCGCCATTTAAAGGGAGGAGAACCTATGTCCTGGCTACGCATTTCCTTAACAGCATTCGCAATCTCGGCTGCCTTGCCTGTCCATGCCCAGACGGTCACCATCACGACCGCTGGCGGCGACTATGGTAACGCCATTAAGGAAGCCATGTGGGCTCCCGCTGCAAAGGAGCTTGGCTATGATGTCCGCGAGGAGACCCTAAGCGACGGCCTGGCCGCCCTGAAGATGCAGGTCACCTCGGGTGCGGTCACCACCGACGTCATTCACCTCGGCTCACCGGAGGGCGCGCAGGCCGCCGCACAGTCGCTGCTGGAGCCGCTCGACTACAAGATCATCGATCCCAACTCCGTGCCGGCCGGTGCAAAGTCCGACTACTGCTATCCGTTCGACTCCTATGGCACCGTCTTGTCGTGGAACACCAAGACCTATGGCGAGAATCCGCCGAAGACCTGGGCGGAGTTCTGGGATGTCGCCAAATTCCCGGGCCGTCGCGCGCTGCGCGCCAATGCGCAGGACTCGATCGAGATCGCGCTGCTCTCAGATGGCGTGGCGCCGGCGGATATCTATTCCGTGCTTAGCACGCCGGAGGGTCTGGATCGCGCCATCAAGCGGCTTGAAGCGATCAAACCAAATGTCGCCGTGTGGTGGACCTCGGGCGCTCAGTCGGCGCAGTTGCTGAAAGACGGTGAGGCGGATCTGGTCATCACCTGGAACGGACGGGCAGAGACTGTGAAAAAAGATGGCGGCGCCGCCGACTACACGTTCAAGGGTTCCGTGATTGGCACCGACTGTCTCGGAGTACCGAAGGGGGCGCCGAACAAGGAAGCGGCCATGAAGCTGATAGCAGCGATGACACAGCCCGCGCGCGTGGCGAAGCTGACCGATTTCATCGCCTATGGCCCTGTAAATCCTGCCGGCTATAAGGGTGGCCTTATTCCCGAGGACCGTCTGAAGACCCTTGCGACCGCGCCTGAAAATGCCGGCACTTCAGTGTTTTCGAATGCGGATTGGTGGGTCAAGAACGGCGAGGCCGCCCAAAAAGCCTTCGATGAGATGATGGCCCGCTGAGTCTCAGCTTTAAGGCTGAAGCACATGATGAAGTCGCTCCCGATCACCATCGACAGCGTGCGCAAGACCTACGGATCTTACGTCGCGCTGGACGATGTCTCGCTCGACATTCAGGCTGGCGAATTCCTCACGCTCTTGGGGCCGTCCGGATCGGGCAAGACCACGCTGCTCATGGCTTTGGCCGGTTTTGTCCGGCCCGATTCCGGTAAACTTTTGTTGGACGATCGGGACATCACCCGCCTGGCCCCCAACAAGCGCGACATCGGCATAGTGTTCCAGAACTATGCACTGTTTCCCCACATGAACGTTCTGGCAAATGTCGAGTATCCGCTGGTGCTGCGCAAGGTGCCGAAAGCCGAGGCCCGCCAGCGGGCGCTTGACGCCCTAGCCCGCGTGAAGCTGGACGGTCTGGCGGAGCGCGACATTGCCGCATTGTCCGGCGGCCAGCGCCAGCGGGTAGCGTTGGCGCGGGCGATCGTCTTCGAGCCACGCGTGATGCTGATGGACGAGCCGCTGTCGGCGCTCGACAAGAATCTGCGCGAAACCATGCAGTACGAGATCCGGCGTCTGCACGACGATCTGGGGATCACCACCATCTATGTGACGCATGACCAGCGCGAAGCACTGATCATGTCAGATCGGATTGCGGTGATGAATTCCGGCCGCATTCAGCAGATCGACACGCCACAGCAGATCTATGATCGTCCATCGAGCCGCTTCGTCGCGGAGTTCATGGGCGAGGCCAACATTGTGGCCCCAGGCGCGGTGATTAGAATAGACGGCGCCGATTCATCACGCGAAGCTCTGATGATCCGCGCGGAAAGCTTCCATCTTGATGCGAAGCTCGTCGGGCGAGACGGGGTGGCGCTTGAGGGAATGCTGCGCGCCAAGGCGTTTCGCGGCGAGAACTGGCTTTTGACGCTGGCGCTTGACGGTGGGCAAGAGATCCTTGTCTGCATTCCGGCGGCGCTGGCCAGTGGCTGCGCCGAACTTGCCACCGGTCAGCGGGTGACCGCCTATGCACCAGCCGCGAAAGTTCACGCGATACCGGGAGCGGTAGTGTGACCGTCCTTGCCGATCCTGTACTCGCGGCAGACGCTCGACGCGAGCGGCGGTTCTTCCTCTCGCTGTCACTGCCTGCGCTTTTCATCGTCGGACTGGCGGCGATACTGCCCATCGTCTGGATCATCCGGCAATCCTTCCTGACCACAGGGGGCGAATACACCGTCGGCAATTACGAGAAGGTGCTGTCGAGCGGACTGACATGGTCGGCGCTCGTCACGACCCTTGAACTGTCCCTCGGCACGCTGGCGATCTGCATTCTTCTCGGCACCCCCCTGGGGCTCGCCCTGGCCAGCGCCAGACCGAGGGTGGCCAATTTGCTGATGGCCTTCGTCATGCTGCCATTGTGGACCTCCATTCTGGTGCGCACCTATGGCTGGCTCGTGCTGTTGCGGCGCGATGGCCTGATCAACGCGGCTTTGACCGGCTCAGGCCTGACAGCCGAGCCATTGCCGCTGGTCTACAACTTCACGGGAACGCTCATCGGCATGGTTCACTACATGCTGCCGCTCTTCCTGCTGCCCGTCTATGCCGCTATGCGCGATATCGACGCCAACCTTGTCCGCGCATCGGCGAGCATGGGCGCTACGCTCGGTCAAACGATCCGCACGGTCATTCTGCCGCTTTCGGCCGGCGGCATCTTCTCGGGTTCGATCATCGTCTTCATTTACACCATAGGGTTTTTCATCACGCCGGCTGTGCTTGGCGGCGGCAAGGTAAATCCTCTTTCCACCCGGATCGAGCGGACGCTGTCGACCTTCCAGGATTGGGGCTCGGCGAGCGTCCTGGGCATTCTGCTCCTCGTTCTTATGGCGTTGGTGGGGGTGATGTTCCTGGCTGCGCGGCGGCTGATTGCAGGAAGCAGAGTGGGCACAGCCCATGCTTGAAGCCTATCCGGACAACAGGCTGGCCCGCATCCTCCTGTGGAGCTTTTGCGCGCTCGTAATGGCGTTCCTGATACTACCGACGCTGGTGGTCGTGCCGCTGTCCTTTTCGTCGTCCAATCTTCTGGAGTTCCCACCACGCGCATACTCGTTGCGCTGGTACGAGAATTTCTTCGGTTCGGCGACATGGATGGCCGCACTCAGGACGAGCCTGATCCTCGGGACATTGACGGCGATGATCGCAGTGCCCCTCGGGCTGCTGGCCTCCATCTCGATAAACAGGCTCGGCGGAAAAGCCGCCGTAATCATTCAGGGCGTTCTGCTTACCCCGTCCATCGTGCCGGGTATCCTGCTTGCGATCGGCCTCTTCTTTGTGCTGGCGGCGCAACGTCTGGTCGGAACGCTGTTCGGTGTGCTGATCGGACATGTGGTGCTGGCCATTCCGGTCGCCTGCATTGTGTTGTTGCCCGCCCTGGCCCGCTTCGACTGGAACCAGGTTCAGGCGGCGCGCAGCCTCGGCGCAAACTGGGCGAGAGCCATTGGTGGCATAATTGTCCCGCAACTTCAGATCAGTCTGTTGTCGGCCACGCTGATGGCCTTCCTGACTTCGCTGGACGAGTCCGTGATTTCGATCTTCGTCGCCAGCGGTCAAAACAGCACGCTGCCGAAACTCATGTTCATATCTCTGCGCGATCAGATCGACCCGACCATTGCGGCGATTTCGACCTTGTGGACCGCCATCGTCATGGTCGTTGTCCTGATCGTGACCCTTCGCCAAAAATCCTGACCGAGACTGGAAACATGCCTACAGATCATCAAGCAGCCGGTGCTCCGGCGGATCAATCAACGGAAATCCCTCAGGTCGGGTTGGCCATCATCACTGGCTCGGCAAACTGGGGGCTGGCCTTCCCGGAAGATGTCGAATTCGAGGGTGTGCGCGCCTTGCAGCGCGACATGAGTTTTGAAACGCCCTTCGGTCGTTCTGACAACTGGAAGCTTCTCGAATTCGATGCGTCGATTACCGTCGAGGGCAAAACGAAACGTGCGTTGTGCATGTATTCGCACGGCAATCCGCGCGACCATATCGACCATTCCTGCCATCGCCGGGCGTTCTGGGTGTTGATGAAAGCTGGGGTAAGGCAAGTCCTGGCCTGCTCGACCGTTGGCGCCATCAACAAAGCGATCCAACCCGGCGACATGGTGGTAAACGCCGATATCATCGAACTGTCGCAGACCCCGTTTTCATTGCTTCCTGGCCGCCAGAGTTTCGACTGCTCGGGCAAGCAGATCGTATGTCCAAGATGTGCGGCATTGTTGGCCGAGACCGCCCGGCGCCATTGGCCAGCCGAATGCCGCGTCCATGGCATCGAACAGCAGTTGGTCGCTGCCCATTGCTACGGGCCGCGACTGACAACTCCCGCCGAAGCTCTGGCGTATCGAAACATGGGAGCGGACGTGCTCAACCACTCGATCGCCCCAGAGGCGACCTTGTCGCGTGAGATTGGCGCGTGTTTCGTGCCTCTTGCGTTCGTCACGGCCGGCTTCAACGACTATATGGACCGCAATCGCCAGAAATTGCTGCAAGAGGACGTGTTGCCGAGCCTCTCCATGACAGCCTCGCGGATTGCGCTGGAGACTGCGGCACGACTTCCAGCTGACCCTGAATGCTCTTGCCAGAGCTTGAAGTCGCCTCAACCGGCAGAGCGTTCTACTCGGTTCTGAAGCAGCGTGGTCTGGATTAGTCACCCACGACGCAGCTCGCATCGAACTGAGAGTTCGCATTTGGACGCCCTTGCTCGCAGCGTGCGGTCCGCTTCCGTCCCCAATTCAGACTACGAGTCATGCTTCATATCGCATATAGATAAGCCTCAGGCCTTGGGGTCGATCGGGTGCCGGCAGTCTCGTCTAATGGCGGTGCTGCATTTCCTTGATGACGATGCCTCCGTCCACAACGATCGGCTCGTCATCGAGGAAAAGACTGCAGCCACGCATCGGAATGTCGAGGTGGCAGGCGGTGTCGTTGGGACCGCCGAGTTCGTTGTTGGGGCCGGTCGAGAACATCACATTGCCGTAGAATGAGCGCAGCTCCATGCCCATGCCGCCTGGAAATTGGGTCAGGCCGTGCCACTGCGCCCGATGGTCGAGCCCCCAGCCGACATGGCTCATGCCCATGCCGCGCGGATCCTTGAACTCGCCCATATAGGATTTGATCAGCTCGGCCTCCAGGCCGCCGCGGATGTCCTGAACGAAGCCTTTCTCGATCGTGTAGACGACCGGTTCGCGCACGTAGGTGTTGAATGGCAAAAGCACGTCGCCAGGCGCCAGCACGATCTTGCCGTCAACGCCGTCGTCGGCGCCGCCAGTGAAGACAAAGGCCGCCGGCCAGTGGTCCCAGCGCCCGGGCTGGTCGGTGTAGCCGTATTCACCGACTGTCGGATAGACGCCGAGCTTGTAGACCACGTCAGTGCCATGGCGGGAGGTGATGCGCATGGTCTTGGCCTTTGACAGAAGCGCCTCACCGACCTCTACGCGCTCGCGCAATTCCCTGGTCGGTAGCAGCCGGGCAAGCAGCGGCGCGGGTTCAACCGCCGTCAAGACGCGCGCGCCCGCCGCCTGGATCGCCATCTGCTGCGGGCTGAACAAAAGAAAGATGAGGTCGACGACCATGTCGGCCTGCTTCAGGGCTTCGACCGCCTCAGGATTGGCCGCCAGGCCGGTCTCGCCGACCGCCCAGGTGCCATTGCCGGGCAACGGCGCGGGCAGGCGCATGTGATACATGCGTGCGCCGAGGCGCTGGCCGGCGGCGAGGAAGGCGTCGGCATAGTCGAGCCGCTCGCCGCCTTGCGACAGCACGATGACCTTCTCTCCTTCATGCACGCCGCTGAGCGTGAGCTGGTGCAGGCAGATTTCAGTCAGAACGTTGCGGTCCATTCAGCGATCTCCTTTGCAATGTGGGCGGCGTCGCGGCCCATGGGATTCGGTTATGCTTTCTGGATGGGCGCTCTTCGCTGACCGGCGCACCCGATTTCGTCCAGCGCCTCTTTCAGGCCGACGACGTCGCCATATTTGGCATCGATGTCGAACAGGTTGGCTTCATGCGGCCCGGCGTGCCGGTCGCCAACGCAATCTCTGACCACGATGGTTCGGAAGCCGTGCTGGACGGCATCGACGGCGCTTGCCCGGATGCAGCCGCTGGTCGAGCAGCCGGCGAGTATGACCGTGTCGATGCCATCGGCATGCAGCATCGGCGCGATGCTGGTGCCAAAGAAGGCGCTGGCATACTGCTTGGTGACCACCAGTTCGCCTGGGAGCGGTTCGACGCGGTCGCAGAACTCCGCCAGCGGGCTGCCGGGGACCAGGGCCGCCATAACCGGCGCCTTCTTCACCCAGATCCCGCCGTCGGCGCAGTTCGGCGCGCGGTAGAGGATGTTGGTGTGGATCACCGGCATGCCGGCTTGGCGCGCCGCCGCCAGCAGCTCGGGCGTGCGTGCGACGGCTTCAACCACGCCCTGCGCGAAGAGAGGCGCGCCGGGGGTCGTGTAGGCCTTCATGAAATCGATCACCAGCAGCGCGGGCTTGCGCCCGAAGCCGATGCGATGGCCCCAGACGCCGCTGTAGTTGTCGGCTGCCGCCTGCGTTTCCGCCTCGATGGGAATTGCCCGTTGAGTCAACGCCACCTCCCTCAGTACGCGCCGGAAAGCAGCGCTCCGGCGCCGGGAACGACCGGCTCCAGGCCGAGCGCCTTCAGCAGGCCGTAGGTGGTGGCGACCGCCGCCGTCACCACGGGTTTTCCGGTAAGGGCTTCGACCTTGGCGACGACGGGCAGCGACGGCATCTGCACGCAAGCCGACAGCACGACCACGTCAACGCCTTCAAGGTTCATGCCGGCAACGATGCCGGGCAGGTTTTCGGGATCGTGGCGCGCCACGTCGAGATTGTCGGGGATTTCCAGCGCGCGCCAGTCGGCGACATCGAAACCTTCCTCGCGGATATAGTTGACGACGAGTTCGGTCAGCGGCCGCATATAGGGTGCCACGACGGCAATGCGCCTGGGTTTCAGAACCTTGAGGCCATCGATCAGGGCGCCGGCGCTGGTGACGACCGGGATGTCGGCACCATTCTCCTGCGTGCGGCCGCGTAGCCGTGCCTCGGACTGGCGATGATAGCCGAGCCCCGTCGCCATGATGGCGACCAGGCAGGCATAGCCCAGCACATCGACGCGGGCATCCGAAAGCTCGGCGGCGCAACGGTCGGACTCGCCGTCCATCGCGGCGAGCTCGTCCTTGCTGACCGTTTTCATGCGCATGCGGCTCGAATGGAAGGTGAAGCGCTCGGGCCGGATGCCTTGGCGAGCCAAAAGCATCGCCGGAATCTCGGTCTCCATTGTCGTGTTGGAACTCGGCACGATCTGGCCGATCCGGAACGGTCTCGTGGTCATGCCGCTTTCCTCGCTGCCAGTGCGGTTCCGAGCAGCCGGTCAGCCGCGGCCAGAAATCCTTCGAGATTGTCCCAGGGGATCATGTGTCCGGCATCGGGCACGTGCTCGATGCGAATGCCGGGGTTGAGCGACTGAATTTCCGCTTCGTCGGCAGGTTCGATGACGCCGCCGCGCGTCGCCACCATCAGGCCAGCAGGGACGGGAAGACCGGACAGATCCTGATGGATGTCGTCGGTGTGGAAGCCCTCGAAGGCGGTAACGATAGCGTGTTCGTAGCAAGTGTGCAGCCACTCGGCGCGTAGCGCGCGCTGCTCGTGGCTCCATGTCGGACAGAACGCACGCATCGCCTCGGCATCCATGCCCATTTCTGCCTGCCGGATCGAATCCACGTACCAGGCCAGCTTCGACGGGTAGGGGCGTCGACCCGGGCCCGAGACGGGCGGGTCGACGAGCAGCAGCCGCGCCACACCGGCCGGGTTTCGCGTCGCGGCGCGGATTGCGATGCGCGCGCCCATCGAATGACCGAGCACCGTCACGCCGGAAAGACCGAGTGCTGCGATGAAACGCGAGAGGTCGTCGGCCAGGCTGTCGAGGCGGTAGTCGAGGTCAGGGCCTGATTGCGACAAGCCCCGGCCGCGCACATCGAGGACGTAAACGTCGAATTCACGGGCGAGCGTTTCGGCGACGAAACCCCAGGTCACTGCCGGGCTGGTAATGCCCGGCACCAGCACCAGCGGCGCTCCCGCGCCGAGATAATGCAGGTAGTGCTGGCGGATGCCGTTGGCTGCGACATTGGCGCCTGTGACCGTTGCCGCGCTCACTGCGCCGCCTCGCTGCTCTGCAGCGGCGTCTCATAGACGTCGTAGCCGAACACCCAGGCCGGGTCTTCCTGGCTGCGCAGCCAGGTATTGGCGTTGGAAACCGCCTGCACGCGCGAGGCGCGATCTCTGCGGTTTGCTTCGTAGAGGGCGAAGGCCGATGCGTGGTTGCCGGTCCCGGTCTCGCCGAGACACCGCGCCAGCATGGCCGCGTCCTCGATCGCCATGGCCGCACCCTGCGCCATATGCGGCTTCATCGGGTGGCAGGCATCGCCGAGCAGCACCATCCGCCCCTCGCTCCAGACCGGCAATGGTTTGCGGTTGAGCAGCGGCCATTTGGTGACCTCGTCGCTGGCGTCGATCAGCGCTTCGACGACCGGATGGCAACCGGCAAAGGATTGCCGCATCTCCTCGCGGCTCGACAGTACGAACGCCCCGTCGAAATCCCAGGCCGGGTGGGGAACGCCGGTGACGTAGTAGTACTCACTGCGGTCCGCGGTGGTGTGATAAACCATCATGTGGCGGTCCTCGAACCACCATTTCACGCAATCTTCGAAGTCCAGGCCGTAGCGTCTCAGCTTGTCGGACGAAATCACCGCCCTGTGGGCGACCCAGCCGCTGTAGTTCGGCTTTTCCTCGCCGAGCAGAGCTTCGCGGACCTTCGAGTTGATGCCGTCGGCGCCGATAACGATGTCGGCCGTGACCCGAGTGCCGTCGGCGAAGCTGAGTTCGACGCCGGCGCCATTGTCCGCGACCGCGTCCAGCCGCCTGCCGAAGTGCAGGTTTTCCGGCCGCAACAGCGACACCTGGAGCGCGTGCAGATCGCCGCGATGGACGGTCACATAGGGAGCGCCATACTCTTTTTCGGCGAACGCGCCGAGCCGAATTCGGGAATGATACTCGCCGGAGCGCCCGTCACGGCTGAACCAGAAATCGGGCTTCGATCCCATGGCGACAACAGCGTCGTCCATCCCGAGTTGACGAAACACCCGCATGACATTGGGACCCATATGGATGCCGGCGCCGATGCGTGAGAATGCGGGCGCTTGTTCGAATACATCGACCTGAAAGCCGGCTTGCTGAAGAAGGGCGCCGGCGGCGGCGCCTCCGAGGCCAGCGCCAATGACGGCAATTTGCGTTTGGATTGGCATGGGCTTGTCGACCCTCCCGTATGAGATCACAGCTGCGACAATCTGCGCATTTAAAGAGTACACACTGTAAATGTCAATCGTAAAATGAGGAATCAGAGGAAGAGTTTCGCTGTGTACGGCGCCTTTGACACAATCTGCAAACCGGGTATTATAGTGTATGCGCTTTTTTTTGGCACGTTCACGATGGGGCTCTGGTGCGGCTTGGGGTCCGATAAAAAGGACGGGACGCGGGCAACCGCGCCTTGATCCCCGCAGGTCCGGCTTCCAACAGACTGTCGGGCAATGTGTCTCGGAAATCGAATATGAAAGCAGCGGAAGCTGTCTTGCATTGCGCGACGACGGCGTTTTATGCATGCGTCGGATGCTACGACTTTGGAGTGGGACACGCGGTGCCGGATCACAGGCCAAACCAAGCGGATCGCATCGAGGATGCGGATCGCTATGTTTTCACGGACCAGGTCGGCTACCTGCTTCGGCGGGCCTATCAGCGACATCTCGCAATCTTTCAGGCGAATGCCGGCGATCCGCAGCTGACGGCAGTTCAATTTTCGACGTTGTGTGCGCTAAAGGACAGCGGCCCTCAGTCGCAAGGCGAACTCGTGAAGGCAACAAGCGTCGATCAGGGCACGATTCGCGGGATCATCGACAGGCTGAAGAATCGCGGCTTGATCGCGTTTTCGAAGGACGGCGCGGATGCGCGCAAGGTAATCGTCTCCATCACGGCCGCCGGTCTGCAATTGCTGGAAGCTGTCGTGCCTCATGCGAGAGATGTCACCGAACTGACCTTGAAGCCCCTCAATCCTGCCGAGCGTATGGCACTTCTCCACACGCTTCGCCTGCTCGGCGACAATACAGACCCGAACGACTGAAGTACGCCATAGTGATTGCAGGTTTCAGCAAGTCAGGATGGCGGCCTTGATTGCGCTGAAGGTCAACGGATTGGCAGTCCAGGTCTCCGTCGGACCGTCGACGCCGCTCCTCCTCGTGTTGCGAAACGACCTCGGCCTGAATGGCCCAAAATACGGTTGCGGCCTTGCTGAGTGCGGGGCCTGTGCGGTCCTCGTCGGTGATACCGCGGTTCGCTCGTGTACGGTGCCGGTCGGCGCGATCACCGGCCGTATGATCACCACATTGGAAGGGCTAGGCACGCCTGAGCACCCTCATCCGGTTCAGGCCGCGTTCATCGCAAATAACGCTGCCCAGTGCGGCTATTGCATCAATGGGATGATTATCGCCACCGTGGCGTTGCTACGGAGCAATTCCAGGCCGGACGAGAGCGAGATTCGAACCGCGCTGCGCCACCATCTATGCCGCTGCGGCACGCATCTTGAAATCCTTGCCGCAGTTCGCGAAGCGGCGCTCGCCACCTCGCAGGTCGCGGTCGCGAACGTCGCGGAGACCGCTTCATGACTGGCCCGCGCGACCGGTCTGCAGCAGCCTATATGACAGATCCCGATACGCTTCTGGTTCTACGTCCAAATCCTTTAGTGGGCAGGGACGATGAGCTGTTCCTTGCGCTCGACGCAAAGGGCAACGTCACAGCGTTTAATGGCCATGTCGATCTCGGCACCGGAATTCGCACCGCATTGGCCCAGATCGTGGCCGAGGAGTTGGATGTCCCATTCAACCGCGTCCGCATGGTGCTAGGGTCGACCTCGGCTACGCCGGATCAGGGTGCGACCATCGCCAGCGAAACCATCCAGATCAGTGCAAAGCCGTTGCGTGCTGCGGCTGCGACGGCCCGCGCCCATCTTTTGGAATTGGCTGCCGCGCGCTTCGCCTTGAAGACGGAAGATCTGGTCGTCGAGGACGGCGTGGTCCGCGCGAGAGATCCGGCAACAAACCGCGTGGTCACCTTTGGTCATCTCATCGCAGGCGCCAACACGCGCCTGTTCATCGATCCGCACGCTCCCGTCAAGCAGGCTGCGCAGTATCGCATCGTCGGCCGGCCGCAGCCACGCCCCGACATACCGGCCAAGGTCACCGGCACATTCACCTACGTCCACGACGTGCGTCTGCCCGGCATGCTGCACGGTCGTGTTGTCCGACCGCCCTATGCCGGCTTCGACTCCGGTTTGCATGTCGGTGCCAGCCTGACTTCCGTTGACGAGAACTCGGTTGCCGATGTGCCGGGCCTCTTGGCGGTGGTGGTGATAAGCGACTTCGTCGGCGTGGTTGCGGAACGCGAGGAACAGGCCGTCGAGGCCATGCAACGTCTCGACGTGCGATGGCGCGACGCTCCGGATATGCCCGACCTCAATGCGCCCGAGGCGGCGTTGCGCGGCAATCCTTCATCGGCCCGAAAGCTTGCCGATCGAGGAGATGTTGAACGCGGCCTCGGCGCGACAGCCGAGCCGATGCAGCGCACTTATGTCTGGCCTTACCAGATGCATGGTTCGATCGGACCGTCCTGTGCGGTCGCCGACTGGCGCGACGACGGTCTGACCGTCTGGTCGGGCACGCAGAACCCATTTCCGATGCGCACCGACCTGGCAAAACTTCTCGACATATCGGAAGAGCGGATCGTCGTCGAACGGCTGGAAGCCGCTGGATGCTACGGACGCAACTGCGCTGACGACGTAACTGCTGACGCCGCTCTAATGTCCAGGGCAGTCGGGCGGCCGGTGCGCGTCCAACTTACCCGCGAGCAGGAACACGCGTGGGAGCCAAAGGGTGCCGCGCAGATCATCGACGTGCGCGGCGGCCTGGACGAGGAGGGTGGTCCGGCTGCCTATGACTTCGAAACCCGCTATCCGTCCAATCTGGCACCAACCCTTCCGCTGATCCTGACCGGAAAGGTCTCGCCGGTCCCCGAAGTCGCGCTGATGGGAGATCGCACAGCTGTTCCTCCCTACGCATTCGGCAATCTGCGCGTCACTGTCCACGATATGCCGCCGCTGGCTCGCGCCTCGTGGTTTCGTGGCGTTTCGGCGCTGCCAAACAGCTTTGCGCATGAATCCTTCATCGACGAGTTGGCTACGGCGGCTCAAGTCGATCCCGTGGAATACCGCCTGCGCTATCTCACCGATCCGCGCGCGATCGATCTGGTCCGAGCCGTGGCCGAGCGCTCCGGATGGAAGCCCCACATCAAGCCGGGCACGCATGGCCACGAGGGCGACATTCTGTACGGGCGCGGCTTTGCTTATGCTGTCTATGTCCATGGTCCTTTCCCCGGAAAGGCGGCGGCTTGGGCAGCTTGGGTCGCCGACGTGGCGGTGAACAAGGTGACGGGCGAGATCGCCGTGACCAAAGTTGTCTGCGGGCAGGACACAGGCGCGGTCATCAACCCTGACGGCGTGCGTCACCAGATCCATGGCAACGTCATCCAGTCGACCAGCCGGGTTCTCAAGGAAGAGGTGAACTTCTCATCCAGCGCGGTCACCAGCCTGGAATGGGGTGCCTATCCGATCATCGGCTTTCCCGAGGTGCCGGACATTGACGTGCTGATGATCCCGCGCCCCGACGAGCCGCCCTTGGGTGCCGGCGAGTCCGCATCGGTGCCGAGTGCCGCCGCCATTGCCAACGCGGTTTTCGACGCCACAGGCGTGCGCTTTCGCGAGCTGCCGCTGACGCCGGAACGCGTGCGCGCTGCCTTGAATCCGCTGACGACCCCGCCGCCATCGAACGAAAACAGGCGAACGGCCAAACGTTCGAGCCTGAGGTTCGCCTGGCCACTCGCCGGCGCCCTTTCCGGCGCTGTCGCCCTCGGCGCGGGGATTTTTCCATTCAATGCGGCCATAGCCCCGGTGGCGCGTCCGCTACCCGACGTCTTTTCGCCTGCGACGATCGAGCGTGGCCGACTGGCGGCTGCGGTGGGAGCCTGCAACGTCTGCCATGTCGGCGCCGGCGGCAGGCCGTTCGCGGGGGGTAGGGCTCTCGAAACCCCTTTCGGCATCGTCTACGCCACCAACATCACCCCGGATGAAGCGGCCGGCATTGGCAGTTGGTCCTATCCGGCTTTCGCCCGGGCGATGCGCCAGGGCGTCGCCCGCGACGGACATCACCTCTATCCGGCACATCCTTACACATCCTTTGCCAAAACAAGCGAAGCCGATCTCGAGGCGCTCTATGCCTATCTGATGGCCCAGCCGGCGACAGCGGCGAAAGCACCGCAAACACAGCTGCGTTTTCCCTTTGGCATGCGGCCATTAATGGCCGGGTGGAACGCGCTTTTCCTGTCGTCGTCGCCGGCACCGGCTGATCCCACCCGCGATACCGCGTGGAACCGGGGCGCGGAACTGGTGGAAGGGCTTGGCCACTGCAGCGCCTGCCATTCGCCGCGCAATGCCATCGGCGGGGAGATCAAGGGCTCGATGCATCTTGCCGGCGGCGTTGCCGACGGCTGGCACGCACATGCGCTGACGGCGAAATCCTTCGCTCCGATCGCCTGGAGCGAGAAGGCTTTCTACGATTATCTGCGCACCGGCCATTCTACTGAGCACGGCGCGGCGGCCGGGCCGATGGCCCATGTGGTAGACTCGCTGGCGCCACTTCCGGACGCGGACATCAGAGCGATGGCGGTCTATCTCGCGAGTTTCAACGTCAGCGGCGAAACGTCTCCAGCCGACGCGTCGGCCGGGAGCGCAATCGCAGCTGCAAATCTTGCCGCCCCCACTGCGGCGGTCGCATATCCTCGCGGTGCACGCCTGTTCGCTGGGGCTTGCGAGGCCTGTCATTCGGAGGCGTCGTCGATCACGTCGCTGGCCCTCAATACCAATCTACATGCCGATGCGCCGGACAATCTGCTCCACGCCGTCCTGGAAGGCGTGTCCGCGCCAGCTGCCTCGCCGCTGAGGACAGACGCGGGCGATTTCGGTGTCATGGCGATGCCGGCCTTCGGCGGCGTGCTGCATGATGCCGATCTGGTCGACCTCGTGGGTTATCTAAGGGCGCGTTTCGCACCCGGCAAACCCGACTGGCAAGCCATCCCGGACTCACTCGCCGCCCTCCGATCCGCTCATCATTGAACCAACGGAAATATCATTCCCAAACACCAACGTTCCCGCCGAACGGCCAGGGGAGATGGTGTTCCCACCGCTCGGGGCACGCATCACGCCTGTCCCGTTCTCGTCAGTCGCGCAAGACGACAACCATCCGGCCGCCTGCCGAAACTCGCTTTGGACGCCACAGCCTTCGTCGCCCGGTCATCGATTTCGAGACGGCTCAGGTTCTGCTGTGTAACAAGCGATCCTGGCTGCATCAAAGGCATATTGTGTTGTCTTGGCAGCCGAAGAAGGTCAGGGATGGCATCGTCGGCCCAGCCTGTCAGGCGCGGATAGCGAGGCGACCATTTGGCGAGCCGGGCGGCGAGATCGGCCCGCACGATCGGCACGTCGCGATAGGCTTGCATGGCGCGCTCCTCGACGGTCGCCCGGATCGTCGGCGCCAGGAGGTCGAAGCCGTAGGAAAGGCCGCCGCCCATCACGATCAGGTCGGGGCGAATAGAGATGCAAGAGGTTGGTGAAGCCGATGCGGAGCCACTTGGCTTCGGCCTCGACCAGTTGGCGAGCCGCCGCATCACCCGTCCGCGCGGCCTCCACGACATGCCGCGCCGAATCGCCATTGTTCGAAAGGCGCCTGGGCAGCAAGCGCGGTGCCGGAGGCGACCGCCTCGGATCGATAGATGCTCTCGAAATGGCACCGCCGGATCATCCTCAATAACCCGTGAGATCAGTACTACTCGGCAGCCAAAGGCAGCGGCCGTTCACGCCTGTGCTTTATCGTCAGCCAAAGATCCTCGTTCTCGATGACGCAGGCAGTCAGCGCGGCGCCGCTTCGTGTTGTCTCGCACCACGCAATCATCTGCATATCGCTCATCGCCCCCGGGTGGCCATGGACAGCGATTCGTTGACGCCGTACGAGCGGACGTCGATGTCGGTGATGCCGAAATCCTTCAAGCGCGCGGAATGTTTCTCTGTATACGTTTGCGCGCGCGCGACGCTGTCGAACAGATAGACTCCGCCCGCGACACCTCGATCAGCCGCCTCGGTCCACACTTTCCAGATCAGCCCCGGCTCCTTTGCGATATCCAAGGCCAATCCATCTAGCACACGGGCCATCTCTTCGCCCCACGGCCCAGGGAACCCGAATTCAAACACCAGAAGCGTCGCCATGGTCCGTCCTTTCCAATGCTTGAAATTTCGCGCCCGCCAGCTCGGGCGGGTGCCGATAGCAGATTGACCATTGCTTCATGCGCATTCGTTGGATGCTTGCGCCCCACGAAGCCTACCTCCACGTGGCTCAAAACCACCGATCAGCCGCTCGGCCGTCCACAGCTAGTCTGCTGAGATCGCCACGATCGCCTCCACCTCGAAAAGCATACCTTCGAGGGCCAAGCGCGGAACCGGAACTAGCGTGGCCGTCGGCATCATGCCAGGACCATAAGCACGTGCGAACTCCTCGCCGAGAATGTGAAGCTTCTTCTCATCGTGATCGACGACCAGCATCGTTTGTTTGATGACGCTCTGCAGATTGGCGTTGACAGCGGCCGCAGCGACCGCAAGGTTCTCGAGGGCTTGCCGTACCTGAAGACGGAAGTCAGGTGAAAGTGACCCGTCCGGCGTTTCACCGCCTTGCCCAGCTATAAATGCGATGCGGGTTCCCGTGCCGAGCCGGGCAACATGCGAATAGCCGTAAGCGGACGGGTCATAGAGGCTGGCAGGATTGATGAACTCGAATGCTCGAGTCTGCGCCGTTTTTGCATTAGCCAATGCTTTCTCTCTCTATCTTTTGCTGGGTTTGTGGTCGATCCAGTCGTAACCGCTACGCAAGCGATAAGTGACCCCGTCGAGCTGCTGCCGTATTGCGCTACAGCTCGACGAAAATCCTCGCGTAGTTACATCGCAACAGATTGACCGGCGCCTGGCCGTGGCTGATATTTGGAAACGGCCTCATTCACGCATTGCGAGAAGAAGCCCTTACCGAAAGCTTTGACTTCTTCCGTAAGCTCCGGCCCCGCCAATTCTGCCGTGCCGACGCCGAAGATTGCCTTAGGGTGGTATTCGACGTTCAGTTCCTGCAACTTGGCGGCATGCTCACCACGAAGGCGAGACAAAACGAGAAGAGCTGCCTCAAAGCCGCCAGTCGCGGGACCAGCTGTAAACAGCTTGCCGTCTTCAACCACGGAACCGCCTTCGACGACGTCGCAGCCGAACTCAGACAGGCGATCGATACATTGAAGATTGGTTGTTGCGCGCTTGCCTTGCAGCAAACCAGCCGCGCCAAATAGCAGGGCGCCAGCGCAAATCCCGATAAAGTAGGGCTCGTGCATGGCCTGCTCTTGAACGAAGGCGATGGTTTGCGGATCTGAATATACCTGCGGCGCCATGGCTCCCGCCACAAGAACGTCCAACTGCGGGCATTCCGAATATGTTGTCGTTGCGGCCAGCGGTAGGTCACCCCATCCGCGGATCAACTCCTTGGTCTTTCCTACGTGGTAAAGCTCCACGCCTGATGAGAATCCTAAAACCGATTGGACCCCAACGACGTCCATCAACAAAACCCCAGGTTCGATAAGCACGCCCACCTTGATGGGGCGATCTGCAATCTCGTTCACTTTGGACTCCAATCCGCAAACATCCTCTTGCAGTCCGCAGCTTAGTGACCCGTTGCTTGGCGTAAACGACAATAAATTGACGATTTCCGCCAAAATCGGTACTGAGCAACCAATCGCCCCATGTTGCTCAGGATGCCGTCGCGGAACAAAGGTCCACACATGCCACCAACGAAGTCGGTGCAACTCATTGCTTTCTCTAGGATGAGTTTTCTGGATATATCCGGGCCGCTCGATGTGTTCCTCACTGCAAATCTCGTCGTCGATGGACCTCATCAGCCTTATGATATTTCTGTCCTGTCGCCTGCTGGGTCTGTGGAGATGCCCGCAAGTATCTCCATTCATACCGACGCGTTAAGCGAGGATACGGCGCCGCCGCATACATTGATTGTGCCGGGTGGACCGGGCATTCATGCCTTTTGCGAGGGGGACCGGTTCAAGTCCATTTTCGAGGTGCATGCCAAAAAGGCGAGCAGGCTAGCGTCGGTATGCACCGGAGCCTTTGCATTGGCTGCTGCTGGGCTGCTTGATGGGCGCCGGGCAACGACACACTGGCAGTCCTATGACGACCTTGAAAGCCGTTTTCCCAAGGTGCTCGTCAAACGGGGCCCCATCTTTGTCAATGACGGTCATATCTGGACATCTGCCGGCGTGACCGCGGGAATAGACCTCGCGCTTGCGATGGTCGAACAGGATCTTGGACAAGCCGTGGCGCTCGAAATTGCCCGCAACCTTGTGATGTTTTTGAAGCGGCCGGGCGACCAGGCGCAATTCAGTGTTCCCCTCACATTGCAATCCGAGAGCGGTCGTTTCTCCGACCTTCATGCCTGGATGAGTGCCAATCTTGCTGAAGACTTGTCGATCCCTGTGCTCGCAACACGTATGAACATGAGCGAGCGCAGTTTCCTGCGGCACTATCGCAGTCATACGAGACGCACACCGAGCAAGGTGGTTGAAGCGCTGCGCCTGGAGGCGGCGCGGCATTTGCTTCTCAATACCGATCACCCCATGAAAGATATCGCCGCCCGATGTGGTTTTGGGAATGAGGCAACGTTCTTGCGGCGATTTGGCAAATCGTTTGGCACCAGCCCCGGCCAGCATCGCGCACATTTTGGATCTCAGATGCCAGATTAGAATGCCCAGCGCTTATGGCGATCCAGCCTTGAAAAACTCGATTCGAGCATGCTGGATGGCTGCATCCATCGAGCCCCGAGACGCAACAAGTCGTGCGCGCGATGCTATCGCCGAGCGCATGGCGGCCACGTTAATTTCGGCTTCTGAAGAGTGATCGCGGCGCGCTGAGGCGACCGCGGGTCACCTGGAGAGCCGATGAGACAGCCATCCGCCTTTGATCTCGACACGATAGCGCTGACCGTCTTTTCGGCAAATGGCGCGAGGGGCAGCTTGGTCTGGGGGCGCAGCTCATGAGTCTGGCGGAGCTCGAAAGCCTGGTCAAGCGCCAGAATGCCTTCATAGACTTCCCGAACCGGCCGTGGATGCCCGAGACGACGTCCCCGAGGGGGCATGTCTATGATGTCGTGATCGTCGGGGCCGGGCAGAGCGGGCTTGCGGCCGCCTATGGGCTCATGCGCGAGCAGGTGACGAACATCATCGTGCTTGATGCGGCTCGCGAGGGGGAGGAGGGTCCGTGGACGACGTTCGCGCGGATGATCACCCTGCGAACGCCGAAGATGCTTAGTGGGTTGGACTTCGGCAATCCGTCGCTGTCGCCGCGCGCCTGGTTCGAAGCGCAGTGGGGCAGGTCAGCTTGGGACGAACTCACAAAGATTCCGCGAGGTATGTGGCAGGATTATCTGATCTGGTACCGGCGCCTGCTGGGCATTCCGGTGCGCAACGACAGCCGCATAATCGACATCGTGCCCGCGCCTGCGGCGGGGCTCTCTCTGCGCACCGCGGACGGCAACGAATATCTGGCGCGCAAGCTCATCCTTTGTACGGGTCTCGACGGCAGCGGCCGATGGGAAGTTCCATCGGTGGTGAGCGAAGCGCTGCCACGTGATCGCTACGCCCACACCGCTGACACGATCGATTTCGGCGCTCTTGCCAGGCGCCGAGTCGGGGTCCTGGGAAACGGGGCGTCGGCGTTCGACAATGCGGCGATGGCGCTTGAGCAGGGGGCTGCACAGGTATCGCTCTGCCTTCGCAAGGAGAGTTTTCCACGCGTCAATGTCCATAAATGGATGGAGACTCCGGGTTTTCTCGGTCACTTCGCGTCTCTGCCCGACCTGGCCCGCTGGCGCTTCCTGCGTCAGGTCACTTCGGTGAGTCAGCCGCCACCACAGGACACGTTCTGGCGCTGCAAGCGCCATGCGAACTTCTCGCTGCATACCGGCGCAGCCTGGACTGGTGTGGCTTTGGATGGTGATGAGATCGTCGTCGACACGCCCAAAGGGCGGATGGGCTTCGATTTTCTGATCGTTGGCACCGGAATATCCCATGCGTTGCATCTACGTCCTGAGCTTGCCGGCATTGCCAATGACATCGCCACCTGGAACGACGTCTTCACGCCGCCGGCAGACGAGGCGGACACCTACCTGGGCCGGGCGCCTTATCTGGGCGCGGGCTTTGAGTTTCAGGAGCGCGAGCCCGGGGCGGCACCTTATCTGCGTCGCATTCATAATTTCAGCTATGGCGCGACACTCAGCATGGGGTTGTCGGCGGCCTCCATCAGCGGCATGCGCTACGGCATCCCGCGCTTGGTGCGGGGCGTCGTCGGAGATTTGTTCAGGGAAGATCAGGACAGGCATTTCGCGTCCCTGCTCGCTTACCGCGACGAGGAGATTTCGACGCTGGAATTGCCAGATGACCCATCGCTTATTCCCGGCCCGGGGATGGCGGCCTCCCGAGACACAACCGAGGTGTCGGTTTGATCCTGACGGCGAAGACGGCGGATATAACGCCTTCGTCTCAGGCACCTCCAGGATCCTGTACTTCACGCGCTCTAGCTTTCCAGAGGCTTTCTCCGAAAGGAAATCCATGTATCCCGCGCCATTCAATTTCATCAGGGTGGGGAGCTTCTCGGAAGCTTCCGCGGTTCTGGCGGCCGACCCGAACGCCAAGGCGATTGCTGGTGGGCAAACCCTGATCCCAATGATGAAGCTGCGTCTGCTGAAGCCGGCTCTGCTCGTCGACCTGCGCGGAATTTCCGGGGCGCGCGACATCGCACTCGGCGACGACGCCGTCGAGATCGGTGCCCTGGCGACGCATGTGGACATTGCAGGTTCGGACGTCGCTGAACGCTTCAGCATTCTGCGCGACTGCGGACAGGGCATCGCCGACACGCAGGTTCGCAACATGGGCACGATCGGCGGATCATTAGCCGAGGCGGATCCGTGCAGCTGCTGGCCGGCGCTGCTGGTTGCGCTCGATGCACAGGTTCTGTGCGAAGGCCCCGACAGCCAGCGTGTCCAAGGCGTGCGCGAACTGTTGGAGGACGCTTACACACCGGCCCTGGAGCCGGGCGAACTGATCACGCGCGTCGCCATAGCCCGCCCGGCGTTGGAGGGCTACGGCACATTCGTCGCCTTCAAGCGTTGCGCGCCTGCCTATCCGACGGCGAGCTGTGCCATGCAGATCGCCTATGACGGAGATCGGATCGCCAGCCTGCGTATGGGCTTCGGTTGCCTCGGCCTGACCGCGTTCGCCTTCGACGAGGGAAACGACATCGCCGGCGGCAGACAGGTGACTGAGAACCTGGTCGAAGATGTAGCCGAAGCCGCATCGATCTTCGTCGAGCCCTTCGCCGACGCTAAGGGTACGGAGGAATACAAGCGGGAACTCGCGCGCGGCCTGGTCAAACGCGCATTTGGCATCATCGAGGCACGCCGTCTCGGGCGCCCGGCAATGGAGACACATCAATATTATGGCTGAGTATCCGACTGTGCGCATGGCCCTGAAGCTGAACGGCCACCAACTGCAATTTGAAGTCGAGCCGCGGACTCTCCTGGTGGAGCTAATCCGCGAGAACGCCGGTCTGACCGGCACGCATGTGGGCTGCGATACCAGCTATTGCGGCGCCTGTACGGTGGTCGTCGACGGCCGCTCGGCCAAGTCCTGCACGGTGCTCGCGCTGCAGGCCGATGGCGCAGAAGTCACCACGGTGGAGGGACTTGAAACGCCTGAAGGCCTGCATGTCCTGCAGCAGTCCTTTGCGGAAAATCATGCGTTGCAGTGCGGCTTCTGCACACCCGGCTTCCTGATGTCGGCGCTGGCGCTGCTCAGCGTCAATGCCGATCCCGACGAGGCCGCCATCCGCAAAGCCTTTAGCGGCAATACCTGTCGCTGCACCGGCTATCTCCCGATCATCGCGGCGGTTAAGGCCGCCGCCGTCAAGCTCAAGGAAACCGTACAATGAAAGTTGACATGGACGGCAATTTCGAGGTGACTGCGTCGCCTGCCGAAACCTTCGTCTTCATCACCGAGCCGCGGACCTTTGCTCCGATCCTTCCCTATTTCAAGGAACTGCATTCAGTCGAAAGCGACGGCTTCGTCGTGCTCCTCGAAGTGGGCGTCCCGCAGGTCCGGGGGCGTGCCGACGTCGCAGCGCGCCGTGTCGAGTCATTGCCGAACGAGCGCGTGGTCTACACAATCAATGGCCGCCATGCGCTGGGCATGATCGATGCGCGCATGACCTTCGTCATCGAGCCAATCGAGGCTGGCTCGCGCGTGAACTGGACCAGCGTGGGCACCGTCAGCGGTACGCTTGCTTCCCTGGCACAGGGCATCCTGCTGCCGTTGGCGCGACGTCAGGTGAAATCACTGGTCGTGGCGGTGCAAAAGGAGCTCGGCGTCGTGCAGCCCGAGCCGGCTGCCTCCACCGGCCTGATGAAGCGCTCGGTCGCCTCGATGAAGGGGCTGTTCGGCGCCGCAAGGGCGAAAAGCCCGAACGAGGATCTGTCATCATGAGCAACGACAAGCCCATCGTGCGGCGCGAGGACGGCCGCCTAATCCGCGGGCATGGCCGCTTCGTCGACGACGAAGGATCACGCGCACTTCATTGCAAGCTGGTGCGCTCGCCCTATGCGCATGCGCGTATACTGGGGGTGGACACCCGCCGCGCCGAGTCGCTGCCGGGGGTGGTCTGCGTCCTAACCGGCGCTGAAGTACGCGAGCTAACCAACCGCTTCCCACAGATGGCACCGGAGCCGACCAGCCGCATCAGCGACTATTGCATGGCAACCGAACGAGTGCGCTTTCAAGGAGAGCCCGTCGCGGCTGTCGTCGCGACGAGGGCCGCCATCGCCAGTGACGGCGTTGAACTCGTGCGCGTCGACTACGACCCCTTGCCGGTCGTCGTTGATGCAGTTGCCTCGCTGGGGGTCGATGCGCCAATCCTGCACGATGAATCGGGGACCAATCAAACCTGGGGCTCGCTGTTCGACTGGGGAGACGTGGACGGCGCTTTTGACAGCGCCGATGTCGTCGTCGAGATCGACCGGCTGAAGTTCCATCGTTTCTCGAGCACGCCCCTCGAAGGATTTGCCGGTCTCGTCACCTGGGAGCCGACCGGGCGGGTGGACATGCTGTGCAACCTGATCCAGCCGGGCGTGGCGATGAAGTTTATCGCACCCGCGCTGCGAATCTCGCCCGAGCAGCTGCGCATCCGCACGCAAGACATAGGCGGCGGCTTCGGCATCAAGCAGAACCTCTATCCTTATCTGATGATCGCGGCGCTGTGCTCGCGCAAGGTGGGTTATCGCCCGGTGAAGTGGATCGAGGAGCGACGCGAGCATCTACAAGGCAGCGCACATGGCAACGAGCGCACCTTCCTGGACATCCGTGTAGCGCTGACGGCCGATGGCGAGATCACCGCAGTGGACGCGCGGCACGTCGACGATTGCGGCGCCTATCCGCGCTACGAGCCACTCGGCGCGGTCATCTGGAGCCAGGTCGCTCCGGCCTCTTACCGGTTGCAGAACCTGCGTATCGATTTCCGTCAGGCAATGACCAACAAATGCCCCGTGGGGCCCAACCGCGGCTTTTCGCGAATGCAGAATGTCTGGTTCCTGGAGCGGGTGATCGACATCTGCGCCCATGAGATGGGCATCGCACCCGATGTCATGCGCAAGCGCAACTATGTCTCCGAAATGCCATGGACCACGCCCAACGGCTGCGTCTACGATTCCGGCGACTACGGCGCCATGCTGGACATGGCGAAGGATCTGATCGGCTGGGACGATTGGATCGCCAAGCGCGACGCCTGGCGCGCCGAGGGCCGGATCGTTGGCATCGGGATCGGCACGGCGCTGGATTCCGGCACCAACAATTTCGGCCAGTCGCGCATCGTCAATCCGAACTCGCCACTCTCCGGCAATTCGGAGGTGGCCAATGTGCGCCTGGGCGTGGACGGCACAGTCACCGTTTCCGTCGGCTCAGTGCCGCAGGGGCAGAGCCACGAAACGATCGCCGCGCAGGTTGTCGGTCAGGAGTTGGGCATATCCTCCGATCTGGTTCTGGTCGCCATCGGCTTCGATTCAGAGCGCATGTCGCACAACAACCATTCGGGTACCTATGCCTCGCAATTCGCGGTGACGAGCCTCGGCGCCATCCATGGCGCCGTGGAGAAGTTGAGGCAGGAACTGCTGCGCGTTGGCAGCTATTTCCTAGGCCAGCCTGTCGAAACGCTGAGGGTAGGCACCTTCGATGGCGTCGCCTCGGTGGCCGCGCCCGATGGGCGGTCGGTTTCGCTGGCGCGGATCTCGAACCTCGTCAACGCCCAGAGCGCCGAGCTCCCACCTGAGCTTATGGATGTCTCGCTGAATTGCCGCCATGTCTATCGCGCACCGTTCCAGGTGCCGGACATCGAGAAGAAGTTCGGTAACCTGACGCTCACCTATGCTGCGCAGGTGCATGTCGCCGTTATCGAACTGGATCCGCTCACCTATAACATTCATGTCCACGACTATTCGATCGTTGACGACTGCGGCAAGGTCATCAACCATCAGATCGTCAAGGGCCAGGTTATCGGCGCGGCCGCTCATGGCTTTGGCGCCGCGCTGATGGAGTGCTTGAAATATGACGAGGCCGGCAACCTTCTGACCGCCACCTTCAGCGACTACTGTCCCTTGACGATCATGAACATGCCCAACCTGCACTACGGCAACCGTGAATCGCCGTCGCCCTTCACCTATAATGGCGCCAAAGGCATGGGCGAAGGCGGAGGCGGTCCGATCTTCGCGATCTCGTCTGCTCTACAGGATGCTGTGGCGACCACCGGGATGCGGCTCGACCAGTCGCACTACTCGCCCAGCGATATCCACGCGTTGCTCTCAGGCCTTGCCGAAAGACGGGGTGCTAAGGTGTCAATGACGGTGCGTACGCCATCACGCGAGCCGTTGCCGGCGTGAGGGAGGGCGACTACGTTGGCCGATGTGCGGCCGTGCGAACGGAACCTAGATGACGCCATCGGGCACCTACCGCGACTTTCCGGCCGAAAGGCTGAGATATCTCTACGAATCCGTGCGCCTCGGCACGATGCGGGCGGCAAGCGATTTCCTCGACATGGCACCGTCCTCCATCAGCCGGCAGATCACCGCGCTGGAGAAAGAAATCGGCATCGAACTGATCGAGAAGAACCGGCATCGCGTGCTCCTGACCCCAGCCGGCGAGCGCCTGATCGAATACTACCGCGACCGCCTGGCGCAGCAGGAAGCCTTGGTCACAGACCTGGACGACCTCAAGGGACTTCGCACCGGTCATTTGAGGATTGCCGTAGGCACCGGGCTGATGCGTGTGGTTATCGCACGGGCGGTGGCTGAGTACACGGCAAAGCTGCCCGGCGTTCGGATCGATGTCGTCTCGGCCCCCTCGCGCGCCGTCATATCGATGGTCCGCGACGACATGGCGCATTTCGGCGTGGTCATGGATGCACCGATCGATCCGCGCGTCTGGTCGCGGTCGAATTTCCCCGAGCCAAACTATCTGATTGTCGCGCCGCACCATTCGCTGGCGTCTGCGTCCAAAATCGACATTCGCGATCTCGTCAATCAGCCCCTGATCCTGCCTGAAGGTGGGTTCCGCATTCGCGATGTGCTGTCCGAATTCGAGGCTAATCATGGTTTGTTTCTGGACACGCGGATCACCGCATCATCCGTCCAGTTCATAGCAGATGTGACCTCGGCGGGCACGGTCGCAACCATCATGCCGCTTGGCTGCGTTTCCGACTATGTGGAGGCGGGCCGACTGCTTGCGCTGCCGATCTCGAATCCGGAATTGAACACTGGACGAGTGAACATCGTCACACGCGTCGGCCGCCGCCTATCATCGGCCGCCGTCGCATTGCTGGATCTGCTGGAACGGCAGATGAAGAACCGCAGCCGACCGGCACGCCCCACCGCCTAGGCTCAGCAAACGTGCCAGAACTCCGTCCTGTCATCCGCCACGCGGAGCTGGGCGGCTTCGCTGCGAGCCGTACAGCAGTCACAAATGCCAGGCAGGCGCATCGCACACGTAGATGTTGCTCCACGCGACGCTGCCTTTGGCAGAAGTGGGACTGTCTTCGGGGCTGCTTTCGTCGGGATGTTGCAATCATGGACAAAATCCAACGCCGCCGTTGCCTGCTCGCATTTTACCTAATTGTGATGCTAAAGCGGACCTAAGCGATCGCAGGTGAGCGCCATTCGATCGCGCTGATGGAGAACCGCAAGATGCCGCCAAAAAAAGGATCGAGTGATGTCTCCCTCGCATTCCAAGCTTACGAGAGCCTGCGCAAGGATATCGTTACCTCCCAGTTTGAGCCCAACGCTCGATTGCGTCTGGATGAATTGCGTCTTCGCTACGGCGTGGGGCCTAGTCCCCTGCGGGAGGCGCTGATGCGCCTGGAGTCCGAAGGGCTCGTCCTCCTGGAGCCCAACAAGGGTTTCCGAGTCGTGCCTATCTCCAAGGATCATCTGATGGACGTGATGCACGTTCGAACCGAGATCGAGGTCCTCTGTTTGGGATGGTCAATCGACCAGGGCGGCGTGGAGTGGGAGTCCTCACTCGTTGGCGCCTTGCATCGGCTCAAGCGCTTCTCGAAGACGGCGGTCCCTTCGGCAAGTTCGTCCGACGACTGGCGCACTGCGCACCGGGCCTTCCATTCCGCGCTGATCTCGGCGTGCGGCTCAGAACTTCTAAAATCGTTTCACTCGGGGCTGTTCGACCAGGTCGAGCGCTATATTGCCATTTCGGTTGGTATCACCGACCAGCCGCGCGACGACATCTCCGAGCATGAGGGTTTGGTGCAGGCCGCGCTCGACCGGCAGACCGAGGAAGCGGTCGAGTTGCTACGCCAGCATCACATGCGCACGCTCGAGAAGCTCGTGACCCAGCTGTTCGGACCGGCTGCCCAGAAGGGCGCCCGCGGGAAGCCTACGGTCAAAAGCGCCGGCAGGGGCCGGTCCACCACGCTGGATCTTTCGTAGCAGTCGCTCGCAGCGGTGCGGGCGGGTAACGGGAAGGCGCGACTTGCATCATTGCAGCCTGGATCAAAGGCATCCGCGTCGAACGGATCAATTTCGATGCGCCGTTCGGGTTTCCAGCTGTTCATTTGGCCGGTGCTGCTCCGGCTGGCGGAACATGGCGGAAGGCGGCCGTGGGAGGCCGCCGCTTGCCTAGTGGAAAGCGTCGAGCAATCTCTGGGTGTTCGCGCCGAAGATATCGGCGGGATCGCTGCCAGCAAGTTGCGTGTCCGGTTCGAGCAGGCCCATCGGAAAGGGCCAGTCTGAACCGAAGACAATGTTGCCGCCTCCAAACACGTCCCTGGCAGCTGTCAGTGTGGCGTTGGAGTGGGTAACGCAATCGGCGTGGAAGCGTTTCAACTGAGCGCTCGGCGGCGCGATGCTCGTGTTGACGCCAGGGCGGTCGGTGCGGAAGCCTTGCTCCCATCGTCCTGCAAGCGCTGGCACCGTGCCGCCGCCATGTGACAGGAGCACCGTCAAGCCATCGAAGCGTGCAAGCACATCGGAAAAGACCATGTGGGCGACCGCGATGCCGGTTTCCTGCGGGTTGCCGAGCAGGTTGGTGAGGTAGAAGGGTTCCAGCCGCTGGTCGTGGCTCTCGCCCGGATGCAGGAACAGCAGCGCGCCGCCGTCTGACAGGACGCGCCACAAACCGTCATACTCGGCTCGGGAGAGGAAGACGCCCGAGCCCGTCGAGGCGGTGAAGAGCTTGTTGCCAGCCGCCAGCCGCTCGGCTGCGATGCGCTCGGCCTCGCGCGGATGCTCGATCGGCAGGAAACAGACCGATGACAGCCGGTCCCGCAAGGGTTCGACGATTTCGTCAAGGCCTGCCGTCAGAGCGCGCGCCCATTCGCCGGCCGCTCCAGCCTCAAGATGCGGCCTGAACAACGGCGGCGGCGGCGAGACCCAAGCGCGACCGATGGAGAACCGGTCCATCCAGTCGATGAGCGCCGAGGGTCGGAAAAGCTGCTTCATGCCGATCGTCTTGCCGTCGATCAGAAGTTTTTCGGTTGCCGCATCCCATTCGATGCCTCGCACGCCCGACAGATGGCGCGATTGCACCGGTACGAGATGGGTATGCGTGTCCAGTACGATAGCCATGCTGTCCTAGTCCTTCTGCAGCGGGCGGGCGGGCATGGCCTTCGCAGCTTCGTCGCGAAAGGTGCCCTCGCTGCAGATCAGGACGATATGGTCGTCCGGCCGGACCAGCACCACGGACCCGTCTCCGACCCCCAGCCGCACGCGGAATGCGTCGCCGATATCAAGCAGCATGCGGGCGCGCAGAGGATCCGACGCCGGGATGTCCCAACGCGAAACCGCGAAATGGCGAAGGCGATCACGGTCATCGGCGGGCATGTCCAGCCGGCGGCGGGCATCGCAGAAATGAAGCGCGAGGAAGTTCCCATCGATCAGGTCATGAGCCCGCATCGGTTGGCCGTCCGGACCCTGCAGGCGGAAGTCGGGGAGCCGCTCGCCGACGCATGCGGGGGCGAGCTCGGTGCAGGCCATCGACCATGAGCCGGTGCCGTTGACGTCGAGACGCATGCCAAGCAATGAACGCGTATATACATTGGCCCAGTCCGAGCCGGACATCACGTCAGTGGCATCGCCCCTGGCATCCATGAGATGCCGCGCCGCTTCCGCCATTTCGCCGGCGCCCTTGACGGCGATAGTCTTCTGCTCCTGCTCGTAGCCGTCGAGCAGCGACTCGTACGCAAGACCCTTGTGTACCCAGGCTAGGCGCCAAGGCAGGTTGTGCGCGTCGGTGGCGCCAGTGTTGAGGCCGAGTGCCCACATCGGCGTCAGCAGGTGGGCAGCATCACCCATCAGGAAGACCCGGCCGTCACGCCAGTTCGTCGCAACCCGATGATGCACACGGTAATTCGCGCTTTCCAGAATGACCGCTCCGTCGACATCGCCGATGAACTTGAAGACGCGGGCCTTCAGGTCCTCGGGCGTTGGCTGGGGGGCGTCCTGCACGGCCGGAAAGACGAAGCGCCAACCATGCGGCTGACGCACAAGGATCATCCATTCCTTCGGATCGGAGAAATAGGTGAGGTAGGGGTAGTCCCGTGGATTGGCGACATCGAGGTCCAGGTCGAGGTCGATGAGCGTATATCGCAGGTCGAGGGACGTGCCTTCGACCTCCACGCCCATTTGTGCCCGTGCCGAGCTGCGCCCACCGTCGCAGGCCAAGAGGTAAGCGCCCCTGACCTCGATCAAACCCGCTTCGGTTTGGAAGGTCGCAACCACGCCGTCAGCATCCTGGCGATACTCGATCAGCTTGTGGTCGTATGAGATAACCTGCGGGCCTGCCCGCTCGGTCAGCGTCTTTGTCAGCAGCGGTTCCAATTGGTGCTGTGGCAGGTTTGCGAAGAATGGAAAGCGGGTTTCGGCATCGACTAGCCCCGTTCGCAGGGACAAGGTCAACTCGCCGGTGCTGCGCTTGAGCTCGCCTATCTCCTCGACGCGGATGGCTGCGCCGACGATATTGTTCACGGCCCCATAGCGTCGCATGATTTCGAGTGTCCGAGGCAGGATCGTTCCAGCCTTCGTCATGATCGAAGGACCTGCATTAGCTTCGAAGACGCGCACGGGAACGCCGTAATGGCGCAGCCCAAGCGCCGTCAGCAGCCCGACCGGCCCGCCCCCGACAACGATGACAGGTAATTCTGACTCGGTCATGCCGATACTCCAGCTTGCACTTTCGCGCACAGGATCATTTCCTCATTTTAACGTCAATATGAAAAATCATCGATGATTTGCAAAATTAGAGAAAACATCGCAGATCGTGGTTGACTCGCATAATTTGCTATGACACGCTATCGTCGGCCTTGGCCTCGATCCCCAAATGGCTTCGGCATGGTCCGAATTCGCAAGGCAATGGTGTAGTTGATGAATAGTTTTGAGCGGCGCGAAGATGCACGGCTGGTCAGGGGCACAGGACGTTTCGTTGACGATGACCATTCGGTAAGCCATCTGCACCTTGTTTTTGTAAGATCACCTTACGCACACGCGAATATTATTTCGATTGACCTTTCGACTGCGCTAGCAATGGAAGGTGTCGTCACCGCCTTCACGGGTGAAGACGTCAAGGCGCTGACAGTTCCGTATCAGGAGTTTTCTCAAGGTCCGCTTGGGCCGATCATCGACTATGGCATTGCTGTCGAAACGGTGAAATTCCAAGGCGAGCCCGTGGTTTGTATTGTCGCGCGCTCACCCGAAATCGGGGTCGATGCAGGCGAGTTGGTGCGTATCGAATACGAGCCGCTGCCAGTGGTCATCGACGTCGAAGATGCGATTACTGACAAAGTGGTGATACATCAGGAGTCCGGTACGAATCTGGTGTGGGGCGGCAAATTCGACTGGGGTGACGTCGATGGAGCCTTCGCTTCCGCGGCCCATGTCATCGAGATCGAGAAGCTTTATTTTCATCGTTTCTCAAGCACGCCGCTCGAATGCTGCGGCGTGATTGCCCGCTGGGATCGGGATGACGGCGTCGATTTTCTGACCGGCCTGATGCAGCCCGGAATCACGCAGCAATACATTGCGCCTGTCCTCGGGCTGCCGCCGGAGAAGATCCGCATCAGGACACGCGATATCGGCGGGGCCTTCGGTGTCAGGCAGGGCATCTTCACTTACATGACCTTAGCGGCGATCGCCTCGCGCAAGGTTGGCGGTCGGTCGGTGAAGTGGGCGGAGACACGCAGCGAGCATCTGGTCAGCAGCTCTCATGGCAGCGACCGTACTTTTCTGAACACACGCGTTGCGCTCGACGAAAACGGCGTCATCCTTGCTATCGACTCGACGCATATAGACGACGGTGGTGCCTATCCGCGCTACGAGCCGTTGGGCGGCGTGATCTGGTCCCAGGTTGCGCCAGGCAACTATCGACTGCAGAACCTGCGTATCGATTTCAGCCAGGTGTCCACCAACAAATGTCCCACCGGCTCCAATCGCGGTTACTCGCGCATGCAGCATATCTGGTTCCTTGAGCGCGTGGTGGACATCTGCGGTCATCAGCTCGGTATCCCTGCCGATGAGATTCGTCGGCGCAATTACGTTCCTGAAATGCCTTGGACGACGCCCAACGGCTGCGTCTACGACAGCGGCGACTATGCGAAAATGCTGGAATCCGCCAAGGCGCTTGTCGGATGGGACGAATGGCGTGCGAAGCAGAAGACGATGCGCGCCGAGGGTAAGCTGATCGGCATCGGCATCGGGACGACGCTCGATTCCGGCACCAATAATTTCGGCCAGTCCAAGATCATCACGCCCTATTCTCCCTTCTCTGGCAATTCAGAAGGGGCAGGGGTCCGTATTGACGGCGGGGGCATGGTAAACGTGGCGATGGGGTCGGTGCCGCAAGGCCAGAGCCACGAAACGGTGGCGGCCCAGGTGGTCGCTGCCGAACTGGGCATCCCACTCGAATTCATTCATGTCGAAAGCGGATTTGACACGCAGCGTGACGTTCACACGCCTTTTTCGGGCACCTATGCGAGCCAGTTCGTGGTCAGCTCGCTGTCGGCTGTGCATGGCGCGGTGGACAAGCTGAGGGCCGAATTGGTCGAGCTTGCTTCGATCGTGACGGGCAATGATGTCGCCGGACTCAAGGTTGGGACAGTCAATGGCCAGCCGGTGGTGATGACCGAAGACGGGTCGACCGCGCTCACCTTCGGGCAATTGTGGGCGCGTCTCTACCTGGAAGGCGGTACGCTGCCGAAGGAAGCGGGGCACCTCACGCTCGCCTGCAAGCACGTCTACCGTCCGCCCTTCGAGATTCCGGACCTGGATCGAAAATATGGCAACCTGACGCTGACTTATGCCGCACAACTGCATGTCGTGGTCGTCGAGATCGATGAGTTGACGTCGGCCGTGCGTATCCTGGACTATGCGGCGATGGACGATTGCGGACGAGTGATAAACCACACGATCGTGAGGGGGCAGGTCAACGGCGCCATAGCCCACGGCATTGGCGCGGCGCTGATGGAAAGCTTGCGCTACGACGAAAACGGCAACCTGCTTACCGCTACTTTCAGCGATTACACGCCTATCACCATCATGAACATGCCGCGGGTCAAGCTGGGCAATATGGAATCGCCTTCGCCCTTCACGTACAACGGCGCCAAGGGCATGGGGGAGGGCGGCGGCTGTGCGCTGCATGCACTGTCGTCCGCCCTTCAGGATGCCCTTGTAGGCAATGGGATCATCGTCCAGCGCTCTCATTATTCGCCGAGCGAACTCTACGACCTCATCTCGTCCCACGTTGGGAGCGCTGTTGTGCGCAAGCATACGGCTGCTGTTGGCAGCAGCGCATCCGCGGTCTGCGCGGTTGAACAGCACGAAAACCAGCTACAATGAAGTCGGTGCCGATGGCGTTTAGAGACGATCTTGGCTCCGACCAACTGGTCGATTTGCTGCGCGGCAACATTTTGCGCTGTGTGTTGAAGCCTGGTTCGCGGCTGGTACTCGATGAACTAAAGGCACGCTTTGGCTTCGGAGCGAGCCCGCTTCGGGAAGCCCTGATGCAGCTCGTTGCTGACGGTTTGGTGGTATTCGAGGCCAACCGGGGATTTCGCGTGGCGCCCCTTTCAAAGGGTCATTTTGACGATGTCGCGCGCGTCCGTACGGCGCTCGACGTGACCGCAGTAACTTGGGCGCTCGAACACGGCTCGATCGAATGGGAGGTCAGGCTGGTGGGCGCGTTTCATCGCCTCGCCAGCCTGCGCAAGTCCTCCGAAACGACCATGGAGGGTGAGTGGAGCGCGGCACACCGGTCATTCCACAGCGCGCTCGTTTCCGGATGCGAATCGCCAACGTTGCTGCAGCTTACGGCTTCTGTGTTCGACCATATCGAACGCTACATCGCGCTTTCGGTAACCCTGGAGGGAACGATCCGCGACGGCATGATGGAGCATGAAGCCATCATGAAGGCAGCCTTGGACCGAGACCTCGCGAAAACGCTGGATCTTCTTCACGCCCACAACCGACGCACCGAAGACACGGTGAACGCATATCTCCTCGAAAACGGTGGAGAATGATCGTGGCGCAAACGGACAAGATGCCGGTGAACTTCGGGACAACGCTGGCTCGGGCATCAGTCGCGCCTCGGCGTTCATGACGCCGCCGACCGGAATCACCGGCTAGTACCGGACGGTCCGATATCGAGTGAAGGGCAGTGAAGGCCGCCGCAATCAGCCGATGGCCGTATGCGTTTCTGCGGGCCTTGTCGTCATGATCACCGACTGGACCGCTAGCAACGCATTCGCGTGTGCCTGGCAGCTCCGCATCTCGGCTGTCCTGAACGGGACCTTCCAAAGATTTTGCGTCGATGGACGCCTTTGCGGCAGGCGTTCCAGTCAAGGCGGGAAAAACGGGATCGAGCCAAAGCTGGCCGTGAGCGCGGTATGGGCAATGTGAGTTTGCCGTAAGGAGGACAGGAATGACGAGCTTTGACGCAATCCTCGTAGGCGGCGGCCACAACGCGCTGGCCTGTGCGTCGCATCTCGCGCAACGCGGCTGGAAGGTTGGGGTGTTCGAGCGCAACGCAGTCTGCGGCGGCGCCGTACGCACCGAGGAACTCACCCTTCCGGGCTATCGGCACGATCTCGGCGCGATGAACCTGAACCTTTTCGCCGGTTCTGCCTTCTACCGCGCCTATCAGGAGAAGCTCGTTGCGGCAGGTCTTGCCTTCGCGCCGGCATCGGATTGCTTCGCCAGTGTCTTCCCGAACGACAAATGGTTCGGCGTCAGCAGCGACCTAAACCGCAATCTGTCACGGCTCGTAAATCTCTCGCACCGCGATGCCGAACAATGGCGCCGCCTCGCCGAGCGGTTCCCGAAGGACTCTGGGCCGCTCCTGCGTCTGCTTGGATCGCCAATGACGGCCTGGGGGCTGATGGCAACGGCGTGGGCAATTTGGCGTGCCAAGGGGGGGCGAGGTTCGCTCGAGATGTTGCGGTTCCTGCTCTCCTCCTCTCGCGAATGGCTGGATCAAAACTTCGAAAGTCCGGAAGTGCGCGCGACCATGGCCGCCTGGGGCATGCATCTGGATTTTGCTCCAGACATTCCAGGCGGAGCGATTTTCCCCTATCTGGAATCCATGGCCAGCCAGGCTTTTGGATTGGTGTTGGGCAAAGGCGGCGCCGACACCATGATCAAGGCGATGGAAACGCTGATCACCTCGGCGGGAGGCGTCATCCGCACCAATGCAGATGTCGCGACGATTAGCGTCAACGGCAATCGTGCGACCGGCGTTGTGCTTGCGTCAGGCGAGCAGGTGACCGCCTCCAAGGCCGTCATCGCCGGCGTCACGCCTTCCGCGCTGCTTGGATTGCTCGGCGGCAGTTCGGGCAATGCCGGCTTCGACCAGGCCATGGGCAAGTTCAGACATGCGCCAGGCACCCTGATGGTCCATCTCGCGACGAAGGACCTCCCGAATTGGCGCGCCAGCGAGGAGCTTCGCCGTTTTGCCTACGTGCACATCGCACCCTCGCTTGACCAAATGGCGCGCGTCTACCAGCAGGCGGTCGCAGGCATCATGCCGGCGGAGCCGGTGCTCGTGGTCGGCCAGACGACCGCGATCGACCCCGGCCGGGCTCCCGAAGGCAATCACATCCTTTGGATCCAGGTGCGCATGCTTCCGAGGATCATCGAAGGCGACGAAGCCGGCACTATCGATTCACCCGACTGGGGTTTGGCCAAGGAGGCCTACGCGGACCGCGTCGTTGCGATCATTGAAAAGCACGCACCTGGGTTTACGGAAAGCATAATGGCGCGGGAGGTCTTTTCGCCGCTCGACCTGCAGTCAATGAACGCCAACCTGGTTGGAGGCGATGGACTGGGCGGCAGCCACCATCTGGCGCAGAACTTCCTTTTTCGTCCGGCGGCGGGCCGCGCCAACGGCAGCACCCCCGTTCGCAATCTTCATCTGGTCGGCGCGTCCGTCTGGCCGGGAGCAGGCGTTGGCGCCGGATCCGGCTTCCTGCTGGCCCAGAACCTCGCTGGAAAGTGAGCGGGAGCGCTCCCGACGAGGCCAACGGTTGTTGCATTGAACGCAAAGACCAAGTTTTCCAGCCGCATTGTCCGACCCCTTGGAACAACTAAGATTGCCGAAAAAGCAGCGTGTGGCATGGCTTTGGCCAAGGTCTCATCAGACAGGGCGCGTTATCGGACGGCTGCTTCGGTACGCAACAGCGACAGGGGAACCAAGATGCTAATCAACAGACGAAAAGTGCTCGGCTACGGCGCAGGTGCGCTCGGTGCGGCAACGCTCGGTATGCCGAACCTTGTTCGAGCCCAGTCAAGCGATCTCACGATCGCGTATAATGTGAACCTTCCCTCCTGGGATCCGACAGCCGGCCCGTCGTCTGTCAACCCGACCATCCAGGGTCTCTACCAGTCTGTGTTCGACCAGATCATCCTGCAGAAGCCCGACCTGTCGCTTGACAAGGGGCTGATCACGCAATGGGGCTGGAGCGATGACCGCAAGAAGGTCATAATGAACATCCGCGATGGTGTGACCTGGCACGACGGGTCGCCGTTTACCGCCGAAGACCTTGCATGGTCGCTCGACCGCGCGGGTAAGCCCGAGACAGGCAACCCGATTCAGTCGATCTGGAAGACGGCCACCAACTTCAAGACCGACGGCAACAAGGTCACTGGCGACGTGGTGACGTTTGACCCAACCTACTTCAAATGGATGTCGTTCCTCACCGGCTATGTGCTGCCGAAGGCTTACTATCAGAAGGTCGGACCGGAAGGCTTCGAGGCAAAGCCGATCGGAACCGGACCCTATA
The DNA here is from genome assembly GCF_056399285.1 of Mesorhizobium sp. 01N446. Classification (NCBI taxonomy): domain Bacteria; kingdom Pseudomonadati; phylum Pseudomonadota; class Alphaproteobacteria; order Hyphomicrobiales; family Phyllobacteriaceae; genus Mesorhizobium; species Mesorhizobium sp. 01N446. The sequence continues at coordinate 154,918 of NZ_JBFTRA010000010.1, read as the reverse complement.
TGGTCGACAAATTCGAGCGCAACGCTTTCATGCGGCTGAAGGCTAACCCTCATTACTGGGGCGGCAAGCCGGCTTTCCAGGATGTCACAATTCGATTCGTGACCGACACGGCAAGCCGGGTAGCTGAGATCGAATCCGGATCGTCCCAGGTGACCCTCGAAGTTCCCTATGAGGAGTATGACCGGCTAATGGCCGCGGGCAATCTTGCCGGCTCGTGTACAAATATCTCCGACATCGGGATGGTTTTCTTCAACAACAAGGACGCCATGCTGGACAAGAACGTCCGTCAGGCAGCCGTGATGGCCGTTGACAAGAAGCTACTGGTCGACCGCCTGCTGCGCGGCTACGGACGGCCGATCGATACGTTGCAGACACCGGAATACGTGGGCTTCGATCCGTCCATCAAGATGGAACACAATCCGCAGAAGGCGAAGGAGTTGCTCGCCGCTTCAGGCTATTCGCCGGAAAAGCCGGTCAAGTTCACCATCCAGACGACCAAGGGCTTCAAGCCCAAGGACTATGAAATGATCCAGGCGATCGTTGGCATGTGGCGCAAGGTCGGCATCGAGGCCACGATCGAAGTCTACGAAGTCGCCAAGCATTTCGAACTGCGCGAGGCGCACAAGCTGGCGACTGCCGCCTTCTATAACTGGGGCAATTCGATGGGCGATCCATCAAGCTCGACCGGCTTTGCCATGTTCGGCCCGAGCCCGGGCTCGTCATGGAAAACGGCAGATCTCGATGCGAAGATCGGGCCGCTCTGGGGCGAGATGGACGAGGCCAAACGCATCGCCGGCTGGAAGGCGGTCGACAAATACATCGCCGAACAGGCCTATGTGCTGCCGCTTGTTCAATACGCCCAGCCGATCCTGCATTCGAAAAAGGTGAATGTCGTACCGCATGTTTCCGGCGCGCTCCTCCCGGCGCTCATGACACCGGCGGCTTAGGCCGCCGGTGTCATGAGCTTTGCGTGTCGGCTGGCTTGAAGCCCCTCCCTGATCGGGGGGGCAACCTGCTCGGCCATGCATGGCGCTTCTGAAGCAGCCATATCCCTATTACCTCTCTGGACTTTCCAATATGATCCTGAACCGACTGGTTCTTCGGCTGCTAACGATCGCAGCCACACTTTTGGGCGTCGCCGTCGTGGTCTTCGTCATTATCCGCGTGGCGCCCGGCGACCCAATCTCGATGATGCTTCCGCCCGGTGCGACCGATGCCGACATTGCCCGGCTGCGCGCGCTCTACGGGCTCGATAAGACCATTGTGCAACAGTTCTTCATCTGGCTGTCCGGCGTTTTGCACGGCAACTTCGGCACGTCGATCTCCTTGCGCCAGGATGTCATGACGCTGGTGCTCTCCAGGCTCCCGGCGACGCTTGAACTGTCGACGTTTGCACTACTGATCGCGCTGCTGATCGGCGTGCCTCTCGCTGTTCTTGGCACGCGCGAGCAGGGCACCGCTGCGGAGGGGGCGATCGATGTTGCCAACGGCGCGGTTATGTCCATTCCCGATTTCCTGTGGGGCCTGGTGCTGATCCTGCTGTTCGGCGTTCTGGCCCCCATCTTCTACATATCCGGTCGGGTCTCGCCGGATCTCAATCTGCAGTTTTCGACGCAATTCTATCTGCTCGAGAGCATCGTGCGGCTGCGCTTCGACGTGACGCGGGATCTGATGGGCCACATGGTCCTGCCGGCGCTGGCGCTGGCGCTGCCGCTGGCGGCAGTCATTTCGCGGCTGCTGAAGATGTCGCTCAAGGAGGTGGTCACGCTCGACTACGTGACGCTCGCCCGGGTCAAGGGGTTTTCGGAGACGCAGGTCATTCTGCGCGAGGCGCTGAAGAATGCCGCTTTGCCGACGCTGACGCTTGTCGGCGTGCAGTTCACCTTCCTCATCGGCGGCACCGTCATCGTCGAGCGGCTGTTTTCCTATGAGGGCCTCGGCAACATGGCGATCGACGCCGTCATCAACCGCGACCTGCCGCTGATTCAGGGCATCGTGCTGGTCTTCGCGCTGCTGTTCGTGCTGATCAACCTCAGCGTCGACATGATGTACGCGCTGCTCAATCCAAGGCTGCGCCATGGATGAGGGCCGCGCTCAAAGACGAGCTGTGTCGCCGCGTCTGTGGCTTGCCGGCGGTTGGCTGCTGCTGGCGCTTCTGGCGGCAATCTTCGCGCCGCTGGTCGCGCCGCAGGATCCGCTGGCGCAGGATTTGATGCTGGAACGGTTGCCGCCGTTCTGGATGGCCGGCGCCGAACCTGGCTATTGGCTCGGCACCGACAGCCTCGGCCGCGATCTGTTGTCGCGACTGATCTTCGGCGGCCGCATCGCCTTCATCGTCGCTTTTGCCGCGGCCATCGCCGCCTGCCTGGTCGGCTCGATGCTGGGGCTCATAGCCGGCTATTTCGGCGGCTGGGCCGACCGCATCATCTCGCGCATCGTCGATGTCTGGATGGCGTTTCCGCCGGTGCTGTTCGCCATCCTTTTGGTTGCGGTGCTCGGCACGGGCTTGAGCTCCGTCATCCTCGCCATCGCCATCATCGACTGGACGCGCTTCTGCCGGGTGATCCGTGCCGAGACGATGGGCCAGTCGCGCATGGACTATGTCGAGAATGCCCGCATCGCCGGCTATGGCCGCATCGGCATCATGCTGCGCGAAGTGCTGCCCAATGTGGTGCCGTCAATCGTGGCGCTGCTGTCGCTGGAAATGGGCATAGCCGTCATCGTCGAGGCGATCCTGTCCTTCGTCAATCTGTCGATCTCGACCGACGACCCGACCTGGGGCGGCATCATCGCCGAGGGCCGGCTGTCGATCCATCAGGCCTGGTGGGTGCTGGTGTTCCCGCTGATCACGCTCATTCTCACCGTGCTGTCGTTCAGCCAGTTCGGCGAGGCGTTGAAGACGCGCTTCGACCCGGTGCTGCGATGAGCGCGGTCTGCCTTGACATCGCCAATCTGAGCGCCGTGCTGCCCAACGGCCAGCGCGTGCTGCGTTCTGTGTCGCTCTCCGTCCAACCCGGCGAGGTCCGCGCGTTGGTCGGCGAAAGCGGCGCCGGCAAGACAATGATCGGCAAGGCTGTGCTCGGTGTGCTGCCGTCGAGCGTGCGCATCGTCGAAGGCGATATGTTGCTCGAGGGCGAAGACCTCGGCAAGTTGCCGCCCAAGGCGCGGCGCACGCTGATTGGGGCACGCACGGCGCTAATCCCGCAGGACCCGCTGACCGCGCTCAACCCGTCGCGCCGCATCGGCTCGCAGATGACCGACCGGCTGGTGCGCATCCTCGGCTGGAGTGGCGAGAAGGCCGATACCCGCATTCGCCAGTTGCTCGACGAGGTGCAGATCCGCGACCCCGACCGCGTGCTCAAAAGCTATCCGCACGAACTGTCCGGCGGCATGCGCCAGCGCGTGCTGATCGCCGCCGCCTTCGCCGCCGAGCCACGGCTGATCGTCGCCGACGAGCCGACCACGGCGCTCGACGTCACCGTGCAGAAGCAGATCCTGCGGCTGATCGCACAATTGCAGCGCGAGCACGGCACCGCGATCCTGTTCGTCACCCATGATCTCGGCGTCGTCGCCAAGATCAGCCAGAAGGTGTCGGTGCTCTATGCCGGCAAGGTGGTGGAAGAGGCCGAGACGGCAGCTCTCTTCGCCGCCCCGCAACACCCCTATACGCGAGCGTTGATGGCGGCGACGCCACGCTACACCGATCCATATGCTTCGCTAAAACCCGTGGACGAGGCGGTGCTGGCCGGGCTTGCCGCCGAGATCACAGCCGCGGACCAGGCCTGGAGGCGCCCGCATGGCTGAGCCGCTGTTTTCCGTGCGTGGGCTGAAGGTCGCGCTCCCCGACATGACGCGCAAGCCGCTGTTTGGCCGCGCGCCATTGGCCCAGATCCTGAAAGGCCTGGATTTCGACCTGCCCAGGGGCTCGGTAACCGGCATCGTCGGCGAATCCGGGTCGGGCAAGTCGACGCTCGGCCGTGCCTTGGTGCGTCTGCTGGAGCCCAGCGCCGGCAGCATCAGCTTCGAGGGCCTGGATATCACCCATCTGCCGGAAGCGGAGTTGAGACCTCTGCGCCGCAATCTGCAGATGATTTTTCAAGATCCGATGTCGTCGCTCAACCCGCGCCGCACCATCGCCAGCATCATCGCAGCACCGCTCAAGCAGAACGGTCTTGGCGACAATCTGAAAGGGCGCGTCGCTGAGGCGCTGCAACGTGTCGGGCTGCCGCAGAGCTTTGCCAGCCGCTACCGCCACGAACTGTCGGGCGGCCAGCGGCAGCGCGTCGGCATTGCACGCGCGCTGGCGCTGTCGCCGAAATTCGTGCTGGCCGACGAGATCGTCTCCGGGCTCGATGTGTCGACGCAGGCACAGATCCTGACCTTGCTGGAAAAGCTTGCCGCCGAGATGGGCCTGACCGTGGCCTTCATCAGCCACGATTTGTCTGTCATTCGGCGGCTGTGCCGGCAAGTCATCGTCATGCGCGAGGGCGTGATCGTCGAGGCCAGCGCCACCGAAGCCTTGTTCGAAAGCCCGAAGGAAGCCTACACGCGCGTCCTGCTCGGCGCCATTCCGCTGCCTGAAATCGATCCCGACTGGCTGCAGTCGCCGGCGAAGGCCCTGGAATAAATCCAACCGCACGCCGAACAGCGGGCTTCGGAAGTGCGCCATGACTTGCAAGCCTGCTAACGGAGGGTGATATGAAGATCGCAATCGCCAGCACGATGTTTGCCATCGGCTTGTTTGGCTCGATGGCAGCCGCTTCGGCTGGTTCAATGCCCGGCATGCGCGGGCACGACCACACCGGCATCACGGTTCCTGACATGAAGCAGGCGGTCGACTTCTTCACCGAAGTGGTCGGCTGCAAGAAGGCGATGTCGTTTGGCCCGTTTTCCGATGACAAGGGCACCTTCATGCAAGATCTGGCCGGCGTTGACCCGAAAGCGGTTATCGAACAGATCACGCAACTGCGCTGCGGCTATGGATCGAACATCGAGCTGTTCAAATACACCGCACCCGACCAGAAGGACCTTCATGCCAAGAACAGTGATATCGGGGGCTTCCACATCGCTTTCTACGTCGACGACGTCGCGGCCGTGAAGGCCTATCTGCAGGCCAAAGGCGTAGCAACACGGCTCGGGCCGCTGCCTGTCAAGGAAGGCCCTGCGGCCGGGCAGACCATTATCTATTTCCAGGCACCTTGGGGATTGCAGTTGGAAGCGATCAGCTATCCCGACGGCATGGCGTATGAAAAAGGCGCCGAGACTGTGCTGTGGAGCCCGAAAGAGCCAGCAAAGTGATGGGTTGATATGGTCCGGCTTGAGGTTTGCCCCTTGAGCTGAGCTCTTGATACTCGCGAAAAACGCGCCCGCGGACGCAACATCCGCTCTGGCCCTCTACCGCGAAATCAGGACCTCTGACCGGCCAGTCACTTCGGAATCAAATGATCTGCGGTCCAGATGATGGGTCAGCAGCCAGGCCACAATCGCTGAAACGGGTGACGGGTATGGTTGCCGGAGAACCGAATGACGTGCGGTTGAAAAATGTCGACGGTGAATGGATTGTCCAAATCGTCGAAAATGGAAAAGTAACTAGGCATTCATTCAAAACTCAAGTCGGTGCCGAGGGCTATGCTGAGTTCCAGCGCATAAAGCTCGGCCTACCTGGAAAGCCACCAATCTGGGAAGAGAACCTGCTCGAAAAGCGCCCTAAAAAGCTTCGCTAAACATAGGCAGTGGCGGCAACTAAGGCGTGTCGCGCTGAAACGGATTCTGGCGACACGCTTTAAGTCTTTGTTTTTATGCATGTCGTTGTCCCAGAACCGCTGCTTCTGGGCGACATGCATTAGTGATCCGTTGGGGCGACGGCTGGTTTCGGTAGGAGCGTGGTGCTCGATGCACTGATGCAGTGGATTTCGGCCGTGCCGATCCAGTGACTTCGACTTTCGCCAAGGAGGCGCGCAAACCACGTATGCGACGCTTCTTTGAACTCTCAGGGAAGGGCTATCGGTGCCACGACCGACCGCATCGTCATAAGCCTCTTGCTCAGAATGTGACGCAGGGGTGGATTGCAGGTCAAGGGGTGGCATTGCGTAGCAGGTGTTCGAGTGTTTCGATCAGGGCGAGCGCGCTCGCCGGCAGACGGCGACCGTTGCGTTTGATGATCTGCACACGGCTCGCTTGCAAGAGGGGGTCATCGATGGGCACGGCGACAAGGTCGCTTTTAGTCAGATGCTCCGGCACCGACGTTACCGACAGCACAGTCGCGCCGAGATTGGCAACCACGCAGTCAAGGATCGTCTGGATCGAATTGCTTGTCATCACAACGGGTATCCGGCGGCCCGTCTGTTCCTGAATTTCGGCTAGTTGTTGACGAACGCGGAACCCAATGTCGGGAAGGATAATCCTGTGGCCGGCGAGCTCATCCAGCGAAATGCTGGCGCGTCCCGCCAGTGCGTGTTCGGGCCGGCAGATCAGGCAGGTGGGCTGTGAGAAAGAGTTGATGACGCGTATCCTTGGATCGCCGGTCGGCCCCATGACGACACCAAAATAGCATTCATCCTCGGCCACCAGCGGGATGATTTCCCGCGAAGACAGGCTGCGAACCGAAATCGAGATCTGGGAGTAGCGTTTCGAAAAACTTGCCAGTGCCTCAGCGAAGATCGTCCGCAACAGTCCAGTCCCGATCGCCACGTCGAGATGGCCGCTGCGCAAGCCCTTCAGGTCGTCAAGTTCCGTGAGTAGGGTCTCTCGCTGTGAAGCTCGATCGCGGTAGTATTCCAGAACACGCGCCCCGGCCGCCGTGAGGCGCACGACGTGACGCCCTCGCTCGATAAGGTCGATGCCGAGCTCTTCCTCGAGGCTGGCTATGTGCCGGCTGATCGAGGAAGGGGCAATGTCCAACGATTCGCTTGCCGCGCGCATCGTGCCGAGCCTGTAGGCTCGATACAGATAATCGATGCGTTCATCCTTGAACTCCCGCGACGTGTTGCTCTCAAGGGAGATGTCGGACGTTGCGCCAATTCTCCTCGTCGATTTCAGTGCTTTCTCCTAACTCTGCAATCCGGCTGGCGTGCCCTTGTTACTTAGCAGTTTTGCCGCCGAAGAAATCCTTGAATGACGCCGCGCCCCTCGCGACCAAACCAGGCTGGACAGCGACCGCGCCTCCTGGAGGTCCGCCGAGTGCGTTTTGGGCAGCCTGCGCGAGCGATTTGATTTGCCGATTTGCCAGGGGGATGAGGATGCCCTGCGCCAACGATGCGAGTTTGCCGCTAACGATCGCTTCGACCGTCCAGTCGACGCGACTGCCGACCCCCAGCGGCTCGATCTCAAATGTCATCTTAGCGTCCATTATGCCCAGCGCATGACGCCCACTCAATTGATATTTGACGAATGTCGGGCGCTCGGCGCTGATCCGCTTGGTCTGGACATCTGATTTTCCGCGGATTTGTGGCACGCCGACTTCCAGTGTCACTGTGAATTCGGTTTCGGACGTCTTGGTGAGCCCCTTGAAGTAGGGGAGGATCGGCGCGAACTTGTCCGGGTCGGTTATGAAATCATAGACTGCTTCGGGCTCGGCTGCGGCCTCGAACTGCCCGTTGAGATTGACGTTCATTACTAGTTCTTTCCCATCTGGGATGCAGCGAGTACTGCATCGACTATTGGCGTGTAGCCCGTGCAGCGGCATGTGTTGCCGGCGAGACCCTTGCGAACCGCCGTTTCATCAGGGTTGGGATTCTCAGCAAGCAGCGAGGTTGCCGAGATCAGGAAGCCGGGCGTACAAAAGCCGCATTGCAGCGCATGATTTTCAGAAAAGCATTTCTGGAGGACGCTGAGTGTGCCGTCCTTGGCCGCAAGTCCCTCCACGGTGCGAATCGTCTTACCGTCGGCCTGGACAGCCAACAACGTGCAGGATTTGGCCGCGCGCCCGTCCAGGAGAATCGTGCATGCTCCGCAATAGCTGGTGTCACAGCCAATGTGGGTGCCGGTCAGTTCGAGTGAATGCCGGAGGAATTCGACCAGCAGCATCCGGGGCTCGACTTGCGCTTCTATGGCCTTGCCATTCACCGTGAGCCGGATTGTCTTCTTGTGCGTGTTCATGGCGTGCGGACTATCCATAATAGTGGTGAGTATCCCTGACCTCGATGCCGGCTCGCCGGCGAGCGATGACATCGAACGCGCGAATGACAAGACCGCGTGCCAAATTGCGCTTGTAGGCTTCCGAGCCCTTGTTGTCGGAAAGCGGCTCAACGAATTGTGACGCCGCGTCGCCGATCAGCTTTGCAAGTGCCTCATTGAACACCTTGCCGGCGGCGATCTCGTTGGCCGCGTCGAACGGCAGGGCGGTGAGGCCCAGGCAGCCGAATCCGATTCTCAGTGAACGGACGATGTCGCCATCCAGATTGACCTGCAGGGCGCAGCTAGCGGTCGGATAGGCCGGCGCCGAGCGCTTGAAGGCAACGAAGGTCCCGATCCCGTCGAGCGATTCACGCGGGATAGCGATGCGCGTGATGATCTCGCCCATGGCGAGCGCGGGCGTATAGGCGTCCGCCAGCAGAGTGCGGATCGGCTGCACACGGGTGCCCTCCGAGCCCTCGCAGAGGGCTACGGCATCGAGGGTCGTCAGCAAGGCCGGCCAGCAAGCGCAGGGATCAGCCTCGGCGATGCTTCCGCCGATGGTGCCCATGTTGCGGACCTGGGCATCGGCGATGCCAAGCGCGCAGTCCTGAATGATGGGATAGGTCTTGGCCGCCTCTGACTTGCCCGCAACCCCATGCCGCGTGAGCGCGCCGATCTCGATCAGGTCGTCGCCGAGCGTCACCTCGTCCGCGCCCTGGATACCGGTGAGATCGATAAGGAGTTTCGGCGCGAGAAGCCGGAGCTTCATCATCGGAATCAGAGTCTGGCCGCCAGCCATCAACTTGGCGTCGGACCCTCCGTCTACCAGCGCAGCGGATGCTTCCGAGAAGCTTGCCACTTTGATGTAGTCGAAACGGCTTGGATACATGCGCGACCTCTGCCACTTGTTTGGGCCGATTTAGCCATCGAACAGGCCGGGTATCAATGCAGCCACGTGTCTTGTTGGTTGCGCCGGCCGCAATGCGAATGAATGCGCATTGCGCAACAAATTGTCCGGACGCCGGCATCGAATGGCCGCTCAGGCCTGTCGTATATCCAATTCAAGACACGACGATGCCGTGGCATTCAACCTGTAACAACGCTGGGACTTTTGTAATGACGTTAGCGCCGGATGGCCTCGAGCTTGGTCCGATCGGAGATAAGATCATTTTTGAAAACAGCCAAGTCCGGGTATGGAGCCTGGAACTGGCGCCGGGCCAACTACAGCGCTGGCACGAACATCACCATACCTATCTCGTCATTCCGATCACCGCAGGCGAGAACGTGATGGAATTCGTCAGCGGCCGCATCGTGAATACACACGAGCAGCCGGGGCAGGCGCTCTACAGGCAGCCGGGCGAACCGCACCAACTGCGCAATACGAGCACCTTCCACTATCGAAATGTCTTGGTCGAGCTGCTCGATCAGCCGAAGGCCGCCATCTAGGTGATCCCGCAAAACAAACGAATAACGGAAACAGCAAATGGCGAGTTCTGACGCAACCATTCCAGGCACGCCAAACGGCATGCCTTCACTCGAAGAACTGCTCGTGGACACCAACGCGATGGAATGGCGGGCGAAGTCGTTGCCTGGCGTTTTTGAGAAGATGCTCTGGCGCGATGAGGCAACCGGCGCCTCTGTTGCCCTCATCAAATTCGCCAAAGGCGCCAGCATCCCTTCGCCGCATATGCACGCTTCGAACCAGATGATGTTCTGCCTATCTGGGCATTACGAATACACGTCGACCGGCGTGACGCTGAGGGCCGGCTCCTTCTATCTCAACCCCAAGGGCAATGTTCACGGCCCGACGCTCGCTCATGAAGAGACGGTCGTCGTGGAGATCTATGACGGCCCTCATTATCCGAAGATGCCGGACTGGTATACGGACGAGCAGGACGCACGATGACGAAGCACCGTGTGCCTGTCGCCGATCTCGTCGCGTTCGCGGCGTCGCTCTTCGTCACGAAGGGCGTGCGGCCCGACGATGCCCGCTACGTATCGCAATGCCTTGTGTTGGCGGATCAGGAGGGTGTCCCGTCCCATGGCGTCATGCTCGTGCCGATGTACCTGTCGCGGCTAGAGGCGGGCTCGGTTGATGCCAGGTCACAAGGCCAGGTGGTCTCACGCAAGGGCGGTGTTGCCGTCGTCGACGCGGAAAACGGGCTAGGGCAACTGACTTCTCGAACGGCTATCGCCCTGGCGCTGGACGGCGCCCGGGAGCATGGCCTCGGTGCGGTCGCGGTCAGGCGTGGCTTCCACTTCGGCACAGCCGGGCATTGGGCGAGCGAACTTGCTCGGGCAGGCTGCGTCGGCATCGTCCTTTCCAACACGCGTCCGTTGATGCCGGGTGTTGGCGGGGCCGAGCCACTCGTAGGTAACAACCCGCTGGCAATCGCGGTGCCTGCCCCGGATGAGCCGGTGGTCCTCGACATGGCGCTGAGTGCCGCCGCGATGGGCAAAATCAGAATCGCCGCCGCTGCCGGCCGCGCCATTCCCGGGGACTGGGCAACCGACAAGAACGGCGTTCCCACCACCGATCCCGCCGCCGCCATCGAGGGAATGCTGCTGCCCGCGGCTGGCCCGAAAGGCTTTGGGCTGGCGGTGATGATTGATCTGCTTGCTGGTGGCCTTTCGTCTGGCGGCGTCGGCTCCGCGATCAAGCCTTTGTATGGCGATCCAGGCCAACCCTATGACTGCGCGCATTTCTTCCTTGCAATCCAGGTCGATGCGTTCCGGTCGCCTGCGTCTTTCGAGGGACTGGTCGGCGAGGTGATAGAGCGCATCCGGACCTCGCGCCCGGTTGACCCTGCTTCTCCAGTCATGGCGCCGGGCGATCCCGCCAGCAATGCGCGGCGGCTCGCCAAAAAGGACTGTCCGGTTGATCCGGCGACGCTGCGTAGCCTTGAACAGGCGGCTCAGCGAGCCAACGTGCCATTTCCGTTTTCCAATCCAACCTAGCGAGGCCGACATGCCCAAGAAATCCATCACATCCAGTAAACTGGCCGTTCCGAACGGCCACTTTTCGCAGGCCAGCATCACGGAAGCCAAGGGCAAGCTGCTGTTCATCTCCGGTATGACCGCCCGCAAGGCAGACGGCACAATCGCCGGCATTGGCGACGTTTCGRTCCAGACGCGCCAGGTTCTCGATAACGTCAAGGCGGCCGTGGAGGAGGCCGGCGGCACTCTGGAGGACATCTGCCGGGTAGACGTCTATGTCCGCAACATCGAGCATTTTGACGCGATCCATAAGGTCCGCCGCGAATATTTTCCGAATGAGGCCCCTGCGTCGACAATGGTTGAGGTCAGCAAGATGGTAAAGCCCGAATATCTGATCGAGATCAGCGCCATCGCTGTACTTTACTAATCGGAGTTGATCCTCAATGCGGTTTGCTTCCATTCGGCACAAGGAGCGCGTCCTGCCGGCGCTGATCGATCACGGCAAGGCTGTGCTTCTGGAGGATGTCGCTCCGGACGTCGTTGGCATCATTGAAATGGGCGCGCAAGGGCTGGCGGCCGCGAAGGCGGCGCTGGCCGATGCGTCGCGCGCGCGCGTTGATGACTTTACCTTCGCCGCGCCGATTACGCGCTTCCGCCGTGACGTGTTGTGCTGCGGCTGGAACTACTGGGACCATTTCGAGGAAAGCAAGGGCAAGCGCGAGGGCCAGGACGTGGACCGTCCCAAAGCGCCGACCTTCTTCACCAAGAGCCCTTCGACGGTCATCGGCCCCTACGATCCAATCGCTTATGACTCCGGGATCTCCGCCAAATGGGACTATGAAGCCGAAATAGCCATTGTCATAGGCAAGGGCGGGCGCAGCATCGCGCGTGCGCAGGCGCTCGACCACATCTTCGGCATCACCTTGGCCAACGACGTCAGCCAGCGTGATTTGCAGCGCCGGCATGGCGGACAGTGGTTCAAGGGCAAAAGCGTCGACGGCACGATGCCGCTCGGGCCGACCCTCGTCACGCTGGACGAAATTCGCTTCGAAGACCTCTGGATCGAGTGCTATCTCAACGGCCAACGCGTTCAACATGCGTCAACCAAGCAAATGGCCTTCCCTATCGACGAACTCATCGCCGAACTCTCATTCGGCATGACGCTGTATCCCGGCGATGTGCTGCTAACGGGTACGCCGGCCGGCATCGGAAACGCGCGCGAACCTCCGATCTTCATGGGCGAGGGCGACCACGTGGTAGTTTCGGTGGATGGCATCGGAAGCTTGGACAATACGCTCGTCCACCTGGACCTTCGCGGACAAAGCGACGTGTCGCTCGCCTGATATGCGCTTTTCGCAGTGGCGGCAGGTCAAGCGACACCATTGGGAGCGTTCGACCATGAACACCAACTTTGATTACATCGTCGTGGGTAGCGGTATCAACGCGCTGGTCTGTGCCGCCATGCTGGGCGGCAAGGGACAGCGCGTACTGGTCTTGGAACGCAATGACCGCATCGGCGGCTGCATGCGCAGCGGGGAGATTACCGCGCCGGGCTTCGTCCACGACGTGATGGCAACGACCTTCATCCTGTTTGTGACCGGGCCCGCATATTCTGCGCTAGGATCCGATCTCGAGCGCCTTGGCGTGGAATTCTGCAATACTGATGTGCCGCATGCGGTGGTACTGCCCGACGGCCGACATCTGGTCATCAGGCGCGACCGGGATGATAATGTCCAGGCGCTGGACATGCTCGCCTCGGGCGATGGCGCGAATTATCGTCGGGACGTGGAAGGAATCGAGAGGGATGCGGCTTTGCTGTTCGGCCTGCTGGGCGGGCGCCTGTGGAGCTTCGCGACACTTAAGCTGCTGCTGACGGAAGCCTGGCGGCGCGGGCCACTCGGGCTCAAAGCCGTGGTTGGCAATGCACTGACGCCGGCCCGTTCCTGGCTCGAGTCGAGCTACCGCTCCGATGTCGCCAGGGCTCTGTGGGCCCCTTGGTCGCTTCATGCAGGCCTTGGTCCTGAGGATGCCTTTTCTGGCCAGATAGGCAAAGTTATCGGATTCTCGCTGGAGGCTGGTGGCTCGCCGGTTGTCAAGGGCGGGGCTGGCAAGCTGCTTTCCGCCTTCTCGACGTTGATCGCGGAGCGCAGAGGAACGATCAAGACGCAGGCCGACGTGGTGAGCGTGATCAGGACGGAAGGTCGCGCTACGGGAGTTCGCATTGCCTCGGGCGCGGAATTTTCCGCCGCGAAAGGGGTCATCTGCTCGATGACGCCGACCCAGCTGTATGAAAGGCTGCTTGGCGGTGCCCAAGTCATGAACGAGCCAGATGCGGTCGCGAACTATCGCCACGGCAAGGGCAATTTCCAGATGCACTACGCACTCGACCGCATGCCGGCCTGGAAGAACGCTGAACTGGCCCAGGCCGCGGTGGTGCATCTCACCGCCGGCATCGATGGGGTTTCCAAGGCTTGCAACGAAGCCTTACGCGGTATGCTCCCGGAACTGCCGACGATCTGCGTTCAGCAACCGCATGTGCTTGACCCGTCGCGCTGCCCGCCCGGCAAGGCCATCTTGTGGCTGCAAATGCCGGAGGCGCCCCGCTTCGTCAAGGGCGATGCGGCTGGCCAGCTGAGCTCGCCAGAAGACGGACGGTGGACCGAGAGCCTGCGCGAGGCCTATGCCGATCGGGTGGAGGCTATGCTTGCGGCGCATATCGACGGATTCCAGGAATCCGTAGTAGCACGTCGAGCCTATTCGCCCGCTGATATCGAAGCCATGAATATCAATCTGGTTGGCGGCGATCCTTACGGCGGCTCTTCCACCATCGATCAAGCGTTGCTGTGGCGGCCGTTCAAGCGCAGTGTCAACCACAAGACCGATGTCGAAGGGCTTTATTTGATCGGAGCCTCGACCCATCCAGGATCCGGGGTGGGCGGCGGTTCCGGCTTCCTGCTCGCGCAGCATCTGACGGGATGATGCGCAAGGCTAGGACCTGCCCGCTGTGCATAGCCGGCTACCAAGCTGACCCCAAACTATTGATTCGCCAAAATTGCGTTTCGGAACCGGTCGAGCCCGTCCTGCAAGACGGAACGGGGGCAAGCAAGGTTCAGCCGGACGTGGCCCTCGCCGCTGTCCACGAACATTTCGCCACCCTCGATGACAACACCGGCCCGTTCGAGGAAGAAGCGCGTCAGGTCGACCGAACCTGAGAAATACCCGCGCATGTCGATCCAGGCGAGATAGGTCGCCTCGGGAATACGCAACCTTGCATTCGGGAGATGCCCCCGCACAAACTCGTCTGCAAGTGCAAAGTTCCCATCCAGGTAGATCCGCAGTTCGTCCAACCATGCCTCGCCGCCGCGATAGGAACCGATCGCGGCCGCAAGGCTAATCGGGTTGATGAACGGATAGTGCAGTTCGTTCCATACCGCTCTTAGCGCCTCATCGGGGATGACGATTGTAGCAATCATCATGCCGGCGAGATTGAAGGTCTTACTCACCGCCATGCATGTGACGATCTCGCGGCTTTCCGGGAAAAGCTTGGCGAGGGGCGTGTGTTTGAGCCCGCAGCGAAGCAGGTCGCAATGGATTTCGTCGGAAATGATCTTCAAGCCGTGCTTGAAGCAGATTTCCGCGAGGCGCCGCAACTCGGCTTCGCTCCACAGCCGCCCGGTTGGATTGTGTGGGTGACACAGGAAGAAGACCTTGACCGAGATGTCCGCCGCCTTCTCTTCGAAATCTTTGAAATCGACCTCGTAGCGGCCATCATTGTTGATGAGCGGTGATGTGACCAATGTTCGGCCGCTCTTCACCGCAGCGTGCTTGAAGTAACCGTAGGAAGGGCTGAGAGTCAGCACTTTGTCGTGCGGTCCGCAGAGATAATTGACAAGGCCGAACAGTGCAGGAATGACACCGAGCGACAAGACCAGCTGCTCGCGCGGAAAGCTCCAACCGTGCCGGCGCTGGCACCAGGCGTGGAAGACGTCATAGAGTTGGTCGTCGTAGTTCATCGTATAGCCGAATATCGGATGCTTCAGCCGATTCAACATGGCATCCAGCGCGGCTTGTGGGGCGGCGAACTGCATATCGGCGACCCACATCTGGATGATGTCCTCTTTCGGCCGATCGAGCACGACGGGCGCGGTCCTCTGCGGGAAGAGATATTTCTCATACCCTTCAGCCGCCGACGCATTGCTATCGAGACGAGAAATCAGGCGGTCGAAATCGTGGTGCATTGGACACTAACCAGAAAGCGTGGGTGGATTGCGCTGACATCGTAACGCTGAAGCAGCTTATTGCGCGAATTGACATAATTCTTGCTAATGTTTTTGCCTCTGTAGCCAATCACTGGCAGATTCCACTAAGGAACGACGAAATGGATGAGATTGATTCCAAGATCCTTATAGAGTTGCAAAAAGACGGTCGGCTCACCAATCAAGAGTTAAGCGAGCGCGTGAATCTGTCACCCTCTCCATGCCACAGGCGCGTCCGGCTTTTGGAAGAAGCCGGCCTCATAGAAGGTTATGGTGCGCGGCTCAGCCATAGGGCCCTCGGAATGCCGATCATCGCCTTCATTCTGGTCCGGCTCGCGGCGCAGAGCAAAAGCGCCATGGCAGAATTCGAGGTGGGTATCCGCCGAACATCCGAGATCACCGCCTGTTATCTCATGTCAGGACGGCAGGATTATCTACTTCAGGTGTTCACCGCCTCATTGGATAGTTATGAAGAATTCGTGCGCAACAAACTCTCAGAGCTGCCGGGCATCGGGTCCTGGGAGACCAATTTCGTGTTTGGCGAAATCAAGAAGAGCTTCCTGACGCCGAAAATAGATTCACGTTGACCTCTGTGCAGACAGGGAGAACCAGAAATCTGCCTCCATCCGAGATGGCGCCCGAGCGCCGTTGCCGTTCGCGTGCGAAGCGCTCCTCCTGGAGTGCCGAAGCAGATCACCTAGCCCGCAAGCCGCTCGTCGGCGACCGAAACACCCCAGGCGTTCATGGCATTCAGCACGCCACTGAGCGTCATGCCCACAGGTGTCAATTCATAGACAACTCTTGGCGGTGTCTCGGCAAAAGCGGTCCGGGTGACAATGCCATGTTGCTCAAAACGTTTGAGCCGATGGGTGAGCGTGTGCGCGCTTACGCCGTCCAATGCTGTTTTTAGTTCATTGAACCGTCGTGGACCCACGAGCAGTTCTCGAACGATCAGCGTTGCCCAAGGTCCGTCCAGCAACAGCAGGCAGCGTTCAACACCACACTCTGGAAGACAATGATCAGCCATGCTCGCTTTCCGCTCTAAATAATTCTGCGTGGTGTCCATTAGTGCATTTGACGTAACCGATGCACAGAATGCACTGATGCCGCTTTCTAACAGCTTGCCGAGATAATGCCCATGTCTTTCATCATCCACGGTGCCACCGGCGCACAAGGTGCGCCCCTGTTCGAGCGCCTCAAAACGACAGGAAAATCGGTCAAGGCAGCATCGCGCAATGCCGAGAATGGCGACCATGCGGTGACTGCCGATGCCGCGTCCACGGACTCTCTGATCAGCGCATACGACCAGGCCGAAGGCATTTTCGTGCACCTGCCCCAGGCTCCGGAGGCCCTGCGCCAAAGCTATGCCGACAACATCGTTGCGGCCGTCCGCGCTGGGCGACCGTCGCGTGTGGTAATTTCGACCAGCGGTGCGGTTGTGGATACGCCAGACAGCCCGCTGCAGGCGCCCGCCGATTCCGCCATCATGACACTGATCAACGGCGTCAAGGGCAGTGGCGTTTCAAATGCTATCGTTGCGCCCCGGCTGTACCTTGAAAACCTGCTGCTCCCGATGGTCTCTGCGACAGTCACCTCAGCGGGCGTTCTGCGCTACCCAATTCGGCCTGACTATGCCGTTTCGTGGAGCTCCCATGCGGACGTGGCCAAGGTGGCAGAACGCCTGCTGCTGGACAGGACATTGACGGGCGTTGTCGGCATCGGTCACTTGCCCGGGCTGCTTGGTGCGGATCTGGCGGCCGGCTTCAGCAAGCATTTTGGCCGCAACGTGACTTTTGAAGCGCAAACGCCCGAAGCGTTTGGGGATTTGATCGAGCCTTTCTTTGGCCCGGCATTTGCCGGCGTCGTTCAGTTCTACCAGACGCATTGGCAGGCTCCTGCGAACACGATCGATACAAGGACCAGTTCGAAAACCCTGTTGGGGATCGAACCGGTTAGTGTCCAGACATGGCTGGCGAACTCTCTGGGCCGCTAACCCAAGCATCGTCGCAATGGCTATTCCGGGTCGATGGCCGAGTACCTGCTGGGAATAGTCAGACATCTGGAAGATATCGGTATCCACGATCCCTGGCTTTGGCGATGCAAGCGCTGGTGGCCGAGCGCATCGAAGCTGCCTGCGTAACCGGCCGCTACGTCCCGCAGGCCACCACCCTCAAGCGCAATCAGGTCTTGTATTGCCGACGAAAACCGAGCGGGCTGCAGTCCGTCTCACGCTTGAAGAACTTGGCGAAGTTGGTTGCCTCCTCGAACCCCAGGCCCTCTGCGATGAGGTAAATGGGTCTGTCGGTATGGACCAGCAGCCGTTTTGCCTCGAGGGCGATACGAGCCGTGATGACACTCTTGGCGCTCCGGCCGGTGGCTTCCAGCGCCGCCCGGGTCAGGCTCTTCTGCGTGCAACCCAGGGCCGCTGCATAGGCGGATACCTGATGCCAGCCGGCATAGTTCTGTTCGACCAGCTTGCGAAATTTGGCAAATCGCTGCACTGCCAGGCTCCGTGCCTCGGCAGTATCCACCTCCCGATCCTGTAGGATAGTGAGGCGTAGAAGCAGCGCGCAAAGCTGGTAGCGCAGCAGAGCGTGCACATCCTTGGCCACGGCATCGATCGCCGCATCGAGCTGCATCCTGGTGATGACCTCGCTGACAGCATGAAAATCCGCAGCCGACAGCGATAGATGATCTGGTAGCCGGTCGAGACCGAGAGCCGGCAGCAGATCGGCGGTCGTCTGCGTCTCCGACGGCAGGAACTCCGCCCGGAACAGCACCATCCATCCGTCCCATCCCTCATCGCTGCCAAAGCTGTGAACCTGGCCCGGCCTGAGCACGAGGAGCGAGCCGGCCGAGCAGGTGACCGGCTGGAAGTCCACCAACTGGGTCACTTCACCTTCTGTGAGGCAGATCAGCGTGTGGAAGGAATAGTGGTACAGCGCGAGGATTTCGGCCCGGGTGACCCGACCGCGCAAGTCGGAAAAACGGAAGATCTCGACGTCGAGGTCGCGGGCGCGCGGGCGGTAGGCGAGTTGATCTACCTTTGTCCTGTTCTTCGCCATGACCGTCTTCGCCCGTCAGCACCGAAGTCCATTAAGTATCAGATTTCGGCTCGCATCAACCACGACAGCAAGGTGTAGTACTCGTTATTATCACTTTATGAACGGCGCGGTTCATATCGCGGCAGCCCCAAGATCCACAATGAGAGACAGAAAATGACCAATATAAATATCGCAAAGAGCTACATCAAAGCCGTCCAGACCGGCGACCAGGCCGCGCTTGGCGGTTTGCTTTCCCCGCAGGTGATTTGGCATCAGCCCGGCGCCAACCAGTTCTCGGGCACCAAGAACGGCATTGCCGAATTTGGCGCCATGATGGCCGCTATGATGACCAAGTCCGGCGGCAGTTTCGCGATCACCCATGCCCATCGCTATCTCGCCAACGGCAACCTGGTTGCCATCGAGATCGAGTTCGCCGGCCAGCGCGAAGGCGCCAAGGTCGACCAGCCCGGTATCGATCTGCTGCGCATTGCAGACGGCAAGATCGTCGAAGTGTGGCTGTTCTCCTCGGACCCAGAACAGGAAGACGCCTTCTGGGGCAAGTAAAGTCACCGCATCTACCGCAGCTGGGAGGAAAGTGTTCCCGCTCCTGCCACATTGGTCCCTGGAGTCGCAATGAGTGCGAACAACAAGCAGATCGTCACTACCGCCTACCAGCGAATTTTCGGTGATTTGGACGTCTCAGCAGTTGACGACTGCCTGAGCAAGGACTTCGTCCAGCACAACCCGACAATTGCTGATGGCCCCGAAGGCGTAAAGCTACTTGCACAAATGCTTGCTTCGCAAGGAGTCCAGAAACAGAAAATCGAGTTCAAGCATGTGGTTGCCGACGGCGACATCGTCATTATTCATTCTCGCTACGAGATGGCGGGAAAGGAATGGAGATTTATCGACATCTATCGCGTCGAGAACGGCAAGCTGGCCGAGCACTGGGATGCGATGATGCCAATGCCCGAGACGCGCGCAAACAACAATCCAATGTTCTAGGGCGAAGAATCACGTGAATACTGATGAGGCTGCCGCTGCCGCCGCAGTTCGTTGCTGCGGCGATATCTGCGGCATGAGGTAGAGTTATTCAGACTGAGGCCAAGAGCCTCATCCAGGCATCGAAGATGCCCCTCGATCGCCTTCGCTCGTCGAAGGCGATGCGCTCAGCGTCTCAACTGCGGGCGGCTGCTTGCGCCGGGTTCGCGTCGGGCTGCCGGCATGCGGCAGTCGATCTCGTCGTCCGACAAGTCCTTGAGCAATTTCAAGCTCCTGCCGTGGCGGGCGCCGTCAACGAGGATCGCGCGTTTGCCGCGATGTTCGACGGACAGGCGTCGGGCGATGATGGCTGCCGCATGATCTCTGGGCTGTGCTTGTTGGTGTCGCAAAACCCGTGCAGCCGGCGTTCGCGGCCACGGATCCTGTTCGCGAAAACACGCTGGTTACGGCCGATCGGGAACACTCGATTGGCCGCTATCAATCGGGCATTGCAGCGTTCCGCTTTCCGGGAGAAGCGATCGTTTCTTCCTCAAGCAGCGTGCTCAAAGTTTAAAGGTCTGCCAAATTCGCCGTACTAGTTTCGAGGAAAATGTAGCAAAAAAGTACGGCAGAAATTTCGCTAAGCTATTGATAATGCGTGGTGATCCCGACAGGAATCGAACCTGTGACCTACAGATTAGGAATCTGCCGCTCTATCCTACTGAGCTACGGGACCACGCGGTCCGACACATAACCGCTTCGGACCGTTTCGCCAAGAGGCCGACCGCATGCAATCGGCCGGCCTTCTGGCAATAAACTTCAGGCGGCCAGCGCGGTTTCCGCCAGTTTCACCCAGTAGCTCATGCCGTGCGGAATGGCCTCGTCGTTGAAATCGTAGGCCGGGTTGTGAAGACCGGCGGTGTCGCCATTGCCGATGAAGATGAAGGCGCCGGGGCGGGCTTCCAGCATGTAGGAGAAATCCTCGCCGCCCATCACCGGCTGGATGCCGCGGTGGACATGGGCGTCACCGGCGACGTTGGCCGCGATATCGCTTGCAAACACCGTCTCTTCGGCATGGTTGAAGGTCACGGGGTAGTTCGCCTGGTAGTCGACCTCGATCTTGGCGCCGAAAGCGGTCGCCAGCCCGTCGCAGATGGTGCGGATGCGCTCTTCCGATTTCTTGGCGATTTCCTTGCGCAAGGTGCGCACGGTGCCGGCGATCTCGGCCGATTCCGGAATGATGTTGTAGGCGTCGCCGGCATGGAACTTGGTCACAGAGACCACCACGGCCTCGACCGGATCGGTGCTGCGCGAGGCGATCGTCTGCAGCGCGCCGACCAGTTGGCTGGTGATGACGATCGGATCGATCGTGCCGTGCGGCATGGCGGCATGGCCGCCCCGGCCTTTCACGGTGATGGTGAATTCGGCCGTCGCGGCCATGATCGGGCCCGGGCGGATGGCGAACTGGCCGACCGGCAGGCCCGGCATGTTGTGCATGCCGAACACTTTTGCGATGTCGAATCGCTCCATCATGCCGTCCTTGACCATTTCGTTGCCGCCGCCGCCGCCTTCCTCCGCCGGCTGGAAGATGACCGCCACGGAGCCAGCGAAATTGCGCGTCTCGGCGAGGTATTTGGCCGCACCCAAAAGCATCGCCGTGTGGCCGTCATGGCCGCAGGCGTGCATCTTGCCGGGAACGGTCGAGGCATAGGGCTTGCCAGTGATCTCGTTGAGCGGCAGCGCATCCATGTCGGCGCGCAGGCCGATGGTGGCGCCTTCACCCTGGCGGCCGCGAATGATGCCGACGACGCCGGTCTTGCCGAGGCCGGTGACCACATCGTCGCAACCGAACTCCTTCAGCTTTTCGGTGACGAAAGCCGCCGTCTTGAAGACATCGAAATTCAGCTCCGGTGTCTGGTGCAGATGCCGGCGCCAGCCGGCGACTTCGTCCTGCATTTCAGCGGCGCGGTTCAGGATTGGCATGATGGTTCCATTCGTTGTTGGAGCAGCCGGCTTCAGCCTGGTGTTTTGCAATTGTGCCCGGGTTTTACAATTGTGCCCGGGGTTTTGGAATTGTGATTGTCAGGCACTTTGCCATGTTGGCGTCACATAGGCTAAATAGCACCGCACCGATGCGGTCCGTTTTTTGAGGGTCGGACCTATTCTGCTGGCGGTCGCGTAACGAAATCTTACGGAGCCAGGGGCAATCAGGGCAAGAGGCGATTTCGGATTAGATCATGCGGCACAGGCATTTCCTCAAACTATTCTCGGCTGGCGCAATCATGCTGTCGGTCCTGGCTGGATCGGCGCTGGCCAATCCGGTGGTTGTCTTCGACCTGAAGAACGGCCAGATCCTGCAGCATCAGGATGCCTTCAAACGCTGGTATCCGGCCTCGCTCAGCAAGCTGATGACCGCCTATGTGACCTTCCGTGCGATCGCGGCCGGCGAGGTCCAGCTCGATTCGCCGATCAAGGTGACCAAGCATTCCGCCGGCGAGCCGCCAAGCAAGATGGGTTTCAAGCCGGGCTCGGTGATGCGGCTCGACAATGCGCTGAAGATGATGCTGGTCAAATCGGCCAACGACATCGCCATGGCGGTCGGTGAGAATGTCGGCGGCTCACAGGCCGCCTTCGCCGAAAGGATGAATGCCGAGGCGGCCCGGCTCGGCATGAACGGCACCCATTTCGTCAACCCGAACGGCCTTTATTCGCCCGACCAGTACACGACGGCGCGCGACCTTTCGGTCCTGGTGATGGCGATCCGCCGCGAGTTTCCGCAATATGCGTCGTGGTTCTCGATCGAAGGTCTCGCCGTCGGCAAGAAGGCCATTCCGAACTACAATCTCCTGATCGGCCGCTATCCCGGCGCCGATGGCATGAAGACGGGCTTCGTCTGCCCTTCCGGCTTCAACATGATCGGTTCGGCGACGCGCAACGGCCGTACGCTGGTCGCGGTCGTGCTTGGCGAGAAGTCGGCGGTCAGCCGTGCCGAGGCCGCGGCAAAACTGCTCGACCAGGGGTTCGACACGCAAGCCGCCGGCTCGGCCACCGTTGCGACGCTGGCGCCTTATGGCGACACGGTCTCGCCCAACGACATGCATGACGAGGTTTGCAAGAAGAAGACGCCGGAGGAGCAGTCCGAGGCGCCGCCTGCGGCTGCCGTCAAGGACGCGCCGAAATCGCCCTATCAGGAAAAGCTCGACCATGTGCCGACGCTGGTTGCCGTCGGCCTCGGCGGCGCGACGGGCCCGGCACCCAAGGCGATGCTCGACCAGGGCGGCCAGGAATATGCCGACGTGCCGATCCCGAGCTGGCGGCCCGACAAGCCGGTACCGGCTGGCACCGGCCCGAAAGTGGTGGGTACCGCAGCGCAAGGCGACCAGCCGGTCAAGGTCGCGAACTGACCTGATGAGCGGATTCCCGATCCCCGTCTCGGTGCTGACCGGCTTCCTTGGAGCGGGCAAGACGACGCTGCTCAACCGGCTGCTGAAAGACCCGGCGCTCGCCGACACGGCGGTCATCATCAACGAATATGGCGAGGTGGCGATCGACCATCTGCTGGTGGAGCAGGCTTCCGACGGCATCATCCAGCTTTCCGACGGCTGCCTGTGCTGCACCGTGCGCGGCGAACTGGTCGACACGCTGGCCGACCTGGTCGACCGGCTGCAGACCGGCCGCATCGCCCGGCTTGCCCGCGTCATCGTCGAGACCACGGGACTGG
Source organism: Mesorhizobium sp. 01N446 (assembly GCF_056399285.1). Taxonomy (NCBI): domain Bacteria; kingdom Pseudomonadati; phylum Pseudomonadota; class Alphaproteobacteria; order Hyphomicrobiales; family Phyllobacteriaceae; genus Mesorhizobium; species Mesorhizobium sp. 01N446. The sequence goes on along the minus strand of NZ_JBFTRA010000010.1, from coordinate 131,864 downwards.
CCGACCCGGCGCCGGTGCTGCAGTCGATCATGGCGCATCCGGCGCTCGTCCAGGCTTTTCGGCTCGACGGCGTCATCACGTTGGTCGACGCGGTCAACGGGAACGCCACGCTCGACGGCCATGTCGAGGCGGTCAAGCAGGTCGCCGTCGCCGACCGTATCGTGCTCAGCAAGGCCGACCTGGCGACCGATGCCGGCGACCTCGATACGCTGCGCTCGCGCCTGCGGCAGATCAATCCGGGCGCCGAACTGCTCGGTGCCGGCAATTCAACAACGGGTGTGGCGGCGCTGTTTGACTGCGGCCTCTACAATCCCGCCACCAAATCCGCAGACGTGCGCCGCTGGCTCGGCGAGGAAGCGGCACATGATCACGACCATCACCATGACGGTCATGACCACGGGCATAGTCATGATCACAGTCATGACCATGGCCATCGCCACGATCAGCGCGTGCGTTCCTATTCGCTGGTCCATGACGGTCCGGTGCCGTTTTCGGCAATAGAGATGTTCCTCGACCTGTTGCGTTCGACGCATGGCGAGAAACTGCTGCGCATGAAGGGTGTGATCGAACTCAGCGAAGATCCGTCACGCCCGCTGGTCATCCACGGCGTGCAGAAGATCCTGCATCCGCCGGCAAGGCTGCCCGCCTGGCCGGACGGCCAGCGCGGCACGCGGCTGGTGCTGATCACGCTTGACATGCCGGAAGACTATGTGCGCCGGCTGTTCGCCGCCTTCACCAACCGGCCGTCGATCGACACACCCGACCGTGCGGCACTGGAAAACAATCCGCTGGCGATCGCCGGAAGATAGCGTTTACATCGAATTCAGGCGGTCTCGCCGCGCTCGACCAGGAATCGGTGGCCGCCTGACATCGCGGCCGTTTCAACCAGCTGGTGACCGGCGTCCGCGCAGAAGGCGGGAATATCGATGACGGCGAGCGGATCGGTGGTCTCGAGCCAGAGCCGGCTGCCCGGCTCCATCCCGGCCAGGCGCTTCTTTGCCTTCAGTACCGGCAAAGGGCAATTCAGCCCTTTCAGGTCGTAGATAGCGGTATCCCTGGCCAAGACCAAGCTCAGCCGCCGAACATGCCGAGCAGCTTGTTCTTCAGCTTTGTCACCCGGCTCTCATCGGCGCTCGCTGCCTGCGTTTCGGCTTCCGGCGCGGCCGCCGCCGGGGCGGCGATGGTGGCGGTGGCGACCGGGGCTTCCTTGGCGGCCTTGGCTGCTTCCTTTGCCGCCACGGCTTGCGCCTTGGCCGCTTCCTTTTCGGCCAGCGCCTGTGCCTTTGCGGCCGCCTTGGCCTGCTTGGCGGCCTCTATGGTGGCCAGCCTCTGTTCCTCGGCCTTCTGCTTGGCGGCTTTTTCGGCCTCCAGTGCCGCCATCTTGCGGCCGGCGGGCGAATCGATGCGGCCCATGCGCGCCGTCTCGGTCACCGAGCCGTCGGAATTGAGCGAAGGCGGATCGATCGGCACGCGCTCGCCGCGCGCCCGGCGCTTCGACCAGTCGGAGACGATGCTGGCTTCCTTGACGCCGGCGATGGTCGGCTTCGGCGGCGGCACACTTGCCTTGAGCGCGCTGTTGAAGGCCGCGTCGTAGCTGCTCTGATAGGCGTTGTAGGCGCTCTTCAGCGAATCCGGCTGGGTGGTTGCCGGGCACGGTCCGGTCGGATCGAAGGTCTGGCCATCGGCGGCGACCTGGTTGAAGACGTAGCGCTTCTCGCAGACGTCGACCTTCGGCGGAACCTTGGTGACCTCGAAATTGTCGTAGCCGACCTTCAGCATCTTCCAGAACTCGTAGTTCGGGTCGTTGCGGTAGCGCGCCATGTTGGCGGCGGTCATGCGGAACGGAAAGGCCTGGACCTGGAATTCCGTCTGCCCACCCTGGAAGGCGTCGCGGCCGAAGGCATAGATCTGCTCGATCTGCGCGTCGGTCATCGAATAGCAGCCCGAGGACGAACAGGCGCCGTGCACCATCAAATTCTGGCCGGTGCGGCCATTGGCGCGGTCATAGGCGTTTGGAAAACCGATGTTGAAGGACAGGTGGTAGTTGGAGCGCGGATTCATCTGCGACGGGCGGACCGTGTAGAAGCCTTCCGGCGCCTGGCGGTCGCCTTCGGTGTATTTGGGACCCAGCTTGCCCGACCATTTGCAGATGTCGTAGCTCGCGACCATGTCGTAGCGGCCATTGGTCTTGGCCTTCCAGATCTCGAGCTTGCCCTCTTCCTTGAAGATGCGTGCCATCACCGAGGAGGTGCGCACCATGCCCTTGGCCTTCATGTCGGCCAGGATCTTGTCCGGCAGCGGCTTGTTGGCTTCAGGGGCAAAGTCCTTCATCGACGAATCATTGCAGCCGGCGACGGCTATCGAGGCGACGAGGACTCCGGTGCGGGCGAGCTTGGCAAACATGGATACGGCTATGTCTTTTCCCTCGGGCCAATGGCTTCGAAACTGCCGAGCCCGTATGCTGAACACCGACGGACCGTAAGCCCGTTAACCTTGAAAATTCCTTACCGCAAGCTTCGACCAACCCCTCACGGCAATTTCATTGACGCGAATCCGGCGGCATTTTTGTGGCGAAATTGCTCATTGCCGCCATATTGCCGCGAGGGAGGGGTTCCGACGGCCTTGTTCCGCCGTCAGAGGACCGTCAGAGGCTGCGGCCCATCGCCAGATATTTCTCGCGGCGCTGTTCGCGGAAGTCGGTGTTGGCGCCGGCAAATTCCTTCATTGTCTTGGCGATGAGGTCGCCGGTCGCGGCAATCACCGTTTCGGGCGCGCGCTGGGCGCCGCCCATCGGCTCGGGAATGATGCCGTCGATGATCTTCAATTGCAGAAGATCCTGCGCGGTGATCTTCATATTGGTCGCCGCATCCTTCAAGCGGGTGGTGTCGCGCCACAGGATCGAGGCTGCCCCTTCAGGCGAAATCACCGAATAGATGGCATGTTCGAGCATGTAGACGCGGTTGGCGGTGGCGATGGCGATGGCGCCGCCCGAACCGCCTTCGCCGATGACCACCGAGATCGACGGCACTTTCAGGCCAAGGCAGGCTGAGGTCGAGCGCGCGATGGCTTCGGCCTGGCCACGTTCCTCCGCACTGACGCCGGGATAGGCGCCAGCGGTGTCGACCAACGTCAGAAGCGGGATCTTGAAACGATCGGCAAGCTCCATCAAACGCACCGCCTTGCGGTAGCCTTCGGGGCGCACGGAACCGAAATTGTGTTTCAGGCGGCTCGTCGTGTCCGAACCCTTTTCCTGGCCGATGATCGCAATCGGCTCGCCGCGAAAGCGGGCAAAGCCACCGACGATCGCCTGGTCATCGCCGAAATTGCGGTCGCCGGCCAGCGGCGTGAAATCGCTGAACAGGCCCTTGATGTAGTCGACGCAGTGCGGCCTGTCGGAATGGCGTGCCACCTGCACCTTCTGCCATGGTGTCAGGGCCTTGTAGAGTTCGCGCAGCGCGTCGTGGGAACGCTTCTCCAGCCTGGCGATCTCATCGGCGACATCGACCGCCTCGCCATTCTCGGCAAGCTTCTTGAGCTCGAGGATCTTGAGCTCCAGATCCTGCACCGGCTTTTCGAAATCGAGGTAATTATACATGCTTGGGCGGACCGATATTTCGGAAGGCAAGGACTGCGGAACCCTTGAAACCAAGGCTCCCGGCGGTGAAATGTCGTCCTCACATAGCGATATGAGGCCTAGTCGGCAAGCGGATGATGATCGTTGACCAGCCGCACCAGCCGCTCCTCCAGCACATGGGTGTAAATCTGTGTCGTCGATATGTCGGCATGGCCAAGCAGCTGCTGCACCGCCCTGAGATCGGCGCCGTTCTGCAGGAGATGGCTGGCGAAAGCATGGCGCAGCACATGCGGCGATATCTTGGCCGAGGCGATGCCGGCTCGTGCCGCCAGCCCTTTCAGGTCGCGGGCAAAGACCTGGCGCGAGAGATAGCCGCTGTCGGAGGCAGCCGGAAACAAAAACGGGCTTTCGGCGAAAGCGGGCACTGCGGTCCGGGCGGCAAGCCAGGCGCGCATTGCCGTGCGCGCCTTGGCCGACAGCGGCACCATGCGCTCCTTGTCACCCTTGCCGCGCACCATGAAGAAACGGTCGTCGCGCTGCGCAACCGTCACCGGCAGACCGACCAGTTCGGAAACGCGCAGGCCGGTGGCGTAAAGCACCTCGACCAGCGCGTGAAGGCGAAGCGCTGCCAGCCTGTCGCTGTAGCCGAGCCCGGCATCGCCGGCTTCCACAGCGGCGCGGTCGATCAGCCGGCCGGTGTCGGCCTCGCTCATCGTCTTGGGCAGCGGTCGGCCCTTTTTCGGGCTGTCCAGTGTGCCGGTCGGGTCATCGGTGCGCAGGCCTTCGGCGTAGAGGAATTTGAAGAACTGGCGGATCGCCGACAGTTTGCGCGCCTGCGAGGTCGGCGCGAAGCCGCGCGCGGCGATGTCGTCGAGATAGGCGCGGATATCGGCGGCACCTGCACCGGCAAGTCCGCCATCGATCTCGGTGGAAGCGTCTTCGAGGTCGCGTCGGTATGAGGACAGCGTGTTTTCGGCGGCGCCGCGCTCGGCGCTCATCATTTCCAGGAAGGCCTCGATGCGGGCGGCGCTGTTCATCCTTGGGGATCGGTTTTCTTCAGGTCAGTTTTTCTTGGGGTTCAGCTTTTCCGGCGGGATGCGCACGCTCATCTCCGCTTTTTTCGGCTCGACGAACATCACCAGCGCGAACATCGTACCATAGGCAATGCCGGCCAGAATCGCGAGGGTCACGACAAAGCGAAACAGTGTCGGCATCAATTTTCGCCCGTCTTCTTGTTCTGCGTTTCCAAACCCTGTGCCCTTATGGGACGCCAATCCGGCCAATTCAAGGAAGAAGCGGAGGCCTGTTAGCAACTTCTGATGCGGGTTTCCCCCGGCAGATATAGGCTTGCCCGTGCTCGGCACGCTTGACGCAAACCGGCTTTTCATGTCGATACGCCGGCAAAGAGGGCCCAAGAAACAGCTGATGACCCAGGCAAATCCTCCAGGCGAGAGCCACTCAGCGCTGCTTGGCCGACTGGGCAGCCGGTCGATCGTCTTTGTCGGCCTGATGGGCGCAGGCAAGACGGCGATCGGGCGCAAGCTGGCGACGATGCTTTCGCTGCCTTTCATCGACAGCGACCAGGAGATCGAAAGCGTCTCGCGCATGACCGTGCCGGAGCTGTTCGAACGCTATGGTGAGACCGAGTTCAGGGCCCTGGAACAGCGCGTGATCCTGCGCGTGCTGGAAAATGGCCCGCAGGTGCTTTCGACCGGCGGCGGCGCCTTCATGAACGCGCAGACGCGCGAGGCGATCGCCGCGCATGGCGTGTCGGTGTGGCTGAAGGCGGAGCTCGATCTTCTGATGGAGCGGGTTTCGAAGAAGCAAAACCGGCCGCTGTTGAAAAGTGCTGACCCCCGCGCCGTGCTGGAGCGGCTGATGGGCGAGCGCTACCCGGTCTACGCGACATCGGATGTTACCGTGCCGACCCGCGACGACCGCAAGGAAGTTATCGCGGCGGAGGTGCTGGACGCACTGTGCCGGCATTTCGGCATCGATGAGATTGCAGCGACGGGAGAGGTCGAATCGTGAGAGCGGATCAGCCAGTCACCGTCGAAGTCGGGCTTGGCGACCGGGCCTACGACATATTGATCGGTTCAGGCCTTTTGTCACGCGCGGGCGAGGAGATTTCGCGCCGGCTGCCGGGTACGCGCGCCGCTGTGGTCACCGACGAGAATGTCGCCGCCGCGCATCTCGATACGCTGAAGACAGGGCTCGAGAAGGGCGGGATCCAGCCAACCGTCATCACGTTGCCGCCTGGCGAGAAGACCAAGAGCTTTGCCCATCTCGAAGAGGTCGTCGACGGCATTCTGGCCGCCAGGCTGGAGCGCGGCGATGTCGTCATCGCGCTGGGCGGCGGCGTCATCGGCGATCTCACCGGCTTTGCCGCCGGCATCGTGCGGCGCGGCATGAATTTCGTGCAGATCCCGACCTCGCTGCTGGCGCAGGTCGATTCCTCGGTCGGCGGCAAGACCGGCATCAACAGCCCGCGCGGCAAGAACCTTGTCGGTGTCTTCCTGCAGCCCAGGCTGGTGCTGGCCGACACGGAAGTGCTCGACACGCTGCCGATCCGCGAATTCCGCGCCGGCTATGCTGAACTTGCCAAATACGGGCTGATCGACCGGCCGGAATTCTTCGCCTGGCTGGAGGCGAACTGGGAAAAGGTGTTCGCCGGCGGACCGGAGCGGGCGCAGGCGATTGCCGAAGCCTGCCGCGCCAAGGCCGATGTCGTCGCACGCGACGAGTTCGAGACCGGCGATCGGGCACTGCTCAATCTCGGCCACACATTCGGCCATGCGCTCGAAGCCGCTACGCAGTATGACGGCGCCCGGCTCGTCCATGGCGAAGGGGTCGCCATCGGCATGGCGCTGGCGCATCGGTTTTCCTCGCGGCTCAATCTGGCCAGCCCCGACGACGCGGCGCGCGTCGAGGCGCATCTGCGCGCCGTCGGCCTGCCCTGGCGGATGTCCGATATTCCAGGCGAATTGCCCGATGCCGAAGCGCTGCTTTCATTCATCACGCAGGACAAGAAGGTGTCGCGCGGGGCGCTGACCTTCATCCTGACGCGCGGCATCGGCCAGGCTTTCATTGCCAAGGACGTGCCGGCTTCGGAAGTGCTGTCGTTCCTCAGGGAAAACCATCCAGCCAACCGGAAAGCCGACTGAGATGGGCAACGAGACGGGTTGGGTCGTCGTCGCCGTCCTTGCCATCCTCATCCTCCTGGTTGTTGCCGTGCGCACGCGCCTTCTCGCCATGTTCGGCTACGAGCTTTCGCGCATCGAGCCGCAGCGCTCCAGCCAGGACGAGTTGCGCGGCGCGGTCGACGATTTTCGCCGCGACGGCCAGGTGGTGCGCGAGGACCGCGACCGTATCGGCGGCCTGTTCGATCTCGAAGAGCTCGAAGTCTCCGACATCATGGTCCACCGCACCAATATGCGCTCGGTCAATGCCGACAATGCGCCGGAGGCGGTGGTGCGCGAGATCCTGCAGAGCCCGCACACACGCATGCCGCTGTGGAAGGGCTCGCTCGACAACATTGTCGGCGTACTGCACGCCAAGGATCTGCTGCGTGCGCTGAACGAAGTCGGCAACGACTTTTCCAAGATCGACGTGATGAAGATCGCCTCGAAGCCCTGGTTCGTGCCCGACACCACGACGCTGCAGGAACAGCTCAATGCCTTCCTGCGCCGCAAGGCGCATTTTGCCGTCGTCGTCGACGAATATGGCGAGGTCGAGGGTCTGGTGACGCTGGAGGACATCATCGAGGAGATCGTCGGCGAGATCGCCGACGAGCACGATGTCGACATCCAGGGCGTCAAGCAGGAGGCCGACGGCTCCGTCGTGGTCGACGGCAATGTGCCGATCCGCGACCTGAACCGGGCGCTCGACTGGAACCTGCCGGACGAGGAAGCGACGACGATTGCCGGCCTCGTCATCCACGAGGCGCAGTCGATCCCCGAGGAAAAGCAGGCCTTTACCTTCCACGGCAAGCGCTTCATCGTCATGAAGCGCGACAAGAACCGCATCGCCCGGTTGAGGATCAGGCCGGTCGCATAGCGCCGTCACAGGCCACGTTACCGATCCTTCATTGGAACTCCGCCGCGCCATGGTGCATTTTGCGCCGGGCGGTCAGGAGAAGATGATGATCGATCGGCGAACCCTGCTTCTGGCTTCGATGGCGGCCTTTCTGCCGGTCGCGACGTTCGCGCGCCAATCCTCGCCATCACCCAAAACTTTCGACTACGGTCCGGCCAAGCTCGACATCTATGCGCCCGATGGCGCCAGCGGCCTGCCGGTCGTCTTCTTCGTCCATGGCGGGGCCTGGGAATTCGGCAAACGCAGCCAGGTTGGCGCAAAGCCGGCCTTCCTGCTCGCCAACGGCTTCTGCTTCGTCTCGATCGACTATCGCATGCTGCCTGAGGCCGATGTCGCCACCCAGGCCAATGACGTGGAAAAGGCCTATGCCTATGTCAGGGCCAACATCGCGGCGCATGGCGGCGACCCCAACCGCATTGTCGGTATGGGCCATTCGGCCGGCTGCCACCTGATCGCGCTGACCGGTATGCGCGGCGGACTGCCTGGCGTCGCCGGGCTGCTGCTCGACGACACCAGGGCCTATAATCTCGTAGCGCTTCAGAAGAACGGCGGCATGGTGCGAGCCTATGCGCGCGTCTTTTCCGACCCCTCGCAATGGGCGGCACTGTCGCCGGCGAGCTATGTCGATGGCCGCAAGCATCCGCCGACCTTCATCGCTTATTCGGGAGCGTCAGGCCGTGGCGAGGAGTCGAAGGCCTTTGCCGAGCGCCTGCGCGCCACCGGGACCAAAGTCACCCTGTTCGACGGCAGCGCGTACACGCACATGTCGATCAATCACGATTTCGGCAGGGATGGCGACGCGCTGACCGCCGCCGCGCTGGCATTCCTGAAATCGACGGCCGGTTGATCGCGGCCGATTTCCACTCGCCCATCGCTGTCACTGGCTCATGCCAAAAGCAGCGGCGGGATATTGCCGTGCGGACATCCGTGAGTGCAATTGCTTCATCTGCCGGTTTTTGACGCAATTCCGCTGATCGCCGGATGGGAGAGAAATGCATGAATGGCGCCGATGTGCTGTGCGACGTGCTGCTGGCCAATGACGTGAAGGTCTGCTTTGCCAATCCTGGCACCTCCGAAATGCACTTCGTCGCCGCGCTCGACCGCAAGCCCGAGATGCGTTGCGTGCTCGGTCTGTTCGAGGGCGTGGTGACGGGTGCGGCCGACGGCTATGCGCGCATGACCGACCGCCCGGCCGCGACGCTGCTGCACACCGGCCCTGGCCTGGCCAATGGGCTGGCCAACATGCACAATGCCCGGCGTGCGCTCAGCCCGATGATCAACATCGTCGGCGACCACGCCTCCTATCACTTGCCGCTCGACGCGCCGCTGACCAGCGACATCGAAGGTTTGGCGGCGCCGATGTGCAACTGGGTTCGCCGCATCGCCGGGCCAGAAGACGTCCAGCCGGCCACGGAGGCGGCCTTTCGCGCCTCGCTGACGCCGCCGGGCGTCACCACGCTGATCCTGCCGGCGGATGCCGCCTGGGGCGATGCTGCCCCGGCGTCGCCCGGCAAGGTCGTGCTTTCACCGCCGCCCGAGGTCGACATGGATGCGGTACGCGAGACCGCCGCGGCGATCCGTGCCGCTCAGGGCCGTGTCGGCATGATCGTGCGTGGCCGGGCGGCACGTGCGGATGCGCTCGAGATCGCCGGCCAGATCTCGACGGCCTGCGACGTTCGCCTGTTCGGCGAGGTCCTGATCGCGCGCATGCAACGCGGGCGCGGGCGCGTTGCGCCGACACGCGTCCCCTATCCGATCGATGCGGCGACGGCGCTGCTCGCGGATATCGACGTGCTTGTACTGGTCGGCGGCAAGGAGCCGGTCGCCTTCTTCGCCTATCCGGGAAAACCGGGACGGCTCGTCCGCGACGACTGCCGGGTGCTGACGCTGGCCGCCCATGGGCAGGACCTCCATGCGGCGCTGGAGGCGCTGCGCGACGAACTCGGCGTCAAACCATCGCAACAGGCTGACTTCGCAACCGCTTTTCCTGACGAGGCTGCGCCGAGCGGCGGGCTGACGGAGGATGCCATCGCGCTGTCGGTGGCGCGCAAGCTGCCGGACAATGCGATCGTCTGCGACGAAGCGGTCACCTCGGCCAGGCGTTTCTTCGCCCTGTCGGCTTTTGCCGCGCCGCATGACTACATGATGGGCACCGGCGGATCGATCGGCGGCGGCATCCCGATGGCGACAGGAGCGGCAATCGCCTGTCCCGACCGCAAGGTGATCAATCTGGAGGCCGATGGCAGCGGCATGTACACGGTGCAGGGCCTGTGGACGCAGGCGCGGGAAAATCTCGACGTGGTGACGGTCGTCTTTTCCAATCGAACCTACGCGATCCTGCATGGCGAGATGAAGAATGTCGGCGTCAATGCGATCGGCGAGAATGCCAGGCGCATGCTCGACCTCGACCATCCGGCGCTGGACTGGGTGTCGCTGGCCAAGGGCATGGGTGTGGAGGCCGCACGGGCCGACACCTGCCAGCGGTTCGACGCGCTGCTGGACAGCGCCTTGTCGCGGCGCGGGCCGTTCCTGATCGAAGCGGTGATCTGACGGCCCAGCCGAGGCGGGCGGATCCGACCTACCAGCGCGTCTTTTCGCCGGGCGCCGCCGGTTCGATCGCCAGCGCATGCACGCCAGCCTTCAATTCGTCGGCGAGCAGGTCGTTGACGGCGCGGTGGCGGTCGATGCGGCTCATGCCGGCAAAGGCGGACGAGACGACGCGGACGCGAAAATGCGTCTCGCCGGTGCCGTCATAAGCGCCGTGATGGTCCGAGCCGTGGTGGTGGTGGCCGGCGTGGAGATGGCTTTCGTTGATGATGACCAGCCGCTCGGGCGAAAATGCCTTGTTGAGCTTGTCTTCCATGGTCGCCTGTATGGACATTGCCGTCTCCATTCACCACATATGGCTGGCGCGCCAGCCTGGGGCCGCGTCAGCGCGCAACTAAATCCGCCATTCGCCTGCTTTATGCCGCGATTCAGCGGTTAGGGCGATGATCGCGAAAATGTCAATTCTTGTTTCGCATCTGCGAACGCCCCATAAATGGGTGAGATGAAGCCGTATCCCAAATATTTCGAGAAGATTCGCATCCGCCCGGAGAAGGATGCGGAGCTGAAGTCGCACTCGCCGATCTGCCAGTGGGATGGCTGCAAGGAGCCGGGCACCCATCGCGCGCCGGTCGGGCGCATGAAGGAGGGCGAGTATTTCCGCTTCTGCTTCGACCACGTGCGCGAGTACAACAAGGGCTTCAACTATTTTTCCGGCGTGCCGGACACCGAGGTTGCGCGCTTCCAGAAGGAAGCCATGACCGGCCATCGGCCGACCTGGAAGATGGGCGTCAACGGCGCCTCGACGCGCTCCTCTCCCGGTATGGCGTCACCCGATATGGCGCAGATGCGCTCCGGCCGCGCCGGCTATTACAACCGCATGCGCGACCCGTTCGACCTGTTCAAGGGGCCGAAGGATCCGCGCGAGGCGCGCGAGCGCAAGGCCAAGCCGCTTGAGGCCAAGGCGCTGGAAACGCTTGGCCTTGATACAAAGGCGACTGGCAAGGATATCAAGGCGCGCTATAAGGWACTGGTGAAACGTCACCATCCGGATGCGAATGGTGGCGACAGAGGTTCGGAAGACCGGTTCCGCGATGTGCTGCAGGCCTATCGCGTGCTCAAACAGGCGGGCCTGTGCTGAGCGACCCTACGGTTTGTGTCGTTTTCCAACTTTCATAAGGTTGGAAAAGGCTCTAAGACCGCCCCCGAACAAAATCGATTGCCGGCGAAACGGGACGTTTCGCCCGTGGAGACGTTGAGAGATATGAACAAGGTCGATCGCGACATCGCCAACCTGCCCGACACGACGGTGTCGGTGAAGGAGAAATTCGGCTTCGACTCCAAGATGGTGGTGCCGGCCTATTCGGTAACCAGCGAACACGTGCCTGACGTCGATCCGGACTATCTGTTCGACAAGGCGACGACGCTGGCGATCCTTGCCGGCTTTGCCTACAACCGCCGCGTCATGGTGTCGGGCTATCACGGCACCGGCAAGTCGACCCATATCGAACAGGTCGCCGCCCGCCTCAACTGGCCCTGCGTGCGTGTCAATCTCGACAGCCATGTCAGCCGTATCGATCTCGTCGGCAAGGACGCGATCGTCGTCAAGGACGGCTTGCAGATCACTGAATTCCGCGACGGCATCCTGCCCTGGGCCTATCAGCACAATGTCGCGCTCTGCTTCGACGAATATGACGCCGGCCGTCCGGACGTGATGTTCGTCATCCAGCGCGTGCTGGAATCGTCGGGCCGGCTGACGCTGCTCGACCAGAGCCGCGTCATCCGTCCGCATCCGGCGTTCCGGCTGTTTTCGACCGCCAACACGGTCGGCCTCGGCGACACGACCGGCCTCTATCACGGCACGCAGCAGATCAATCAGGCGCAGATGGACCGGTGGTCGATCGTCACCACACTGAACTATCTGCCGCACGACAATGAAGTGAACATCGTGCTGGCCAAGGCCAAGCACTACCGCGACAACAAGGGCAAGGACATCGTCAACAAGATGGTGCGCGTCGCCGACATGACGCGTTCGGCCTTCATAAATGGCGACCTGTCGACCGTGATGAGCCCGCGTACCGTCATCACCTGGGCCGAGAATGCCGAAATCTTCGGCAATATCGGCATGGCGTTCCGGCTGACCTTCCTGAACAAGTGCGACGAGCTCGAACGCTCGGTGGTGGCCGAGTTCTACCAGCGCGCCTTCGGTGAGGATCTGCCCGAGAGCGCAGCCAACGTGGTGCTGGGGTAACAATTTGGATCGGCGGCTTCAACCGAGGCTGATTGCGGGCATTTCTTTCGCAATCCTGGCTGGTTGTTCTACCCTGACGATAAGGCCCGGGACGGATTTTGAATTTTTTGACACCCTTGAGGGACCGGACGGGAGCGTACGTCTTAAACAGTTAGGGCAATCGCAGAGTTTTTTCGCGCGGGAGATGACTGAACGCGGAGCATCCTGCGCGGACGCTCGCAAGAACGGCAGTACGGTCAGAGTGGCCTGTGTTTATGCGACGTGCTTGAGCGGCAGCGCGATTTTGTCCGGATGGCAGATCGACGTTCGATCACGGGCTGTTTCGAGTTTAGGGTACCTGAGGTTCGGAGAGCCAGGCACGTCGGCTTGTGACAACAGCAAGCCAGAAGGTCTCAAGGGCATACAGGAAGCCGTGGTGAAACAGCAAATAGTAGCGGCCGGAGAAGAGGTACTGTAAGTGGCGGGTCCGGGCGACAACACGCGCAACAAGTCGAAGACGGGGTCTGAAGCAGACAGCTTCAAGCGCGCCGTCACCGTCTGCATGCGCGCCATTGCCGGCGACAAGGAGATGGAAGTCGGCTTCGCCAAGGATCGGCCGGCGCTCGCCGGCAGCCGGGCGCGCTTGCCCGAACTGCCGAAAAAGGCCTCCAAGACCGACATCGCGATCACCCGCGGCCTCGGCGATTCCATGGCGCTGAAGCGCGCCTGCCACGATGCGCGCATCCACACCAAGCTGGCGCCGGAAGGCAAGGCGGCGCGTGCCATCTATGACGCGGTCGAGCAGGCCCGCGTCGAGGCGATCGGCAGCCGCGCCATGCAGGGCGTCGCCGACAATATCGGCTCGATGCTGGAGGACAAATACGCCAAGGCCAACCTCGTCGACGTCAAGGACAAGGCCGACGCGCCGATCGAGGAAGCACTCGCCCTGATGGTGCGCGAGAAGCTGACCGGCCGGCCGGTGCCCAAGAGCGGCGAGCGGCTGGTCGAGCTCTGGCGGCCCTGGGTCGAGGAAAAGGCCAAGGCCGACCTCGATGGGCTGTCGGCCAAGCTCGACGACCAGCAGGCCTTCGCCCGCGTCGTGCGCGAGATGCTCGCCTCCATGGAAATGGCCGAGGAACTCGGCGACGACCAGGAGACGGAAGATTCCGAGGACAATGACGACAACCAGCCGCAAGGCGAGGAGCAGAGCGAGGAGGGCGGGGAAGAGGATTCCGGCTCCGAGCAGTCGCAGTCCGAGGATGCCGAGGCGTCGGCCGATGACGAACAGTCGTCCGAGACGGAGGCCTCCGACGCCACCGCCGACGATCTGTCCGACGATGACGACGCCGATGCCGAGACCCCCGGCGAGGCGCGCCGCAACGATAATCCCTTCACCAATTTGCCGAAGGAAATCGACTACAAGGTCTTCACCACGGCTTTCGACGAGACGGTCGGCGCCGAAGAGCTTTGCGAAGAGGAAGAGCTCGACCGGCTGCGCGCCTTCCTCGACAAGCAACTGGCCAATTTGTCCGGTGTCGTCGGGCGGCTTGCCAACCGGCTGCAGCGCCGCTTGATGGCGCAGCAGAACCGCTCCTGGGATTTCGACCTGGAAGAGGGCTATCTCGATCCGGCGCGGCTGGTGCGCGTCGTCATCGATCCGATGCAGCCGCTGTCCTTCAAGCAGGAACGCGACACCAAATTCCGCGACACGGCGGTGACGCTGGTGCTCGACAATTCGGGCTCGATGCGCGGCCGGCCGATCACGGTCGCCGCCACCTGCGCCGACATTCTGGCACGCACGCTGGAACGCTGCGGCGTCTCGGTTGAGATCCTCGGCTTCACCACGCGGGCTTGGAAAGGCGGGCAGGCGCGCGAAAAATGGCTGAAGGACGGCAAGCCGCCGAACCCCGGCCGCCTCAACGATCTGCGCCACATCATCTACAAATCCGCCGATCATCCGTGGCGGCGCGCCCGGCGCAATCTCGGCCTGATGATGCGCGAAGGCCTGCTCAAGGAAAACATCGACGGCGAGGCGCTGCTGTGGGCGCACAACCGGCTCATCGCCCGGCCCGAACAGCGCAAGATCCTGATGATGATCTCGGACGGCGCGCCGGTCGACGATTCGACGCTGTCGGTCAATCCGGGCAATTATCTGGAACGCCATTTGCGCGCCGTCATCGAGCTGATCGAGACGCGCTCGCCGGTGGAATTACTGGCCATCGGCATCGGCCACGACGTCACGCGCTACTACAGGCGCGCCGTCACCATCGTCGATGCCGAGGAACTGGCCGGCGCCATGACCGAGCAACTGGCCTCGCTGTTTGCCGAGGAAAGCGCGCGCGACACGCGGCGCGGCGGCATGCGGCGCGCCGGATGATCTTTTCGTGCGGCGGGTTTCGGCAAACGCTCTTCGCCGCCATCGCCCTGTTCGCCGGCGTGGCGTCGGCGTCAGCCGGTGCGGCCGGTCCGGCCGCGGTTGAACCGATCGAGGTCTCGGCCCGCCCGATCACCGAATTCCGCATTGGCCAGGCCGACAGGCAGTTCGGTTCGCTCGAATTCGTCGGCGGCCTGGAAATGACCTCGAAATCCCGCGATTTCGGCGCGCTGTCGGCCTTCCGCTTTCTGAAAGCGGGCAGCGATTTCATTGGCGTGGCCGACACCGGCTATTGGTTCTTCGGCACGGTGGCCCGCGATGCCGACCGGCGACCCGTCGGCATCCAGAACTTCCGCATGCAGCAGATGGTCGACCAGCGCGGCCAGCCGATCGACGAGAAATGGGAAGTCGATGCCGAAGGCCTCGCGGTCAAGGATGGCGTCGCCACGGTCGGTTTCGAGCGCAACCAGCGCGTCGCCCAGTTCAAGATCGATCCAACTGATATGAAGGGGCCATACCGGCAGCTGGATTTCCTGGTGCCGGCGCGCGAGCTGCGCCAGAACCGCGGCTTCGAGACCGTCACCCATGCCAATCCTTATGGCCAGCACGAGGGCGGTCTGGTCGTGGTCTCGGAGAAGAGCCTGGACAAGGCCGGTAATATCTATGCCGCCATCATCGAAGGGCCGCACAAGGGCGTCTTCACCGTCAAACGCAATGGCGATTTCGACATCACGGACGGCGCCTTCCTGCCGGATGGCGACCTGTTGCTGCTGGAGCGCAGTTTCACCATGGCCGGCGGCCTCAAGATGCGGCTGCGGCGTATCTATGGCGAGAGTGTCGAGAAGGGCGCCGTCGCCGACGGGCCGGTGCTGCTGGACGCCGACATGGGCTACCAGATCGACAATATGGAAGGCCTCGACGTCTGGACCCGCGATGACGGCGCGCTGATGGTGTCGCTGATCTCCGACGACAACCATTCGATCCTGCAGCGCAACCTCTATCTGGAATTCATCCTGCACCAGGATTGAGCCCGGCCATACACGGCTATGTTCGGGCCGCGCGCCGGCGTCCTTATGCCCGTTCTTCCTTCGCGCCTTCGCCGCAACCTTCCGCTTTTTGGGGCGTGGGAGGTGTCCAGGCTTCGTCAAAATACTTTAGTCATGACTTGACAATTGACGTCGTTGGCGGAATACTCAAGTCCATGCTTGACTATTCCAAGATCGACAGCATCCTCCGCGCGCTCGTCGAGCCGACCCGCCGCCAGATCCTGGAACGCTTGAGCCGCGGACCGGCCACCGTCAGCCAGCTGGCGGAGCCTTTCGGCATGACCTTCGCCGCCGTCTTGCAGCATCTGCAGGTGCTGGAGGCCTGCGGGCTGATCCGCAGCGAGAAGATCGGGCGGGTGCGCACCTGCCGGATCGAACCGGGCGGGCTCGCTCCGCTCGCCGACTGGATTGCGGAGCGCCGCATTCCGGCGGAACGCCACCTCGACCGACTCGGTGAGATTCTGGCCGAGACGGATCAATCATCCCCGAAAGTTCAAGACCAGGAAAAGGACGACCAGACATGAACCAGATCGCGTCCGTGAAAGACGAGCATTCCGTCATCCACTCCACATTCACCATCGAGCGCACGTACCCGCAATCGCCGGATCGCGTCTTCCATGCCTTCGCCGACAAGGCAACGGTGCGGCGCTGGCGGGTCGACGGCGACGGTTTTACCGTCGCCGAATTCAGCTTCGATTTCCGCGTCGGTGGTGGCGAGGTGTCGCGCTTTAGCTATGGCGGCGGCCCGGAAATCAGGCTCGACGCGCAGTTCCAGGACATCGTTCCCGACCAGCGCATCGTGTTTTCCTACAGGATGGCCATAGGGCCGCAGCCGATGTCGGCATCGCTGACCACGGTTGAGCTGACGCCCTCGGGCGATGGCACAAGGCTGACCTATACTGAGCAGGGCGCCTTCTTCGATGGTGTCGATTCCGCCAAGGGGCGGGAGGAGGGGACCCGTGGGCTGCTGGAGGCCCTTGCCGCGGAGCTTCAGAGGTCGAAAGCCTAATGCCGCCTTACCACGGCTTCATTCAGGAGCCGTTGGTGGCGATCCAGATGACATGGCGCGCGCCGCGCTTGCCGTTGGCGCGCGTGTTGACCTCCTCGACACCGAAGCCTGCCTGCTTCAGCCGCCGCGCGAAGCCGCTGTCCGGGCCTTGCGACCACACCGCAAGCACGCCGCCCGGCTTGAGGGCGGTGCGCGAGGCGTTGAGGCCGGCGAGGCTATAGAGCGCGTCATTGCCCTTGTGGACGATGCCTTCGGGGCCATTGTCGACATCGAGCAGGATGGCATCCCAGGCCGCGGACCCGGACCGGATCAATTGCCCGACATCGGTCTCCTCTATGGTGACGCGGGGATCGTCGAGACAACCGCCAAACACGTCCGCCATCGGGCCGCGTGCCCAGGCCACGACCGCCGGCACCAGCTCCGCGACAACGATGCCGGCATCCTCGTCGAGTTCGGCCAAGGCGGCACGCAGAGTGAACCCCATGCCAAGGCCGCCGATGAGGATCCTCGGCTGGCGATGGTCCGCAATCCTTTGACAGGACAGTTTCGCCAGCGCCTGCTCGGAGCCGCTGAGGCGGCTGTTCATCAGCTCATTGGTGCCGAGCATGATCGAGAATTCGCTGCCGCGCCGCTTGAGCCGAAGCTCCTGGGCACCATCCCCGGTCTTTGCCGAATCGAGCTGGACCCAGGGTATCACGGTCTAGGCCGCGACTGCCGGCTGGCTCCAGCGCGCGGCGAGCAGCCGGTAGGGGATGAGCGCGACCACGGCGATGATCAGCTTCACCGAAAGGTCGCCGAGCGCCCAGGAAACCCAGCGCATGGCCTCGACGTGGAAGACGCCCATCAGCGGCGCCGTCTCCAGCGCAAAGCTGTCGTTCGGGCCAGCGAAGGCGAAAGCGGCCGAGAAAGCGACGGTGAAGAAGACCATGGTGTCGAAGACCGACCCGACCAGCGTCCCGACGATCGGAGCCCTCCACCAGCTCTGACGGCGCAGCCGGTTGAACACGGTGACGTCGAGCAGTTGCGCGGACAGGAAGGCGGCACCTGAAGCGGCGGCGATGCGCACCAGCCGGTCGGCCGCGGTCTCGAATTCGATCAGGCCATGGCGGAACAGGAAGGGCGGGACGAGGATCGAGCAGACCACCGCCGTCATGAAGCCGACAAAGACGATCCGGCGCGCCACGGAAGGCCCGTAGCGGCGGTTGGCAAGGTCGGTGACCAGGAAGGAGAACGGATAGGTGAAAGCGCCCCAGGTGAGCAGGTCGGCCAGCGACAGGCCGCCGATCTGACCCTGCATCGGGAACTGCACGAGAATGTTCGATGCCACGACGACAAGCGCCATGGCGGCCACGAAGGGCAGATATCGCGAGAAGGAAGTCATTTTTTTATCCTGGGTAATGGAACCAGCGGAGCATCATGCCCGTCGGGCATGCTCGCTTCGTATTTGAGCACCGGATTGGCGAACCTTGCGGATCTAATCCGATGCCTAGGGCCAACACGATGTTGGCCAGAGGCCAACAAGAGGTTAGCCCGGCGGTCGTCCCCCGCCTTGATCCGGTGTTAGGCAGCGACCTGTTCGGCCAGCTTCTTGGCGATCTGCTTCTTCAAGAGACGCGCGCGCTGCGACAGTTCCTTGACGTCGGCCTTGGCCAGGAAAGCGTCGAGGCCGCCGCGATGTTCGACCGACCGCAGGGCGTTGGCCGAAATGCGCAGGCGCACATTCTGGTTCAGCGCTTCCGAAATCAGCGTCACATTGACGAGGTTCGGCAGGAAGCGACGCTTGGTCTTGTTGTTGGCGTGGCTCACATTGTTGCCGGTCTGGACTGCCTTGGCAGTGAGTTCGCAGGTGCGGGACATAATTCTAACCTTCAATTCTCTCGGGACCTGCCAAACCTTTGTGCCCACGCCGGGTGGCGCGCGGTTCTGGTCAGGCGGCCTTATGGAAAAAGTTGGCGTTCCATAGTTGCATTTCGCCGGGGCGTCAAGCTCCGGCTTTGCCATGGAAGCGCCCGGCATTTCACATTAAGGCCGGATTTCATCCTATAAGCAGTCCGACAGGGACATGCCAGACCGGAGTTGCCCGCCTCCGGCCGAAAATCAAGGATCCGATCCCGCCATGCCTCGTTTGCCTCACGCACTTGTTGCCGTGCTTGCCATCGCCTTGCCGTCCGCCGCGTCGGCTGCCTCGCCGCAATCCTTCAAGGGTGAGTACACGGTGTCGTTCTTTGGTCTCTCGATCGCGAGATCGACCTTCTCCAGCCATTACGAGAACGGCGCCTACGCGATCGACGGCACGGTCAAATCGGCGGGCCTTGCCAAACTGTTCGACGACACGCGCGGCACGATCTCGTCCAAGGGCACGATTTCCGGCAAGAAAATGGTGCCGGAGGCATTTCGTGCCGATTATACCTCCGGCAAGAAGGTTTCCGCGATCGACATTCGCTTTGCCAATGGCGCCGTCACTTCGACGCAGGTCATTCCGCCGCCGGGCAAGCGCGACCCCAATGATTGGGTGCCGATCGGTGCCGGCGACCTTGCATCGGTGCTCGATCCGATGGCCGCGACCGTCATCCATGCCGACAGCCTCGACCAGGTCTGCGGCCGTAAGGTCAAATTCTATGACGGCGAGATGCGCGCCGACCTGACGCTGACCTACGATTCGAAAGGCACCATCTCGGTGCCGGGCTACAAGGGCGATACCATCACCTGCCGGATGGGTTTCGAGCCGGTGGCCGGCTATCGCAAGGGCCGCAAGGCGCTCAACTATCTCAGGAACAAGAGCCGCATGATGGTAACGTTTGCACCGCTCGGCCAAACCGGAGTATATGCGCCAATCCACGCCACGGTTGGAACGCAGATCGGCACCTTGACCATCAGCGCCGGGCGTTTCGAAGCGGTACAATAGGGCCGCCCTGGAAACGGAGCAGGGCGCGCCACCGGAGGGGGCATGGCGCGCGCAACACTGATCGGTTTTTCAGCGGTCGCCATGTGGGCACTTCTGGCGCTGCTCACCGATGCGTCCGGCAAGGTGCCGCCGTTCCTTCTGTCGGCGATCACCTTCTCGATCGGCACCGGCGTCGGGCTTGTCGCGCGGCTATTCATGCCGGCCGCGGAGAAGAGCCAGAAAATCCCTCGCCAAGTCTGGGTGATCGGCATTGCCGGCCTGTTCGGCTACCACTTTTTCTATTTCACCGCGCTGCGCAACGCGCCGGCGGTGGAGGCCAGCCTGATCGCCTATCTGTGGCCGCTGCTGATCGTGCTCGGATCGGCGCTGATGCCGGGCGAAAAACTGGCGTGGAACCATGTCGTCGGCGCGCTGCTCGGCCTGGCCGGCACCGTGCTGATCGTCACCAAGGGCGGCGGGCTGGCCTTCGACGCGCGCTACGCCTTCGGTTACGCCATGGCCGCCGTCTGCGCGCTGCTCTGGTCGTCCTATTCGCTGTTGTCCCGGCGCTTTCCCTCCGTGCCGACCAGCATCGTCACCTGGTTCTGCGCGGCGACCGCCGTGCTGTCGCTCGTCTGCCATCTGGCGCTGGAACAGACAGTGTTGCCAAATGGCGCCGGCCAGTGGCTGGCCGTGCTCGGGCTTGGCCTGATGCCGGTGGGGGCGGCCTTCTATGCCTGGGACATCGGCGTCAAGCGCGGCAACATCCAGGTGCTGGGCGCGGCAAGCTACGCGGCGCCGCTGCTCTCGACGCTGGTGCTGATCGTGGCCGGCGTCGCCGAGCCGTCGCTGCGCATCCTTGCCGCCTGCGTGCTCATCACCGGTGGCGCCGCCCTGGCGGCGAAATCGCTGTTCCTGCGCAAGCCGGCGGCAGTCGAGAGCGGAGCCGGGGCATGACCATGCCGTTTGCCGGCGGCATCGACGCCAATGCCAATGCGACGCTGATCTTCTCGCTGGTTGCGGCGGTGATCTACGCCTTTACGCTCGGCATGCCGCAGAGCCTCGCCCGCTCGGCGGCAAAGACGCTGGCGGTGGCGATGCTGGCCGTGCTTTCGGGGCTGCAAGGCGGCCCGCTGCTGCTGGTCGCGGCCCTGGCGCTCAGCGCGGTGGGCGACGCCTTCCTGTCGCGTGACGGCGAAAAGGCGTTTCTCGGCGGGCTCGCCAGCTTCCTCATCGCCCACATCGTCTACATCGCGCTGTTCCTGCGCAGCGGCGGCGGGTTGGGGCTGCTTGGCGCCGAATCCTGGCGCGGGGCGATCGCGCTGGCACTGGCGGTGTTCGTGATCGTCATGCTGGCGGCGCTCTGGCGTCGTGTCGGCCCCGGCCTGCGCGTGCCGATCGCCTGTTATGTCGTGGCGATCCTGGCGATGGGCGTGGCGGCGCTGACCACCAACAGCGCCTGGGTGATCGCCGGCGCCGTGCTGTTCATGGCCTCGGACGGGTTGCTCGCCACGGAGAAGTTTCTGGTGGCGGCCATCTCGCCGCATCGTACGTGGATGCGCTTCGCCATTTGGGGGCTGTATTACGCCGCCCAACTGGGGATTACGCTTGGGTTCCTGCTGGGGTAGGATTTGCCGTCGGATCCGATGGAGGGAAACGCCCAATGCTGATGATGCTCAGCAGCTAGTCCTGATCCACCGCCCGATTTCGATGGAAGGCGGCTACTACAGTTCATTGCGTCAAGATGGAGCGCAGTGTCATGTATATCATGCACAAGGATCCACCGAGGGCGATGAGAAAAATCATGACGAGAAGGCGTTTTTGAAGTGTAGGGGTTTGCTTCCATTCCTGAAACAATTTCCAAGACCAGAAGATCACATAGGCCGCAAGAAACACACCGTCCAAAAACAGCGCGACAAAGATGCTTTTCGGATAAATGGGCCGCAACAGAAGGCCGGCTACGCAGATCGCGACGAAGGCGGCAATGAGCAGCTTGTTTCGCGTCGGCAGCCGATAGTCATTCATGTCGACGTGCCCTGAATGGCGTCTGTCCTTGGGGTCATTCTCCAGGCTGCCAGCCCGGTTCGGCCAGTTCGAAGGCGGCGAAATCGAACCCCGGCGCGACCGTGCAGCCGACCAGCGTCCATTCGCCCAGGCTGCGCGCCGACTGCCACCAGCCTGCCGGCACGACGATCTGCGGCCGTTCGCCCGCCGCGAGCTCGATGCCGAGCACCTGCTCGATCACGGTTGACCCTTCTTCCCACATCGACAGCGCCAGCGGCGCGCCGGCGTGGAAATGCCAGACCTCGGCGGCATCCTTGACCCGATGCCAGGCCGAAAGCTGGTGCTGTTCCAAAAGGAAATAGATGGCGGTCGAATGACCTCGCGCACCGCCGGCTGCGTCGCGAAAGGTTTCCACATACCAGCCGCCTTCCGGATGCGGCTTCAGTCCGAGTGTCGCGATGATTTCCGCGGAACTGGTCATTGGTCGAATGCCTGCACGCTCAAAAATTGTCCTTGCGCTTGCGGATCTCGGCGAACACTTCGGCATCCCCGGCCTTTTCCATGCCGAGATGCTTGCGGATCGCCGGGTCGTGCCAGCGCAGGAAGGGATTGGTCGAAAGCTCCTCGCCGATGGTCGTCGGCAGCGTCGGCTTGTTGTCGGCTCGCAGCGCCTCGATCCGGGCGGCGCGCTCCTTCAACGCTGAATTGGTCGGGTCGATGGTCAGCGCGAAACGGGCGTTGGCGAGCGTGTATTCGTGGCCGCAATAGATTGTCGTCGCGGCGGGAAGGGCGGCAAGTTTCTGCAGCGATTCATGCATCACCGGCGGCTTGCATTCGAACAGCCGCCCGCACCCCAGCGCAAACAGCGTGTCGGCGGTGAACGCCACCTGCGATGCCGGCAGATGATAGGAGACATGGCCGGCGGTATGGCCGGGTGTGGCGATCACCTCGATGCGCTCTTCGCCGAGATGAAGGACGGAGCCGTCTTCGACGGTTTCGTCGATGCCGGGGATCTTGGCCTTTTCCGCCTCCGGGCCGACGATGCGCAGCTTGAAGCGCTCCTTCAGCGCCAGATTGGCCTCGACGTGGTCCATATGATGATGCGTGGTCAGGATCATCGTCGGCGTCCAGCCGGTGCGCTTGATCGCGGCCAGGATCGGCGCTTCCTCGGGGGCGTCGATGATCGCCGTCTGCCCGCTCTTGGGGTCATGCACCAGCACGCCGAAATTGTCCGTGCGGCACATGAACTGTTCGATTTCGACCGCCATCATATCTCTCCCTTTGTCGCCGCAGACATAGGGCGCCAGAGGGCGGATGTCATCCACGAGATGACTGAATGTCATCCCGGAGATGACGAATGTCATCCGCGTATGTGTCAGCTGCCTCCGGCCCTTTGTTGAAACCGGCCGATATCACGGCTACATCCCTGACATGCATTCCGACATCGTCGACCTTCGCTCCTTCTATTCGACAACGCTCGGCCGGTTCGCCGAGCGCTCGATCACCATGGCGCTGTCGTCGATATGGGCTGCTGTCCCCAATGAACGGCTGGTCGGCCTCGGCTATACCTTGCCCTGGCTGGAGCGCTTCGGCACCGATGCCGAGCGGGTCTTCGCCTTCATGCCGGCGACGCAGGGCGCGGTGGTCTGGCCGGCAACCGGGCCGACGGCGACCGCTTTGGTCTTCGACGAGGAGCTGCCGCTGGTCGATTCCTGCATCGACCGCATGCTGCTCGTGCATTCGCTCGAACATGTCGAAAACCCGCGCGAGACGCTGAACGAGATCTGGCGGGTGCTGTCGCCGGCAGGGCGCGTCGTCATCGTCGTGCCAAACCGGCGCGGCGTCTGGGCGCGCTTCGAGCATACGCCGTTCGGCAATGGCCGGCCGTTTTCGCGCGGGCAGCTCACCGAACTGCTGCGCGAGGCGAATTTCACGCCCGCCGCCTGGTCGGATGCGCTGTTCTTCCCGCCATCGCGACGGCGCTTCATGATGCGCTTCCACAATGTTCTGGAGCGCGCCGGCCGGCGGCTGTGGCCGATCTTTTCCGGCGTCATCGTCGTCGAGGCGCAGAAGCGGCTCTATCAGGGCGTGCCGGTCGCCCAGCGCGCGTCCCGCCGCGTCTTCGTCCCGGTGCTGTCGCCGCACGGCGCGACGCGGCTCGGCCGCCTCTCCGACGCCGTAGGCCCATTGGCGCCGGCTCGTCAGGTGAAACCTTCGTGATCGGTGCAAAAACTTTCCACGCGCGGCGTTTTTCCGACCTATCTGTCGTACACGGGCGGCAGCCGTCGGCTCATTTCATCCGGTTTCAGCATCGCACCTGAACGCAAGGACTTCAGACATGGCTGATCAACTGGACAATCAGGCCACCGTTCAGCCGGTCGCCGTCGAGGCCAGCAGCCTGCGTGATCAGGTTGCGACGATCAGGCGGGCGCTGGTGGTGTCGCCGGTCCGCAAATGGCTGCTGTGGACTTCGGTCGGCATCATGCTCGTCATCATCGCGACGTCGATCGGCCAGGTGCTGCTCAATCGCTGGAATCAGCCCTTCTATGACGCGCTGGCGCGCCGCGACATGGCGGCCTTCCTGCACCAGCTCCTTGTGTTCGCGATGATCGCCGGCGGGCTGCTGGTGCTCAATATCGGCCAGACCTGGCTCAACCAGATGATCCGGCTGAAACTGCGCGAGGCGCTGACACTGGACCTGATCGACCAATGGATGCGGCCGGCGCGCGCCTTCCGGCTGGCCAATGCAGGCGCCATCGGCGTCAATCCCGACCAGCGCATGCAGCAGGACGCGGCGCATCTCTCCGACCTATCGACCGATCTCGGCGTCGGATTGCTGCAGTCGCTCATCCTGCTTGTGTCCTTCGTCGGCGTGCTGTGGGAACTGTCCTCAGGCTTCGTCTTCCACGTCAACGGCTGGTCGCTGGCCATACCGGGCTACATGGTCTGGGCGGCGTTCCTCTATGCCGGCACGGCCTCCTGGCTGAGCTGGCTGGTCGGGCGGCCGCTGATCAAGCTGAACAGCGACCGCTACACACGAGAGGCGGAGCTGCGCTCCTCGATGGTGCGCGTCAACGAGAATGTCGATGCCATCGCGCTCTACCATGGCGAAGCCGATGCCAGACAGCGGCTTGAACTCGACCTCGGCACGGTGCTGGGTGCCATGCGGCGCATCTATACCGCGCAGATCAACCTGTCCTGGGTGACCGATACCTATGGCTGGATCACCGTCGTGGCGCCGATCCTGGTTGCCTCGCCGGTCTATTTCTCGGGCGATATCAGCTTTGGCGGGCTGATGATGGCGGTCGGCGCCTTCAACCAGGTCCACTCCTCGTTGCGCTGGTTCATCAACAACATCGGCGCCATCGCAGATTGGCGCGCCACGCTGATGCGTGTCGCCGACTTCCGCATCGCGCTCGATGAAACCGATGTGCTGCACGACACCGAAAGACGCATCACCTTCGATCAGAACGCCAATGGCAGCCTGACGTTCGAGAAGCTCCAGGTGGCCTCGCCGGAGGGCTGCACAAAACTCTCCGACCAGCATGTCGAAATCCACCCCGGCGAACGCGTGATGATCACCGGCGAACCCGGCGCCGGCAAGACGCTGTTCTTCCGCGCCATTGCCGGGCTTTGGCCCTGGGGCAGCGGAAAGATCGGCCTGCCGGCGGGAGAAACCCTCATCTTCGTGCCGCGCGTGCCGTATTTGCCGGCTGGCACATTGCGCGAGGTACTCAATCACGCAAATGGGCATGCGCCCGCAAGCGATGCCGATATTGTGGCGGTGCTGGCCGAGGTCGGACTGGAACGGCTGTCGTCCTCGCTTGACCGCGTCGGGCGCTGGGACCACGAATTGGGCGATGATGAACAGCGGTTGCTGGGCGTCGCCAGGCTCGCCTTGCGGCGGCCGAAATGGGTGATCATCGACGAAGCGATGGATGCGTTCGACGGCCCCTCGCTGCGGCGGGTGCTGGCGATGCTGGAAAAGCATCTGAAGGGCGCCACGATCATCAATATCGGGCGTGGCCAGCACAACATCCAATTCTTTCCGCGCGGCCTGACGATCGTCAAGGATTCCGGTGCTCAAGCGCTGAAACCCGCTCACGTCAGGGCCGGCGCCATCGATCCTCCGCCGGTCGCGGTCCGCCGCAAGAAATAGGGCTGTCTTTCCGCATCGTCGCTGCAAGCTTTATTTCGCCGCGATCGCGAAGGAGAATTTCCCGGAGAAACAAAATTTGGCGGTGGCGATGCTTGATGCCCTGCGCCTGCTTGCCTGTCTTGCCTGTGCCCAGCCAACACCGGTTGCGGCGCCACCGGATGCGCTGGCCGTCGACGTAGAGCTGGTGCTGGCCGTCGATATATCCCTGTCGATGGACGAGAAGGAATTCGCCCTGCAGCGCGCCGGCTATGTCGAGGCGCTGCGTCATCCGGATTTCATCCAGGCGGTCCGGTCCGGCAATGCCGGGCGCATCGCGATCACCTATTTCGAATGGGCCGGCACGGTGCGCGACGACGCGGTCATCGGCTGGCAGATCATCGACAGCGCGCAGAGCGCCTACAGCTTTGCCGACAAGGTGGCGGCGCGCCCGTTCCGGAGTTTTCGCGGCACCTCGATTTCCACGGCTCTTGCCTTCGGCACAGAGCTGTTCGACAGGACGAATATCGCCGGGGAACGCAGCGTCATCGACATATCGGGCGACGGCCCCAACAATATCGGGCCGCCGGTCACCGCGATGCGTGATGCGGCAACCGCAAAAGGCATCGTCATCAACGGCTTGCCGATCCTGATCAACCCATCGCCGACCTTCAAACATCTCGACCAGTATTACGCGCAGTGCGTGACCGGCGGACCCGGGTCCTTCGTGCTGCCTATCTACTCGGCCTCGGAATTTTCCACCGCCATCCGGCGCAAGCTGATCCTCGAAGTGAGCGGCATTCAGGGCAAGGCCAGCATCATTCCCGTCGACGCGGACGCGCCGATCGACTGCCTGCAAGGCGAACGCGACAGACGGTTCCTGTCGGATCCGTATTTTCCGGAACTCGACCGGTGAACTTGCGCCAAGAGCGCCAGAGACCGGCCGTCGAAGCAGTTGATACCATTACTTCTGACGTAATCGCTTTGCCTCAGGCGCTCCGGCAGATTGCCCTCACGAGGCCGGCAAGTCGGCTTCGATAGACAAGGGAGTTATGTCATGACCGCTTACGCCGTTGCCCATATGCGCCAAGTCACGATGGGCCCGCAGATCGTCGAGTACCTGCACAAGATCGATGCCACGCTGGAGCCATTCTGCGGCCGTTTCGTCGTCCATGGCGGCAACGTCGAGGTGGTCGAGAACGACTGGCCGGGCAACCTCATCGTCATCGAATTTCCCGACCGGCGGCATGTGCGCGCGTGGTATGCTTCGCCCGCCTACCAGGCGATATTGGCGTTGCGCACGGAGAATTCCCAATCCGACGTGGTGTTCGCCGACGGTGTCGAGCATCCGCACAAGGCCACGGATGTTCTGGGCTAGACGCGCCGTACTTTAGCGCTTCAGCAGGAACACCGCCTGCTGGCCGAAGAAATTCCAGAACCACCACGGCATCGACAGGCCGATCTTCTGGCCGGCGGCGTCGAGCGCGGTCGCCTTTTCCACGGTCGCGCCAAGCTCCTCGCACAAATTGACGAAGTCGCGGATGGTGCAGAAATGGATGTTGGGCGTGTCGTACCAGGAATAGGGCAGGTCCTGGGTCACCGGCATGCGGCCTTTGACGAACAGCGACAGACGCACCCGCCAATGGCCGAAATTGGGGAAGGAGACGATCGCCCGGTTGCCGATGCGCAGCAACTCGTCGAGCACCAGCTTCGGGTTGCGGGTGGCCTGCAAGGTCTGTGACAGGACGACGAAGTCAAAGCCCTTGTCGGGATAGAATTGGAGATCCTTGTCGGCATCGCCCTGGATGACGGAGAGGCCGCGCGCCACGCATTCGTTGACGCCGCGCTGCGACAGTTCAAGCCCACGGCCGTCGACCTGCTTGGTGTCCTGCAGCAATTCAAGCAGTGAGCCGTCGCCCGAACCGACGTCGAGCACGCGGGACTGCGGCGGGATGAGGTTGGCGACGACCTCGAGGTCGACGCGCTGGCTGCCGTTGACGCTCATGATATCGCCCTCCGTGTGGCGCTTGATCCTGATCCGGAAAGTCTGCAACGTTCCGGGGTCATGCGCTCAGCCCTCTCGCCCGCGCCGCCGAGCCGATGAAGCCGTTGATGGCGGCGAACAGTTCCGGCTCGTCGAGCAGGAAGGCATCGTGGCCGCGATCGGTCTCGATCTCGACGAAGGACACCGAGGCGCCGGCGGCATTGAGCGCGTGCACGATGGAGCGGCTTTCTTCCGTCGGAAACAGCCAGTCCGACGTGAACGACACCAGGCAGAAGCGGGTCTTGGTTCCGGCAAAGGCGTCCGCCAGCCTGCCGCCATGGTCGGCGGCAATGTCGAAATAGTCCATGGACCGCGTCATATAGAGATAGGAATTGGCGTCGAAGCGGTCGACGAAGGTCATGCCCTGGTGGCGCAGATAGCTTTCGATCTGGAAGTCGGCGTCGAAGCCGAACGTCAGGTGGTCGCGATCCTGCAGATTGCGACCGAATTTGCGGTGCAGGGCGGCTTCCGAGAGATAGGTGATGTGGGCAGCCATGCGCGCCACCGCCAGGCCCTTTTCCGGGCGCTTGCCATGCTCGAAATATTTGCCGCCATGCCAGTCCGGATCGGCCATGACCGCCTGCCTGCCGACTTCGTGGAAGGCAATGTTCTGCGAGGAATGGCGCGCGCCGGTGGCGATCGGCAGCGCCGAAAAGACACGCTCGGGATAGCTCGACGCCCATTCCAGCACCTGCATGCCGCCCATCGAGCCGCCGAGCACGCAGAACAGTTTCTCGATGCCGAAATGGTCGATCAGCATCTGCTGCGCGCGAACCATGTCACGGATGGTGATGACCGGCAGGTCGAGCCCATAGGGCTTGCCGGTGGAGGGGTTGGTCGAGGCCGGGCCGGTGGAGCCCAGGCAGCCGCCGATGACGTTGGAGCAGATGACGAAGAAACGGTTGGTGTCGATGATCCTGCCGGGGCCGATCAGCACTTCCCACCAGCCCGGCTTGCCGGTCACCGGATTGGTGTTGGCGACATGCTGGTCGCCGGTCAGCGCGTGGCAGACCAGGATGGCATTGGAGCGGGCATCGTTCAGCGTGCCATAGGTCTGGTAGGCGATCTGGAACGGCGACAACAGCGTGCCGGCGTCGAGCTTGAGCGGCTTGTCCGCCCCGAAGCGCAACACCGGGCTCGACGGCTGGTCGGCCTCGTTGTTGGTCTTTCCTGCGCGCAGAGTGGCCATTCACGTACTCACTTGCTGCATCGTGCCAGACGAAAAACCGTCGCCGATGCGTCCGTCCGGCCGGCCGCGGACAATAAAAAACCGGCATTGCCATTCGCAAAGCCGGTTACGTCACGCAAACGGCCCTTTAGCGAATTGTTTAACGTGGCTGCAAGCCGACCGGCCAAATCACCACGGAACTGTCGCTGTCCTTCTAGAACTCGCTCGCCCCGCCGTCAATGCCGGCTGTCTGGGCCGGCCACTAGGCCAGCTGCTGGCCCCACTGCCACCTCTCGACATTGCGGGCCGTGGCTTGTATTTCCGCTGCGGCCTCCGGATGGAGGCATTTTCGACGGATTTTGCAAAAAATGAACCAGACACCGGATCAGGCACGTCCAACCCCGCGCGCGGGCATCATGGACATCGACGCCTATGTGCCTGGCAAGAGCGCCGCACCCGCTGGTGTCGACAAGGTCTACAAGCTGTCGTCGAACGAGAACCCGCTTGGCCCTTCACCGAAGGCGATCGAGGCCGCGCGTGAGGTCGCCGCCAGGCTGGACATCTATCCCGACGGCACCGCCCGGCGGCTGCGCGAGGCGATCGCGGACGTGCATGGCCTCAACGCGCAGAACATCATCTGCTCCAACGGCTCCGACGAGATCCTCGGCCTCTTGGCGCAGACCTATCTCGCACCCGGCGACGAGGCCATATTCACCGAACACGCCTTCATGGTCTACAAGATCTACATCCAGTCTGCCGGCGCCACCCCGGTTGTGGTCAAGGAGACCGATGAGCGCGCCGACATCGATGCGA
This sequence comes from Mesorhizobium sp. 01N446, assembly GCF_056399285.1. Lineage (NCBI taxonomy): Bacteria > Pseudomonadati > Pseudomonadota > Alphaproteobacteria > Hyphomicrobiales > Phyllobacteriaceae > Mesorhizobium > Mesorhizobium sp. 01N446. Next base: position 101,944 of record NZ_JBFTRA010000010.1, on the reverse strand, counting down.
TACTTGCCGCCGTCACGCCGCGCACGAAAATCGTGTTTCTCGCCAACCCCAACAATCCGACCGGCACCTATTTGCCGTTCCAGGAGGTGCGCCGCTTGCATGCCGGCCTGCCCAGACATGTGCTGCTGGTGCTCGACGCGGCCTATGCCGAATATGTCCGCCGCAACGACTATGAAGCCGGCATCGAACTGGTCGGCAGCGCCGAGAATGTGGTCATGACCCGCACCTTCTCCAAGATCGGCCTCGGTGGCGCGCGGATCGGCTGGATGTACGCGCCCCTGCACATCGTCGACGCCATCAACCGGGTACGCGGGCCTTTCAACGTCAATGCGACGGCGATCGAGGCCGGCATCGCGGCGATCCGCGACCGCGCCCATGTCGAGCGCAGCGTGGCGCACAACGAGACCTGGCTCGCCTGGCTGAGCGCGGAGATGACCGGGCTCGGGTTGCGGGTGACGCCCAGCGTCGGCAATTTCCTGCTGATCCATTTTCCCGACGACCAGAAGCATTCGGCGGCGGCGGCGGACGACTACCTGAGCGCGCGAGGCTATATATTGCGGCGTGTTTCCGGCTACGGCTTTCCCAACGCGCTGCGCATGACCGTCGGCACGGAAGAGGCCAATCGCGGCGTTGTCGCCGCGCTCACGACATTCCTGAAAAGCTAGAACGCCCCGAAAAGCTGGAACACCATGACCTCACCGATGTTTGAAAAGATCGCGCTGGTCGGCATCGGCCTGATCGGCTCGTCGCTGGCCCGCGTCATCCGCCGCGAAGGCCTTGCCGGCCACGTTGCCATTTCCACCCGAAGTGCTGCAACGCTGAAGCGGGCGGAGGAGCTTGGACTGGGGGATTCCTACACGACCGACGCAAAGGAAGCGGTCCGCGATGCCGATCTGGTCATCGTCTCGGTGCCGGTCGGCTCGTCCGGCGCGGTGGCCGAGGAAATCGCGCCGGCGCTGAAGAAGGGGGCGATCCTCACCGATGTCGGCTCGACCAAGGCGTCGGTTATCGCGCAGATGCAGCCGCACGTGCCTGAGGGCGTCCATTTCATTCCCGGCCATCCGCTAGCGGGGACGGAAAAATCCGGCCCGGATGCCGGTTTTGCCGATCTGTTCGACAATCGCTGGTGCATTTTCACGCCGCTGCCGGACACCGATCCGGATGCGCTGGAAAGGCTGTCGGAGTTCTGGCGCCGCTGCGGCGCCAACATCGATACGATGGATCCGCAGCATCACGACATGACGCTCGCCATCGTCTCGCATCTGCCGCACATCATCGCCTACAACATCGTCGGCACCGCCGACGATCTGGAATCGGTGACCAAGACGGAAGTCATCAAATATTCCGCCTCCGGCTTCCGCGACTTCACGCGTCTGGCCGCCTCCGACCCGACCATGTGGCGGGATGTCTGCCTGCACAACAAGGACGCCATCCTCGAAATGCTGGCGCGGTTCTCGGAGGACCTGGCCTTCCTGCAGCGGGCAATCCGCTGGGGCGATGGCGACAAGCTGTTCGACCTGTTCACCCGCACCCGCGCCGTGCGCCGCTCGATCATCGAGGCCGGCCAGGACATCGATGTGCCCGATTTCGGCCGCCAGGCGATCGAGCATCCCGTCAAGAGCTAGGCTGTTTCAGGCCAGGTCGCCGCGACCATGGCCAGCGTCTCGGCCCGGTCCGGCGCGCCGAGCCTGCCGCCGAAGCGCAGGCATTTGAGCGCGGCGGCGGCACTGGCAAAGCGCAAGGCCTGCTCGACAGGCATGGCCTCCGCCAGCCCGACGGCAAAGGCGCCGTGAAAGACGTCGCCGGCGGCGAGCGTGTCGACCGCCTTGATTCTTGGCGCGGCGACATGGCGGGATGATCCCGACGCGCGATCGAACCACCAGGTGCCTGCAGCGCCGCCGGTGATCGCGACGAACGCATCGGTGCGGGAGGCCATATCGGTGCAGGCGGTCTCTAGATCCATTGCATGGCCGCATATGATGCGGACCGCCGGCTCGGAGGCGACGATATGCGAGGCCAGCGGCAACAGCTGCTCCAGCACGGCCAACGGCGCCGTATCGGCATCGAGGATTGCCGGCCGGCCGGCTCCCCGCGCGGCTTTCAGGGCAAGCGCCGCGGCACCCGGCCACCGCACGTCCACCAGCACGGCATCGAATGGCGTGATGTCGGCGAAAGGCAAGGCTTCGGGATCGGCCTGGGCCAGCCTGTCGTAGAAAGGCACGATGATGCGCTCGCCATGGGCGTCGACCAGGATCGAGGCCAGTGCCGAGCGGGCGCCGCTGACGCGGCGGACGTAGCTGCAGTCGACACCCTTGGCCTCGATCCCGGCGACCAGCTGATCGCCGATGAGGTCATCGCCGGCACTCGCCCATAGCGATACGTCGGCGCCCAGGCGATGCGCGGCACAGGCGGCGCTCGTCGCCATGCCCGAGGCGATCTGGACGCCATCGGCGGCGATGAACTTGCCCTGATGCGTGGGCAGCGTCTCGACACGCAGGATGGTGTCCAGCGTCAGCGCGCCGACACTGAGGAGCCTCGCGGGTCTTGCCATGGCCGCGCTATTGCACCGGCTTGATCTTGCCGAGCGGGATGAAGCCGAGCGAGGCCTTGCCCTTGATCACCTTCAGCGGCATCGATGGTTCTTTGCCGAGCATGGCGAGCGCGGCAAAGCCCTGTTCGATCGCATCCTTCTGCTCGGGTATGGCGCCGGCCAGGATGGATGCCACGGCCTTGGGGTCCTTGATCCGGATCATCAGGTCGGCATCGACCAGGCCTTCGGCGTCGACCGACAGCGGCCCGGAAACGGTAACGCGCGCCGTGCCTGATGACAAATCGAGGTTGCGGATTTCGAGGCTCTGGCCACGTAGGCTCTTCACCTGCGTTCCGATCAGCGCGACACCATTCTTAAGCGTGGCGTCGCCGCTGGCATCGAGTGCCGGCAGCACGCGCCCGCCGATCGCATCCGCATCGATCTCCAGATCGGTGAAACTGCCGGCATAGTCGACGTCCTGACCGTTCGGCTGCAGCTGGCCGGCCGCCCTGCCGGCGCTGAACAGTTCCACCGGATCGGTGTCGTCGGCCGGGTCGGTCTGGCCCGACAGGCCCTCCGCCTGCAGCGCAATGCGCTGCGGCAGCGGCCATGACAGATTGACCTTGGCCTGCAGATTGTCCCAGTCGATCCACAGCGGCACCATGCCGGGAACGGAGGTCCTGAGTGGACCACGCAGATCGGCGACCGGCGACAGAGGCTGGGTGATCTGGGCGACGGCGTTGAAGGAGCCGGCCGAGGCCGCGATGTTCTTGGCGTCGTCCTCGTAGGCGAGGTTGTCGCAGGAGACGGTGAAGCTCAGCGGATAGCCGCTGACCTGGAGATTGGCGCAGCCGGCCTCGATGCCGCTCTTGTTCAGCGTGGCGACCGCCTTGTCGGTTTCAGTCCTGACCTTGTCGGCCAGGTAGAACCAGCCGCCGCTATAAAGGGCGAACAGCACAACGATGAACGCCACGAGCCAGAACAGGCCGCGGCGGGACTTAGGTTGGCGTTCGTCACTTGACGTCATGCTTTGGCTCTCACTAACGCATTGGTATTGGTGGACGGAGCTTTGATTCCGACAACACCAGGCAGGCTTGACGGATAGGTAGCTGGGGACGGACAGAAAAAACACCGGTTTCCGGTGCGGTGTTGCCATTCTTTTTGCAATCAGGCGCGGCGATATGGGCGATTTTTGGGTGTTTGGCTACGGGTCACTGATCTGGCGGCCGGGTTTCGCGCATGTCGAGACGCGGCGCGCCCATCTGCACGGCTATCGCCGCTCGCTCTGCGTCTATTCCTTCGTGCACCGCGGCACGCGCCAGCGGCCCGGGCTGGTGCTCGGTCTCGACCATGGCGGCTCCTGCGTCGGCCTGGCTTTCCGTGTGCCTGGCGAATTGCGTGACGAGGTCATCGCCTATCTGCGCGAGCGCGAGCTTGTCACATCAGTCTATCTCGAACGCACGCTCAAGGTCCGCCTCGAGGACGGCGGCGCGGTCGAAGCCTTAGCCTACATCGTCGACCGCAAGCATGAGCAATATGCCGGCGCGCTGGATGCCGCGCATGCGGCGGCGGTGGTGCGGGGCGCCGTCGGCCAATCCGGCAACAACGAGGACTATGTGCTCAGCACGCTGAGGCATCTGGAGGCACTGGGCATCCGCGACCATTGGCTGGAGGACGTGGCGCGGGGGATAGCGCCTTTGTGAAGCGCTGGCTCTGCTGAAATAGGCGGTCAGGCCTTTGACCTCGACGCGGCAAGACCTAGCTTAGGCGTCGAACCCCAGCCAGCGGGCGGCATTCGCCCCATCCCCATCATCACGGAGATTCGTCTTGCAGAAACGCCGTCTCGGTCGCACCGACCTTTCCATCGCGCCGCTGGTTCTGGGCGGCAACGTCTTCGGCTGGACCGCTGACGAGAAAACCTCTTTCGACCTGCTCGACCGCTTCGTCGGGGGCGGGCTCAACGCCATCGATACGGCCGACGCCTATTCGCGCTGGGTGCCGGGCAACAAGGGCGGCGAGTCGGAAACCATCATCGGCAACTGGATGAAGGACCGCGGCAACCGGGACAAGGTCGTGGTGATCACCAAGGTCGGCTCGGATATGGGGCAGGGGCACAAGGACCTCTCCGCCGCCTATATCGAAAAGGCTGTCGAGGCCTCGCTGAAGCGGCTGCGGACCGATGTCATCGACCTCTATCTGTCGCACTGGCCGGACCCGGCGACGCCCTATGAGGAAACGCTTGGCGCCTACGAGAAGCTGCTTGCCAAGGGCAAGGTCCGTCACATCGGCTGCTCGAACCTCGACGTCGGCCAGTTGCGCGCCGCGCTCGACGTGGCGAGCCTGCGCAGCCTGCCGCGCTACGAGGTGCTGCAGCCGGAATACAATCTCTACGACCGCTCCTCCTTCGACGGGCCGTTGCGCGATCTGTGCGTGGCCGAGGATATCGGCGTCATCACCTATTTCAGCCTGGCCAAGGGCTTTCTCAGCGGCAAATACCGCAGCGAGGCCGATCTCGGCCAAAGCGAGCGCGGCGAGGACGTCGGCAGCTATCTGAACGCGCGCGGCATGCGCATCCTGGCCGCTCTCGATGCCATATCCGCCAGGCATTCGGCGAAACAGGCTGAAGTCGCTCTCGCCTGGGCGATCGCGCGGCCAGGTGTCACCGCACCGATCGCCAGTGCCACCAAGCCCAGCCAGATGGACAGCCTGATCAAGGCAGCGTCGTTGAAATTGACCGCCGACGACATGGCCGAACTCGACAGCGCGAGCGACTGAGCCTTCGGCTGCCGGTCCACGCACGAACGTCCAAGACCACGCCTCAGCCTTGCCATAGCGTCCTTCGCTGTTGGCAAGACAGAGGGTGCAATGACGGAGCCGCTTCTTTCGCAGCCGCAGCTTTGGCGGCCGCTGCTCGCTCTGGTGCTGGCCGCTACGGTGGTCATGGGCAGTCCAGGGCCGGCAACGATAAGCGTCACCGCTGTCGGCGCCGCCTTCGGCCTGCGCGATTCTGTGCGCTACACTTTGGGGATCGTTCTCGGCACGATCGCCGTGCTTCTGGTGGTGGCGACCGGGATCATGGCGGCGCTTTCCTCGATGCCGAAGCTGGCGCCGGTCCTGGTTGTCGCGTCGGCCGCCTACATCCTTTATCTCGCCTTCAGGATCGCCACGGCGCCGCCGCTGGCGGCGCGCACGGCCGAGGCTGCGCGTCCGACCTGGCTTGCCGGTTTTCTGCTGGCGGTCGCCAACCCCAAAGCCTATGTGGCGATCGCCGCCGTGTTCGCCGGCGCCTCTTCAAGCCAGGGCGATGCGGTACTCGGCCTGTGGTTGAAGCTGACGGTGCTCGCGGCGATGATCGTTGTCATCCATGCCGTGTGGCTGCTTGCCGGCGCGGCGTTCGCGCGCTTCCTGCGCAGGCCTGTCGCATCGCGGATCATCAACCTGGTCTTTGCCGCCACGCTGGTGCTGACCACGGTGCTGGCCGTCTACGGCTGATCGCCCGGCCGGAGGCCCTTCAGGCCTTCGCGCCGAGTTCCCGCAGCCGCTTTAGTGCCGTCGGCGGGAAGGCGGGCGGGTTGGGCGCGCGGGCCGCTTCGATGAGCATCTGGTCGCAGGCGGCTTCCGTCTCGCCGATCAGCCGTGCCATGAACTCGTCCTTGCTGAGGCCCGGCGGGATCGGTGGCAGGAAACGCGCCTTGATGATGCCGGGATAGCGCAGGAACTTGCGGCGCGGCCAATAGAGGCCGGCGACATGGGCCACTGGCACCACTGGTACGCCAAGCTGCGCATAGATTTCGACGATGCCGTATTTGTAGGCCGGCTCGTCGCCCGGCGCCCGGCGCGTGCCCTCGGGATAGATGATCAGCTGGCGCGGGTTGCGCGCCATCTCTTCCTTGGTCGCCGCGACCACGGCCTTCAAGGCCTTGGAGCGGCTGCCGCGATCGACCGGGATCATGCGCATCTTCATGATGTACCAGCCGAAGAACGGGATCCAGGTCAGCTCGCGCTTGAGGATGTAGAGCGGGTCCTGGAGGAAAGGGAAGAAGGCGATGGCATCCCAGAACGACTGGTGCTTGGGCGCCAGGATGAAGGAGCCTTCGGGCAGGTTCTCCTGCCCGGTGATGTCGTTCTTCGTTCCGGCGATCTTGTCGTAGAGCCACATGCAACTGCGCGACCAGAATTTCGGCACGAACCAGGCGCGGTGGCGAGGCGACAGGAAATAATAGGGGGTCCAGAGGATCATCTGGACGATCAGATTGACGTAGAAGACGAAATTGAACGCCAGCGATCTGACATAGAGCATGAGGGAGGTCCGGTGAGGAAGTGTGCGTTGGTTACACCAAGCGCGGGGAAAAAGGAAATGGCGCGGCCGTGTCCCGGCCAATGCTGAAGCACGGCTCACGCTAGCCCAATCGTGCCAGCCGCTCCTTTAGACGCGGTGCGGCAAAGTCTAGGAAGGCGCGCAGCTTGACCGGCAGCAGGCCGTGGCCCGCATGCACGAGGCTCACCGGCCATGGTTCCGGCTCGAACTCTTGCAGCAGGATGCTGAGCATGCCGGATCGCACCGCGGCATCGACCTGATAGGAAAGCACTTTCGTCAGCCCGACGCCGGCAACCGCGGCATCGATCGCCGCTTCGGCGGTGTTGACCTGAAGGCGTGAGCGGATCTGGACCGTGACGTCCGTCTTGCCTCTGGTGAAGCCCCAAGGGGCGGCGGAGGAAAGTCCCTCGAAGGTGATGCAGTTGTGCGTGCTTAGGTCTTCCGGGATCGTGGGTATCCCGTGTTCGGCCAGATAGGCCGGGCTGGCGCAGACCACACGGCGGATCGAACCGACGCCAACGGCGACAAGGCGCGAATCGGGCAAGTGGCCGATGCGCAACGCGAGGTCGAAATGGTCTTCAACCAGCTGGGTTATGCGGTCCGCCGGGGTCAGGCGGATGTCCACGTCGGGATAGGCCGCGAGAAAGCCGGTGACCACGGGCAGCACATGGAGACGACCGAACACGACCGGCGCGGTGATGGCCAGTTCACCGGTCGGAGCGCTGTATTCGCCGGCCGCGGCGCGTTCCGCCTCGCCGACGTCATCAAGGATACGGCGGCAGGCCGCAAGATAGGCCTCGCCGGCGTCGGTTGGCGTCAGCCGGCGCGTCGAACGGTTCAGCAGCCTTGTGTTGAGATGGCGTTCCAGATCGGAGACCTTGCGGCTGACGGTCGCCAGCGGAACGCCGAAACGGCGGGCCGCGGCGGAAAGGCTGCCGGCCTCCACCGCCGCGACAAAGAGCGACATGGCTTCGAGACGATCCATAGCTTCTTCCAGAAAATGGAAGGAATGATTGCAGATATGCCATCTGCATTTCAGGAATGGAAGGGGCTATATCTCCAGCATGGCTTTGTGCGCAGCATAGCCACGCAATGGAGTTCCTATGTCTGAAAGCCGCCCACCCCTTCCGCCCTTCACCGCCGAGACCGCGGCGCAAAAGGCGCGCATGGCAGAGGATGCCTGGAATTCGCGCGATCCCGCGCGGGTCGCGCTCGCCTATACGACCGACAGCCGCTGGCGCAACCGCGCCGAATTCCTGCAGGGCCGCGATGCCATCCAGGCTTTCCTGACGCGCAAATGGAGCCGCGAGCTCGACTACAGGCTGATCAAGGAGGTCTGGGCCTTCCACGGCAACCGCATCGCCGTGCGCTTTGCCTATGAATGGCGCGACGACAGCGGCTCCTGGTTCCGCAGCTATGGCAATGAGAACTGGGAGTTCGACGAGCACGGGCTGATGCGCCTGCGCATCGCCAGCATCAACGACCTGCCGATCGCGGAAGCCGACCGCAAATACCATTGGCCGCTGGGACGCCGCCCGGATGATCACCCGACATTGTCGGCGCTCGGGCTCTAGCGCCATCCCCGCAAGGAGGTTTCGATGAACGCGCATGCTTTCACCAGCGATGTCGCCTTTACGCCGACCGTCAAGGCGATCCAGGCGCGCAAGGGCTCGCGCCAGTCCTACGCCCGCGTCGAGGAGCGCGGCGGCTGGCAAGCCGTCATCACGCCGGACCTTGCCGCCTTCATCGGGATGCAGACCAGCGTCTTCCTATCGACGGCCAATGGCGATGGCCAGCCCTACATCCAGCATCGCGGCGGTCCGGCCGGCTTTCTCAAGGTCTTAGACGAAAAGACGATCGGCTTTGCGGATTTTTCCGGCAACAGGCAGTTCATCACGCAAGGCAATCTGGCCGACAATCCACGCGCCTTCCTGTTCCTGATCGATTACATGCTGCGCCAGCGCATCAAGATCTGGGGCACGGCGCGCGTCGTCGAGAACGATGCCGAGCTGATGGCGAGGCTGATGCCTGGGGATTACAAGGCGCGGCCCGAACAGGTTATCCTGTTCACGATCTCGGCCTGGGATGCGAATTGCCCGCAACACATTCCGCAACGCTTCGAGGCGGCTGATGTGGCGGCAGCGCTTGGCGAGCGGGACAGGCGCATCCAACTGCTCGAGCAGGAGATCATGCAGCTGAAAGCCGCGTCGAAGGGGACCGACCAGGGATGATGGAACGGTGGCTCAGCCGCCGGCTGCGGTCTCGGCCAGCGCGATGCCGTCAGGGGTCGGTTTCACCGGCACGATGCCGCGCGCCAGCGCCAGCAGGTATTTGGTGTATTCGGTGAACAGCACGCGCAACGCCCGCGGCTTTGTCAGCCAGCCGCCATTGTCGAGATTGGAATTGACCACCGGATAGGGTTCCAGCTTGGCGCCATGCAGCAGGCGGCCCATTTCCAGCAAACTGCGCGGCATGTGGTAATTGTTGGTGACCAGGATCACCGTGCCATAGGCATGGCTTTCGACCCATTTGGCGCTTTCCTCGGCATTGCCGATCGTGTCGAGCGCGGCGCGATCGATGTCGACGCAGCAGGAAAACAGCTTCTTGTCGCCGCCGGTCGCGGCCTGGAGCTGGCGCCGGCTGGCGGAAGGATGCACGCCACTGATCAACAGCCGCTCGCCCTTGCCGGACGCCAGCAGATCCATCGCCGCATCGAGGCGCGACTGGCCGCCGGTCAGCACGATGATGGCATCGGCTTTCTCCGGATTGGCGGGCGTGGTCAGATGCGCGACCTTGTTGGCGAACCAGCCGAAGCCGCCGGCAAACAGCGTTGCGAGAACGAGGAGCGAGAGCGCGGATATCCGCAGCGCGGTTTTCAAACGACTAAACCCGCCGTGGTCACGCAAACGAGCAACCACCACTGGCATCTGTCCAGCCGTCCCGGTCGAATCCCGCACGTCCATGGCCATATGGTTAATCCTGAAATGCGGCCTTTGGTAGGTAAAAGACGCACTTTGCGTTACGCTGTTTCTCCATCCGTGATCACCCTGGTTCGATCTCCGCCAGAGCAAGCTCCCTTTCATGCGTCGGGTTGGCGAACATCGATGTCGCTGAGATAGGCGACGACGGTGGCATGCGAGGTTGCCGCGGTCAGCGCACCGATCACCAGCACCATCAGAACGACGCCGAGATAGCCTGCCGAGCCGATGGCGAAATTGCCGAACAAAGCGGTTGCCTGGTCGGCCTGCGGCGTCGCCATGTTGCGCGACGACCACCAGGAAAAGACGATGAAGACCAGCACCGCCGCCGCGCCGCCGGCGGCCGCGCCCTTCATGCCGGTGACCAGGAAATGCCGGCGAAATTCGCGCGCGATGAAGGCCGCCTCGGCGCCGACGAAATGCAGCACTTCGATGATATGGCCATTGCCGGCCATGGCGCCGCGGGTCGCGAACACCACGGTCAGCACCGTCGCCGACAGCATCAGCGCCAGCACGGCAATGCCGATGGTCACCGTGGTGCGCGCCATGGCCACCAGCCGGTCGACCCAGGTGCGGTGATCGTCGAGCGAGGCGCTCGGCAGTTTTGGCGTGATCGCGGCCCGCATGGCGGCGAAGTCGGGCGGGCTGTTCTCATCGATGGTGACGATGATCAGGCGCGGCACCGGCAACTCGTCGATGTTGAGGCCCGAACCCAGCCATGGCTCCAGCAGCCGTGCGGTCGCGTCGCGATCGATGATCCTTGTCGACTTCACACCGGGGAATTCGCCGGCGATCTGCGAGGCCTGGGCAAGGGCGGCCTCCATGTCGAGGCCGTCGGCCGGCTTGATCTGGATCGTCGCCTCGCGCGAGATCTGGTTCTCCCAGACCGAGGCGGTGTCGCGCACCAGCGTCACGGCGCCGAAGGTCAGGCAGGACAGGAAGGTCATGATGGCGATGACCAGGACGAGCGCCCGGCCGGCGATGTTCTGCGCCGGCACGATCGGCGCCATACGGCGCTGGGTGCGCGGCCTTGCCTCGGCCGCCTCGGCTTCCTGCTCATGCTCCTGGAGGTGTTCGGCGGACAGGTCAGTCATAGATGTCCAGCCTTCCGCCGGCCAGGATCATGCGGCGCGCGTCGACCTGCTCCATCAGGCCGAGGTCGTGGGTGGCGATCACCACGGCGGTGCCGAGACGATTGAGTTCGATGAAGAGCCGCAGCAGCCGTCGCGCCAGCGGCGGATCGACATTGCCGGTCGGCTCGTCGGCGAGCAGGATCTCAGGCTGCTCGATCAGGGCGCGCGCGATGGCGGCGCGCTGCTTCTCGCCGCCCGACAGGACCGGCGGCAGCACATGCATGCGCTCGCCCAGCCCCACCCATTTCAGCAGCTCGGTGACATCGGTGCGGTAGCTCGCTTCCTCGCGCCCGCGCACGCGCAGCGGCAACGCGACATTCTCATAGGTCGTCATGTGGTCGAGGAGGCGAAAATCCTGGAACACCACGCCGATGCGGCGCCGCAAATGCGGCAGTTCGGTGCGCGAGATGCGCGAACGGTCCTTGCCGAAAATGGTGATGAGCCCGCGCGTCGGCTTCAGCGACATGAACAGAAGGCGCAGCAACGTCGTCTTGCCGGCGCCAGAAGGGCCGCTCAGGAACTGGAAGGAGCGCTCCGGTATATGCAGGGAGATGTCGCGGAGGATTTCCGGACCCATGCCATAGCGGAGGCCGACATTTTCGAAGCGAATCAATTTCGACGACCTGAAATTCCTGGCAGCGCCAAGCGTGCCTGTTCTGTGAAAAGACCATCGGCCGGCATGGTTAACCGGCGGTTAATTCCTGGGTTGTTTCGGCGCGTCACGAGAGCTCCGGTGGGGAAGCGTTAACCATTTTTGTTTACGCAAAAGAAACGAAAAGCGAACACGCGCAATAACGGGGCCATGATGGCTGACGAACGAACCGCGCGCCCGGTTTCCGGCGAAATCATGACCGATGCCCCGGCAATTGCCGTGGCGGACAGGATCGTGCGCGGCCCGGCGGCCGATATCGTCGATGCCGACTATGTCGTGATGCCGCGCCTTGTCCCCATCGTGGAAAGCGTTTCACCGCAGCCGCGCCCGATCGTCACGCCTTCCATCGAGGGCATGGACATGCTGCGCAAGCCGGAAGCGCCGGCGGAACGGCAGCCGGCCGTCCGCGGCGGGCCGATCTTCTGGATCGCCGGGATCGGTGCTGCTCTCGCCGCCTTCTGGGTCTCCGGCGGCCATGCGTTGGTGCGCCAGGCGCCGTTCCTGTCCGGCGCGCAAGCGTCGGCGCTGACCATCTCGGGCGTCACTTCGCGCGTCGACGCCTCGGGGGCCAATCCGGTGCTGTTCGTCGATGGCGAGGCCGCCAATGACGGGGTGGGGGCCGCGACAATGCCGCCGCTCGAAATCCGCGTGACCGGCAATGACGGGCGTACAACCCGCTATACGTTGGGGACATCCGGCCATTCGCTGGCATCCGGCGAAAGATTCGGCTTTGCCAGCCGCCTCGACGTGCCTAAGAACGGCGTGAGGACCGTTTTGGTTACTTTCGCCCAATAGGCGATCACCGGGGAAGACCAGCAATGCCCATCGTACGCGACAAGGACATCGAAGTCCTGTTTTCGGCATCGGCGATCGCGCGCCGCAATCTCGAACTCGCCAAGGAGATCGCCGGGCACGACTATCACGATCTCCTGGTGATTTCGGTGCTGAAGGGCTCGTTCATCTTCGCCGCGGATCTGATCCGCGCCATGCATGATGTCGGCCTGTCGCCAGAGGTCGAGTTCATCTTCATTTCCAGCTATGGCGCCGGCACCACCAGCGGCGAGGTGAGGGTGCTGCGCGACATCGACAATGAGGTCGCCGGCCGCGACGTGCTGCTGATCGACGACATCCTCGAATCGGGCAAGACGCTGACCTTCACCCGTGACCTGATGCTCTCGCGTGGCGCGAAAAGCTGCTCCATCGCCGTGCTGCTCGACAAGCGCATGCGCCGCCAGACCGCGCTCGTCGCCGACTATGTTGGCTTCGACTGCCCCGACTATTTCGTCGTCGGTTACGGCATGGATGTCGCGCACGCCTTCCGCGAATTGCCCTTCGTGGGCGTCGTGAAGGGCGATGCGTGAGGCCATTGCCTTCGACCGACAAGTCCTGAAAAAGGCCTTAACGGTGCCGCAAAAAATAGCCCGATCAGGGGCTGGGTGCTTTCAGGAAAAGTCAACTTTTCGCGGCCAAATTGCCGGCCATGGCAAAGCTTTTGATCGTCGAGGACGATGAGTCCGTCCGCACCCTCGCAGCCCRCGCGCTCGAACGCGCAGGCCACGCAATCGATATCGCCGCCGATGGCGCCCAGGGCCTGGCGCTGATCCGCGCTGCTCATGGCAGCTACGATCTCGTCGTCTCCGACATCCGCATGCCCGAGATGGACGGCATCGAGATGGCGATCGCGGCGGCGGCGCTTTTTCCGGCGATGAAGATCATGCTGATGACCGGCTATGCCGATCAGCGCGAGCGCGCCGAGGAATTGAACGGCATCATTCTCGATGTCGTGCAAAAGCCCTTCACGCTGGCCGAAATCCGCTCGCGCGTCGAGCGGGCGCTGATCTGCTTCGCCTGATCAGGCCGGATCGGCAGTTGCAAGTACCGGCGGTGCGTTCTTGCGGCGCCCGGTGTTGAGCGCCAGTAGGCCGGCGCCGATGATAAGCGCCGCGCCGATCACGGTCGTTGACCGCGGCACTTCGGCGAAGAACAGGAAACCCCAGAGCGGCGACCACAGAATGCCGGTGTATTCGAAGGTGGCGACCCGGTTGGCTGGCGCCAGCCTGTAGCCTTGCGACAGAAGGATCATGCCGGCGGAAGCGACGAAGCCGCAGGCGGCCATCTTCAGGAAATCCGGCAGCGTCGGCCATATCCAGGGCCGTACCAGGAATTCGACGCTGGGGTGGACGGCGTGATTTATGCCGGCCAGATGGAATGTGCCGGCAACGACGGCCGCGCCGATGAGATAGGCGCCGTTCTGATAGAAGGCCATGACGGTGGACGATTCGGTATCGCCGATCTTGCGCGCCATCAATTGCGAGAAGCCGTAGAGCGCCGCCGAGCCGAGCGACAGCAGTGCCGCCCAGTCGAACAGGCCGGCGCCGGGGCGCACCATCACGATGACGCCAAGCAGTCCGATCAGCACGGTCGCCAGCGTCCGCCAGGAGACGCGTTCCCCAAGATAGGGGCCGGCCAGCGCCATGATGAACAGCGGCGCCATGAAATAGAGCGCCACCGCGTCGGCCAGCGGCAGCGCGGCGATGGCCAGATAGTAGACGGTGTAGGAGGTGAACTGGATGAAGGCGCGGATCGTCAGCAGGCCGAACCGCTTCGACAGGATCGCCGACAGCCCGACATCGGCGTGGACGAGGACGATCAGGATCGGCAAGGCGACGATCGAGCGGATCGCCATCACCTCGGTCACGGGGTAGGCGCTCGACACGGCCTTGACGAGCGGGTCCTGCAGCGAGAACACCAGCACGCCCAGGCACAGGCTCAGGATGCCGCGCACCATCCTATTCTGCATCTGCGTTCCGGCTCCTGCGCGTACGATCCGAAGCCGCCCGCCTCCAGATCAAAAAGAACCCGCCACCGTTTCGGGCAGCGGGCACGAGTGAGGACTCTTGATTGGTCCGCGGCCGATTTCGCAGCCGCATATCCAATGGGTGAGGCAACTATCGTCCGGTGTTTGACATGTTGCAAACGAATTGGAATGATGCCTGCAATCAAATCTGCTTATGATGGATAGCATGCGCCCGACCCTCGACAGCGATCTCCTGCGCACCTTCGTCGCCATTGCCGAGGCCGGCAATTTCACCCGTGCGGCAGAACAGGCCGGCCGCACCCAGTCGGCCGTGTCGATGCAGATGAAGAAGCTCGAGGAGCTGGTCGGCGACAGCCTGTTCGAGCGCGGCTCACGTGGCGTCGCGCTGACGCGGCGTGGCGGCGAGCTCATCGTCAACGCCCGCCGCATCGTCTCGCTGCTCGACGAAACGGCGGCGTCTATGGCGGCGCCGCCGCTCGGCGGACCGGTGCGCATCGGCATTCCGGAGGAATATGGCCACGCCATCCTGTCGCGCGCGCTCGGCGCGTTCTCGAAGCGTCACACCAAGGTCGAGGTCACGGTGCGCTACGCGCATTCGGAAGCGCAACTGGCGGCAGTCGCCGCCGGCGAACTCGATCTGTGCGTGGTGTTCGAATGGCAGGATCCGGCTGGAGGCGAAGTGCTGATGCACGACCCGACGGTCTGGGTGACGTCCACCCTGCATCACATGCACGAGGAACGGCCTGTGCCGATCGCGCTCTACAACCGGGTCAGCTGGTGCAAGGACTTCGCCATCAAGTCACTGGAGCAGCGCGGGCTTGCCTATCGTGTCGCCTATACCAGCGACACCACCGGCGGCCTGAAGCTTGCTGTCACCTCGGGGCTGGCGATCGCGCCGATCTCGCGCAGCAACATTCCGGATGGCTGCCGCGAACTGACGTCCGCCGACGGGTTCGGCGACATCGATTCCTCCAATGTGGTGATGCATCGCAACCCGAACGCGTCGGGCGAGGCGATCGACGGCATGCAGGAAGCGATTCGCGAGGCGTTCGTCAACCGGTAGAGTCAGTCCCTCACATCCTCATAGAAGGTCAGGCGGTTGCCGAACGGATCGGCAACCGTGATCTCCTTCGTCTTCCAAGGGGTCTCCTCCAACCCCGGCCTGGCAAAGCGGTATTTTCTTTCGCTCAACTCGTGGTGGAGCCCCGCAATGTCGGCAGTCTCGATCCGGAGATGAGCGCCTGGCGCGCCGTCGCCATGATGTTCGCTCAGATGCAAGACGCAGCCGTCGCGGGTAACGCCAGTGTATAGCGGCGTGTTGTCTTCATAGCGGTGTTCGAACTGCACTTCGAACCCGAGAAAACCGACGTAGAACTCATGCGCCTTGGCGACATCGAAGATACGCAGGATGGGCGTGACAGGACCGAGCTTCGGCATGGGGTTGCAACCGTTCGGGAGGGGCGGGCGGGGTGTGGGGCTGAGGTCCCTATTTCAGCTCGAGCAGCCGTTCCAGATAGCTGCGCTCGATATCCGGGCTTAGCGCGTTGCCGAGCCGCTTGCGGATCGCTTCCAGGATCTGGCGGGCGCGCTGGACGTCGATCTCGTCGGGAACCTTCACTGAATCGCCGAAATCGGGACCCTGGCTGGCACGCGGCCGGCCGAGCGGGTCACGGTCGGCATTCTGCTGGCGGCCGCCTTCCTGGCTGCCGCCCTGGTCGCCCTGCATGGCCTGCATCTGCTTCATCATGTCCTTGGCGCCCTTGCGCAGCGCCTCGAGCGCTCGGCCCTGGTGGCCGACGGCCTCGTCGCCCTGGCCCTCGCCAAGCGCCTGCTCGGCGCTACCCATCGACTTGCCGGCCTCGCCAAATCCTTCATTGGGCTCCATGCCCATGCCTTCGAGGCTCTTCTTCAGCTTATCGAGATCGCTCTTGAGCTGGCCCTGGCCTTCCTGCAACTGCTTCAGCGCATCGGCGAATTCCTGCGGCGTCATCGGCTTTTGCCTCGCTAGCGGGTCGCGGTCCTCGCCGACGCCGGGCTTGTCCTGGTCCTCGCCGCCGCCCTGGCCAAGCTGCTCGTCGCGGTTCTGTCCGCGCTGGCGCTCGCCGCGCTGCATCTGGTCCATGCGGAAAGTGTCGTTCATCATCTCCTGCTGGCGCCGCAGGATCTCGCCGAGCTTGTCCATCTGCTGGCGCATCTGGCTGTCTTGCTCGCCGCCCTGCTGTTGCCGGCCGGCCTGGAGATTGTTCATCATGTCCTGCAGCTGCGACAGCAATTGCTGCGCCTTGTCGCGGTCGCCCGACTTCGCCAGGTTCTCGATCTGGTCCATCATGCGGTCGATGTCGCTCTGGCGCAGTTCCTGGCCGTTCTGCTGCATTTGCGGGGCGTTCGGATTCTGCTTGGCGCGCTCGGCGAACTCCTGCAGGAACTGGTTCATCGCCTCGCGCAGTTCCTTCATCGCCTTCTCGATTTCGGCATCGCTGGCGCCGTTCTTGATGGCGTCCTGCAGCGCCTGCTGCGCCTGGCGCAGACGCTTCTCGGCCGCCGAGAGGTTGCCCTCTTCGATGCCGAGCGCGATTTCCCAGAGATAGGCGACCTCACCGCGCAGCTGGTCGTCGTTGCCGGCGAGCTTCAGCCGGCTGCGCGCGCTCATGATGGCGAGGTAGTGGGACATATTGTCGAACGTGTCTTCGGGCCGCAGCGTGATGGCGTCGATCAGGTCGAGCACGCGCGGCTTGGCATTGGCGTCGAGCGCCAGCAAGCGGCGCTGTTCGATCACCGCCCGTGCCAGCGGGTTGGCGAAGGGCCGCTCGGGCATCACCAGCGTCTTGGTTTCGCTCGACGCGGTGTGGCCGGCGTCGTCGGTGGCGACCAGCGTCAGCTTGATGCTGTTGCCGGCCCAGACGTGCTCGGTCAGGTCCTTGGTGGTCTTGGCGGCATTCGACTTGCCACCGCGGCGCGGCAGCGCCAAAGGCATTTCGGGCGGGCCGTAGAGCGGATGCGCGGCCGGCGCCTGCGGGTCGGCCAGCGCGAAGACCGCCTTGGCGGTGGCGGCGCCATAATCATCGTCGATCTGGTAGTTGAGCTCGAAGGCGCCGTTGGCGGCGCGCTTGGGCTCGCCGACGAAGCGGATCTGCGGCGGCTTGTCGGCGATCACGGCGAAGGCCCAGCGGCCGAGCTGATCCTCGCCCGATTTCAGCGTCAGCGTGCCGTCGCCGGTCAGCTTGCCGGTGAACTGGCGCACCTTCGACGGAGCCGCCGGGTTCGCGGCTGGCTTGGCGGTCGCGGCCTGCGGCCCGGCCGGGTCGATGGTGCGCGCGTTGCCGTCCTTGTCGGCATAGGCGAGCGTTTCCTCGCCCGAGCCTCCGGTGACGCGCAAGGACACGTCGCTGCCCTCAGGCACATGAAACGTCGGCGTCGCCTGGTTGGCATCGGCGGTCAGGAAGATCGGCGGCTTGCCGGTGTAGGCAGGCGGCGTCACCCAGGCATCGATGCGTGGCGGCACTGCATCATGCGCGCCGTGGGCGCTGAAGCCGTCGGCTATCCTGCCGCCTGTCGGCCCGAAGGAGAAGGCAAAGGCGGTGACGAGCAACAGCGCCGCCACGGCGCGCAGCCCCCAGGGGTCGCGCTCCGGCACACGGGTACGCGGCAGGTCAGCGCCAAGGCTGTCAAGCCTGGCGGCCATGCGCTTCTGGTGTTCGCGCCACAGCGCCTGCGAGAAGCTGCTTTCGCGA
This sequence comes from Mesorhizobium sp. 01N446, assembly GCF_056399285.1. Lineage (NCBI taxonomy): Bacteria > Pseudomonadati > Pseudomonadota > Alphaproteobacteria > Hyphomicrobiales > Phyllobacteriaceae > Mesorhizobium > Mesorhizobium sp. 01N446. The sequence goes on along the minus strand of NZ_JBFTRA010000010.1, from coordinate 83,784 downwards.
CCGCTCGGCCGGTCGGCCTGCACCAGCACGGGGCTGTGCAGCAGGTCGTTGGCGGCCTCGATGCGGCGATCGACCTCGGCGGCGCCAGGCAAGCGGAAGAAGCGCAGCGGATAGAGCGCCGCCAGCCCCGCCAGGCCGAACGCGGCGACAAGGCCGATGCGCGCGACATCCGGCAGCCGGGAGAAAACGCCGAACCAGGAGACGCTCACGAACAGGCTGGCGAGAAGGATCAGCGGCAGCAGCAGCGGCCAGCCGCGCTCGACCATAATCGAGACCCGCGTTGCCAGCCGGCTCAAGGCCAGGCGCCCGGCCAGGCCGCGATCGCTGCTGAAGGTGGGTCGTTCGGTCATCGGCCCTTCCTGGAATCGGGCGGGATAGCCCGATCCTCACGACTCGAAGAATACCAGCAAACACGGCAAAGGCGAGGCGCTTTGAAAAAACGTTAAGCCCGCCAAAATGGTTGCAATCAGAAATTGGCGGGGTTTGCGTTGGCCCCGCAGACCAGCACGGCGACGCGTTCGCCCGGCGCCGGCGTGTAGCGGCCGGACAAGATCGCGGCGAAGGCGGCAGCCCCACCCGGCTCGGAAATGATGCGCACCCGGTTCCAAAGCGCCTTCTGGGCGGCGATGATATCGTCGTCGCTGACCAGGATGGAGCGCTCGACGAAGGCTTCGGCGATCGGGAACATCATTTCGCCGACGCGCTTTGGCGCCAGCGAATCGGCGGCGATGCCTTCGGCGGGTGCGTCGACGGGATGGCCGGCCTCAAAGGCGTGATGAAGCGTCGGCGCGCCTTCGGGCTCGATGGCGATGATGCGGATGCGGCCGGCATACCAGGCGGCGATGCCGCCGATCAGGCCGCCACCGCCGACGGCGACCAGCAGCGTGTCGATCCGAGGCAGGTCCGCCTCGATTTCGAGCCCGAGCGTGCCCTGGCCGACCAGCGTTTCCTCCTGGTTGAAGGCGTGGATCTGCAAGGCGCCGGTTTCCTCAGCGAAGCGTTCGCTGGCGGCCAGCGCCTCGGCATAGCGGGCGCCGCCGACGACCAGGTCGGCGCCATAGGAACGAATGCGGTCGAGCTTGGCCTGTGGGCTCACCTCAGGAACGAAGATGGTCGCCTTGTGTCCCAGCCGCATGGCGGCATAGGCGACGGCGGCGCCATGGTTGCCGCCCGACGCGGCGACGACGCCGGCCTCGGGAACCGGTCGCTCGAGAAGATTGGTGAAGGCGCCGCGCGCCTTGAACGAGCCGGAATGCTGCAGACATTCGAGCTTGAGGTCGACCGTCAGCGGCGGCCGGTCGAAATCGGCCATGTCGACGCGCAGCACCGGCGTGTGCCTGATAAAGGGGCGGATGCGCGGCTCGATCGCGGCAATGCGTTCGCGTGTGACGGTATTGCCCTGCGACATGATTTGCTCCCCGTCGTGAGATTCCGACTTATGCGAGCCAGTCTGGCACCGAATCCAGCCCGATCAAATCGTCATAGGTCAGGCGCGGACGCACGACGTGGAAACGGTCGCCGTCGACCAGAACCTCGGGCACCAGCAGTCGGGTGTTGTAGGTGCCGGCCTGCACGGCGCCGTAGGCACCTGCGGTGGCAACGGCAACGAGATCGCCGGCCTTCAGCCTGGGCAGGTCACGATCGAGGCCGAGATAGTCGCCGGTCTCGCAAACCTGGCCGACCACGTCGACCATCATGCGCGGCGTGTCGGCCGGCGGCTGCACGACCGGCTTGATGTCGTGGAAGGCATCATAGAGGGTCGGCCGGATCAGATCGTTCATCGCGGCGTCGACGACCAGGAAATTCTTGGCGGCGCCTTCCTTCACGAAGATCACTTCCGAGACGAGAATGCCGGCATTGCCCACGATCAGCCGGCCCGGCTCGAACATCACCTTCAGGCCGAGTTTGGTGACATGCTTCCTGACGATCTGGGCATAGGCGTCGGGCAGGGGCGGCGGGTTGTTGTCGACGCGGTAGGGGATGCCCAGCCCGCCGCCGAGATCGACATGCTCGATGGCGTGGCCGTCGGCGCGCAGCGCGCCGACCAGATCGACCAGCAGGGCGAAGGCGTCGTCGAAGGGCTGCAGCTCGGTGATCTGGCTGCCGATATGGGTGTCGATGCCGGTGACCTTGATGCCCGGAAGCGTTGCCGCGCGCGCATAGACCTGCCGCGCGCGCTGCCAGGCGATGCCGAACTTGTTCTCGGCCTTGCCGGTGGAGATCTTCTTATGGGTCTTGGCGTCGACATCGGGATTGATGCGCAGCGAGATCGGCGCCACCTTGCCAAGCGCTGTGGCGCGGGCTGACAGCAGCTCAAGTTCAGGTTCCGACTCGACGTTGAAGCAAAGGATGCCGGCTTCCAGCGCAAGGTCCATTTCGCGCGCGGTCTTGCCGACTCCCGAGAACAGGATCTTGCTGGCCGGAATGCCGGCCGCCAGTGCCCGGCGCAACTCGCCTTCCGAGACCACGTCGGCTCCGGCGCCGAGCCTGGCCAGGGTGCGCAGCACGGCCTGGTTGGAGTTGGCCTTCATGGCGTAGCAGACCAGCGCGTCGAGGCCGGCAAAGGCCTGGGCAAAGACGCGGTAGTGCCTGGTCAGCGTGGCGGTCGAATAGCAGTAGAACGGCGTGCCGACCTGAGCGGCGATATCAGGGATTGCCACGTCCTCGGCATGCAGCACGCCGTCGCGGTAGTCGAAATGGTTCACGAGAGTGATTCCGGAAGTTGGAGCACGACGAGATCGGGTTCGGGGGACCAACCCGGTCCGATCGGTTTTAGATCAGCGGGTCGAGGATGAACTTCTTGTCCTTGACCGGTTTCTCCGGCTCCGGCGGCAAAGGCTCCTTGGCCTTCTCGGCATCCTTGCGCGCCTGCACGGCCGCCTCATAGGGCGTGTCGAGACCGGCCTTGCGGCCGCAGGCGGTCACGGCGGCCATCGCAGCCAGCAGCGTCAGCGTCACCAAAATCCTGCTTCCGGTCATCGATCCATCCGTCCGAAACGTGTTGTCAGCCGCCGCTTTTAGCCGAGTTCTCGGCGTATTGCACCCCTGGCTCAGGCTTTGGCCAGCCGCTTTTTCCAGTAGCGGATCTGCTTCCTCACTTCCGACGGCGCGGTGCCGCCGAAACTGGTGCGGCTCTTGACCGAGTTCTGCACCGCCAGCACCGAGAAAATATCTGGCGTGATGCCGGGATTGATCGACTGCAGGTCCTCCAGCGAAAGCTTCTCCAGGCTCACCTTCTTCTCCTCGGCCAGCGCCACCGCGCGCCCGGTGACGTGATGCGCCTCGCGGAAGGGCAGGCCGAGCGTGCGCACCAGCCAGTCGGCGAGGTCGGTCGCGGTCGCGTGGCCGGAGCCCGCGGCCCTCTTCATCGCGGCCGCGTTGACCGTCATGTCCGAGACCATGCCGGTCATCGCCGCTAGCATCAGGTCGAGCGTCTCGGCGGCATCGAACACCGATTCCTTGTCTTCCTGCATGTCCTTGCCATAGGTCAAAGGCATGCCCTTCATCACCGTCAGCAGGCCGACCAGATGGCCGTTGACGCGGCCGGTCTTGCCGCGCACCAGTTCGGCGGCGTCGGGGTTCTTCTTCTGCGGCATGATCGAGGAGCCGGTGGAAAAACTGTCCGACAGCCTGATGAAGCCGAACTGCGGCGTCGACCAGATGATGATCTCCTCGGCCAGCCGCGACAGATGCGTGGCGCAGATCGCCGCCATGCCGAGAAAGTCCAGCGCGAAATCGCGATCGGAGACGCTGTCTAGCGAATTGCGCATCGGCTCGCGGAAGCCGAGCGCCTTGGCGGTCCGGTGGCGGTCGATCGGGAAACTGGTGCCGGCGAGGGCGGCGGCACCCAGCGGGCTCTCGTCCATGCGTTCGATGGCGTCGCGCACGCGCGACAGGTCGCGCGCAAACATCTCGACATAGGCCATGCAGTGATGGCCGAAGGTCACCGGCTGCGCCGCCTGCATATGGGTAAAGCCCGGCATCACGGTCGCCGCATGCTCCTCGGCCCGCGCCAGCAGTGCCGTGATCAGGCCCTTCAGCGCTTCGGCGACGCGGAAGCATTCGTCCTTGACCCAGAGCCTGAGATCCACCGCCACCTGGTCGTTGCGCGAGCGCGCCGTGTGCAGCCGGCCGGCAGCCGGGCCGATCAGGTCGGCGAGGCGTGCCTCGACATTCATGTGGATGTCTTCGAGCTTGGTCGAGAACTCGAAGCTGCCGGCCTCGATCTCTTTCAGGATCGTGTTCAGCCCGTGAGCGATTTTTTCTTGATCGGCCGCCGAAATAATGCCCGTTTGCGCCAGCATCTCGCTATGGGCGATCGAGCCGCGTATGTCCTGCGCGTAGAGTTTGCGGTCGAACGAGATCGACGCGTTGATCGCTTCCATGATCGCGGCCGGACCCGAGGCAAATCGTCCGCCCCACATCTGGTTGCTGGTCTTCTTGTCGCTCATCGCTATAAAACCCGTGCTTCGGAGCAGTTTTGAGAAAATGGCAGACGGAAACAGATTTTTCCCGGCCCCGCGCCTGATCCTCGCCGCTTTGGTGGCGGGAGCGCTGGCCGGCGCGGTCGCGGTATATGTCAGCGAGAGCCGGTCTGGCAACAATGCACCGGCCCAGGTGGCGGTCGGCGGCAGCAAGGATGACGTCGCCTGCGCCGCCAAGAGCGACCGCGCCAAGAAGATCGCCGCCGCTGCCACCGGCGAGGTCGCGGCGCTTTTGCCCGCCGATCCGCCGCAATCGATGAAAAGCCTTGCCTTCAATGGTCCGGACGGCAAGCCGATGACCATCGCCGACCATGCCGGCAAGACGGTGCTGCTCAACCTCTGGGCGACGTGGTGCGCGCCGTGCCGCGCCGAAATGCCGGCGCTCGATGCGCTGCAGAAGGAGAAGGGCAGCGACAGCTTTCAGGTGGTCGCCGTCAATGTCGATGCCGGCGACGATGTGAAGCCGAAGAAATTTCTCAAGGAAACAGGCGTCGAAGCGCTCGGCTATTACCGGGATTCGACGGTGGCGCTGTTCAACGACCTCAAGACGCGCGGCCTGGCGCTCGGCCTTCCCGTCACCATGCTCATCGATGGCGAAGGCTGCCTGATCGCGCATATGAACGGCCCGGCCGAATGGTCTGGACCTGACGCCAGGCGGCTGGTCGACACGGCGCTCGGATCGTGAGCGATCAGGCCGAGCGCACGCTTGGCTTGAGCAATACGAGATTGCCATCGCGATGGCCGGCGCGCGCCGGAGTGCGCTTGCCGTGGCCGGTCAGGTCGTCGAACGCCTCGATGGGCGCCGGCTTGCCGAGATAGTAGCCCTGGCCGATCTCGCAGGCTTCGGCATCCAGGAATTTCAGTTCGCCAAGCGTCTCGACGCCTTCGGCAAGAACCGGCAGGCCAAGGCCACGCCCCAGCCCCAGCACGGCGCGCACGATCGCCGCGACCTGACCGTTGGTGTCGACCGCCTTGATGAAGGAGGAGTCGATCTTGATCTTGTCGAAGGGGAAGGCGCGCAGGTTGGAGAGCGAGGAATAGCCGGTTCCGAAATCGTCCATGGCCACGCGCACGCCAAGCGACTTGACCTGCCGCAAGGTTGCCAGCGCACGCGGCATGTCCTTAACCAGCGCGGTTTCGGTGATCTCCAGTTCCAGCCTTGTCGGGGCAAGCCCCGTTCTTAGCAAGGTCTCGTGGACCTTGCGGCTGAAATTGGGATTGTGAAGCTGGACCGCGGAGACATTGACGGCGACCGTCAGCGGATTTTCCCAGCGGGCGGCTTCCTCGCAGGCCGCGTCGAGCACCCAGTCGCCGATCTGCCCGATGGCGCCGCTGTCCTCGGCCACCGGGATGAATGTCGCGGGGGAGACGTCGCCGCGTTCGGGATGGCGCCAGCGGATCAGGGCTTCGAAGCCAACCATCCTGCCGCTGCTGATCTCCTTCTGCGGCTGGTAGACGAGGTAGAACTCGTTGCGCACGACGGCCTGGCGCAGTTCGTGCTCCATTATGCGCTTGTCGCGGGCCTCGGCGCCCATCGAGGCCTCGAAATAGCGATAGGTGTCCCTGCCTTCGGTCTTGGCGCGGTAGAGCGCGGTGTCGGCATGGCTGATCAGGCCGGTCGGGTCTTCGGCATCGAGCGGATAGATCGCGATGCCGATGCTGGCCGAGACGAGGCCGCCGCCGGCCGCCGCCCGGTTTTCCTCGCGCATGGCGGCGAGCAGCGAGCCGGCGATGCGGCCGGCCGCCTGCGGGTCGGGCAGATTGGGGGCGATGATGGCGAATTCGTCACCGCCCAGGCGCGCAAGCATCTGTCCATGGCGCAAAACGCCGGCCGCGCAGGTCGCCACCTTCTGCAGCATCGCATCGCCGGCGCCATGTCCGTAAAGGTCGTTCACCTCCTTGAAGCGGTCGAGGTCGAACAGCAGAAGCGCGAGGTGCCGGCCTTTGACGCCCTTTTCGGAATTGGCGATCCGGTTCATGGATGCGATTTCCATGTCGAGACGGCTGGAAAAGGAGCGGCGGTTGGCCAGTCCCGTCAGCGGATCGAAATGGGCGAGACGAAGGATCTCCTCCTCCGCCTTCTTGCGCTCGCGGATGTCGCGGACGGCAATCACGTTGTGGGGCTTGCCGCAATAGTCGATGCTTCGGGCGATCAGCTCTACGGGAATCCGCGTTCCGTCGCGGTTCCTCAACTCCGCCTCCCATGGCTGGCCTGCCAGGGTGCCAGCGTCGGTTGCGGTGTGGTCGTCGAAGAGCTCGCGCAGTTCCGTGCCGTTCAACGTCGCGGCCAACGTGCCGGTCAGCTTGCCCATGCTGTCATTGGCGCTGACGATGCGGTTGCCGTCGCAGACGATCAGGCCCTCCACGGCGGCATTGGCCAGGCCGTGCATGCGATCGACCTCGAGCTTCTGGCGACGGAAGCGCAAATCGATCCATAACGCCGATGCCGACAGCACCAGGATGACCAGCGTGGCGGCCGCGGCGGCGAAAGCCTGCGAGGTGGGCTCGATCGTGTACTCGGATATGACGATCGAGGAGTCGGGAAAGATCGAGACGGCGCCCATGCCGATGAAATGCAAGGTGCAGATCGCCAGCGTCAGCAGCACCGCGCCGGCGGACGTCGCCGTCAAGGACGGGCGGCGCAGCACGACATGCAGCGCCAGCGCCCCGAGTGTCACGCCGGCCAGCAGGGAGACAGCCACCATCAACAGGTTCCATTCGACGCGGCCCTGCACCTCGAATGCGGCCATGCCGATGTAGTGCATGGCCGCGATGCCGCCGCCCAGAACGGCGCCGCCGACGAGACGATACTCGAACTCGTCGCGCAAGGTGGCGATCCACATGCCGGCCGCCGTCAGCGCGACCGAGGCGGCGAGCGAGAGCACGGAGAGCCACGGATCATAGGCACTGGGGATGCCGGGCGTGAACGCAAGCATGGCTATGAAATGCGTCGCCCAGATGCCGAAGCCGGTCGACGTGGCCGCGATCATCAGCCAGGCAAGGCGGTTCCGGTCCGTCGAACGGCTGATGTGGTGAAGCAGGCTGACGGCGGAGAAGCAGGAAATTCCGCAGATCAGCGCGGCGAGTACGACCAGTCTCAGATCGTGCTGGTTCACGATACAATTATAGACCGTCAACATCTTATATCCCCAAGCCCATTGGAAATAAAAAACGAAATATGACTGATTAAGGCCTGGCTGTTGAAGGATCGATAAAGTCGCCTGCAACCAGAACGTGCTTTCCCGGCGCATGGGCGGCGCCCTCTGCCGCGCCTGCGGTCCATCCATCCTTTAGCCGGACAATCATCGCGGCCGGCATGGCCTTTACGTCCTTTGCAGTCGCGCTAGCTACCTATGCGCCGGTGTGCGTTTTGACGCCGGCCAAGCCGCCGAGGGAGAGGAACGAGCAGCTGTGCAAAGGCCGGAGAGCCACAACAGAACTGTCACATACCTTCTCTAAGAGAGCGGGCAAGGACTTGCGCAAGACCCTTGTCTCCAGCCACTCAAGAGGGAAAACCATGACTATGATCAAGCGGGGCTTTGCTGCCCTTGCCGCTGGTGCGCTCAGCACCGCGCTGGCGATGCCTGCTTCTGCGGAACCGGTAAAATTCGACTTCTGGTTCGGCCTTTCGGGCGACCTCGCCCGTGTCGTCGACACGCTGTGCAAGAACTTCAATGAATCGCAGAAGGACTACGAAGTCGTCTGCACCAGCCAGGGCAATTACGACGCCACGCTGCAGAACACCATCGCGGCCTTCCGCGCCGGCAAGCAGCCGGCCGTCGTCCAGGTCTACGATGTCGGCACCGCCACCATGATGCTGTCGGGCGCCTACAAGCCCGCCGACAAGCTGATGGAAGAGAACGGCTACAAGATCGACTACGCCGACTATTTCCCCGGCATCGCGCGCTACTACGCCACGTCGAAGGGCGAGATGCTGTCCTTCCCGTTCAATTCCTCGACCCCGCTGATGTACTGGAACAAGGACGCCTTCGCCAAGATCGGCAAGACCGAAGCGCCCAAGACCTGGGAAGATGTCGGCGCCGATCTCAAGGCGTTGAAGGAGGCCGGCTATGAGTGCCCGATGGCCATCAACATCTCGGCCAACGAAAGCTGGCAGCTGATGGAGCAGTTCTCGGCGCTCCACAACCAGCCGATCGCCACCAAGAACAACGGCTATGACGGTCTCGACGCGCGCCTCGAAGTCAACAAGACCAAGTTCGTCCAGTACGTCACCGACCTCAAGAAGTGGTATGACGCCGGCCTGATCAAGATCAAGTCCAAGGATCTCGGTCAGGACATGGTCCAGGCCTTCGCCTCGGGCACCTGCCAGGTCATCCTGACCTCGGTCGGCGACCACGGCACGGTCGGCAGGACCCAGAAGGAAGGCATGAGGTGGGATGTCGCCGAACTGCCGGTCTATGCCGGCACGGAGCGCAAGAATTCGCTGGTCGGCGGCGCTTCGCTGTGGGTGCTTTCCGGCAAGTCGGACGCCGAATACAAGGGCGCGGCCGCCTTCCTCAACTTCATCCATGACCCCAAGACGGCTTTGTTCTGGTCGACCAACACCGGCTACATTCCGGTGACCAAGTCGGGCTTCGAGTACATGAAGGGCCAGGGCTTCTACGACAAGGCGCCCTTCAAGGGCCGCGAAGTCGCCATCGCCAGCCTGACCGCGTCCGAGCCGACCGAAATCACCCGCGGCATCCGGCTGGGCAACTTCACCCAGATCCGCGCCGAGTTCGGCACGCAGATGCAGGCGATCTTCGCCAACAAGGTCAGCGTCCAGGAAGGCCTCGACACCCTGGTCAAGAACGGCGACGCCATCCTCGACCGCTTCCAGCAGACCTATCCGGGCAAGACCTTGCCCTGATGCCTGAAACGCCAAGGCCGCCCGTCGAGATTCGACGGGCGGCCATTTCATACCGGTTTTGATTTTTACGCATGTCTTTATCCCGAAACCGGTACCCATTTTCGGGAGACATGCTTTAGTCTTCCGCTGAGAAAGCGGGCTGACGGTTCAACGGCATCGGCGGATCGATGGAAAAACGCGTCACTTTCGGCAAATGGACGATCGGCATCCTCTTCGCGGTGCCACAGCTCCTCCTGATCTTCACGTTCTTCTACTGGCCGGCCGGCCAGGCCGTGTACTGGTCGCTGACGCTGCAGCAGCCCTGGGGCGGCGGCAACATCTGGGTCGGGCTCGACAATTTCCGCTCCATCCTGTCCAACGCCGACTACTGGACCTCGATCACCGCCAGCCTTGTCTTTGCCGGCATCAGCACCGGTCTTGCAATGTTCATCGCCCTGGTGCTCGCTGCCTTGACCGATCGGCAGCTCGCCGGCTCGCGGCTCTACCGCGTCGTCCTGATCTGGCCCTACGGCATCGCGGCGCCCGCACTGGCCATGGCGTTCCGCTTCATCCTGGCGCCGGAGGCCGGCTTCATGGCTGTGGTCAACCAGGTCTGGCCCGGCTTCTGGGACCCCGGCCTCGACGGCGCCGACGCCATGGCCTCGATCATCGTCGCCTTCTCGTGGAAATATGTCGGCTACAACTTCATCTTCTTCCTCGCCGCGTTCCAGGCCATCCCGCGTTCGCTCATCGAGGCCGCCGCGATGGACGGTTCCGGCGTCATCAGGCGTTTCTGGGACATCCAGTTTCCGCTGATCACGCCGACCATCTTCTTCCTGCTGGTCATCAACATCACCGAGAGTTTCCAGGACTCCTTCGGCATCGTCGACATCATGACATCAGGCGGTCCGGCCAACGCGACCAATCTGATGGTCTACAAGATCTATTCGGACGGTTTCAAAGGCCTCGATTATTCAGGAGCCGCCGCGCAGAGCATCATCCTGATGCTGCTCATCATCGTGCTCACCATCTTCCAGTTCCGCTTCATCGAACGGCGCGTGCATTACAGGTGAGATGGACATGGTCGAGCGCACACCGTTCTTGAATTTCTTCACGCATCTGATCCTGTTCATCGGCTTCGTCTTTTGCATTGCGCCGTTCGTGGTTGTCGTCGTCGCGGCGTCCCACAACCTCAAGGATGTCAACGATGTGCCGATGTCACTGCTGCCGGGCAGCGACTTCTGGGTCAACATCAAGACCGCGTGGACGACGGCCGATCTCGGTCCCAAGCTGCTCAACAGCTTCATCATGGCGACAGGCGTCGCCGCCGGCAAAGTGATCATCTCGGCACTCACCGCCTTCTCGATCGTCTACTTCCGCTATCCCGGCCGCATGCTGATCTTCTGGCTGATCTTCATCACGCTGATGCTGCCGCTCGAAGTGCGCATCGTGCCGACCTACGCGGTTGTCGCCAACGTCCTTGAGCCCTATCAGGCGATCCTGGACCTGACCGGGATTTCCTGGCTGATCGAAAAAGTCTCGGGCGTGCATGTCGCGCTCAACCTGGGCATGCTCAATTCCTATCCAGGCCTGATCCTGCCGCTGATCGCCACCGCCACTGGCACCTTCCTCTACCGGCAGTTCTTCCTGACCGTTCCAGACGAGCTGACCGAGGCCGCGCGCATGGACGGCGCCGGTCCGCTGCGCTTCTTCATCGATGTCCTGTTGCCGCTGTCGCGCAACAATATGGCAGCGCTCGGCACCATCATGTTCCTCTGGGCGTGGAACCAGTACCTGTGGCCGCTGCTCATCACCACCGACCAATCGCATGCCACGGCGGTAACCGAGCTGAAGCAGCTCATCCCCAATGTCGGCGGCGCGCCCGAATGGCACATCGCCATGGCCGGGACGCTGATCGTCATGCTACCGCCGCTGGTCGTCGTGGTGCTGATGCAGCGCTGGTTCGTGCGCGGCCTGATCGCCACCGAGAAATAGGAGACAAGAATGGCCTCCATCGCCATACGCGGCGTCAAGAAGAACTACGCCAAGACGCAGGTCGTGCACGGCGTCGACCTCGACTTCGCCTCTGGCGAATTCGTCGTCATCCTGGGACCGTCGGGCTGCGGCAAGTCCACGCTACTGCGCATGATCGCCGGGCTCGAGGAGATTTCCGATGGCACGATCGCCATCGACGGCACGGTGGTCAACAAGCTCGAACCGCGCGAGCGCGGCTGCGCCATGGTGTTCCAGAACTACGCGCTCTATCCGCATATGAGTGTTTCGCAGAACATCGGCTATTCGCTCAAGGTCGCCGGCGTTCCCTCGGCCGAGCGCCAGCAGCGCATCCAGGCGGTCGCCCGCACGCTGGAGCTCGAACACCTGCTCGACCGCAAACCGATGGCACTTTCCGGTGGCCAGAGGCAGCGCGTCGCCATGGGCCGGGCCATGATCCGCGAGCCGAAGGTGTTCCTGTTCGACGAGCCGCTGTCCAATCTCGATGCCAAGCTGCGCGTGCAGATGCGCTCGGAAATCCGCAAGCTGCATCGCCGGCTGAACGCCACCTCGGTCTTCGTCACCCATGACCAGGTCGAGGCGATGACGCTGGCCGACCGGCTGGTGGTGATGAATGGCGGACGCGTCGAACAGGTCGGCACGCCAGGTGAGATCTACACCCGCCCGGCCAGCCGCTTCGTCGCCACCTTCGTCGGCGCGCCGGCCATGAACATTCTGGAAGGCACGGTCGAACTCGATGGGCTGTCGCTGCTCGGCGGCAGCCGGCGCCTGGCCATGGCACGCGCCGGCCTGCCGGTCGGCACCAAGGTCGCGATGGGCATCCGGCCGGAGACCGTCCGACTGGTGGCGCCCGGCACGTCCGGTGCGCTCGACGCCACCGTCGACCTGGTCGAGGAACTGGGCGCGGGGCGGGTCATCTATGTCGATCTCGACGGCGCGCCGTTTTCGGTGATGACATCGGAGGCCGTCCACCCCGAGCCCGGCAGCCAGGTCGGCCTGAAGATTTCGCCGCAGGACATGCATTTCTTCTCATCGGAGACGGGAAGCCGCCTCGATGTCTTCAAGGCGTCCGTGCCCGAGCCGGCGCTCTGAAAGCATGATGAAGATCATCCAGGTCACCGACGTGCATCTTGGCCGGCAAGGCGAACGCCGCTATGGCGCGGACCTGCATCAAAGGCTGGCGTCCTGCATCGCGCACATCAATGCGCATCACGCCGACGCCGCGCTCTGCGTCTTCACCGGCGACCTGACCGAGACCGGCGCGCCGGAAAGTTACGCGGATCTGCGCGCTGCCCTGAACACGCTGTCGGTGCCGTACAGGCTGCTGCCCGGCAACCATGACCGGCGGGCCAATCTCGTCGCGACACTCCCGGAAAATCCGGTCGACGAGAGCGGCTTTGTCCAGTCGGTCCATGATACCGGCAAGGAAGTGCTGCTGTTTCTCGACTGCCTGGCGGAGGGGCGCATCGAAGGCGAATTCTGCGAAAGGCGGCTTGCCTGGCTCGAAGCCCGTCTGGACCAATCAGCCGGCAGGCCCGCCTATATTTTCCTGCACCATCCGCCGGTCGCGCTCGGCCTGCCGCAGCTCGATCCGCTGGCGCTTGAGCGACCCGAGCGGTTGCTCGGCCTGCTGAAGCGCCACGGCGACGTCCGCCACATCTTCTTCGGCCATGTCCATCGCGACATCGCCGGCACCGTCGCCGGGATTCCGTTCTCGGCGCAACGCGGACTGCACGCCCGGTTCGAACTTGCGCTTGACCGGTCGAGCGCAATTGTCGAGCAGGCGCCGCCTTCCTACGCCGTCATCCTTCTCGACAGCGCCAATGACCGCGTGGTCGTGCATGGCTGTGATTTTCTCGAGCGCTGGCCGATCTATTCAGCCGAAACCGGCGAACGCATCTCGGCATGACCGCGCGCCGCCGGCCTTCGGTCGCCTAGACGAAGACATGCGCCTTCCCCGACACGGTGAGCCGGACGATCTCGCCTACTGTCGGTGCGTCCATGCCGGATTTGCGCAGGATCAGCGGCGTGTTGCCGATGGCGGCGGCGTCCGGTGGATCGGCATTGTTCAGGAGCCGCACCGCGATCGTGCAGGTCGAGCCGGCGAATTCCGATTCCGTCACCTCGCCGAACAGCATGTCGGGGGTGCCCGACATGCCTTCACGCGATGTGCGCTTTAGCCCGATCTGCTCCGGCCGCAGCATGATGCGGGCAATATCTCGGCTGTCATTGGTATCCACGGCGATGCGGCCGAGCGGTGAGTTGGCGAAGCCGCCCGAGATGCTCGCCGGCAGGATGATGGCGTCGCCGAGGAACTCGGCGATCATCCTGTCCTTCGGCTTGAGATAGAGATCGCGCGGCGTGCCGACCTGCGAGAATTTGCCGTCGCGCATCACCGCCACCTGGGCAGCGAAGGACAGTGCTTCGGCCTGGTCGTGGGTGACCAGGATGGTGGTGATGCCGGCCGCCTCCAGAAGTTCGGCCACCGCCTTGCGCATCGAGGCGCGCAGGCCGGTGTCGAGCGCCGAGAACGGTTCGTCGAGCAGCATCAGCCGCGGCTTCATCGCCATGGCGCGGGCGAGCGCCACGCGCTGCTGCTGGCCGCCGGAAAGCTCATGCGGGCGGCGCTTGAGGATCGCCTTGTCCAGCCCCACGATATAGGCGAGTTCGACAATGCGCTCGGTGCGCTTGTCCTCGCCTCGGCCCATGCCAAAACCGATATTGTCCGCGATGGTCAGATGCGGGAACAGGGCGCCGTCCTGCGCCACCACGCCGATGCCGCGGCGATGCGCCGGGACCGCGGCGCCGCCATTGGCCAGCACCTCGCCGTCGAGCACGATGCGGCCCTGGTCTGGCGCCTCGAAGCCGGCGATCAGCCGCAGCAAGGTGGTCTTGCCGCAGCCTGAAGGTCCGACGATTGCGGTCCGGCTGCCGCTGGCGACATCGAGGTCGACACCGGCAAGGGCTGCGACCGGGCCGTAATGCTTGTGCAGGCCTTTGATTTCGAGAAAGCTCATCGTCCGGCCATCCGTTTCGACTGGACATAGAGCAGCCAGGTGAGCGGCAGCGACATCGCCACCATGATGAAGGCGTAAGGGGCCGCCGAGGCGTAGTCGATCTCACCGCTGTAGGACCAGAATGCCATGGCCAGCGTGCGGGTGCCGTTCGGCGCCAGCATCTGCGTCGCGGTCAGTTCGTTCATGATGCCGAGCGCCACCAGCGCCATGCCGGCCGCGGCACCTGGCGCCGACAGGCGGATGGTCGTCGACCACAGCGCGTTGAGCGGGCGCCTGCCCAGGCTGGACGCGGCGCGCTCGAGCTCGACCGGTGCCTGGGCGATCGAGGCGCGCAGGCTGACCAGGGCGCGCGGCAGGAACATGAGTGCATAGGCGACCAGGATGGTGAACAGCGTCTGATAGAGCGGCAGCGCGATGCGCACGGTGATGGTGACCAGCGCCAGCGCGATGACGACACCCGGTAGCGAGCCGACGATGTAGTTGCAACCCTCCAGCAGGCGTTGCAGCGGTCCCGGCGCGCGGATCGAGATCCAGGCCATCGGCATGGCGGCGACAGTGGCGAGCAGTGCCCCGGCAAGCGCCAGGAACAGCGTCTGGCCGAGCGCCAGGCCAATCTCGTCGAGACGCCAGACCTCGGCGCCGCCGGCGACGAGCCAGCGGCCGATGGTGACGAACGGCACGCCTAGCGCCAGCAGCGTGGTGGCGACCAGCAAGAGCAGGCTCGGCATGGTGGCGCGGCCGAGGCTCGTGCGTTGCTGGTGGCGCGCCGCGCCGGAGCCGACACGGGCATAACGCTCCTCGCCGCGTACCAGAACTTCGAGGCCCAGAAGCACGAAGCAGCAGGTCACCAGCACGCCGGCCAGCATGTTGGCTGCTGGTCCGTTGAAGGTCGACTGGAACTGGTCGACGATCGCCGTGGTGAAGGTGTCGAAGCGGATGAAGACGTAGAGGCCGTATTCGGCCAGCAGATGCAGCCCGACCAGCAGCGAGCCGCCGCAGATGGCGAGCCTCAGCTGCGGCAGCACGACACGCCAGAAGACGCGCCGGGGTCCAAGGCCGAGGGCGGCGGCTGCGTCCTCCAGGGCCGGATCGAGACGGCGCAGCGCCGCCGATATGGGCAGATAGAGGAAGGGGAAATAGGCGATCACGGACACCAGCACGCCGGCCCACAGGCCATGCAGGCCGGGCACCATGGTGATCCAGGCATAGGAATGCACGAAAGCGGGAATGGCGAGCGGCGCCACGCACAGCCAGGCCCACAGCCTGGCGCCGGGCAGGTCGCTGCGCTCGGTCAGCCAGGCCAGCGCCACCGACAGCACGATGGCGATCGGCACGGTCAGCAGCACCAGCAGCGTGGTGTTGATCAGCAGTTCGCCGACACGCGGCCGGAAGACCAGCGCCGACACGGTCTCCCAGCCGGTCTGGATTGCGATCCAGATGATGAAGGCGAGCGGCAACAGGGCGAACAGCGCGACGAGAGCAGCGGCGGTGACAAGCCAGGGCGCGGCGCGGCGCTGCGGCATTCGTCGCATCCTCGACGTCAGGCCGGCGCGCGTGAGATCGACCGCGGACTGCATCAGCTCGGACGCCCCGCGGTTGCGGCGCGGTGCCCAGGGGACCACGGTCTGAGGTCAGGAACGCAGCGTGTCGTCATCGACGAAGGCCATCTCGAAAACAAAACGCTCCCGCGGAAGGTGAATTCCCGCGGGAGCACGGTCGGTTTGTCCTTATTAGGACGAACGGCAACTAAAGCAAGCCGGCTGCCGTCATCAGGTCGGTGACCTTCTTGGAGTTCAGCGTCGTGGCGTCGACTTTCGGCGCCTGCAGGCCGGCCAGCGGAACGAGCTTCGGGTTGGACTCGGCACCCTTGCCGACAGCGTATTCGAAGGAGTTCCCGTTCTTCAGCACATCCTGGCCGCCCTTGCCGGTCACCCATTTCAGGAAGGCCTGGGCTTCCTTCTGGTGCTTGCTCGAGGCGAGCACGCCGCCACCCGAGACCGAGACGAAAGCGCCCGGATCCTGGTTCTTGAAATAGTGCAGCGCGACGTTCTTGCTGTTCTCGCCGGTCTTGGCCTGATCGCCGAAGTAGTAATAGTGGTAGATCACGCCGCCTTCGATCTCGCCGGCGTTGACCGCCTTCATCACCGTGCTGTTGCCCTTATAGGCGGTGAAGTTCGCCTTCATCGCCTTCAGCCAGTCCGCCGTGGCGGCCTCGCCCTTGA
The DNA here is from genome assembly GCF_056399285.1 of Mesorhizobium sp. 01N446. Taxonomy (NCBI): domain Bacteria; kingdom Pseudomonadati; phylum Pseudomonadota; class Alphaproteobacteria; order Hyphomicrobiales; family Phyllobacteriaceae; genus Mesorhizobium; species Mesorhizobium sp. 01N446. Next base: position 67,199 of record NZ_JBFTRA010000010.1, on the reverse strand, counting down.
GCTGCAGCAATGCGCTGACGATGGCCTGGAAATCGGCGCCCGAGGGCGAGGCGGCCCAACGGCCCTTCCAGCTCGGATCGGCGAGATCGAGCAGCGACTTCGGCAACTGGTCGGCCTTTAGCTTGGTCGTGTTGTAGGCAAAGACGGTGCTGCGCGCGGCCACGCCCACCCATTTGCCGCTGGTCGCCTGATAGTCCTGCGGCACCTGCGCCAGTGTGTCGGCATCGACGGGCGCGAACAGGCCGGCATTCTCGACCAGCACCATGGCGGGTGAATTCTCCGTCAGGAAGACGTCGGCGGGCGAGGCGGCGCCTTCGGCAACGATCTGGTTGGAGAAGTCGCTGTCGCCGCCATTGCGCAGCGTGACCTTGATGCCGGTCTCCTTGGTGAAACCTTCGGCCCATTCCTTGGCCAGGCTTTCGTGCTGGGCGTTGTAGACGATGATGCCGGCATCCTCCGCCGTCGCCGGACCGGCGGCCAGGCCAATTGCAAGTGCGGTGGCACCGACAAGGGCGGAAAGGGTGTATTTCATGGCGTCATCCTCGTTTGGTTGGTCTTGTCACGCTGCACCTATCGATACCTGACACCCGTAGTCAAGATTGTTGATGTGCTTCAATCGGTCGCTGAGGCGCAAAGGTCGGCGTGAGGGGGACAATTACACTGAAGGCGGCCCGGACCGATGGTTTCCCGCAAGACGTCCCCGCAGACCTCCGCTCTGGGGCGGTGCCTTCAAGCACCCGCAAACTTTCGTGATTTGCCCGTAGTTTGGCTTGGACATTATTTCGCCGGCCACGTAACAAATCAGTGCCGAGCCACGAAAATCGGGGGAGTGAACTCTTGTGAGCGGCAAGGACGAAGCCGAGCTTTCCCGGCTCTTGCGGGCCGCGATCGCCGGAGATGAGAAGGCCTATGCCGACTTTCTGCACCGGATTGCCGCGCTGGTGCGCGGCTTTGTCCGGCGCAAGATCGTGCAGGGCGGAGTCGACCCCGAGGATGTCGTGCAGGAAACCTTGCTGGCCATTCATGTGAAACGGCATACCTGGCGCCAGGACGCGCCGGTGCTGCCGTGGATCTATGCCATCGCCCGCTTCAAGCTGATCGATGCGTTCCGGCGGCGCGGCCGGCGCATTGAAATCGATGTCGATGATATCGCCGAGACCTTCGCCGAACCGGAAACCGAAACCGTCAGCGAGCGCGACATCAACAGGGCCCTGGACGGGCTGCCGCCGGCACAGCGTTCGGTGGTTTCGGCTGTATCGGTGGAAGGCCGCTCGATCGGCGAGACCGCAGCGAAGTTCGGCATCAGCGAGACGGCGGTGCGTGTGTCGCTGCATCGCGGGCTAGCCGCCATAGCCAAGCGATTCGGGCAGGGGCGGTTCGGGCGGGAATGACATGAGGACCGAGGATCTCATCAAGGCGCTCGACGCCGATGCAACCAGCAAGGCGATGCCATTGCGTTCGGCCTGGTGGATGGCTGCCGGCGCGGCCATTGTCATCGCGGCAATCGTTTTCCTGCTGACGATCGGCCCGCGCCCCGACTTCATGGTTGCCGCGCACACGATGCGCTTCCTGTCCAAGTTCGTTTTCACCATCGCGCTGGCCACCAGCGCCTTCGCCCTGATCCGCGCTCTGTCGACGCCTGGCGCCTCGACGGCTTGGGCGATGGCAGGGATGCTGGCCGCGCCGCTGCTGGTGGCCGTGGCGGTGGTTCTGGAGCTCTTCATGGTGCCGGAGGCGTTGTGGGGCACCAGGATGATCGGCTCCAACATGATGATCTGCATGGGCTTCATCCCGCTGATCGGCATCGGCCCGCTGGCCATCTTCCTGTGGATGCTGCGCTACGGCGCGCCGACACGGCCGGTGCTTGCCGGCGCGGTTGCGGGGCTGCTTGCCGGGGGGCTGGCGGCAACCTTCTATGCCGCGCACTGTTTTGACGATTCGCCGCTTTTCGTCGCCACCTGGTACACGATCGCGATAGCGGTCCTCGCCTTGCTTGGCGCGCTCGGCGGGCGGTTTTTCGTGCGCTGGTAGCACGGGACCCGCAAACAGGTCCCCTGCATACCGATCCTTAATCATGCCGGCAATTGTTTGCCGGTTGACCATGTCGCGGTACCCCCACGCAACCTTTCCTTAAAATCGATCCTTCAGGATTTTCTCGGGAAAAAGCGATTGCCCACGGGGGTGGCACGGATCGTGAGACTACGAGGACCGATCAGGCTCCACAAACATGCAGCGCCGGCGTTGCTCGTGGCCGGCTTGGCCGTGGCGGCGGCCTCGGTCATGTTGTCGAGGCTGGACCTTGGCGCGGAAGCGCTCAGGCTTTGCCTTCAAGTGTCGGTCGCCATGACAATCGGCGCGCTTTTTTTCGCCTATCTCTTCATTGGCCGCATCTCGGAAGACCGGCGGCAGATCGCGGAGAGCGAGCAGCGCTTCCGCCGGGCGATGGAGGACTCGGCAATCGGCATCGTCGTCGTCGCCCTGGATGGGCGCATCGTGCAGACCAATCCGGCCTTCGCCTCGATGCTTGGCTACAGCCGCGAAGAGATGGAGGCGCTGACCTTTTTCCAGATCACGCACCCTGACGACCTGCATGTCGGACAAGAGACCATGGAAGGCATCAAAGTCGGCACGGTCAATGCTTTCCAGTTCGAGAAGCGTTACCTCAAGAAGGACGGCACGCCCGTCTGGGCGCATCTCGCCGGCTCCGTCATTCGAGAGGAGACGAGCGGCCGCCCGCTCTATCTCGTTTCGCAGATCGAGGACATCGACGCGCGCAAGCAGGCCGAGGCGCGTATTGCCGAGGCCGAAACGCGCTGGAATTTCGCGCTCGCCGGCGCCGGCCAGGGTGTCTGGGATCTCGACATCCGCAAAGGCGGCACGACCTACTCCTCGACCTGGGTCAAGATGCTCGGTTATGCGGATGGCGAACTTGACGGCGACCCCGATCGTTGGCTGACGATGATCCATCCCGACGATCGCGAAACCGTCGCCGAGGCGGACCGCGCCCATCTCGACGGCAAGACGGAGTTCTTCGAAGCCGAGTTCAGGATGCGTCACAAGGACGGCCGCTGGATCTGGATCCTCGACCGTGGCAAGGCCATCGAGCGCGACGGGGAGGGGCGTCTGATCCGTGCCATCGGCAGCCTGACCGACATTACCGGGCGCAAGGAGGCCGAGGAGCGCCTGACCGTGTCGGCGGCAATGCTGGCCGACGAGAAGGAGCGGCTTCGGGTGACGCTGCAGTCGATCGGCGATGCCGTCATCTGCACCGATGCCGCGAACCGCGTCACATTCATGAACCCGGTTGCCGAGAAGCTGACCGGCGTTTCGGTGGAGGCGGCTCTGGGCAAGACGCTCGGCCATGTCTATTGGGCGGTCGACGAGGAAACGGGACACAGGATCGGCGTGACGCGGCTGGCGATCGGCGCGGAGGCGCCCTCCGACCAGAACAGCCGCGCCGTGCTGATCCGCCGCGACGACACACGCTGCAGCATCCGCCAGGTCGTGTCGCCGATCTTGAACGAGCGCAACGAATTCTGCGGCCTGGTCATCGTTTTCCAGGACTTCACCGATGCGCGCGCCCTGCAGCGCCAGCTTGCCCACGCCGCCGCGCATGACGCGCTGACCGGCCTTGCCAATCGCTCGAGCTTCATCCGCACCATGGAGGAGCTCGTCGATCAGGCCCGCAAGGATGCCGCCGGGGCTGGCAGCAGCGGCCATCAGTTCATGTTCATCGACCTCGACCATTTCAAGCTGGTCAACGACACCGGCGGTCACGCCGCCGGAGACGCCTTGCTGAAGCGGGTCGCCGAGGCCGTGCGCGGCGTGTTAGGGCCCGAAGACATCGTCGCGCGCCTTGGCGGCGACGAGTTCGCGGTCGTCCTGAAATCGGGTTCGACCGCTGGCGCCAGGATCGCGGCGCGCTCCATCATCGATGCCATAGCCGGCCTGAACTTCACCTGGGATGGCCGGCCGCATGCCATCGGCGCCAGCATCGGGCTGGCGGCGATCAACGGCCATTGCGGCGAGGCGGACGAGATCATCGCAAGGGCCGACGCCGCCTGCTACGCGGCCAAGGCGGCCGGCCGCGGATGCGTTTCCGTGGCGCCGGATGACAGGCTCACCGACGACAAGCCAGAGCCGTTTGCCGCAGCCTCCTGAGGGGAGATTTCCCGAAGATCGTGAGGCTCAGCGCGTCGGAACGGGGTGCTCGCCGCGATAGTCGTAGAACCCGCGCCCGGTCTTGCGGCCGAGCCAGCCGGCTTCGACATATTTCACCAGCAGCGGGCAAGGGCGGTACTTCGAATCCGACAGGCCGTCATGCAGCACCTGCATGATCGACAGGCAGGTGTCGAGGCCGATGAAATCGGCCAGCTGCAGCGGTCCCATCGGATGGTTGGCGCCGAGGCGCATGGCGGTGTCGATGGCGTCGACCGAGCCGACACCTTCGTAAAGCGTGTAGATCGCCTCGTTGATCATCGGCAAAAGGATGCGGTTGACGATGAAGGCCGGGAAATCCTCCGAGACCGTGATCGTCTTGTCGAGCTGCTTCACATAGGTCTTCGCCGCCTCGAAGGTCTGGTCCTCGGTGGCGATGCCGCGCACCAGCTCGACCAGCTTCATCAGCGGCACCGGGTTCATGAAATGAATGCCGATGAAGCGCTCGGGCCGGTCGGTCTGCGCGGCGAGCCGGGTAATCGAGATCGACGAGGTGTTGGTCGCCAGTATGGCTTCGGGATTGAGCTGCGGACAGAGCTGCGCGTAGATCTTGCGCTTGACGGTTTCGTCCTCGGTCGCCGCCTCGATCACCAGATCGGCGCCGGCGAGATCGGCCATAGCCGGTGCAGAAGAAATACGTGCCATCGCCTGGTTGCGCAGCTTCTCGTCAAGCTTGCCGGAGCCGACCTGGCGGGCCATGTTGCCGCTGATGGTGGCGATGCCCTTTTCAATGCGGTCGGGCGAAATATCGTAGATCAGCACCTTGTAGCCCGAAAGCGCGGAGACATGGGCGATACCTCCACCCATCTGGCCCGCGCCGATGATGCCGATCGTCTCGATCTTGCTCATTACACCGATCCCGTCCGGAGCCCTTCCGCATGCATTGCGAAAGCGCTCCACCTCTTAAGTCTATCGCAATTCCGGACGCAAAACCGCTGCGCACTTTTGCTGGAATTGCTTTTGGCCTTTGTGGCCTGCTTTTTGTGCGGTGCAAACTAAAAGGGCGGGGCGACTTCGTCTACCCCACCCCAGGCATTTAATACGCTTTGTCGGAAAGCGTCAAAGCGCCTTCTGCAACTCCGGCAGAATGACGAAGAGATCGCCGACGAGGCCGTAGTCGGCAACCTGGAAGATCGGGGCCTCCTCGTCCTTGTTGATGGCGACGATGACCTTGGAATCCTTCATGCCGGCGAGGTGCTGGATGGCGCCGGAGATGCCAACCGCGATGTAGAGGTCGGGAGCGACCACCTTGCCCGTCTGGCCGACCTGCCAGTCGTTCGGTGCATAGCCGGCGTCGACCGCGGCACGCGAGGCGCCGACCGCCGCACCGAGCTTGTCGGCGACCGGCAGGATGACTTCCTGGAACTTCTCCGACGAGCCAAGCGCGCGGCCGCCCGAGATGATGATCTTGGCCGAGGTCAGTTCCGGACGGTCGGTCTCCGACAGCTTGTTCTCGACGAAGGTGGACAGGCCGGGATTGGCCGCCGCCTTGACGGTCTCGACCGCGGCCGAGCCGCCCTCGGGCGCCGCCTGGAAGGAGGCGGTGCGCAAGGTGATGACCTTCTTGGCGTCGGTCGACTGCACGGTCTGGATGGCGTTGCCGGCATAGATGGGCCGCTTGAAGGTGTCGGGCGAAACCACTTCGATGATCTCGGACACCTGCGCGACATCGAGCAGGGCGGCGACGCGCGGCGCGACGTTCTTGCCCGACGAGGTCGCCGGCGCGATGATGGTGTCATAGCCGCCGGCCAGCGACACGACGAGGGCGGCCGTCGGTTCGGCGAGGCGCTCGGCGAGTTCATCGGCTTCGGCGAGCAGCACCTTGCTGACGCCCTTGAGCTTGGCCGCGGCGTCCGCCGCGCCCTTGGCGCCCTTGCCGGCCACCAGCACATGCACGTCCGAGCCGATCTGCAGGGCCGCGGAAAGCGCCTTGGCGGTCTGGTCGGAAAGGCTGGCGTTGTCGTGTTCTGCGATGAGGAGAATTGCCATTTTATCTGTTCCTTCCGATCTCAGAGCACGCCGGCTTCGTTCTTGAGCTTGTCGACCAGTTCGGCGACGCTCTTGACCTTGACGCCCGCCTTGCGGCCGCCCGGCTCCTCGGTCTTGATGACCTTGAGGCGCGGCTTGACGTCGGCGCCGTAGTCGGCCGGGGTCTTTTCGTCGAGCTGCTTCTTCTTGGCCTTCATGATGTTGGGCAAAGAGGCATAGCGCGGCTGGTTGAGGCGAAGATCGGCGGTGATGATCGCCGGCATCTTCAGTTCCACCGTCTGCAGGCCACCGTCGACTTCGCGCGTCACCTTGGCCTTGTCGCCGTCGAGGACGACCTTGGAGGCGAAGGTGCCTTGCGCCCAGCCGAGCAGGGCCGCCAGCATCTGGCCGGTCTGGTTGGAATCGTCGTCGATCGCCTGCTTGCCGAGGATGACGAGGCCGGGCTGTTCGGCGTCGACCACGCCCTTCAGCACCTTGGCGACGCCAAGCGGCTCGGTCTGCTCGTCCGTCTTGACCAGAATGGCGCGGTCGGCGCCCATGGCGAGCGCGGTGCGCAGGGTTTCCTGCGCCTGCTGCGGGCCGATCGAGACGACGATGATCTCTTCGGCCTTGCCGGCTTCCTTGAGCCGGATTGCCTCTTCCACCGCGATCTCGTCGAACGGGTTCATCGCCATCTTGACGTTGGCGAGTTCCACCGCTGAACCGTCGGCCTTCACGCGAACTTTGACGTTCGCATCCACAACCCGCTTCACGGGCACAAGGATCTTCATTTGCCTGTCACCTCTTCACGCTAGTTGGGCGCGCTATAACAGCTTGCGCCCCTTCTGAGTTGTCGAAAGCCGACATTCCTGACTGAATTCCGGCCAGACGGAATTCCGGCCGGATGGAAATTCTGGTCTTTGACCGTCTTGCACTGCTCCTTAACAGCCCTGGGGCTCGGACGGAGACGTTTCCGTAGTTGCGGCAACTCTTGACGTCAATACGCCGAAAGCCGCTCAAATCGGTTCAGTTCGAGCCAGAAGGGCTTCCTCGGCCCCAGCGCGTCGTTGTGGCCGGCGGTTCGGGCGCCGCTGGCTCAGCAGCAGCTGGCGGCTGGTCGGGAGCGGGAGCCACGGTGTCCTCGTCGGCGCCGGCAAAAAGCGGCACGCCGCGGCTGCGCAGCACCAGCACCAGCACCGCACCGGCAATGATGCCGCCAATATGGCAGGCCCAGGAAATCTGGTCCTCGCCGGCGGCGGCGAACATGACGACCTGGAACAGCACCCACAGGACGAGCGGGATGAAGGCCGGAATGCGCAGCGGGATGCGGGCAAAGGCCAGCACCCAGACCTTCACCCTGGGATAAAGGATCAGATAGGCGACGACCACGCCGGCGATGGCGCCGGAGGCGCCGATCAGCGGCACCTGCGAATCCCAGGCGACAAGTCCCTGGAAGGCGGCGCCGGCGATGGCGCACAGGAGATAGAAGATCAGGTAGCGGACGTGGCCGAGCGCGTCCTCGACATTGTCGCCGAACACCCACAGGAACAGCATGTTGCCGCCAAGGTGGAAGATGTCGGCATGCAGGAAGGAATAGGTGAGGTAGCTCAGGCTTTCCGGAATGATGATGAACCGAGGATCAAGCTCGGCGGTGTTGTGCACCACGGACGGGATAAAGCCGAGGCCAAGCACGGCGGCATTGGTGAAGTTCTCGCCGCCGAGTGCGGTGGCGCAATAGACCAGCGCGTTGACCACGATCAGGCCGATCGTCACATATTGCAGGCGGATGTGGCGCAGCCTGTTGGTGTCGTAAAGCGGGATGAACATGCGTGCCTGGTCCCCTCCCGCGTTTCGATCCGTTCAGCGGTTCTTGCCGGGAACCCATAGCACGTCGGCATTTCCGTTGTCATTGACCGCCCGGGCGGCGACAAACAGGAAATCCGAGACCCGGTTGATGTATTTCAACCCGTCCCGATTGACGTGTTCGCCCGGGTCCTGGGCCAGCGCCACCATCAGCCGTTCGGCCCGCCGCGCCACCGTGCGGGCCAGATGAAGTGCTGCCGCCGCCGGCGTGCCGCCGTTGAGGACGAAGGATTTGAGCGGCTGGAGATCCTTGTTGAGGAGATCGATGTCCTTCTCGACACGGTCGGTCTGCGCGGCAACGATGCGCAAGGGCTCGTAGTCAAGCGGCTTGCCGTCATCGGGCACGGCAAGGTCGGCGCCGAGGTCGAAGAGATCGTTCTGGATGCGCGACAGCATGGCATCGATCGCCGGGTGGCTGGCCGCCGTGTGCACGCGCGCCATGCCGATGCAGGCATTGGCCTCGTCGACCATGCCGTAGGCGTCCACGCGCAGGTCGGATTTCAGCCGCCGCTCACCGGTGCCGAGACCCGTCGTGCCGTCATCGCCGGTGCGGGTGTAGATCTTGTTGAGTTTGACCACGTTGCCTCCCCCGCTGCCGGTATCCTCACTTGCGGGTGAAATACACGGCCAGAAGGATCAGCACCAGCGCGACCGCCTGCAGCATGACGCGTGCCTGCATCAGCTTGTTCGAAGTGACGCCGGAACCGCCGCGCATCATATTGACGAGGCCTCGGATCAGGACGATCACCACGGCGGCCATGACCAGAATGGCGAGGATGTTGAAGACGGTTGCCATTGTAGCGTTTCCAGTTGTTTCGCGTTCAGGCGCGTTTGGCCATCAGGCGGTAGAGCATCGAAGCCGGCAGGATACGTTTGAGCGCCGTGCCGATTTTAGCCGGCACTGTTACCACATAGTGCGGGCGCGGGCGCCGCGACAGAAGGGCATGGCGCAGAACCTTGTGGACCACTTCCGGCCCGGGCTTCAGCGCCGATTGGCTGCCGCCGGCGCGCAGCCGCTCCAGCTGCGCGGCATAGTCCGCGCGGTGCACGGAATTCTCGATGTCGATGTTTTTCAGGAACCAGGGCAGGCCGTTGCTGGCGATCTTCGACTTCACCGGTCCAGGCTCGATCAGCGAGACATGGACGCCGCTGCCTTCCAGTTCCTGGCGCTGGCAGAGCATGAGCGCCTCGAGCGCGTGTTTGGATGCCGAATAGGCGCCGCGAAAGCGCACCGGTACGAGGCCGAGGATCGACGAGCAATGGACGAGACGGCCATGGCCCTGGCGGCGCATCACCGGCACGAGACGGCGGGTCAGATCGTGCCAGCCGAAGAAATTGACCTCGAACTGCTCCTTGAGCGCGGCAACCGACAGATCCTCGACCGCGCCGGCCTGGGCGTATGCGCCGTTGTTGAACAGGGCATCGAGCCGCCCGCCGGTGCGCTCGAGCACCGCCGTCACCAGGGCGGCAATGGAGTCCGGTTCGCTGTAATCGAGGTAAAAGGCCTCGATGCCGTCCGCTTCGAGGGCGGCGATGTCCTCGGGTTTTCGGGCCGTTGCAAAGACCCGCCAGCCTTCCGCCTTGAGTGCCCGCGCGCAATATGCACCTATGCCGGACGAGGCGCCGGTGACGATGATGGTGCGCAACTGCTGCGCCGTCGGACTCGTGGTTTCGCCAAGGGTTGCCATTTGCCGCATTCACTTCCCATATTCGCGGCGTCGAGACAATCGAAGGGAACGCGGGTTCTTGCTGCGGAATATTGTCGCTCTGCGCCGCGTGCTCTACGACGCGCTCGGCCATTTCAACACCGATGATGGCTGGGCGATGGCCAGCCATCTGGCGATCACGTCGCTGATGGCGCTGTTTCCGTTCCTGATCTTCGCCACCACGCTGGGCAGCTTCCTCGGCGCCCAGGCCTTTGCCGACACGGCCGTGCATCTGGTGTTCGACACCTGGCCGGACCAGATCGCCAAGCCGATCGCGCATGAGGTGCTCAACGTGCTGACCGTCCGGCGCACCGATTTGTTGACCTATGGCGTGCTGCTTGCCGCCTACTTTGCCTCGAACGGCATCGAGGCGCTGCGCACCTCGCTCAACCGCGCCTATCGCGTAACCGAGACGCGCGGCATCATCTATCGCCGGGTGCAGAGCATCTTCTTCGTGCTGATCGCGACGGCCGGCTTCCTGGCGATCAGCGTGCTCCTGGTTTTCGCGCCGTTGCTGGCGCGGCTGGCGGAAGCGCATTTCGAATGGATAAAGCCCTATACCGGCACGATCACGCTGTGGCGCTACGTCATTGCCTCAGCCGTCATCATCGGCGGGCTGTTTGCCGTGCATTACTGGCTGCCGGCCGGCAAGCGCCGCTTCGTCTCGCTGGTGCCGGGCATCGTCTTCACGCTGGCCGCATGGCTGATCGGCTCGACGATGTTCGCTACCTATCTCGACCATTTCTCGTCCTATGTGACGACCTATGCCGGTCTCGCCTCGATCATGATCGCGGTGGTCTTCCTCTACATCGTCTCGGCGATCTTTATCCTCGGCGGCGAGCTCAATGCTGCCATCAGCCGCTATCTGGAGGCGCGGGCGCGGGTCGGATGAGGAAAGGAAGAACTGGAGAATTGAAGAACTAAAGAACTGAAGACGAGACACACAGCGCCAAATACGGCTGCTTTCCTCAGTTCCTCAGTTCCTCAATTCTCCAGCTCTCTTCAAACCCTCAGCTCTCCCCTTGCCCTGCCGCGCCGTCGCCAGGCCGACGCCGAAGGTGGTGATCGCCATGCCGACGATCTGCAGCGCGTTGAGCTGTTCGTTGAAGAGGGCCCAGGCGATGATGGCCGTCACCGCCGGCACCAGGTAGAACAGCGAGGCGACTTTCGACATTTCGCCGTCGCGGATCATCACCATCAAGAGGAAGATGGCGCCGAGCGACAGCACCAGCACCAGCCAGGCCATGGCGAAGATCAGTTCGCCGTTGATGATGACGGTGTGCGTTTCGAAAGCGAGCGCGGCCAGGATCATCAGCGAGGCGCCGCCGGCATATTGCCACATGGTCGCCGCCACGAGGTCGCCGCCGGACGCAAAGCGCTTTTGCCAGATGGTGCCGGCGCTCATGCCGAGCACCGAGACCAGTGAGGCGGTCAGCGTCGCCGCCGTTACGCCGCCGCCGAGCGCGCCGAGCTTCGGCCACAGCACGATGACGATGCCGATCAGGCCGATGCCAAGGCCAAGCCAATGGCGCGGCAGGATGGCCTCGCCCAGGAACTTGCCGGCCAGTACGGCGGTGATCAGCGGCTGCAGGCCGACGATCAGGGCCGAAAACCCGGCCGGCATGCCCCTGTGGATGGCCCAGAAGACGGCGCCGAGATAGACGCCATGCATCAGCACGCCGGCGCCGGTGGCGTGCAGCGCCTCCTTGCGTGTGGCGCGTTTCGAACCCAGGACGGGCATCAGGGCAGCCAGCAGGATGGCCGCTATGACGAAACGGGCGGCAAGGAAGGTGAACGGCTCCGCCCATGGCATGGCGTAGCGCGCGCCGATAAAGCCGGTCGCCCACAGGACGACGAAGGTGGCCGGGATGAACCGCTTGATGCTGTGCATTTTCCGGAGACCGCCGTGCTGGTGAGAAATTGACCGTGGCGCTGCTGTAATCCCGTTCGATCCGGCGCGCAAAACGAAACGATTGATCCATGCATCACGGGAATTCAACCGGCGGTGCCCCGACACACGCTTCCCAGAGGCCTTCACCAGGCTTAGAGACCGACCATCCGCCTGATATCGTCAGGTGACGCGCCGGCCCCGCGCAATTTGGCAAGGCCGGTGTCGCCAAGGCTCTTCGACAGCTTTCGCCCGTCCGGGCCGAGGATGAGCCGATGGTGAAAATAGACGGGTTGCGGCAGCCCGAGCAATTCCTGTAGCAGGCGCTGCACGCTGGTTGCGGAAAACAGATCCTGCCCGCGCACGACATGGCTGACGCCTTGCAGGGCATCGTCGACAATGACGGCGAGGTGGTAGCTGGTCGGGATGTCGCGGCGCGCCACGATCACGTCGCCCCAGTCCTGTGGGCGGGCCTCCGCCGAGCGCGTCGCCGACAGCGATTCATCGGTGAATTCGGTCCATGCGAGATCGCCGACGCGCGCGACAGCGGCATCGACATCAAGCCGCCAGGCGAAGGGTTCGTTGTCGGCGATACGGCGTTTGCGCTCGTTCGGGGCCAATGCCTTGTCGATCGGGGGGTATAACGGCACGCCGTCAGGGTCGCGCGGCCAGTCGCGCCCGCGCTTTTCGCTGTCGGCGATGAAGGCACGGATGTCGCCCCGGCTCATGAAGGCGGGATAGACGAGATCCTCCTGGATCAGCCGGTCGAGCACCGCCTGATACTGCGCGAAATGCTCGGATTGGCGGCGCACCGGCTTTTCCCAGGCAAGGCCCAGCCATTTCAGGTCGGCAAGCACGCCCGCCTCGAATTGCGGCGTGCAGCGCGTTGTGTCGATATCCTCGATGCGCAGCAGCAGGCGGCCATCATGGGCCTCTGCGAGCCTCTGGTTGAGAAGCGCCGAATAGGCGTGGCCAAGATGCAGTTCGCCGTTGGGGCTGGGCGCGAAGCGGAATGTCAGGAGCGTCATGTCTCAAGCGGCAATCGGGTTGTGCTGCGGTTTTGGCCGTTGCTACTTTGCTGCACATTCGCGGACAAGGATACCATGCAACGCATCGTGACACTGGACGACATCGCCCGCGGGCTCGATGCGCTTTGCATCATCGACCCGCGCCTGGAAAAGGTGCGCGGCATGGCCGGCGAGGTGCCGCTCCGGCTCTCGGAGCCGGGGTTCAGGAGCCTGGCCTCGATCATCGTCTCGCAACAGGTGTCGCGGGCAAGCGCCGATGCCATCTTCGGCCGGTTGACGAAGCTGGTCGATCCGCTGACGCCGCAGGCGATCCTGGCCGCCGGCGAGGACATGTTTCGCGAGGCCGGCCTGTCGCGGCCCAAGCAGCGCGGGCTGATCGCAGTCGCCCAGGCCGTGGCCGACGGGCTCGACCTCCTTCATCTCTGTTCACTGGACGCGACCGAGGCGATCACGACGATGACGGCGGTGCCTGGCATCGGCCCGTGGACAGCGGAAGTGTATCTTCTGTTTGCCGCCGGGCACCCCGACATTTTTCCCGCGCGCGACGTCGCGCTGCAGAGCGCGGTCGGCCATGCGCTCGGCATCGACCCGCGTCCGCCGGAGAAAACACTGATCGCTTTGGCCGAATCATGGAGCCCGTGGCGAGGTGTCGCATCGCGGCTTTTCTGGTCCTATTATCGCGAAACCAGGGGCAGGGACGCAGTGCCGCCGTCCTGAATCCGCAAAAAAGCATAAAGATCGGGGATTTTTGTCGCTTTGGACAAGCGACAATCCGCTTCACATCCCTGTCATGTCGGGCTTACAGTATCCGTGCCGTTCGGGTCTAGAACCAAGGAGGTAAACACGTGACGGTTGCCGTATCTCCGGATGGGCTTCCAGCACTGGTGCTGAATGCGGATTACCGTCCGCTCAGCTATTACCCCTTGTCGCTCTGGTCGTGGCAGGACGCCATCAAGGCGGTGTTCCTCGACCGGGTGAACATCGTCGCCGAATACGAGCATGCGGTGTCCTCGCCGACCTTCTCGATGAGGCTGCCGAGCGTGGTCAGCCTGAAGGCCTATGTGAAGCCGTCCAGGCACCCGGCCTTCACCCGCTTCAATGTGTTCCTGCGCGACCGCTTCCAGTGCCAATATTGCGGCACGCCCGACGACCTGACCTTCGACCACGTCATTCCCCGCCATCGCGGCGGTGCGACGACCTGGGAGAATGTCGTGGCCGCCTGTTCGCCCTGCAATCTGCGGAAAGGCGGCATGATGCCGGCACACGCCAAGATGTGGCCGCTGCAGAAGCCCTATCAGCCGACCGTGCATGATCTGCACAACAACGGCCGCCTGTTCCCGCCCAACCATCTGCACGAAAGCTGGATGGATTATCTCTATTGGGATGTCGAGTTGGAGCCATAGAGTCCGGCAGAAATCCGCCATTGCTGGCCGCCAGGCGCAGCTTTCCGCGCTGCCGGCCTTAGCCGACCGAAGCCCTTGTGGGTAGTTGCGGCAGTTAACGGCTACGGCCGGCGTAGGCCGGGGCTCACGCACCTAAGTAAGCTCCGCTCGTCGACTGCGTCGACCCCGAAATCCGCGCCATCCGACTTAGCCTGACGAATTTCTGGACGAACTCTGCGTCGCGCTGGTTCTGCTTCAGTCGCGAGCCAGCGCGCCACGGAAGGCGACGGCGGCGAGGATCAGGCTGGCGATGGCGTTCCAGCCGGCCAGCGACAGGCCCAGGATGCGCAAGGCCGCCTTGTCGCAGGAGGGCGGCACGAATTTGTCGAGCGCGTCGAGCACGCCCTTGCCGCCGGTGTCGACCGGGCCGGCACCCGCCGTGCAATCGGTCGGGCCGGCCCACCACTGCCATTCGACGCCGGAATGGTAGACGCCGAGATAGAGGCCGTAGAGCATCAGGAGGCCGCCAATGCCCAGCAGGCCGCGCGTCAGCCAGGCCGGCGCGCGCAGCATCGACGCAATCACCGCCAGCACCATCAGCGGCGCGCCGATGTAGTAGGGGGTGCGCTGCTCCAGGCAGAGATGGCAGGGGATGTAGCCGCCAATGTACTGGAAGCCGAGCGCCGAGCCGACGGTCGCGGCCATGGCGACGGCGAGAAACAGCGCGGTCCGCGTCCGCTGGCGTCCGGTGTCGGCATTCATGGTGGCTGTCATAGGGTTTTGTCCGTTGAGTTCGCCGGCTCACTTTTTGTCCATGTCGTTGTCCCAAAACCGCAGGGCACTTTTGGGCGACATGGACTAGAACGCGTATTTGAAGACGATATAGAGCAAAATCAGGGCAGCGGCCGCGGCGCCGGCGATCAGCCCGAGACGCTTTTCGATGAACTCGCGGATCGATTCGCCGTAGCGGCGCAGCAGCCAGGCCAACAGCAGGAAGCGCGCGCCGCGAGCGACGATGGCCGAGATGATGAAGATCAGCAAATTGACGTGCAGGGCGCCGGCAAGGATGGTGACGACCTTGATCGGGGGCAGGTGCGCGAGACCGGAAGTAACGAGCAGCACCAGCATCAGGCCGGTGCCGGAATTCTGCCAGCGCTCGAAGGTCTCCAGGCCGCCGAAATGCTCCAGGATCGGACGGGCGATGGTGTCGTAGGCGAAATAGCCGATCATCCAGCCGGCGATGCCGCCCAGCACCGAGGCGGCCGTGGCCGTCAGCGCATAGCGGTAGGCGCGGTCGGGGCGTGCCAACGCCATCGGCAGATAGAGCACATCGGCCGGCACGAAGAAAAACGAGCTTTCAATGAAGGCGATGATGGCAAGCCACCATTCCGCGGATTTCCTGGCCGCCAGCGACAAGGTCCAGTCGTACAGTCCGCGAAGCATCGGCACTCCTATGCGTATCGCCCAAACGGTGCGCAGCGGTTTCGGGGCAATGGCATGCTCAAAACAAAGACCCAAAGCGCGCCATCCATCCAGTGGGACGCCTCGCTTTGATGCGCCGCCTGTCTAGAAAGATTTTCCGCGCTGCACAATGGCAACACGGTCACGAAATCAAAAGGCGAAGATTGGTCGCATCTCGGCGATCCCGAGATTTGGCCAGTTGACGAACAGGCCTCCAACCGTATAGTCCGCGCCCATCCAGGCCGCCCGGCCTGAGCCCCTATGGCGGAATTGGTAGACGCGCTCGACTCAAAATCGAGTTCCGCAAGGAGTGCTGGTTCGATCCCGGCTAGGGGCACCATTCCATTTTTCAGTAACTGCCCATGTTGCTTGCCTGCCCGTGAGGCGGGCAAGCTCAGTCAGGCCACGGATGGGTTCGGCTGCGCCTGACGCAGCCGAGAGGATTTCGGCCGCAGGCTGGCCACAGCGCCAGCCTGCGCCCAGCCAATCCGCTCGGAGCGAGTGCTTGTAGCCGATCCCGATGTTCCATTTGTCGCCGGCGGCGCGCGCCACTACTTCGCGGCGTTGAGGGATCAGGACAGCTTACAGAGGCTGTCCGCAGACACAACAACCGTTGGAATGCCCTTCGGCCGATCGACCGTCTTGATCTCGTCGTGCCAGAATGCGTGTTTGAATATGATCGCGATGCCGATCAGCAGCGCGGCCCACGGGCCAGGGTGTGGCAATTTCGGGTTGGCACCGTTGCCGCCCAAGGGCAGGCCTACCGCCGTCTCAGCAAGCTCTTCATGCGGTTGCGCAGCAGTCGGGCCATGTTGCGGGTCTCGCGGTAGAGATGCAACTGCGAGGCGGCTTGCCGCGCCAGGCGGTCGGCATCCGGCGTCAGCCCGATCACCAGCGTGCCGATCGGCTTGCGCTCGGCCCACAGCCGGCTCATCACCGGGTGGTCCGGCACCGCGCAGGAATCGGTCATCATGATGTTGGGGTCGTCGAGATGTTGCCGGGTGACCTCGATCATCAGCAGCGTGCCCGGCGAATAGGCTGCCAGCGTCTCGTCATAGGCCGTCTTCCAGGTATAGGCGACGCCTGCTTCGACAAAGACGATCAGGCAGGCGATGGTGCGGCCGTCGAGCGTCAGCGAATGGATGCGGCACATGTCCTGCTCGGCGAGCCGGTGCACGGCCTCGCGGGCGAAGGCGGCGCGGAAGCGGTCGATCGCCATGGCGGTGCGCTCGCGGCCCTTCCAGCCGGACGCTTCCAGCGTCAGGAAGCTCTCGATGGCGTGACGAATCTCCTCGGGGCCGCGCGCCACCACATGCTCCAGCCTGCCGAGGTCGGCTAGGCGCCGCTTCAGGCGGCGGAATTCGCGGTAATGGTGCGAGCGCAGCGAAGCCTTGAGATAGTCGTCGCCATCGAGTTCGCTGTCCAGCACGGGGCGTTGGGTCTGGCCGGTGGTGACCAGCGTCAGGCCGCGCGTCTCGGCTACGGTGTCGAGCAGGCTAGCCACCGGACCGTCGAGCCTGAGGTCGGGCAGCACGAAGACCTTCGGCAGCTTGAGGTGCGGGCGCGACAGCATCGAGAAGAAATCCTCGACGACGCCGACCGGATCGTCGCGGTCGATCAGCGGCGTGCCGAGCGGACCGAACGGGCTCGACCAGGTGCGCATCACCGGAACGCCGAGCGGCACCACCGGACGCTCGACCGAGATCGGCACGAGGAGCCGCAGCCGGTTGCGGTATTCGTCCCCGTCGCGGATCACCGCAAGCCGCACCTCGCGATCCTCCAGCCGGGGCATGGCCGGCGCCAGGAAGCGCGGGTTGAAGAAGACGTTCGGCTCGATCGTGCGGGCGCAGAGATAGTCCAGTTCCTCGACCAGGTCGAAGCCGGCGGACGCCGGATAGATGGCAAGCTTGCGCTCCGGCCGGTTGTTGGCGAGGATTTCGATATGGGCGGGATCGGGATCGCGCGACAGCCCGGCAAGGCCGGACACCATGGCGCCGGCGGTGCCGCCGCTGGTTTCCTCGAGCAACGGGATGGCGGCCATCAGGCGGCTCCTTTGGCAGGCACGAAGATAGCCATGACGATGCCGAGCTTGCGCCACACCGTGAAGGACAGCGCGCCGGCCTCGAAGATCATGGCGAAGGCGGTGGCCATGGCGGCGCCCCACAGGCCGAACATCGGGATCAGCACCACGTTGAGGCCGATGTTGAAGGCAAGTGTCATGGCATAGACGGCGGCGCAGATGTTCTGGTTGCCGCTCATGGTGAGCAGGCTTTCGCAAGGGCCTACGGCGGCGCGCGCCACGACGCCGAAGACGAGCAGGAACAGCAGCGGATAGCCCGATGTGAATTCGGGCCCGAACAGCACCAGCATGGGCTTGCCCAGCAGCAGCACCAGCAGCGCCATCAGCAGCGAGGGCCAAAAGGTCCACGACACCGTCTCGCGGGCGAAGGCGGCAAGCTTTTCCGGCTCGCCATGGGTGAACTGCGCATAGCGCTGGGCGACGCCGGCCTTGACGGCGAAATAGACGAAATGCACCAGCGCCAGCGTCTTGACCGTGGCGAAATAGACGGCGACGTCGTTGGGATCCATATAGGCGCCGACCATCAGCACATCGGCATTGGTGAGCAGGAAGAAGAAGCTCTCGACCAGGAAGATCGGCAGCGAGACGATGAACCATTGCGCGAAATGCACCTTCATCGGCCCGGCCGGGATCTGCCTTTCCATGCGGTGCGTGACGCCGATCAGCTGTGCCAGCGTGGTGACATAGGTGGCGGCGATCGAGGCGAAGATCGCCGTCCTGGCATCGGCGGCGTAGCCGGCGAAAAGCATCAGCGCCATGAACAGCAGGATCAGCACCGGCCGTATCAGATAGGTCGGCGACAGGGCGAAAAGCGCCCAGCTGTTGGCCCTGGCCTGGCCCTGCAACAGGTCCGACAGCGCAATCATCGGCAGGCAGATGACGCCGAGGATGAAGGGAATCACATAGTAGTTTTCGATCCAGGGCGCCGCCAGCCAGACGCCGAGCGCGCCGAGCCCGGCGATGATGGTGGAGGCGATCAGCACGAACAGGCGGCTGGCCACGACGATGCCGCGCAGTTCGTCCAGCAGACCGCGTTCGCGGTATTCGGGGATGAAGCGGATGACCGAGGTGTGGAAGCCGAGGCAGGCGAGGTTGCCGACAATGACCATCGTCACCCAGACGAGCACGAAGATGCCGTATTCGAACGAACCCATCCAGCGCGCCATCAGCACCTGGCTGATGAAGGCGATGACGGCGCTGACGATGCGGATGGAGAAGGCGATGACCGACATGCGGCCGGCCTCGCCGCGCTCATCGGCGGTGAACAGCACGGCGTCGATGCGGCCAAGCAACGGCTCGACGCGCAGCGCCAAACGCTGCGGCAAGAACCGCCCGGCAGTCGTGGCCGCGGAAAAGCGCACCCCGATCTCTCTCCGTTTTCCGCCTCTTTTTCAGGCTTGGGTGTAGCGGAGACACATTAAGAAACGGTTGGGTGAGCTTCCTTCTCCCCGTTCACGGGGAGAAGGTGCCGGCAGGCGGATGAGGGGCGGCGCCGGCTTTCGAGAATTTTGCTGATACGGGAATGTCGGGGAGAATTGTCTACGGACGCAGCGGCATTACTGGGTCGGGCATGTCATCCCTCTCGATCGGGGACACATGACAATCGCAACCGTTAGCGCCGCCCCTCATCCGCCCTTCGGGCACCTTCTCCCCGTATAGTGACGGGGAGAAGGAAAGAGCGCGTCCTTACGCAAACGCGCCGTGGCAGTGCTTGTATTTCTTGCCGGAGCCGCAGGGGCAGGCTTCGTTGCGGCCGACCTTGCCCCAGGTTGCCTGGTTGTTGGGATCGCGGTCTTCGGGGGCGACGACGGCGTTCTGCTCCTGGCGCACCAGGAGGGCGGTTTCGCCGCCTTCGAAATCGTTCTCGCCGGTGGTGCCGTCAATATGCGTGCCGAACATGTCGGGCGCTTCCGGCGGCGGGGCTTCGGCGGCCTGGCGGACCAGTTCGACGCGCATGAGCTGCGCGGTGACGGCCTGGCGCAGATTGCCGAGCATCGCCTGGAACAGCTCGAACGCCTCGCCCTTGTATTCCTGCAGCGGATCGCGCTGCGCGTAGCCGCGAAAGCCGACGACCGAACGCAGATGGTCGAGGTTGACGATGTGCTCGCGCCACAGATGGTCGAGCGTCTGCAGCACGACGGAGCGCTCGACATAGTTCATCACTTCGGGGCCGAAGCGCTCGGAGCGCTCCTTGGCGGCAGCGTCGGCGGCGGCGGTGATGCGTTCGCGGATGTCGTCCTCGGCGATGCCTTCTTCCTTGGCCCACTCCTCGACCGGCAGGTCGAGATTGAGGAATTCTGCGACCTCGGCCTTCAGGCCGGCGACATCCCACTGCTCGGCATAGGCGTTTTCGGGAATGGCCTTGGCGACGATCTCGTCGATGACGCCTTCGCGCATCTCGGCAATGGTTTCCGACAGGCCTTCGCCGTCCATCAGCTCGATGCGCTGCTCGAACACCACCTTGCGCTGGTCGTTGGAGACGTCGTCATATTTCAGCAGGTTCTTGCGGATGTCGAAGTTGCGCGCCTCGACCTTCTTCTGCGCCTTTTCCAGCGCCTTGTTGATCCAGGGATGGATGATCGCCTCGTCTTCCTTGAGGCCGAGCTTCTGCAGCATGCCGTCCATGCGCTCGGAACCGAAGATGCGCATCAGGTCGTCCTGCAGCGACAGGAAGAATTTCGAACGGCCCGGGTCGCCCTGGCGGCCGGAACGGCCGCGCAACTGGTTGTCGATGCGGCGCGATTCATGGCGCTCGGTGGCGAGCACGTAGAGGCCGCCGGCGGCCAGCGCCTTTTCCTTCAGGCGCTCGACGTCGGCAATGATTTCCTTTTCGCGCGCCTCGCGCTCGGGGCCCTCAGGCATGTCGCCGAGTTCGTCGGCGATGCGCATCTCGGCATTGCCGCCGAGCTTGATGTCGGTGCCGCGGCCGGCCATGTTGGTGGCGATGGTTATGGCGCCGGGCTTGCCGGCCTGGGCGACGATGGCCGCTTCACGCTCGTGGTGGCGGGCGTTCAGCACCTCGAAATCCTTGAAGCCTTCCTTGCGCAGGCGGTCAGCCAGCTGCTCGGACTTCTCGATCGAAGTCGTGCCGACCAGCGTCGGCTGGCCCTTGGCGCTGGCTTCGCGGATCTCCTTGACGATCGCCTTGTACTTCTCCTCGACCGTCCGGTAGACCTCGTCGTCCTCGTCCTTGCGGATGACCGGCAGATTGGTCGGGATCTCGGTGACTTCGAGACCGTAGATGTTGCCGAATTCCTCGGCCTCGGTCAGCGCCGTGCCGGTCATGCCGGACAGCTTCTTGTAGAGGCGGAAGTAGTTCTGGAAGGTGACGGAGGCGAGCGTCTGGTTCTCCGGCTGGATCGCCACATGCTCCTTGGCTTCGAGCGCCTGGTGCAGGCCTTCCGAATAGCGGCGGCCGGGCATCATGCGGCCGGTGAACTCGTCGATGATGACGATCTCGCCGTTGCGCACGATGTAGTCCTTATCGCGCTGGAACAGCCGGTGCGCCTTCAGCGCGTTGTTCACGTGGTGGACGATGGCGACGTTCTCGACGTCATAGAGCGACTCGCCCTTCAACAGGTCGGCATCGCGCAGCATATTCTCCAGCTTCTCGGTGCCTTCCTCGGTGAAGATCGAGGTCTTCTGCTTCTCGTCGATCTCATAATCCTGCGGCTGCAGCTGGATGATGAAGGTGTCGATGGTGTTGTACATTTCCGAGCGGTCCTCGAGCGGACCGGAAATGATCAGCGGCGTGCGCGCCTCGTCGACCAGGATGGAATCGACTTCGTCGACGATCGCGTAATTGTGGCCGCGCTGCACCATCTGGGCGCGCTCGTACTTCATGTTGTCGCGCAGATAGTCGAAGCCGAGTTCGTTGTTGGTGGCGTAGGTGACGTCGGCGGCGTAGGCGGTGCTGCGTTCCTCGTCCGACAGGCCGTGGACGATGACGCCGACCGAGAGGCCGAGGAATTTGTAGACGCGACCCATCCATTCGGAGTCGCGCGTGGCCAGATAGTCGTTGACGGTGACGACGTGGACGCCCTTGCCGGCCAGTGCGTTGAGATAGACCGGCAGCGTCGCGACCAGGGTCTTGCCCTCACCGGTGCGCATCTCGGCGATGCCACCATTGTGCAGGACCATGCCGCCGATCAGCTGGACGTCGAAGGGGCGCATGCCGAGCACGCGGCGTGCCGCCTCGCGCGCGGTGGCGAAGGCCGGGACCAGCAGGTCGTCAAGGCTGGCGCCATTGGCGATATCCTGGCGGAATTTTTCCGTGCGCCCCGCGAGTTCGGCGTCGGACAGCGCCCGCATCTCGTTTTCCATGGCGTTGATCGCCTCGACACGGGGCCGGGTCGATTTGACCCGACGGTCGTTGGAGGAACCGAAAACCTTACGGGCGAGACCGCCGAGACTGACCATCCAATGGTCCTTTCGATAGAATTCTCAATCTTGAGACGGGCGCCGGCCGGCCCCATCAAATCCGCGTGATCGCACCGCCTGAATACGGGCAAACACAAAAAGCGCCCGGAAAACGGTTCTGGACGCAAAGTCGTTGGACAGATAAGAGGGGGCTCAACTGATGTCAACGCCGCGCTGGCCCTGCCGGTCGCGCCAAATTCCGCCACAATCTGGCTGATCTGGAAGCCAACCCTCCTTACAATCCTTCACCGGAGTCATCCTTATGCCCTTGTTGTTCCGCCGTGCGTCGCTCGCCAGCCTTGGTCTGGCCTTCGGCCTGTCGGCTCTTTGCCTGTCGCCTGTGATGGCGCAGGAGGCCGCTCCTGCTGCTCCGGCCGATGCCGCCACGGCACCGGCTGCTGCACCGGTCGACCCGAACGCCGTGGTCGCCACGGTCAACGGCCAGCCCTTGACCGAAGCCGATCTGGTGCTTGCCGAAGGCGAGCTTTCGCAGCAATTCGCGCAGCTGCCGCCCGAGCAGCGCCGCGCCGCTGCCCTTTCGGCGGCCATCGAAATCCGCGTCATGGCCGCCAAGGCCGTTACCGACGGCCTCGACAAGGATCCCGACTTCCAGCGCCGCATGGCCTTCCTGCAGCAGCGCGCGCTGCATGGCGAGATGGTCGAGAAGGGCGTCGTCGACAAGGTCACCGACGCCGAGATCCGCGCCCGTTACGACCAGGAAATCGCCAACACGCCGCCGGTCAACGAAGTGCATGCCCGTCACATCCTCGTGAAGACGAAGGAAGAGGCCGAGGCGATCATCAAGCAGCTCGACGGTGGCGCCGATTTCCAGAAGCTCGCCAACGAGCACACCAGCGATCCCTCGGGCAAGTCCAATGGCGGCGACCTCGGCTGGTTCGGACCTGGCCAGATGGTGCCGGAGTTCGACAAGGCGGCTTTCGCGCTCGAGGTCGGCAAATACACCAAGGAGCCGGTGCAGTCGCAGTTCGGCTGGCACGTCATCAAGCTCGAGGACAAGCGCGCCAAGCAGCCGCCGGCCTTCGACGACGTCAAGGACCAGGCCAAGCAGGCGGTCATCCGTGACAAGTATTTCGCGCTGGTCAAGTCGCTGCGCGCCGGCGCCAAGGTCGATATCCCCGACGCCAAGCTGAAGCAGGCCGTCGATACGATGGAAGCCGGCAAGTAAGCCTGAACGATCTTTCAAAAAGGGCGCGGAAGCCTAGGGTTGCCGCGCCCTTTTTGTTGGCCGCCATTATCGGGCTGATGCCGCTATGCCGTGCAGGAGATAGCGGACCATCTTGCGTATCGTCGCCTCGGCCTCGTCGAGCCGGTTGGTCAGGAGATGCCGCCAGGCGTAGGAAGCGACGAGATCGGCGACCACACCCGGATCGATATCGCCGGCGATCTCGCCGCGTGCCTTGGCGCGCTCGACGATCTGGCCGGTGTGGGTGCGGCGCGCTCCGGCATAGCCGGCAAGGGCGGCGGCCGCGGTTTCATCCGACTGCGCCTCGGCGATCAGCGATTTGAAAACACTGCCCGACGATGTCTCGCGCCAATGCGTGAACAGATTGATCAGGAAGCCGACGAGATCCTCCTCCAGGCTCCCGGTATCGGGAATGTCGACGCGCTTCTGGCGCTGGTACACTTCGAGCAGCAGCGCCGCCTTGCTCGGCCACCAGCGATAAATGGTCGGCTTGCCGGCACGGGCGCGCCGCGCCACCGCCTCGATCGAGAAGCCGGCATAGCCGGCCTCGATCAGCACGGCTTCGGCAGCCTCCAGAATGGCTTCGGCGCTGTCGGGATTGCGCCTGGCGCCAATCGATTTGCGTGCCGGATCGGCGATTTCGCCCATTGGCCGTTCCTCCTGAAGCGGTTTCTCGTGTAAAACGACAACCGCCGGCAACTGTTTGCCTTTTGCGGACTAAATGAAGCCATTTGGCCGCAAAATGCGCCGCTGCCAAGCGATGCTCTCACATCGAGATGCTCACGCATCGAGACGTTCATACATCATCGCTTGACGAAACGGAACGGTTCGTTCTATTCAACGAAACGTTTCGTTCCGATGGGTATCGTCATGTCCACAATTATCGCATTCGGCTCCGCACCCGCTGAGACGACGATTTCGAGTTGGATGACCTTCTTGCTGGCCGCCGCCTGCGGGCTGATCGTTGCCAATATCTACTATGCACAGCCATTGATCGGCCCGATCGGCGCTGAACTTGGCCTCCCGCCGCATGCGGCGGGCCTGATCGTCACGATGGCGCAGATCGGCTACGGGGTGGGCCTGCTGTTCATCGTGCCTCTCGGCGACCTCATGGAGAACCGCAGGCTCGTGCTTGGGATACTGGCCGTCGCGACGCTGGCCTTGCTGGGCGCGGCGATTTCAACGCAACCGGCGGCCTTTCTTGCCGCGATGCTGTTTGTCGGCCTCGGCTCGGTCGCGGTGCAGGCGCTTATCCCCTATGCGGCACACCTGGCGCCAGAGGCGAGGCGCGGCCGCGTGGTCGGCAATGTTTCGGTCGGATTGCTGCTGGGCATCATGCTGTCTCGGCCGTTTTCCAGCTTCATCACGGCGCTGTCGTCCTGGCATGTGGTCTACTTCACCTCTTGCGCCGTCATGATCCTGCTGATCGGGGTGCTGCGGTTCGCGCTGCCCAGGCGCGTACCGACGGCGCGTCTGGGCTATGGCGCGCTGTTGGCGTCCATGGTGCATATTGCGCGCACGACGCCGGTGCTGCGGCGGCGGGCCCTCTACCAGGCCTTCCTGTTCGCGGCCTTCAGCCTGTTCTGGACGACGACGCCGCTGCTTTTGGCCGGACCCGATTTCGGCCTGACGCAGGGCGGCATCGGCCTGTTCGCGTTGGCCGGCGTCGCCGGCGCAATCGCCGCGCCGCTCGCCGGAAGGGTTGCCGACTGCGGATGGAGCCGCCCGGCAACCGCCTTTGCCATGCTGTGCGTCGCCGTCGCGTTTCTCATGACCCACATCGCCAGCAGCGGTTCGACGCTTTCGCTGGCGATGCTGGTCGCCGCGGCAATCGTGCTCGACTTCGGCGTGCAGACCAACCTGGTCCTCGGCTATCGCGACCTGTTCGCGCTCGGCGCCGCACATCGCAGCCGCCTGAACGGGCTCTACATGGCGACGTTCTTCATCGCCGGCGCACTGGGCTCGGCCGTCGGCGGCTGGGCTTATGCGCAAGACGGCTGGCCGCTGGTGTCCTGGATCGGCCTGGCGCTGCCGGTCGCGGCACTGCTCTGCTTCGCCACCGAATTCATGCCGCGCCAGAGCGCGTGAATTCGCGCCCCGGATCAGGCCATCATTGCATGGCTTGCGAGGTTTCGGATTCGATGCGCCATCCGTCCTCGGCCTTGACCAGCCCGAGCGTGACGCGCGCCTTGCCTGTCAGCCGAGCCGCCGACTTGTCCTTGGGCACATAGTCGTAGCGCATGGCAAAGACGGCCTCAGTACGGTCCTCGCCATGCGGCGTGATCTCCAGGCTGCCTGGTTCCAGGCCGAGCGACCACGAAGCCCATTGCGCGAACCAGTCAGTCTTGACCTTGACGATGGCATCGGCGTCGTAGCGCGTGCCGAAAATGGTGGCCGACGGGCCGTAGATCCGCTTGACCGTTTCAGCCATCGTCCTGGTGTCGGGCGTCAGATAGTCGCGGCGCAGGAATTGTTCGATCGAGGCCTTGTCGTCGCCCACCGAGCGCTCCAGCGCCGCGACCTGCGAGGCTGGTGCTGGCTCAGCCGCCGGCTTGGGCTCCGGGGCAGGCCCATCGCCCGGGACGAATTCGAAGCGTTCGAGCAGCGAGCCCTGTTCCCAGGGGCGCTGGCCTTCGCGGGTCTGCGAAACCACGTCGCGACGCACCGCGATCATCATGTCGTTGATGCTCTGGCCGGGCTCGGCGATGTGCCGCAACAGGGCTGATGCAAAGGGCGAGTTGCGTCCGGTGCCGTCCATGGCGACCGCGCCCGGCGCCGTCGAAAAGGCGATGAAGGAGCCGCGCGTCGAATCGAACTGCGCCAGACCGGCGAGCGCCGTCGCCGAGCGCGTGGTCGCGGTGCGGCTCAGGCTGCGGGCAAACGGGTTGTTGCGGCAGGCATCGAGAAACACCAGGCTGACCTTGGTCTGCTGTTCCATGATGTCGAGGACTTCATCGATCGGCACGGCTTCGAGCCGCAGTTTCACCGGCATGTCGAGCCTGGCGTCGACCGGGACAATGTAGTTGCGCCCGTCGACCTGCAGGCCGTGACCGGCATAGTAGAACAGCCCGACGCCCGCGCCTTGGAGCGCATCGGAGAATTCGCCGATGCTGCGTTCGAGCTCGCGCTTGCCGAGATCGTTGCCTTCGATGACCTCGAAACCGATGGAACGCAGCTTGTCGGCGATGTCGAGGGCGTCGTTGACCGGATTGGCCAGCGTGCCGGCCTCGGCATAGGTGCCATTGCCAATGACGAGCGCCACGCGCCGCGCCGGCTCAGCGTCGGCGCTCAGCAGCAGAAGTCCCAGAAATGCCCAAGCGAGGATCGCAAGCCTGCCCATGGGTCGCGATCATAGCGCCACAGGCCCCGGCGACGCCAACAGATTTGAAATGCAAGCTTAATCCGGCGTGGTTCGTCGCCCCGGCAGGCGCGGCGAAAACGCCCTTGCGCCGGCGCGCCGTATCGGGCAAACCGGCCTTCCCCTTGCGATTTTCCCGCCCGAGGTCCCCATGTCCACGACGATTTCGCCGCTTGCGCCGAAGAAATACCCCAAAATGCCTGTCATTGAAGGGGTGCGCATCGCCACCGCCGAAGCCGGGATTAAGTACAAGAACCGCACCGACCTGCTGGCCATGGTCTTCGATGCCGGCACCGCGGTCGCCGGCGTGTTCACCAAGTCGAAATGCCCCTCGGCGCCGGTCGATTTCTGCCGCCAGAACCTTGCCGCCGGCAAGGCGCGGGTGCTGGTCGTCAATTCCGGCAATGCCAACGCCTTCACCGGCAGGAAGGGCCGCGAATCCACCGCGCTGACCGGCGAGGCGGCGGCCAAGGCGGCCGGCTGCACGCCAAGTGAGGTTTTCCTGGCCTCGACCGGTGTCATCGGCGAGCCGCTCGACACGACCAAATTCAGCCATCTGCTTTCCGGACTGGTCAGCGACGGCAAGCCCGACCTGTGGACCGAGGCGGCGAAGGCCATCATGACCACGGACACCTATCCGAAGGTGGCGACGCAGACGGTCAAGCTCGGCGACACCGATGTCACCATCAACGGCATCTCGAAGGGCGCCGGCATGATCGCGCCCGACATGGCGACGATGCTGTCCTTCATCGCCACCGACGCGCCGATCGCGGCCCCCGTGCTGCAGGACCTGCTGTCGCGCGGCACGGCCAAGACCTTCAACGCTGTGACCGTCGACAGCGACACCTCGACCAGCGACACGCTGCTGATCTTTGCCACCGGCAAGGCCGCCAAGCGCGGCGCGCCCGAGATCACAGACCCCAAGGATGCCCGGCTCGGCCAGTTCCGCCGGGCGCTCGGCAAGGTGCTGAAGTCGCTGGCGCTGCAAGTGGTGCGCGACGGCGAGGGCGCCCGCAAGCAGGTTGAAGTCACCGTCACCGGCGCGAAATCGGCCCGCTCGGCCAAGCGCATCGCGCTGTCGATCGCCAATTCGCCGCTGGTCAAGACGGCGGTCGCAGGCGAGGACGCCAATTGGGGCCGTGTGGTCATGGCCGTCGGCAAGGCCGGCGAACCCGCCGACCGCGACCGGTTGTCGATTTGGTTCGGCGACAACCGGCTGGCGCATGAGGGCGAGCGCGACCCGGCCTATTCGGAAGAAAAGACATCGGCGTATATGAAGCGCGACGATATCCGCATCCGCGCCGATATCGGCATCGGCCGCGGCAAGGCGACGGTGTGGACCTGCGACCTCACCAAGGAATATGTCGCCATCAACGGCGATTATCGGAGCTGACGGTTTTGGCTTCCAGGCATCCGGCAAGCATGCTCGCGATCGTGCGCCGCTACGAGGCGGCCGGCTTTCGCGCCTGGCCGGCGGCCGCCGTCCATTATGACGGCACCTGGGTGGTGCGGCTCACCGCCGGCCATCCGGCCAAGCGGCTGAACTCGGTCAACCCGCTCGATCCCGGCGATATCCAGCACATAGCCGACCGCATCGGCCGCGCCAGCCGTCGCTTCGACGCCTATGGCAGGCCGCTGACCTTCCGCATGTCGCCGCTGTCGGGTCCTGATCTCGCCAGCCATCTCGACAGAGAGGGCTGGAGCCGGTTCGACGAATCGCTGGTCATGCGGCTGCCGCTGGCCGACGCGCAACTCGATGCCGCCATGGACCAGATTCCGCTGAAGGACATCAGCCGCTTCATCGGCGCGTCGCTCAAGGTCAGCGGCTCGGACGTATCGCTGCGGCCCGGCTTGTCGGAGATCATCGGCGCCATCCAGCCCGAGGCCGGGCTGTTCGCACTGGAAGATGGAGCTGAGGCGCTGGCGACGCTGATCTGCGTGCATGACGGCGATCTCGCCGGCCTGTTCGAAGTCGCCACCGATAAGGCGGCGCGCAACAAGGGCCATGGCCGCAACCTGATCCGGTCGGCGCTGAAATGGGCGCGGCTGCGCGGCGCGCGGGAAGCCTGGCTGCAGGTCGAGGCCGGCAATGTGCCGGCGCTGGCGCTCTATCGCTCGCTCGGCTTCGAGGAAGTCTATCGCTACCATTATCGCCGGCCGCCTGGTCATGAGTGACGTTGGGCATGAATGATCTGGCCAACACCGGCAAGCGCCTGCTCCTGGTCGCGGCTTGCGCGCTGGTCGACACCGACGGCCGCGTGCTGCTGGCGCAACGGCCCGAGGGCAGGCAGCTTGCCGGCCTGTGGGAATTTCCCGGCGGCAAGGTCGAGCCCGGCGAGACGCCGGAACAATGCATCATCCGCGAATTGCATGAAGAGATCGGCATCGAGACCGAGATCCCTTGCCTGGCGCCGCTCACCTTCGCCAGCCATTCCTATGACGATTTCCATCTGCTGATGCCGCTGTTCGTCTGCCGCCGCTTCCGCGGCATCGCCCAGCCCCGGGAAGGGCAGGCGCTGAAATGGGTGCGGCCGAAGCAGATGCGCGACTATCCGATGCCGCCGGCCGACGCGCCGCTGATCCCGTTCCTGATCGATCTGCTCTGAGAAGTGGGCCACGGCCCATATCAGTCGGCGTTAATGGAAGATTTATCTCATCATGAAAAATTGATGCATGGCCGTGTCGTCGCGGCTTGGCTGGGGAGCGATAGGATGAGCCTGGACAGGGATTGGGATTCGATCCGGCCCGACCGCGGCTTTCGCGCCGCCGATGCGGGCATGGGCATCCTGCGCGTGACGCTGCTGTTCGGCTCGGCCGCGGTGGCGCTGGCGTTGATCGCGACCCCTTTCCTCGACAGCCAGACGCGCTCGCAATCGGCGCGCGATGATTTTCCCGGCGGTCTCGACATGACTGCCACCGGCTCGATCAGCCATCGCAGCACCTATACGGTGCGCCGCAGCGTGCTGCAGGCGCAGCCCGGTTCGGTCTGCATCATCGACTCCAACGGCAGGACCAGCGGCGACTGCTGACCCGGATGACGTGGCGGTTTCACCGCCTGTTAAGGCTTTGCCGTTAACCTTTCTTAACAGGTCGGCAGTAAGGTCCTTGCAAGGGGATCGAGGTGATGAAAACAGTGCTGCTGCATTTTCTGAAGGATGAGACCGGCGCTACGGCGGTCGAATACGCCTTGATTATCTGTGTGCTGTCATTGACCATCGTCGGCGGTATCAGCCAGGTCTTCAACTCTATCACCTGGCTGTTCAGCAACAACAGCAGCCGGCTAGCGAACGCCTTCGCAAACTGATTTCGATCTGTCCGCGCCTGCGGACAGGCTAATGCCCTTCAGGCCCTTCCAATATCGTCTTGAGCGAGACCTTGGCTGAACCCGGTTTCAGTGGTTTCTGCTGCGATGCATCGGGCGCCCAGCCGGACATCCAGACCATCGAGAAGCTTGCGCGAATCCGGCCGTCGGGGTCTGAAAACCGCTCGGCATAGATTTCCGCGGCACGAGCAAACAGCTTGCGCGACCCCGGCCGCCGGCTGCGGTCGGTAAGTGCGCTGGTCTCGCCCATGGCGCGCAGATCGGCCATCAAGGCGAACAAATTGGCATAGCGCACCGTCACGGTTTCGACATCGGCGACCGGCAAGGCAAGACCGGCGCGTTGCAAAAGCGCACCGGCATCGCGCACGTCGGTGAAAGGGATGACGCGCGGGCTGGCGCCGCCGTAAAGCTCGGTCTCGGCCGCAAGCAGGCTTTCACGCAACTCACCGAGCGTGCCCACACCGGCGAAGGCGCCGAGAAACAGCCCGTCCGGCCGCAGCGCGCGGCGGATCTGGATCAGCATGCCGGGAATGTCGTTCATCGCCTGGAGCGACAGAAGCGACACTGCCAGATCGAGGCTTTGCGGCTCGAAGGGCACGGTTTCCAGCGGTGCGACCAGGCCGGCGGCCCCCGTCAGGAAAACCGCGTCCGTCTCGACGCGGACGATCTCGGCCACCTTGCCGCTTTCCGCGAGCACATCGGTCGCGGCCGGCGTCTGGCAAAACAGCACCGCCGCCTTGCCGAACCGGCGCTCGACGGCCCCCAGCCGGTCGGCAAGATCCTCGGCGGCGCGGTTCATCAGGAAATCGGCACCGTCGACCGGGTGGCTGAGTGCGCGCCGCTTGTGCGCCAGCCACAAAGAGGTATCCATAATAGGCTGCAACGGGCGGATCCTTGTTTGTCCACGCCCTGATATACTTGGTACACTCGGTGCGGAGAACCAACCACGTGGCCGATCCGATGCCAGAGATCAAGTCTGTTCGGATCAGGAACCTCGCCCGATCGGCCCTCGGCTGGCCGGCGCGCATGCTGTTTCCGCCGGTCTGTGCGGGTTGCCGCCGGCATGTCTCGCAGCCCGGCGTGCTGTGCGGCGCCTGCTGGCCGAAGCTGCGGCTCCTGGAGCGGCCCTGGTGCCCGGTGATGGGCACGCCGTTCACCCACCATATGGGCGAGGGTTTTCTGTCGGCCGAGGCGATCGCCGATCCGCCGCCCTTCGAGCGGGCGCGAGCAGCCGTCGCCTATTCCGGCGTCGCCCGCCAGATGGTGCAAGGGCTGAAATACCAGGATCGCACCGATCTGGCGCCTTGGATGGGGCGCTGGATGGTGCGCGCGGGTGCTGATCTCATCGCCGATGCCGATGTGGTGGTGCCGGTGCCGCTGCACTGGCGGCGTTTCTTCCGGCGGCGCTTCAACCAATCGGCAGAACTGGCGCGTGCGGTTAGCGAGCTCAGCGGCCTGTCTTTCGCACCCTCCGCCATGCGGCGCGTGAAACTCACCCGCCAGCAGGTGGGGCTGGAGCGGCAGGAGCGCGAGGAGAATGTGCGGGCCGCCTTTGGCGTGCCGGCCGAGGCGGAGATCGAGATCGCCGGCCGCAGGGTGCTTCTGATCGATGATGTCTACACCACGGGCGCCACCGTGCGTTCGGCCAGCAAGGCGCTGAAAAGGGGCGGCGCGTCCGCCGTCGACGTGCTGACCTTCGCGCGTGTGTTGCCGGGGGACTTCCGGGCGGACGAGTCCGTGACTATATAAGTCGGCAACCAAAGCGGAATTCGTCATGGTCGATGTCACGATCTACACACGCATGATGTGCGGCTATTGCACGGCGGCCAAGCGGCTGCTGGAGCGCAAGGGCGTCGCCTATACCGAGCATGATGCTTCCTTTTCGCCGGAACTGCGCCAGGAGATGATCTCTCGCGCGCACGGTCGTACGACCTTTCCGCAGATTTTCATCGGCGACACGCATGTCGGCGGCAGCGACGATCTCCATGAGCTGGAGGCCGAAGGCCGGCTGGACAGGCTGCTCGCCAACGGCGCGACGATTTGAGGGTTTGATGATGGGTGTTTTCAAGGCTGCGGCGGTCCAGATGCGCTCGGGCGAAAGCCCCGAGCGCAATGCGGTCGATCTCGAACGGCTGGTGCGTGAAGCGGCCGGGCAGGGCGCGACCTACATCCAAACGCCGGAAATGACCGGGGCGCTCATCCGCGACAAGGAAGCGCGTGCAGCCTCCTTCACCTCCGAGGACAAGGACATCATCGTCGCGACCGCGCGCCGACTGGCGCGCGAACTCGGCGTCTTCCTGCATATCGGCTCGACCGCCATCCTGCGCGCCGACGGCAAGCTCGCCAACCGGGCGCTGCTGTTCGGCCCGGACGGTGCTGTGCTCGCCACCTATGACAAGATCCACATGTTCGACGTCGATCTCGACAATGGCGAGAGCTGGCGCGAATCCGCTGCCTATGAGCCGGGCGTCGAGGCCGTCGTCACCGAGATCGAAGGCGCCAGGCTGGGCTTTGCGGTGTGCTACGACCTGCGGTTCCCGCAGCTGTTCCGCGCCGAGGCGCTGGCCGGCGCCGATGTCTTGACCGTGCCCGCCGCCTTCACCCGCCAGACCGGCGAGGCGCACTGGCATGTGCTGCTGAGGGCGCGCGCCATCGAGAACGGTGCCTATGTCGTCGCCGCCGCGCAAGGCGGCCTGCATGAGGACGGCCGCGAAACCTATGGCCATTCGCTGATCGTCGATCCCTGGGGCCGTATCATTGCCGAAGCCGCGCATGACGAGCCGGCCGTGATCGTCGCCGAGATCGACCCGGCGCAGTCGCTTGCAGCGCGCAAGAAGATCCCCAATTTGAAGAATGCGCGGGATTTCACCATCAATGCCGGCGCGGTGGACGCGCCGCTCCTGCGGGGTGCCGCCTCTTGATCCGCTTTTCCCTGATCTGCGAGAACGAGCACGAGTTCGAGGGCTGGTTCCGCAGCAATGACGATTTCGACACCCAGAAGAAGCGCGGCTTTGTCGATTGCCCGAGCTGCGGCTCGCACAAGGTAGAAAAGGCCCTGATGGCGCCCGCCGTTTCGACGGCCCGCAAGCAGGAAACCATAGCGCTCGCCATGGGGGAGGCGCAGAAGCAGGCCCTGGCGCAACTGAAGGCGATGGCCGAGAAAGTGCGCGAGAATGCCGACTATGTCGGCGACAAGTTCGCCGAGGAAGCGCGGAAAATCCACTTCGGTGAAACCGATGCGCGCGGGATCTACGGCGAGGCGACGCTCGAGGAGGCCAAGAGCCTGGCCGAGGACGGCGTCGATTTCATGCCGATCCCGAGCTTTCCGGACGACCGCAACTGAGCGGTCAGCTCAGGCTGCCGATCAATTTCTCAAGCAGCTGCGAGAGCATTTCCCGTTCCGTTGGCGTCAGGCCGGCGAGAATCTCATGCTCGTTGGCGACATGGGCGGTGACAGCCTCGTCGATCAAGGCGAGGCCCTTTTCAGTCAGCTGCACCACAATGCCGCGCCGGTCATTGGGATGTGGACCGCGCAGGATCAATTCGGCCTTTTCCAGCCGATCGAGCCGGTTGGTCATGGCGCCCGATGTCACCATGGTCGCTTCGTAGAGAGCGGTCGGCGTCAGCACGTAAGGCGAGCCCGAGCGGCGCAGCGTTGCCAGAACGTCGAATTCGCCGGCCTGCAATCCGAAACTGGCAAACAGCGGGGCGAGGCGGTCGCGGGCGATCAGTGACGAGGCTTCGTTCAGCCGTCCGAGCACGCCCATGGGCGAGACGTCAAGATCCGGCCGCTCCCGCTTCCACTGCTCGATCGCCCGCGCTGCCCTATCCACTATCTCACCATTAAATATCTTGACGTTAAGAATCTTTCCATTATCTTACCGCATGATGCAATGCCGGCCAAGAGCCGCACGACAGGGTTCGACCATGAAATATCTTTGGGAATCGGCGCTCGGCCTGCTGGTCGTCACCGGCGGCCTGCTCGGCCTGACGCTGCCCTTCGGCAAGCTCGCCACGGCGGCCGGCGTGCCGGCCATGGTCTGGGCCTTCGTCATCTCGGTCGGCGCCG
Organism: Mesorhizobium sp. 01N446; assembly: GCF_056399285.1. Classification (NCBI taxonomy): domain Bacteria; kingdom Pseudomonadati; phylum Pseudomonadota; class Alphaproteobacteria; order Hyphomicrobiales; family Phyllobacteriaceae; genus Mesorhizobium; species Mesorhizobium sp. 01N446. The sequence goes on along the minus strand of NZ_JBFTRA010000010.1, from coordinate 33,233 downwards.
GCGGCGTGCTTTTGTGCGTGCTTTTGGCTCGCGGTCAGCCTATCCGGCTCACCGCGCACAAGCTGCGCTATTTCTTCGTCACGGCAGCCGTGTCCTATGCCGTCCCCAATCTCTTGATGTTCTCGGCCATACCGCATCTGGGCGCCGGCTATACCGGCATCATGTTCACGCTGTCGCCTGTCGTCACGCTGGTGTTCTCGATCCTGCTGCGCGTCCGGCGCCCCAACATGCTGGGCATATCAGGCATCGCTGTCGGCTTCTTCGGCGCCGTCATGGTGGCGGTGACGCGCGGCGAGGCCGGCCAGCCGGCTGATCTGTTCTGGGTGGCGGTGGGCTTGCTCATCCCGGTCAGTCTCGCCGCCGGCAATATCTACCGCACCGTCGACTGGCCGGAAGGCACCGGCCCGATCGAGCTTGCGGTCGGCAGCCATCTGGCGTCGGCCACGCTGCTGCTCGCCGGCATTCTCGCACTGTTCGGTCTCAAGGCCTTCGCGCCGCTCGGAGGCGTACCGCTGGTCGTCGTCGCGCAGGTCGCATCCGCGTCGGCGATGTTCGCCTTCTTCTTCCGGCTGCAGGCTGTCGGCGGCCCGGTCTATCTCAGCCAGATCGGCTATGTGGCGGCCGCGGTCGGCCTGTTTGCCGGCACGATCTTCCTTGGCGAGCACTATCGACTGCTGACCTGGGCCGGCGCCGTCATCATCACCGCCGGCGTCTTCATCACCACCAAGGCGCAGAGTCAGGCCGTCGCGAAGCCGCAGCCTGCTTGAACGTCGTCAAAGTTTTCCGCCGCCGTCGGCGTCGCCGCCGGGCTCCGGCCTGGGATGCCGGCGACGGTGCGTGGCGGCGGCCCGCGCCGCCTGCTCGTAGATGCCGGTCATCAGTTCGAGCGTGCGCGCGACATCCCCGAGCTTGTCGGCCATTTCAGGAATACGCGTCACGGCGTCGATCAGCAGAACGGAGCGGATGTCGGCATAGCGCTCGGTCACGCGATGCCCGAGCGGCGTTACTTCGTAGGTGACGCCCGACCGGCCGCTGCCGGTGCGGGTGATCAAGCCGCCCTTCAGCAATTTGCGCAGGCTGTACTGGATGTTGGGGATGTCGTCGCGGTTGGTCATCTGGGCAAGATCGCGCACGCTTTTCGGGCGATCGTTCATGCGGATGATGTGCAGCAGCGCGTTCTCGGGTCCGCTGGCGGAGAACTCGATCACCGTGGCGAGGCATTCAGCCTGCCAATGGCCGAATGCCTCGTAGGCGCGCATCAGCGCGTATTCGACTTCGGTGACGTCGATCTCCAGCGGCGTGCGCGCCAGATGCCAGCCGCGATCCAGCAATTCGGCCTGTGTTTCCAGAGATTTGCGCCGTTCGTTCATCTGTCTGTCCCCTGCCAGAAGCATGCGCTGATCCCGGTGATTGCGTCCACATGAATTTATGATAGACTTTCTATCATAAATTATAAGAAAAAATGAGGAGAACACCACAATGAGCATGCTCGACAAGACCGCGCCTCGGGCGCAGCCCTTCTTTCTAGGCACTTTCGCGTCCAATTGTTCCGGCGGCATGACCGTCACCAAGGTTCCCGAGCGCTGGGCCAGTTCCTGGGACAACAATCTGCGCCTGGCGCGTCTGCTCGACGAGGCCGGCATCGACTTCATGCTGCCGATCGCGCGCTGGATCGGTTATGGCGGCGAGACGAACTTCCACGGCAATGTGCTGGAGACGATCACCTGGGCGGCCGGGCTTCTGGCGCTCACCCGCAACATCACGGTTTTCGCCACCACCCATACGGCGGCCAACCATCCGGTGGTCGTCGCCAAGCAGTTGGCGACCATCGACCAGATCAGCCGCGGCCGCATCGGCCTCAACATCGTCGCCGGCTGGAACAAACCGGAATATGAAGCGCTTGGGCTGACACTGCCCGACGACCATGTCACGCGATACGGTTATGCCCAGGAATGGTTCGATATCGTCCAGGCGCTGTGGCAGCGCACGGAAGCCTTCGACCGGGACGGCACCTGGTTCACGCTCAAGAATGTGCTTGGCGATCCGCGGCCGTCTTCACGGCTGCCGATCCTCAACGCCGCCGGTTCGGAAGAGGGCCGCAAATTCGCGATCCGCAACGCCGATTTCCTGTTCACGCCGGCAATCGATCTGGCGCGCTCCAAGGACGAGATCATTGCGCTGAAGGAGCAGGCGAGAGCCGCCGGCAGCGATGTCGACGTGCTGACCTTCGCCCATGTCGTCTGCCGGCCGACCGAAAAGGAAGCCACGGACTATCTCGAACATTTCGGCCGCGCCAACGCCGACTGGGCGGCGGTCGACAATCTGGTGCGGCTGCAGTTCGCCCATGCGCAGTCGTTCCCGCATGATCTCCTGGCGCTCATTCGCGACCGCATGGCGGCCGGCCATGGCGGCTTCCCGCTCACCGGCACGCCCGAGCAGGTCGCCGATGGGATCACCGCGTTGCACGCGGCAGGTTTTCGCGGCTCGACGCTGTCCTTCGTCGATTATGTCGAGGAGTTCCCCTATTTCCGCGACACCGTGCTACCCATTCTCGAAGAGAGAGGCATCCGCATCGCGCCGGCCGCGATGCAGTCGGCGGCTTAGCAAGGAAGCGAAGAGGCAATGTCCATGACAGAAGGTCCGGTCAGCGTCACCGACTTCCGCGCCGCCATGCGGCTCATCGTCGGCAATGTCAGCGTCATCACCGCCGGCGTCGGCGACGACCGTTCCGGCCTTGTCGTCATTTCGGTGGTCTCGCTGTCGGCCGAGCCGCCCAAGGTGATTGCTTGCGTCAACCGGTCGTCATCGACCTGGCCGGTTATCGAGCGCTACCGGCATTTCGGCGTCAATTCGCTGGGGCCCCAGCATCAAGCCGTGGCGGAGCGTTTCTCCGGCTTCGGCGGCATCAAGGGCAAGGATCGCTATGAAGGCGCCGAGTGGACGACGCTGAAGACCGGAGCCGCGCTGCTTTCCGACGCCGTTGCCGCCTTCGACTGCAGCCTCGACGAGATGATCGACCGCGGCACGCATTCCATCGTTATCGGCTCGGTCGAGGCGGTTCGCACCCGCGATGCCGGCCAGGCGCTGATCTACTGGCGGGGCGGCTATCGGCCCCTCGACGCGTAGGATGTATCGATATTCAGGTGAGGCCGGTCTGCAAACGGCGGCTTCCTGCGCTTCCGGTGCTCACGTACCAAAAGTACGCTCCGCTCCGGTTCTCGGAAACCACCGTTTTCGACTCGGCCTGACCTGAATCTCAACACATCCTTGGTGCGAATTCGCGAACGTGGTCAGACCGATCCTTTTTCCGCCAGCACCATGTAGTTGACGTCCATGTCCTTCGACCGCGCCCAGCGATCGGCAAGCGGATTGTAGGTGACGCCGGTGCGATCGATGATCGTCAGGCCGGCGCCGCCGAGCGCCTTTTCCAGCTCTTCCGGGCGCACCAGCTTGCCGAACTGGTGGGTGCCGCGCGGCAGCCAGCGCAGCACATACTCAGCACCGATGATGGCCAGCCCCAGCGCCTTCAGCGTGCGGTTGATGGTGGCCACGAACATGATGCCCCCGGGCCGGACCATCTGCCCGCATTTGGCGACGAACAGGTCGATGTCGGCGACATGCTCGACCACTTCCATGTTGAGGATGACGTCGAATGTCTCGCCGGCGTCGGCGAGGTCCTCGGCCGTCGTGGCGCGGTAGTCGACGCTCACATTGCCTTCGGCGGCGTGCAGTTTCGCCACTTCGATGTTCGTCTCGGAGGCATCCGCTCCCACGACCTCGGCGCCAAGCCGAGCCATCGGCTCGCACAAAAGGCCGCCGCCGCAGCCAATATCGAGGATGCGCAGACCCTCGAAAGGCCGAGCGGCGCGCGGGTCACGGCCGAAGCGCGTCGCTATCTGGTCGCGGATATAGGAGAGCCGGACCGGGTTGAACTTGTGAAGCGGACGGAACTTGCCGTTCGGGTTCCACCATTCGGCGGCAAGGGCGGAAAAGCGTTCCACTTCTCCGGCATCGATCGTCGATCGTCGGGGTTCTGGCATCGGTTGGTCTCCTCGAACGCTAGGAAGTCGGGCGTGGGAGCGGGAAAGTCAAGGTAACAATTTTCCTGTGCCGACAGGGCGATGCATCCTGTCAGGGCATGTCAGCTGTCGAGGGCTGCGGGTGAAACGCAATTGGCCTGGCAGGCGAAGGAAAGGCATCGTTTGGATTCGAGGGAGTGCGCGATGACGGTCATGACGGCTTCGATCCTTTGGCGCCGGCTGGATGTGGAGGGTCACGACGCTTGCCTGCTTTCGCAAACCGATGACGGGCACAGCCTCAAGGGACAGGCCATCTTCGTCCAGGACGGCAAGCCATGCTGCCTTGCCTATGAGGTGATCTGCGACGCCGGCTGGCGCACTCGATCGGCGCGGGTCGACGGTTTTCTCGGCATGCGCAAGCTGCACTATGCCATTGAACGGCGTGCCGACGGCGAGTGGATGCTGAACGGCGAGCCCCAGCGGGATGTCGCCGGCCTGGTCGATGTCGACCTAGGCTTCACGCCGGCATCGAACCTGCTGGCGATCCGCCGGTTCGCACTCGGCATCGGCGAGACGACGCCCGCCCCAGCCGCCTATCTGAGCTTTCCCGCGCTCGAGATGGTGCCGCTCGAGCAAAGCTACCGGCGTCTCGACGAGGTCCGCTACGCGTACAGCGCGCCTGTCTACGGCTACGATGCGATTCTCGATGTCTCGCCGCACGGCTTCGTCGTCGACTATCCCGGCTTGTGGAGAGCCGTGGCACAGCCTGGCTGACCAGCCAGCCCGGTCGGGACAAGCCAGTCGATCAGGATACCTTAACAGCAAATTTACGAGATTGGCGGTTTCTTCGAGCACGAGCGGGGATCGGCATGTACATTGCCCTCCCACTGATTGGATGGCTTGGTGCGGATCAAGACCCAGATTGTTGCCACCTTGCTGAGCGCCGCGGTCTTGATCGGCCTGGTGGGCGGGATTGCGATAGTTTCCCAGATATCGCTGACAAGATCCGGTGCGCTCGCCGAAGCGACGAGCGTCGGACGGCAACTGGCCGAAACGATCGCCTTCAAGGCTGCCGACGCGCCGCATTCCTTGTTCGAGAGGCCCGAGGCGCTGCGTGAATTCGTGACGGCGCAACACGGCGGTTCGAAACGCGACCTCGTTGTCGTCAATCAGGACAAGGTCATCCTCGCCGATATCCCGGGCGAAGAAAGAAATGTCGGCACACCGTACGGCCACGATCCCGCCAATGAAGTCGGCCGGACGATCGAGGACGGCGCGCCGCGCAACTTTGTCGAAAGCAGCACCGACCTGTCAGAAGCGATCAATCTGGTTGCAGTGCCGATCAAGGATACTCCCGGCAAGACCGTCGGCGCGGTGCTGTTCGAGTACACGCCGCTGCTGCATGCCGCCCAGCAGCGCACCAATGATATGCTCTGGCTCATCGGTCTGTGCACCGCCGCCGCCGTGCTGATCTCGGCGATCTCGGCCTTCCTATTGCTGCGCGGCTTTGGCGCCGGCCTTTCCGGCCTCAACCGCGGCATCGAATCGCTGGCGCGCGGCGACGCCGGGGCACGCATCGGGCTGACCTCCAACGACGAGTTCGGTCAATTGGCGCGTGGGTTCGACAGTATGGCGACCGAACTCGAATCCTCGCGTGGGCAGCTTGTCGAGCAGAAAGCCTATATCGAGGATATTGTCCGCACCGTCGCCGAAGGCATTGTCGTCATCGACGGTGATGGCCGGATCGTCTCGGCCAATCCGGCGGCCGCCGAGATCGTCGGACTGCGCAACGACAAGATCGAAGGGCAGGATTGGCGGTCGATCCTCGACATCAGGGGTCTGTCGGGAGACAGGATGGCGCAGGCGACATCGCCCATAGAGCTGGCGCTGACCACGGGGCGCGGGCATCAGGCCGAGGTGCGGCTGGCAAAGCCGGACGGATCGTACCTGCCGGTGATTGCAAGCTGCAACCCGCTCAATCGTTCCGACGGCGGGATCGTGCTGACGTTGAACGACATCAGCGAGTTGCGCAGTGCCGAGCGAGCGGTCAGCGATCGCGCCGAGGAACTGGCGACGCTCAATCGCGAACTGAAGGAGACCTCCCAGGCGACGACCCGCCTGGTCAAGCTCGGCGAGCTGCTTCAGGCATGCGTCACCTTCCATGAGGCGTTTTCCGTCGTCGGTTCGGCCATGCCCGATTTCTTCGGCGGATTGAGCGGAACCGTGCATCTCACCAGTGCCTCGCGCAACCTGGTCGAGGAAATGGCGCATTGGGGTGCCGTCCGTTCGACCGTTGGCCAGTTCGCGCCGGAGGATTGCTGGGCGCTGCGGCGGGGCCAGGAGCATGTTGCCGGCCCCGGCATGCTGACGCCACGCTGCAACCACATCACAGAAAATGGCGGCCGTGGTTATGTCTGCATGCCTCTCGCAGCGCAGGGGGAGACACTTGGCATCGTGCATCTGTGTGAACCGGACGCCGCCGCCAGACCGGACTGGCTGGCCGAGCGGCAACAGATCCTGCGCGGCGTCGTCGATACGCTGGCCCTGGCATTGGCCAATCTGCGCCTGCGCGAAACATTGCGGCAGCAATCGATCCGCGATCCGAACACCGGGCTCTACAATCGCCGCTATCTCGAGGAAACGAGCAGCCGCGAACTGAGGCGCATGGAGCGTTCCGAACAGCCGCTGGCGATGATCATGCTCGATGTCGATCATTTCAAGCAGTTCAACGATACGTTCGGCCATGAAGCGGGCGATCTCGTGCTCAAGCAGGTCGCCGCCACGCTGCTGGACCATGCCAGGGAAAGTGACGTGGTGTCGCGCTACGGTGGCGAGGAATTCGCCCTGATGATGCCGGGAACGTCAATCGCCGATGCCGCCGAGCGCGACGAGGCGCTGCGCAAGGCGATCAAGCAGCTGCATCTGACGCATCGCGGCCGCACGCTCGGAACCATCACGGCCTCGTTCGGCGTGTCCGCCTTCCCGGAACTCGGTGCGTCATGGGTCGAAATCGTCAACGCCGCGGATCGTTCGCTCTATCAGGCAAAGGCGGACGGCCGCGACCGCGTCGTTGCCGGATTGGGCCGGGCCGACCCCAACTGGGATCTTCCCACGGTCAGCCAAAGCGTGGGTTAACGCGACAGAATGATCCCGGCATGTCGACTGGACCGGACAGCCGCCAGAAAGCCCAGCTATCCCTTTGCGTCCAGCACTTCGCGCAGCTTGGCCTCGAGCTGCTCGATGGTGAACGGCTTGGCCAGGAAGTGCACGTCATGGTCGAGCACGCCGTTGTGGACGACGGCATTCCTGGTGAAACCGGTGGTGAAGACGACTTTCAGACCGGGTTGGAGCGCGACCGCTTCCTCGGCGAGCTTGCGGCCGTTCATCGCCGGCATGACGATATCCGTGAAAAGCAGGGCGATGTCCGATGTAGTCGCCAGCTTCTGAAGGGCTTCCTGGCCACTTCCAACGTGGATGACCGTGTAGCCGAGTTCGCGCATGGCGTCTGTCGTGGAGGCCCGCACGCGGGCGTCGTCCTCGACGACGAGGATCGTTTCTGTGACCCTGGCCGTGCTCTTGCCGCGCCCGGCGGGTGCCGCCGGCTCCTCCGGTCCGAAAAACCGGGGTAAGTAAATCCTGATCGTCGTGCCTTCGCCCGGTTCGGAGTAGATCTTGACGTGGCCGCCCGACTGCTTGACGAAGCCGAACACCTGGCTCAGCCCAAGCCCCGTGCCCTTGTTGACCGGCTTGGTCGTGAAGAAGGGTTCGAAGGCCTTGCCGATGACCTCCGGCGACATGCCGGTACCGGTGTCGGTGACCGCGATCATCACATATTGGCCTGGCGTGACTTCGGCATGCGTCGCGGCGTAGGCCTCGTCGAGGTGGCTGTTGGCGGTCTCGATGGTCAACTTTCCGTCATTGTCCATGGCGTCGCGGGCATTGACGGCCAGGTTGAGGATCGCGTTCTCGATCTGGCTGGGGTCGGCGTGGGTTTTCCACAGGCCACCCGCCAGCACGGTTTCGATGCGGATGCCTTCGCCCAGCGCACGGTGCAGAAGGTCGGACATGCCGGTGACCAGCCGGTTGGTGTCGACAACCTGCGGCGCCAGCGGCTGCAGACGGGAGAAGGCAAGCAGCCGGGAGGTCAAATTGGCGGCACGGCTGGCTGCATCCGTCGCGGCCTCGATGAATTTCTCGATGTCATTCTCGCCGCGCTTCAACTTGCGCTGGGCAAGGTTCATGGCGCTGAGGATGACCGCCAGCATGTTGTTGAAATCGTGGGCGATGCCGCCGGTCAGTTGGCCGACCGCCTCCATTTTCTGCATCTGGCGGATCTGGGATTCGGCCTTCTCGCGCGTATCGATCTCGTTGCCGAGCTCGATGTTCTTGCGCATCAACTCTTCCTGCGCGGTGGCAATCTCGCGGAAGCGGCGGCGGGATTGGCGGATCGTGTAGGCGCCGAGCAGGAAGATCGCGATGAGAGCCGCAAGCGAACCGACGCGCAGCCAGGCCTCTACCTGGTCCGTGCGATCGTCGCGCGCGGCAATGTCGGCGGCGCCGATGCGCCGGATCGTATCGACGCTGGCGCGGATATCGTCCATGGCGGCCTTGCCCTGACCGCTGCGGACAAGTTCCAGCGCTTTTGCCGCATCGCCCTTGTCGTAGAGCGCGATCGTCACGGCGAGTTCAGCCTGTTTTTGTGAAAGCGCGTCCTTGATGTGGCTGACCTGTTGGGTGAGCTGATCGTTGGCCGGTGTCATGGCTTCGATGCGGGCAATCTGCCCAGGAATTGCCCCGACAGCCTTCTGGTACGGTTCGAGGTAGGATTTCTCGCCGGTCAGCAGGTAACCACGCTGTCCAGCCTCGGCATCCTGCGCGAGGGAAAGCAGTCCGGAAAGCTGTTGCTGGTATTCGATTGTCTCGCGCGCGGCGGCACGGTTGGCCCTTTGTCCCTCGACGAGCAGGGCGCGGGCGCCGACGATCAGCGCCAGCACGGCGAAGCCGGCGACAAGCGGTAGCGACTGCAATCGCATGGCGCGCCGAAGACGAGCAATCATCTGTTATGCCGAACCAAAAGGAATCCCCCGCGGGCAGCATTTGGTAGGCGGCGCCGGCCGGGAAGGCAATATGCCTCTGCTTGAAGCCGGCAATGCGCCGCTTGAAGCCGGCAATGCGCCGCCAGCCTTGCGAAACCCAAAGCATTTGGCTAAGGAGGCCGCGCATTCAGCGGCCGGCGCCAGCCGGGCGCTTTCCTTCGTTTCGGCTCCAGGCCGGCTTCAGTCAAAGGCATTTCGCTTCCATGGCGCGTATCGTGATGAAATTCGGCGGAACCTCCGTCGCCGACATCGCCCGCATCCGCAATGTGGCGCGTCACGTCAAACGCGAGGTCGACGCCGGCCATGAAGTGGCGGTGGTGGTTTCAGCGATGGCCGGCAAGACCAACGAACTGGTCGGCTGGACGCGCGAGGCCTCGCCGATGCATGACGCGCGCGAATATGACGCCGTCGTCGCTTCCGGTGAACAGGTCACGGCCGGCCTGCTGGCCATCACCTTGCAGAACATGGGTGTGCATGCCCGCTCCTGGCAGGGCTGGCAGATCCCGATCAAGACCGACAACGCGCATGGCGCGGCGCGCATCCTCGACATCGACGGCGCCTTCCTGATCAAGCGCTTCGGCGAGGGCCAGGTGGCCGTCATCGCCGGCTTCCAGGGCATCGGGCCGGACAATCGCATCGCGACCCTCGGCCGCGGCGGCTCCGACACCAGCGCGGTCGCCATCGCAGCGGCGGTCAAGGCCGACCGCTGCGACATCTACACTGACGTCGACGGCGTCTACACCACCGACCCGCGCATCGAGCCCAAGGCGCGGCGGCTGGCCAAGATCTCCTTCGAGGAAATGCTTGAAATGGCCTCGCTCGGCGCCAAGGTTCTGCAGGTGCGTTCGGTCGAGCTTGCCATGGTGCACAAGGTGCGTACCTTCGTGCGGTCGTCCTTCGACGATCCCGACGCGCCCGGAATGGGGGATTTGCTCAATCCTCCGGGAACGCTCATTTGCGACGAGGAAGAGATCGTGGAACAGCAGGTCGTCACCGGAATTGCCTACGCCAAGGACGAGGCCCAGATTTCGCTGCGCCGCGTCGGCGACCGCCCTGGCGTTGCCGCCGGCATTTTCGGGCCGCTGGCCGAGGCCAACATCAATGTCGACATGATCGTCCAGAACATTTCCGAGGACGGCAAGTTCACCGACATGACCTTCACCGTCCCTTCCGGCGACGTCGACAAGGCGCTGGCCGTGCTCGACCGGCTGAAGGCCGAGGTCGGCTATGATGTCGTGCAGTCGGAAGCCGGCATGTCGAAGGTCTCGGTCATCGGCATCGGCATGAGGAGCCACGCCGGTGTCGCCGCCACCGCCTTCAAGGCACTGGCCGACAAGGCGATCAATATCCGCGCCATCACCACCTCCGAGATCAAGATTTCGATACTGATCGACGGTCCGTACACCGAACTTGCGGTTCGCACTTTGCATTCCGTCTACGGTCTGGATAAGCAGTAGCAAGACTGAATCAGTTGTTGCGCGCATGCCGGCAGCGGCGGAAACTGCGCCGGCAAGTGTTTTCATTGGAGAAGAAGCCGCGATGCGTGACCAGGCCAGTGGCCCGCGCGTTTTGCTGAAACGGCTCCGCGAGCTCATGCAAGAGCCGCTGGAGCCGCAGGAGCGGCTTGACCGGATCGTGCGCGATATCGCCTCCAACATGGTCGCGGAAGTGTGCTCGCTCTATGTGCTGCGCGCCGATTCGGTGCTTGAGCTCTACGCCACCGAGGGTCTGAACCCGAACGCCGTCCACCTGGCGCAACTGCGGCTCGGGCAAGGCCTGGTCGGCACCATCGCCGCCAGCGCGCGGCCGCTCAACCTCTCCAACGCGCAGGAACATCCGGCCTTCGCCTACCTGCCGGAGACCGGGGAAGAGATCTACAATTCCTTCCTCGGCGTGCCGGTGCTCAGGGCAGGGCGCACGCTGGGCGTCCTGGTCGTTCAGAACAAGACCATGCGCCATTATCGCGACGACGAGGTCGAGGCGCTGGAAACCACGGCGATGGTCATCGCCGAGATGATCGCCACCGGCGATCTGGCGCGGCTGACCCGGCCTGGGCTGGAACTCGACCTGCGCCGGCCGGTCAGCTTCACTGGCCTGTCCTTCAACGACGGCGTCGGACTTGGCCATGTCGTGCTGCACGAGCCGCGCATCGTCGTCACCAATTTGTTCAACGAGGACAGCGAGGAAGAGGTCAGGCGTCTCGAGACCTCGCTCGGTTCGCTGCGGCTGTCCATCGACGACATGCTGGAGCGTCGTGACGTCGCGTTCGAGGGCGAGCACCGCCAGGTGCTGGAAGCCTACCGCATGTTCGCCAATGACCGCGGCTGGGTGCGGCGCCTGGAAGAGGCGATCCGCAACGGCCTGACGGCCGAAGCGGCAGTGGAAAAGGTGCAGAGAGACATGCGCGCGCGCATGCTGCACATGACCGATCCCTATCTGCGCGAGCGGATGAGCGATTTCGACGATCTTGCCAACCGGCTCTTGCGCCAGCTGATGGGGCGCGGACCGGAAGATGTCGCGGCCTCGCTGCCGAAGGACGCCATCATCGTCGCCCGCTCGATGGGCGCGGCCGAGCTGCTCGACTATCCCCGCGACAAGCTGCGCGGGCTGGTTCTCGAGGACGGTGCTGCCACCAGCCACGTCGTCATCGTTGCGCGCGCCATGGGCATTCCGGTCGCCGGCCAGATGAAGGGCGCCGTTTCCATGGCGGAAAACGGCGATGCCATCATCGTCGACGGCGAGGAAGGCACGATCCATCTGCGACCGCAGTCAGATCTCGAAGCCGCCTATGCCGAAAAGGTGCGGTTCCGCGCGCGCCGGCAAGAGGTTTACCGCGAGCTGCGCAAGAAGCCGTCGACGACCCGGGACGGCGTCCAGGTCGATCTCCTGATGAATGCCGGGCTTGCCGTCGACCTGCCGCAGCTCGCCGAGGCGGGTGCGGCCGGCATCGGCCTGTTCCGCACCGAACTGCAGTTCATGGTCGCCTCGACCTTTCCGCGCGCCGAGGCGCAGGAGAAGCTCTATCGTGACGTGCTGGAGGCGGCGCGCGGCAAGCCGGTCACCTTCCGCACCATCGACATCGGCGGCGACAAGGTGCTGCCCTACTTCAAGGGCGCCATCCAGGAAGAAAACCCGGCGCTCGGCTGGCGAGCGATCCGCCTGACACTCGACCGGCCGGGATTGCTGCGCACCCAGATACGCGCCTTGCTGAAGGCCAGCGGCGGGCGCGAGCTCAAGCTGATGCTGCCGATGGTGACTGAACTCGGCGAGATCGCCCAGGCGCGCGAGATCATCGACCGCGAGGTGCGGCATCTCTCGCGCTTTGCCCACCATCTGCCGACCAGCCTCAAGCTGGGCGCGATGCTCGAAGTGCCGTCGCTGCTGTTCCAGCTCGACGAATTGATGAAGGCGGTCGATTTCGTCTCTGTCGGGTCGAACGATCTGTTCCAGTTCGTCATGGCAGTCGACCGCGGCAACACGCAACTGGCCAACCGCTTCGACACGCTGTCGGCGCCGTTCCTGCGCGTGCTCAAGCAGATCGCCGATGCCGGCATCCGCAACCATACGCCGGTGACGCTGTGCGGCGAACTTGCCGGCAAGCCGATCTCGGCAATGGCGCTGATCGGTCTCGGCTTCCGTTCGATCTCGATGTCGCCGGCCTCGATCGGCCCGGTCAAGGCGATGCTGACGGAACTGCCTCTGGATGAGCTGACGGCGTTCTTCGACGACAATCTGATGGCGCCGGCGCAGGGGCTGCCGATGCGGGCGCTCCTGCAGGCCTTCGCCGACGACCGCTCGATCCCGTTGTAGCGCCCCCATCATGGTCAATCTGCCCCGCGATCGTATGGATCAAGTCGTCAAGCGTTTCGAGATGCTCGAAGCGCAGATGTCGGCCGGCCCGGCGCCGGATGCCTATGTGAAGATGGCATCGGAATATGCCGAGCTGCAGGACATGGTGGCCAAGGTCAGGGAACTGCGCTCGGCCGAGCATGAGCAGGCCGACCTCGAAGCGATGCTCGCCGACAAGGGCACCGACGCCGAGATGCGGGCGCTCGCCGAAGCGGATCTGCCCGGCGTGGAGGAGCGCATCGAGGCACTGCAGAAGGATATCCAGATCCTGCTGCTGCCCAAGGATGCCGCTGACGACAAGAACGCCATCCTGGAAATCCGTGCCGGCACCGGCGGCGATGAAGCAGCCCTTTTCGCCGGCGACCTGTTTCGCATGTATGAGCGCTATGCCGCCCAACGCGGCTGGCGGTTCGAGACGGTGTCGGCCAGCGACGGCGATGCCGGCGGGTTCAAGGAAATCATCGCCACCGTCTCGGGGAAGGGCGTTTTCGCCCATCTGAAATTCGAATCCGGGGTGCATCGCGTCCAGCGCGTGCCGGCGACCGAAGCCAGCGGGCGTATCCACACCTCCGCCGCGACCGTCGCCGTGCTGCCGGAAGCGGAAGAGGTCGACATCGACATCCGCGCCGAAGACATCCGCATCGACACGATGCGCGCCTCGGGTTCCGGCGGCCAGCACGTCAACACCACCGATTCGGCGGTGCGCATCACCCATTTGCCGACCGGCATCATGGTGGTGCAGGCGGAAAAGTCGCAGCACCAGAACCGGGCGAAGGCCATGCAGATCCTGCGCGCCCGGCTCTACGATCTGGAGCGCAGCAAGGCGGACGAGGAGCGTTCCGAATCGCGCAAGTCGCAAGTCGGCTCCGGCGACCGCTCGGAGCGCATCCGCACCTATAATTTCCCGCAAGGCCGCGTCACCGACCATCGCATCAACCTCACGCTCTACAAGCTTGACAGGGTGATGATGGGCGAGCTCGACGAGATCGTCGACGCGCTGATCGCCGATCACCAGTCGAAGCTGCTGGCCGATATCGGCCTTGATGGCTGACCCTCTGCCCGAGGCGCTGGAGCCGCTGCTGCGGGAGGCGCGGGCCAGGCTTGCGGCGGCCGGGGTCGACGATCCGGCGCTCGACGGGCGGCTGATCGTCGAACATTTTTCCGGCACGACGCGCACGCAGGCCATCGTCGACCCCCAATGCTCGATCGACAAGAACGCCATCGCCGCGATCGATGCAGCCCTGAGGCGCCGGGCCGCCGGCGAACCGGTGCACCGCATCCTCGGTTACCGCGAATTCTACGGTTTGCGCCTGTCGCTGTCGCCGGAAACGCTTGAGCCGAGGCCGGATACCGAAACGCTGGTCGAGGCAGTGCTGCCTTTCGTCAAGGCAACGGCCGCGCGGGAAGGCGCCTGCCGCATCCTGGATCTCGGCACCGGGACGGGCGCCATTGCGCTCGCGCTGCTCAGTGCCGTACCTGCCGCGACCGCCACCGGTGTCGACATTTCCGCCGGAGCGCTGGCGACGGCGGCCCGCAATGCCGGGCAGCTCGGGCTCGGCGGCCGGTTTATGGCGGTGCAGTCGGACTGGTTCGAAAAAGTTTCCGGCCGATACCATGTAATTGCCGCAAACCCTCCCTATATACCGTCACGAGACATTGGAAATCTGCAGGACGAGGTCCGCGATTTCGACCCACGCTTGGCCCTGGATGGCGGCGTGGATGGGCTGAACCCCTACAGGATCATAGCCGCCGAGGCGGCAAGGTTTCTTGAAGCCGAAAGCAGAATTGTGGTCGAGATCGGCCACACGCAGCGCAATGAGGTTACGGATATATTCGAGGCGGCTGGTTATGCCGCGACTGCTGCTTTGCATGATCTCGGCGGAAACGACAGGGTTCTTGTCTTTCAATGGGGATAAGCCTTGACGCAGTGCGAAAAAACCGCTTGGCAATACCCGGGAATGCGGCTAGGGTCGCCTCAACCGGATGAGACGAAGCAGGCAGTGCTCTTAGCGATTCGGTCCTCCTTGGAAATAGCTGCCTTCTTGCGCAAACGACGCCCAAGCTTCGTGCGGGAATCGTCCGGCAAGTGATGTAACCGGAACAGGATGGCACGTGGCGCCAACGCAATTGATGCGGGCGAACGCCGGTGAAGAAACGAAACGGCTGGCTGCATGAGCGCCTCCGTTCGTAACGAGTTTTCGAAAATTTCAAGATGAAGAGAGTCGAATGAGGCCACAACAGCAGAACAGGCGCATGCGCGGTCGCAACAACAATGGCGGCGGCGGTGGCAACAACAATAACAACAACAACCGCAAGGGCCCGAATCCCCTGACGCGCAACTACGAGAGCAACGGTCCGGATGTGAAGATCCGTGGATCAGCTCAGCAGATCGCCGAGAAGTACGCCACCCTGGCCCGTGACGCGCAAAGCTCCGGCGACCGCGTCATGGCGGAGAACTACCTCCAGCACGCCGAACACTACAATCGCATCATTGCCGCCGCCCAGGCGCAGATGCCGATCCAGAACGTCCAGCAAAACCGTGACGATTTCGACGATGACGGCGATGAAGATCGCGACGATTTCGACAATGCCGGCAATAATGGAGCCGGCAATGGCGGCAACACCGTTTCCGATCCGCAAATTCCTGTCATCAACCACGGCGCCGGTCCGCAGCCGGTGATCGAAGGCATGCCGGCCGAGGTCGCGCTGAACCGGGAAGGCCGCGATAGTCGCGACAATGGCGGGCGCGACAATAACGGGCGCAACAATGGTGGCCGCGACAACAATGGCGGGCGCCACCGCGATCGCCGTCCCAATGGCGGCTATGGTCAGAATGGCCAGCGTGACTACGCTTCGTCGACCGAGCAGGGCGGCCAGCAGCAGCGCAACGAGGCTCCGGCTCAGGCGGAGTTCCAGGTCGAGTCCGGCTCGCCGGCCGAGACCGTTGCCGCAGCCGAGCCGGCTCCGCTGTTCGAGAGTTTTTCGCCGGCGGCTCTTGCCGCCCAGGCCGAGCTCAACGAGGCGGCCGCCGAGAGCGGTGCTGCCCGTCGTCCGCGCCGTCCGCGCCGTCCGCGCACCAATGCCGACCAGGTCGACAGCGGTGGCGACAATGCGAATGCCGGCGAGGTGGCCTCGGCCCCGGCCGACAGCGGCAATGCCGAGCCGGTGATCGTCGACATCGACAACTGATCGAACGGCATTTCAAGACGTTTAACGGCGGGGAGAAATCTCCGCCGTTTTCGTTTCGGCTGACGTGGAATATTATGCATTGACCGATATCAATGCGTCTTGAGACGGCATGGTCCATGCACCATATCTGCGCTGAACAGGACCTGGCTCTAATGGGCGGGTCCGTCACCGCAATCTGATCCGGTGCCGCAAAGCGGGCCGGTGATGGAAGGAGACAGATATGAACCTTGAGAAATACTCCGAGCGCGTGCGCGGCTTCATCCAGTCGGCGCAGACCATGGCGCTTTCCCGCAATCACCAGCAGTTCACCCCCGAACATATTTTGAAGGTCCTCGTCGATGATGACGAGGGTCTGGCCGCATCGCTTATCGAACGCGCCGGCGGCAATGTCCGCGACGTCAAGCTCGGCGTCGAGACGGCGCTCGAGGCGATGCCGAAAGTCGAAGGCGGCAACGGCCAGCTCTATCTGGCGCAGCCGTTGGCCAAGGTGTTCTCCACCGCAGAAGAACTGGCCAAGAAGGCCGGTGACAGCTTCGTCACCGTCGAGCGGCTGCTGCAGGCGCTCACCATGGAGAAGTCGGCCAAGACCGCCGACATCCTGGCCAAGGCCGGCGTCACCGCGCAGGCGCTGAACCAGGTCATCAACGATGTCCGCAAGGGCCGCACCGCCGATTCGGCGAGTGCCGAGCAGGGCTATGATGCGCTGAAGAAATACGCGCGCGATCTCACGGCTGATGCCCGCGCGGGCAAGCTGGACCCCGTGATTGGCCGCGACGACGAAATCCGCCGCACCATTCAGGTGCTGTCGCGGCGCACCAAGAACAATCCCGTGCTGATCGGCGAGCCCGGCGTCGGCAAGACGGCGATCGCCGAAGGCCTGGCGCTGCGCATCGTCAATGGCGACGTGCCGGAATCGCTGAAGGACAAGCAACTGATGGCGCTCGACATGGGCGCACTGATCGCCGGCGCCAAATATCGCGGCGAGTTCGAGGAGCGCCTTAAGGCCGTGCTTTCGGAAGTCACCTCCGCCGCAGGCGGGATCATCCTGTTCATCGACGAGATGCACACGCTGGTCGGCGCCGGCAAGGCGGACGGCGCGATGGATGCGTCGAACCTTCTGAAGCCGGCGCTGGCGCGTGGCGAACTGCACTGCGTCGGCGCGACCACGCTCGATGAATACCGCAAGCATGTCGAAAAGGATCCTGCCCTTGCCCGGCGCTTCCAGCCCGTCTTCGTCGACGAGCCGACGGTGGAAGACACCGTCTCGATCCTGCGCGGCCTGAAGGAAAAATACGAGCAGCACCACAAGGTGCGTATCTCGGACTCGGCGCTGGTGGCGGCGGCGACGCTGTCCAACCGCTACATCGCCGACCGCTTCCTGCCGGACAAGGCGATTGACCTGGTGGACGAGGCCGCGTCGCGGCTCAGGATGCAGGTCGATTCCAAGCCCGAGGCGCTGGACGAGATCGACCGCCGCATCATGCAGCTCAAGATCGAGCGCGAGGCGCTGAAGGTCGAGACGGATGATGCCTCGAAGGACCGGCTGGCCCGCCTGGAAAAGGAACTCGTCGGCCTCGAGGAGGAATCGACCGAGATCACCACCAAGTGGCAGGCCGAGAAGCAGAAGCTCGGGCTTGCCGCCGACTTGAAGAAGCAGCTCGACGAGGCGCGCAACGAGCTCGCCATTGCCCAGCGCAAAGGTGAGTTCCAGCGCGCCGGCGAGCTTGCCTATGGCAAGATCCCGGAACTGGAAAAGAAGCTCAAGGAAGCCGAGGCCCAGGACGGCAAGGCCGGCATGGTCGAGGAAGTGGTCACGCCCGACCACGTCGCCCATATCGTCTCGCGCTGGACGGGCATTCCGGTCGACAAGATGCTCCAGGGCGAGCGCGACAAGCTGCTGCGCATGGAGGACGAGATCGGCAAGCGCGTCGTCGGCCAGGGCGAGGCGGTGCAGGCCGTTTCCAAGGCAGTGCGGCGCGCCCGTGCCGGCCTGCAGGATCCGAACCGGCCGATCGGCTCGTTCATCTTCCTGGGACCGACGGGTGTCGGCAAGACCGAGCTGACCAAGGCGCTGGCGAGCTTCCTGTTCGACGACGACAGCGCCATGGTGCGCATCGACATGTCGGAGTTCATGGAGAAGCACTCGGTCGCCCGGCTGATCGGCGCGCCTCCCGGCTATGTCGGCTATGAGGAAGGCGGCGCGCTGACCGAAGCGGTGCGGCGCCGGCCCTATCAGGTCGTGCTGTTCGACGAGATCGAGAAGGCGCATCCCGATGTCTTCAACGTGCTCCTGCAGGTGCTCGACGACGGCCGGCTCACCGATGGCCAGGGCCGCACGGTCGATTTCCGCAACACGCTGATCATCATGACGTCGAACCTTGGCGCCGAATATCTGGTCAATCTCGGGGAGGACCAGGATGTCGACGCCGTGCGCGACGAGGTGATGGGCGTGGTCAGGGCATCGTTCCGGCCGGAGTTCCTCAACCGCGTCGACGAGGTGATCCTGTTCCACCGGCTGCGCCGCAAGGACATGGACCGCATCGTCGAGATCCAGCTCAAACGGCTGGAAAGCCTGCTTGTGGATCGCAAGATCACGCTGTCGCTGGATCACGAGGCGATCGAGTGGCTGGCGGCCAAGGGCTACGACCCGGCCTATGGCGCGCGGCCGCTGAAGCGGGTGATGCAGAAGGAACTGCAGGACCCGCTGGCGGAGAAGATCCTGCTCGGCGAGATTCTCGATGGTTCGACCGTCAAGGTCACGGCCGGTTCCGACCGGCTGAACTTCCGCTCCAAGCCGACAGTCGTCGCGACCGAAGCGGCGGCCTGATTTTCAACGCCGCGCGTGCACCCTGGACGCGCGGCGTTTTCATAAGTGATTGGGGGGCGGATGACGCTGGACGACTACAACGGCTTCTGCGCTTCGCTGCCCGCGGCGAACCACGTCGTCCAATGGGGCGGCGCCCATGTCTGGAAGGTCGGGACCAAGATGTTTGCGATCGGCGGCTGGGATCAGGGCCAGCAGCTCTTCGTCACCTTCAAATGTTCCGACATTGCCTATGACGTGCTGAAGGAACAGCCGGGCCTGCGGCCCGCGCCTTACCTTGCCTCGCGCGGCATGAAATGGATCCAGCGTCGGACAAGCCAGAGCATGGATGATGGCGCACTGAGGGACTATTTGCGCGAGAGCCATCGCCTTGTCGCCCTGAAGCTGACCAAGCAGGCGCGCAAGGAATTGGGACTCGCAAGCTAGCGAGTATTCGTCGGTACGCCGAAAACCGCCATCTTCATGCCCGGTTCATATTGGAACCATAGGGTGGGGTAACTGGTTTGCTGGCGAAGGGTTCGCCCAGCGAACAATGCCGGGCGGCGGCAATTACGGACCGGAGAGTTGGCCACGATGTTCCGCACGATTTTTGCCCTTTCGGCACTTGCCACCGGGCTTATGTCTTTCGGTGCGCTTGCCGCGCCGACACAGGACAATGCGCCAAGGGTTGTCCGCGCCGCCAAGGATGGCGGAATTCTTGTCGCGCAGGACGGGAATCTGGACATCTACTACGACGCCCGCGGCAATCGCGTCATCGTCGATGCGGATACCGGCAAGGTTATCGCTATCCAGCCGCCGCAGACACGGCTTGACCGCCGTGCGCTGCGCCGCGAGACGAGGCTGCGCGAGTTGGGCCGGGCTCCCGCCGACGATGACCGCTACTATCTCGACGATCCGCAAGACATGGCGCGGTTCCGCCGCAAGCAGTTGGAAGAGGAAGGCCGGGTAATCCCGCCGCCGGCGGACGAATATGACCCCAATGGCGACAATTCGGTCGAAGCCTATCCGCCGGCGCCGCAAGACGACGGCAGCTACGACAACAGCTATCCCGATGCGCCGCAGCCGGCAAAGCCGCGCACAATCAAGCGCCAGCCGCTGAACGAGGCCTCGATAGACCCTGTGCAGCCGGACGTGGAGCAGGTCAATCCGGACGCGCAGGCTTCCCTGCCGCCGGACACTGGCGGCAAGGCCGCCGTCGATCCGTCGCTGTCGCTCGGCGTGCGCCGGGACGTGGCGGCGCTGCAGGTGCTGCTCGACCGCGGCGGCGCTTCGCCGGGCGTGATTGACGGGCGCTTCGGCTCGAATGTCGACAAGGCCTTGGCCGCCTATAACCAGATCAACGGCAGCAGCCTGAAATCGACGGACGCGGTCGGTATCCAGGCGGCACTCGCGCAATCAGGCGGCGATGCTTTCGCCAGTTACACCATCACAGCGGAAGATGCGGCTGGCCCCTATGTCGCCTCGATCCCGGAAGACTACGGCCAGAAGGCGCAGCTCAACTGCATGTGCTACACCTCCGTCACCGAGGCGCTGGCGGAGCGCTTCCACATGGACGAGAACTATCTGAAGTCGATCAACAAGGGCCTCGATTTCAATCGTCCCGGCACGATCGTCAAGGTCGCCAATTTCGGCAAGCTGGTCTCGACGCCGGTCGCGCGCATCGTCGCCGACAAGACCAAAAAGGAAGTGTACGCCTACGATGCGGGCGGCAAGCTGGTCGCGGCCTATCCCGCGACCATCGGCTCGGCCGATACGCCGTCGCCCACCGGGATACACGCCGTGTCGCGCATCGCGCTCGATCCCAACTACACCTACAATCCGAATATCAACTTCAAGCAGGGCCAGAACGACAAGATCCTGACCATTCCGCCAGGCCCCAACGGCCCGGTCGGCTCTGTGTGGATCGCCCTGGACAAGCCGACCTACGGCATCCACGGAACGCCCGAGCCGTCGAAGATCGGCAAGACGGAAAGCCATGGCTGCGTACGCCTGACCAACTGGGACGCGCGCGAGCTCGCCAAGCTGGTTTCGCCCGGCGTCACCGTGGAGTTTGTCGGCGGACCTTCAGCCGATGATTTTGCGCAGCAATGAGCCGCGCAGCGCGGTGGCGTAGATCATCTGCACCACCAGGATGAAGCCGACGCTGAGCAGCGGGGTGATCAGGCAGAGTGCGGCACCGATCGCCCACAGGATCTGCGCCTTGACGATGCGCAGATAGACCGTGCGCTTCGTTTCAGTATCCACGTCTTCGGCGACAAAGCCGTTCTTCTCCGCATAGCGCCAACTGGCGAACAGCGTGACGCCGAGCATCAGCAGGTTAAGCCAGTAAACCAGCACCGCGGTCCTGAATTCGAGGAAGTCCGCCAGGAGGTCGGTCGAGAACGGCAAGAGCGCGATGAAGGCGAGGAAGCAGAGATTCAGCGTGGCAAGCCGCCTGTCGGATTTGGCGATCAGCCCATGCTGCGCCTGCTGGCCGAACCAGAGGATGGTCAGCGTCAGGAAGCTCAAGGCATAAGTCAGGAAGCGCGGTGCCAGTGCCGCAATGGCGGCAAGCAGATCGTGCTCGGAATGCACGGTTTCATGCGCCGGCACCCTGATCTCGAGCACGATGAGCGTGAGGGCGATGGCAAAGACGCCGTCGGTGATGCCGACAATGCGGCCGCGTCCTTCTGCTGACGCTTCGAGTGGACGTTTCATTGATTTTCCCCCGGCTGCCGTTTTCCGGAAAACCTAGCATGACTGCCGGCGTTTGCATCCGGACAGGACGCATCCTGGCCAATTGGCTGGTTTCAAGGACTGCAAGCTGCTGGCCGGTTGTTGCCGGCGCGCTTGGGGTCTAAGCAAGGTGTCATGCATTCGCCAAACGAAGCCGCCGCAGTCCCGCTGATCAGCCCGGTCACGAACGGAACCTTTTGTCCGCAATCGCAGCGGCGATTCGTCTTGATCGCCGCTATCCTGGCCTCGGCGCTCGGCTTCATCGACGGTTCGATCCTGGCTATCGCCATGCCGGCGATTCGCGTCAACCTCGGCGCCAGTCTTGCCGAGGCGCAATGGATCTCCAATGGCTATGCCTTGACGCTTTCGGCGCTGATCCTCGCCGGCGGCGCCGCCGGCGACCGGTTCGGGCTGCGCCGCGCCTTCGTGGCCGGCATCGCGCTGTTCATCGTTGCCTCGCTCGCCTGTGCGCTTGCGCCGAATGCTGTCGTGCTGATTGCGTTTCGCGCCCTCCAGGGCATTGGCGCGGCGATCATGGTGCCGGGCAGTTTGGCCATCATCGCCAAGGCCTACCCGAAAAAGGAACGCGGCCGCGCAATCGGCATCTGGGCAGCGGCCTCGGCGCTGACCACGGCCCTCGGGCCGGTGCTCGGCGGCCTGGTGCTGTCGGCTTTCGGCGACGGCATCTGGCGGGCGATCTTCGCCGTCAACCTGCCGCTCGGCCTGATCTCGATCTACCTGCTGCTGGTCAAGATTCCGGCCGATGCAGCGACCGAAAAACGCAGCCTCGATCTCGGCGGCGGCGCGCTCGCGACATTGGCCTTCGGCGCGCTCGCCTATGGGCTGACCTCGATGAGTTCGAGCGGCGAGGACCACATGGCCGGGCCGAGCATTGCCGCCGGTGCGGTGTTGCTTGTCGTCTTCATCCTGTTCGAACGGCGGCAGCACGAGCCGATGATCGACCTCAGCCTGTTTCGCATCGGCGCTTTTGCCGGCGCCAATGTGGCGACCTTCTTCCTTTACTTCGCGCTGTCGGCCAATCTTTTCTATCTGCCGATGCTGCTGATCGCCGGCTGGGGGCTGAGCACGGCTGAAGTCGGCTTCATCTTCCTGCCGTTGTCGGCATCGATCGCGCTTCTGTCGGGACCGGTCGGCCAGTTGTCGGACCGGTTCGGGCCGCGTTTCCCGATCGCCTGCGGCAGCCTGATCGTGGCTTTCGCCTTCACTGGACTTGCTTTGCTCAGTCATGCCGGCATTCACCATTTCTGGACCGGAATATTTCCGCTGATGGCGCTGATGGGCCTCGGCATGGCCCTGGTCGTCTCACCGCTGTCGACGGCGATCATGACGGCGGTGGAAGACAAGGATACCGGAGCAGCCTCCGGCATCAACAACGCCGTGTCGCGCATTGGCGGCCTGATCGCGGTGGCGGCGATGGGATCGCTTGCCACCTGGGTCTATTCAACAATGCTCGACACCAGCGTCAGGCCGGGCATCCCAGGTTTTGGCGAACCGGTATTGGCATCCCTGCCACCTGAACTCGAAGCAACGCGGCTTGCCGCTAGCGACATGGCTTTTTTTGCCGTATCCGTGACGACCGCCGTGCTTTGCCTGCTTGCCGCGATCATCGCCTGGATGACCGTTTCAGGTCAGGCACTGCCCTGGCCGCGCCGGGCCGATGAATCGTCGGCCGATTCGTCTCGACCCTGATTCGCCTATGTCGGGATCTGTCGAGGCTCAGCCCTCGATCTTGGCGCTCGCAACCTTCAGCGAATTGCCGTCTTCCTGCTTCAGCAGATCGTCGATGCGCTCGCGCTCGCGCTTGAAGGCGACGAGGTCGTCGCCCTTCAGTACCTTGCCGACGGGCAGGCGGACACGCATGGGGTCGACCTTGGTGCCGTTGACGATCAGCTCGTAGTGAAGGTGCGGGCCGGTGGCAAGGCCGGTCTGGCCGAGATAGCCGATGGTCTGGCCCTGGCGCACGCGCATGCCGGGCTCGATGCCTTTGGCAAAGGCGCTCTGGTGATTGTAAGAGGTCTCGTAGCCATTGGCATGACGGATGATGATCTGCTTGCCGTAACCGCCGGCCCAGCCCACCTTCTCGACGACGCCGTTGCCGGCGGCGATGATCGGCGTGCCGATCGGAGCTGCCCAGTCGACGCCGGTATGCATGCGGACATAGCCGAGGATCGGATGCCTGCGGGCGCCGAAACCGGAGCGGAACTTTCCGGCGGGCAGCGGATTGCGCAGCAGGAACTGCTGGGCGCTCGAGCCGTCCTCATCGAAATAGTCTGTGCTGCCGTCCTCCATCTGGAAGCGGTAGAAGTTGCGCGTCGTGCCGCCGAATGTCGCCGAGACGTAGAGAAGTTCGGAATTGTCCGATGTCTGGTCGTCGCCATCAGGCTGCGAGAACAGCACTTCGAGGCGGTCGGAAGGATTGAGCCGGGACTGGAAGTCGACATCGGATGCCAGGAGCTTGATCAGCCGCTGGGTCATCGCCTTGGACATTCCGTAGGAATAGGCTGCGCGGTAGATGCCGTCATAGACATTGGGCAGGTTGCCACGCACCACGACCGGTGCCGACGAATCGTCGAACGCCGTCAAAAGTTCGGGATTCGGCTCCGGTTCCTGCGCCGGCACATATTGGCCGCGATCGTCGAGCGCGATGGTGACGATATGCGTGGTCTTGTCGTAGACGCTGGTGCGCACGACCTTGGCGGCGTCGCCGTGAACCTCGAGGCCGACGCGCAGCACGGTTCCAGCCTTCAACGTCGGTGCGTTCAGGAGTTTGGCGATCGCTTCGGCCATGCCGGTGGCGTCATCGCCCGTATAGCCTGAATCGGCAAAGGCCTCGGTGAGGTCGGTGTCCTTGGTGAAGGGAATGATTTCTTCGGCGAAAGCCGGCGCCTGGTCGTCAGTGGCGGCCCGCTGCGATACCGAGACGTTTTCCGGCACGATCTTGACGTCATAGGAGCCGGCCATCGATTCGGCGAACGCTTCGCCGAATCGCTGCGGATCGACATAGTGGAGTGAAGCGACCTGGACGGCGCCGTCGCTGAGGTCGGTGCCGGCCTCGCGCACCACCTTTTCCACCTCGTCGGCGGACAGATCGCTCTTTTCGTCGAAGGAGGCCGTCTCGATGGGGAAGTCGACGGTCTTCAGGCTCATCTCGCTTTCGACCTTCGCGCCATAGATCTGGCCGGAGGCGGCGGAGGCCGTCGCCGGTTGCGCCGGAGCGTCGTCACCGTCGTCGCCGAACACCTGCATCGGATCGAAAGGCGGGTAGGGCCGGCTGGTGGTGTGGCCCGCGGCGAGCGCCATCTTGATCTGTACGAAAGGCATTGTGTGGATGACGTCACGGTCGCCGACCTTGGTGACCATCGACACTTCCATACGGCGGCGGTCCTTGGCCTTGGCGATCTGACGCGGCGCCACCAGCCTGGTCGTCTTGGCCACCTCGCCGGAATCGCCATTGCTGGCAAGGCCGATCAGTTCCGCGATTTCGGGTGGTGTCGCGAGTTGCTGGCGCCCGTCAAGGGCGGCGAACAGCGCCACGCCCATCAGCACGCTCGAGGTCACGCCGGTCAGGAATGTGCCCGACAGCCAGCGTGCAGAAACCTCGCGCCGATCGGGCGGGCCACTGCGGCCATCCGCGATAAGCGGCGGCTCATTGCCGAGTTCGGCTATGACATCTTCCGTGTCTGGCATCCAGAAAGGCTGCTTCTTCCCCGGGCGGAACGGCTTGTCGCTTTTGTTGTGGCCATGACATTTGCCTGTCACGGCAGGTTAAGTCAACGAAGCCTCAGGCCCCGGTCGAATTCCCCCCATGCACTTCTCTTATAGAGCGCTCTGCAAAGCGGGCGGCGTGCCTTCTCTATAAGGCTCATCGCGCGCAGGCTTGCGTGGCTCTTAAAAGAGGGCATGTTGACAGTTTGCTGAGGTGGCGACTATATACGCCTCACGAACGAGGGCGGTGCGCCGCTGGCGACGAAGAAGTTTGCTTCTAAGACTGCCCTCCGCGAAATTCAAGAGAGCCGCGTA